>NZ_JBNWDZ010000032.1:0-539 GCF_053521645.1 Agrobacterium sp. CG674 | reverse complement strand
GGCTCGAGATCGGCCTCATAGGAGACAAGAGTGGTTGGCTGTAGGCTTCCTGCCTGATTTGCTTCCCTCAGTGCCGTCATGATGGTCAATGACGTATAAAGCGCGGGCGTGCCCCTGGGGTTAAATCTGCCGCCGTAAAGCTCTGCACCTCGTCCGGAGAGCGGTTCGCGAGCGTAGACGGGGTTGAGTGCTCGATAGAGCTTACCTTTGTACTGCATCGGTAATGTCAGGCATGCACGCCAGCATCGATGGCATCGATATAGTCGAGCACTTCGTCAGCGCGTCCATCTCGAACAAGCTGCATTGCGGTGTGCCCGGAAAAGCCAGAGAGAGGTTCTGAGCGATACCAGGCGTATGCCATGAGCGCGGATCCGAAGCGGGTCTCAACTTTATTGACGACTTCGATCATTTCGCGCAGACGCCGCTGTGTTTTGTCGGATCTGATACGCTCTTTGCGCTGGACTGCATCCTTGCCGAGGCCAGCACTACGGGCGATGTCGTCGCTTGTCGTGTGAAAAACGTCAGCGATTTTTCTTGGC
>NZ_JBNWDZ010000031.1:0-544 GCF_053521645.1 Agrobacterium sp. CG674 | reverse complement strand
CGGTGATTATCGCGGCATATTGGTAAGCGATGGCTACACAGCCTGGCGCACCATCAATGGCTCCACCCATGTCGGATGCATGGCTCATTCCAGGCGGCGCTTTGTCGAGGCCCTCAAGACCCGCAAGAATGGAGGCGGACCGCCGGAACAGGCGCTCCGGTTCTTCGAGCAACTCTACCGGATCGAAAAGCAGGCAAGAGACAAGGCCCCAGATCCTGGGGAGACGAAGGCCGACTGCATACGCAGTTTCCGCCAACAGCATAGCTTGCCCGTCCTGAACGCCCTGAAGATGTGGCTCGACACCATTGCGCCAAAGGTTTTGCCGGACAGCAAGCTGGGTGACGCCGTGTCCTACACTCTAAACCAGTGGGAGTATCTGACGCGCTATACCAGTGACGGCAGAATGCCGATCGACAACAACATTCTTGAACGCGATATCAGAGTATTTGCGACCGGAAGAAAATCGTGGCTGTTCAGCGACAGCGTCGAGGGTGCCAAGGCCAGCGCCGTGATCTACAGTCTCATGCTGACTTGCCGCGCTTGT
>NZ_JBNWDZ010000030.1:0-553 GCF_053521645.1 Agrobacterium sp. CG674 | reverse complement strand
GAGCAGCCATTTGTTCTCGCGCTCGATCAGTGTTTTGTCGCCAAGGCCATCTGGCGTTACCACCCGCGTGGTCATCATCACATGGGCGTGGATATTGCGCAGATCGGTTTTGCCCTGGGGCACATGGATGGCAAAGTCGACGGCGGCACTATGACGATTGGCGAGATCCTGTGCGAAGGCACGTGTGAGAGACAGACGCTCTTCGTCACTAAGCTCATGGGGAAGGGCAATCTCGAACTCGCGGGCCACGCGCGCATCGCAGCGTTTCTCGGCGGCCTCTGCGGCATTCCACAGTGTTGATCGATCCAGCGCCCAGGTTGCGTCGATACCATCGGGAAGCACGATCTCGCAGTGGTCGACACCCTGCCTGGCGGTAAAATCATGCACCAGACCATCGCGTTCATTTATCAGCAGACTTGCAGTGCGATAGGCAATGGCAGCCACGGCACTGCGGCCCCCTGATCTGGAGACTGGCTTGCTGCTCAGATGGTAAATCGCCACCGCCATCTGTCCTTTCCCGGTGCTGACAACCGGCTGGGTGAGGAATGCTGCA
>NZ_JBNWDZ010000029.1:0-561 GCF_053521645.1 Agrobacterium sp. CG674 | reverse complement strand
CGTGTTGATCCCGGTGCGGTCGCAATGGCGGCAAGCGTACTTGAACCGAACATTCTGCAGGACCTTTGCTTTGACCTCGATATGGAGCTGCTCGGTAACAGCCTCACCCATGCGATGCATTTGACCATGGCAGCACGGACAAGCCTTCTGATCCTCGGGAAGGTCATATTCGACCCGCTCGCGTGGCAGATCTTCCGGCAGAGGTCTGCGGCCCCGCTTCTTTCCCGCGGTCCTGTCGAGCGCTGGCAGGCCTGTATCAGGGAGATCGATGGCAGCATCGCCGTCGTCACTGCCATCTTCGTCCGCAGCAATTTCGGCTTCGTTGAACAGGCGATCAATATGCTTTTCGCTGCGCGGTGCAAAACGATGCAGCTTTGCGAGTGCCAGTTCCTCTTCGAGCTTGACGACGCGGCGCGAGAGCGCTTCCTTCTCGCTTTCAGCGCAGTAATTTCGGCGGCATTTGCCGCCAACTGCGCCATCAGCACTGCAACATCAGGTTCACCGGCTCTGTTCATCACAGTTTTGAATCTGAACCGCCCGGCCGCGTCAACTGCTCAGATC
>NZ_JBNWDZ010000028.1:0-2116 GCF_053521645.1 Agrobacterium sp. CG674 | reverse complement strand
CTGATACGCTCTTTGCGCTGGACTGCATCCTTGCCGAGGCCAGCACTACGGGCGATGTCGTCGCTTGTCGTGTGAAAAACGTCAGCGATTTTTCTTGGCGCAAACAGGCCATTGTCAGCATATTGAGCAAGAGCCATTTGAGATACCCATCGATAATAACGTTAATTATGACGCAATATAGCGTCAATATAATTGGCTTTCAAGTGTTAAGCTCTGTCCAGTTTGGATGAGTGCTGCGCGCATCTGATGAGAGTAGGATAGTCTTCGTGGTTTTTTCCCGGCCACGTTTCGCGCCAACGGTAGCGCGGCGGCGGGCCGGGGTCGTCGTGATACTTTTCAACTATAAACCGTTCACTTTCCTCAAATCGTCGTTGAGGCGCGATTGCCAACCCCTGCCCGTTTCCTTGTAGTGCTTGACGAGATCGGGGTCGAGACGGATCGTCACGGGCGTTTTGGTGCTATCTGCTGGCGGCCTGCCTCGACGGGACATTTCCCGGTTGATGCTTTTGGCTAGTTCGGGAAAAGCTTCGCGAAAAGGCTTTGCCTGCGCGATCTCCTCGTCGGTGGCTTCCGGTGCGTCAGGATCGGCGGCGATCATCCGTTGCACTTCGGCTTCTTCTTCGTTTGATAGCGGACGTTTTGACGCGAATTTGACTGTCATGACAGCTTCCTTTCCTTGTTGCTGGCTGGGCGCATTGAGATGACAGAAAGAGCTTGCGATCCCAGGGGGCGGAAAACGACCGCGATGATGGTGCGGCCCTGAAACTCACCTATTGCCATGAAGCGTTCGGCCTTGGTTGGAAGGACGATAGAGGTCGCAAAGAACTCGGTTGTCAGGTCCGCGAAATCGAGATTGTATTTCTCGATGTTGGCCAGCCGCTTTGTTTCGTCGTAAGTGATTTTTATATACTGTACGTACAATAATGAACTGGACGTCGCAAGAATTATCGTACGTACAAAAAAACCATTCTGTTTGATCCGGGCGGCTTAAGGGGCTCTTTGATACTAAATTTCTATGCGTTTTCTTGAGCGGTCCCGGTGGCACTCTTTGCCACTGCGGCGGTAAAAAGGGGCGCACCCGCATACGATCTTACTTTTTCGTCCGGACCAGGCGGTGAGCACAGCGCGGCAATAGCCTGGGAAGGTAGAGCCCCCGGCATTTCTCACCTTTTGGTGGTCTCCAGAGGGGCGTCGATCCCGGATCAAGGTGTCAGGGAGGTTATAGAGCAGGTTCGAGCGGCCGTAGACCGGTGGCCGCAATTTGCTGAAGACGTTCGGCTACCCAGATCCCGTACTGTTGAACTCGACACATTCCTGAATGGCAATCGGCTGGCTGATCAAAAGCGATGAGGCACAGAGTTGCGGTGACATGTTTCCTGATGTGTGATCCGGTGATTGTTAAGATGGCGGCGTTGGCGATCAGAGGGTCGACCGCTTGCCTCTGTAGGTGATGGGTGGCGGAAGAGCTTCATGGGCCTGTGCAAGCGTTTCAAGCCATTCGGCCAGACCGTCGGGGACGGCGTCATTGCCCGCTTCCAGGGCCTCGATCCACGAAAGTTCACATTGCAGAGCGGACGCGATATTGATTGGCGTCCAGCGGATGACCCGCAGGCATTGATTAAAGCGCTCTGGCGACATGGTGATTTTCATTGCCTCTGTAATATCGAGCGATGTTCGGCTAGTCGATTGTGAGAGTCAATCGATTTTGCAACCTTTGGGAGGTTCAGTGCCCCACGCGTTTTTTTGGGTATATTTTCTATATGATTATTAATTTATACATAAGTGACGATATTTATACTCTATATAAAGAATATTTTTTCACTTCCGGGTCGGATGAAGATGCGAACTAAAAAGTATATAATCATTATCCTGGAGAGGTTCTTTTATATATAATATCTTTGATCGGGGCGGTTTTTTTGGATGGAGGAGTGCGTAAACTCGATGGGCAATCAGCAATGAATTTAGGAAGATCTCGCATTTATATAGGTAGCTTATAGTTTTATATAGATTTTGCGATTGATCTGGGGGAGGGTTTGCAAATGAATAGGATGGAGTTTGGCGGATTAAGTGGCGATCCAGTTGACGGCTTGCGATTACAATAACAGTATCATGATAC
>NZ_JBNWDZ010000027.1:0-2482 GCF_053521645.1 Agrobacterium sp. CG674 | reverse complement strand
TGTCAATCAGCACCGAACATTCACCCCTTTTACTTATCCAATTTTGACCCCCTTTAGGCGATCAGCGCTTGGCCTGCCCGGCGCTGGCCGGGATTGCAGAGGGTAGGCCAAGTGCGGGTGATGGGTATCTTCGGCTTTAGCTTTGAGAACGGCTTTTGAAGCGCCAGGATTCATTTCCAGTCTCGACGATTTCGCAATGGTGGGTCAGGCGGTCGAGGAGTGCTGTCGTCATTTTGGCATCACCGAATACCGACGGCCATTCACCGAAGGCCAGGTTCGTCGTGACGATGATTGAGGTGCGCTCATAGAGCCTGCTGATCAGGTGGAATAGAAGCTGACCACCAGCCTGCGCAAACGGCAGATAGCCGAGTTCATCGAGGATGATGAAGTCGAGGCGTGTGAGATAGTCCGCCGTTCTGCCCTGCTTGCCACTGCGTGTCTCCGTTTCCAGGCGGTTGACCAGGTCAACGACATTGTAGAAGCGCCCACGCGTGCCGTTACGGATGAGCGCACGCGCAATTGCAATGGCGAGATGGCTCTTGCCCGTTCCTGTGCCGCCGACAAGGACGACATTACGCTGGTCGGCGACGAAGGTGCCCGTCGCCAACTCCCGCACCAAGGATTCATTCACAGGTGTATCGGCGAAGTCGAAGTCGTCAATGTCCTTGGCAAGAGGCAGCTTGGCGATACTGAGCTGGTATCGGATGGACCGGGCCTGCTTCTCGGCGATTTCCGATTGCAACAGATCGCCGACGATCCGAGGCGGTTCATGCTGCCGCTTGATACCGTTGCCCATGACCTCATCATAAGCGCTGCGCATTCCATAGAGCTTCAGCGTGCTCATCAGTTCGAGAACCTGTGTGCGTTCCATCAACTTGCCCTCCTGAGCCTGTCGTAACGGGCGCAGTCGGCGACTGGCTCATGAGCAAGCCGAAGCGCATCCGGGATTTGAAGTGTTGCAGCAGGAGCCGGATCGCGGCTTCGCGCCAGAATGTTGATGATCACCGAGGCCGAGCAGACGCCGTGATCAAGCGCTTCCTGGCAGGCAGCTTCGACGGCGGCAAGACCATCAGCAGGAACGCATCCGAGTATGGTGACCATCTGCCGATCACCGTCGTCGGCGATCTTCAATCGCTTGCGGACCTTCTCCATCGCGGTTGGCAAGACCCATTCGCGGAAGGGAGCGCCATTGCGCAAGGCACCGGGTTTGCGAGCGAGGACAGGAACATAGTGCCAGGGGTTGTAGACAGTGTCGCCACGGCCAAAGCTGCGCCGGTGTTCAGCGACCGTCACTCCATCCTGTTTGATGACGATCCGATCAGCATAGGCGTGAACCTCAACAGGGCGGCCGACGGCTGTCGACAGGACCGAGTATTTGTTGTTGTCGAAACGGACGGTGCAGGTCTTCGACACCGAGGCTGGGATACTGTGGAACCCGTCAAATGGGCCGACGTAGCGCACAAGGCTGCCACGCTCGGCCTCGAACATCTGCCAGATCGTCTGCGCCGTCTGTTCGGGATGGCTACGGGCCTTGGCATAGGCAACGCATTTATCGAGGAGCCAAGCATTCAGTTCCTCCAGGCTTTTGACCCTGACACGCGGCGTGAAGAAGCGCTCGCGCACGAGGCCGACCTGGTTCTCAACCTGTCCTTTCTCCCAGCCGGATGCTGGCGTGCAGGCGACCGGCTGAACAAGATAATGGCTGCACATCTGCAGGAAACGGCGGTTATATTGCCGTTCTTTGCCGACAAACACGGCCTCGACCGCTGTCTTCATGTTGTCGTAGATGCCACGCGTGCAAGTGCCACGGAAGAAGTCGAAGGCCCTGTCGTGCGCGTCGAACACCATTTCCTGGCTTTCGCGCATATAGGCTCGGGCAAACATCATACGGCTGTGGCAAAGCCGGACATGTGCCACCTTCACGGTCGTCGTCACCCCGTTAATCAGAATGATCTCGTGGCTCCAGTCGAACTGATAGGCCTCGCCAGGTGCATAGTATAGCGGGACATAGGCTTCGGTCGTTACCGCACCACGGCTCTTGGCCCAGGCCTTGGCATATCGGCGAACGGTGTCGTAACTGCCATCATAACCGAGTGACCGGACCTCCTCGTAAATCCGGATCAGCGTCAACCGTTCGCGCGATGCTTTGCCTTCGTTGGCAATCAGAAATCGCTCGACATCACCCTTCCAAGCTCCCATCCGGGGCAAGGGTTGATGCCCACGCTTGTAGGCAAACTCAGTCGCATTGGACCGCAGAATTTTGCGCACAGTATTGCGAGAAACATTCAGCTCTCTGGTGATCTTCTTCACCGACCAGCCCTGAACATGGAAGGCTCGTCGGACACGGGCAATCGTATCCACTCTCTTCAACTCCCTACTCCATCCGCTGCCAAAAGCCGGATGGTCGGATGAAATCCAGAGGGGGTCAAAATTGAATAAGTATCACCCCACCAGAGGGGTCAACATTCCATGCTTAAACACA
>NZ_JBNWDZ010000026.1:0-2497 GCF_053521645.1 Agrobacterium sp. CG674 | reverse complement strand
GTAAGCGGGAAGCTGACCCCATCTGGCGTAGTTAGATCGTACGGCTGTATTGCAGATAGACGATTCACAAACTGTGAGCTTCTATGTCTGCGCCTAGCTCTGGAACCAGAAACTTTCATATGATCGAGGCTGTCCCTGAGCGCTTGGAAGGCGCTCCAAGGCAGTTCCGCCGACGTTGGTCGGATGAATTCAAAGAACATGCTGTTGCAGAGGCGATGGAACCGGGAGCCAGTGTTTCAGCGATCGCACATCGCATTGGAATTCATCCATCGCAGCTATTTGGCTGGCGTCGCGATGCTCGGGAGCGACAGCGATCCGCGTCGTCCGGAGCCGCTGTTTGCACGCAAGCCGGTTCTGGTGGCTCAAATTCGGTGATTGATGTTGTCATCGGCGATGTTGTTATCCGGGCCGGACCCGATGTTGACGCAGCGCACCTGCAACGGGTGATCCGGGCGGTACTTTCAGCATGATCCCGTCAGGCGTCAAAGTCTTCCTCGCGAGCCATCCAATCGACTTTCGTAAGGGGCCTGATAGCTTGCTGTCGCTAGTGCGCGATGCTGGCAGCGATCCGTTTAACGGAGCGCTCTATGTCTTCCGGGCGAAACGAGCAGACCGGATCAAGATTGTCTGGTGGGATGGCTCAGGAGTTTGCCTTTATGCAAAGCGGTTGGAAAAGGCGCAATTTTGCTGGCCGCGCATTGGTCACAACCGGGTCCAGCTCAACAATGCCCAGCTTCTGGCTTTGGTGGATGGAATGGACTGGAAACGCGTTCGATCAACACCGATCAAGCCACCCGAGATTGTTGGGTAAAAGCCCTGCGACGAATTGAATCATGCACCTAAAACTACGGGCGGATCACGGCGAAATATGCTCTGATCATACCCATGACGCGACCCGAGATAGAGCTCCCGGATGATGTAGAAGCACTCAAGGCCATGGTTCTTGCCATGACTGAGAAGGCCGCTCGCGTCGAGGCTTTGGAAAAGCAGGTCGACGATCTCGAGGCCCGAAATGCTGATGCCGATGAGCGCATCGAGCGGCTGACACAGATCCTGAAAGCTTTTGACCGCGCGCGCTTCGGGCGCCGTTCAGAGAAACTTGCAGCGGTCAGTGTCGATGACGAGCAGCATACTTTTGTCTTTGAGGAGATCGAGACCGGCATTGCGGCGATCAGGGCCAAGGTTACGAGTGGCATCAACAAAGATGGCAAACGTCCGCCGAGGCCACGCAAGGGCTTTGCGCCGCATCTGGAGCGTATCGAGGTGGTGATCGAGCCGGAAGACTTGCCGGAGCATGTGGGCAAGACAAAAATTCTGATCGGAGAAGACATATCCGAACGATTGGATGTCGTTGCAGCGAAGTTCCGTGTCATTGTCACGCGCCGTCCCAAATACGCTTTTAAGAACGAAGACGGCGTGATCCAGGCTGCGGCCCCGGCGCATATCATTGATGCGGGCATTCCAACAGAAGCGCTTCTGGCTCAGATCGCGGTCTCCAAATATGCCGATGGGCTACCACTCTATCGACAGGAAGCGATTTACGCCCGCGACAAGGTCGAACTTGACCGCAGGCTCATGGCTCAATGGATGGGAAAGCTGGGGTTCGAGCTCGACATCCTCGCCGATTATATCCTCAACGAAATCAAGAAGGCGGAACGAATATTTGCCGACGAGACGACCCTGCCGACGCTTGCACCAGGGTCCGGGTCGGCAAAAACCGCATGGCTATGGGCCTATGCCAGGGATGACCGACCGTTCGGAGGCAACGGTCCGCCGATGGTGGCCTATCGCTTCGAAGACAGTCGGGCGACCGATTGCGTGGCAAGGCACCTCAGCGGCTATCGCGGGGTTCTGCAGGTTGACGGGTACGGGGCCTACAGCAAGCTTGTCCGCAAGGACGGCGGCAACGACGGCGTTACTCTGGCTGGCTGCTGGGCACATAGCCGCCGCAAGTTCTATGAATTGCATATCGCCAAGAGCTCCAGGGTCGCCACAGAGACGGTCGAGCGCATGGCAGAGCTCTGGGAAATAGAGGACACAGTCCGTGGTCAAAGCCCTGAGGCGCGTGTCGCAGCCCGACAAGAACGCGCGGCAGAGATCGTCCGAGATCTGTTCGCTCTCTGGCAGACGACCCTGCCGCGCGTGTCGGCTAAATCCAAACTCGCTGAAGCTCTACGGTACTCGATCAAGCGTCGTGACGTCTTCGAACGCTTCCTGACCGACGGCCGTGTCGAGATCGACTCCAACATAGTCGAGCGAGCGATCAGACCGCAGGCGATTACAAGAAAAAATAGCCTCTTCGCTGGCAGTGATGGTGGCGGCAGGACATGGGCAACAATCGCGACGCTGCTGCAGACGGCAAAGATGAATTCTGTCGATCCCCAGGCCTGGCTGACGCAGACGCTTGAGCGCCTTGCAAATGGCTGGCCTAGCAGCGAAATCCATACCCTTATGCCGTGGAGCTACAGGGCCTGAACGGCCTCAGCTTGCCGCTTAC
>NZ_JBNWDZ010000025.1:0-3511 GCF_053521645.1 Agrobacterium sp. CG674 | reverse complement strand
GGGTGGAGCAGCCCGGTAGCTCGTCAGGCTCATAACCTGAAGGCCGCAGGTTCAAATCCTGCCCCCGCAACCAAAAACCATCCCAGATAATCAAAATCAAAGCCAGACAAATTCACCACGGACAGATTAGTCTCATCGGCTATTATGCGCGGACTAAAACCAATCGGTTTAGCTTGACGTTGCCCCCAAGTTTTATCCAGTTTTGAGTTCGCTCCAGCGGTTTTGGGTTGTTGTATTCGGTGCGGTAGCGGCGGGTTGCGGTGCGGAGCCATTCCGGCTGCGCAGCACCGCATCACGTCGCGGGTTGATTGTCTGAGCGAACTCGGCAGGCGTCATCCAGCCGAGTCCAGAGTGTGGTCGATGATCGTTGTAATCGATGCGCCAGTTTAAAAGCGCTGATCGTGCATGGGTCAGTGACGAGAAAAGCGTTTCATTCAGGAGCTCGTCTCGTAGCCGTCCATTGAAGCTTTCGATGAAGGCGTTCTGGATCGGTTTGCCTGGCGCTATATAGTGCCATTCCACTTTGGTCCGATTCGCCCGATGCAGGATTGCGTTACTGGTGAACTCACTGCCGTTGTCACTGACGATCATCTTCGGCTTGCCACGTCTTTCGATGATCCGGTCCTTGGCTTTCGTACCGTCTGGGTCGATCCAGGAACGGGTCGCAAGCCGCTGGAGGACTACCAACCAAATGTTATTGTACTAACACTCGATAAGGTGCCAGCGGTGCTTTCTGCCGCAGGCTGGATGTGACGGATTGCTGAGGAGGCCCATATGGCACATGAACGGAATATTCCCAAAGCCCAGCTTGCGCCATGTCGCAATATTTCTCTGGAAACGGACGAGATATGGCAAGCAAGGGTCGATCTTGCCGCCTGCCTTCGAACAGAGCGCGCCTCGGTATCGAGGAAGGCATCTGCAATCATTTTTCCGCGGTCGTGCCAGGGCATGCGGATCTCTTTATTGTCAACCGCCTGGGCTGGGCCTTTCAGGAGGCGACGGCGTCCTTGCTGCTGATCTGCGATTTCGTGGGCAGTGTGATTGCCGGTGACGGCGTGCCGGAAGCGACCGCATTCTTCATATATGCGCGTGTGCACAAAATGGCGCCGCGTGTGGGGGCCGCTTTTCACACTCACATGCCGAATGCGACTGCCCTCAGTATGCTGCAAGGCGAACCACTGGTCTGGGCCGGGGAGACCGCGCTCAAATTCTATGGCCGCGTGGCAATCGATGAGCACTATAATGGTCTTGCCCTGGATGAAAGCGAAGGAGACAGGATTGCCTCCGTGCTCGGCGACAAGGATATCCTGTTCATGAAAAACCACGGCGTGATGGTCTTCGCACCGAACATTGCTGAGGCTTGGGACGATCTTTACTATCTGGAGCGTGCCGCCCAAGTTCAGCTAAAGGCAATGAGTACAGGTCGAACATTGCTGCCAGTCTCGCTCGAAATTGCAGCGGAAACGGCAAGGCAAATGCGGGAAGGCGACCCCTAAAGCGCCAGACTGCATCTGGAAAGCCTGCGCCGTGTTCTCGATAGGCTGGACCCTGGTTATAGCGCCTGATCTTTTTGCGTCCCGGGAATGTAACCTCGGGACGAACCGAAACGGCTTTTATTTATTTCAACAGTGCCCTCAGCCGTGGCGTCGCAAAGTCCAGAAACGTCCTGAGTTTCAGCGGCATAAGGCCGTCCGATAGATGGACGAGATGGATTGGCGACGCCTCTCGTTCGAAATCTTCCAGCAGCGGCACCAGCAAGCCGGCATCGACCGCGCGCTTTGCTTGATAGGCCATGACCCGCGTGATGCCGAGACCGGATGCCGCAGCATCGACCGCAGCTTCCGCCGTGTTGACGGAAAGGCGTGTCCGGATCGGCACCGCGATATCTCTTGCGCCGTCGTGGAATGTCCAGAACCGCGTCGAAAGCACGCCTTCGAACGCGATGCAATCGTGTTGCTTGAGTTCGTCAGGATGCGATGGATGGGAATGCCGCTTCAGATAGTCGGGATTGGCATAGACGGTGGTGCGGGTGGAGCCGAGGCGGATAGCCATCAGGCTGCTGTCCGAAAGGCGGCTGATGCGCAGCGCGACGTCGATATGTTCGTCGGCGAGACTGATCGGCCGGTCGCTCATGATCAGGTTGATGTTGATGTCCGGAAAGGCTTTCAGGAAATCCGTGACGACTGGCAGGACATGCAGGCGGCCAAAGACGATTGGCGCCGTCATTGTCAGATCGCCCTTTGGGGCAACGTATTCTCCGGTAGCGCGGCGTTCGGCTTCCTCCACCCGTCCCAGAATTTCATGAGCCGCAACGACATAACTCTCTCCGGCCTCCGTGAGCAGCATTCTGCGGCTGGTGCGGGTGAACAGGCGAACGCCGAGAAGGCTCTCCAACTCTGAGATCTTGCGGCTGACGGTCGGTAGTGGCGAGTGCAATGCGCGCGACGCGGCGGAAAGGCTACCGTGTTCCACCACTGACAAGAGAACACCCATGGCGTCGAGACGGTCCATCTTTGCCTTCCATGAATCGAGAGGGTGGTTACATATATAACCGTCTACTCTAAAAATATGGTTCTCGCTAGGTTTCTCACGTTACCGGATGAATGTGTCCGGACCTCAAGGGAGCAAACCATGAAACTCTATCACTTCCCGCTTTCGGGCCATGCGCATCGCGCCCGTCTTTTTCTTTCTTTGCTGAACGTCAAAGCTGAGATCATCGACCTCGATCTGGCCAACCGCGAGCACAAGACGCCGGAATTCCTGAAGCTCAACCCGTTCGGCCAAGTGCCTGTGCTGGTAGATGGTGATGTCATAGTCAACGATTCCAATGCTATCCTGGTCTATGTTGCCACAAAGCTTGGCCGCAAGGACTGGATGCCCGACGATCTCGCCTCTGTCGCAAAGATACAGAAGTGGCTTTCCGTCGCTGCCGGAGAAATTTCGTATGGCCCGTGCGCGGCCCGCCTGATCACGGTATTTGGAGCAGACTTCCGCGCCGAGGAAGTGATTGCCCGCGCTCACCGGGTTCTCGGCCTCATCAATGCCGAACTCGAAAATCACCGTTTTATCATCGGCAATACACCGACCATCGCGGATATCGCGCTCTACAGCTACATCGCTGGCGCACCTGAGGGCAATGTCGATCTGACGCCGTACCCGGAGGTCCGTCACTGGCTGGCCCGGATCGAAGCCTTGCCCGGCTTCGTCGCCCTCCCTAAAACGGCCATTGGCCTCGCAGCCTGACATCGCTTTGCGGCCGAGTGCTGGCCCGGCCGTCGTTCCCATAGGAGGTTCGAATGCCTGTTGAAGAACTCTCACCATCGTCGCCCTGGCATGCTGGAGAACTGCAAATACAGCGCCACGCCGGGGTGCTGGAACAAATGGACCCCGTCGGGCGTCATGTTTTGCGCAGGTTCATGCTTGATCAGCACAGGGAGTTCTATCCGATGCTGCCGTTCATCGTCATCGGAACTGTCGATGGCGAGGGCACTCCATGGGCGACGATCCGCAG
>NZ_JBNWDZ010000024.1:0-5524 GCF_053521645.1 Agrobacterium sp. CG674 | reverse complement strand
GGATGTCTCCCATCGTGGCGGTCGGCGCGGTTTCGTTCGTGTCGATGCCGATGGTGGCCTGACTGTGCCGGATTTCAACGGCAACCTGTTCTTCAACACGCTCGGCAATTTCGCCGTCAATCCGCGCGCCGGGCTACTGTTCGTCGATCATGAGACGGGTGACATGCTGCAGATCGCTGGCAGCGTTGAGATCATACTGAATTCGCCCGAGATCGCGGCCTTCGAGGGCGCGGAGCGTCTTTGGCGCGTCATGCCGGAAAAGGTGGTGCTGCGCAAAGATGCACTGCCGCTGCGCTGGAACTTTCTCCAAGATGGCATGTCGCCAAGCAGCTTGATGACGGGAGACTGGCGCGAGGCCGCGAGCCGCTTGAAGGTCGCAGCCCTGGCAAAAACGTGGAGGCGCTTCCGCGTTGAGCGAACCATCGAGGAAAGCTCGACGATCCGTTCGCTGCACCTTACGCCGGTCGATGGCGAGGCTGTCATCCCGCATCTGGCAGGCCAGCATCTTCCGATCAGCATCACGGATGGGACGGACACGATTCGCCGCAGCTATACAATATCCAGTGCTCCATCGGACGGCTGCGGCGGACAGGGTCTCGGGCAATTCCGTGGCCCAAGGGGCAATGCGGTACATTTCCAATTGGCCGCCCTTTTCTCCACCGTCACGAGCTTACCGATCCCGCATCAGTAAACCTGCTGAGACTCAACAGTCTGCTGCTGCTCCAGATTTCAGAAGGGATGCGGGTATCTCTATTTCCTCGTCCCGCGTTTCCAGTAGACCAACTTTCTGATCCAGTCCGATCTCGACGCCATCAAAATAAGTCACGAGGGTCGGCATCGACATCGCTGTATAGGCACGAAACGAAACGAGACGTGACAGATCAAAGCACGCTGACGTTCTCGGCCTTCGATTTTCCGGTCTTGCGGTCTTGACCCACCTCGAAGCTGACCTTGTCACCTTCTCTGAGCGAACTGCCGCTCTGCAATGAAGACACGTGAACGAAAACATCCTGTACGCCGTTTTCAGGTGTGATGAAACCAAACCCCTTGTCGTCATTGAAAAATTTCACAGTACCCGTAGCCATGACCGTCCCACTTGCATCTCGCGTTGTGACTTGCGACTGCTTTTTACAGCGCCTGTGGTTGCCTATCAACTGTCGGGCACGCGATAATGGAAACAGAGACTTTATAAGCGTTTTGAGAGGTGTCGCATTGGACCACGACGATTTCCGCATTGAGCCCCGCGTCCCCAGTATCGACGATTATTTGCGCCTCCGCCATGTGTCAGGCCTCAGCTCTTTTTCAAGAGAGGCGGCTGAAAAAGGCCTGCCCAATTCGATCTTTGGCGTCTGTTTGATGCATGGCGACGCGGTCGTCGGCATGGGTCGCATCATCGGCGACGGAGGCTGCTTCTTTCAGGTCACAGATATCGCGCTGATGCCCTCCCATCAGGGCAGGGGGCTCGGCAAGATGATCATGGCCGCGCTGACGGACTATATCGATAAGCAATTGCCAAAGACCGCCTATGTCAGTCTGATAGCCGACGTCCCGGCAAATCGCCTCTACGAGCAGTTCGGCTTCGCCGAAACCGCGCCGCGTTCGGTCGGGATGGCGAGGAAAGTTGCCTGACGATGGGCCGGGCAAAACCTCCATGGCCGCCGCCGCCGCCGGCCCGCAATAAGACGAGAAAACCTGACGGTAATCGATCACGATGAGATACCGTTCGCAGTGCCTAATAGCGAAAGGACGTGTCGCTCGACGAAGACTGAAGAATACTACCGTGTTTTCGGCTCTGGTAACAGATGTAACACCAACGGCGCCACCTCCCCGACAATCCCTAGCTCGCGGCCTACCTTCCCAAATGGACCTGAATTGCGTTGTAGCCGCGCACCGACAAACCGGGTCCATTCGGAACTGTTTCGTGGTTGCACGGCTGGCGGGGTTTCTGCGAAAGCCTGTGGAATGACTGTCGCAAATGTAGAGCGGCAAAAATGCAGCGGCTCTCACCATTGGCCTCACTTCCGGAAGGTTTCAGGAAGAAGCCTGCTCACACAGACCGAACGAGACCATCGTCACTTCACACGCACGCGAAAACCGCATGGAAGGACCGTCTTTGCCGGCCGCAATTTTGCTGACGCGCGCTCCCTCCAGCAACATGGATAGCGTATCAGCCAAAAGTTCTGGATCGCTTACCCCTGTCGAGCGACAAAGATCTGTAAGCCGAGAATGCTGTTCCATCTTCAACGTTTCTATGATCGCATGTGCTGGGTGACCTTGCTCCTTCAACTCTACCGCAGCATTGGCCAAATCACATCCGTAAGGCTCACTCGAAAGACATTGCGCGCGCGCTTTCACCCAAGCCGCAAGCTGCGCCCTCGGGTCGCCTGGGTTTTCTGTTTCAAGATCTCCCCAGACTTTCTCAAGAGTTCGAGAACTGTGCTTCAGCACTTCACATACGAGATCGTCCTTAGAGCCAAAATGTCTGTACAAGGTCATCTTGTTGGTCGAGGCGGCTTCCGCGATGGCATCAACACCTATGCCGCGTATACCGTGTTCACGAAACAGCTGACACGCCATTGACACGATCCTGTCACGCGGTGCGGTTTTTTGCTCGGAGGCGCAATCCGTTTTCTCGGGTCTCATGTGTTTCAATTTTTATCCTGAAGCGGTGTTGACATAGGTGTGACCGGTCGGTAACTATCCGAGTTTTACTTACCGGTAACACCTCAGGCGCGTGCCTGTCAAGCAATAGGCCGCCCTCAGAGCTTAGGGCGTTGTCGAAAGGAGACCGCGATGAACCACAAGACGGACGAGATGACCCTCGCTGAAATTTTCGGCGATCCGCTGATCCTTGCAGTCATGCGCGCCGATGGCATTGCGCTGACCGATTTTAAGGATTTGATGTATTCGGCGGCGAGGGCTTTGAAGACACGAGATGGCAATGCGCTTGTTGGGAAGCTCAGAACAACCGCCCCTACAGCTTCGTCCAAACGTACACTCGTCGCCACCATGCAGCCGTTGTTCGTGGGTTCCTTTGAGCCTTGCTCCGCCAACATGTAAACCTCGACGTGTGCCGCATCAGCATCTGACGCCTCACGAAGAATTAGGCTCGCCTTGCAACTAATATATCTCATTAATTGCAATAAAAAATCGCATGCATATCTATAGTATAGTTGAAATTGACGTAAATCATTTTAATTAAAAATATTGCATTCAACTAAATTATTGCCTGATGGATTTTTATTTTATATCGCTTTGTTTTTTAATTTATATTGTGAGTATTTTGACAAAAAACAATAAGAAACCTTGTTAGTACTCCATGAGTGACGACTCATGGACGGTGACCTCGGATTCACTATTTCGAGGTCCACATGCAGTTCCAGTCCATTAAAAGCAAAATCGTCGTTCTGTCAGGTCGGACCGCAAAGCGGTACCGGGGAAAGCATCCTTGATCCTCTTCTCTATATCGTTCAGGGTAAGAACGTCTATCTGGCGACCATGTCGGTCCCAATCACGGTGAACGGCAAATTTGCTGGCGTTGCAGGCGCCGACTTTGACCTTTCGTTTGTCCAAGAACTGGCGCAATCGGTCAAAACTGGAATCTATGATGGGCAGGCGAGCGTCGAAATCGTTAGCCACAAAGGACTGGTCGTCGCGTCAAGCCGAGATCCTAAAAGCACAGGGGAGAGATTTGACAAGACCGACTCTTCTCTGAGTTCCGTGTTGACGAAAATTAAAGCGGGTGAACCAGCAGTCTATGCCGATGACACTCTGTTTCGAGCTATCGCGCCCATCGTGATCGGCCGAACGAAGACCCCGTGGTCGGTCTTGATCGCGGTGCCCGCCAAGGTGACGTTGGCGAAGGTCACTGAACTCGACAAAACTCTCGTCCAGATGAGTTCAAGTGACAGAACCATGCTTGCTGGGGTCGAGTTCCACGACTGCGGACTAAGGGCTTATACTAAAATCTGTCCTTCGTCGTTCCCGTCCCAATAACGGATTGATTTGGCGTGTACTTTGATCATCACGATGCCGGGTGTGTCGATCCCGTCCGGGAAATAGCGATCAAGGTCTTTGGTCCAGTGGTCGGCAAACGCACCCTTGTCCTCAATCAGCGATGCAGTCCCCTGGACTCCGACGAAGATGGGCGAGCCACCTAACATGCCCAAGGCACCGGTGTAAGTAAGGCTCACCTCGTTGTCCGCGCGGATTTCGGCGATTTTCCGCGAATGTTCGTAGGCGAAGAAGTAGCTGTCGCCGTCGTAGTCGACGTCTCCGTTGTTGCTCATCGGTCTGGAGGTGAGCCCTCCATCCGCGGACGTGGTGTTCAGCATCGCGAAGTCGAGCTTCGCCATTTTCTTCGAAAGGTCACCCAGCGTGAGATCGGACATGTTCGCTCCGGAATTGTTGATGAATGTTGTCCATTTGAAACTGCCGGGTATCGAATTTTGTTCCGCTCTGAGTATATGCGCGGTCGAGCTGCGGTTAGTCGATGGACGGGGGTATCCCGCTTCAAAGCGCCATCCGCTGGCAATGTAGTGCATCTCACTTGGCGATCTTGGCGACCACACTACGACTTTGGGCCGGAAAAATGCGAGTTCCGAGGCGCCGACGCTCGTTAAGGCCTGGTAAAGCTCAGTTGCTGAGCCGTCTCAGATGGGATGGCTTTAGAACTTCAATCGAGCGGCTGGAGCGCAGGCATAGGATACCGCTGTCGCGCAGTCTCGATAGACTTCTGGACACACGGTCTCGATGGTCATTCCGAGATAGTCACCAATGTCGGTGCGCGTCGTGGGTATAGACAGAGAACACCCTCATTTGGCAACTCCGAGTCTACGGCTTGATTTTGTCCCGGATGGTGTCGACCGATTTCTTGATTGATCGTACGGTTTCGGCATCCAATCCGACTGCTTCTTCTATACAGCGCATGACATCGGCGGCGTGTGCTTTGAGGGCATGCCCTTGTGCCGTCAGGTGGATGAACACTTCCCGCTCATCCTTGGGGTTTCGGGTCTTGGTAACCAGCCCAGCCGCATTCAATCGCTTCAGGAGTGGTGTGAGCGTACTGGAGTCCAGAAACAGGGTTTTACCCAGCTCCTTCACGTTCTGACCGTCTCGATTCCACAGTGTCACCATAACCAAATACTGCGGATAAGTGAGGCCGAGTTTGTCGAGCAGCGGCCTGTAGAGCTGTGTGAATGCGTGGCCTGCTGAGTAGAGAGAAAAGCACAGCATGCCGTTGACGTCGGACAAGCCGTTGTCGGTGCCAGATGGGGCGTTTGTCATAACAGTCTCCTTTCCTCCTAAATAATTTGTACGCAATCTAATTGCAAGCGATTGACAAGCGGCAAACGATTCGACATATAGATCGTACACAAACGAATCGTGCACAAATTAAAAAATAATAGGAGAACAAGATGTCGATTTTCACCACCACCGACGGTACCCGCCTCTTTTACAAGGACTGGGGAACAGGCCAGCCTATCCTCTTTGCCCATGGCTGGCCGCTGTCGTCCGATGCCTG
>NZ_JBNWDZ010000023.1:0-5813 GCF_053521645.1 Agrobacterium sp. CG674 | reverse complement strand
CTGATACGCTCTTTGCGCTGGACTGCATCCTTGCCGAGGCCAGCACTACGGGCGATGTCGTCGCTTGTCGTGTGAAAAACGTCAGCGATTTTTCTTGGCACAAACAGGCCATTGTCAGCATATTGAGCAAGAGCCATTTGAGATACCCATCAATAATAACGTTAATTATGACGCAATATAGCGTCAGTATGAATGGCTTTCAAGTGTTAAGCTCTGTCCAGTACGGGTGAGCCCTTCCGCGCATTGCGCGAAGTTAGAGAAGAGGCTTGAACGACTGGATCGTTTCGAGAGTTGTCCCTGGCGACTGCCGGCGGAAAGGTATTAACAGACAGGAGCGGCACAACCTTACAACGCAAATAATGCACCACTATAAGGGGTTTATTTTTCAAATTTAATGCATTAAATGTTCCATTAGAGGGATCAATTGATGCGACTAACGCTCCAAGCCCATTTTGATAGTGAGTGGTACGACGCCGCGAGGCTGGAACTCAAGGACGACGCGGCCGGCTTCCAGGGCGCGTCCATCGTCGACTACGATCTCGACTATTTCGTCGCGGTGGCATCGGCGGAATTCGCGGCCGGAAAAACGGTCCGTGACCATCGCGCTTTATCGGTGCGTTATCCCGTAGACCTCGAAAATCGATATAGGGGCAGCTGGCCACCGTTTCTCTTGGATCTTATGCCACAGGGACATGCAAGGCGAAAGCTTGCCGACCACCTAGGGCTCACTGAAGGCTCGCGCGCTTCTGATCTCCCGCTGCTTCTGCGATCAGCGACGGGCGGTATAGGTAATATCCGCATCAAAGAAGCGGCCGAGGCCGAAGCAAAACGTCTGTATGGGGTACAGCGCCAAGGCGTGACAGAAGAGGAAATCCTCGATCGATCGGATCGCTTCATGGAAGTGGCCGATCGCTTTGGAATGCTCGCCTCAGGCTCAAGCGGACTGCAAGGCGAATGGCCCAAGGTCTCCATGACCCAGGCGAACGACGGTCTTTATTATCCTGATAGTTTTGTGACCGATGATGAGGCTGTGCGCCATGTCATCGTCAAGCTGGTGCGCAGCAACGATCCTGTGGACCGCCTGATCCTCGAAGGCGAAGCCCTATATTCGCGCATCGCTCAAGAGATCGATCTTAATGTCAGCGAACCCTCGACCTATGCTGAAGGCGTCCTGATCATTCCCCGTTTCGACCGGAAAAAGAGACAAGGCGGCGGAACCGTTCGGCTGGGGCAGGAAAGTCTCGTGTCCGCGATCGGCGTTGCCGATTTCGGCCATGTCGGCACGCACGAGGCCTATATCGACGTCTTGCGCCAGTATTCGGCCGACCCGTTCTTGGACATTGTTGAATACCTGAAGCGCGACATCGCCAACCTGGCGCTCGGTAATCCCGACAATCACGGCCGCAATTCTGCCCTCAGCAAACACCAGGATGGCACGATCCGCCTGTCTCCACTCTTCGATTTCGCGCCTATGCGCCTCGCCAAGGAAGGGATTGTTCGTTCCACCCGATGGGCCGTGATGCGTGACGGCGGCCGCGATCATCTTCCCGATTGGAAGCTGGTTTGTGGTGAACTGATGCCCGATCCAGCAGAGCAGAAAGCGCTCGTGGCTACGCTTTGGGAATTTGCCGAACGTCTGCGCCAGGCTCCGGCAATGGCGAAAGAATTGGGGGCGTCTCGGGATGTTCTGGACCGCGCAATGGGACGCTGCATGGCGATCACAGACAGCGTTCTGGGGACGCACCAGATGCCGAAGGACAGCTAAATGGCTCGTTGGAAGAAACCCACTAAAGATGAGATTCTTGAAAACCGTAGAACGCTGGCGGAGCGCGCTCGAAACGGCGATCTAAGGTTACCGGGCGCTGTGGCACAAATTCGAAAGGGCTTTGGCATGACGCAGGAGGAGTTTGCTAAGACGCTGTCGCTCACCAGACGCCAAGTTGCGGAGATCGAATCTGGCAATGCAAACCCGACGCTTGAAACTTTGGAAAAGATCGGTCGGTTGTTCGGATTTGGCGTCGGATTTGTGGCGAGAATGCCCGACGTATAAGGGATAGTCAAAAGGGGCGCACGCCGACGATGCCGATCTCAGACCCCGGCACGCCTTTTAGAACCCCCGGCATTTCTCACCTTTTGGTGGTCTCCAGAGGGGCGTCGATCCCGGATCAAGGTGTCAGGGAGGTTATAGAGCAGGTTCGAGCGGCCGTAGACCGGTGGCCGCAATTTGCTGAAGACGTTCGGCTACCCAGATCCCGTACTGTTGAACTCGACACATTCCTGAATGGCAATCGGCTGGCTGATCAAAAGCGATGAGGCACAGAGTTGCGGTGACATGTTTCCTGATGTGTGATCCGGTGATTGTTAAGATGGCGGCGTTGGCGATCAGAGGGTCGACCGTTTACCTCTGTAGGTGATTGGTGGCGGAAGAGCCTCATGGGCTTGTGCAAGCGTTTCGAGCCATTCGGCCAGACCGGCAGGGACGGCTTCATTGCCCGCTTCCAGGGCCTCGATCCAGGAAAGTTCACATTGCAGAGCGGACGCGATATTGATTGGCGTCCAGCGGATGACCCGCAGGCATTGATTAAAGCGGTCTGGCGACATGGTGATTTTCATTGCCCCTGTAATATCGAGCGATGTTCGGCTAGTCAGCTGTGATAGTCAATTGATTTGCAACCTTTTGGAGGTGTGGCGTTCTACACGACTTTGGGTATAATTTCTGTATAGGTGTTAATTTATACATAATCATAGGTATTTATAATGTGTTCGGAGAATATTTTTTCACTTATGGCCCAGGCGGGATGCGAACTAAAAAAAGTATATAATTAGTATGCTGGGAGGGTGCGCCTACATATAATATCTTTGATCGGGTGCGGTTTTGGGTGGGCGAGCTTGTAAACTCGACAGGCAGTCAGAAGTGCATTTAGGGAGACCCACATTTATATAGACAGCTTATGATTTTATATAGATTTGAGGTTGATCTGGGGGAGAGTTTGCGAGCGAATAGGATGGAGTCTGGCAGATTATGCGGTGATCCGATCGACGGTTTGCCATTACAATTTCTGGCTTCAGATGTCGCATTGGATGTAGAGTAGGAGCGCTCGGTTGAAAACGGCTCGCTAGAGCTTTCCTTCAACGTCGAAATTTGATATGAAACCTCGGATAGTACATCCTTAGTTCAGAGGTATTGTATCAATGTCTCCATCTCTCCCCCAGCGCCAGATCGCCCACGCATTACTTACGGCGCGTGGGATCGCGCGCCTTGTCGAGCTGCGCGACGCTGGCGTAACGGCTGCCACTATGAGCCGCATGGAGCGGGATGGAGAGGTGCTCCGACTTGCACGCGGCCTTTACCAGCTCTCCGACGCAGCGCTCGACGCCAATCACAGCCTAGCTGAGGCCGCCAAGCGCGCACCTAAGGGCGTCGTCTGCCTTGTGTCGGCCCTCGCATTTCACGGCCTGACCGATCAGCTTCCGAGACAGATATGGCTGGCCATCGGCCAGAGGGACTGGCCTCCCAAATCTGACGGTACACCCATTCGTATCGTGCGGTTTACCGAAAGACTGCTCAATGAAAGCGTCGAGACCCATATTGTCGAGGGTGTGCCCGTAAAGGTCTTTGGGATCGTCAAAACAATCGCGGACTGTTTCCGATATCGCAACAAGATCGGTCTGTCGGTGGCGATCGAGGGCCTCCAAGAGGCGCTCCGCCAGAGCAAGGTCACTCCCGGCGAAATTGCTAGGCAGGCCGAGAGAGGAGGGGTTGCCACTGTGATCCGGCCGTATCTTGAGGCGCTGACTGCCAATGGTTAAGGAGATTAGGAATATCGGCGCCTCGGTGCGCGCCCGCCTGCTGCAACTCGCCAAGGCAAATGACCAGAGCTTCGACCTAGTTCTGACACGCTTCGCCCTCGAGCGGCTGCTCTTCCGGCTCAGCCAGTCACGACATGCCAAGCGCTTCGTGCTGAAGGGCGCGATGCTGATGATGAGTTGGTTCGACGATCCGCACCGCGGCACGCGCGACCTTGATCTGCTGGGTTTTGGCGATCCGAGTGCTGAGCCGATGCTGGCGACGTTTCGGGAGATCCTGACGCAGGAAGCCGGCGATGGCGTGGAATTCGACGCTGACGCACTTCGCGTCGACCGTATTCGCGAGGAACTGGAGTATGGCGGGCTGAGGCTGAGGACGACGGCCTCGATCAGCGGTGCCCGGATCAGTCTGGCGATCGACATCGGCTTTGGCGATGCATTGGAGCCTGGTGCCGAAGAACTGGACTATCCTTCAATGCTCGATTTCCCAATGCCCCGACTACGGGGCTACGCGCGGGAAACTGTCATCGCCGAGAAGTTCCAGGCGATGGTGGCGCTGGGGCGTTCCAACACCCGGATGAAAGATTTCTACGACATCTGGATTCTCAGCAGGTCGTTCGATTTCAGCAATGACAGGTTAGCACAGGCAATTGCCGCCACTTTTGAACGGCGTGAGACGCCGATCCCAACGGCCCTACCGGATGCGTTAACAGCAGCATTTGCCAAGGATCAGCAAAAGCAACGGCAATGGCGAGCGTTTGTTGAAGACGTTGCCCATGATCCGGGTGAATTGATGGATGTCATCACGGAGATCGCTGCATTCCTGATGCCTCATGCCGTTGTAGCCGCGAGCCGGGGCAAATGAGCGGGTTGGACATTGGCGCCGGATTTTGGAGGGCGTGACCGTTGAACACTGGCCAGACGATCAATCGGACCGAGGATAAAGCGCACTCGCTCAGTCGTTGATTGTCATCCTGCCGGGGGGCATAGTTGATGTGCACTATTACCGGATATTCCGATCAATCGACGACAAGATGACTCACCACACGAGAGTTTCCAAGGAGGCGCGGCAGCCGGTATTGTCACACCGTCATCTGCCTGGCTCGACGGATTGTTTTTGTCATAACTAAGCTGATAGCCTACTAAACACGGCGGCAGACAAGATTCTGTTCAACAGCTGCATATTCCGCGAGACGATCGACTACCCGAGAAGCCTTCTGCGATCACAGCCTGTGCGAGCTTCTGCAAGTCAGCTAAAACTTTCGTTTTGTGCAACTCCTACCATTGTGATTGAAGATGGAAGCGTTGGCGATCAGAAGGCCGACCGTTTGCCTCTGTAGGTGATTGGCGGTGGAAGAGCCTCATGCGTTTGTGCAAGCGTTTCTAGCCATTCGGCCAGGTCTGCAGGGACGGCTTCATTGCCTACTTCCAGAGCCTCAATCCACGAAAGTTCGCATTGTAGAGCGGAGGCGATATTGATCGGTGTCCAGCGTATGACCCTCAGGCATTGATTAAAGCGGTCTGGCGACATGTCGATTCATTGGCCTCGTATTTCAAGTGATGCTTGCCTAGTCGATTGTGAGAGTCAATCGGTTTTGCAGCCTTTGAGAAGCGGCGACATGCTCGATGCTCGTGTTTTTGGATATATTTTCTGATTGAATTTAAATATATACGTTAATTCTGGAATCTATACATTGCATGTAGAATATTTTTCTATGTATCGGCTTGATGGGTATCATGTTAAGAAAAGGTATAATTTATATGATGGCTACGTGTGTTATATATAATATCTGTAGTTTTGGCCTTTTTATGGGGTGGTGTGCTTAAAGCTTGAGGGCGATCAACGATGATTTTAGATAATCCAGCCGCGCGCTCAACTGTATGATTTATATAGGTTTTTCGATTATTTGGATGAGGGTATTTATTGACGGATTGGGAGATAAAGTTCGGTGGCTGAGTGGATATCTGGCTATCCGGTTGCAATTACAATAACAGTATCATGATAC
>NZ_JBNWDZ010000022.1:2500-5949 GCF_053521645.1 Agrobacterium sp. CG674 | reverse complement strand
TTTTGCAGACCTGGCAGCGACCTACTCTCCCGCGTCTTAAGACGGAGTACCATTGGCGCTGGGGCGTTTCACGGCCGTGTTCGGAATGGGAACGGGTGCAGCCGCCCCGCAATAACCACCAGGTCGGCAAAACGCAACGAATGACCATGTTTTCACATGGAAACTGTTGTTTCGAGAAGCTGGAGAGGAGACATTCGTCTCACTCTATTTAATTTAAACACGTCTTTCTGTGACCTGTCCGTATGTTCCCATACAGGACGTTAGTCCGTCGCGCCTTGTGGCGCGCGCCGTCTGCAGGGCTTTTAGCCCGTGAAGACAGAACAGAAGTCATCATCGAACTGCGTTCGATGAACATAATCAATGGGAACGAAGAAGTCGATCGAGCTATTAGTAACGGTAAGCTTCATGCATTACTGCACTTCCACACCCGTCCTATCAACGTGGTCGTCTTCCACGGCTCTGATAGGGAACACTCGTTTTCAGGTTGGTTTCCCGCTTAGATGCCTTCAGCGGTTATCCATTCCGTATATAGCTACTCTGCTATGCCCTTGGCAGGACAACAGATCCACCAGAGATACGTCCATCCCGGTCCTCTCGTACTAGGGACAGATCCTGTCAATATTCCTACACCCACGGCAGATAGGGACCGAACTGTCTCACGACGTTCTGAACCCAACTCACGTACCGCTTTAAATGGCGAACAGCCATACCCTTGGGACCTGCTCCAGCCCCAGGATGCGATGAGTCGACATCGAGGTGCCAAACAACCCCGTCGATATGGACTCTTGGGGGTCATCAGCCTGTTATCCCCGGCGTACCTTTTATCCGTTGAGCGATGGCCCTTCCACACGGGACCACCGGATCACTATGACCGACTTTCGTCTCTGCTCGACTTGTCAGTCTCGCAGTCAGGCGGGCTTATGCCATTGCACTCGACGACCGATTTCCGACCGGTCTGAGCCCACCATCGCGCGCCTCCGTTACTCTTTCGGAGGCGACCGCCCCAGTCAAACTACCCACCATACACTGTCCCGGATCCGGATAACGGACCGCGGTTAGACATCCACGAAGATAAGGGTGGTATTTCAAGGATGGCTCCACGAGAACTGGCGTCCCCGCTTCAAAGCCTACCACCTATCCTACACATGCCTTGGCGAATGCCAGTGTAAAGCTATAGTAAAGGTGCACGGGGTCTTTCCGTCTGACCGCAGGAACCCCGCATCTTCACGGGGAATTCAATTTCACTGAGTCTATGTTGGAGACAGCGGGGAAGTCGTTACGCCATTCGTGCAGGTCGGAACTTACCCGACAAGGAATTTCGCTACCTTAGGACCGTTATAGTTACGGCCGCCGTTTACTGGGGCTTCAGTTCAGAGCTTGCACCCCTCCCTTTAACCTTCCAGCACCGGGCAGGCGTCAGACCCTATACGTCGTATTGCTACTTCGCAGAGCCCTGTGTTTTTGATAAACAGTCGCTACCCCCTGGTCTGTGCCACCCTGACATACTTGCGTACAACAGGGTCACGCTTCTTCCGAAGTTACGCGTGCAATTTGCCGAGTTCCTTCAACATAGTTCTCTCAAGCGCCTTGGTATACTCTACCTGACCACCTGTGTCGGTTTCGGGTACGGTCTATACGGTGGAGCTATTTCCTGGAACCTCTTCGCCGCACATTCAATCCAGTAAGAATGTACAACACACAAGATCCGTCACTACCACCAGGCCCACGAATATTAACGTGGTTCCCATCGACTACGCGTGTCCGCCTCGTCTTAGGGGCCGGCTAACCCTGCTCAGATTAACTTTAAGCAGGAACCCTTGGTCTTTCGGCGAGGGAGTCTCTCACTCCCTTTATCGTTACTCATGTCAACATTCGCACTTCCGATATCTCCAGGGGCCCTCACGGGTCCCCCTTCACAGACTTACGGAACGCTCCGCTACCACAGCACAGTCACTATAACTGTACTATCCTCAGCTTCGGTGCATGGCTTTAGCCCCGTTACATTTTCGGCGCAAAGACCCTTATTTAGACCAGTGAGCTGTTACGCTTTCTTTAAATGATGGCTGCTTCTAAGCCAACATCCTGGTTGTTTTGGGATCCTCACATCCTTTCCCACTTAGCCATGACTTGGGGACCTTAGCTGGAGGTCAGGGTTGTTGCCCTCTTCACGACGGACGTTAGCACCCGCCGTGTGTCTGCCGATTAGTACTCCTCGGTATTCGGAGTTTGGTTAGGATCAGTAAGACGGTGAGTCCCCATAGCCCATCCAGTGCTCTACCCCCGAGGGTATTCGATCGACGCACTACCTAAATAGTTTTCGCGGAGAACCAGCTATTTCCGAGTTTGATTGGCCTTTCACCCCTAGCCACAAGTCATCCCAATCTATTGCAACAGATATGGGTTCGGCCCTCCAGTTGGTGTTACCCAACCTTCAGCCTGCTCATGGCTAGATCACTCGGTTTCGGGTCTAATGCAACAAACTAAACGCCCTATTCAGACTCGCTTTCGCTACGCCTACACCTACCGGCTTAAGCTTGCTTGCTACACTAAGTCGTTGACCCATTATACAAAAGGTACGCCGTCACTCTTTCGAGCTCCGACTGCTTGTAGGCATCCGGTTTCAGGTTCTATTTCACTCCCCTCGTCGGGGTGCTTTTCACCTTTCCCTCACGGTACTTGTTCGCTATCGGTCATGCACGAGTACTTAGGCTTGGAGAGTGGTCTCCCCATGTTCAGACAGGATTTCACGTGTCCCGCCCTACTCAAGGACAATAAGTGTTCTACGTGTACGGGGCTATCACCCGCTATGGCCACCTTTTCCAAAGTGTTCCACTTTATTCCTTATTGCCACTGGCCTGGTCCGCGTTCGCTCGCCACTACTTACGGAGTCTCGGTTGATGTCCTTTCCTTCAGGTACTTAGATGTTTCAGTTCCCTGAGTTCGCTTCTTACACCCTATGTATTCAGATGCAGATACCTTATCATAATGCTTGGAAACCCAAACCGTACCAAAGCACGGCTTGGATTCTCCAAGCATTTAAGGTGGGTTCCCCCATTCGGAAATCCATGGATCAAAGCTTATTCGCAGCTCCCCACGGCTTATCGCAGCGTATCACGTCCTTCTTCGCCTGTGCATGCCAAGGCATCCACCAAATGCCCTTAATTCACTTCTTCGTTCTCATTGTCTATGCTCATCCATAGCCGTCCCGAAGGGCGGCAATCCAATTACCTTTTACAATCAGATTATTTCTTGATGACATCGACGTGTCGATACAGTCCTCATATGAAGGCACGCCGGTGCACTTCGAGGCCGTATCATTAAGACCAGCTTCTCGAGATATCATCCGGTAACGCGCGGTCAGGCAACGTTAATCCAGCATTTCCATCAGATGGTAACCGAAGTCACCAAACAACAAAAATGCCTCAGGACAGGACTTCCTACCTACCTCC
>NZ_JBNWDZ010000021.1:0-10731 GCF_053521645.1 Agrobacterium sp. CG674 | reverse complement strand
CCGTCACGCATTACGCGATTATGCGGATCGTGGTCACGTTGTGTTTGCCGATGACCGGGAGATGGCGCGCGAAAAACTCGTGGCTGACTATCTTGCCGATATCAACCAAAACCCATCCGCATCCCGCATTGCTCTCGCCCATCGCCGCGTCGATGTTCGCGCCATCAATGACGGCATCAGACAGGCGCTGCAGGCCAAAGGGTTGCTGGCGAAAGGCAGTGGTCTGGACATCGGCGACGATGAAGCGACGGCCGTTAACGTCGGGACGCGTCTTGCTGACAATGGAGATCGTGAGATCGTCTATCAGACCGTCAACGGCAAGCGCTCCTTTGCGCCCGGCGACCGTATTCTTCTTCTGGAAAACAATCGCGATCTCGGCGTCAAGAACGGCATGTTGGGAAGGGTGGAGGCCGTCGAGCCGAACGCAATACAGATGCGGCTCGACGGATCAGGGGACCGGGTTAGGGACACCGGTATTGTCTCAATACCAGTCAAAGATTACCAATCCTTTGACCATGGTTACGCCACCACCATTCACAAGGCACAAGGGGCAACCGTCGACCGCGCCTTTGTCATGGCATCCTCAACCATGGACCGGCATCTCACCTATGTCGCCATGACCCGTCACCGTCATGAGGCAAAGCTCTATGCCGGTCGCGATGAGCTGACCGACATGAAGGAGATCGTCGCCAGCATGAGCCGGTCCGGCGCCAAGGAAACGACGCTTGATTATACCAACGTCTTTGCCGAGCGGCGCGGGCTGACATCAAAGGTGAACGACACAGATGCGATAAAACTTGAAGTCGCGACAGCTGTGGCGCATGACGTTCAGCACCTCACCGGGCGGCCGGTGGGCCAGATGCAGGATCGGCCACATGATCGCAGCCAGGCTGACGAGGAGCCAGTTTACGATCTGGTCGGTCCTGCTCTCAACGCCCTCGACGCCGCGCATGGTCTTCAACACGTTCAAGCCGATCAGGGTGCGCGTCTCGTTGTCCCCGCAGACGTTCCCGCCCCGCTCATTCCCGCCGTTCGCTTCTACGATCGCACTGTCGATGACATCGCCCGCGAAAAGGCAAAGCCATCTCTGGAGCACGACATGCAGGTCGTCCGCTGCGTCGGTCGAGAGGTCTACGTCGATCCTGAACAGGCGGCAGCAACGCTGAGTGCTGCAATCGTAGACAAGGGGATTGAGGGGCGCGTCCTGGCCAGATCACTCATCGAGACCCCCGAGCAGTTCGGACCCCTGCGCGGCAAAGTCGGGCTTCTCGGCGAAAACAAGGAGCGCAAGCTTGCCCGCCATTATGCACACGCCCTTGGCAACCACGTCCTATACGCTGCTGAAACCTGGCAGCGTCGCCTGGAGGCAGAGCGCAAGTCAGAAACCTGGAAACGTGAGCGCCAGGACATCGTTGAAGTCCCAGGCCTGACGCAACGCAGCCAAGCCCTTCTGCAGCAGTTTGACAGCCTGGCCCTTGAAGACAGGCCGACATTCCTCAAACATCTTCTGGCAACGCCAGAGGGACAATCGGCTCTTGCCGAAGCTCGCACAATTACAGCCGCGCTCGAGCAGCGCTTTGGCAGCGCCGATCCGCGCCACCTGAAACCGGACGCGTTGCGCCTGGAGCCAGACCTTGCCAAACAACTCGACCGGATCAAACACGTCGCCCGCATCGTCGAGCGCGCCCAACGAGCCGAGCTCACACAACAATACGAGCTCAAACAGTCCCTGAGGAACGGTCTGGGGTTGAGGATGTGAAACGTGTAGCCGTGGCTTACGCTGTCAGCCTGTGAATGCGCAGCCGCCTAGCGACCACATCAAAAACCAGAGCGTCACCATGGCAATGATCCCGATACCGACACCCTGCCAAAATGCTGAAAAAACTGCGGACCTATTTCTGACCGCGCCGACGTCATTGGCTGCGGTCGGCCTATCGGGTCCGGGCTTTACGACCGGGGACGTGACCTCAGCGGTCGTCTCGGCGCTGGCACCCTCTAAAACTCGACCAGCTATCTTTGCTGGAAGGAATACTGTCCGGGATGTCCCCTCGTCCGACTTAACCGACACCGACATCGCAACACCCGACCTGATCGTCTCAACCACATCATGGGCAGCGACCTCCTCGCTGTCAGATTCGACAAGTGCGGTATGCGTTACAAGAAAAAAAGGCATCGTTTCCAAAACTGCTCATGACACTATCGGCAAAAGTCCCGGCGATGTCGCAACTCTCTTTTCATCATCAAACCAGCAGCAGTCCCAGTTATGCGTCGATACCCGGACGGACTACGAGGGATTGAACCAATTTAAGAACCCGTTGACGGATAACAGCATCGTCAGTCGCAATAAACGCCCTCGCCTGCGCCGCGATCTCTTGCGGTGCGCCAACGTCGCCCTTAAAGAAAAAAGAGACGGGAACATCAAGCAGTTCGGCGATGCGTTGCAGTCGACCTGCCCCTATCCGGTTCGTTCCCATCTCATACTTCTGAACCTGCTGAAACGAAATCCCAAGGCTGTCACCAAGCTTAGTTTGGCTGACACTGAGCATAGCCCGGCGCATTCTCATCCGCGATCCCACAAGAGTGTCGATCGCCTGGGGTGACCTCGTCATGATCAAGAAAACTCCAAAACTTTTGCAGTTATGACTGCCGCAACTCGCAGACAGTCGCAACGGGACGTGGTAGAAAACCATAGTCCGTGCTTGATAATCCGTCTGGCATGGCGATCTCGACCGATCAAAAAGTGGAACGCCAATGTCTATCTTTTCTCCAAGTGCGGTGGCCCGCAATCGGCGGGAGGGGCGGCTACTTTTAAGGCTGCCTTACTTCGCTCGGGCTCCCTCGCCTTGAGGGGATCTGAACCAACGACCTTGTTATTGTAGTTTTTCCTTTGAGGCCGAATTCTCATATGTACGGAGCAGTTTGGCCTGGCTGGAATGGGCTATTTAGGAGCGATCTCGGTCGGCGATAAAGCCGCATTGAATAGATGGCGTTGCCGACACTTGAAAATCTGCTTGTGCTAATGCTGAAGCGGTCAGGTTATCGAGCATAACACGCCGCCTTCGGCGCGGAGAGCCGCGCCGCTGGGTACAGATATTGACGCCCATTCCCAGCGGTGAGATTTGCACCAAACAAAGTGACCAAAAAAATATGGCTTCGTCAGCAAGAAAGTCCCTTTAGGAGTGTGGAAAGATCCAAGATATTTTCAATGAAAAGTCATGGACGCGGTCAATGCGAACAGCCTGCTCGGTCATCTTCTATCACGACATATGAGATGACGCTTTGTTGCTACCGCTTTTTCATCGCATAGGCTGACGTAGTCTGATGTTTCCGAGACGAAATAACCTTGTTTCGACCGCTCCGCTTGGCGGTGTAAAGCGCCTCATCGGCCATTTTAAGAAGGTCGGCCTGGCTGAACTCCCCGCGGCTGGTAGAGATGCCAACGCTGATCGTGACATGCCCGGTTTCACTGCCTGAATGGGACAAATTCAACGCCGAAACAGCCTGACGGATAACTTCAGCACGAGTCCAGGCTCCATTCTCGTCGGTATTGGGCAGAACGACAGCAAACTCCTCGCCGCCATACCGAGCGCACGTATCAGTTGGCCGACGTATCGCAGAGAAGATTCCTCCTGCAATCTCCTTCAGGCAGCGATCCCCTTCGATATGGCCGTAGATATCGTTGAAGGATTTGAAATGATCGACATCGATCATCAAGACGGACAGAGGATGCTTTTCTCTTTCACTGCGCTTCACCTCAAGCATCAGTGAACGGTTCAACTCGCGCCGGTTGCTGATGCCTGTCAGTTCGTCCGTCGTCGCCAACGTCGACAGCAGCATGTTGGCAGTTTCCAACTCTGCCTCGACGGCCTTTCGTTTGGAGATGTTACGCATTGTAAAGACGAGGTCGTGTTCGCCAGCCATGCGCCGCCCACTCACCTCGACCCATAGGATGGAACCGTCTTGGCGTCTTACACGATATTGCTCGCTTCCATTGCCAGATATTTTTGTCTTCTTGAACAGTTCCTTCACTCGGACCCGGTCTTCTTCAACCACGATATCAAGCGGCTCTTTTCCGACGAGATCTTTCGGTTCGAAACCCAGAATATCTCGCGCGGCACCGGATACAAACGTCCGCGTGCCAAAAGTATCAATCACCGTGATCATGTCAGCAGTATTGTCCGCAACGAGCCTGAAACGACGCTCAGTCTCCATATTCTGTTTTTCAATTTCATGGGCAATACGGAGTTTATTGGAAGCTTGATTGAGACTGATAGCCAGACCACGGAATTCCCGTGCCTGCCATGTCTCAATGATGACGGGGCTCGAAAACTCGCCGTCTCCAATCCTCTCGGATTTTTGGACGAGGTGACCAAGTGGCTTCAACTGCGTCCAGTAGGCGATCGCCGCTGAGAGCAAAATGGCGACGACAAAGGCGCAGACAGATAGAATGGTAGCCAACGTCGATCTAGCCTGAACGTCGGCGAAGGCTTCGGTTTCAGGCATCCCGAGCGAGACTGCGAGTGAACTTCCTGTTGCATCAACGACTGGGGCGTATCCAAAAAAACGGGGAACACTGTCAAAGCCGATGGACAACGTCGTGCCGCCCTGTGGGTGCTGCCCGATCGTTTGTATGAGTGGATGATCTTGAAACGCCGTGCCAAAGGGCACGAGCAGGGGCCAGCGTACCAACACTCTCTGATTGCTTGCTTCGATCAACGCCACAGTGTGGTTCGTACCGGCAGCGATCGACTGCGCCAAGTGATTGAAAACCTCCAAGTCTAACGAACCAAAAAGCGAGAGCCGCTCGCCGTTCTGCGCCGTCGGAAGTCGCATAGCAACAGCGACAATTGGCTTTTTGCTGACGGGGCCGATCATGAAGCGCCCTACCAGAAGGTCATCGGGTGCCGCTTTCGTCATGCGCTGTGTTAATTCGGAATCTCCGAACTTGCCCACCGCGTCAGTTTTGTTATGGCAAACGATATTACCGTCGACGTCCAAAATGCCCATTGTCACGAACATCTTTTGGTTCGCGAGCACCTTTTGTACAAAGCTATCACAACGTGGACGGTTACTCGTCTGGAGCGCAGGCATGCCTCTCAAGGTTCCAAGTACCACCTTGGCATCCAAAAACACGCGAGAAAACTTGGCAGCGCTCAGCTGCGCATCAGAGGCCACGTTTCTTCGGGCAGCGCGATCCGCTTCATCATAGGAAAATGCAACGCCAGCAGCGATCACAGCCAGAAAGGGAAGTATAGCTGCACAGATCAGCGTGACCATTCGGGATCGTACACCCATACGATTGAGAATCGACACCTATGGTCCTTTCATGACATGCTTGACGAGCAACTAGCACAATTGGGTCAATGAAGGCCTAACAGAATATACCACCCAACTTTCAAAAATTGCCTCTGACGGGGGAGGACTATGCCGCCTTTTCAGCGTCGTTTTTAACACCCGTTTGCAGCGGTAGAGCCTGCAAGAGCGTTGCCCTGTCAAGGGCGCGCTCCAGCGCCTCGATACATATGGGGTCGTGCGATTGGCCAGCACCTTCCCATAGAATTGAAATAGCCTTTGCAATCGGCATGGCTGCCCGGTACGGTCGATCAGCCGTGAGTGCGTCAAAGACATCGGCCGTCGAAACAATCCGCACTTCCATCGGAATATCACTGGCATTCAGACCGCGCGGATAACCCTTGCCATCCAAGCGCTCGTGATGCGCCCCACCGATGAGCGCCACGTCGGAAAACGCACTGATCTTTGAGAGGATTTGCTCTGAGAATTCGGAGTGGCGCCGCATCTGGATCCATTCCTCATCATCGAGCTTTCCCGGCTTGTCGAGGACGTTGTTACTGACACCGAGTTTGCCAATATCATGCAGCAGTGCTGCCCGCTTTAGAAGGCGACGAGCCTCGGAGCCGATACCCATTTCTTCAGCAATCATATCCGTGAAAAGCGCGACGCGTTCGCTGTGCCCGGACGTAAACGGGCTTTTCGCGTCAATCACCTTCGCAAAACCACTGGCAATGTCATCCAGATAGTCATCATCTGCCATAATTGCCTGTTGCCCAGGCTCAGATGCTAAAACGATCTCTTCAATGCCGGTCGCGCCTAGAGCAGTCCAAAAATCGGAACGCTTGGACAGTTTGAGGAAGGCGTCTACAAGGGCTGGATCAAACCAGTCGCCTCTGCGCTTTCTGATCTCTTTCAAGGCGCTACGAGGCCCGCCAGTGATGTGGAAGATGTCCACCACCTGAGCCAGCAGGGCAATGCGGGAAAACAGCGGGATCTGATCGGCAGCAATTCCGTTTGGCTTACCACCACCATTCCAGTGTTCGTCCAGGCCAAAGATGCCCTGTGCGACTTTCTCGGAGAAACGCATCTGGCGCGCGATTTCGGCACCCCGTTGGCAGCGAGTGTGGATGAGTTCTACGGACAGTTCTCCACCGTTCTTCAGGATATTGAGAATGCTGCGAAACCGCTCGGCGAGACCCGCCTGCATGCCCGTGTGGCCAATAACAAAGCGTAAAACTTGGCCAACGCTTCCATCCACGAATTTAAAATCGTGTTTGAATCTGAGGTCATCGGCAAGATAGAGCTCGCAGATGCGTGCCGCGTTGCTGCTACAGCCGAGGTCCTTGAGGAGAAGTGTATAGTAAAGGTCGCGAAGATCGGCATCACCCAATCCGATTTCCCGCCCGATTTGCGTGCCGATATAGCAGCAGCGTATGCAGTGACCTTCCGGTTGACCTTCCGTCATGTCCAGCGCTTTGCTCAACGCCTCCATAATTTCCGCCAAACGTATCTGAATGCCCGTCATGCCGTCCACCTCTTTTTGGGCAGATCATACGAAAGAAAGATTGCAGAACGATTGAACCGAATGCTTAAAAATCGAAAAGGATTAAGTAAAGTCAGTTATTCCGGACAAAAAAACCAAACCGCATCATGAGGCGACTGGTATTCTTCTCCTTTGCCGTTTTTCCTCACGGATTTTTACCGGAAAAACCAGTACCAATACAGTGTACCTACGCAGTACTCGGCATCACATAACCACTTTACTTATTAGCGTTTATAGACCTGTTCCGAGATCACAATGCCCAGATCTTTTGAACGCTTCACTATCGAACTTAGACGGAAATTCTATTCCGCTGTCATTTCCAAGATCGATTGAACCACCAGATCGGGATTGTATGGCTTCGGCATGAACCGAGCGCGCACAGGGAGATCATTGACTGACACAGCGCGTTGCCCGGAGGTCACTATAATCGTAATGGGTGGCCAGCGGTCACGGACAGCAGCAGCTAGCTTTAGCCCGTCCACATCCCCTGGCATGTCAACATCAGTGAACATCACTGCGATCTCTGAATTGGCCATAAGAATTTGAATGGCGACGGCCGAATTTGCTGCTTCGAAAACGTCGAAGCCTGCCAACTCTAGCTCGTCAACAATTCCCATTCTAATGAGGGGTTCATCTTCAACGACTAGGACTGCGGTTCTCTGAGTATTCATAAAATTGAGTTTCTGGTTGGCCGGATCCCATATGATGGGGACAAAGCGATTATTCTCGCATCAGCTAGCCAATCTTGGCGACCAGTGTGCATACAACGCCTTGAGATGGGTAAATGATCCGTACATCGCCTGAAAAATCGGCGGCCAACACACGCGAGATGAGTCGAGATCCAAATCCTTTCGTTTTAGGCTCTGATACGACAGGCCCACCACTCTCCTGCCAGACGAAATTCAGATCTTGCTTTCCCCCCGATGTTTTCGTCAGATGCCACGATATTCTTACGCGGCCAACGTCATTTGAAAGTGCTCCGTATTTTGTCGCATTGGTGGCCAGCTCGTGCAGGGTAAGCGCCATTGAAAGGCTTTGCTTCGGCGTCATCTCAAAGTGCGATCCATCGATATCGAAGCGTCCGTCAGATCCACCGTGGGGAGCTAATGCCGCGCGAAGGGTTTCATGGATGCCCGTACTTTCCAATGTATTCGCCATGAGCATATTCTGAGCCTGCGCAAGGACATGTAAGCGGGCGTTGAATACTTCCCGTCGTTCAGCGATATCGTCCCCCCGCAATGTCTGCGTCGCAATGGCGCCGACCATTGCTAAAAGGTTCTTGATCCGGTGTTGCAATTCGCCGCTGACCATCTGCTGGCGAGCCTCATCATCCTTGCGATCAGAGACATCTCGTACTGTTCCGACAAATTTCGTCACGCCATCGGACCTAACAGTCTTTGCCCTCGCATGGATCCAGCGGCTTGGCATATCCGCCCGTTCGAGCATTCTGTATTGAACGTCCAGAAGTCCATTGCTCTCAGTTTCAAGAGCCTCAAGCGCAGAGGTAGCCAGAGAAAGGCGGTCGTCAGGGTGTACGCGGGATACGAAACTGGCGTATGTTGCAGTCTCCTCAGGCAAGCGATGAAGCAGTTTGCGGGCAGTTTCATCCTCCTCGATGTTGACGAATTGACCGTCAACAACCGTACACTCCCAGACACCCATTCCTGCTGCTTCAAGGGCGATCTCGAGCTGAAGCTCTTTACGTCGCAGCACAATTTCAACGTCTTTCAAGTCCGTGACATCGCTCCCTTCAACGAATATTCCAGTCACGTCACCGTTTGCATTCGTGATCGGTTGATAAACAAAATTCAGGAATGCCTCAGTGTGCTCACTATCAAGAGTTCGCTGGACGGCGAAACTAACGCTACGGCCGACAAAAGCTTCGCCGGTTTCGTAAACTCTGTCGAGAAGTTCAAAGAAGCCCTGCCCCTCGATTTCCGGGAAAGCCTTGCGGACAGGTATACCAATCAGGTCACGGTGGCCGACGAGCTGAAGATAAGCCTTATTGGTGATTTTGAAGACATGATCCGGTCCTTCGAGCACGCACATGAAGCTGGGGGCATCAAGCAACAGCCGCCTCAATGTGTCCGCTTCAGCTTTGGCTGCTTCCTTCTCGGCCGCAATCAGCTTTTCCACCTCTGCTCTTGCGTTGTGAGCTTCGCTGATGTCCCTCGAAATTGACAGCAAATGGCTAGGCTTTCCCGCGCTATCAAAAATAGGAAGGACCTGCACGTCCCAGAAGCGCTCGTTGCCACGGGCAGTCTTGGCAGAGCCTGTGAAGCGGGCAGATTGTCCCGAAGCTGCGGACTCAATTGCTTTACGGGCTGCGACGTTCCCTTCCTGTGTCCAGAAATCAGGCCACGGGCATCCCTTTAGGACGTCGAAATCATCCACTTCCATAACACGCTTACCGCCCTCAGACATGAACAGAAGGCTTCCATCAAGATCTAGGACCTTTACGCAATCGTCCGAGGCGGAGAGTACAGCTTGAAGCAGGGCCGTCGGACTGACCCGGTCAGCGACAAGCGTCTCACTCAGTATTTCGACTGGAGACTCATTCGTATCGGAACCAGACATCAAGAGAATGAGCCTTCAAGGAGGAATTCGTTCAGTTCCGGTACCAGATGCAGTCGTATAATGACAGGCATTTGAATGTGAGCGGAAACAGAAACACTGTCCTTGCCTTGTTTGGTCCAATAGTTCCGACGGTTCAGGACTGGGTCAGGATCGGAATTCTCGCGGGCTCGGTGATATCGGGAGTGCTGGGCGCGGTCTTGTTGTCCGTGTCTGGTCGGCCGCGCAGCACCATACTTAAATAATCACAGCTCCGCTCTACCGCATCTAGTCAAAGTTCTGCCACGTAGCTTGGCCCGTAAAAACGCTGAGACAAAAACATGTTCCAACGTGTTCAAATTTGATGCTCTTGAAGAGACTTGAACCCCTGACCAGTTTGATATTCGGACCAACGATTTACCGATTGTTTCTATCAAAAGGCTCTCGTTTCAGGCACTTAGAAGCAATAGGCTCTCCCAGGCGAGGGACATTTGCGGCTCATGAGGTAGCCCGCTATCGTCGCGCACCCACAAATGGTCGACTCCCACCGGGACTATGACCCAATCGCCGACTCAGTACTCAGCGCCACTCAATGCCAAGTCACCGAAAATGACATGTCGTACTCAGGTTCACTATCATGCTTGTGGAGCCTGACATGACGTCCTAGAGCTGTCGATGTTATCGATCACTAACCTGACAACTTTCTGGAAAAGAATGCCCATTAGCGTAGTGTTCGATAATATTCAAACCTAAGATAATGGACTTCGTCGCCGGATGTCTGAAATGGCTTCAACCTCCGCAGCTACTTCCTCAACTATGCGCATTTCATGAGGTTGGCGCGGTTCGACGAGCCGGTCGGTAGCATGAATTGCCGTAGGGTGGCACGTCAACCATCACGATCACAACCTCGCGGTTCAAATATCGTCGCATTCGATCAGCCGGCAAACCCTTTTACGGAACGCACCCTCAGCTTCAGTGCTGGCACTCAACAGCACGCTTAACGCTACGCCAACCATATCGGCAATATGAGAGGCGACGTAAAGAATCTTATAAAAAACACCCTGTAGGCTTTGACGTAAGGCAGGCAAAGCAATGCAGATCGATTTACAAACCCTTTGGTACTTAACCGTCGGAACGCTACTGGTGTCAGCGTCGCTTCTCCTTTGGGAAAGGCAGGCTCATCCAGGTCGCGCACGCGTGCTCGGTGTTCTGGCCGCGGCACTCTTCGCGTTCGTTCTCGGCTGCATACTTGCTATGAACCGCAGCCACTTTCCGGTCGCGCTCGGCATGGGGGCGATCAACATCCTAATGATGTTGGGCTACCTTCTGGTCTTTAACGCCGT
>NZ_JBNWDZ010000020.1:0-14295 GCF_053521645.1 Agrobacterium sp. CG674 | reverse complement strand
CTGCAATCCCGGCCAGCGCCGGGCAGGCCAAGCGCTGATCGCCTAAAGGGGGTCAAAATTGGATAAGTAAAAGGGGTGAATGTTCGGTGCTGATTGACACATCGCAGGGCAGGAGCCTGTCCGGCGCATCCATCAGAACCTGCGAGCCGTCGCTGTCGACGACAACAAAGTCAGGAACATGCGCATCTCCTAAGAGCTCCAGTGACAGGGGCATGCAACGCCATGACGTGACGGAGGGATTGAGATCGAGGATGCAGGCGACATCGCGAGATGTCTGGGACCTGTAGAGCGCAGGTCCGTCACATTTGACGGAAGCCGCGGGTGGAAACGATCTGATAGATGCGGTGTTACGGCTCGAGCGAAGCGACTTCGCGCGCTGTGCGATACCCATTTCGAAACCTCATGGAAAACGGTTGATCGTCGCCGCGGTGTCGCGGCGGGCGGGGATCAACGTATTCGTATGAGGCGGGTCATGTTTTGCATGGGAGAACGATTAGGGAACAAATATTCGGGCGTCAACTACCTCTTGGAAAATTTAAATGATTTCGATAGCGGCCACTGGCACCTGACTTAGCAAAAGCGTGAACGGACAAATCTGCGGAACTTAGGGATGAAGACCAGCTGAATATTCAGCGTTCATTTCGCGAACGGGATCGTTTCGTCCCGTTCGCAGTGCCTGGTGGAAGGCCTTTCCGGTCGTCGCCAGCCACCATTCCACGCGTAGAGTAAGTCAAGTTTACCCAAAAACGATCCCACATCGGGGAGCGTACTCCGGCGCGATATCCTGCGTGCTCGCTTAGCGCCTTGTCCCGCCAACGATCGGCGATCTCGGGAGGCACGAGCGCGAAAAACATCGTATCGCCGTCCGTCGCATCGATCGACAGGAGAAACTTACCGCTGTCCAGGATGCTCTGCTCCAGTTCCTTCGTGGCGAGGGCATATTGTGACCAGACGAGATCATGATAAGCGCTTCTCGGTCCCGGAGGTTGTTCTCCAACTATCAGAGGGCCGAAAACGGCATTTGCGACCGGACCTAACGTGGTCTTGTCTATGACGCCGCCTTCCTGCCAGATCGAGAAAATTTCACTGGTGTACTTGTCTTCAACTGAGTGCAGCTTTCCTGCGTTGTCCAGCAGATTGACGGTGGCGAGAAACAACCGATATCGCGCAGAATAATCCTCCGCGCCGTAAAATCCGACTGTCTCCATGTCAGTGGGAGGGTTGGTGGCCATCTCCTGGACCTGCTTAATGATTTCGGCGTCATCTCCCGAGAAATCGGCCGCGAAGGCGATGACATCGGCATAATCTTCAGATGGATGATCGTCTCCGCCAAAATCCCTCCCCGGAGTAAATGGTCTCTTAAGTGGCGCGCCGTTCGCTACAGAGCATCGGTCACCGATGCGCCGTACAGTTCTTCAAAATCTTAGTCTGAGCACATCTGACGGTTCTGACTCAAAGATCGGGTTCTGTTTTCGCTCCCAAGCATTTCCATCGAAACGAAAAATATCTTTCTGGCCGACCGCCCAAAGCGCATCGTTGGAAGCCTCTGAATGAAAGATATAATCGCCGTGCAGTTCAGGCATTCTGGGGGTGAAGCGACGGAGGTCGGAAGACGCCTTATCTATTTCGAATAGACCACCTGGGCGAACGCTGGATGGTAGAACGAGGTTTCCACGGTAAGGCCGAACCATATGGAAAAGATTAAGCTGACTACGAAGACTGACTGGCGTGAAACCGTGAGCATTGCTTCCATGAAGTAACACACCCTCGCGGCCACATATCCAAACGCTGTCCTCATTCTCGATGTAGATGCCCGTCAACGCAGTTTCTTCGAGATGCACTTTCAATTCGTGCAAGGCTGTACCGTCCCAGAAAAACAACACGGGTTTTGTGCCGTCCACACCGCAGGCGTAGACCGAATTTTTGTTTTGGCCAGCGACATCATGCAGCGATATATTTCTCGTTTGCTGATTTCGAGAGTTCATGAGCCACTGGAGAAAGCCGGGATCGGTCGTAGGTGGCGCCGTTCGGCTTATTCTAGCGTCTGCCTCCGGATCAAAAAGGATCGTATCCGTCAACAACTGCCAATCTTTGTCACCACGGACATAAATTTGCCCTCCGTTTCCGGTGGCGAATAGCGTGTCGTCGACCCATGCGATTGATAGAAGTCTACCGTAACCCTTCGAACCGTCGATCCAGGTCCCTGCGCCAACAATTCGCTCGACCGTAGCGCCTGTAAAAACGTCCACAATCACTTGACCCTCGGCAGACAACACAATGCAGTCATCCGGCTTGTTAGAGGGGATGATTTTCTCAACGTGTACATCCATCTCCCCTGCTTCCCAACGCGTTGCGCCGCCCGCCTCGGAGTAACGCCACACGACGGACTTTGGCTCGTAGACATCGGCATTAGACTTCACTGAAGAAACGACGATCGAATTCCCGCTTAGAACGCAGGCTCTGGTAAGCTCAATTGGTTCGACATTGATATCGGTCATTTCTGGTGCCTGCCATTTTAAGGAATCTGGTGGTCCAAGTTTTCGTCCGCATCCCTTGCCGGGTCAGTTTTCGGTGAAAATCACAAGCAAGGTCTTTCATCAATTCAGAACCAGCAACCTCGTGTATTAGCCAATCATTTCAGATCGCCTTTGAATGGACGCTCTGTCAATTCTCCGGGAATGACGTATTCTTTCCACTCGCCGTCAACGAAACTGAAAATACGGTTTCCATAGTCGAAAATATGCAGCCTGTTTTCTCTTGCGAATATCGAGGACGGCTGAACTCGATTACTGCCAAGCTTGAGCTTAACGTTCGGAGTGAAGGTTTTCGCGAGGTGACCGTCGAAGCGGAACAATTCGGAATCGGCGGTGAGGACAAGCTCATTGGCGAAATGCACTGCGTCAGAGTAGTTTTTCTCACGGTCCGGCAGTGACGATATTTCCACGAAGCCACTTTCAGGCGTTCCAATCATAACCAATCCGTCGGAACCGACAACGTAATCGTTACCCTTGCCGTCGGAGGTAAGACCCGACAACCAAGCATAGGCTGGCAGGGATTGGGCAATCCGTTGCGGCAGCTCATGGCGTTTCCAGTTGCCAGGCTTACCCGTGAAGAGGGTTGTCAGAAGTGGATGTGAGTCCTTTTTCGCCCTCAGTTTCTTTATCAAAGCGAAGCGTTCGTCGTCCGGCATATCCTTTCGATAAAGGGGATGCCCTGGATATAGATTGAAGGACCGCTGGTCAGGTCGTTGAACTGCAACAAGGTAAATCTCGCCTGGCTTGTTCGCACCAAGTATGGACCATTCGGTCTTAGAGTAGGGGAAGACCGTTTCCAGACGCGGAGCAACGTCCTCCCACACCCCGTTTATTCCGAGCTTCAAAAAATTCTCGTTACCCGCCGCCAACCAACGATTGTCAAAAGGAAGGATTGACCGAAAATCTATCTCCGCTCCGTCCTCGGACTCCGCCCGCGTGCCTGGAATGACGAAATGTTGAGAGCTTTCTTGCCCGACCACATAGATATCGCCTTGAAGGCTGACCGTGACATAGGACCGTTGGGCATTCTCGTCTGAAGACGGGATAACGCGGATGTCGCGTAGTTCCCTTCGGACATCCGAGCGTGAGAACGTCTGACCTACGGTGTCCCGCATTAGAATGATCGTATACGGGTCATCCCAACGCGGTCCGCCGACTAAGACCGCGAAATGACGGTCGTTGTCCGCCATGGCTGCATGGTAGAGCCGGGGGTCCCATTCTTCGTAACGATCTTCGATACCTCCGTCGTGATCCATAGCGTCGGCGCTCCGATCTGTCGCTTCTCACATCAGAAGCCAGTTCTAGTTCTCCGTCCCCTTGAATTCGCGCTCGAGAAGCTCCTGAGGTACTTCCACTGCCTTCCAATCGTTACCGTCGAACGTTTGGATGCCGTGTTTGGAGTCGAAGTAGTACAGTATGTCGCCCACCGCTTGCACCTTAAGAGGCGTTGGAATGCTCTTGTTAATGTTCGGGTCAAGGACGGGTTTGAGTGGGGTAAGTATGTGTCCGTCGAACCAGTGCAGAGCATAGTCCGAGGCAATGACCATCCGATCACGGAATTGAGTGATCGAACGCAGGTTCTCATCGTTCCCCTTAAATGAAATGTCCTGAAATCCGTCGCGGGCGTTGCCGAAGAGAATCACGCCGTTGTTTCCGACTGCCCAAACTCGATCCTTGTTCTCGATCAGAATATCCGAAAGCACTGCTGGCTCAGAATAAAATTTCCCCGAACGCGGCGTTGCCACGACGCGCCATTCATTGCCGTCCCAGTGATGGAGGCGACCTTCGTTAACGCGTGTCTGGCCTTCCTTCGTGGACTCCTCCAAGTCAAGCGCCTCTTCGTAGCGTCCTTCTTTAATCAGTTCACTTCGCCGTTTTTTCTCCTCGTCCGTCAGGCCTCTAGCGGAATTTTCCGGAAAGTAGACAACACTCATGTACGTATCGGTGTCGGTGGTGCCACGTACCGTGCCGAAAGCAAGGTATTCGAAGCCCTGAGGGGCTGAAGGCAGCTTCTCCTTATGAAACCATTCGGTCTTTTCTCCGGCGATACGATAGAGTTGGGAATGATAACCAGCTACCAAGATCATATCATCAACGAGGGTCGCCGAGTTAATGTACCCTAACCCGGTCGCACCCTCGGAATACACACCAGCACCGATAATCTTCATGTGTTGAGAAGCTTTGCCCGGCCAAATCGTATAAACATCCCCTTCGTCACTAACAGCGTAAATGACGGGACGACCTTCGCTATCGAGTTTTCCGGTCAACCCGTCGATCTTGCGAGGGACGTCCGCCCGTGACCAAGGCTGTTTGAGATTCCCCTCATATGTGAGGATGTAAGAGTGAGAATCGTCGCTGTCGTTTCCATTGAACACCGCACAAAAGGTATTACTGGTGAATGCAAACGCTGAGTGCATGCGGTGTCTGGTAAAGGTCGGCATTGGAGTTGCTCTTCGTAAATCGTTGAGATTCCGCACGTCAAACTCCGCGGCTGCCACGATCTAGGGCGTTTACGCACTGCCGGCATCGAAACAACATAAGTATTACGCGGACACTTTTCTGTAACCTTCAGCGACCAACTCCTCTTCGCTATTATTTTCTAAAACAACCAATTCGATGGGCTTTCCATCTTCATAATCTGACTTTTTGGGAAGTGTGAAGCGCATCGCAAATGCCGGAATTACAAGTTCATTGCGTTTTTTGTACACTTGATCAGCCCTTGAAATCACAAGGTCATAAAAATCTTTCGCTGGCATCTCGAATATTTCCCTTGCTTCAAGAACAGGGCGGCATTCAGATGAAAGAACAACTCGAACGAGTCTACTATCGCGGAAAAAAAGAACAGGAAGGTTTTTGCTGCTTGGGACCCAACGGACTTCCGATGTCGACTCGAGCTTCATAGCCGCGATCATTTCTTGAAATTCGTCAGGATCGAGACCCATGCCTGGCCCCATTGACCGCATAAGACTCTCATATTCGTGTACCGCCGATGACTCGTCCTGTATCACTGCAGGCTCAACAAACCCATCCAGTTTTGAAATAGTTTCCGTCGATGCGCCTAAAGTTAGCGAGCCGATGCCTTTGCCTAGTGAAATTTCCCGCGTCGCAGAGTTGTCGGTCACTTGATAATTCCTTCCTGTTTTAAGCACTCCGCATATAACACCATTTGCGCGATTGCAGCATCGTAGCGTGTAGGGTCGCCACGTTGAACAGCGATACGCTTGATATCGATGATATCCATACTGATAGCCTTCATAAACTGACCAGAATTTATCAAACGCGCTTGCGTCGAAATGTAGGGACTTGTCACCCTTCTCCCATATGAAAGAGTGGCTCGATGGTCTTCCGGAAGCATTTGGATGGCGGGACCTGCCCAGGTCGGTAGATAGGAGCCAGAGTCAGCGGGCGTATGGTGGCTGTCTAACTTGTCGTGGAGAGGAAGTGCGGTGGCGAAATGAGCTCCCCCTCTGAATCTACTACCCGGAACCCCTAATGCTTCGCGGGCGCAGGGCTGGCCGGAAACTCGCACAGATGCTGCCGCTGTTACCGCATTGACGGCATTTCTGATAGCTGTCCGAAGTTTATCTAGTTGTGCTTGGTTTCCTTGTAGCGCTTCGCCTAGTGTCCCGGGAGCGGCGGCCTCCGCGGAGGTTATTGCCTTGGTTGCGGCTTCTCGACCGACTTGCGAATTAGGAAAGTCCCAGTAGAAAGGCGAGGCATCAATATGGTGTCTCGACCAAGCGTGCGCTCTTGCGACCAAAACGTCGGTTGGATCACGCAGGTTCAAACCGAGAGCGCTTCCTGACGCCTGAACAGCTCGGTCCTCGGCGATTTGCTGAACCATATCCATAACTTCGGCAGCGCCTCTGGCGGACGACCAAAAACGAAGCGCTCTTAGCAATCGCGGGTCAACCGTACTGGTAGGCCGTCCATATGTTCCGTTTCTGGAAATGCCTCCGCTTTGAGGGACTGTGGCCGTGTTAAGTTGCGCATACTGGGTACCCATAATCAGTGGTTCCGGTGAAGCATCGCTCATCACCCGGCCCTCGTCGGAACCGTTCTGCCATCTGAGTGATCCAGGAACCGGATCGTCGTCCTTCGGGGGATCGTAAGTTTGAGTGCTGCGAACGAAAATCGCTTCCCCTTCGGTATTTTTGCTGTTCATGTAAAAGCGGTCGAGGTGACGAATGACGTGCGAACCTTCGGCGCGAACCTGATCCGCGTGACCGATGGGTTCGCAGATACTTTCCACTGTGCCGGACTTTCGGCCCTTTCTGATACCCGGCGCGTCACCATGCACGTGCGTGGTGCAGGAGCGCATGACCATGGCTTTCTTGCGCGTGAAGCGGACCGACGGTGTGTAGTTCTTGTCATGACCGCAGAAATCTACGACCGGGTACGGGATGGGCACCACCGAGGACCCGACCGGGGTCCAGCATACATCCGGTGCCAGCGATACAATCCGGGCCTCGTCGATGTCGCGCAAGCCCTCACGTGGTTTATTCGTTGTCCAAGGGTCAGGATACAGCGGCTCTCCGACGTAGGTGTCGCGCGGGATGCTCATGCCATCTCCCCCTCATCGACCTTGGTAGTCTCCAGTTCCGGCGGTTTTAACCGGACACGCGTCAAAGTGAGGCTCGTCTCGCCTGCGTCTGGCAACGGAAACCTTGCTCGCCAGGTCAGCAGGACCCGCCCATCGTTACGCCAGTCGAACTGGACACCATCGAGTTCCAGCACATGCCAGTCGTCTCGATCCTCGCGAGCGCAATGAACGCCAAGCGTGAGACCGGGCAGCGTGCCTCGGGCGACCGAGTGGTGAGGATGCAAATTTGAGAGCTCATATGCTTCATCACCCCGAAGATACGGAGCCGCTATCAGGTCGGGATGTGCGGAATGCCAAAACCTACGATCGAAATCGCGCGGCAAGAGAGGATGACGTTTCTCCACCCAGTCGTCGTCGTAGGTTCCCGCGTGTTGCTGTCGAGAACGCCACCATGGCGATATGAGACCCATCCCTTGAGGCTCCAGCGGTTGCCGCCAGTCCATTTGTTCATTGGGTGCGGTGATCTGGGGTGCGGGAACGGGATGGGTGTCGGATGGCATATCGAGGTTGACGATGCCACATCCGAGCGGGTTCCTGCGTTCGACGTCAACAGGTGTTTCCGTTTCAATATCGCCAGTGCCTGGGATCGCGCCTCCATAGGCGTTGCGCCAGCAGACGCTTACGCTCCTTGCTGGATCGGGTTTCGTCAGCGTCCAGTCTGCGATAACGCGTTTTGGCTCCTTCGCGGAAAACCCGGCCCACTTCTCCTTGATCACAGGCTCCCAGAAGCGCGGTCCGGAGATGTCGATCTCCTTGAACACCTGTCCCAGCTTCAACGAGGCTCGCCAGGACTGTTCAGGCTCTCCCGAAGGAGACCAGGCATGTCCGAGAAACGTGATGTCCGTTGCAGGTTTGTCAGGAGTGAGATCGCTCTGGCGCAAAAGGACGGTTTGATGCGGATCGCCCTCGTATGCGTCTTCCCATTGGAAGCTTTCCTGTTCCTCGACTATCTCAAGCGTGCCGTCCTGAACATGCATGAATGTCGCGCGGACGGAGACGACACAATCCAGTTCGCCCTCGGTGTCGAACTGACGAAAGGCCATGGCGGGAACGGAAGTCGATTATCAAGCTCCACTGTCCAGCCTCTTCATCAGTTCAGATCGATGGGTTTGCCGCGAAGCTGGAAATGATCCGTCGCCACGAAGTTGAACGTCTTGCCGAGGATGATGACCTCGCCGTTGGACTTCATGATGAACTTGGAATCGCCGCACTCGATGACGAACTCCTCGCCGACCGCGATCTTCTTGAACTTGCCCACGCTTTCGAGCGAGGTCTGCCCGACATTCGTGACCTTGCTGACACCGATCTGTTCGGCATGCGCGACACCCACGCTATCTGATTTGAAGGTGCTGACGATCGTATTCATGATGCCGGGGAGCGGGAAGAGACCGGAAGCATCGGTGCCGACACCCGTACCTGAGCCTGCAAGCGCCGTTCCTGCGTCAGACCGCGGGCTTGGTCCTGAGACCACACCCTCGCGCGACGACATGCCGCCAGCGCCGAGGAAGCCGAGGGCCGAAGAAGCGAGTGTCGTGGCGAAGGCTGCCACACCAGGCCCCCCACCGCCTGCAATCTGGGCTGCCTGCGACAGCAGTCCGGCGGTGTGACCTGATAGGGCTTGCACGCCTGCCATGGCCATCATTGCCATCGGGCCTGTCCCGCCGACCACGGTGTTTACCGATCCGCCAATCTCGTGCTTCTGGTTGCCGGACACCTCGACGGCACGGTTGCCACCGACTGACGCGACTTCATGTCGATCAATGCGCTTGGTGCGGTCATTCAACACACGGGTGGTCTGATCCTTCTGGGCATGGAAGAACTGGTTCTCCTTGCCTGCTTCGTCCTCGAAGGTGATTTCGTTGAAGCCATCGCCTTTGTGGGTATTGGAGCGCAGGACCATGCGGGTCTTGTTGGCAGGAAGATCGTAGGGCACCGAATTTTTTGGGTTGTTGACAACACCCGTAACCAATGGTCGGTCCGGATCACCATCGACAAAAGCAACCATCACTTCCATGCCAATACGCGGAATGACCTGCGCACCCCATGTGCCGCCACCCCATGCCTGACTGACCCGTACCCAGCACGTATCCGTGCCGTCCTTCTTGGCCTTGCGGTCCCATGGGAACCAAAGCTTTATGCGGCCGTACTGATCCGGGTGGATTTCTTCACCCTCTGGCCCTGCGACAATGGCGACTTGCGTGCCTTCGATTTTGGGGCGCTTGGTCGTGCGGTGAGGGGTGAGGGGTACGCGGGCGGGAATGGCTTCAAAGGTGTTGCGGTATTCCGGTTCGTTGCTGTTGGTCTCATAGGAGCGATCCACGATGGTGTGGCTGGCCCTGATGATCACATGCTCTTCATATTCATGCTCGGGGTGGGCAACCTCGTATGGGGTAAAGCGACGTCCGGCCTCCAGAATGCGGGACGTCGATCCGCCGAAGACGCGATCATGGTCGGCTTCGATGGATTGCGCGCGCAGCTTCTGGGCACGCTCTGCCTCTTCCACCGTTTTGATACGGGCGGGGTACTCGTAAAGCTCGCGCTTGGTCGCATCGGGCATCTGCACCAATGAAGGTGTCATATTTCCCGGCACCATTCCCGGTGTCTCAAAATTCCAGTCAGCGCCTGCGCGCTGGCCGGACACGTAAGAAAAGCGGCGAGCCCAGTCGTTGATGTGGTTGCGATCTGAGGAGCCCTGTGCCAATCTCACTCTGCCTTCACCCTGAGCGGAAGGCGATGGTCCTAGCCATCCATTGGCGGTATCAGCCACATGCAGCTTGTGAGAGCCTTATTCGTGGCTGAACCAGTAAAACAGCCCATCTTCCTCTAAGCGTCTGAGAAGATAGGATAAATCGGTCTCGTTGTATTGCACACTGTAGCCCTGGGCAGGCGGCGGTGAAATGACACCCGACGTATCCGGCGCTGGAATGCCGTGTTCGGAAAATAGCGTTTCGACGATATCGATAGATGTCTTGTCCATCCAGATGCGGCAGTCGGAACGGCGGGATAGCAGCCACATCTGCGGGCGGATGGTCATGGCGTAGGAGCGCAGGCCACGAGTGATCGGCGGCCCCTCATGCAGGTCGGTCACCAAACCGTTGAAGGGGCGGCGGATGCCGCTGCCATCTTCGCCATCGCCCTGTTGCACCTCAATCGACACATCGACCAAGCGACCGATCAGCTCTTCCGGCTTGACCGCTTCCTTCTTGGCGCGGACATTCAGCTGTATTTCGAAGAGTTGCGACACACCTTCGTTGATGATCATCCGCTCGGGCAGCAGCTGGTCCTCGCCAAGCGGCGACTTGACCTTCAAAACACGGCTGGCTTGGATGAACTCGGACGACGAAGGCTGGTCGGTCATGGGGAACCCCGGTGATCGGATTGGATAAAATATCAATCAGCTGTCAAAATCTGGGCCGAATGCAATCAATCATTGTGGCGAAAGGATGGAAATGCGGCCGTTTGTACAACCCTCTCGGTATAAAATTGTTCCGCAGTCCCAAACTCGCCTTAATCTGCCCACTAATTGAGGGAGAGGCTGAGGTCAGGGGACACGGTGATGGCGCTCGTGGATATGGACAGTGGGGCAGGGAATAGCCGCAGGAAGGCACACAGCCCGGGGACGAAGCACGACGCAGAGAATTATGGACTGAAACGCGAGGACGCCAATGAGCGTCGTGGTGCTGGCTGGTGGGTCAGCCTGAGACGACGCGGCCACAGAATTGTACGCCTGTTCAAGGACAGTGTTTACGGCTGCGATGAAGCTGCCTACAAGGCGGCGCGCGCCTATCGCGATGCGATCATCGAAGCCATACCACCCGCCACCAATCACGAGCAGGCCGTTCTCCTGCGCAAGAACAACCAGAGCGGCATTTCCGGGGTACGCCGGATCGAGACCCGCGAGGGCGACGCCTGGCAGGCCACACTGATGACCAATGACGGCCAGAAGCGCGAGAACTTTACCGTGTCGAAGTTCGGTGAGCTGGCAGCCAAATCCATGGCTATCGCCCAACGGCGCAAATGGCTGGCGGCTCTGCCCGTGACGCATCTTGCCTATGCCCATCACGCAGCCGAGGTGGCGCAGGAGCATTTTGCCGATGATCTCATCCCCGTCAGCGACGTGATGCCCGAAACCCATCTCAAGGATGACGAGATCGAAGCCCGCATCCAGGCGATCAACGATGACTTCGATAAAGCCCGTCCGAAGCGGTTACGGGTCCGGGTTAAATATTATCACGGTAGCAGGCTCTCGGTGTTCGTTTCCGATGCGGGCAAGCCAGCCAAACGCAAGCTCGTGCAGATCAACACACGAAGGCTGGAAAAGCGCGACGTTCTAACCGAGGCGAAAGCGAAAGTCGAAGCCGCCATTACGGAGTTCTACGATCGCGACACCGCGAAGTGGTTCATGGACGCGCATGGCAATGCGTTGCTAGCTGAAGACGGGTTTCATGTCCGGGAAGGATGCAACGTGCTCGTAATGGTGGAAGCAAATAACCTGCCGTCTAACTAATAGCACTGGTATTCTAGGACGCGAGGCCACTATGTACTCTGTAAGTTCAGCGAGTTTGTGTAGAACTGGCGGCCTGTAGTCTTTGACTGGCGACATCGAAAGCGTCTTGGTCGAATTTGTCCGGATGGCGGAGAGCGACAGCTTCAAAAGTAAGCTCGGGCATCCGGCGATCCATAAGCATCGTAAAGCCTTCAGATGGCTTCTTTGTCCCCACTATCAGGTCTGTCACCGTCCCGAGTTCCCCAACCCGGGCAATCTTCTGACGTGTTCGTCCAAGCCGCGTCGTTTTTCCGCGTTCGTTCGTGAGGACGCCTTCCAGTGCATGAATGCTTCGCCAAACATCGTGTTCGAATGAACCGGGCTCTTCGGAAGGAAGGATTTCGTAAAGCCGTAATTCGGCAGCATGCGCGACGGTCGGCTCTCCCTTCTTTCTGGCGTTCTCCGCAAATTGCCTGAGAGCCTTGGAGTCGGTGGAATTCTTGTCCCCATGTTGATAGAGCGTAAAGACCTCACTATCGTAGCGGAAAGCGTGACGATCGGTTGCTATCCAAAGATAGTTGTCAGATACATTATCGAGGCTGATGATCTGAGCTTTGCCATCTATTTTTTCGTTGCTTAGCAATCGTATTCTTGAGCCTTCCAACACATATAGACCTTGTAAGGTGCCGAGATATATTTTTTCGTTGAATTTGCGAACCGACCAGATGTAACTGCCAGGAAAAAACTCTCCGAGGTTACGGAATCCAGATCGCACGTTGCCAGACAGAACGACGCCGTCTTTTCCTACAACCAGTATTTCATCTGAGGAAACGCAGTGCAAAGATGTAAGAATGGAGCTGGTACCAGTTTCAATCTTTGTCCACGTTAACCCGTCGAAATGAAAGAGATTTCCTCCATTTCCACACACGTAGACATCCTTTTCAGTAAGGCCTCCAATGTCGTTGAAATTGGGTGTCTTTTGCAATGATTGAGTCAATTGACGCAGCATGCTGTCGGAAATTGAAGCGGAATCGGAAAATGACGAGCTGAAATCGCTCTCGCCTAGTTTGACTAAATCACTATCGATGGGTGTCCACCCGCTTTCGTCGCGCCGGTACACTTGCCCAAAACTACCGCAGACGAAAAGAGTTGAACCAATTTCTTGAATTCGCGTGACTGCGCCCAAGGCACGTTCCCCGTTGAGGCCTGCACCTGTAATTTTTTCATAAGTTTGTCCGGAGGAGTTGGCTATCTCGATATCTCCTTCTCCGGTCAAAGCGCACGCTGCGCGCTTCACGCCAACTCGAGCACGACGCAAACACACCGATACGACCTGTTCATTTGGCCAGTCTCGATAATGCCACACTGATTCGGTGTCAGGGCATAAGTAGTAGATACGAGTGAACTCTGCATCTACAGGGAGTTCGTCTGGTATCGTCGCGATTACGAAAATGTCGTCCGCCGCAGCACAGGCAACGACGAATTTGACCGGTATAACCATTAGTTGCTCTTCTGGCGATACGTTGGTGTTTTCCCAGTCAAGGAGTAAATGCCACGACCATAACATGACACAGCCGGCCTACGAATTTTAAGACTGTTGTCCTATGAGCCTTATTACCCTTGGACCTTCTGAACCATCAAAGCCCCAGTCATAGTATTTAAGAGGGTCTATCTGATTGACCGAAGAATGATATTCTGGCGCGGAGACTTTCTTGAAATTTTCCACGACATTATCTCCGCCAGCAGCCAAGGCTGGAAACAATCCATACATCTGGCCTTCCGAAACGTTTCCCAATCTTGCTACCGCCGCCGGAAACATATCGCTGCCATCATCGTCGGTCCACTCAGGCACGTCGCCGAACATCACCAACATGGAGCGCGCGATGTAAAAATCTAAATCTGCATCCGGAGGGCCATCAGCAAATGCCCCGACGGTGAAAAAGCGGAAATTCACGTCAATTGACATACTCCTCATTGAGCCGTCAATAAGCTGCAAGTTTCCGAACGCATCCATTGCGTATACGTGAAGAGAGTTGGGTGGAAAATCTGGATCGCCGGCAAATATCTCATCGATAACGTTTCTGAAAAGTCCAGGATCACAGAGCTGAGCGCGACCATTTGGCCATACCCCGCGACCGTATGTAGCCCAGAAATCCAGTAGTCCGTCTGGGAGTTTTCCACGGTACATCTCTACTTCGGATGGCGGAACTCTGTCGCTAGCCGGTGAACCGTGTTTTTGAACTACTTCGAGATAAGGCCTAATAGCCATCGAATTTTCCTTAACTTATACTGCCGTCAACTAGGTCTTCCACACAGTTTGGATCAGAACTTAGTCGTACCATGACTGAAGGGCAACTGTTGGCTTGCTGCTCTCTGGCGTGCGCTTTCAGGCGCTCCACACGGCGCCCGTTCCACGACGCTCCCATAGAAGAATTGATGTTCGTGTCACCCATCCCAGCAATATCGAAATAGTCGCCGCCTGCGACCATATCGACACGATGCAAGGCTGCTAGTCCTGAGGAGGACCCCGGTCCATGTCTCATCTCATAATCTCGGCGTGCACGGTTTTGAAAGTAAGCGGGAAGCTGACCCCATCTGGCGTAGTTAGATCGTACGGCTGTATTGCAGATAGACGATTCACAAACTGTGAGCTTCTATGTCTGCGCCTAGCT
>NZ_JBNWDZ010000019.1:0-14312 GCF_053521645.1 Agrobacterium sp. CG674 | reverse complement strand
CAGGACGGTCACCTCGCTTGGACCTGGCCATGGCACCGTTGGCCTTTTGGTGATCGTGCTTGTTGTCATTCGCGCTATCTGGTGGACCGTCAATCGCAACCGCCGCCCGGTTCAATCGACAACCGTTACCGGTCGTGCAGCCGCTGTTGTTCACGCCAGCTTTTATCTTCTGATGTTCAGCATTCCGGCACTGGCGCTGTTGCGGGCCTATGGCAGCGGCAAGGGGTGGGCACCGTGGGTTCCTCCAAGCGGGATAGAGGTGATGTGGATGATAAAGCCGGCTGATCTTCTTCATAGTTTGCTGGCATGGGTTTTGTCGGTTCTGATCGCAGGCCATGTCACCATGGCGCTCATTCACCGGTTCGCGTTGAAGGACCAAACGCTTGGACGGATGGTGGGAAGGTTGGCCAGGGCCAAGACTGATAAGTAACCAATCACGTTGATGACCACTAGACCAGATCTGAAAACAGGGTCGAAGACGCAGATTGGTCAATGCCTCTGAAAGCCTTTGTGCAATGTGTGTCAAAGGCCTGGTGGGATTTCCTGCAGTTGTTGTTTCGGTTTAACTGTGTCAGATTTTTAGAGCCACCATTCAGAGAGTCGACGTCGATACCGCCAACGACAAGAAGCCGCTACCATGATGAAGTCCTCCCTCAATCATATCCCGCCGCGCAAGCAACGTGAACTCGCCCGTGCTCTGGAAATCCTGCACGAGGAATTCGAGGATGCGCTGGGCGAAGGAACAGCCGACTTCAAGAAGCGCGGGCGCATTCTCAAAATTATCCTGTTCGGCTCTTACGCCCGCGGCACCTTCGTTGACGAACCGCATACGATGAAGGGCTATCGCTCTGACTTTGATCTTCTGGTGATCGTCAACAATCGCAAGCTGACCGACTTTGCGCAATACTGGTACAAGGCAGCCGACCGTCTGATCCGTGACAGCTTTATCGAAACGCCGACGCAGTTCATCGTGCACTCACGTCGCGAGGTAAACACGCAGCTGAAAGAAGGCCATTACTTCTTCTCGGATATCCGCAAGGAAGGCATTGTTCTCTACGAGTTGGATGACGAGCCATTGGCTGAGCCAAAACCGCTCACGGCGGAAGAGCGGATAAGGGTTGCTCGGGAGCATTTTGAAGATCGCATAACGCTGGCTCATTCATTCATGAAAGTCGCTAAATTCTGTATCAGTGAACATGACTTTCGTCTGGCGGCGTTCGAATTACATCAGTGCATAGAGCAGGCCTATTCATGTATTCTTTTGACGCTGACGAACTATGGTCCCGCATCGCACAACATCAAGTTTCTGCGCTCGCTGTCTGAAGAGCAGGACCTGCGTTTGGTCGAAGCCTTTCCGCGCGACCAACACCGCGAGCGGGCCTGGTTCAACACGATCAATGAGGCCTATGTGAAGGCAAGGTATTCCAAGTATTTCGAGATCAGCGAAGAGGCGCTTGTCTGGCTTGGAGAGCGGACCGCGCATCTGCTTGAGCTGGTCAAGATCGTCTGTGACGAACATATCGCAATGCTGGAGCGGGACGTGCTACCGGGTAGGTGATAACAGCAAGGTATGTTGGTCGATGATCGTCAACGGTTCACATGTTGTCCCCTGTAATCATCGGTGCCCGTTATCTTATTGATGGGTGACACGAGGACTGATCTGTCCAGCGCTTGCGTCGTTCCTGGTACATTGCAATTGAGAGAACGGTCGAGGATCCGGTAGTTGCGCAGTTGCAGCTTTAAAAGATCTGGTGCACGTATTCGGCCGAATATTTTGGAGTTTCGCCCCTCATGACAAAGTCACCAACCGCCATCGACGTTCATGTTGGCTCGCGCATTCGGATGGGCCGAGCAATGCTTGGGCTGAACCAAAGGACGCTTGGAGACGGTCTCGGTATCACGTTGCAGCAGGTCCAGAAATACGAAAAGGGCATAAACCGCGTGGGTGCCGGGCGATTGCAGCGCATATCTGAACTTTTGTGTGTTCCCATTTCCTTCTTCTTCGAGGGTGATCCGGGATCATCGGTGGAGCAGGATGCACGGGCATCAACTATTCGTCCATTGGAGTTCGATCCGAAAGAGTGCGTGGCGCTGGTCAACGCGTTCCTGGAGATTGATGATGCCAGCGTTCGCCAGCGGGTTCTGGATCTTATCCAGTCTCTTGATGGTAAAAAGGAGGTTAGGGTGCTGTCGGATGCTGAACCGCTCGCCCGACCCGGTCAGGAATAATCGTGGCCTGCACAGGAATGCTGTTGCGGAAAGATCAACTTTTTGGTCGATGATGGTTTGGTTTAAATCGTTCTGGGAGCGATGCCCTTTTTCTTGTCACCTATCTCCCTTGTCGCAACCGATAACGAGGCTGCTGCGGCCCGAGACGCCCCTCCAGAAGACACGACGACGGATGTCGCGTCCTCAGTGGTGAGGGTCGGGGGATACACGCTTGTCCCGCTGCTATCTTTCTCGACCGTCCCCGTTGCTTAACGCTCTTGCAAGCCGCCTTGTTGGCGCAGGCACTCACTGAGACGCGTCAAAGCGACCTTTTGGCCGATGCATACCAAGAGGCATGGGCGCGCGGGGAGGCCTGGCAAGAAGCAATTGTGACGGGACTCATGCTGATGCCTGACAACGGCAAAAAGGCTCTGGCTGACGCCCTTGGGGTTAAGGTTGATAGCCTCGGCAAAGCTTAGAAATTAACCATTGGCCTGGCCGTTACATTTGGCTCTTGGATAACACTCATCGTATGTCGTTCATCATTCCTAACAGAGATGCGATGACATGATGGGGTGATCCTGCGATTGTTGAATGGAATGTCGCTATTGCGACAGTCGCTGTTCGTCGTCGCAAGGCGTAACGTTTGGGAGCTGGACCGTCGGAGCCGACTGCAAGGTGTGTCGTCACACCATCGTCGGTCCGAGTTTCGAGATGGCCTCTTTGGACGTGCAGATTGGGCGGATGCTCAAAAGCAGTATCGATGACAACCCCATATGTCGAATTCAGCCCTGTTTTGCAGAGCCGAAACATTGGCTTGTGGTGACGGTTCGATCGGCATTATGGGACGAACCGAGCGTTTGCCCGTCTTCCCATGATTCCGGGAGTGTCACCACCGCCTCAAATCCGTTCTCGGAATTTTCGAGCAAAACCGTTCCGCCATAGAGCTCGGTGATCTCCTTTGCAATTCCAAGACCAAATCCGCTTCCGCTCACACGTTCATCCAGTCTCAATCCGGGACGGAAGGCCGATTCTATTCTGTCTTCGGATATGCCGGGGCCATCGTCTCTGATTTTGATTTCGATGAATTGTCCTTTTTGCTCTGCAAAAACAGCGATTGTTGTTGCAGTCCATTTGAATGCGTTATCGAGAAGGTTGCCGAGAACCTCATCTAGGTCTTCCGGGTCGCAGCGGACACCGAGGTCACCGTCGACTTCGCAGCGAATGGAAAGGTCTTTGGCTCGATAGACATTTGCCAGGACGAGAAGGAGATCGTTGAGATGCGGACGGACGATGGTGTGCTGATCGGCCAGCTCGGCAACCGCGGCCTTGCGTGCGTCCGCCAGGTGGTGGCGAATTCGTCGGTCAATGCGATGAACAAGGTCTCTTAAGCCGCCGTCCGGGTCGTTTTTTTCATTCAGACCAATCGTCAGGCTGGCAACGGGTGTTTTCAGGCCGTGAGCCATGTTGGCGAAATGGATCCGAGTGTCCTCCAGACGCCGTGTGTTCAATGCAATCAGGCGATTGATCTCGATAGACACCGGCTTCAATTCGTCGACACCGGCATCCGGCAGGCTTGCTTTGTTTCCACTCGAGACTGCGCCGATATCGGCTGCAAGGCGAATGAGCGGCTTTAGGCCGAACCCCACCTGGAAATACGTCCCGATAAGAAGACTAACGCCTAAGAGCAACATGGCAGGTACCAGCCACATCAGTGAGCGCAAGGCCGGATCGGTCAACGCCGATTGCGGTGAAGAGACCGTGATCTGTACCGATTGATCGCCGACTTGCGCCTGCAGCGTTCTGACATAAAGCGCGTTGCCGTGCGCATCTTCGGCCTCGTTCGGTCGAGGCCTGCTCGTTGCTAGGTCACGCCAGTCTTGGCGGCGGCGCGGCTCAAGCCGATCTGTCTCCAAAGAGCGGGAGGACAAGCTGAGATTTTGGGATGTCACCTGCCAGTACCATCCGGATCCCGGTCGGTCAAAAGGTGGCCCGTTCAACTGGGCATCAAGTCTCACTGAGCCGTCTTCACTGAGGCCGAGCGCGCTTCGCAAACCTTCGATCTGGGTGTCGAGCCGTTGATCAATTTGTTCGCGAACTACGTTTGCAACGATAAACCAGAGGATCACGGATGCAATAAGGACAGCGCCTGCCACAAATGCGATTGAGAACGCAATCAGGCGCGCGGCTATCGAGCGTGGTTGTTGGCGACGCCAAAACCTCATGATGACGCTGCCGTCAACATGTAGCCTCTGCCACGAACCGTCTCTATGAACTCAGCGCCAATCTTTCGGCGCAGTCGCGCAACGATGACTTCGATAGAGTTTGATTCCACGTCGGCGTCGCCATCATAGACCCGTTCCATCAGTTCGCTCCGATCCACGATCACTTCTTTGCGCAGGATGAGGCATGACAGGACACGCCATTCAAGGGCCGTCAGTTTTAACGGCACACCGTCTTTTTCAAAGGTGCCCAGCTGTGCATTGAACACAATCGAACCGCAGGTAACGATCGCGCTTGCATGATTGTTGGCGCGCCGAACGAGAGCCCGAAGCCGCAACACGAGCTCCTCGACCCTGAAGGGTTTGGCCAGGAAGTCGTCAGCTCCGGCCTTGAAGCTTGCAACCTTGTCAGGCCAACCATCGCGCGCGGTCAAAACGAGCACCGGAAAGGTGCGGCCCGCTTCGCGCCACGCGGATAGAACCGAAACACCATCGATCTTCGGCAGCCCCAGATCAAGGACAGCGACATCGAAGGCTTCGGTCAGTCCTGCATGCTGCCCATCTTCACCATTGCGCGCGATATCAACCACGAAGTTTTCGTTTCGCAGGCTGCTGGCAATGCGGCTGGACAGGTCGCCGTCGTCTTCGACAAGGAGTACACGCATGGGAAAATTTTACTCCAAATGACGAGGCTTTTTTAGATGCTCACGCTTAACTCAAGCTGAACCAGATGGTTCAGGCTGCTGGCGGTACTGTCTTGCTAAAAAAGGTCATTCACAAACAAAGGAGACCTGAAATGTCTATCACATCTCACTCGGAAACCACGCAGAGCCAGGGCGAAGCCCATAAGCCACATCCTCAGCCGAGAAAGAGACACGCAGCGGCCGTGGCGCTCGGTGCTTTTGCCATCCTCGCCGTTGGCGTTGCAGGCGGCGCTGGCGCCATGAAGCTCACACGCCCGTCCGCTGAACTTGCACCGCTTGCTCCGACCGCAATTTCTGCCATGTCGGACGACAGCTTGATCAGTATCAAAGGCAAGGTTGCGGAGATATTTGGTAACAAGTTCATCGTCCAGGACGATAGCGGGCGGGCTCTGGTTGAAACCGGACCTGAAGGTGAGGGCGGAAAGATCGTCAAGCCGGATGAGGTCGTTACCGTCCAGGGCCGCTTCGATAACGGTTTTCTGCATGGTAGTTACATTGTTCACGAGGATGGGAAAACAGACGAGCTCGGGCCTGCGGGTAAACCTGCGCGCGGCCCTGGGCACGGCCCGCTCCACCACCTTTTGCCGTGAATGTGCGTCAAGCAGATGAAAAAGAGCGTCCGGCATTTGTCGGGCGCTCGTTTACGCTTCCGATAAAGTCGTTAGACGGGCGAGGTGGTCTGGCGTGCTCTTGCGGATATGGTCGGGCAGAAGCATGAAGCATCATGAAAGACTTGGGATTTGGAAGCCCTCTTGCGAACATCAAGCCGGATGACGAACCTGAACAGGAAGTTTCGGAGAATAAGCTAGATTAAGTCGCTGAGCGACACGGCTTGGTGGTACCGGTCTGGGGCACTTTTTTTGCATTTTTTCAAAAAAAGGTTTGGCGCGTGATGCGTGCAATTATGGCAACATGAGATGTTGAATACATGAAAGCAGGCTTGCTCAATACTCATTATTGTACGCACAAAATCTTGCGCCGTGTCTTAAATTATTGTAAGTACAAAATATGAAATCACTTACGACGAACCGAAGCGCCTATCCAATATCGAGAGGCATGGCCTCGACTTCGCGGAGCTGACGATTGATTTCTTTATCGCCTGTAAGGTCGAAGAAACGAGGGTAGGGCGCTTCAAGGCAGTTGGTGATTTTCAGGGCCGCACCATTATTGCGGTCGTATTTCGCCCCCTCGGTTCTGAAGCCCTGTCCGTCATCTCGATGCGGCAGGCGAGTAAGGCAGAAAGGACAGCACTATGACCAGCAAATGGCCTGAATTTATTACAGCGGATTTGAGCGATAGCGAAGCCGACAACGCCGAGCTGTTACGCCGCTGGCACGCGTACGATCACGCCATGAAGGAACTTGTCGCAAAGGGTGGTATCCACATGGATGCGGATGGTTGGTGGGTAGAAACAGCGACCGGCGACATGATCGGCCCCGATCCAGAGATCGAAAAGCCGTTAGAGCTGCGAGACAGCACAAAAGCAAAGCCGTTCCGTGAGGCGTTCCCCGATCTGGCGAAGAACATAGACCTTGAAATAGCGCGCAGGGGGAGGCCAAAGGCAGACGTTCACAAAACGCCCGTCACTATTCGTCTCGATCCGGATGTTGTCGATCTTTACAAAGCTATGGGCAAGGGTTGGCAGTCACGGCTAAACAGTGACCTGCGAAAAGTGAACGGACTACAGAACGTCTAAACCATCAGGGAAGGGGACTATGAGCGTGCGAGAAACTCTTTAACCAGCTTGGAACCCAGGACGTCACTGTCGATCTTTAAGGAAACAAGCTCCTTGGTCGTTGGGATGGTGCGTTTCTCCACGGCGGGTGCCGCAGCCTTTCTGGGAGCGGCAAACAAAGCTTCGACGGCATCTCTTGGATCGAGCGGTCTGCGGGGCTTTTGGGCCATGATGTGCATTCTCATGGCCAGTGTACGCAAGCGAGTGCCATGGACAAATGAGTGACCGTTCAGATGAACAGTTGCAAGGACTGAAATGCCCGGCATCCAGTGTAAGGTGTATCAGGCCCGATTTCGATTGGTCGGTAAGTGAGGCCAGTCGCCCTCAATGACCACACTCAAAGAGCGCCTTTACCAGATCATCGAGGGGGGGCCTCGAAGGAGGTTGCCGCAATTTGATGGATCGCCACGCCGGGTTAGGCTAGGACGGATCATCAGCAGTATCGTGGTGAAGTGCATGACAGGATCATTGGAAGCAAGGCCGCTTTTCGGCATCGGGCTGGCGGCCATGGGCTACTCCTGTTTTGCTCTTCAGGATGCGCTCGTGAAATGGCTCGTCGAAAGCTATGAGGTCCCGCAAATCCTCTTTGTGCGAAGCGTAGTCATCGTCCTGATTACCGGCATGCTGGCACATCGCTACCGCCACCCGTCCATCCTCAATAGCAAATATCGCGGCACAGTCGTTCTTCGCGCAGCACTCATGCTCGCCGCATGGATGCTGTTCTACAGTTCAGCGCGATATCTGGGGCTGGCAGAACTCACCACGCTCTATTTCTCCGCACCCATCATGGTCATGGTGCTGTCCATCTTCGTGCTGAAGGAGAAGGTCGGAGCAGGCCGGTGGATAGCCTGCGCGGTCGGTTTCGTTGGCGTTGTCGTGGCTGCCAATCCGGGCAATGGCCCTAACTGGCTTCCGGCGGCACTTTGTATCATCGCAGGCTTCTGCTGGGCGTGGAGCACCATCCTCATTCGCCTTGTTAGCAAAAGCGAAACGACATTGACGCAGATGTATGCCACGAGCGCATTGTTCGGCATTGCCTGCGCAATGTCCCTGCCCTGGCTCTGGAAAAACCCGGATGCGCTAGGCTGGCTTCTCATGATCGGGGTCGGGCTTGTCTCGACTTTAGGGCAATACCTTCTCTACGAAGGGTTCAGACACGCGCCCGCATCGTCCCTGGCGCCAGTGGAATATACCGGCCTGATCTGGGCGTTCATTTATGGCTACGCCATCTGGAGGGAAATACCGGCAATCAACGTCTTCATCGGCGCAATGCTTATCGTGGCGGCAAGCCTTGTGCTTGTCGGGTGGGAGCGGCGGAATGTGAGGTTTGCGAAGGAGCGGATCGGTTGATCCGTTTGTTCAGTCCGTTTGCTGGGACTTGACTGCCGCAACTGCAGAAATGGTGCGGGATGGACCGTTGTAACGAGGGCTGGGGTGCGCGCGATCAGCCAACCGAGCGATCCTTAGGGCACGCCATGCGCAGGGGACGTCAATTATCTCATCGGGCTCTGGCCGCAGGCTGACGTGTGGGACGAGGAAGCAGAGGTAATCGAAATTCCCGACTGAAAATTCCTGAGTTGTGGGCGCAAAAGAGCAACTGATGAGGAGCGTACTCTTGCCATCAGTTGTGCGCTATCTTGAGCGATAGCCGGGTTTGATGTCTTGTAAGTGGTGCTAGGCTTTTGACCTTACTGAGGCACGATGGGCTTGTTCTCAAAACGTATCCTGAAATTACGGCGTTGAAAGTCTTCTTTAAAGCAGACGAAAACAAGCTCGAGATCTTGTGAAGTGTCTCGCCGACCAAGAAGACTAAACGACGCCACGGTGACACCGTTATATCCACGCGTGATGCGAAAGGCTGCATTGCGCATCACAATGGCACCGGCATCTCCACGATCTTCGCGACGTTCATAGATTACCCAGAACCGAGCTGCCTTCCATGTCAATTCGAGCATTTCTTTAATATTCGCGAGAAATTCTTCGGCGCTCATCGATGGTCCCCACGGCAGTGGGGTTTCGCTGTTCTCGTCCGCGACGATGAAATAACCGTCATATCCAAGCCCGGAATGCAGCGCTTCCTCGATCCTGGCAAATGCTGTGTCTTCAGAAATTGTCGTTTTAAACAAAATTGCCATAAACGGGCCATGTCACAATTATTGGTCTCTTCGGCGTAGAACATCGTTTCCATGAATACTAGAGAATGATCTGGACTTATGAGAACTTGACCGAGCATTCGAGCGGTCCCGCACCACGACAAGCTCAAGGTAGTGGCGTTCGTAACTGACTAGCGGGGTGGCTTCTTGCAAAACAACCGTGGGCCGGCAAAATACTCGGCAATCCTTGCAAATTGCTGCGTGCGGGCTTTACCGGTCGCGTTCATATCGTCTCGCGAAGTGTTGACATTAGCAGCTTGGACGTCGTAGCCCCGGCGGAAAACATCAAGTGCGTTGGTGACGGGCATTATCAGTTGGAAGACGTGCGAAAATTTTATGGACGGCCGGTTGATATTGCTTGTCGACACCGTCGACGCCCGCCGTGAGCGCGCTACGCCATGAAGGACCTCGATCCCATGCTTCACGTAGAGTATCAGCGAGGTATGCGCCGTCGCCTGTTTCTTGCAATACTTCAAAGAGCATCCCTGCTTGGCGCAAATCCTTAGTTTTTTTGGCTCGTCCGCCGGTATCATCTTTGCGGCGACCGGCGACAATCAGCTTGTGGATTGCAAATCGTGACGGATCAGGCACAACAACTGAGATACCTGCACTGTGCAGCAGAACTGTTCGGACCGGATCACGCAGCAGGAAATCCAAGAACCGCAGGGGTTCGGCCGACGCACCACCAAGAGCGGGCATCTTCGCCGGTTGGTCCGAGTAATCTTCACCACCTCGATTTGTCGTCAGGAATTCAACGCGGTAGCCTGATGAATTGCGGAATGCATTGGATAGTGGCGAGCCGGATACATGGGGCAGTGGGCGAAAGGAGGGGTCGACGCTCTGCAGCAGATCAACAATTGGCGGAATCGAATCTTGCACTTCGCTTGAGATCGCATAGTCTTGCGCCAGGTCTGCATCACCGGTGAGGATCGCGGCCATAGGCAGGCGGACGCCGAGATGGGCGGAGTAGCATTGAAATGCTACCGTGCCGACAAGGACGCCACGGAGACGGAATAGGCCAGCCGCTGCAAGTGTTTCGATGACGGTGCCAGTGAAGCGATCAGGTGCTATCATACCCGCCTCGCGCGTGAGAGCCGCGACCATTTTTCGACGGTTCTGGAAATCATCCTTTTCGCCCTTGAATGTTTCGACCTGCGCCGTAATTTTCTGATCATCGACCGGCCCTACATATCGCCGCTTCTGACCACCCTGACCATTCGGTTGATCGAAATACCAATAAGCGCGATGATCGACTGTCACCTTGACGAAGCGACCTGTCGGCGGAAAGTCTGCCGACCACTGGGCATCAAAGGTTCGCTGCTGGAGTTCCGCGACCATTGTGCGAAACATGAGATCGATTTGCTTCATGGAAAGGCCTCTATAACAGTTTCGATAATCTAGTATAGTGGCTGATATTGCGCAAGCCTGATTGTCCATCGTCATCGATTGTTAGGCTGGGCCGTGCAGCGGCGAAGATGAGTTTCGACGCGATTAATGGACGAAAGTTAGTCAGGTCGCTGCGTTTGGTCATCGACCGGCTGGTTGGTGGCCCGGTCATTTGAACGAGAGCCCCTGGCTCTTCGTCTGCCGCATCCTCTCGGCCTGTTTGAGCGCTTCGGTCGTTCGTTCATGAGAGCTAAGTTGCTGCACCGTCCGCATGGAGTTCCACGCTGACAGGACCTCAGCCTTCTGGCCGACCGTCATGCCTGTTGTAACGGTCTCGAACGTTTTGCCATCAGTGTCTTTTGCGGCCAAAGGCAGGAATGTCCGTTCCCCGAAACGCTCGGACACAGCCTTGGCGAACCCTTCGAGTTCTGCTTTCACCATTTTGTCGGCGAGCGCGTATCTGGATATCCTGGACCGTCGCAACGAGGCCGATGCCTTGATCGCCTCGATCGCACTTGTTCACAACCCGACCGTTGTTACGCGCAACGCGCGGGACTTCGACGGTACCGGCGCCATCGTTGTCGATCCTTTGGCAGGGTGATTTTAGCAGACACACCGATTGACATCCCGCTGCCGCTGCTCGTTCGTTGGAGGCTGAAATGAGCAGGTTGATTTCCTGTTCACGAGGCCTCATGCGGCTAGACCGGGGTGTCGTTAACCAGCAACTTGAGGGTAGCTGCGAAGTCTGCCAGGAAAGAGGGTTTCACCGCATCCTTTTCACTCGTTGGCGGTGACAATCGGCAAAGTCGTAAGATGCTTGTCGATGGTTTCGACAACATCCTGGCTCATGGGGAGGTTGGCCTTTTCGGTCTCCCATCGCTCCATGAATAACGCGACGGTTTCCTTCGCTGTGTCGAGCACGAGCTTGCGCGGCAGGTTAGCCTTTGCCGATAGATGTGCCAGCTCATCCAGCGTAAATCCAGTGAACTCTTTCGTCCGGCTGAAGGTCAGGGCGGACTTTTCATTCGAGATATACGGGATCGTGGACACGAAGTCATAGGCTGGAGCGAGACGGGCATTGCGGCGATCGGGGTAGATCAGTGACCAATTTTTCAGGTGCATGTCGCCATTGCCGATCAGGACATTGAACGTCAGGCGGCGAATGAATTCGGCAACATCATCGTGATCGGATTCTGATGCGATTACCGATATCAGATTGCGGTAACGGGCTTTCTTGTACTTGTTTTCTGGGTAGACGTTAAAGATCTGGGCAAAATCCTCGATATGGGTAACGCTGCCATCCTCGTCGCGATCAAAGCGTTCAATGACGAATGCCTGTTGCCCGATCTTGTCGATCCCATCCGGCAGATTGCCGATCGATCGCACGTCGATCAGCCCGATCGCAGGCACGTTGATCCCGACCATCCTCGCAAGGCTCATCATCGAGAATTCGTTTTCCGGGACATGTGTAAACTCGCGAGAGGGGAGTTTGACGATCCGATTGCCGCCAACGCCGCTTGTCGGAATGGTCAAGCCGCCGCTGGCGCTTTGAACGGCTGAGAATTTAAGCTGCACACCCGCCAATGAAAACCGCATGGCATCTTCAGCAGCCTCCTTCGCGGCCTCACCTTCAAGGATGTTATGCGCCTCGTCTGGCCACTCTTCGCCGCGCGCTGGGACGACGGTGATGGCGCCGGGCAAGTCCTGCCCGAGCACCCATAAGAGAAAGAACTCGCGGTCAGTATGGATGTCTGCCTTCTCAGCCAGGTACCGGCGCAGATGCCCCTCTGGCAGGAGGTTGGAGAAGTAGGGCATCAGCTTGATTTTATATGGCCGGAAATCCGTGATCAGCTCGCCGAAACCATCCTTGAACTGGAGGCCGAGGGTCGGTCTTTCCGGGTTTTCGACATAGGCATCGTTGAAGGCGAAAAGCGTCTTTTCTGCTCCGACGTAGGTGATGGTGCCGACTTCTTCGCCATAGAGGCGCACGCTGAGCACTGAGACATCAGGCATCGTCGTCCTCATCGTCTAATGAGTAGGCAGGACGGTTTGCGCTGCGTTGTCCGCTTGTCGGCTCGAAATGGGCGATCTGGTTGCGGAGCGCTTTCATGCTGTTGGCGGCTTCGAATATGCCTTTCCACTGCTGCGTGATATTGGCGCGTTCAATCAGGTCCCGCAATGAGCGGAGATTGTCCAAGAACCGCGTATCTATTTGCAGGCGCTGGATAGAGGCTATGGCTTTGCGTAGGTCATCCAGTTCCGGCAAAGTCGGCGCATCAATCTGAAGGGTGCGGATCGCCTTTTGCAGTTGCTGCATTTCTTTGCGGATTGCGGGCGGTTGGATCACAATGCGATCAGTCGTCTGACGCGTGATCGATTTGATCGCAGGCACCGCCTTTCGTGGCACCAGAGCGATCTCCAAATCCAATGCGCTGGCTATGGCCACGAGGCTCGACAGACGTAGATCGACGCTGTTGGATTCGATCCGCGAAATCTGCGCTTGCGGGACGCCGGCCAAGCGGCTCAACTCTCTTTGGCTGAGCTGTTTGGCTTCTCTGGCCTCGCGTAGCCGATCCGTGATCTCTTCGGTTTCATATTTCATTGATGTTTTATTCAATATCATTTTGATGATCTGATATCGTTTAATGTATCAGAAAAATGAGTGATTTTCAAGTTTGATATTTATTTCTGCATCATTTGATAGTTATGATGCAGATTACGATATCAATTAGGCAAAAGACAATCAGCGGCACCGAACCAGACTTCCATTTGATCGCGTTGTTTTCCAGCAGTTTTTTCTAGCCAGATCAGACCCGTGGTCCGTTGGAGGAAACACGCGGCCATTCGGCACTGTTCTTTCGTTGGTGCCGGCTGGTCTCATTGAAACCAAAGACTTGGCCTGTAGCCCATGGTGGAAAAGGACTGCGATGACTCGGGCCTGAAATGCGCAGACAGTGATATAGCCGAGTTTGCTTCACGCGCTCATGGCGGTAGCTGCAGGACTGACGATGGCTGACACGCAGTTGTTGGAGACCCGGAAAGGAAAGCGGCTTTTCGCGACAAAGCGTTTTGACAGGACACCTGCTGGCAGGCTCCACATGCACACGGCAGGCGGCCTGTTGAATGCCAGCCATCGTGAGGCGAGTGTGAACTATGAGCAACTTCTCAAGCTGACCCATATGATGACTCGTGATGCTACGGAAGTCCTCAAGATGTTTCGAAATATGGTGTTCAATGTCTATGCCAGAAATCGCTTTGACCATGCGAAGAACTGAATGGGCGCGCGGGGAGGCCTGGCAAGAAGCAATCGTGACGGCGCTCATGCTGATGCCCGACAACGGCAAAAGGGCTCTGGCTGACGCCCTTGGGGTAAGGTTGATAGCTTCGGCAAAGCTTAGGAATTAACAATTGGTTTGGCCGTTACATTTGGCTCTTGGATAACACTCATCGTATGTCGTTTATCGTTCCCAACAGAGCTGCGATGACATGATGGGGTGATCCTGTGATTGTTGAAATGGAACGCTGCTATTGCGACAATCGCCGTTCGTCGTCGATCAAGGTCAGGCGCGGTGGGACTGATCCACGCCATGTCCAGAGGACGATATTGAGGTCGGCATCGGTGGCGCCTGGAGCAAAGCTCCTGACGACCAGGCCGCAGAAGCCCGCGCTCTTCAAATCGCGTGCCAGCCGCTGTGTCGGAGCTTCACCGAGCACTTTCATGTCGTCGCGCCAGGTTGTAGCGCCGAGATCTTGAGGGTTAATGCCATGGTCCTGCAGCGCGTTCGCGTCACGGGTATCGAACAAGGGCTCGAGATCGGCCTCATAGGAGACAAGAGTGGTTGGCTGTAGGCTTCCTGCCTGATTTGCTTCCCTCAGTGCCGTCATGATGGTCAATGACGTATAA
>NZ_JBNWDZ010000018.1:0-16568 GCF_053521645.1 Agrobacterium sp. CG674 | reverse complement strand
GTTTCCGGGTGGTACGCTTGGGCAGGCGCTTGCGGCTCCGGTCAAGCTTGCCGATGGTGGTACCGATCTCTCCATCGATCAGGAGAAGTTCCACGACCAATTTGCACATGATCTAGGCGTCGAGGACGCTGCCCTCATGGCGGCCGGTCAGCGGCCGATCACGGAGATGGCGCTGACCGAAAAGTCAGGCAAGCCGGCCTGGAAGGCGCTACCGTCTTACTTTGTCTATGGTGACGGCGACAAGAACATTCCTGCCAAGGCGCTCGGCTTCATGGCTGAGCGGGCTAGCTCTAAGCACACGGTCGTCGTGGAAGGCGCCTCCCATGTGGTCATGGTCTCGCAGCCTCAGGCGGTGGCAGACCTTATCGAAGAAGCGGCGCAATAAGCTTCGTTCTCTCGTAGAAGACTGGCCCCAAGGACCGGCCTTCTTCGGAACGACGGGATCACGCGTTCGAGTATCTTCAAGGCGATACTTATCAATCATAGGTCATCGGTCGGTGAAATCCGACTGCCGTATCAAAGTCTGCGGTGTAGCGATTTGCGATCGGTCTGTCGGAAACTCGTCGCCGCGATAGTTGATCAACATCGTGAAAAGGTCGTTGCGCAGAATTTTGCGGGGTTGGAGCGTAGCTATGATCTGCTCGGTCAATGTCTCCTGCAAGGCTGCAAGCGATTGAATGGATTCGCCTTCGGCGATTATTACGACGTTGATGGTGTCCGGGTCAGTCTTCTCGTCCTGCGAAAAAACCTCGTAAATCTGGTTCGGTTCGGCAAGAGCTACTCTGAAGCCGGTGAGGTGGGACTGCGTGATCAAGTGTCGCAACATCGTCTCGAGTGCGAGCACCCATGTCTGTGCTTCGCGACGGTCTACGGAGAAAGCCTGCACGTTAGCAGCTCCGCCAATTCCATGTCCGCCAGTTGTCGCGATCTTGCCTGGAATTCTAAGGACCTTTGAGAAATGTCGGCGCATCTTGAGCGACCAGGGGGTTGGGTTGCGGACGAGGTCGATATAGGCGGGGTGTTCGATCACGTTCAGATCCTCAAGATCGTAGAGCGTGAAATAGGTTTCGATTTCACTGGCCGATACGTAGCGGCGCGCGGCCTGCATGCCCGGTACAGTCAAACGTTCCGGCACATGCTCGAACGTGTGCCATGAGGCGTATTCTTCGGCGAATGCTGCCGGATAGTCGTTCCAGATCGCGAGAATGGCTCCGGCCATCAAGCCTCTCCCATGCGTAAAATGACTTTAGAGGCGGTATGGTCTTGCGCAGCCTGAAAGCCATCGAGAGCGTTGCTTAAAGGCAGGGTGTGCGAAATCAGATTCCGCATCAAATCCTGATGGCCATCGAGGAAGCTGATGACACCATCCCAACTTGCAATCGGCGCTCTGTAAGAACCGCGTATTTGTTGGTGCATGCGCACGAGTGAGGTGAGATTGATTTCGGCGGGTTCAGGATGGATGCCGACGATGGTGAAAATTCCACGCTTCTTCAGGAATGGCATCGTAGCGGCGACGAGCGTTGGCACGCCCGCCGCTTCGATGATGGCATCGAACGGCGCAAATTCCGAAAGTGCGGTTTCCATTTCAACATCGCTCGTATCGATCAGATGTTCAAAACCAGCGGCTCGCAGCCGGTCGAGGCGAGGCCTATCATCGCGGCCTATAACCACAACATTCGCGCCTCGCGAGCGAGCAAGGATCGCGATTCCCTGGCCGATAAAGCCTGGCCCGATGACGAGAATGGTCTGGTCTGCCGCAACCTCAGCCGTTGCGACAGCCTCCGCACAAACCGTCATCGGTTCCGTCAGTGCCGCGACATCCATATCGATACTGTCCGGCAGCCTGTGGCAATTGCTATAGGGAACACAGACATAGGATGTGAAGGCACCGTTTCTGCCGATGCCAACGCCTTTGCGCGCCGTGCAATTGTCCTCATCGTCTTTCAGGCATGGGTCACACTGGCCGCAGGTGGTGGAGGGTCTTGCAGTGACGCGAGTTCCTATGGCCTCAACCGGGACATTCAGGCCGACACGTTCGATTGTGCCGGAAAACTCGTGGCCGAGGGTGACGGGCATAGCATTTTCCATCGACTCGTAGCCCGGAGTCCACTGTGCGATATGCAGGTCAGTGCCGCAGATGCCAGCGGAATGCACACGGATCAGCACCTCGCCTGTGGCTACGTTGTCGGGCTGTTCAATCCTGGTGAACTCCACGCCGGTACCGGGCCGGACCTTTTGCAATGCCAGCATATTGAAATCTCCGTTCGTAAATTCTGGTGTCAGCCGCGCCAGCTCAGGAAGTGCTTCTCGACCTGTCCTATGGCGAAATTTACAATCAGGCCCATGACCGAGAGGATCGTGACGCCGGCGAAAAGCTTTTCAAGATCGTAGAGCGAGCCGGCTTCAAGGATGTAGGAACCGACACCATATTGCGCACCCAGCATTTCGGCTGCGACGAGCAGGATGATGGCAATCGAGATAGACACACGCAGACCGGAAAGGATGGCCGGAAAAGCTCCGGGCAGAACAATCTTGCGGATGATCGACCACCAGCTCAGCCCGAAACTCTGTCCCATGCGGATTAGCGTGCGATCGACATTGTCGACTGCGCCGTAGGTTGCCACCACCGTTGGCGTGAATGTGCCAAAGGCAATGAGAGCGTATTTCGATGTTTCATCGATGCCGAACCATATGACGAAGAGTGGCAGAAGCGCGATCTTTGGAATCGGAAACAGCGCGGCAACCAGCGGCACCAAACCAGCGCGAACATAGCTGAACAGGCCAATCATGACGCCGACGGAGATGCCGACCGCAATGCCCATGAACGCACCGACGAACAACCGCTGTAGTGACGGCAGCAGGTGTTTCCACAAAAGACCGGTCTGCCAGAGTTGCACGAAGGTATCGAGTACGGCGGAGGGCCGTGGTAATGTCAGGTTGGAAATGAAGCCACTGCGGGTTCCAATTTCGGCAAGCGCGATTAAGATGATGAAGACCGCGATGCCCATGCCACGGACCGGGATAGGTGCAAAGCCGCCGCCTCGAAATGCTACGGGGCGCACGGGCACGGACTTGCTGACCGGTTTAGGAGCATTGGCACTCAGAATGACATCAGACATTGACCAACTCCTTGTCGGCAGCCATGGCCTCATCGCGCATCAGGTCCCAGAGCTGTTTCTGTTTTTCTTCCAGCACGGGATCGCCGAGATGGCGGTCGGATAAGGGAATGTCGATATCGACAATTTCCCTGATCTGGCCGGGGCGACGAGATAGAACGACAACACGGTGGCCGAGGCGCACGGCTTCGTTGAGGTTATGGGTAACATACACCGATGTAAACGGTTGCCGCGTCCACAGCGAGACCAGATCATCCATCAATAACTCGCGCGTCTGGCTATCGAGCGCCGAGAGGGGCTCGTCCATCAGCATGACGGCTGGCCGAACGGCCAGCGCGCGACTGATTGCGACGCGCTGGCGCATGCCACCGGAAAGCTGCTTCGGCAGAGCCTTTCGGAAATCCGATAGGCGGGTTCGGTCGAGAACGTCTGTGACGATCTCATCCATCTCGCGCCCACTGATGCCATGATCTTCAAGCACAAGGCGTATGTTGCCTTCGACTGTACGCCACGGCAGCAGGGCAAAATGCTGAAAGACATAGGTGAGAGGATTGAGGGATCCGGGCGGAGGATTTCCGACCTGCAACACCTCGCCTGCACTTGGGCGCTCCAGGCCACCGAGAAACCGAAGCAAGGTTGATTTGCCACAGCCGGATGGTCCGATCAGGCAGATGATCTGCCCTTGTGGAATATCGAGCGATATGTCTTTCAGAACCTCTACGGCTCCATAGGAGTGGCTGATGTTGTTCAGCTTCAGGTCCATAGGTCCTCCATGCGAACGCCTCGAGGCTTGCGCGAAAATAGCAGTCTGATCAGATCGTCTTGACGTAGGACGTGTCGAAGAGCTGTTCATGGGTAATCGCGTCCTTGACCATGCCTTCCGCCTTGAACCAATCAAGCTGTTCAACGCAACTGCCGAGCGACAGCGCCAGATCCGCGTTGATGCGCATGGCGCCATCGACGAGATTCTGCTTGGCGGTTTCGAACGGGCTGTCGCTTTCGACGTATTTATGGACGATTTTAGCCAGAGCATCGCGCTCGGCGTCGTCAGCCTTGTTGTCTACGAACGCAGCATTGTAATCCGCAATCGCCCGCGAATAGGCTTTGACGAAGGCTGTCGTCATCTCGCGTTCACTGGCCGCATTCTTTGTGGAGGTAAAGGCTGTCGTGACCTGATAATCCGGTGCGTAGTCGGAGACCAGACCGATCTGTTTGGCAGCGCCTTCGCGGATCATTTTCTTGGCGACGTTCGGCTGGATTGCCCAGGCGTCGATCTGGCCTGTGGTCAATGCGCCAACGATGGCGCCCAGCTTCTGCAGCGGACGCAACTGCATATCAGACAACTTGATGTTGTTGGCGACCGCAATCTTGTGGGCCATGAAGTGGAAGGAGGAGCCTGCCGTGGTGATGCCGAAGCTTTTGCCGGAAAGCTTGGAAGGGTCCGTGAGGCCAGCCTCATAGGCCTTGTTGGATGCCAGGATAATCGCGCCGGTAACGCCCTTCTCCTCGGTCAGCGCGCCGCCGATAACTTTGATTGCGTCTTTCTGGGCGAGGCTGATGAGACCACCGCTCATCGAGGTGACGCCGAAATCGGCATCGCCAGAAGCGATGGCTACGGCCATCGGCTGGGCGGCCTCGAAGAATTTCAGATCGATATCCAGTCCGGCTTCCTTGTAGTAGCCGCGCTCGTAAGCGATGAAGCTGGGCGCGTGGCTGGCAAGGTGAAGTACGGCGAGGTTTCGGATCGCAGCGCGGGCAGGTAAGCCGAAGGTTGCAGCAGTGCCGAGTGCGCCCATACCGATAAGTGCCTGACGGCGGCTCAAAAATACATTCATTCCAATTCTCCTCCCAAAGATGACGTCTCTAAAGCGTCCTAGGCTTTCATTGCCACCGACTGAATAGGAAGACAACGAACAAAGATTATGTCTCCCATGCCTTTGAGGCATGTCGATGGCCTCGTTTCGTCAGACGAGAGGCGGCAGGTCGGCTAATCGTCGCGACAGAATCTCAATCAGTTTGCGCAAATTGGCCGAATGCGAGCGGCGACGGTTCCACAGAACCGATATCGAAAATTGCGGTGCATTCTCGATGGGCCTGACAACGAGATTGCTGCCGACTGGCCCAAGCGTCGTGACGTAGTCGACAAGCACGATGCCCATCGCCTCGTTCGCCAGCGCCAATGCGGTATCGGAAAATCGCGCAACTGCGCGTGTGTTGACCTTCAGTTTTTCCCGGCTTAGAAAGAGATCAACGACGGTTTGGTGAGCGCCACCTGCGGCGAAAGCGATGAAATCCATATCCGCGAGATCAGCAGCACGAATTATGGGTTTGTCAGCAAGGCTATGGCTCTTGTGAATAACGGCCACCAGATCGACCCGCCCGACATGCTCGACGGCAATCAATGGATGGTCGGGCGAGGCAATCGTCACCACCGCTTCGCCGCGTCCGGTAATCAGATATTCCTCGATTTGATCGACAGGCAAGACGTCGAAGAAAAGCTCTATTCCCGGAACCTCGACGGATAATGTTCGCAAAGCCTGAGGTACGAGGGCACGGGCAACGCTTGCCGTCGAACCGACGCGAAATACCGCTGTTTCGCCGCGAGCTATGCGGCCGATCTGCGTGCCGACACCGGTCATTTGCCGGATCAAGGGATCGATCTCGGCATATATTTCAAGTGCTTCGGACGTTGGTACCAAGCCATTGCGGTCGCGCGTGAAGAGTGCGATGGCCAAGAGGTCCTCGATACGACGGATCGTGCGGCTGAGGGCAGGCTGAGAAACGTTGAGAACCTTGGACGCACCGGTGATGGAGCGCGCCTGCATGACCGCATGAAACACTTCCATTTGCCGCAGGCTCAGCAACCCATCGCCAGAACCCTGCGCAACCGGTTCTTTGTCATCTTCAGCATGGGGCATTGGTGGTCTTCTCAAGGAATGGCAGGAGTTGGTCTAGCACTTCGGCAGCAGCGGTTTCGGGCAGCAGATGGCCGCCGCCAATGCCTGTTCCTTCGATCCTGTTTGCCCAATCAGCCCATATGTCGAGCGGCTTGCGGCCTCCGCCATAGAGCCTGTCTTTTTCCCACAGCACCAAAACCGGCACCTGGATTTTACGGCCTGAAGTGCGGTCGGTCAGATCGTCCGCTTCGTCAACTGTGGCGCCCGCCCGATAGTCCTCACACATGGCATGGCGAACATCGGGGTTGTCGAATGCGAGCCTGTAGTCTTCCAGCGCCAGGGGATGGATGCGTTCGATATTCTCGGCCATCTTACCAAGCGTCACGTCGATGAGAAAACGCGGATCCGCCGCCATCAGCGTTTCAGGCAGCGGTGCGGGTTGGGCCATCATGAACCAGTGCCAGGCACCCATGCCGAAAGCCTTGCTGGCACCTTCCCACATTTCCGGTGTCGGAACGACGGTGACAGAAACGAGAGCCGTGACGGATTGGGTAAAGTCGAGCGCCATCCGATAGGCAACCCGGCCACCGCGATCGTGACCGATGACGACGAAGCGCTGATGTCCCAGTGCGAGCATCATCTCGTGCAGGTTTTTTGCCATCTGGCGTTTGGAACCCATACCGTGTGAGTTGGCACGCATGCGGCTATCGCCATAGCCCGGCACGTCTGGAACGACCACGGTATGGGTGTCAGCAAGTACCGGCGCTATCCGATGCCATGCCGTGCGGGTCTGGGGATAGCCGTGGAGCAGGAGGACTGCGGGACCACTTCCTTTCGTCAGAACGGCAAAATCAACGTCTGACGTCTCGATGCGCGTCTCTTTAAAACCGGGAAACAGGTCGTTTGCGCGTCTATGCATCGGTTTTCGGTCCAGCTTGTGAGTTGATCGCAACTGCGGCGATATCCCGCAATGCGTTGATCAGGCTGTCGACGCCAGTTTGTCGCGGGCGAAGACGGCAGATATGAACATAGGCGGAAACGGTGACGCTATTTTCGACAGGTATTGCCACGAGCCCATTTGTTTCGCAATCGATCGCAGAGAAGGCGTCAAGAATGGTGATGCCGATCCGCTCGGTCACAAAAGACAGCGCAGCCTCGACAAAATGGACATAGACCGCCGTTGTCCGTGACACGCCCCAGCGTTGGTAGGTCTCATCGATCAGAGCGCCATGCGTAGTTGTGGGGCCGAAGGAGATGAGCGGTTCCTTTGCCAGTTCCGACGGCGTTACGGATCTGCGGCCAGCGAGAGGATGGTCAACTGGTACCACGCAGACAAGGCCGGCACTGGCGATCCGTGCTGTTTCGATAACTGGATCGTTGACTTCCGCAATCGTCGCGACACAGGCACCCTGACCGAAGAGAAGGTAATCACGGACGTCCCGCTGGGATAGAGAGTCGCTGTAATAGGTGCCAGCCGCTCCCTCCTGTTGCAGACGTCTCAGCGCTTTGGGGATCAGCCGCATACCAAGGCTTGGCGTCGAACCGAAGCGAAAAATCGAGCTGTCACCTCGGGCGATCGAGTAGATCACATCCGACAGCATCATTGATTGCTGGTGAACGCGTTCGACTTCGGCAAGAATGAGTTCCGCCTCGCGCGTCGGCACAAGCCTGCCGGAAATACGGGCAAACAATCCGATGCCAAGCTGATCTTCCAGCCGCTTGATGGCGGTTGACAGGCTGGGCTGGGACACGCCGAGATGGCGGGCCGCTGCCGTCAGCGAATTGGTGGCCATGATCGTCCGAAAAATCTCGATCTGCCGCTCTTTGAGCTTGGGATTGTCCATCCGTGCGATCGCCTCCATCCTATAAATCCCAGTTATGTCATCGGCCGAAATTTATATTGGCGTCAATAGTCTTTGCTTCCTATCTTTTTTGCTAAACGGGGAGTGATAGTTATGATTGGTAGCGAGACACGCCTGGTGGCAATTATCGGATCACCTATCGCTCAAGTGAAGTCACCGGATAATTTCAACCGCTACTTTGCCGATGCGCGAGCGCAGAGGGCAATGATCGCCATTGATCTCGTTCCCGACAGTGTGGCCGATTTTGTCTCAGCTGCGCGTGGCTGGCAGAATCTTGATGGTTTCGTTGTTACCATTCCCCACAAGCGGGCAGTTGCAGGCCTTGTCGATCAGCTCAGTCCAACAGCGCAATTTCTGGACGCCGCAAATGTGGTGAGACGACATGCCGACGGCCAGCTTTACGGCGACATGACCGATGGGCTGGGGTTTCTGAAGGCCTCTGGAGCGCATGGTTTTGAACCAGCAGGCAAAACCATATTACTGGTCGGGGCAGGGGCTGCGGGCAGTGCGATTGGTTATGCGCTGGCTGCAGCGGGTGTTTCGCATCTGGATATTTCCGATCGCCACGAAGACTGTGCCGCCGATTTGTCCGCTCGGCTGGCCGCTGCTTTCCCATCCGTCATGATATCTGGCGGGACGATACCCCAGCGTGCTTTTGATCTCGTCATCAACGCTTCGTCTTCCGGCATGCAGCCGGACGACCCTCTGCCGGTGCCGGATAGCATCCTATCATTGATGCCATCGCACGGGCTGGTGGCAGATGTCGTGACAAGTCCAAAAATCACACCTCTGCTGATGTTGGCGAGGCAGCGAGGCCTCAATATCCAGACCGGAGAAGAAATGGCCAAGGCACAGCTCTTTGCGCTCGCAAAGGCGATGGGCGTCATCGAAGGAGAGCCATCGGATGTGTAACACGCGTGGTGGTCGATACGATGTCGTGGTCGTCGGAGGTGGTGCGGCTGGCATGAGTGCGGCGGTGGCGGCTGCCCGGCTGGGTGCGAAAGTCGCGCTGATAGAACGCTACGGTTTCCTTGGCGGCGCGGCTGCTCACTCGCTTGTGCTTGCCTATTGCGGGTTCTTTGTCAAAGGCTCCAATCCTGTTTTTGCGGTAGGCGGTATCGGCAGCGAGTTGCTGGATAGGCTTGAAAAAATTGGCCAGAATGTTGCGCCCATCAAATCGAGCAGCGGCAACTGGATCGTTATGCTGGATCCAGAGGCGGTGAAATTTGCCTTCGACCTGATGACCGATGTTTCTGGTCTGGATGTCCTGCTGCACAGTCGCGTCACCGCTCTGGCTCGACAATCGAACGGCATTGCCGCCATTACGGTCACCGATCATGCGGGTAGCTATGAAATTAACGCTGAATCGTTTGTCGACGCCAGCGGCGAGGCGACGCTAGCGTCCTTGGCGGGGCTGGAGATGAGGACCAATAGCCTGTCCGGCGACCACGTCCAGCCTGCCTCGATGCCGGTTCGCATTGGTGGCGTTGCCGCCGGCGTGCCGTTCGACCGCGTGCGAATGGCGCAACTGATTGCACAGCACAATGCCAGCTCCGTTAGCCCAATCCACCGTTTGGACGGCGGTGTGATGCTGCGGCTGCCAATCTCGAACGATTATTGGTGGATGACGATCGATCTTGAGACCGACGGTCTAAGCGGTGCCAGTCTAGGCGCGGCTGAGCGCCAGGCGCGTCTGGAGGCTTGGAGGAACCTGCAATTACTGCGACAGATGCCGGGCTTCGAGAATGCATTCATAGCAGCTACGGGACCGCAAATTGGTATTCGTGAAACACGTCGCCCACGTTCGCGCGAAGATTTGACCGGTCGGGCCCTTGAAACAGGTGAGCGTCGCGACGACGGCATCGGTCGTGCCGCTTGGCCGATGGAGGTTCACGAAGCGCCTGGACGAGCGCGTTTCATCGATCTTGGCGGTGACGGTTTTGCCGATATACCGATGCGGTCCGTCGAGGTTGCTGGCGCGGACAATCTGTTTCTCGCTGGCCGAGTTGTCGGTGCAGATACCGCCGCCTACGGCTCCTTACGCGTGATGGGTACAGCCTTCGTGACTGGTCATGCCGCTGGCACAACAGCGGCCTTGCGGGCTCAATCGAACTCCGTTTCAGCTTACGATGTCAGAAACCAGCTCGCTCTCCAAAATGCTTTGATTTGACGCGACGAAGACCTATGGAATGTTTGGCGGTTCGAAATGGTTCAAGAGCTTGCGGCCTCCGCCGGTCTAAATTTTTGAGCGCCGAAAGCTAGATCAGTTATTTGACGAGCTTAAGTTCAAACGCCTACTGCACTTTGGTTCGTAGCAGTCGTAAGATAACGATGTCTAAAGTCGCTCGCCTTCATCGGGCGGCCGTACAGATACCCCTGTCCTTCATCGCATGCATAGTGCTGCATGAGACGTTCCTGTTCGACGGTCTCAATGCCTTCAGCAATAACTTTGAGGTCAAATCCCGCCGCAAGTTCTGCGACCGCTTCAACGATCGCCTCGTCTTTTTTATTGCCCTCGCTGCCGCTGACGATCGAACGATCAATCTTCAGGCGAGTGACAGGATAGTCCTTCAAGAGACTCAGGGATGCGAAGCCGCTCACGAAGTCATTAAAAGCAATTTCCACACCGAATGAGCGAAAGTGATGATCCCTGACCATATCGTGGTTGCCGACACCGCAATTGAGGATCAAGAGTCTCACCATTACACGAACACGGGCATTCCGAATGGATTGATGACAGGTAAGTGCAGGTCACTGCGTTCGAATCCACACTGGTGCATGACCGTTGAAGATTTCGAGTGGAACGTGACGAAGAAGCGCCGCCCTTGCCTTCGGCATGCGGTTTCGCGTTATCCACCAGCTTACCCGCGCACTTCTGATATCCATGAACAGAGACCAAAGTCCCTCTCATTCGTACTGCTTAATGCGAAGCTCACTCGCGTTGCTGTGGTCCTGCTAAATGGTCCATCTCGATCCATGCAACGCGAGTGGCTGGTGTTTTAGCTCGCTTTACGTAATTGCAGGCGGGATACACCGGCGGCGACATTCAGACCCGATCCCACTTCCGCACTGAGCGGCTGTAGTCCAAAATTCTTTGCGTTGCCGCCGATCAGGGCGTTGGCACCAAGTCCTACACCGAGCGATGCGCCTGCCGATGCGCCGACATACGTTCCGGCAAGACTGCCTTCGCCGACGGCGCTTGGCGTCGTATTGACAACGATCCAGCTCAGATAGGATTTTCCCGTGACGCCAATGTCGATTCCGAGTTTGCCGATCGTTCCGGTGTAGCGTTCAACCTTGCCTGTGCGCTGTTTAAATTGGCATTCCACAGTACGGCTGGAGCCGAGCAATAGGCCGATACCACCTGCGACTTCGCAGGACAGGGTGCCGACGCGTTCCTTGGTCTGCGACGCAACTGGCTGACTGTTCTGCTTCTTGTTGTGATGCGTGCTTGCTGCCGAAGCGACGGAACTGATAGCGAGGGTGCTGACCAGTGCGAGTAAGAGCGTCTTTTTCACATTACGTTCCTTTTCTGATTGCTTGATCGAGCGTTTTCGTGCCGGTCTCAAGCTGGATGGCCAATCACCTGGATGCTGCATGTCACCCGCCCCGACCTGAAATCGGCGGCGAGGGCGGTGGCCGCGTGTGCGGCCTCCTGGGATGGAGCTGTGCCGGTGAGCTTGATGGTCCCGTCAATGACTTCAACATCGATCTGGCAGTCTTCGAGGCCACTGGTATAAGCCAACAGGCATTTTATCGCTGCGGTGGTGGCGCCAAAGTCTGCAGCGGGCGTGACCACGCTCGAGAACAGCGGAAATAGCATAGTGATTGACCTTGGATGGGAGATATGGCTCGCCAGTCATGGCGAGCCCGGTTGAAGCGCTTCTGTTACTTCAGCGCGTCCCTGACCGAGTCCTTGCTTTTACCGACTGTGCTCTGCACTTCACCGGCTGCCTTGTCGATCTTACCTTCCGCTTCGAGCTTCTTGTTGCCGGTGAGTTTGCCAGCAGCTTCCTTGATTGTGCCCTTCAGTTCTTTTGCGGCACCCTCGATACGGTTCTTATCCATGATACATCCTTTCCATAGACAGCGTTTCGATCATCTGACCCCGGATGTGCCGGCGTCATGATGAAGCAGATAGAACGACTGGCGATGGAATTTCAGATTGGAAAGTACTATTGCAATTAGTATCAAATGACCTTTTTACGGGGTGAATGTCATTTTCAGCGTTATTTTTTCCCGTTGCGTTCCTTGGATTTCGCTTCCGTTCCGCCCGTAAAGCCACGCTCGCGTGCCCATATGACTGCTGCAGCGCGCCGATTTACCCCGATTTTTCCGTAAAGTGATGCGATATGGTTGCGGATGGTATTCTTGGATAGGTGCAGGCTGTCTCCCATCTCCGCGTCGCTTTGGCCGTTGCAGATCAGCCCGAGTATTTCCCGTTCCCGATCGCTCAGTTCCATAAGTTGCGCAGTTGGGGGAACCGCTGAACCCTGCTTGAGCGTCGCGAGGCGATCGACGATAGAGCGGCTAAACCAGGAGGTATCGGCCATGACGCTCTCGATGGCCTCCACCAGTTGCGCTTCGCTGCGCCTGCGTTCGGTCACGTCCTGAAGAGCCCAGATCACGCATTGCTCGTCATTGATCTCGACCCGCTCTGCGGAAACGAGGCAATCGGCCATGCCGCCATCCTTCTGCTTCATGCGCAGCGGCTCGTTTCGGATAAAGGTGTTATCGCGCAGCTTCTGCTCCAGCGCGCGCCGTGCGGATATATCCTCCCACAGGTGAAGTTCGCCGGCCGTTCGGCTTACGACCTCCGTCAGGCCGTAGCCTGAAATCTGCAGGAAAGCGTCGTTAGCCTCCGTGAACACAAAATCGTCTAGCCGTGATATGGCGGCGGGTGCTGGCGAAAGCCGGAACGACTTGGAGAACCGCTCCTCGCTCTGCCGCAATGCATTCTGTGCTTTTCGACGGGCGTCGAGGTCAGCGAAGGTGAACAGCATGCACGGCTCTTCAACCACAGCAATGGGCTCGCCGGCGACGATAACAAGCCGATCCCCACCGTCCGGAAGCGGAACAAGCGCTTCGCGATGGCGGATCACCCGACCCTCGCTGAGCTTGTGCAATGCGTCCTCGCCCGTTTCGCAGTTTGAGAACAAGCCAATGGACTGCACGGTTTTCCCGACAACATCTTCCTTGGCGAAACCCGTCATCTCAAGAAAACCCTGGTTAACGCGTATAAAACGGTGGTCTTCAAGACGGCAGATGAGCCCAGGTGCGGGATTTGCGTTGAACGAACGTTCGAACCGCTCCTCTGCTTCGAAACGAGGCGTTTCATCGCGCATGATCAGAGCTAGCACATCCGGTTTGTCGCCGGAATCGGCGATGACCATGCTGCGAATGGTGTGAACCCATACCAAATCAAGATCGCCTGACGGCGATACCTCGACCGTGACATCATCGACCGTTTCGCCGGACAAGAGGCGCTCAATCGGATACTGGCCTTCCTCAAGTGGATGATTGTTGCGATACCGTAGCGTGAAGTTCCGCCGATAGCCCGCAGTGTTCCCGCCAAGATCATCGATCCCGTCCACGCGGTGCATTTCGATTGCGGCAGTATTGGCCCACGCAATGCGCCCATCTTGTTCGACAAGCATGATGCCGTCACTCAGCCCACCTATGAGCTCCTGCAGGCTAACGCGGTTAATTCTGGGTCGATTGGCAGTTTCACTCATGTCTCTTCTCAACTGTCTTTTCTCGACAAATACGTCGCATCCTTCCTTGAAATGGAAAAGAAGAAATTGCTAATGGTGAATTCCGAGCTCAATTTTGTAATCTCTCGGACATCAAGATCTACGCCCGTGCCTCAGTACAAGGATGCCTCATAGCGCCCGATAACGTTTTGAGCATCAGGTATGCCGGATCATAGCGAAATGAAGAACTGGAACAATCATCACCCGAGAACTGACAGATCCAAGTCAAAAAGCCAGAGAGAAGGCGAAGTAGTTTATTCGATGGGATCTATTCCAAGTCATTATGTTCGCGGCCGCCCACTGCGCAGGTCCTCATCACCAGTGACATCGAAACCTGACGTTTTTTGATAAACGGTAGTGTAGGCAGCCAAGGTTGGCACAGCCGTGCCTGCTGCTCAGACAAGGGATTTTTCCTGAGCGATGGTGGAGCGCTCTTGGAGATAAGCGGCAAATTCGTCGTTCGGCAATGCTCGACTGAACAGCCATCCCTGTCCGAATTCTACCTCCTTTGCCTTGAGGTATTCCGCTTGTCCAGACCGCTCCACACCCTCCGCTACGATGCGGGCTCCAAGCGATTTCGCCATTTCAATAATATGGTGGATCACCATACTTTTCGGCGATGAGATACCAATACTGTCAACGAAGGATTTGTCGATCTTCAGGACATCAAAGGAAAGCTGCTCGAGATGCTGGAGGCTAGAGTAACCAGTTCCAAAATCATCAATGCAGACAACATAGCCGGACTGGTGTGCTCGCAAGATTGTCTCCCTGACTGCGGCATAGTCGAGGAAGCCACGCTCCGTTGCCTCTAGCCAGATCTGGTTCGGTTCGAGGCGATGGTCCCGAACAAGTCCGTCGATAAGCTGGAGAAAGCCACCGTCGGCGAGGTCCTGAGCCGACTGGTTGATTGCGATATGCAAGGACGGATTCTGGGACAAAATCTGACCGATGTCCTGCCCAATCCTGCCAATGACCTGTGCAGTAATCTTCTGGATAAGCCCTGACTGTTCCGCGACAGGGATGAACAAATCCGGGCGAACCCAACTGCCGTCAGGGCGCTTCCACCGTACCAGAGCCTCCGCGCCAATACACTGCTCTGTCTTCAAGTCGATAAGTGGCTGGTAGTGGACTGTGAACTCTTGCTTGCGGATCGCGATCTCAAGCTCGCGGCGCATGGACAGCCTCTGTATGGAAAACCAGACTACGGTCGCCACCATCACGCCCGCGAGCATGAGAGCAAGCGGAAGCATGAGGAGTTGCTCTCGTCGCAACGTGCTCAACAGCGCTGGATGCGGTTCAAGGGCGATAGCGATCCAGTCGTCGGATTTAACGACCCCGTAAGCGTAGGTTTCATCAGGGGCGTATTGAGGCTGGGCGACAATCCGTCGGATTGCCGCTAGATCGGCAGCTTCGGTATGCGCGAAGATGCGGCCGTCCCTTGCGGCCAATGCCATATGTACTTTCTGTTCCGTGATCACGTCGACAAATCGAGCAGGATCGACAAGGACGTTATAGTTGTCCTTTCTGTAGGCCAGCTTGGGAGTGCCACCCTTGAGGGCTGGCCTCAGGGCAAAGGTCACGTCCAAGCCACTTTCCGTTCGAAAGTCCGGAGTAGTCTCGGGAAGATTGAGAAGCGTGTTCCAGGACGTGCATCGTAGAGTTCCGTCTTGAAGATATCCCATTTCCTCAATCGTCAGTGTATTGAAGACTTCACGCTGCATCAGAGCGATATTTGCGGTTGAGCAAGGTTCGTCATCGCTGTTGGATAGCATGGTGATTGCAGCTTCCGCTTCCGATGCGGCGCGCGTTGCCCGAACCAGGATACGCTCTGCAACAGTGTTGAGCATTGCCTGCTCGTCACTTCGGGCCAGAGCCCATGTGATCCAGAGCATGCCGAAGATTGGAACGCCGGCACCCAGTATCCCAAGTAGGAACGAAACCGCGATAATCTTTGAGCGTCGCAAGCGGACCTCCCGTTTGCTGCCTTCTATTTCCAGTTATGACAATGCACCGGGCTTGTCATGATGCGGAATGCCGATTCAAGGCATGCTGCCTATGCAGCAATTTCGCTAGAGCAGAAGTCTAATCGCGGTGAGCCGCATGCACTGTCCGCAACACTAGTCGCGAACCACACGCCTGAACGCTCCCGACGAGTCGAACCTGCACTCGAATGTTGTGACCCTCGAGCCCTCTGGAGGAAACTGCCCATAGACCGTGAAGCCGCCGCCCGTTCTTTCGACCGGAAGGGTCAGTATGTCCTGAGGTCTACGACCGAAGGTGGAAGAAGCCTCACCCTGGCAGAACTTGCCCATGTTTCCGACAGAGACTCGCTGCCTTGATGTCGTCTCGACAGACCGTTCGGGCGGCGGCGAGTAGGTATTGCCTCGGAACGGAAAGTCCGGTCGCTCGCCGCGAGAGTTCGGGCATTCGTAGCTTAGAGAGAACCAGGTCACTGGCCCCGGAATAGTGTCACCCAGCAGACCGCCTGCGTGGCTTTCACTAAATAGGACATGGTAGTCACCACCGCAGACACGCTGTGCTTCTTCGATGCATGCACCGCTGTTGCCCTTGCACTTTGTCTGGTGGACATCGTTCGCCTGAGCGGGCAGGGCGGATAGCAAGACCATACCAGTGAGAGATATCGCAACTTTTCGTATTTCCTATTCCTTCTTTTGAATGCCAGTAAGCGAAGATCTGGTGTGAGATGACAGCCGTCAGATTGCTCCTACGCCTCCGGATTGATCGGCACATGGCCGAGTTCGAGCACAAAGATGAAGCCTGCCCAGTCGTTGATGATATGGGCGCCAGCCGAGACCCAGAGGTTTCTGGTGGTGATGTAAGGTAAGCGCGAGTTTCTATACGCCTTCCTCTCTTAAATGCTGTCAGGCATGGAGGTTTCCACTTAACATAGGTGGACACCTTGATGGACAAAGACACTCT
>NZ_JBNWDZ010000017.1:0-22174 GCF_053521645.1 Agrobacterium sp. CG674 | reverse complement strand
GCCGCCAACTGCGCCATCAGCACTGCAACATCAGGTTCACCGGCTCTGTTCATCACAGTTTTGAATCTGAACCGCCCGGCCGCGTCAACTGCTCAGATCATCCCTTCAGCCGACAATCTCATATTGCCGCAAGGGATGGCGGACCATCGCGTCGATATCGATGCCGTCGAGAACCCAATGAAGCTGTTCTGTCGTCAGCGTCACCACCGGCACCTCGCGGCGCGGCCATCGGAACTTGTCTTCGGTCAACCGTTTCAAAACCAGCACAAAACCGGATCGATCAAAAAACAGGAGCTTCATCCGGTCACGCCGTCGATTGCAAAATGCAAAGACAGCAGGAGCGAACGGATCGAGCGCCATTGTCTCCTGGACCAGGACCGCAAGGCTATTGATCCCGCCCTGAAGTCGATCGGTTCACGATGCAGGTAAACCTGGATATCAGCGTTTAGCTTGAACATGAGCCAGCGCTCCGATGATCGTTGTCAAAGCGTCCACGTCACCGCATTCAAGCGACAGCATCACGCCATTTGGCAACGACGCTCTCACCTTCGAAGGGGAGCGGGTCGCGTGCGCTCTGCGTGCCGGCTCTTCGTTCCCTGCATTTGGCATCTCAATATCGAACTTGCCGCTCGCCGCCGTGATCTGAACCGGCACGAACGCCGATGTCGACGACACAGATACGTGCCGAGCATTCTTGATCCATTTCCTCACAAGGTTTGCGTTGACCCCGTGTTGAAGCGCCAGCCGTGATACCGAAACCCCCGGCTCTGAACACGCCTCGACCAGCCGCTGCTTCCATGCGGGATCATAGCGACGCCGGCGGTCGCGATCTTGTTTTGAGGAGGGGAATTTAAGAGTGTCTTTGTCCATCAAGGTGTCCACCTATGTTAAGTGGAAACCTCCATGCCTGACAGCATTTAAGAGAGGAAGGCGTATAGAAACTCGCGCTTACGAAACTCGCGCTTACCAACTAGGGCCTTTTGGCTCCGCATTAGCATTGATCGGTCATGTTTGAGAACGACCGTCGAACCGTCGAACAAGGTTCTCATATTGTCGCATAAGAGCACCTCGTCTGGTGTCATCAGTGCCGGTCTCGCGCAGCGGCGATCGAGCCTGCATGGCCGTAGAGCGGTCGAGGTCGACTTTAAGGATATTGCCTCGAAAAGTACCCACTATTCGCAGTGGATGACATCGATGTCAAAAAACCTTAAGCGATATTAGAACGGCGTCTCGCGATACCACTTCGTTGATCTTACACAATTTCTCAGTATTGTCGGCGACGCGTGTTCAGTGGTTCGTTTTTTCCGCACACTCGAAATAATGTGGCCGCAGGTTCGGCTTGGTTCAAAGCGTTCGGTACTTTGCCTTCATCCCATCAGGTCTTAAACAGCGCGGAGAGGTCACGCCGTCCGTCCACCACTCGGACGACCTCGACGGTATCAACAGGGCCGTCATCGGCGTCGGGGCTTATCTCATAGAGAATCACATAGGGCGCTTCGACCAACATCCGAGCGGTTCGGAATACTTCCGGGTGACGCTCGCCCAAACGCGGGTGCTCGATCAGCAATTCCGCGTTGCGGCGAAAATTGGCGAAGTACCGCTCAGCGCTGCGCGGTTGCTCTTTCCCCATTTCGATGTAGATGCTCTTTACGTCGCCGCGCGCCTTCAGTGTCCAAAGAAGCTTAACGGGCATGGGGAGCGGCAGACGCTATTTCCTGGCGTGCTTCATCCAACACCGCATCAAAATCCACTTCGACCGCAGGGCCACTAGCCTTGCCTTCTTCCCACATCACACGTAGCTTGGCGATATCTTCGATCTTCTGCATCCATTTGGCCGACCAGTCACGCATAGCTTCGCGAACAACGTCGCTTCCGCTAGCATAAGCGCCACTTTTCACCGCGTCACGCAATAACTCGGCGTGTTGGGGTGTCATTGAAACGCTGACCTTTTCAACATTTGGCATAGGTGACCTCCAAAGGCATTTGGTAGTAATTTTTACCACCAAAGGCTCAGAGTGGCAACATCGTTGCAGGGTCTCTTGGCGCACTGCTTCAGCCGCAAGGTCGCTACGGAGACGGCTTGACGGAAGTTGAAATTACGTGCCGCGGGTTCGGTTCCGTTCAAGACCATGGAAACCGCTGATGATACGTGATCGAATGAATTCGAAATTGCTGTCTGCTCATTCAGTTCACATCGTTCGCAAGCGCCAGTATACAATTCGAGGAAAGACACATGATCATTCGTCCATTCGCGATCGCAGTTGCCGACGAAGACCTCATGGATTTAAAGCATCGTCTGTCCATGGCCCGATGGCCTAAGACACTTGACGATGCTTCCTGGGATGATGGCGCAAGTCTTGCCTTTCTCCGCAGGCTGGTAGACCACTGGCAGAACCAATTCAACTGGCGCGCGGAAGAAGCGCGGCTCAACGAACTGCCGCAGTTCGTAGGATCGATCAATGGCACCGATATTCATTTTATCCACCAAAAGGGCGCCGGACCGGCACCTTTGCCGCTGATCCTCACTCACGGCTGGCCGGGTTCGTTTACTGAGTTCGAGCGCATCCTGCCGCTCCTGACCAACCCCGGTGCGCACGGTGGCGATCCGGCAGATGCTTTCGATGTGGTGGTCCCCTCGCTTCCCGGCTACGGGTTTTCGTCCGCGCCTCTAGAGCCGGGCGTCGGATCCCGCGCCATCGCCCGCCTTTGGCGTGAACTGATGAGATCGCTTGGATATGAGCGGTTTGGTGCGCAAGGCGGCGACATCGGCGCAGGTGTGTCCACGTGGTTGGCGCGCCTGTTTCCGGACGCGGTTCTCGGCGTTCATTTGAATTACGTGTCGGCAGGGTTCCGTCCCACTCTAGCTCCTGGTGACAAGCCGTCGGAAGTGGAGCGGGCCTATCAGATGAGTGCCGCATCGTGGGCCGCGGCCGAGGGGGCATACTCGGCGATGCATTCCACCAAACCTCAGACTCTGGCCTTCGCGCTTTCGGATTCACCGGTGGGACTGGCAGCCTGGATTTCAGAGAAGTTTCGCGCGTGGACGGACTACGACGCTGATCTCGAAAGCATTCTTTCTTTGGATACGATTTTGACCGATATCTCGCTCTACTGGTTCAGCGGCAACCTCAATGCCTCTCTTCGGCTTTACAAGGAGAACCGCCTCGACCCTCTCATCTTTGCCCCGAATGAACGACTGACACCGCCGTTGGGGATGGCACATTTTCCCAAGGAACTGCCCATCCCGCCGCGGTCTTGGGTCGAGCGGGTTGCGGACGTCACCCGATGGTCGGAAATGCCGAGAGGCGGGCATTTTGCTGCGCTCGAGCAGCCAGATTTGTTGGCAAATGAGATCAGGGAGTTTTTCCGGCCGATTCGCTGAGATCGAAGTTGACGACGCGTCCCCATTTCATGGCATCGGATGATGCGGCTTCATTTCGCGTAGAACCCCGCAGGTAAGCGCACTCCATCGTTAAGTGTTTAAGAAGTCTAGCTGTTCAGTTCTGCCGCCAGTTGAACCACTTTTGCGTATTGCTGTGATCCGCAGTGAAATCGGTTTGCTACTGAAAGGTTATGAATTCACCACAACGGAGAGGTCACCGCCGAACGCAAAAGTGATTCCATTGTGGCGATCAACATCGGCACTGACAATTGATCGGCTTCGGTCGTACGATTTCTACGGCTAGCCGAGGATCGGCGCACCTTCAAAGCGGACGAGCGGCTGGAACTTTCGGTCACCCAATGTATTCTGACGGCATGAAACTAAATATCGCAATCATAACGCTGTTAGGCGCCGTGTTGGCTGCGTGCAGCCCAGTTGGGCATTCAGGCAATCCGTCTGTACCTCAGCCAGTCAAACCGGTCGAAATCGACCGATACCTAGGTCACTGGTTCGAGCTGGCGCGCTATGAGAACCAGTTCGAGCGCGGTTGCGAGGCGGTTTCTGCTGACTACTCACTTCGCAAAGATGGTATGTTCCGCGTGCTCAACACATGCCGCGAAGGCGGAATAAATGGCAAGCGCAAAGAATCCGAAGGCAAGGCAAAAACTGTGCCGTATAGTGGCAACGCCAAGCTCAAAGTCTCTTTCTTCGGACCGTTTTCCGGGGATTACTGGATCCTTGATCGCGCCGCGGATTATTCTTGGTCGATAGTCGGCGAACCTTCAGGTCGATATTTATGGATTCTGACGCGGGAACCAAAACCCGCACAAAAGACCCGTAACATGCTCGTCGAGAGGGCCAAATCGCTCGGATACGATGTCGATATGCTTCGATGGACGCAGCATTAGACGCATCGTCTATGCTGCCCGTTTCGCCGTGGAAATTCCTTGGCGAAACCGGCGATGAGCTCGGCATAATCCTTCACATCCCCGAAGCGATTGAAAGTATTTCACTTTCGGGTCAACTTGTCACCAGCACCTACGTCACTAGATCAACGTTCAAATGGGCATGAGGGCGGTTTGAATGATCGCTTAAAATCAATTACCGTCATACGCACTGGTCTCAATATCTCTCGTTACAGTACCAGGTGGTGTCGGCTTTTAACTGTTGACCTTGTTTCCAAAAAACCATTTATCGCGGAAATAGCTCGTTGCCATCGCCAGACAATTGACTTCAGCAGCAAGAGCGCAAACTGACGTCATGAGCATGACGACAGATTTTGTGGGCGAACTTGTCTGTGACGCGAACCGGATCGCTTAGCGGCAGGAACGATGAGAAAGCTCGACGGAAAAAGCTGCCATCATAGGCGGGAGCCGTGGAGTTGGTCTCGCGACTGCCCGTCAATTTATCGCTGAGGGAGCGCGAGTGATATTACTGGTCGCCGCCAAAACGTTCGACAACGCGCTGACGGGCCCCGTTGAAAATGCTATCGAAAGCCGCGCTTTTCCGCGACGAAACTACCGCGGAATCCGCTTGGATGTGCTTAGTCCAGGTCCGGTCAAAACCCCATCCATCGAAACGTTAGATCTTGACTCTCCTCAAACCGAGTCGGCGCCCCTAAAGTCTCGTCTACAGTATTTGAGCATGGGTTGGCGGTTGTGATCGGTCGGCAACTAGCCTATGTCGTTCTCATCAGAAGTCCTGATTCAGTTGGGACTTTGATCGGTATTTGCTTTCGCGACCCCTCTAACCAAATTGCAAATACCATCAACGCCAGTCGTGCTTAAGTCGGTAGACCTAAACGTCACGAGCTGTGATGGGCCTGTGTCATAGCTGCAGGGTGCCCTTTATTGTCCAAGTATTTCGTTTCGATAAGGTGCCTGTGATCCGATGACGATGAACCCGCGATGGACCGCACCGGTCGTAACATTGATCTTTGGAATATTGTTCTGGCAGCTTGTGTGTTATTTAGGCAACGTCGATGAACCTTGGGATGCCGCCGCATACTGGTACGCTGCCTATCCGTTATCAGTAATCATATCTGGACTGGTCGCGTGGTTTTCCAGTAAATTGTGGTACGCAGGAGCGATCATCACATTCGCGCAGTTGCCTGCGTTGGTCGTTGCAAACAACGGCACTTCAATACTGATCGGCCTCCCTTTTTTGCTCGCCTTGTCGCTTCCTGCCATCGCGACATCCGCGCTTGCAACGCGGTTGCGACGTCGGGCTTGAGATTGAGAGGACGCTTCCTCCTAGCGCTGAACGCAATGAAGAGCTGCTAACAATCCCGGCAGAGAATTCGTGCTTAGGCTCATCGCCCCTCATGCGTCGCCGCAGCACTTGCTGCGACAAACGCAATTTCTGATGTGGCGTGATCAGGCAGCCTGCTGACTGTCGCTGCTCAGGATTTCAACGATCCGGTCATAGCCATAGAGAGTAGCGAGGCTCAGTGGTGTCATCCCCGAGTGAGTTTTCAGATCACGGCGAGCACCGGCTGACACCAGAGACGCTACGGCATCGGCGTATCCGTGCCACACAGCATCGTGCAAAGCGGTTAGACCATTGTAAGGTCCCTGCGCATCGAGCTCAACCTGTGTGGCCCCCTGCTTTGTTGATGAGGTCAGAATATCGATATGATCCGCCTTTCCGAAATAGGCAGCATCGTGAAGTGGTGAACCACGCATGAGACCGATCGTACGGCGAGGATCTGCCCCAGCATCCAGTAATACGCGCACTATTTCGGCATGGCCTTCGCGAACTGCGAGACCGAGAGGCGTGTAGTCGTCATCGAATGTCCCGGTTATGGGCACCCGAACCTCAAAATCCGCGCCATCTGCGATCAGCCGCTTCACCTCCTCAATATTACCGGCCTTGACTGATGAGATGATCGACAAGCTGGAAATGTGCTGTTCATCCGCCTCATCTCGTTCCTCAATAAGCGTTGCGATTGCCTGCAGGTCGTCATACTTGGCGATGTCGAGCGCGGTCTGTTGCCAGTAATTCCGTATGGTGGTCCGCGTTCGCCGCGACAGCAGAGCCCGCACGACAGATTCGTGCTTGTGAAGCACGGCATCCATCAAGGCGGTATTGCCGAGAACAGGCGATTGTTGATCGATGAAGGCTCCGTGGTCCAAGAGCATCCCGATCACGTCGGCGCTGCCGGACTGTGCTGCCTTGTGGATTGCCGTTGCTCCCATACGAGGTTCCGCCGCCAGCAGGTCCGCCCCGGCGGTCAGGAGCAAAGCAACAGCTTGCGCCTGCCCAAGCGCAGACGCGATCATCAATGGCGTGAGACCATCGGGGCCTCTAGCATTAACCTCCGCCCCGGCGTCAATAGCGCATTTGACCGAAGCAAGATCGCCTGTACGAAGTGCGTGAGAAAGTGTCATGGTCTTATGGTCCTTGATTGGTTAGGCAGTTGCTGAAAGGGTGGCATTAAGGCCGTTCAGAAATTTGATGATTTCGGTATTCACGCGTTCGCGGGCCTCATGATGAGGCCAGTGACCGACACCTTCCAGGCGCACGATATCGACGAGCCCAGGCGCTGTCTCGCGCATCTCTTCCACTGTCGGTGGGACGGGGTGGAACAGTCGGCACAACCCGTCTGCATCGCCCCAAATATAAAGCGATGGCTGCTTGATCAGCACATCCTTGTAGGCAGCGAGATGCTCAAACGTCGCCTGCACGCCACGGTACTGGTTCAGGCCGCCTCTGAAGCCCGTTCGCTGGAACGTTTCGATGTTGTGTTTCACATAGGCTGGATCGGCCCAGCTCGGCAGCACGTCAGGTGCAGGTCGGAACATATTCCGCTTTGCATCGATGGGGTCCCAGCCGGTTCCTTCGACGGGCTCGCCCGAGAGCCAATAAAGTGCACTCGGAATAGTCTTGCTGGCATCGCGGATCCGGTCATCCGTCTCCGGCTTCATCATGTCGAAAGCGTAATAGAGATCGCCGAGACCGCGATTGCGTAGCAAGTCCCATGTACTCAACTCGCCCCGTGGCAGGAACGGGATGCCAAGCGTTATGATCCCGTTGAAACGATCTGGTCGCATGACCATCGCCCGTTGCCCGTGGTCGGCACCCCAGTCATGCGATACGATCGTTGCGGTAGGCACCTGCAAAGCATCAAGAATGCCAATCAGGTCGCCAACAATTAGGGCCCCACTGTAAAGTGCGGGATCGTCCGGGGAATAGCTGTCGCCAAAACCCCTCATGTCCAGCGCGATCGCGCGGTACCCGTTTTCTGCAACAACTTGCATCTGGCTACGCCACGTTTCCACAGTGTCTGGAAATCCGTGCAAGAAAAGCACGACTGGACCACGGCCTTGTTCAACGACATGGAAAGAGGCACCGTTGGCCTCGATTTGCGAATGAAGTACGGGATGATCCGTGGCGGCTGATAGTAAACTGGGTTGGCTCATTTTCTGCTCCAATTTATGCTTGATGCGAGCCTTGCGGCGCGTGTTGGATCGGCTCCAATTCCATGACTTCACCACCTGAAGCGCGAAGCCTTTCAAGGTATGTGGAGTGGTCGATGAGTTGGGCCGGGAAGTAGAGACCCGGTCGAGGCGCATCGCCTTCGAGACCAGCCAGGCGTTCAAGAACGAGCGCGACACCCAAACCCGTGAGCGGCATCTGCCCACCGGGGTGAACGATCGCGTGACGTTTCCGAAGCGGCTGCCCGGCGTGATCCAGGCCCGAAAGGTTGATGATAATTTCCGTCGATACCGGTCCGCCATTCCGGCGGGCGGAGCTCATTCCGATGGCCAAGTCGAACCGAATATCAGGTGCGTCGGTTGCGTTTGCCAACAACAGGACGTCGTTCGGCGAAAACAGGTTCGCGTTCAACTCGGTACCGTCGATTGCGCGAACCTTTGACTTGGTTTCGTCGCCATGGCACCACCGCCACGCGCCAGCAGTTCTTATAAGAGCAGCAGCACCCGCATACATCTGGCGCTCAAGGTCTGCAATTGCCGCAGGTCCAAACGCATCTTGCTCATCGAGCACCGCCTCGATGTGAAAGTTTTCCAGACGACCAAATTCTCGGGCGAACAAGAGCGACGGTACGCTTGTCGCACCAACCAGCCACTCTGTACCCAAAACGACGGGCGCGGCGGCAGGGTTTTGCATGAATGTCGCAGTTTCCAAACCGAGTTCGCTGATGCTTGGCGAGATGTTGATATACCCGGCACCTTTTTGCTGGGCCCAGCGGAGAGCTGCCCCGGTCTCATCGGTAAAAAGCGTTGCGACTGCCGAGACTCGCCGCTCGCCTAACCCCAGGTCGGACGCAGTGAGGTCCACGACCACCGCAGACGCGCCGTCGACAACTGCTGCTGCTCGTATCGCCCGTTGTTCGTCGCGACCGCCAATGAGGATTGGTACATCAGGATGTTGGTCACGCAAGAAGCGTGTAGCCCAGCGCCCGACCTCACCAGCGCCGCCGATAATCAGGATTGGGTCGTGCAGACTTTCAGAAGCTTGTAACATTGCGACACCTACGTTTTACTAATACCTACATATGGTAGGTTACTAAAAGTAGGTACGCAAGTGGAAAAACCAAAAGTCGCTGTCGACAACAGGACCGCGGGCCGTCTTTCAAAGCCCGAGCGGCGTCAGCAACTCCTGGAGACGGCGCGCTTAATCGTTCGGGAGGAAGGTGCTGATCGGCTGACGTTAGGCCATCTGGCAGTGCGTGCGGGCGTCTCCAAGCCTGTGACTTACGAGCATTTCGAGACCAGAACGGGTCTGTTGATTGAACTCTGTCGTTGGATAGACACCGAACGCATCGCCGCGTTTCGCACGCTTATGGCTGAGCAAAATCGATCTGCGGAAGAGACTGTTTCGGCTTTGGCTAAAACCTATCTGGCTTGCGGAACCGACCAGGGTGACGAATTTCATGCTGTCGGCGCAGCGCTTGCAGGAAGCGAAGAGAAAGCAGGCGTTTACCAGGAGTTAGTCGACGCCGTGATCGAAATGTTCGTGGAAGTTCTCCGGCCTCACTCAAGCTTACGGCCGGAATCGCTGGCGTTGGCTTCCGCGGCTTTGGTTGCAGCAGGAGACGCGTTAACAACGGCCGTTACGCGCGGGAATTGTTCTGCTTCTGAGGCAGAGGAGGTGTTTTCGGTTCTCATTGGAGCTGTGGCCCCAGGTAAAGTTTGAGAATTGATGCCGGGCGCCAACAACTCTTAGTTTTTCAACAGTAACTGAGCAGTGCGGTCATATTTCAATAACCAGTAAACGCCTCCGGAGCTGGTCCATGGCGCGTTGAAACACGGCCGGGTTGTCCAGCGCGCGCGACAACACTATTGCGCCCTGTATGGACAGCACGGCATCTTCCGAGAGGATACGCGCTCGTTCATCGTGCTGGCCCTGCCGAACGAGCGCTGCTTGCAACGCGTCTACCCAGCTTGCGAAATAACCCCGAACGGCCTGCGAGAAGCGGTCTCGTGTATTGGAGACGGCCAAGGCGCCAACCAGGCATACACGCCTGCCGGATTTGAAGTAATTCGTGACAGCATCAAGCATTGCATCGATGGCAGCATTGGCATCGCTCCCGCTCCGCAACGGGGCGTATACAGCATTTTCGAACCATTGCTCGATTTCGGTGAGGACAGCTCGCACCATTTCTTCCTTCCCGCCGGGAAAAAAGTTGTACAGGCTGCCCTTGCCGAGGCCCGTTGCTTTGCCAATCAAGGCAAGGCTTGCGCCTTCATAGCCGTGTTCACGGAACACTTCGGCCAGGGAAGCTATGGTGTCAGATCTTTCGGCGACCATGCGGGCCATGACTAGAGACCCAAATCGCTGAGGCCAGGGTGGCCATCCGGCCGACGGCCGAGCGGCCAGTGGAGCAGGCGCTCGCTTTCAGAGATCGGCATCTCATTGATGCTTGCATGTCTGTGCGCCATCAACCCGTCCTCGCCAAATTCCCAGTTCTCATTGCCGTAAGCGCGGAACCAGCGACCGCTATCGTCATGATATTCATAAGCGTAGCGCACGGCGATACGGTTACCGGCAAAAGCCCAAAGCTCCTTGATGAGACGATATTCGTGCTCCTTGTTCCACTTGCGTGTCAGAAATGCCTGGGCCTCGTCGCGAGTGGTGCAGAACTCCACGCGATTACGCCAACGGGTGTCGAGCGTATAGGCCTGAGCAACCTTGGCAGCATCGCGCGTGTTCCAGCCATCTTCGGCCAAGCGAACCTTCTCAATTGCAGTTTCCAGGGTGAAGGGTGGGAGTGGAGGGCGTGACATCGAGGGTCCTTCTCAATTTGTACTGATTGGTACTTGCTTTACCGTACGGTACAATGTGCTCTGACGTGTTGCCTGTCAAGCACGTAAAAATCGGAAACATATCTGCGCGATCCAGCAACGCGACAGTCTTCCGAGGTGATTGTTTCAAATCGGCTCGACGCACATCAGCGTGGCATTATCGAAACCGCCGACACGTTCTTCGTGGCGTCCTATGTGGACTTAGAGGGTGAAGGACGGAAGGTGGATGCCTCCCATCGTGGTGGCCGACGCGGTTTCGTTCGTGTCGATGCCGATGGTGGCCTGACTGTGCCGGATTTCAACGGCAATCTGTTCTTCAACACGCTTGGCAATTTCGCCGTCAATCCGCGCGCCGGGCTATTGTTCGTCGATCATGAGACGGGTGACATGCTGCAGATCGCTGGCAGCGTCGAGATCATACTGGATTCACCCGAGATCGCTGCCTTCGAGGGCGCCGAGCGTCTTTGGCGCGTCATGCCGGAAAAGGTAGTGCTGCGCAAAAATGCACTGCCACTGCGCTGGAGCTTTCTCCAAGATGGCATGTCGCCAAGCAGCTTGATGACGGGAGACTGGCGCGAGGCCGCAAGCCGCTTGAAGGTCGCGGCCCAGGCAAAAACCTGGAGGCGCTTCCGCGTTGAGCGAACAATCGAGGAAAGCTCGACGATCCGTTCGCTGCACCTTGTGCCGGTCGATGACGAGGCTGTCATCCCGCATCTGGCAGGCCAGCATCTTCCGATCAGCATCACGGATGGCACGGACACAATCCGCCGCAGCTATACAATATCGAGTGCTCCATCGGACGGCTTCTACAGGCTGAGTGTGAAGCGCGAAGGCCGGGCATCCACACTCCTGCATAAAATGCGGGAAGGCGACGAGATCGAAGCTCTATCGCCTTCTGGAGCGTTCACAATCGATGCAACAGAACGCACCCGTCCGGCCGTGCTCCTTGCAGCTGGCATCGGCATTACGCCCTTGCTGTCGATGCTGCGTCATGTCGTCCATACAGGTGACAGAACGCGCTATCGCCGTCAGGTATGGCTGTTCAGGTCGTCGCGCACCTCTGCCGAAAGAGCATTCGACCGCGAAATCGGCGAATTGGTTGCGCGTAGCGAAGGGACCGTTCGGGACATCAAGGTGCTCGGTGCGCCCGATGTCGACAGCGACGGCGACGGCCTTTTTGATGCAGTCGGCCGCATCGACATGACGCTGTTGAAGGCAAAGTTGCCATTCGGCGACTATGACTTCTATATCTGCGGACCGTCGTCCTTCATGCAGTCGATGTATGACGGGCTCCGCGGGCTGAACATCGCAGACGGTCGCATCCATGCGGAGGCGTTCGGCCCCTCCGGCCTGAAGCGCGACTACGCCGTTGACATATCGGCGAAGCCGCGCCAGCCTGCCCCTTCGGTTCCGACGCCTGTCGTCTTCACACAATCTTCAAAACAGGCGCAATGGAGGCCGGACAGCGGCTCCTTGCTGGAACTTGCAGAGCAAAGTGGCCTCAACCCGCCCAATGGCTGCCGAGCTGGCAATTGCGGGGATTGCCGGACGAAGATCGTCAAGGGAGACGTCAGTTATCTCTCCGAGCCTGGCTATGCGGTCGCAGATGGCGAGGCGCTGATTTGCTGTTCGGTTCCTGCACAAGGGGAGGAGGGTTTGCAACTCGAATTGTGAGTGCTGCGAATTCATTGTCAGAATACTTGATAGCCCTCTCACCTTGTACAACGTCAAAGACATTTCATCGCAGCGCTAAGCGCTTTCGCTTGTCGCTCGATTTCAGCTTTGCTCATCGAGCGGTTCGTCACAATCATGCGCCAATAGAGCGCCGATGGAATCATATCCAGCGCCATTTCGACGTCGATGTTTGCATTGAGCTCGCCGCGTGCGATAGCACGCTCGATCAGGGCAGATCCCGCAGCTCGACGAGCCTGAGCGAGCTTCTTCAATGCGGTAACGAGTTCGCTTTCACGAGCGGCTTCCGCGTAAATATCAGGCAATATTCTGCGCACGAGCCGATGACGAAGCGCGCGTCTCATCATCAGCAAGTAACCTTCGAGCTCTTCGATGAGACTCCCCCGCGCTGACACATCAGTAAGCTTCAAACCAAGCTCCTCTATTGCATCTGAAGCCAGTGCAAGCTTCGATGGCCAGCGGCGGTAGATTGCGGCTTTGCCGGCACCTGCCCGCGTTGCGACCCGCTCAAGGCTTATTCCGCCATAGCCGTAGAGGGCCCAATCTTCAAAGAAGGCCCGAACCAAGGCTTGTGTCAGATCAGTGCGCATGACCGCAGCACCGCTGGGCTTACGTCGAATTTCTTCGTCGATACTCTTGCGTTCCATCCAAGGTGCTCCATATACTGGATGGAACGATAGCGTTCCATCCATTGGGAGTAAAGCACTGTGACCAACAAAGCCGACCAATTCCCAAGTCTGTCGTCTCTTTTGAGGCAGGCTCTGGGTGATCTAGTTTCGTCTGAAGCGACATCGTTTCTCGATATGTGCGATGACAATATCGTTTTTGAGTTTCCCTACGCGCCTGAGGGATTTACCGAGCGTCTTGTCGGCAAACCAGCCCTTGAGGCCTATCTTCCAACTGTAGCCGATTTGCTGACAATTAAATCGATGAACCTAAATCGGGTTATCGTCGCCACCGGTTCTGAGGCAGCCACGATCGAATTTAGCTGCAAGGGATATTCCAACGAGACAGGCATACGGTACGATCAAATCTATGTCTCGGTGGTCGATTTGAAGGGCGGGCTCATTACGCGCTACCGCGATTACTGGAACCCGCTTATCCTTCTCTCGGCAACGAAACCTTCACCTGTCACGACGGAGGCTCAATGATGGAGAAAGATAAGTCAGCGAAAATCCTTGTGACAGGCGGAACCGGAACCACCGGACGATTGGTTGTGGAGGGCTTGAGAGAGCGGGGGATCATTCCAGAGATAGGCACGCGCACTCCGTCTCGCGAAAGCGAGGTTCTGTTTGACTGGCAGCAGCCGGAAACTGCGCGGAGAGCTTTTGATGGGGTAGATGCGGTGTACATTGTCGCTCCGACAAATACGAGCGACCATGGTGCAGTCGTCCCGCCCGTCCTCGATATTGCGCGCTCCTGCGGTGTCCGGCGCTTTGTCCTGCTCAGCGCGTCGTCGTTGGAAGCCGGTGGGCCGATGATGGGGCAGGTCCACACGTATGTTACAGACAACGTGCCAGAGTGGACAGTTTTGCGTCCAACCTGGTTTTTGCAGAACTTCTCTCACCAACAGCACCAGATCACCATCCAGCGAGAGAATGCAATTTACTCGGCAACTGGATCGGGCCGGGTCGGCTTCATTGACGCGAGCGATATCGCCAGAGCGGCTGTCAGCGCTTTGCTCGAAGACCAACCCTGGAACCGGGATTTCATTCTGACCGGCCCTGAAACCTTGTCCTACGCGGATATTGCGTCCAAGCTGAGCGGCATTCTTGGCCGTAACATCCGACACGTTAATCTCGACGTCGATCAACTGGCCGAGCGATATCACGCGGGTGGTCTGGATAAGGATTATGCGCAGACGCTCGCTTCAATGGATAAGTGGATAGAGGACGGGAATGAAGACCGCGTCACCGACTGTGTGTTTGTGCTAACGAGACAAGCACCGAAATCAGCGGACGTATTTATTCGGGAAAACCACCAGCGCTGGCTATCATGAAGTCGACCTCCACACCGCCACCCACAGAGCGCGTGCATGGTAAGAAAGAAGCGCGGCCCGATGGTTCGAATCCTCTCAAGGCGTTTGTATAACGCCTTCTTCCGAGATCGTTACTCTGATCGCGAATGAGGAAACACTGAGAAAAAACAAGTTCGCCAGCCAGATGCTGACGAACCGTAATAGTCACTTTGAACGCAAGGGCACCATTCGTGATATCCTTCGTCAGGATCGATCTTGCTGCGAGAAACCCAGTAGGCGTAGAGGGCTCCTAGCAATGGAACGGAAAACCCTCACAAGGTTCAGCTTTCCCGGACCGAAGGGGCGTTACACGACGCGGGAATGTTCAACAGGCGGCTGCATCAGCTCTATGGTGATACCATCTGGGCCGGAGATGTACGCGACCATTGTTCCGCATCGGGGGCCGGCTGGTATTGGCTGCGGCGAACCCTTCACTGCCCACCCCGCCCTCTCAACCCGCGCAATCGCCGTGCGGATATCCGTAACCGTGAAGGCGATGTGCGCGGCGCCGATCGCACCCGCGCTACGAGGTGTCTGGCCCAACGTACGGCCTGTCGAATATTCGAGAAGCTCGATAGGGTAGCCATTTGGAGCAGTCACCAGCGCCATTCGGCAACGCGGATCGTCAACCCCCGTGGCCTCCCGTAGGAACTCCCCACCCATCTCTCCTCGCCGAGTAAGGTCGAAACCCATCGCCTCAGTCCAGAACTGGATCGCCTCCTCCAACGAGGCGACCGAGAACCCCGTATGGTCCACAGCTATCACGCCCGCATCTTCGGCCATTTTTTAATCCTCTCATATCGAACAGTTGCGTCCCGCTACAGTAAGCCGTTCGCCAAACAAGTCACAGCACTTGCAATCCCTTTAGCCATTTTATAGCTCGGGTTCGATTCCCCTCAAGAGCCTCAATGTTGGTGAGCGGTCCTGCGTTAATGTTCTAATGAGAGGCGTGCGCGTGCGGATAAAGTGCCGCACCAACTTTTTGCGCTGCGGTCGCGAGGCGCTTATCTCTTGTCCACAAGCTTGATCGCCGGTCGAGCAATGTTGAAGTCAGTAAGTGGGCATCTGTGTAACCAATCCCCATGCTGAATATCGAATGGCGATCAATAATCGTCATTACCTCTACGTGGGTCGCGATCATTGCTTCGCGTTGAGCTGCTAGGAAAGCTAAAACTGCACCTCGTTCTCTTAGGCTACCGAGCGCCAGTTCGCCGACAACGAATGGGTGGCAAAGCAGCTGGTCATCATTGATGATTTTTCGAAGTTCTGCGTCGTCGTATCGAAAATGATCTATCCAGATCGAGGTATCTACAAGGATCACTTGACCACGTCGCTCCGTCGGCGGGGCGCTGCTTCAGCCTCAGGCATAGAGCCGCCAAGCGCGATCAACCGTTTGCCGGATTCCACACGCACAAGCGTCTCCAGCGCTTGTCGGACGACAGCTGCTGTTTCCTTGGTGCCCGTGAGGGACTTGGCCCGCTCCATAAGATTGTCGTCGAGATTTATTGTCGATCGCATATTCTAGCTCCCGTAAATGAGTAGCTCGTATAGCACCATTTGGTGCGGAAATCTACGACCTGTTGAGTGCAGCTGATATCTTCATGTTCACGGGTCGCAGGTTCGTATCCGCTCAAGGCGGCGGATGCTCTGCAGAAGAGGAGAGACGGGGGCCTGAAGCTCCCGTCACCGCTTTATCAGTCAATCAAACGCTAATCAGAATTCTTCCCAGCTATCGGTCGCCGTTGCTGCGTTGCTGCGGCCAGTAAAGGCTTTGGCAATCTTGCTGACCATGCCGCGGGCCGGTGACGCGGCAGGCGTCGAGCGGTGCGAAGCTACCATCCCCGATGCCGCATTGCGCAGGGCGGCGGCTTGAGTGGTTCCATTGGATACGCTGCCTTGTCCTAGCTGGAACTGGCTGATCAGTTCGCGCAGGCGTCCGGCTTCGGCTGCAAGAGTGGCACCGGCCGCATTGGCTTCTTCCACCATGGCAGCATTCTGCTGGGTCACTTGGTCCATCTGATTGACAGCGGTGTTGACCTCAGCCAGTCCCACCGACTGCTCGCGTGACGAGGTGGCGATCGAGTCCATGTGCTGGTTGATCGTGACGATATGAGCTTCGATGGAGCGAAGCGCTTCGCCAGTGTCCTTGACGAGCTTGACGCCGGCGCTGACTTCTCCTGAAGACTTCCCGATTAGGTCCTTGATTTCCTTCGCAGCCTTGGCCGAACGCTGTGCTAGTTCGCGCACTTCCTGCGCGACGACTGCGAAACCCTTGCCGGCTTCACCGGCGCGAGCCGCTTCAACACCGGCATTGAGTGCCAGCAGGTTGGTTTGGAACGCGATGTCATCGATGACGCCGATTATGTTTGAGATCTGGCCCGAAGATTCTTCGATACGGCCCATCGCGTGCACAGCATTGGCAACTACAGCACCGGACTGGCGGGCGCTTTCGTTCGCCTCGATGGCGACAGTACGGGCTTCTTCGGCGCGCTTCGACGAATTGCCGACATTGACGGTGATCTGATCGAGCGCCGCAGCGGTCTCTTCCAGTGCAGCGGCCTGCTGTTCGGTGCGCTTTGACAGATCGTCGGCGCTGTTACTGACTTCGCGTGAACCGCTGTCGATCGAGCTGGCTGCCTCAGAAACCGAGCCAAGCGTGCCGCGCAGCTGTTCAACAGTGGCATTGAAGTCGGCGCGGAGGCTTTCGAAATCGGGAGCGAATGGACGGGCGAGCTGGAATGTCAGGTCGCCGGATGAGAGATGCTTGAGGCCGGTCGCGAGACCACTGGTCGCTTCGGCCATGGCCTCAGCACGGATGCGCTGTTCCTCGGCATTCTGATGGCGCTGCTCCTCGGTCATGTTGCGCTGCTCCTCGGCTTGGCGCTCCAGTTCCTTGGTCTTCAGTGCATTGTCTTTGAACACCTGTACGGCGCGCGCCATGGCGCCGGTCTCGTCGGGACGGTGCTCGCCTTCGATTTTGGCAGTTAGGTCTCCCGCGGCCAGCCGCGACATTGTGCCGGTCAGGCGTCCGATGGCATTTCCGAGTGACCTTGCGAATAGCAAAAAGGCGGTGAGGGCGATGATTGAAGTAAGGACAGTGACGCCAAGCATGGTCCACAACGCGGTACGGGCTTCAGCGGTAATCGTCGTTGCATCGGTACCGATTTCGAAGACACCGATCGTTTCTCCGGCAAACGAGCTGAAAGGTACTGCTTTGATAAGCATGGCGCGGCCTTCGAGCACGGTCGTTTCAAACACCGGCTTGCCGTCAAAGGCAGCCTGAATTTTATCTGAAGGCAGAAGTGCGTTGCCGCTCTCCGTCGATGACTGGTTCACCAGCTTACCCTCGGAGAGCACATTGACGGAGATCTCTGCACCCAGCCTTTCAGCTAACGGCGTAAAATAGGCATTCGACAATTCGGTACCGATGTCAACGACGCCGACAACGTTGCCATTGAACAGGACTGGCGCAACTGCGTATATGCCGATGCCAGTTCGCCCTGGTTCGATGCCGGCGGCGACTTTTCCTGTTGAGACAGCTGCTGCGACAGTTTTACGGCGGGCCAAGTAATTGTCGCCAAATTTTTCTGGGGCGTGGGCCCGTGCGATTACGTTGCCTTTAGCATCGGCAATGGTAATGTTTTGAAGCCCACCGATTTGCGCAACCGATTTGATGTTCGTGGAGAACTTCTCAAGAAGACGTTGTCGATCGTTCGTGCCAATATATCCAGCAATGTCAGGCTCACCCGCGAACGCCAGCGCGAGGGCTGAGGCGGAACGTTGAATGGCGGCCATATCCGTCTGTATGACGTTGAGATCACTGCTCGCCATACTCTGCAGTGCTTTGTCGTTCATGTCAGCTTGGCGGTACCAGGCTAAGCCTCCAATCGCTGCGCTTGCGAAAAGGACAGCGGCAAAGCCGTAGCCCGTAATCTTGATCCAAAGCGGTTTTTGTACAGCTTCTGCAGTCATTCGTGTGCCCCCCGGCAATATGAGATCGGTCCGCCGGGACAATCTGCGAGAAGCCTCAATATTTAATAAAAATTACTATATTAAAGAATATTTCTTCTTTGCTCTACCGCCGTTCGATTGAAGCGGGTCAATGCATGACCTGAAAATTTGCACTCTTCCCAGCAAGTCCCTGAAACCAAAAATTCGAGAAAAATCGACGATTTTCGCTGGATGCCTCAAGGGCCATTGATCGATGGTGGCGCCAGGTATCGCGCGTTTTGCACCCATGTTGCTTCAGGTGGAATTTGCTAATGGCGCTGTTCTATGATTGTGCACCATGCACCGCCTTTTCGCTCCCAAGGAATAAAGCTTTGAAATATACATTTGCCCGGCATCGTATACTTAAAGGATGAAAGGCCAGCGAAAGACGCCATCGGCAGATATCTCTCATGCTCGGGCTGTTTTCGTCCACAGGCCCATCGCCGCCGCGCGCAGTTCGCGATTGTGGCTGGAAGAAATGTCGTGTCTTGAAACTCGGAGAGAACCGTCAGAACGCCCGTCCGCTGCACATTGTGTCCGCTTCCATAGCGGTTTGCCCAGCCGTAGTCGGCCCCAAATCCGTCGTTCGCAATAGAAGTGCCTGCTCTGCCTAGCGAGTAGATCAATGGGCGAGATACAGTGGCAGTGTGTCTTTGCTCCAGACCCCAGGGCGCATGTGTCTTTGCCATCCGTGCACTCAGAAACGTGATACCTACAGCGATGGCGAGATTGCACTTGCCGTGCTCCCAGATCATCCGGCCGTGGGGCGAAAGCTGCGCAGATGTTCCACCAGTGCTCTCAGCTTCGGCGCCATGTTGCGGCGGCTCGGATAGTAGAGAAAGAAACCAGGAAAGCGCGGGCAGAATTCTTCCAAGATCGGCACAAGTTCACCGCGTGCGATTTCCGGCCGGAAACTGTCCTCCATGCCAAAGCTGATCCCGGCGCCTACCGTCGCGAGCTTGATCATTAGTGCCATATCTGTGGTCGTGATCGTATCGGCCACTGTCACCGAGAACTCCCGGCCGTCCTCTTGAAACTCCCAACGGTACGGGGCGAGGTTCGCCGCTCGACGCCAACCGATGCAGCGGCGGCTTGCAAGTTCGCTGGGGTGGCGCGGCGTCCCGAATTGCTCGAGATAGCCTGGCGACGCCACGGCCAGTTGGCGCTGCTCACCCGAGACCGGCACGGCGATCATGTCTTGGGCAATGACTTCACCGAGCCTCACCCCCGCATCATATCCTTCCGCGACGATATCGAACTCCTCGTCGGTGACGGTTACATGCATCGTCACATCCGGGTTTTCCCCCAGAAAGGTGGCCAGCAGCGGCCCGGACAGAAAGCTCTCGGCAATCGACGAAACCGCAAGCGTCAAACGTCCACGCGGCCGCCTACGAAGGTTCGCGGCCGCCTCCATAGCGCTCTGCATCTCGAGAAGTGCTGGCGCCGCCTCGGCATAGAGCCGTTCGCCGGCCTCCGTCAGTGACACGCTGCGGGTCGTACGGCTGACCAGCGCGATACCGACCGTCTCTTCGAGCCTGCGGATCGTCTGGCTGACGGCAGAGCGCGTGACGCCCATCCGGTCGGCAGCGGCGCGAAAACTCTTTTCCTCCGCAACGAGAGCGAACACAGCAAGCGCGTTAAAGTCCGGCAGCATTGGTTAGAAATCCTTACCTCGCAATGAAGAAATAGGTGGTTTATCACGACAATGCCCCAGGCTTATCTTCCTGACAACCGCAATAAAACGGACGAAAGAGGAGAAAGTCATGGACAAGGTTGTTCTCATTACAGGCGCTTCCAGCGGAATCGGTGTCGGCATTGCGCACGAATTGGCAAAGGCCGGCGCGACCGTCGTGCTCGGCGCACGCCGCACGGACCGTTTGGAAGCCGTCGCCGAAGAAATCCGTGCGGTCGGCGGGAAGGTCATGACCCGCAAGGTCGATGTCACTGATCGTGCCGATATGGCAGCCTTCGCCGAGGCCGCCCGCCGGGAATTCGGCCGTATCGACGTCATTGTCAACAATGCCGGCGTCATGCCGCTTTCGCCGATGGCTTCGCTGAAGGTCGATGAATGGGACAGGATGATCGACGTCAACATCAAGGGCGTGCTCTACGGCGTTGCTGCCGTCCTGCACGAAATGACCGAGCGCGGTTCGGGCCAGATCATCAACATCGCCTCCATCGGCGCACTGGCGGTGTCACCGACGGCGGCCGTCTACTGTGCCACCAAATACGCTGTCCGCGCGATCTCCGATGGCCTTCGCCAGGAAAACGACAAGCTGCGCGTCACCTGCATCCATCCGGGCGTCGTCGAAAGCGAACTGGCCAGCACAATCACTGATCCGAGCGCGATCGAAGGCATGAAGACATACCGTGCCATCGCGCTCACGCCCGATGCCATCGGTCGCGCCGTGCGCTTTGCCGTCGAGCAACCCGAGGATGTCGACGTCAGCGAGATCGTCATCCGCCCGACCAGGGCAGCTTTCTGACCAGCCACTCAGAAACCAGCCAGTAAAGAGGAGGTTATCATGTTTCAGCAGATCAGGACTCATCTCGCAGCGGCCGGCGCCGCCTCACTTCTCGGCCTCTTTCCCAACGCCGCTCTCGCCCAGACCACGGACGAAAGGCGCGAGCGCGGGGCTGCGGTGATCCAAAGCCTGAACAACGGTATGACGCAGCCAACGCTTGAAGGCATGCGGCGGGAATTCCCGTTCCTGGCCGAGGCGACCGAAGCCTATGCACTGGGCGACGTCTGGTCGCGCCCCGGCCTTGACAACCGGACGCGCCAGCTCGCTGCCGTAGCGGCCTTCGCCGCCATCGGCGAGCCCGGTTTTATGAGGGTTCATGCCGGTTATGCGCTCAATATCGGCGTGTCGGAGGAAGAGCTCAAGGAGGTCATCTACATGGTGACCGTGCCGGCGGGCTTCCCCAAGGCAATCGCCGCTTCGCAGGTCCTGTCGCAGCTCTTTGCAGAGCGACGCCAAGACAACGGCAACGAACCTGCCAAACAAAGCCCCCCGACGACGACAGGTGTGGAGGCTCTGCCATGAGCAATCCTCTCCTGATCATCGCCGCCATCATCGTCCCCACCGCAGCCTCTCTGGGCGCGGTGGCCCCTATCGCCAAGGCAGAGGACACCATGCCCATTCAATCCAGCACCCAGGCCCAGCCGCAAAACCATCCCTATATCGGCATGTGGGTTACTGGCGACGGCCGTATTCGCCAGGAACTTCTGCCAACCGGCCGGTATGACGAGGCTCGTGGCAACCGCCGTAGCGCCTATCAGGGCCGCTACGTTGTAACTGGCAATCACATCGACTACTGGGACGACACGGGCTTCACTGCCGATGGCACCTTTATCGACAACGACACGCTTCACCATGGCGGCATGGTGTTTTACAGGGAAAAGTCATAGCTTCGCTAACTCTGTACCAGAGGCGGTGAACTGCCATAGAACAACAATCTTATCCGGCCAGAAGTGCCAGTTCTGTTAGCTTCGGCACAACCCGTTATGTCACAGCGAATGCGTCGCCAACGGAATTTCGTGTGGTGTCAGCTTTTCATCGCGGCGCATTAGGTTCGACGCCTCTAACGACGGGATCGTCAGTTCGATACCTTTCAAGGCGATGAATATATGCTATCGGAATCACTGTCTCGACCTGAAGAGAGCGGGCCAATCGCCTGGCTCGATCCCGCCACATGATTGCTGCAACGACATTTCCGACAGACGTAAGCGGGAAGCTGACCCCATCTGGCGTAGTTAGATCGTACGGCTGTATTGCAGATAGACGATTCACAAACTGTGAGCTTCTATGTCTGCGCCTAGCT
>NZ_JBNWDZ010000016.1:0-36096 GCF_053521645.1 Agrobacterium sp. CG674 | reverse complement strand
AATCGTCAAGGGTTCGGCTCTTGCTGCTCTTGAAGATTCCGACAAGAAGATCGGTGAAGACGCAATCCGCGAGCTGATGGCTCAGGTTGACGCCTACATCCCAACGCCAGAGCGTCCAATCGACCTGCCGTTCCTGATGCCAATCGAAGACGTGTTCTCGATCTCTGGCCGTGGTACGGTTGTTACGGGTCGCGTTGAGCGCGGTATCGTCAAGGTTGGTGAAGAAGTCGAAATCGTCGGCATCCGTGCAACTTCCAAGACGACTGTTACCGGCGTTGAAATGTTCCGCAAGCTGCTCGATCAGGGCCAGGCTGGCGACAACATCGGCGCACTGGTTCGTGGCGTACAGCGCGATGGCGTTGAGCGTGGTCAGATCCTTTGCAAGCCAGGCTCTGTTAAGCCGCACAAGAAGTTCATGGCTGAAGCCTACATCCTGACGAAGGAAGAAGGCGGTCGTCATACACCGTTCTTCACGAACTATCGCCCACAGTTCTACTTCCGTACAACTGACGTGACCGGCATCGTTTCGCTTCCAGAAGGCACGGAAATGGTTATGCCAGGCGACAACGTCACAGTTGAAGTCGAACTGATCGTTCCAATCGCGATGGAAGAAAAGCTGCGCTTCGCTATCCGCGAAGGCGGCCGTACCGTCGGCGCTGGCATTGTTGCTTCGATCGTCGAGTAAATAGTTTTATTTATCTATTGAGCCTCCCTGGAAACAGGGAGGCTTTTTTTATTTTGAAGTGTTAGTGCGAGTAGGTAAGCGATGAGAAGATTACGATTTGGATTGAGAGTAAAAAGATGAAGCGTCTTGTTCTTCAGCATTATACCGGGACCCTGGGAGAGCTTGAGCGTCATTCAATCGAAAATATTCGCTCATTTGCGGTAAGTGAGCGCGCAGAATATCGTTTCCTGCAAGGAAATGTCTTCTCTGAGAACCTGTCTGCTCCTATGCAGAAGCTGGTGCTGTTGGATAAGCAGTTTGACGAATATGACACAGTCGTAATGTTGGACACAGATATGTTTGTGCGTAAAGGTCTCTCTGAAAGTCTTTTCGACCAGCCCGGCATCGGTGTATCTGCAAGATTTCAACGTAGGCTAAAGTGGGCGTTCATTCGCAAAATGACAGGGCTTGTGCATTGGCGGTATCCTTACTGGAATGGTTCGCTATGGAAGCTCGACCGTGAGCACCGACAGTTATTCAGGTCCAAATTGCACCTAGTCGACATGATGAAATATACGAATGGGAGACTGGAAGACGAGGGTGTGATGCATCAACTCGCCCGCCACAGCAGTTTCACGGGTGGAGTGTTGCCGGGCGGTAGCAGATGGGCGATGTCTAGCTGGGAAAACGATATTGAAAACGCGGCGATGATCCATATTCGTCCTCAAATTGTTTTCAAGGGGCCCAAACGACCCAAGATAGATAGTCTGCACGCTCTCGTGGGGCGGGGTCTCATAGAGATTTAGTAATTGGGCAGCGACGTCGCGTGGGTTGGCAAATAGTTCGCCACACTGCGATTGGTACGGGCACGCAAGACTGTCGGAACTCGCTAGTCTTCATCATCGTATCGGTTCAGATGACACTCGTGTTGACATGAAATCTCATCTACCCCTCGCATGCGCATGGAGTTACTGCGAACCGATCAAAGCGCAATGTGTTAGAGACATGGTGGAGCAGGGTATTCAGGCCTTTTAAGGCACCCTATGAAAACTGGAGGATTCCATGGCTAAGCGTATTTTATTCACTGGTGGGTCTGGCAAAGCTGGCAAACACGTTGTGCCTTGGCTAATTGCGAAGGGGTATGAGGTCCATAATATCGACCTTACGCCGCTTGATTGCCCCGGCGTGACGAACCTGACAGTTGATGTCACCGATAGTGGACAAGTGTTCAACGCGCTATCGATGCACCGTGATTTTTCCGATCTTGAGACGGGGCAGGGCGTGAAGCCTTATGACGCGGTGATACATTTTGCTGCGATTCCCCGCATTCTGATCAAGCCGGATAACGAGACCTTCCGCGTTAACACCATGGGCACCTACAACGTCATCGAGGCCGCGGTGAAGCTCGGCGTCAAGAAGATTGTCGTTGCATCGAGCGAGACGACCTACGGCATTTGCTTCGCCGAAGGGCATCGCGACTTTCACCAGTTCCCACTGGATGAAGACTATGATGTTGATCCGATGGATAGCTATGGCTTGTCCAAGGTCGTCAACGAGAAGACCGCAAGGGCATTTGCGGAACGCTACGGCGTCGACATCTACGCACTGCGAATCGGCAATGTCATCGAGCCGCATGAATATGATAAGTTTCCCGGTTTCTTCGCAGATCTGGAGACGCGTAAGCGCAACGCCTGGAATTACATCGATGCGCGGGACCTTGGGCAGATATGCCATCTGTGTGTAGAAAAAGACGGCCTTGGATATCAGGTGTTCAACGCCGCCAATGATACCGCCACGGCCAATGTGCCGACGAAGGAACTTGCCGAGCGCTTTTTCCCCAACGTTCCATGGACTCGCGAGATCGGTGAGAATGAAAGCCTGTATTCCAACCGCAAGACCCGCGACGTGTTGGGGTTCAAGGAAGAGCACAACTGGCGGCAATACGTCGAACTTTGATTGAAATGGCAAACTGATGGGTGGCAACGGGGAAAAAATGAAAAACACCCTTGCCATTCGTTTCGTGGCGTTTTAAAGGAGCGCCATAGCAATTGCCGAAGCGGCTTTCGTTTCTGCAGTTGCTGTTGAAGGGGTATAGCTCAGTTGGTAGAGCGGCGGTCTCCAAAACCGCAGGTCGTAAGTTCGAGCCTTACTGCCCCTGCCATTCCTCATCCGCAAGCGCTGTACATCGCTGCATGGCAGATGAGGTGCCGGTTTACCGGCGAAATTCGCCAAATGTCTTTTTTCTCTTGTTAAAGAGGGAATCGGCGTTTATGTAAGACAAAACAGACACGCGGTGCGTGGGGCCGTTTACTTCGGCTTTACGTGCCGTAATTGCGTGGGCAGTCAATGGCATCCAAAACCAATCCGTTTACGTTTCTGCAGCAGGTTCGCGCCGAAGCGTCGAAGATCACTTGGCCGTCGCGCCGCGAAACGATGATTTCCACGGCTATGGTGCTGGTTATGGTCATCTTCGCGGCACTGTTCTTCTTTGCGGCTGACCAGCTCATCGGCTGGTTGCTCAGTCTCGTGCTGAGCATCGGCCGGTAACGAATTGAGCGGAGAGTAGAGATGGCAGCGCGTTGGTATATCGTTCAGGCATATTCGAACTTCGAAAAGAAGGTCGCTGAGTCGATTGAAGAAAAGGTTCGTCAGAAGGGTCTCGACCATCTGTTCGAGCGCATTCTGGTTCCGACCGAAAAGGTCGTTGAAGTTCGTCGCGGCCGTAAGGTTGATAGCGAGCGTAAGTTTTTTCCAGGTTACGTGCTGGTTCGCGCCAACCTGACGGATGAGGCCTATCACCTCATCAAGAATACACCCAAGGTTACGGGTTTTCTGGGCTCTGATAACAAGCCTGTTCCGATTCCTGATTCTGAAGCCGAGCGTATTCTCGGTCAGGTCCAGGAGGGCGTCGAGCGTCCGAAGTCTTCGGTTTCGTTCGAGATCGGTGAGCAGGTTCGCGTCTCCGACGGTCCATTCGCATCGTTCAACGGTGTTGTTCAGGATGTCGACGAAGAGCGGTCGCGCCTCAAGGTTGAAGTTTCTATCTTCGGCCGCGCGACACCAGTCGAGCTGGAATATGCGCAGGTCGAGAAGGTCTGACAAGAATTCGAGGGGCATATCGCCCTTCAATTAATACATCAGGGATGGCTTGCAAGCGATTGTTTCTGTTTCTGATGTGGTGCGGCAAGTCCGCATAACGCGTGGAAGATCATCTGGCTGTTAGCCGGGGCAGGGATCGCACCACGCAACCGCAGCCGCCGGATTTTCCGGCATCAGAACCGGGAAACCGGTTCATATTGAAAGGCAGAGAGATATGGCTAAGAAAGTTGCAGGCCAGCTCAAGCTTCAGGTCAAGGCAGGATCGGCAAACCCGTCCCCGCCAATCGGCCCGGCGCTTGGTCAGCGTGGCGTTAACATTATGGAATTCTGCAAGGCGTTCAACGCTGCTACGCAGGAAATGGAAAAGGGTATGCCGATTCCGGTCGTCATCACCTATTACCAGGACAAGTCCTTCACCTTCGTCATGAAGCAGCCGCCAATGACCTATTGGCTGAAGAAGGAAGCAAAGATCACATCCGGTTCCAAGACGCCTGGTAAGGGCGCCAAGGTCGGCTCCATCACCAAGGCTCAGGTCAAGACGATCGCAGAAGCCAAGATGAAGGATCTGAACGCAGCCGATATCGAAGGCGCAATGGCGATGGTTGAGGGTTCTGCCCGCGCCATGGGCCTGGAAGTGGTAGGTTGATCATGGCAAAGCTTGCAAAGCGCGTACAGAAGATCCGCGAAGGCGTTGATCCAAAGACACTTTACGTTCTGACCGACGCCATCTCGATGGTTAAGGAACGGGCGATTGCCAAGTTCGACGAAACTGTTGAAGTTTCCATGAACCTCGGCGTTGATCCACGTCACGCAGACCAGATGGTTCGCGGCGTTGTCAACCTTCCAAACGGTACGGGCCGTGACGTTCGCGTTGCCGTGTTCGCACGTGGCGCCAAGGCTGATGAAGCCAAGGCTGCTGGTGCAGACATCGTCGGTGCGGAAGACCTGCTCGAAATCGTTCAGGGCGGCAAGATCGACTTTGACCGCGTTATCGCGACACCTGACATGATGCCGCTCGTCGGTCGTCTTGGTAAGGTTCTCGGCCCACGCGGCATGATGCCAAACCCTAAGGTTGGCACGGTTACGATGGACGTTGCTGGAGCTGTTAAGGCTTCCAAGGGCGGCGCTGTTGAATTCCGCGTCGAAAAGGCCGGTATCGTTCATGCTGGTATTGGCAAGGCCTCGTTCGACGCCAAGGCGCTCGAAGAAAACATCAAGGCTTTCGCTGACGCTGTCATCAAGGCAAAGCCAGCTGGCGCCAAGGGCAACTACGTAAAGCGCGTAGCGATTTCCTCGACCATGGGTCCAGGCGTTCGCATCGAGCCTTCGTCGGTTACAGCCTAATATATTCGCCGCGTCTCTACGGAGGCGCGGCATTCCAGATTTCCGGCTCGCAAGGGTCGGGAATTTCCAGGGCAACCTGGAACTCCTGTCCGAGATTGCAGGTGGCTCATATTCCTCAGGGAATTGACCTTAATCACCTAGCCTGCATGAGACGGGTAAGGCCCGGATTTTCGCATCTGATGATGCTTAATAATCCGGTTCGAACCTGATGTGCCTGTGCCTGAAGCCGTTTGCGGCGACAGAGCGGGGGACAGGATCCTCAAGCGTCGCTTGAGATTTTGGTAACAAAGTCTCTTGAGGCAAAGGCAAACCCGATGGGTTCACAGTTCAATGTGTTCCCATCTACTGGAGACAGACAGTGGAAAGAGCGGAAAAACGCGAATTCGTCACGGAGCTGAATGAAGTCTTCAAGGCTTCTGGTTCAGTTGTCGTGGCCCACTATGCTGGTGTCACAGTTGCGCAGATGAACGATTTTCGTTCGAAAATGCGTGCTGCTGGCGGCACCGTCAAGGTCGCGAAGAACCGCCTGGCCAAGATCGCTCTTCAGGGTACGGAGTCGGAAGGGATGATCGATCTCTTCAAGGGACAGACGCTGATTGCATACAGCACTGACCCTATGATTGCTCCGAAAGTCGTCATGGACTTCGCCAAGACTAACGACAAGGTCGTTGTTCTGGGCGGCGCCATGGGTGCAACCACGCTCACTGCAGAAGCAGTCAAGTCGCTCGCGACCCTGCCTTCGTTGGACGAGCTGCGTGCGAAACTGCTGGGCCTCTTTGCGGCTCCTGCAACGCGCATCGCTACGGTTGTCGCAGCACCAGCAAGCCAGCTTGCTCGCGTGTTCTCGGCTTACTCAAAGAAGGACGAAGCCGCTTAAGGCGGTTTTTCGCTGTAACTATTCAAACCGGTTCGAACCGAATTAAAGGAACTATAACATGGCTGATCTCGCAAAGATCGTTGACGACCTCTCCGCTCTGACAGTTCTGGAAGCTGCTGAGCTTTCCAAGATGCTCGAAGAAAAGTGGGGCGTTTCTGCTGCTGCGCCTGTAGCAGTTGCTGCTGCTGCTGGCCCTGCTGCTGCCGCTGAAGAAGAAAAGACAGAATTCGACGTAATCCTGGTTGACGCTGGTGCAAACAAGATCAACGTCATCAAGGAAGTCCGCGCAATCACAGGTCTCGGCCTGAAGGAAGCTAAGGACCTCGTTGAAGGTGCTCCTAAGGCTGTTAAGGAAGCTGTTTCTAAGGCTGAAGCTGCTGACCTCAAGAAGAAGCTTGAAGACGCTGGCGCCAAGGTTGACGTTAAGTAATCTTGGAATGTTCGGGAGGCGGCGTTCGCGCCGTCTCCTGTTTGCATTTCTACCGAACTTTTTACCCAAAAGCCGCGTGAAAATGGCTTTTGGGTAATGGGTTCTTCAAAAGAATGGTTTCGAACCGCGCGCTACAGGCACTCCGGCCTTATCGTTCGGGACGTGAAACGAGATTGAAGACACTCATTGGATTGACGGGATCGACTGGCCAGCGGTTCCCGTCCGTTGCAGGCCCGGATGCAATTTTAAAGGAGCGACGATGGCTCAGACCCTTTCGTTTAACGGTCGCAGGCGCGTACGCAAGTTTTTCGGCAAAATTCCTGAAGTAGCGGAAATGCCGAACCTCATTGAGGTTCAGAAGGCTTCGTATGACCAGTTTCTCATGGTTGACGAGCCCGAAGGCGGTCGTCCCGACGAGGGATTGAATGCTGTATTCAGATCCGTATTCCCGATCACCGACTTTTCCGGTGCTTCGATGCTCGAATTCGTATCCTATGAATTCGAACAGCCGAAGTTCGACGTGGAAGAGTGCCGTCAGCGCGATCTGACCTACGCAGCGCCGCTCAAGGTGACGCTGCGTCTGATCGTGTTCGATATTGACGAGGATACAGGCGCGAAGTCCATCAAGGACATCAAGGAACAATCCGTTTACATGGGCGACATGCCGCTGATGACCAATAACGGAACGTTCATCGTGAACGGCACGGAGCGCGTCATCGTTTCGCAGATGCACCGTTCGCCAGGCGTTTTCTTCGACCACGACAAGGGCAAGAGCCACTCGTCCGGCAAGCTTCTGTTTGCTGCGCGCGTCATTCCTTACCGTGGTTCGTGGCTCGATATCGAATTCGACGCCAAGGACGTTGTCTACGCACGTATCGACCGTCGCCGTAAGCTGCCTGCAACATCGCTTCTCATGGCGTTGGGCATGGATGGCGAAGAAATTCTTTCGACTTTCTACACAAAGGCAAGCTACGAGCGCGACGGCGATGGCTGGCGTTACCCTTATCAGCCAGACGTGCTGAAGGGTGCCAAGGCAATCACCGAGCTGGTTGATGCCGACACGGGCGAAGTTGTTGTCGAAGCCGGCAAGAAGCTGACACCGCGTTTGATCCGTCAGCTGTCCGACAAGGGCCTGAAGTTCCTGAAGGCAACCGACGAAGAACTTTACGGCAACTTCCTCGCCGAAGACATGGTCAACTACGAGACGGGTGAAATCTATCTCGAAGCCGGCGATGAAATCGATGAGAAGACACTGAAGCTCATTCTTGAGACGGGTTTCGACACGATTCCGATCCTCAACATCGACCACGTCAATGTTGGCGCCTACATCCGCAATACGCTCGCAGCAGACAAGAACGAGAACCGTCAGGAAGCTCTGTTCGACATCTACCGCGTCATGCGTCCGGGTGAGCCGCCAACAATGGATTCGGCCGAAGCCATGTTCAAGTCGCTGTTCTTCGACAGCGAACGTTATGATCTCTCGGCTGTTGGCCGCGTTAAAATGAACATGCGTCTTGATCTGGATGCAGAAGACACCGTGCGCACGCTGCGCAAGGAAGACATTCTGGCTGTGGTCCGGATGCTGGTCGAACTGCGCGACGGCAAGGGCGAAATCGACGATATCGACAACCTCGGCAACCGTCGCGTTCGCTCCGTCGGTGAGTTGATGGAGAACCAGTATCGTCTGGGTCTGCTGCGCATGGAACGTGCGATCAAGGAACGTATGTCCTCGATCGAAATCGACACGGTGATGCCGCAGGATCTGATCAACGCCAAGCCAGCAGCAGCTGCTGTTCGCGAATTCTTCGGCTCCTCGCAGCTGTCGCAGTTCATGGACCAGGTGAACCCGCTTTCGGAAATCACCCACAAGCGCCGTCTTTCGGCTCTTGGACCTGGTGGTCTGACCCGCGAGCGCGCAGGCTTCGAAGTCCGCGACGTTCACCCAACCCACTACGGCCGTATTTGCCCGATTGAAACGCCTGAAGGCCCGAACATCGGTCTGATCAACTCGCTTGCAACCTTTGCCCGCGTCAACAAGTACGGCTTCATCGAAAGCCCGTACCGCAAGATCATCGACGGCAAGGTGACCAAGGAAGTTATTTACCTCTCCGCTATGGAAGAGGCGAAATACTACGTTGCACAGGCCAATGCCGGGTTGGATAGCGAAGGCGCGTTCACGGAAGAGTTCGTTGTTTGCCGTCACTCCGGCGAAGTTATGCTTGCTCCACGTGACAACATCAACCTGATGGACGTTTCGCCAAAGCAGCTGGTTTCTGTTGCTGCGGCTCTCATCCCGTTCCTGGAAAACGACGACGCCAACCGCGCTCTCATGGGCTCGAACATGCAGCGCCAGGCCGTTCCACTTCTGCGTGCCGAGGCTCCGTTCGTCGGAACCGGCATGGAGCCGATCGTTGCGCGTGACTCCGGTGCTGCTATTGCCGCACGTCGTGGTGGCGTGGTCGATCAGGTCGATGCGACCCGTATCGTTATCCGTGCGACGGAAGATCTTGATGCCGGCAAGTCCGGTGTTGATATCTATCGTCTCCAGAAGTTCCAGCGTTCCAACCAGAACACCTGCGTCAACCAGCGTCCGCTGGTCGCCGTCGGCGATATTCTGAACAAGGGCGACATCATCGCGGACGGTCCTTCGACCGACCTCGGCGACCTGGCACTTGGCCGTAACGCGCTCGTCGCGTTCATGCCTTGGAATGGTTACAACTACGAAGACTCCATCCTGATGTCTGAGCGCATCGTCTCTGACGACGTGTTCACGTCCATTCACATCGAAGAATTCGAAGTGATGGCGCGCGACACCAAGCTTGGTCCTGAAGAAATCACGCGTGATATTCCGAACGTCTCGGAAGAAGCGCTGAAGAACCTCGACGAAGCCGGCATCGTATACATCGGCGCTGAAGTTCAGCCTGGCGATATCCTCGTCGGCAAGATCACGCCAAAGGGTGAAAGCCCGATGACGCCGGAAGAAAAGCTTCTTCGTGCTATCTTCGGTGAAAAGGCTTCCGACGTTCGCGACACCTCCATGCGCATGCCTCCTGGCACGTTTGGTACTGTCGTTGAAGTTCGCGTGTTCAACCGTCACGGCGTCGAAAAAGACGAGCGTGCGATGGCTATCGAGCGCGAGGAAATCGAACGTCTTGCCAAGGACCGTGATGACGAACAGGCTATCCTGGATCGTAACGTCTACGGCCGTCTGATCGAGATGCTGCGCGGACAGGTATCCATTGCCGGTCCAAAGGGCTTCAAGAAGGGCGTCGAGCTTTCGAACGCTGTCGTATCCGAATATCCGCGCTCGCAGTGGTGGATGTTTGCTGTCGAAGACGAGAAGGCTCAGTCCGAGCTGGAAGCGCTTCGCGGTCAGTACGACGAGTCCAAGTCGCGTCTTGAACAGCGCTTCATGGATAAGGTCGAGAAGGTTCAGCGCGGCGATGAAATGCCTCCGGGCGTCATGAAGATGGTCAAGGTCTTCGTTGCTGTGAAGCGCAAGATCCAGCCAGGCGACAAGATGGCTGGCCGTCACGGTAACAAGGGCGTTGTCTCGCGTATCGTGCCTGTGGAAGATATGCCGTTCCTGGAAGACGGCACGCATGTCGACATCTGCTTGAACCCGCTGGGCGTGCCATCGCGCATGAACGTCGGTCAGATTCTCGAAACGCACCTCGCATGGGCTTGCGCCGGTATGGGCAAGAAGATCGGGGCGATGCTGGACGAGTATCACAAGTCGCTTGATATCACTGAACTGAAGCGCGAGCTGACGGAAGTGTATGCCAGTGAGGCCAAGGACGAAGTCGCTCACTTTGACGACGAGTCCCTGTTGCGTCTCGCCGAGCAGTCCAGGAAGGGCGTTTCGATTGCAACGCCAGTCTTCGACGGCGCGCATGAGCCTGACGTTGCTGAAATGCTGACGAGAGCCGGTCTTCACGACTCGGGTCAGTCTGTTCTGTACGATGGTCGTACCGGTGAAACCTTCGACCGTAAGGTGACCGTCGGTTACATGTACATGATCAAGCTGAACCACCTTGTTGACGACAAGATCCACGCTCGCTCGATCGGTCCTTACTCGCTCGTTACCCAGCAGCCGCTGGGCGGCAAGGCGCAGTTCGGCGGTCAGCGCTTCGGGGAAATGGAAGTCTGGGCTCTGGAAGCTTACGGCGCGGCCTACACGCTGCAGGAAATGCTCACCGTCAAGTCTGACGACGTGGCGGGCCGCACCAAGGTTTACGAAGCGATCGTCCGTGGTGACGATACCTTCGAAGCTGGTATTCCTGAAAGCTTCAACGTGCTCGTCAAGGAAATGCGCTCGCTGGGTCTCAGCGTCGAACTCGAAAATTCGAAGCTCGACGAAGCCAATGCAGCGAACCAACTGCCTGACGCGGCGGAATAAAAATAAAAGGGCAGGCACCTCAAAGGGTGCCTGCCTGTTTCGCCCGAAGGTTACGGCCTGACGGTAGAAACTTCCGCCGCAATTTGCGGTTAATCGTGTTTTAGGCATTGGCCGGTGTTGCGGACTCACCGTGCCAGATGCAAGCAAGGGGCCAAACCCCTAAGGAGACAGGCATGAACCAAGAGGTCATGAACCTTTTCAACCCGTCGGTACCGGCGCAGCACTTCGATTCCATCCGGATTTCGATTGCGAGCCCGGAAAAGATTCTTTCGTGGTCCTATGGCGAGATCAAAAAGCCAGAGACCATCAACTATCGTACGTTCAAGCCTGAACGCGATGGTTTGTTCTGCGCGCGTATTTTCGGACCGATCAAGGACTATGAGTGCTTGTGCGGCAAGTACAAGCGTATGAAGTACAAGGGCATCATCTGCGAAAAGTGCGGCGTGGAAGTTACGCTGTCGCGCGTTCGCCGTGAGCGCATGGGCCATATCGAGCTCGCAGCACCTGTTGCGCACATCTGGTTCCTGAAGTCTCTTCCTTCGCGCATCTCGACATTGCTCGACATGACGCTGAAAGATGTTGAGCGCGTTCTGTATTTCGAAAACTACATCGTGACCGAGCCTGGCCTCACTTCGATGAAGCAGAACCAGCTTCTGAACGAAGAAGAATACATGATCGCCGTCGACGAGTTCGGCGAAGACCAGTTCACCGCCATGATTGGTGCTGAAGCCATCTATGAGATGCTGGCTTCTATGAACCTCGAAAAGATTGCTGGCGACCTGCGCACCGAGCTTGCAGAGACCACGTCTGAGCTCAAGCAGAAGAAATACATGAAGCGTCTCAAGATCGTTGAGAACTTCATGGAATCTGGCAATCGTCCCGAGTGGATGATCATGAAGGTTGTTCCAGTCATTCCACCGGACCTGCGTCCGCTGGTTCCGCTGGATGGTGGCCGTTTCGCGACGTCCGACCTGAACGATCTCTATCGCCGCGTTATCAACCGTAACAACCGCCTGAAGCGCCTGATCGAGCTTCGCGCGCCTGGCATCATTATTCGCAACGAAAAGCGCATGTTGCAGGAATCCGTCGATGCGCTGTTTGATAACGGCCGCCGCGGTCGCGTCATCACGGGTGCCAACAAGCGTCCGCTGAAGTCGCTGTCCGACATGCTCAAGGGCAAGCAGGGCCGCTTCCGTCAGAACCTTCTCGGTAAGCGCGTCGACTATTCCGGTCGTTCGGTTATCGTGACTGGTCCTGAGCTGAAGCTGCACCAGTGCGGTCTTCCAAAGAAGATGGCTCTCGAGCTGTTCAAGCCGTTCATCTATGCTCGCCTTGATGCAAAGGGTTACTCCTCCACCGTCAAGCAGGCCAAGAAGCTGGTTGAAAAAGAAAAGCCGGAAGTTTGGGATATCCTCGACGAGGTCATCCGCGAGCACCCGGTTCTCTTGAACCGCGCGCCGACGCTGCACCGTCTTGGCATCCAGGCGTTCGAACCCATGCTGGTTGAAGGCAAGGCTATCCAGTTGCACCCGCTCGTCTGCACGGCCTTCAACGCCGACTTCGACGGTGACCAGATGGCTGTCCACGTTCCGCTGTCGCTTGAAGCGCAGTTGGAAGCACGCGTGTTGATGATGTCCACAAACAACATCCTGCACCCTGCAAACGGCCAGCCGATCATCGTTCCTTCGCAGGACATGGTTCTCGGTCTTTACTACCTCTCGATCATGAACCAGAACGAGCCAGGCGAAGGCATGGCCTTCTCTGATCTGGGCGAATTGCACCACGCTTTGGAAAACAAGGTCGTGACGCTGCATGCAAAGATCCGTGGTCGCTTCAAGACTGTCGATGCCGAAGGCAAGCCGGTTTCGAAGATCCACGAAACCACACCTGGCCGTATGCTCATTGGCGAACTGCTGCCAAAGAACGTGAATGTGCCTTTCGAAACCTGCAACCAGGAAATGACCAAGAAGAACATCTCCAAGATGATCGACACGGTCTACCGTCACTGCGGTCAGAAAGACACGGTCATCTTCTGCGACCGCATCATGCAGCTCGGCTTTACCCATGCTTGCCGCGCCGGCATTTCGTTCGGCAAGGACGACATGATCATTCCTGAAACCAAGGTGAAGATCGTTGGCGACACGGAAACTTTGGTCAAGGAATACGAACAGCAGTACAATGACGGCCTGATCACTCAGGGCGAAAAGTACAACAAGGTCGTTGATGCCTGGGGTAAGGCAACTGAAAAGGTCGCGGAAGACATGATGGCCCGTATTAAGGCTGTCGAGTTCGATCCCGAGACCGGTCGTCAGAAGCCGATGAACGCCATTTACATGATGTCCCACTCCGGTGCGCGTGGTTCTCCGAACCAGATGCGTCAGCTGGGTGGTATGCGCGGCCTCATGGCCAAGCCATCGGGCGAAATCATCGAAACACCGATCATCTCCAACTTTAAGGAAGGTCTGACCGTTAACGAGTACTTCAACTCGACTCACGGTGCCCGTAAGGGTCTTGCAGACACGGCCTTGAAGACGGCGAACTCCGGTTACCTCACACGTCGTCTCGTTGACGTGGCGCAGGACTGCATCGTCAACTCCACGGATTGCGGCACCGACAAGGGCCTCACCATGACTGCCATCGTTGATGCCGGTCAGGTCGTTGCTTCGCTCGGCGCGCGTATCCTTGGTCGTACGGCTCTTGATGATATCGACAATCCGGTCACAGGCGAAAACATCGTCAAGGCTGGCAAGTTGATGGATGAAGCCGATATCGCGACGATCGAAGCGTCTGGTATCCAGTCGGTTCGTATCCGCTCTGCTCTGACCTGCGAGATTCAGGTTGGTGTTTGCGGCGTCTGCTACGGTCGTGACCTTGCACGTGGTACGCCAGTTAACATGGGCGAAGCGGTTGGCGTTATCGCCGCTCAGTCCATCGGTGAACCAGGTACACAGCTGACCATGCGTACGTTCCACCTTGGTGGTACGGCTAACGTGGTCGACCAATCGTTCCTGGAAGCGTCTTACGAAGGTACGATCCAGATCAAGAACCGCAACAGCTTGCGCAACTCTGACAACATTCTCATCGCGATGGGCCGTAACATGTCCGTCACCATTCTTGATGAGCGTGGCGTCGAGCGTTCCTCGCAGCGCGTGGCCTACGGCTCCAAGCTGTTCGTGGATGATGGCGACAAGGTGAAGCGCGGTCAGCGTCTGGCAGAGTGGGACCCTTACACACGTCCAATGATGACGGAAGTGGAAGGTACTGTTCACTTCGAAGATCTGGTCGACGGTCTTTCCGTTCTGGAAGCAACCGACGAATCCACCGGTATCACCAAGCGTCAGGTTATTGACTGGCGTTCGACACCGCGCGGTTCGGATCTCAAGCCTGCGATCGTCATCAAGGACGCATCCGGCAATGTTGCAAAGCTTGCACGTGGTAGCGAAGCCCGCTTCCACCTGTCGGTTGATGCCATTCTGTCGGTTGAGCCTGGCTTGAAGGTCTTCCAGGGTGACGTGCTTGCACGTTCGCCACTGGAAAGCGCCAAGACGAAGGATATCACCGGTGGTCTGCCGCGTGTTGCCGAACTCTTCGAAGCGCGTCGTCCAAAGGATCACGCTATCATCGCCGAAATCGATGGTACGATCCGCCTGGGCCGCGACTACAAGAACAAGCGCCGCGTTCAGATCGAGCCTGCGGAAGATGGTGTCGAGCCAGTCGAATACCTGATCCCGAAGAGCAAGCCGTTCCACCTTCAGGAAGGCGACTACATCGAGAAGGGCGAATACATTCTCGATGGCAACCCCGCACCGCACGACATCCTGGCGATCAAGGGCGTGGAGGCTCTGGCTTCCTACCTCGTGAACGAAATTCAGGAAGTCTATCGCTTGCAGGGCGTTGTCATCAACGACAAGCACATCGAAGTGATCGTGCGTCAGATGCTGCAGAAGGTGGAAATCACCGATGCAGGTGACTCGCAATACATCGTTGGCGACAGCGTTGATCGCATCGAGATGGAGGACAACAACGATCGTCTGATCGAAGAAGGCAAGAAGCCATCTTACGGCGACCCGGTTCTCCTGGGTATCACCAAGGCTTCGCTGCAGACACCTTCGTTCATCTCGGCTGCTTCGTTCCAGGAAACCACAAAGGTTCTCACGGAAGCTGCAATCGCCGGCAAGACCGACACGTTGCAGGGTCTGAAGGAAAACGTCATCGTCGGCCGTCTGATCCCAGCCGGTACCGGTGGCACCATGACCCAGATCCGCCGCATCGCGACGGGCCGCGACGAGCTTATCATCGAAGAGCGCAAGAAGAGCACCGGCTCTGCTTCCGCAAACCAGATGCTGCAAGACATGACAGACAAGGCTCCGGCTGCCGAATAACGGCAGTCAGGGCAGGGGCCTCGGAAGGGGCCCCGTCTGGTACAAACAGAAACGCCCGGAGTGATCCGGGCGTTTTTTATTGCGGGAGTGTTCAGTGGGGCTGTGTGAGGGGTCAGTGAGCCCGGAGGGCTCGAATGCCTCAGGCGAAGCGTATGATCGCGACTTCACCCTCAAGTGCACCCTGGTAGGCGGAGGCGTGTGGCTCTTCGTCAGGGACTTCCGTCAGCATGCCGATCTGGTCAAGATCAGCCTCAAGGAAGCCTTCCTCTGAGAGCGCGTTGAGAGCCTCGCGTACAGCGCTGTCATCGTCTGGTGCGCGCAGGATGATATGAATGTCGATGCCTTCCTGGCCTTCACGCTCATAGGCCTTGCCGATGACGATAAAGACCATGGCATCGTCGCGTCCGTTGTCGTTATCTGGTTCCGTAATCATGACGCGATCCCTTTTCTGGCTGTGATACGTGGAGATGGCAGACGAGGCCGGACATCAAGACCGGCCTTCAGCATCTTCAGGGAATCAATAGACGGATTTTGTGAAAAGCCAAAGGCCGGATTGGGAAAAGCGTGCACGGGGAGTGGCTTTATGTTAAAAGGTCTCCGAAAGGCTACGTCATACGGTGTCACCAAGGCCCGCAAAGGCACTAAATGCGGATTCACCCTTGACGAAACTGGGTTAAAACAGTAGTACGCCCGCCATCGGAGCCAATGTGAGGCATGGCCATCTGGAGCGACTCGCTCTGGAGTTCACCTCAAACAAGGGTCCCAAAACACGTACGAGACACGAATGTTGCACGCAAGACGTCTCAGGACGTCCTATGCTCTTGGTGGTCCCATCCGTGGAAACCGGATCGGGCCACAATTTGCGCATGACGATATGCGTGCGTCGTTGCCGGAGACGGTATAGCCGCCACCCGCGAGGGTGGCTAAAGTAGTTTTTACAAGGGATGGTTATATGCCTACCGTAAACCAGCTGATCCGCAAGCCACGCCAGGCACAGGTAAAGCGCAATAAGGTTCCTGCGCTGCAGGAAAACCCACAGAAGCGCGGCGTTTGCACACGCGTTTATACAACAACCCCTAAGAAGCCTAACTCGGCTCTTCGTAAGGTTGCCAAGATCCGCCTCACCAACGGCTTTGAAGTCATCGGCTACATTCCAGGCGAAGGTCATAACCTTCAGGAACACTCCGTTGTCATGATCCGTGGCGGCCGCGTAAAGGACTTGCCGGGCGTTCGTTACCACGTCATCCGTGGTGTTCTCGATACCCAGGGCGTCAAGAACCGCAAGCAGCGTCGTTCGAAGTACGGTGCGAAGCGTCCGAAGTAATTCGGTTTAACAAATTCCGGCGCTGCGCGAGGTTCTCCGCGTGGTAAAGCGTCATTCAAAGTTGAGAGACAAGTAGTATGTCCCGTCGCCATAGTGCAGAAAAGCGTGAGATCAACCCGGACCCGAAGTTCGGCGATCTGATCGTTACCAAATTCATGAATGCCATCATGCTTCACGGCAAGAAGTCGGTTGCAGAAAGCATCGTTTACGGCGCGTTCGACGTCGTTCAGGGCAAGGCAAAGGCAGAGCCACTCGGCATCTTCCATTCGGCCCTCGAAAACGTCGCGCCACACGTTGAAGTGCGTTCGCGTCGCGTTGGTGGTGCAACCTACCAGGTTCCAGTCGATGTTCGCCCAGAGCGCCGTCAGGCACTCGCGATCCGTTGGCTGATCGCTGCTGCGCGCAAGCGCAACGAAACAACCATGGTTGATCGCCTGTCTGGCGAACTCATGGATGCTGCGAACAACCGTGGTTCCGCTGTCAAGAAGCGCGAAGACACGCACAAGATGGCAGACGCCAACCGCGCATTCTCGCATTACCGCTGGTAATCTAACCGATCCGAAAGGCAGTCCGTTATGGCTCGCGAATATAAAATCGAAGACTACCGCAATTTCGGTATCATGGCGCACATCGACGCCGGTAAGACGACAACAACCGAGCGTATTCTTTACTACACCGGTAAGTCGCACAAGATCGGCGAAGTTCATGATGGCGCAGCCACAATGGACTGGATGGAGCAGGAGCAGGAGCGTGGTATCACCATCACGTCTGCTGCTACGACGACCTTCTGGAAGGGTCGCGATGGCAAGATGCGCCGCTTCAACATCATCGACACCCCCGGCCACGTTGACTTCACGATTGAAGTTGAACGTTCGCTGCGTGTTCTCGATGGTGCTATTGCGCTTCTCGACGCCAACGCCGGTGTAGAGCCGCAGACAGAAACTGTCTGGCGTCAGGCTGAGAAGTACAACGTTCCGCGTATGATCTTCTGCAACAAGATGGACAAGACCGGTGCTGACTTCTACCGCTCGGTAGAAATGATCAAGACCCGTCTCGGCGCTATCGCAGTTGTCATGCAGCTCCCAATCGGTGCAGAAACCGAATTCAAGGGCGTGATCGACCTTATCGAGATGAACGCTCTTATCTGGCGCGACGAATCGCTCGGCGCTCAGTGGGACGTCGTTGAGATTCCGGAAGACATGAAGGAAAAGGCTGCTGAATATCGTGAAAAGATGATCGAACAGGTCGTCGATATCGATGAAGAAGCAATGGAAGCCTACCTGAACGGCGACTTGCCAGACAACGACAAGATCCGTGAGCTTGTTCGTCGTGGCACCATCGACGTGAAGTTCCACCCAATGTTCTGCGGTACTGCGTTCAAGAACAAGGGCGTTCAGCCACTTCTCGACGCCGTTTGCGATTACCTGCCTTCGCCGCTGGATATTCCTGCGATCAAGGGCATCGACTTCAAGACCGAAGCCGAGATCGAACGTCACCCAGACGACTCTGAGCCGCTTTCCATGCTCGCGTTCAAGATCATGAACGACCCATTCGTTGGTTCGCTCACCTTCGCACGTATCTACTCGGGCAAGCTCGAAAAGGGCACATCTGTTATCAACACGGTCAAGGACAAGCGCGAGCGCGTCGGCCGTATGCTTCAGATGCACTCCAACAGCCGTGAAGACATCGAAGAAGCCTTTGCTGGTGACATCGTTGCTCTGGCTGGTCTTAAGGAAACAACGACAGGCGATACGCTTTGCGATCCTCTGAAGCCTGTTATTCTTGAGCGTATGGAATTCCCTGAGCCTGTTATCCAGATCGCGATTGAACCAAAGACCAAGGGCGACCAGGAAAAGATGGGCCTCGCGCTCAACCGCCTGGCTGCTGAAGATCCATCGTTCCGCGTCAAGACGGATGAAGAGTCTGGTCAGACGATCATCGCCGGCATGGGCGAACTTCACCTCGACATTCTCGTTGACCGTATGCGTCGCGAGTTCAAGGTTGAAGCTACCGTTGGTGCTCCTCAGGTTGCTTACCGTGAAACGATCACGCGGCAGCACGAAGAAGACTACACGCACAAGAAGCAGTCCGGTGGTACCGGTCAGTTCGCGCGCGTCAAGATCATCTTCGAACCGAACCCAGAAGGCGAAGACTTCAAGTTCGAGTCCAAGATCGTTGGTGGTGCGGTTCCAAAGGAATACATCCCAGGCGTTCAGAAGGGTATCGAAAGCGTTCTCTCTTCCGGTCCTCTCGCTGGCTTCCCGATGCTGGGCGTTAAGGCAACCTTGATCGACGGCGCATACCACGACGTTGACTCCTCGGTTCTGGCGTTCGAAATCGCATCGCGTGCCTGCTTCCGTGAAGCAGCGAAGAAGGCTGGTGCACAGCTTCTCGAGCCGATGATGAAGGTCGAAGTTGTGACTCCTGAAGATTACGTCGGTGACGTGATCGGCGATCTGAACTCGCGTCGCGGTCAGATCCAGGGTCAGGAAAGCCGTGGTATTGCCGTTGTTATCAACGCGCATGTTCCATTGGCCAACATGTTCAAGTACGTCGACAACTTGCGCTCCATGTCCCAGGGCCGCGCGCAGTATTCGATGACCTTCGATCACTATTCGCCGGTTCCAAGCAACGTTGCTCAGGAAATCCAGGCAAAGTATTCCGGTCAGAAGTGACCGGGGTACGCCCCTAACGAAATTTAGAGTTTATTCCCTTTATGGGACAGGAATGGAGAGCCACGAATGGCAAAGAGCAAGTTTGAGCGCAACAAGCCGCACGTCAACATTGGCACGATTGGTCACGTTGACCACGGCAAGACGTCGTTGACTGCTGCGATCACGAAGTACTTCGGCGAATACAAGGCGTACGACCAGATCGACGCAGCGCCGGAAGAAAAGGCCCGCGGTATCACGATTTCGACGGCTCACGTTGAATATGAAACACCTGCTCGTCACTACGCGCACGTTGATTGCCCCGGCCACGCCGACTACGTCAAGAACATGATCACCGGTGCTGCCCAGATGGACGGCGCGATCCTGGTCTGCTCTGCAGCTGACGGCCCAATGCCACAGACCCGCGAGCACATCCTGCTTGCTCGTCAGGTTGGCGTTCCTGCTATCGTTGTGTTCCTCAACAAGGTTGACCAGGTTGACGACGCAGAACTGCTGGAACTGGTAGAACTGGAAGTTCGCGAACTTCTGTCGTCCTACGACTTCCCAGGCGACGATATTCCAATCGTCAAGGGTTCGGCTCTTGCTGCTCTTGAAGATTCCGACAAGAAGATCGGTGAAGACGCAATCCGCGAGCTGATGGCTCAGGTTGACGCCTACATACCAACGCCAGAGCGTCCAATCGACCTGCCGTTCCTGATGCCAATCGAAGACGTGTTCTCGATCTCTGGCCGTGGTACGGTTGTTACGGGTCGCGTTGAGCGCGGTATCGTCAAGGTTGGTGAAGAAGTCGAAATCGTCGGCATCCGGGCCACATCCAAGACGACTGTTACCGGCGTTGAAATGTTCCGCAAGCTGCTCGATCAGGGCCAGGCTGGCGACAACATCGGTGCACTGGTTCGTGGCGTACAGCGCGATGGCGTTGAGCGTGGTCAGATCCTTTGCAAGCCAGGCTCTGTTAAGCCGCACAAGAAGTTCATGGCTGAAGCCTACATCCTGACGAAGGAAGAAGGCGGTCGTCATACACCGTTCTTCACGAACTATCGCCCACAGTTCTACTTCCGTACAACTGACGTGACCGGTATCGTTTCGCTTCCAGAAGGCACGGAAATGGTTATGCCAGGCGACAACGTCACTGTTGAAGTCGAACTGATCGTTCCAATCGCGATGGAAGAAAAGCTGCGCTTCGCTATCCGCGAAGGCGGCCGTACCGTCGGCGCTGGCATCGTTGCTTCGATCGTCGAGTAAATAATGCTGTGGGTGTGTTACACACCCTAGCGATGACGTCGGAGCATTATCCGGCGACGTAATAGTGGACGATGGCGGTGTTAAAAGCACCGCCATCGGACGTTTTATAAAAAGCGTCATGGCGTTGCATTTTTATGGCTTGAAAATTCCCGTGAAAGCGCGTAAACGCGCACTCACACTCACCAGTTGGATTCGCGCTGAATTGCGGAGCCTGGTGATTTCAAAATTACAGACTACCGAAATGATTGGGATGCCAATTTGCATTCCTCTTGATTTTTGAAAATCTGCGGCGCCACGATCAACAGGTTCATGTATTTCCGCGTGCGGAAATCCAAAGACAAAGAACAAGGACAAGACGTATGAACGGCCAGAATATCCGTATCCGCCTCAAGGCGTTTGATCACCGGATCCTCGATGCCTCCACCCGTGAAATCGTGTCGACCGCCAAGCGCACCGGCGCAAGCGTTCGCGGCCCGGTTCCACTTCCTACACGCATCGAAAAGTTTACCGTCAACCGCTCTCCTCACGTTGACAAGAAGAGCCGTGAGCAGTTCGAAATGCGGACGCACAAGCGCCTTCTCGATATCGTAGACCCGACACCACAGACCGTTGATGCTTTGATGAAGCTCGACCTGGCTGCTGGCGTTGATGTCGAAATCAAGCTCTAAGACCTCGGCCTGACCTTGCGAAAGTAAGGGCCGATATAACAAGGAAGGTACGTGGAGCAATCCAACGTCTTCCAATCCGGAGACCGGAAACGTCGTGAGATGTCGAAGGGAACTCCTTAACAAAGGCCACAGAGGGTTCTCCCTTCAAGGCTCGCAAGAGGATTGAACCAATGCGTTCAGGTGTGATTGCACAGAAAGTGGGTATGACCCGGGTCTACAACGACGCCGGCGAGCATATCCCAGTAACGGTACTGCGTTTGGATAACGTACAAGTTGTTTCCCAGCGCACAGAAGACAAGAATGGCTACACCGCAGTTCAGCTCGGTGCAGGCCAGTCCAAGGTCAAGAATACGACAAAGGCACTCCGCGGTCACTTTGCCGCTGCCAGCGTCGAGCCGAAGGCAAAGCTCGTTGAGTTTCGGGTTTCTCCCGAAAACCTCATCGACGTCGGTGCAACACTGACCGCAGATCATTTCCAGACAGGCCAGCTGGTAGACGTTACCGGCACGACAATCGGTAAGGGCTTCGCGGGTTCCATGAAGCGTCACAACTTCGGTGGTGGTCGCGCTTCTCACGGTAACTCCGTTTCTCACCGTGCTCACGGTTCTACTGGTTCGAACCAGGATCCAGGCAAGGTCTGGAAGGGCAAGCGCATGGCTGGTCACATGGGCAGCACACGCGTTACCACCCAGAATCTGGAAGTGGTTTCGACCGATGAGGGTCGCGGTTTGATCCTCGTTAAGGGCGCCGTTCCCGGTTCCAAGGGTTCCTGGATCATCGTCCGCGACGCCGTTAAGTCGGCAGCGAAGTAAGGGAGCCTCATCATGGAATTGAACGTCAAAACCCTCGAGGGAAAAGACGCCGGCACGGTATCCCTGTCGGACGAAATTTTCGGCCTCGACCCACGCCAGGATATCCTGGCACGCATGGTTCGTTACCAGCTCGCCAAGAAGCAGCAGGGAACGCACAAGACCAAGACCCGCGCAGAAGTTTCCCGCACGGGTGCCAAGATGTACAAGCAGAAGGGTACGGGCCGCGCTCGTCACCACTCAGCTCGTGCACCGCAGTTCCGCGGCGGCGGCAAGGCCCACGGCCCAGTCGTTCGTAGCCATGCTCATGACCTTCCAAAGAAGGTTCGTGCGCTTGCACTGCGTCACGCCTTGTCTGCAAAGCTGAAGTCCGAAGAACTGATCATCGTTGATCAGCTCGTTGCGTCTGACGCAAAGACAAAGGGTCTCCTTGGCCACTTTGCTACGCTTGGCCTTACAAACGCTCTCGTTATCGGTGGCGCAGAACTTGATGGCAACTTCAAGCTCGCAGCTCAGAACATCCCTAACGTGGACGTTCTGCCGATTCAGGGCATCAATGTTTACGACATTCTGCGCCGCGGCAAGCTCGTGCTGTCCAAGGCTGCAGTTGAAGCCCTTGAGGAGCGGTTCAAATGACGGATCTTCGCCACTACGATGTGATCGTATCTCCTTCGATCACGGAAAAGTCGACGCTGGTCTCTGAACAGAACCAGGTCGTATTCAACGTCGCCAAAGATGCTTCTAAGCCTGAAATCAAGGCTGCAGTTGAAGCACTCTTCGGAGTCAAGGTCACGGCAGTGAACACGCTTATCCGCAAGGGTAAGACTCGTCGTTTCCGTGGATTCGCCGGTAAGCGTAAGGATGTCAAAAAAGCCATCATCACGCTCGCCGAAGGTCAATCCATCGACGTGTCCACCGGACTCTAAAAGGTTAGGCCCAAGCGGGCAAAGACCCAAAAGGGAACAAATAAAATGGCATTGAAAAGTTTCAATCCGACCACGCCTAGCCAGCGTCAGCTGGTTATCGTGGACCGTTCTTCGCTCTACAAGGGCAAGCCGGTAAAGGCTCTTACAGAGGGCCTCAGCTCGAAGGGTGGCCGTAACAATCAGGGCCGGATCACCGTTCGTTTTCAAGGCGGCGGTCACAAGCGGACCTACCGTCTGGTAGACTTCAAGCGTCGCAAGTTCGACGTTGAAGGTACGGTCGAGCGTCTGGAATATGACCCTAACCGCACCGCATTCATCGCGCTCGTGACATACACGGACGGCCAACAGGCTTACATTCTCGCGCCACAGCGTCTTGCTGCCGGTGACAAGGTGATCGCCTCCGAAAAGGCAGTGGACGTGAAGCCAGGCAACACTATGCCTCTTCAGTACATTCCAGTCGGTTCGATCATCCACAACGTCGAGATGAAGCCAGGTAAGGGCGGTCAAATCGCTCGTTCCGCCGGTACGTATGTCCAGCTCGTTGGTCGCGATGCAGGGATGGCGATCCTTCGCTTGAACTCCGGTGAGCAGCGTCTCGTGCACGGCACTTGCCTTGCATCTATCGGCGCTGTCTCGAATGCCGATCATGGCAACATCAACGACGGCAAAGCCGGTCGTTCACGCTGGCGCGGCAAGAAGCCTCACGTTCGCGGTGTCGTGATGAACCCTGTCGATCACCCTCATGGTGGTGGTGAAGGTCGTACGTCTGGTGGTCGCCATCCGGTGACTCCGTGGGGTAAACCCACAAAGGGCAAGCGCACTCGCTCCAACAAGTCGACCGATAAGTTCATCATGCGTTCGCGCCATCAGCGCAAGAAGTAAGAGAGGAACTCTCAAATGGCTCGTTCAGTATGGAAAGGTCCGTTTGTTGACGGCTATCTTCTCACTAAGGCTGAGAAGGTACGTGAAAGCGGACGCAACGAAGTGATCAAGATCTGGAGCCGTCGCTCCACGATCTTGCCGCAGTTCGTCGGTCTGACATTCGGCGTCTACAATGGCAGCAAGCATGTGCCCGTCTCGGTCAACGAAGACATGGTCGGACACAAGTTCGGTGAATTCTCTCCGACCCGGACCTATTACGGTCATGGTGCGGACAAGAAGGCAAAGAGGAAGTAATCATGGCGAAGGCTAAGACCGAACGCCGGCTGAAGGACAATGAGGCTCAGGCCATTGCCCGCACGCTTCGCGTCAGCCCCCAGAAACTGAACCTGGTTGCCGCTCTTATCCGTGGCAAAAAGGTTGATCGCGCTCTCGCCGAGCTCGAATTCTCCCGCAAGCGCATTGCTTCGACCGTCAAGAAGACGCTCGAATCTGCAATTGCCAATGCGGAAAACAACCATGATCTCGACGTCGACGCTCTCGTCGTCGCCGAGGCCTACGTTGGCAAGTCCATCACCATGAAGCGTTTCCACGCTCGTGGCCGTGGTCGTGCATCGCGCATTGAAAAGCCGTTCTCTCACTTGACGATTGTTGTTCGTGAAGTGGAAGAAAAAGGGGAGGCCGCATAATGGGTCAGAAAATCAATCCAATCGGCTTCCGCCTCGGTATCAACCGCACTTGGGATAGCCGCTGGTATGCAGACACTGCTGAGTACAGCAAGCTTCTGCACGAAGACCTCAAGATCCGTGCTTACCTGATCAAGGAATTGAAGCAGGCTGGTATCGCCAAGGTTGTCATCGAGCGTCCGCACAAGAAGTGCCGCGTGACCATTCACTCGGCTCGTCCGGGTCTGATCATCGGCAAGAAGGGTGCAGACATCGAGAAGCTTCGCAAGAAGATCTCTGAGATGACTGCTTCTGAAACGCACCTCAACATTGTTGAAGTGCGTAAGCCAGAAATCGACGCAACGCTCGTTGCGCAGTCGATCGCTCAGCAGCTCGAGCGTCGCGTGGCTTTCCGCCGCGCCATGAAGCGCGCTGTTCAGTCCGCACTGCGTCTTGGCGCCGAAGGCATCAAGATCACTTGCGGTGGTCGTCTTGGCGGCGCTGAAATCGCTCGTACCGAATGGTACCGCGAAGGTCGCGTTCCTTTGCACACGCTGCGTGCGGACATCGATTACGGTGTGGCAGAAGCCACAACGGCATTCGGCATCTGCGGCATCAAGGTTTGGATCTTCAAGGGCGAAATCCTTGAGCACGATCCAATGGCTTCCGAGCGTCGTGGGCTCGAAGGCGATGCACAGGGTCCGGCAAGCCGTGAGCGTGGCGATCGTGGCGACCGTCGCCGCGAAAACGCTTGATTGACGCTGGCGAAAGATAAGCTCGGAGAAGTTAGAAAATGTTGCAGCCAAAGCGTACTAAGTACCGTAAGCAGTTTAAGGGTCGCATTAAAGGTGTGGCCAAGGGCGGCTTTGACCTGGCATTCGGTGAATTCGGCTTGAAGTCGCAGGAACCGAACCGCGTGAACGCGCGCGAGATCGAGGCGGCCCGCCGCGCGATCACGCGTTACATGAAGCGCGCTGGTCGTGTGTGGATCCGCGTATTCCCAGACACTCCGGTTACGGCGAAGCCGACCGAAGTTCGTATGGGTAAGGGCAAGGGTTCTGTTGAATACTGGGCATGCAAGGTCAAGCCCGGTCGTATGATGTTCGAGATCGACGGTGTTTCCGAGGAGATCGCCCGCGAGGCGCTTCGTCTCGGCGCTGCCAAGCTCTCGGTTAAGACGCGCTTCGTTCAGCGCATCGCAGAGTAAGGAGCAGGCACCATGAAAGCCGAAGACGTTCGCGGCCTCAGCGCCGATCAGCTCAAGGACAAGCTAGCCGACCTGAAGAAAGAGCAGTTTAACCTGCGCTTTCAGAAGGCAACCGGCCAGCTGGAAAAGTCCTCGCGCATCGACGAAGTCCGCAAGGACATCGCCCGCGTGAAAACCATTGCCCGCCAGAAGGCGGCAGAAGCCAAGGCCTAAAGGAAGAATAATATGCCTAAACGCATTCTGCAGGGCGTCGTTGTGTCCGACAAGAACGAGAAGACTGTTGTAGTCCGTGTTGAGCGCCGATTCGCTCACCCGCTGCTTCAGAAGACCGTTCGTCGTTCGAAGAAGTACAAGGCGCACGACGAAAACAACCAGTACAAGATCGGCGATGTCGTTTCCATTGAGGAATGTGCACCGATTTCCAAGGATAAGCGCTGGACGGTCATTTCCGCCCAGGCATAATTTCGACAGAATTTCGCGTGGCACTTGCTATATGCGCGAAAGTCTGTATGAAGCAGCACAAGAACGCTCGTTCACGGGCGTTCTTTTGCTTTGATGCGCACGGAAGGTCCGTTAGGAAACCACCCTGTCACGATTATTCCGCGCGAAAACAGAGATATTCATAAGCTGGAACAGGGGGCTGTTTCTATGAAATTGCCCAACCGGTCCGGTCACAACAAGAAGGCGACCTGACATGATTCAGATGCAAACAAACCTCGACGTGGCGGATAATTCCGGCGCACGTCGTGTCATGTGCATCAAGGTGCTGGGCGGCTCGAAGCGCAAGTATGCTTCCGTTGGCGACATTATCGTCGTTTCTATCAAGGAAGCCATTCCGCGCGGCCGCGTCAAGAAGGGTGATGTGATGAAGGCGGTTGTCGTTCGTACAGCCAAGGACATTCGTCGCGCAGACGGCAGCGTCATCCGTTTCGATAACAACGCAGCTGTTCTTATCGATAACAAGAAAGAGCCGATCGGCACCCGTATCTTCGGACCGGTTCCACGCGAACTTCGCGCTAAGAACCACATGAAGATCATCTCGCTGGCTCCAGAAGTACTGTAAGGAGCGATAGCGATGCAGAAAATTCGTAAAGGCGACAAGGTTGTCGTATTGACCGGTAAGGACAAGGGCCGTACCGGCGAAGTAACACAGGTCTTGCCGAAGGAAGACCGGGCTTTCGTGAGTGGCGTAAACATGGTGAAACGTCACCAGCGCCAGACCCAGGGCCAGGAAGGCGGCATCATCAACAAGGAAGCTTCCTTGCACATTTCCAACCTCGCCATCGCCGATAAGGATGGCAAGCCAACTCGCGTTGGTTTCTCGGTTGTAGACGGCAAGAAAGTCCGTGTTGCCAAGCGTTCGGGAGAAGTGATCGATGGCTGAGTCCAAGTACGAGCCGCGCCTTAAGGCAGAATACGTATCCCGTATTCGCGGCGCGATGCAGGAGAAGTTCTCCTACTCAAACGTTATGATGATCCCCCGTCTGGATAAGATCGTCATCAACATGGGCGTGGGTGAAGCAACTGCTGACTCCAAGAAGCCAACAGTTGCAGCTGCCGATCTGGCTGCGATTGCCGGTCAGAAGCCTGTTATTACCAAGGCTCGCAATTCGATCGCTGGCTTCAAGGTCCGCGAACACATGCCAATCGGTGCGAAGGTTACCCTTCGTGGCGCGCGCATGTATGAATTCCTAGATCGTCTGGTCAACATCGCGCTTCCACGCGTTCGCGACTTCCGGGGTCTGAACCCCAAGAGCTTTGACGGCCGTGGCAACTTCGCCATGGGCATCAAGGAGCACATTGTGTTCCCAGAGATCAACTACGATAAGGTTGATCAGATGTGGGGCATGGACATCATCGTTTGCACGACGGCGACTTCGGACGACGAAGCACGGGCTCTTTTGACAGAGTTCAACTTCCCGTTCCGTCAGTAACCGTAACGACGAGCGTAGAAAAGGAACTCCGATATGGCGAAAACAAGCGCAGTTGAAAAGAACAAGCGCCGCCGCAAGACGGTCGCCTCTCAGGCTGGCAAGCGTGCCGCTCTGAAGGCAATTGTCATGAACCAGTCCCTTCCGATTGAAGAGCGGTTCCAGGCAACTCTCAAGCTCGCTTCGCTGCCACGTGATGGCTCGAAGACGCGTATCCGCAACCGCTGCGAAGTAACGGGCCGTCCGCGCGCGTTCTATCGTAAACTTGGGATGTCGCGTATTGCGCTTCGCGAGTTGGGCAATTCCGGCAAGGTGCCGGGTATTGTCAAGTCGAGCTGGTAAGGAGACGGGCACATGACAATGACTGATCCTTTGGGTGATATGCTTACCCGAATCCGCAATGGTGCAGCCCGTCGCAAGTCTTCGGTCAACACACCAGCATCCAGCCTGCGTGCGCGCGTTCTCGACGTGCTTCAGGCTGAAGGCTACATTCGCGGTTATTCCAAGGTTGATTTTGAGAACGGCAAGTCCGAGCTCACTATCGAACTGAAGTACTACGAAGGCGCGTCGGTGATCCGTGAGATCGGCCGCGTGTCCAAGCCGGGCCGCCGGGTTTATGTCTCGGTCAAGTCCATCCCGCAGGTTGCGAACGGCCTCGGCATCACTATCCTTTCGACTCCGAAGGGTGTGATGGCTGATCACCAGGCTCGCGAACAGAACGTTGGTGGTGAGGTTCTTTGCTCCGTCTTCTAAGACTGGGCAAGGATCTCCTTAACGGACAGACAGGATAGAAATATGTCTCGTATCGGTAAAAAGCCCGTTCAGGTTCCTGCAGGTGTGACGGCCAATGTCGACGGCCAGAAGATTACTGCCAAGGGTCCTAAGGGCGAACTGTTCTTCGTCGCAAATGACGAAATTCAGCTCAAGCTGGAAGATAACGCTGTTTCGGTACAGCCAGCCAACAACTCCAAGGAAGCTCGTTCGAAGTGGGGCATGTCCCGCACGATGGTCGAGAACATCTTCAAGGGTGTCAAGGATGGCTACGAGCGCAAGCTCGAAATCAACGGCGTCGGTTATCGTGCGTCTCTGCAGGGCAAGAACCTGCAGCTGGCTCTCGGTTTCTCTCACGATGTAGTTTACGAGCCTCCGGTCGGCATTACGATTGCCGTTCCGAAGCCTACGGAAATCATCGTTTCCGGCATTAACAAGCAGCAGGTCGGTCAGGTTGCCGCGGAAATCCGCGAATACCGTGGTCCCGAGCCCTACAAGGGCAAAGGCGTCAAGTACGCTGAAGAACGGATCATCCGCAAAGAAGGCAAGAAGAAGTAAGGATCACGCGAAATGGCTAGCAGGAAAGAAGCACTTGCACGTCGCGCGAGCCGTGTGCGCCGCCAGATCAAGGCGGTTGCCAACGGTCGCCCGCGCCTGTCGGTTCATCGCTCGTCGAAGAACATCTACGTTCAGGTCATCGATGATGTTGCAGGTAAGACGCTTGCGTCTGCCTCCACACTCGAGGCTGATCTGCGCTCGTCTTTGAAGACGGGTGCGGATGTTGCAGCAGCTGCCGCAATTGGCAAGCTCGTTGCTGAACGTGCCAGCAAGGCTGGTATCAAGGATGTCGTATTCGACCGCGGCGCCTTCATTTACCACGGCCGTATCAAGGCTTTGGCTGAAGCTGCCCGCGAAGGCGGTCTGAACTTCTAAGACTTTTCCGCCCGGCATGTCCGGGCGGATTTCACCGGATCACAAGGACTTCAGCAATGAAGCCGGTGGTCCATTATTGTTTGCCGTTCCACCCGCAAAAGAAAAAGGAAAAGGACAATGGCACAAGAAAAAAGAGGTTCTCGCGACGACCGCCAGAACCGCGAAGAGCGCGATAGCGAATTTGTCGACAAGCTGGTTGCTATTAACCGCGTTGCCAAAGTTGTTAAAGGCGGCCGTCGTTTCGGTTTTGCCGCACTCGTAGTCGTTGGTGACCAGAAGGGCCGCGTTGGCTTTGGTCACGGCAAAGCTCGTGAAGTTCCAGAAGCAATCCGCAAGGCAACAGAAAGCGCAAAGCGCGATCTGATTTTCGTTCCTCTGCGCGATGGCCGTACACTTCACCACGATGTTAACGGTCGTCACGGCGCAGGCAAGGTTCTCCTTCGCTCTGCAAAGGCTGGTACTGGTATCATCGCCGGTGGTCCAATGCGCGCTGTTTTCGAAACGCTCGGCGTGCACGACGTTGTCGCCAAGTCGACTGGTTCCTCGAACCCATACAACATGGTTCGCGCAACTTTCGACGCTTTGAAGCACCAGGTTCATCCTAAGGACGTCGCTGCACAGCGCGGTCTTAAGTATGCGACCCTTCAGTCTCGCCGCGCCGCTTCCGGCAACGCGTCTGAAGAATAAGGAGCAGTATCATGGCCAAGACTACAACTGAAGCCAAGACGACTGTTACTGTTGAACAGATCGCAAGCCCAAATCGCCGCCCTGCAGTTCAGCGTCAGACGCTGATCGGTCTGGGTCTCAACAAGATGCACCGTCAGCGCACACTGGAAGATACTCCATCTGTCCGCGGCATGATCCGTGCTGTCCAGCATCTCGTTCGCGTCGTAGACGAGAAGTGAGACGGAGGAAGTCATCATGAAACTCAATGAAATTAAAGACAATGAAGGTTCCACCAAGGATCGTATCCGCGTAGGTCGCGGTATCGGTTCTGGCAAGGGCAAGACCGGTGGTCGCGGCGTCAAGGGTCAGAAGGCTCGTTCGGGCGTTGCAGTCAACGGTTTCGAAGGCGGTCAGATGCCAATCTACCGCCGTCTGCCTAAGCGCGGCTTCAACAACATCTTCGCTTCGGAATATGCGGAAGTTTCCGTTGGCCGCATTCAGACTGCGATCGACGCAGGCAAGCTCGATGCCAACGCAACGATCGATGCTGCCGCTCTCAAGGCTGCTGGCGTGATCCGTCGTCTGAAGGATGGCGTTCGCATTCTTGCTGATGGCGAATTGACTTCGAAGGTTTCCATCGAAGTCGCAGGCGCTTCCAAGTCTGCTGTTGAAAAGATCGAAAAGGCTGGCAGCTCTATCAAGCTTCTGGTTGTTGCAGCGGAAGCTGCAGAGTAATATAAGACTTTGAACGCCCGGTTTGCTTCACTCCGGGCGTTCGCACCCATAGTCGCACAGTGCTTTGATTCTTAATCGATTTAAAGTTTGCGCGGAAACTCTCAGGCGGCGCCTATGCGACGCGGGGAGAGCCTCACAGTTCCAGGTTGCTCGCATGAGCTTCGGACGAACTAACGAAAACAAGGGTGAGGCATGATTTCGGCTCAAGAGCTGTTATCCGTCCAGAGCCCGGTTTTTGCACCAGTATCTTTTAAGACCTTTTCCGGAATTGCCGGTTTCCGTGCCGCTGGACAAGGGTCATGCGGAGAAATTTATGGCTTCAGCAGCGGAACAACTGGCCTCGAACCTGAATTTTTCGACCTTCGCGAAAGCTGAAGATCTGAAAAAACGACTCTGGTTCACCCTTGCCGCACTTCTCGTTTATCGTCTCGGCACACATATTCCGCTTCCTGGTCTGAACCCGGAAGCCTACGCGCAGGCGTTCCAGGGCCAGGCAAACGGTATTCTCGGTCTCTTCAACATGTTTGCCGGCGGCGCTGTAGAGCGCATGGCGATTTTCGCGCTCGGCATCATGCCTTACATTTCCGCATCGATTATCGTGCAATTGATGACGTCTGTCGTGCCTTCGCTCGAAGCCTTGAAAAAGGAAGGCGAGGCGGGCCGCAAGATCATCAATCAGTACACGCGTTACGGCACGGTGCTGCTTGGTACGCTTCAGGCCTATGGCATTGCAGTTGGTCTTGAGAGCGGGGCAGGGCTGGTCGTTGATCCAGGCGTGTTCTTCCGTATCTCGACCGTTATCACGCTGCTCGGCGGCACAATGTTCCTGATGTGGCTCGGTGAGCAGATCACGTCGCGCGGTATTGGCAACGGGATTTCGTTGATCATTTTCGCCGGCATCGCAGCTGGCCTTCCAAAAGCTCTTGCTGGCACATTGGAACTTGGTCGCACCGGTGCTCTTTCGACGCCGTTGATTCTGGCCGTTGTTCTGGTCGCAATCGGCGTTATCGCGCTGATCGTCTTCGTTGAACGTGCCCAGCGTCGTCTTCTGATCCAGTATCCGAAGCGCCAGGTTGGTAACCGCATGTTCCAGGGCGATACATCGCATCTGCCGTTGAAGCTCAACACAGCCGGCGTTATTCCTGCGATTTTCGCTTCTTCGCTATTGCTCTTGCCTGCAACAGCCGCAGGCTTCACCAACAGCACCAATCTGCCACCATGGGCGACGACGATCATTGCGTCGCTTCAGCACGGCCAGCCATTGTTCATGCTCTTCTATGGTCTTCTGATCGCGTTCTTTGCCTTCTTCTACACGGCAATCGTGTTCAATCCGAAGGATACCGCAGATAATCTGAAGAAGCATGGCGGCTTCATTCCAGGCATTCGTCCGGGCGATCGCACGGCGGAATACATCGATTATGTTCTGACGCGCATCACCGTTCTGGGCGCGATCTACCTCGTCTTCGTGTGTATCCTGCCAGAAACGCTGATTGCGCGTACGGGCATACCATTAGCCCTTGGTGGTACTTCGCTTTTGATCGTAGTCAGTGTAACTCTTGATACCGTGGCACAGATTCAGGGTCACCTGATCGCCCAGCAATATGAGGGGCTGATCAAGAAATCGAAACTGCGTGGAGGAAAGAGGGGACGATGAGACTGATATTTTTGGGACCGCCGGGAGCTGGCAAGGGTACACAGGCAAAGCGCCTGACCGACAAATATGCCATACCGCAGCTATCGACAGGCGACATGCTCCGTGCAGCCGTCAATGACGGCTCGGAGATCGGGCTGCGCGCGAAGGAAGTGATGGATGCCGGTGGTCTTGTATCGGACGATATCGTCAATCAGATCGTGTCCGAACGGATAGAGCAGCCCGACTGTGCCAAGGGTTTCATTCTCGACGGTTACCCTCGCACTGTTCCGCAGGCGAAGACACTCGCGGATAATATGCGCCAGAAGAACATTCAGCTCGATGCTGTTATCGAGCTGAGGGTAGACGAGGACGCGCTTGTTCGCCGAATCGAAAACCGTGTTGCTGAGACTATTGCGGCTGGCGGCGTGGTTCGCTCGGATGACAATCCCGAGTCGTTCCGCAAGCGTCTTTCCGAGTACCGCGAAAAGACAGCGCCGCTCTCTCATTACTATGAAGAGCAGGGCGAACTGGTGGTGCTGGATGGCATGGCTGATCTCGACTCTGTTTCGGCTGCTATCGAGGCTGTGCTTCAAAAAGATGGGTCTACACAGGCTACTGTTGCTCATCTGTAAAGAATCTTGGCGGGGCCGGTTGCTTTTTTGAACTGATTCCGTTAAACACCGCGCCAACTCGCGACATCCCAAGCGACTGGCGCGGATTTTCCTCAAGGGAAGGAAAGTCCGGGTTCGGTCGTTTTGACTTGTGACGAACACGAATTTTGAACTGGCGGCTACGAGAGCCGCTCAAATGAAAGCACCACTTGCCGGATGGCAACTGGAACGCAAGGAGAATAGACGTGGCACGTATCGCTGGCGTCAACATCCCGACGGCTAAGCGCGTTGTTATCGCCTTGACCTATATTCACGGGATTGGCACGAAATTCGCGCAGGAAATCGTTGAAAAAGTCGGTATTCCGGCTGAGAAGCGCGTTCATCAGCTGACGGACGCAGAAGTTCTGCAGATCCGTGAAGCAATCGACCGCGATTATCGCGTCGAGGGTGATCTTCGTCGTGAAACATCGATGAACATTAAGCGCCTTATGGACCTGGGTTGCTACCGTGGTCTGCGTCACCGTCGTGGCCTTCCGGTCCGCGGTCAGCGCACACACACCAACGCTCGTACTCGCAAGGGTCCAGCGAAGGCGATTGCAGGTAAGAAGAAGTAAATTCCGATTGTTCGGAGTGGAGGGCTGGTGCAAGCCGCACCAGCCTTTCTGAGTTTGGCGGAGGCTTCGCAAGAAGTGATCGCCGGTGTAGCCGCTGGTGTTACGGCGGTGCAGAGATCCAAGAAAGGTAGACCATGGCCAAGGAAGCCACTCGCGTTAAACGTCGCGAACGTAAGAACATCACGACGGGCGTAGCGCACGTCAACTCGACCTTCAACAACACGATGATCACCATCACCGACGCACAGGGTAACGCGATTGCCTGGTCGTCTGCTGGTGCAAAGGGCTTCAAGGGTTCGCGTAAGTCGACACCATTTGCTGCTCAGATCGCTGCTGAAGATGCTGCCAAGAAGGCACAGGAACACGGCATGAAGACGCTGGAAGTTGAAGTTTGCGGTCCGGGTTCCGGTCGCGAATCTGCGCTTCGCGCTTTGCAGGCTGCTGGTTTCATGATCACTTCTATTCGTGATGTTACGCCAATCCCGCATAACGGTTGCCGTCCGCGCAAGAAGCGCCGCGTTTGACGCGACCGTATCCTGAGAATTCCGCCTTGCCTTCGGGCTGGCGGAATTTTCGCGTATGTGGCGTGTGGCCTGCCGGTAACCCGGCCTTCCTTACGCTTTAAGAACCCTCCGATGAACCTTTGGTTCCTCTCGGTGATCATGCTCGGTCCGCCACGATTGAATGGTGGCGGCGAACGGAAGGTTTAAAGATGATTCAAAAGAATTGGCAGGAACTGATCAAGCCGAACAAGGTCGAGTTCACGTCTTCCAGCCGCACGAAAGTGACGCTGGTTGCAGAGCCGCTTGAGCGCGGTTTTGGTTTGACGCTTGGTAACGCGCTTCGTCGCGTGCTCTTGTCGTCTCTGCGTGGTGCTGCTGTGACTGCGGTGCAGATTGATGGTGTTCTGCACGAATTCTCGTCCATTCCCGGCGTTCGGGAAGATGTGACCGATATCGTTCTCAACATCAAGGAAATCGCCATCAAGATGGATGGTGATGATTCCAAGCGCATGGTCGTGCGTAAGCAGGGTCCAGGTTCGGTAACAGCTGGTGATATCCAGACCGTTGGCGATATCGAGATCCTCAATCCTGATCACGTGATCTGCACGCTCGATGATGGCGCTGAAATCCGCATGGAATTCACTGTCAACAACGGCAAGGGCTATGTACCGGCTGAACGTAACCGTGCGGAAGATGCTCCAATCGGTCTTATTCCCGTCGACAGCCTTTATTCTCCGGTCAAGAAAGTGTCCTACAAGGTGGAAAACACCCGTGAAGGTCAGGTTCTGGACTATGACAAGTTGATCATGACGATCGAGACCAACGGCTCTGTAACCGGCGAAGACGCTGTTGCATTTGCCGCTCGCATTCTTCAGGACCAGCTCGGCGTCTTCGTCAACTTTGACGAGCCGCAGAAGGAAGCTGAAGAAGAGTCGGTGACCGAACTGGCATTCAACCCTGCGCTTCTCAAGAAGGTCGACGAGTTGGAATTGTCTGTTCGTTCTGCGAACTGCCTGAAGAACGACAACATCGTTTATATCGGCGACCTCATTCAGAAGACCGAAGCCGAAATGCTTCGCACTCCGAACTTTGGCCGCAAGTCGCTGAACGAAATCAAGGAAGTTCTCGCTTCCATGGGTCTGCATCTCGGCATGGAAGTGCCGGCATGGCCACCAGAGAACATCGAAGATCTCGCTAAGCGTTACGAAGACCAGTACTAAGCAGCTTGGGGTGCCGCGCTAGCGGCTTCCCCTCGCAGGCTTATCAACAATAAACCAGATAAGAAGGCAGACCCGTTACAGACTGCCTTTCCCCGTCAAACAGCAGGCCCGTCGCCTGCATGTGCCAGGAAACGGCAGGCCCGGATAGGGAACCTGCATTAAAGGAGAATAGCAATGCGCCACGGAAATTCAGGCCGCAAGCTCAATAGAACCGCCAGCCACCGCAAGGCAATGTTTGCCAACATGGCTGCTTCGCTCATCACGCATGAGCAGATCGTCACAACTCTGCCAAAGGCGAAGGAAATTCGCCCAATCGTAGAAAAGCTCGTAACTCTCGGCAAGCGCGGCGATCTGCACGCTCGTCGTCAGGCTGTATCCCAGATCAAGGATCAGGACGCAGTTCGCAAGCTGTTCGATGCCATCGCTGAGCGTTACGCAACCCGTAACGGCGGCTACCTGCGCATCATGAAGGCTGGCTACCGTCAGGGCGACAACGCTGCCATGGCTGTTGTCGAGTTCGTAGAGCGTGACGTTGATGCCAAGGGCGCAGCCGACAAGGCTCGCGTTGCTGCTGAGAACGCTGCTGCAGAAGCTGCATAAGGTTCGGCGCTTTTAAGCGCAGACAACAAAAAGCCGGGTGAGCGATCACCCGGCTTTTTGTATTTTTCAGTTCGAGCACTGTATTTGAAGACTCTACCTCAGCCGTATCAATTCTCGCGCGGCTAAAGGCTGTAAACTTCGCCATACCTAGCATCCCTTCGCCATCAACGAGCCTTGTTGAGGGGGATATTGTGTTTAAGCATGGAATGTTGACCCCTCTGGTGGGGTGATACTTATTCAATTTTGACCCCCTCTGGATTTCATCCGACCATCCGGCTTTTGGCAGCGG
>NZ_JBNWDZ010000015.1:0-42096 GCF_053521645.1 Agrobacterium sp. CG674 | reverse complement strand
CCATGTCTGCCCTTCCATAGCAGCAGGCCACCAAGCACCCTGCCCTCTGGGCTGTATTGTGCGATCAGAGCGGATTGATGGCTCATCACCAAAACATTACCACTTTCTTTTTCAATGGCGAGGGATGAAATATCTAGCATGTAAAGGCGAGAAAACGCATTCATGCCCCACTCTCTAACGGTCGGTATGATACCCGGTGTTGCACGGGTTACCACCGTGACAGCCGAGGGTAGCATCTCCTGCGCGACGTAGAGTAACCCATTGCCGATATCCAGCCCTTCGTATCCGAGATTAGGGAATTGCCAATCCGTCGTGGCATAATATGATGGCTCGCTCGCGGTAACTTTACTGGCTCGCTCGCCAATTGTGACTTCTAGAATGCGCTTGCGGCCCTCATCGGAAACAAGAAAATTGTCCCCAGCCACGTGTGCAATGGCCTCCGGGTCAGAGACGCCGTCGAGTGAAATAATTCGAAGAAGTTCCCCGTCCGTCGAAAGCTCCACTATCTGACTGGGTCGCCCGGAAACGCCAAAAAGGGTTCCGGTTGTTGCTGAATACGTCAGACCTGACAGATCGCTGAGTCGGCCGACTTGCCTTTCCTGTATAGTCACAATGTATCGATCCAACTGCAACGAAGAGCCCGGGATCACATTGCTTTTTGAGAACCATTCAAAATAGGCCACCGCAGCTATCCCGGAGAAGTAGGTCGCGAGGACAGGAAAAATGACGATTCCGAGTAGTAGTTTAATTCTGAAAATGACACTCGTCCCGTTGTATTTGAGCCCAGTTATACCGTGTCCATAGCAGCCAAACACGACGCCAGCCCGGTGCCAGTACATACTGATGTCTACGCCTGAGTCAGTTGATCCTGATATTGCGACATTGCATTATGTGTGATGGGCCCGTTGGCTTATCAACTGGACCGAGGGCTTCGGACAAGGAATGACGTTTAGTCGGCACTCGCTGGGCTATTCCCATACATTTGATCACAAAGACAAACCCCTAGCAGGCTATGCCTGCGTTAGGTCCCGCAACAGGGCGGACGTGGACGGTCGATCCACAGGAATTCGTTGTGGGGGATAGCCTCTATGGGTGGACCGTGCAGCAACGATCACCTGTTTTTCCACCCCTCACTTCTCAAGAAAGTCTCATTCCGGTCTTGCAGGCAGTTTCCATAAGTTCCACGACGAGTTGCTTCCAGCACGCCCACTAGTCACCTTCTAAGTTGCCCTTCCAGCAAATGGCTTCTATTTGCTTGTCGGGCGGCCCGACTGATATCGCCTAACAACCTTGCGACCGCGTGGCAATATCAACGAGGTCCGGACGGGTTTGCTATTTGACAGCTGAATTCCCACCGTCCGCGAACAATGCAGAACCGGCAACAAAGCTTGACATGGAACTGGCAAGGAACAATGCGGCTCTTGCAATTTCTTCCGGCTGCGCAATCCGTTTCAAGGCGTGCAAGCCTGCGGCCCACTCCTTCTGCGCTTCGTCACCAGCCATTGCAGTATCGGAGCCGCCGGGCATCAGTGCATTTGCCCTGATGCCCCTGCTGGCATAGTCGGCGGTGATCCCCTTTACGAGCCCCATCAATCCGGTCTTGGACGCTGCGTAGACGCCCATGCCCGGCAGACCAACACTGGTCCCGACAAAACTGGATGTGAATATGATAGAGCCGCCGCCTCTCTCCAGCATAGCAGGGATTTGGCTTCGACTTGCCATAAAGGCCGAAGTCAGGTTGGTCGCAAGCGTCTCCTGCCATTCTGCGAGGGTTACGTCTGCAAGTGGCTTTAATGGTCCGACCATCGCTGCATTGTTGAAGGCGATATCGAGGCCGCCGAATAGTCGCACGGCTTCAGCAGTCAGTTCGTCATGGGTTTCAGACTGACTGACATCACCCACGACGATGTGGGTTTTGCCGCCGTGGCCCCGTATCGTCTCCGCGACCTTCTCCAAGCCCAGCGTGCCTCTGGCATTGAGAATAACGGCAGCACCTTCGGCAGCAAACAGCAAGGCTGCGGCGCGTCCTATTCCTGATGATGCGCCGGTGATGACAGCAACTTTGTCCTGCAACATTCCCATGATTGGCTCCTTATTTGGGAGCCTAGGCATAGGCGATGGGGTAAATGCGCGACGACCCGTTTCTTGCCGAAAACCAAATCGTCCGGTTATCCCGATACGGACCGTTGTAGGTCGCCTACAGCATGTAAGATTGGAAGGAACGACAGCATATAGCGGGAAGCCGGAGGGCTCTTAGCGGCGCAACATCAGCGGCAACAGACAAAGGCGTCGCTTGGAGAACGCCAAGCGCACCCTCGAGCTGTTGCGGTGAAGTTTGGCGCCATAGCCATGGAATACGAGATGCTTGACATCCGGCTTGGGAAAAGCAAATTCTTGAGCATGGGGTTGCGATCGCCCCACGAGGCTACGGTCGAAGTATCGCGTCCATAAACCCGCGACAACGGAGGACGCGTTATGCCGTCATTTCTTGAGATCACGCCCCACAAACTTGCCCGCATCATCGGTACGCCGAACCCGCCGACCGTCATCGATGTCCGCATCGACGACGACTTCGGCAGTGACCCTCGCCGCATTCCCGGATCAATCCGCCGCGACTTCCGACAGGTGACGGAATGGGGTCCCCAGATCAACGGGCCTGCCATCGTCCTCTGCCAGAAAGGGCAGAAGCTCGGCCACGGCGTGGCCGCACATCTTCGAGCGATGGGCGTTGAAGCAGAAGTCCTCGAAGGAGGGTTCGAAGCCTGGCGCGATGCCAAAAGACTTCTCGTCCCTGAAGACAAGATGCCGCCTCGGGATGTGAAGGGAAGAACTGTTTGGGTGACGCGGTCCCGGCCGAAGATCGACCGCATCGCGTGCCCCTGGCTGATCCGGCGCTTCCTCGATCCGTCCGCCACGTTCCTCTTCGTGCCGGCAAGCGAGGTCGAACTGGTCGCGGACCGGTTCGACGCCACGCCGTTCGATGTCGAGGGCGCGTTCTGGAGCCACCGGAGCGAACTCTGCACCTTCGACGTCATGATCGAGGAGTTCGGCCTGAGCTCTGAGGCCCTCCTGCGTCTCGCGACCATCGTGCGCGGTGCAGACACGGCCCGCCCTGATCTCGCTCCCGAAGTTGCCGGCCTGGTGGCTGTCTCTCTCGGACTATCCAGGATGTTCAACGATGACCTGGAGCAACTGGAGGCGGGTCTGACGATCTACGACGCGTTCTACCGCTGGTGCCGAGACGCGACGAACGAAACGCATAATTGGCCCAATACGAGGAAGGGATAACGATCATGACCGACCTCACGAAAACTTCCGTCACCGACCGCCCGATCTCGAACGGAGACGCCGTTCCGCTCTCCGAAGCTGTAAAGGTCTGGGCCCGTGTCGCAGCGCTCAGCTTCGGCGGCCCTGCGGGCCAGATCGCCGTCATGCACCGCATCATCGTCGACGAGAAGCGGTGGGTCGGAGAACATCGTTTCCTGCACGCCCTGAACTACTGCATGCTACTGCCCGGCCCCGAAGCCCATCAGCTTGCCATCTATATCGGCTGGCTGCTCAACAAGACCAAAGGCGGCATGATCGCCGGCCTGCTGTTCGTCCTGCCCGGCTTTACCTCGATCCTGGCGTTCAGCTACATCTACATCCTGTTCGGTGACTTGACCACCATTGAGGGAATGTTCTTCGGGTTGAAATGCGCTGTGCTCGCCGTCGTTATCCAGGCGGTCTTCCGGATCGGTAGCAGGGCGCTCAAGAACCGAGCGATGATTGCCATCGCAGCCGCGGCGTTCGTGGCGATCTTCTTCCTCCATGCGCCGTTTCCGCTGATCATCATCACGGCTGGTATCGTCGGCTATTTCGGCGGACGAGCCGGGATGTCCATCTTTAAGGTGGGCGGCGGCCATAAATCGGGTTCGAGTGAGATCCTCGAGGACCGCGACTCTGTCCTCGGCGAGAGCATTCCGCACCATGCGCGTCCGAACCTCGCCTGGTCACTGAAGACATCAGGCGTGTTGGCATTTCTCTGGCTGCTCCCCGTGGCGGCCTTGCTGCTCACGCTCGGGCCTGACAACGTATTCTCGAAGATCGCGGTGTTCTTCAGCCAAATGGCGATCGTCACCTTCGGGGGAGCATACGCCGTCCTAGCCTACGTGGCGCAGGCAGCGGTTGATCAGTTCGGCTGGCTTCGGCCCGGAGAGATGCTCGACGGTCTGGGAATGGCGGAAACGACGCCCGGCCCGCTGATCATGGTCACGCAGTTCGTCGGTTTTCTCGCTGGCTACCGCGATCCGGGCTCGATGTCGCCAATCATGGCAGCCACGCTCGGTGCGATCCTCACCACGTGGGTGACGTTCCTTCCGAGCTTTCTCTGGATCTTCGCAGGCGCGCCCTTCATCGAGAAGATGCGCGGAAACGTGGCTCTCGAAGGCGCGATGTCCGCAATCACCGCTGCAGTCGTCGGGGTAATCCTCAACCTTGCCGTCTGGTTTGGTCTGCATGTCTTGTTCGCGGAAGTCCGACGAGTGTCGTTAGGAGTCTGGGGAATAGATGTGCCAGTGATGACCTCGATCATCTGGCCGTCACTTGTATTGACCACATCGGCGGCCGTGGCGATCTTCCGTTTCAGGATGTCCGTGATCGCGACACTGCTGCTTTCGGCGGGTCTAGGCGTGGCATGGACATCTGTTACCGCATCATTGGCATAAGAGGTCAGCGGATATACGACTTGAAATCATTCGATCAAATGATCCCGTCGTTCCGCAGAAGACCGGTCATAGGAGCCAGTCTTCCACGAGAGAACGAAGCTTATTTCGCCGCTTCTTCAATAAGGTCGGCGACCGCTTGTGGCTGCGAGACCATGACCACGTGGGAGGCGCCTTCCACGACGACCGTGTGCTTAGAGGTAGCCCGCTCAGCCATGAAGCCGAGCGCCTTGGCAGGAATGTTCTTGTCGCCGTCACCATAGACAAAGTAAGACGGTAGCGCCTTCCAAGCCGGCTTGCCTGATTTTTCCGTCAGCGCCGCCTCGGTGATCGGCCGCTGGCCGGCCGCCATGAGGGCAGCGTCCTCGACGCCCACATCATGTGCAAACTGGTCGTGGAACTTCTCCTGATCGATGGAGAGATCGGTACCACCATCGGCAAGCTTGACCGGAGCCGCAAGCGCCTGCCCAAGCGTACCACCCGGAAACTTTCCAGCAAGATCGGCCGCGGCTTCACCTTCATCTGGCGCAAAGGCCGCCACATAGACCAGTGACTTGACGTTAGCCTTTCCATTGGCGGCGGTTGTGATCACCTGACCGCCATAGGAATGGCCGACGAGAACGACAGGGCCGCCGATACTCGCAACAACATCGGAGATATAGGCAGCGTCGGATGATACGCTGCGCAATGGATTGGCGGCAGCAACGACACGGTAGCCATCCTTCTGCAGGATCCGGGTGACACCGTTCCAGCTCGAGGAGTCGGCAAATGCGCCATGAACGAGAACAACGGTGGGCTTGGTAGGCTGGGCAACCGCGTTACCCGAGAGGAGAGCGCCGGCAACTGCAAGGCTTGCAACAAACTTGGACATGGTAGTTCCTTTTCTCAAGATGAGGTTGATGGGGAATAATGACGTCGGTTGGCTGGTGAAGCTGGGTTTGGTCAGCTGCGGATGAAGGCGAGTACGTCGGCATTGAAACGATCGGCCTCGGTCTCTGCCAATCCGTGGGAGCCGCCTGAATAGATCTTCAGCGTGGCATCTGCGACGAGTTCCACAGCGCGATGAGCCGAGGCGTCGATGGGCACGATCTGGTCGTCATCGCCATGGATGATTAGCGTTGGGCGGTCGATGCTCTTCAGATCCCGGGTGTAATCGACCTCCGAGAACTCCCGGATGCAATCGTACTGACCTTTGATACCGCCCTGTAGACCGATACGGCGGAAGTTCTCACGCAAGCCGTCATTGGTCGCGATACCGTCCCGGTTGAAGCCGTAGAAGGGCAACGTCAGATCAAAGAAGAACTGCGAACGGTTCTTCGCGGTGTTCTCACGAATGCTGTCAAAAACCTCCATCGGCGTGCCGTTCGGGTTGTCGGCGGTCTTCAGCATCAGCGGCGGAACCGCACCCACCAGAACCACCTTGGCGACACGAGCCGTGCCATGACGGCCGATATAATGCGAAACTTCGCCGCCACCGGTCGAGTGGCCAACCAGGATCAGGTCTGACAGGTCGAGTGCATTGATCAGTTCGGCAAGATCGTCAGCATACTGGTCCATGTTGTTGCCGTCGAATGTCTGGTCTGAGCGGCCGTGGCTGCGGCGATCATGGGCGATCACGTGGAAGCCATTCTGGCTGAAGAACAGCATCTGCTGGTCCCAGGCATCGGACGACAGCGGCCAGCCATGGGCAAAGAGGATAGGCTGGCCTGTTCCCCAGTCCTTGTAAAAGAGGCGGGTACCGTCGGTGGTGGTGAAATTTGACATTATAGTTTTCCATGTGGAACGCCCACATTGATTGCGGCGGGCGAACGCTAGTTGGAGGGCTTAGAGAGGGGTGGATACGTTACAAGACGGGTGCCGATTTCATCATGCGTTGTAATCTAGATGCCGATCTGCGGCCAAGCATCCAGCGTGGGCCAATAATTAATACGATACGACAACGGGACGCCTCACCTCTCAGGAACGACAAGCTTCTCGTCGTTCTTAACGACATAAGTGGCCAGTTCTGAAGCTTCGCCATCACCTACGTTTTTAGCGACATGGGCGACGCCAGCTGGAATGAACAAGGCTTCACCGGTTTTCAGCGTCACAGGCTCTCTACCTTCGAGCTGATACTCGATTGAGCCCTTCAGGACATAGGCCACTTCTTCACCTGGATGGGAGTGTTTGATGGAGACGGCACCCTGTGCGAAGTCAACGCGCGCTTGAACGACCTGTAGACCCGGGGCGCTTATCTGGCTTTGCACTAGATCGGTGCGCTTCAGCGGACTGTTCTGCTGCGCCTGCGTCGACACTGCGAACGCAGTACCTGCGATTACCAGTGCGCCTGCGATGGACTTGATGAGCTTCATGACGTTATCCTTCTTTCATGGATTGAGGCTTCTCCTGCCGATGTTGATCTTCATCAGCACGCTCATATGGCCGGATCCATGTATTCAGGGTGTGTCCGGCAAAGCATCGCATTGTAACCCAGTGTAGACGCCGTATGTGGTGCCGGGTGTATAGTGGTAATGTTAGGCCTGGTGTTGTCCAGACAGCGGTCGATAGCTACGGTTTTTAGTCGCTTCACTTTGCCTCTGGGCACTCATCCTGCCGAGCACTGGTCGCTTCCCAGTCGGCTTTAGACGTCATGGCGAGTAATGGCTGAACACGAAATCACTTGATCGATCGAGTTTCTGGTGACACGCGAAACAAGAATTAGTCAACGGGACGCTCGGGTTTGCAATCCCGCTCTCAAACTGCCCGTAACCCCAGCCACCCGTATCAGTGAACTTTTTTGAATCCTTGACACTGATCTGCACGTTTGTCGGGTTCCCAGCGACGAAAGACTGTGGTGCCGGGAAGACGGCATCGTTGCGCGGGGAAGATCTGAACTCGTAAGCAAGCCGGACGATGATCGCTCCGTCGGGGAAGGGAAGCGTACCAGCGCGGAACGCTTCGTAGGCGATGTCGTTGCCTATAACCGCACGGATATCGTTGTTTCGGCCTGCCTCGTGCGCCACGGTTATCACCCTCCAATCACGATAACCCTCAGGAAGACCAACGCCATACACTGGTGAAACATTTTCTCCAGCGCTGCCGATGGAAGCGTATATCGTGAACGCCAAAGCGGCTGAGACGACCGAACATGTCGCCAACAATTTCCTCAAATCACTCTCCTTCAAGATATGAGCTTCCAACGGTAGATACCGTGACGTCCGAGCGTAAACAATCTCCATAGGATCCTATATATATAGTCAAGAGATCGTGCAAGTGGGAGCCTTTGCACGCTGAAAATGTTCAACGCCCTTTGCCGAATTTAAAGTTTTATGAACCTGAAAGTATTTCTCCCGTTAACACGAGGAGCGGCCTTTCAATTTCACATTCACCAACTAGCGCTTTTCGAAATTTGCAAGCATGCGCTTCAGCAAGTCGATCACTTGAGCGATCTCCTGAGCGGTAAATCCATCCACAGCCAAATCATTTCCGTCATCCATTATCTCAGCAATAGCCGGTAACGCGGAGTTGGCCTTTTCGGTGAGGTAAATGAAACTACTTCTGCCGTCCTCAGGGTCTTTTCTACGCGTTACGAACCCGTCACGCTCAAGCCGGCCTAAAAGTTGCGCAGTGCTGGATTGCTCCACTCCAAGCAGTTCGGTCAACTGCTTTTGCGTCATCTCGCCGCCCTCCGTGAGTGCGGTTATGACCGGATAGCCGGCAAGCCCTGTCCCTAAGGGCTGAATACGCTCCTCCGCATAGCGTGACATCAGCCGGGCCAGCCGGACTACGAGATAGCCTGGCCTCTCTCGTAATTTCCATCTTGGTGTCGGAGTATCCACTAACATCAAATCCTCTGTGTGTGCATAGGATCCGCTTGATCTAACTTTTTGCTAGATACCGCAAGTGAAAGCCACGATTGCTACTCCATTAAAGCACATCAGCCGCAAATATCCTCCAAATGCTCTTCGCACGAGTAGAATGCGTCCCAACCATGCGACAATGCGATGGCATGGGTGTCCTGCGGTGTCATCATCGCAACCAGTCCGGCTATTGGTGACGGCTCCGGTGAGACTGCATCATAGATGCATGGTGACGCAAATACCGCGGCAACAAGGATAGCAACAATAGCTTTTTTCATAGGTGTCTCCTGTTCAAGGTCATCAGATGACTTTAGATCCGAGGTCACTGGTGGTCTTCGGACTTGCCGATAGCTTCACCGCCAATCGGCTCCGAATGCCTCGAGATTCAAACCGTCCATGTATCCACGATATTTTTAAATCTGCCGGAAAACGTATCACCGTGTAGTTTCGAGGGGAAGGATACAGCGCGGACCGTCAAATGCTGGAAACCTCACGGCTATTGGTCGGGGTCAACGTAAAGTCACTTCGGCAGTGAGCCCCCCGGCAGGTCGATTATAGAGTTTCACCGACCCTTCGATTGTGAATGCGAGCTGCTGGGAGATAGCCAGTCCAAGACCTGAGCCCCCCGTTTCGCGATTGCGTGATGTTTCAAGCCTGAAAAAAGGCTGCATCACAGCCTCTAGTTTATCGTCTGGAATACCCGGTCCGTCATCTGTAACCCTAATAACAAGCATTCCGTCGCTCGATCTTGTGACGCTGACCTCAGCTGCACCCGCAAACTTCAGGGCGTTGTCGATGAAGTTGGTCAGGATGCGCCGTAGTGAATGTGGTTTGGTGACAATTGTGCCTGGGACGACGCCTCCCAACGTAACTGATTTGCCGATATCTTGGTAGTCGTAGGCTATGCTGTCAATGAAAGACGCGAGGTCGATGCGCGTAGGCTTTTCTCCATCGCCATGGGAGCTGCGCGCGTAAGCGATACCGTCCTGCACTAGCCTTTCGATTTCGGCTAGATCTCTCACGAGCTTGTCTTTTTCCACGCTATCGTCCGCTAACTCCGCTCGCAGCCGCATGCGCGTGATTGGGGTCTGCAGGTCATGCGAAATTGCCGCTAGGATTTGCACGCGCTCTGCCAGATTATCGGCGATGCGGTCGCGCATCGCATTGAAGGCTCGCGCCGCATTGGCAACTTCGCTAGGGCCGTTTTCGGCCAGCGGAGATGCTTTCTTGTTCGGGTCGAGTGCATCTGCAGCAGCAGCGAGATCACTTAACGGGCGAACAGCCTCGCGGACGGCAAACCAAGTGCAGAGGATCAGCAGAACCATCTGGGCGAGAAAGACATACGGCAGCCAGCTGGCCAAGGGCACGACACCGCGTGGGGTTACGTCGATTGTAAGCGGTGAACCGTCAGAGAGCGTAAGATGACCCTGCAGCCGTTTTCCATCGCCCGGAATGGATTCAACCCGAACTGGGAACTTGTAGCCTGCCGCCTCTTCTATCCGGTCGGCAATTTCTTGACCGCGGCCAGACAAATCGGGCACGCCGGGCAGTCCAGGCCCCAGAACAAGACGGTAACTACCCCGGCTTAGACGATTCAACCAATCAGTCCGCTCTCCCGCAGGAAGCCTATCGATGACCGCGATTGATGTTGCAAGATCGCTCTCCAATGTCCCGAGCATGATCGCTTTTGCCGACATGTACCGCTCAGCGAATAGGATGCTGAACGACAGGCCATACGCCACAGCCAGCCCGGCGAAGAGAATCAGAAACAGTCGTGAGCGAAGCGTGTTCGGCCACCATCGGAGAAGTGAGTTATTTTCCTTCATGACCGTGGCACCGAAATCTCGACTGGCACTGAGAACACATAGCCTTCGGCCCGCACCGTCTTGATGTAGGTTGGCTCACGTGCATCATCGCCTAGCCGCTGACGCAGTCGACTAACTAGAAGATCAATTGAACGATCAAAGAGCTCGGCGTCGCGACCTTGCGTCAGGTTTAGGATCTGGTCGCGGTTAAGGACACGCTGCGGATGATCGATGAACACTCGCAGCAGCCTGTATTCCGCACCGCTGAGCGCAACTTCAGTGCCTTCCTGGTCGAGAAGATGCCGACCTACGGTGTCGAGGCGCCAGTTGCCGAAGGTCAGCAAATTTCCGGCTTCGCTGATCTGAAGGTTGGGCGGCAACATCCGGCTCCGTCGAATGACGGCCTTGATCCGGGCGAGGAGTTCCCTCGCCGCAAATGGTTTTGGTAGATAGTCGTCAGCGCCCATCTCAAGCCCGATGATCCGGTCCATTTCATCGTCGCGTGCCGTCAGCATGATGACAGGAGTCGCTCTGTGCTTGCCGGCACGCAGTTCTCGGCAGAGAACCAGTCCATCATCGCCCGGCATCATCACGTCGAGTACAATGAGATCGACCGAGCTTGCTTCGAGGAAGCTTCGCATCTGCCGCCCGTCAGCAGCAACAGTGGTGCGAAGCCCGTTCTTTTTCAGGTAGCTCGATACCAATTCGCGAATTTCACGATCGTCATCGACAATCAGGATGTGATCGACATGCTCCATCTTGGTCTTTCCGGTTTCATTCATTGGGCGCTCTACAGCTGCTATTTGTTTGTGTCAGCGGACTGAGTAAAGTGTTTTTTGGCGGCCGCACGGCGGAAGCATTTCCCGCCTGAAGAGTGCCTACCTGATGCTCACAAGTACGGGTATCGCTACCGAGGCCTCAGGTGACACAGTCCTCATCCAAAAGTGAACGCATAGGCTTCGACGTCTGGATCGAGAAAGCGGATTTCGAATGTCCGTTCCACTGGGTTGCCGTATTGACGTACGAGTTGGTACAGCCTCGTGGAGGTTATCGTGCCGTAGCCTTCTGCATTGGTATCCGCACCGTGATTTGACCCTGGCGCCTTGCCGTCAATCTTCACCTGAAAACGGACCGGATTGCCGGAAGCGCCGGGGCCAAGCACGAGATGCAGGTCTCGGGCGCTGAAGCGGTACACGATCGCTCCACCAGGCTCCTGCGATACGGCCCCCTCCTTGCCGAACTTCCATTTTCCCGCGAGACCCCATTCGTTCAGGCCCGGCTGGCCAACGGAATATGTATTACTCGCATCAGCACGCAGACCCTCCGGGGAGATGAAGCCCGAGGCGCGGTCGTAGCCTAGATAGCTTTCACTTGAGCGGATATTGTCGAAGTCGGGACCCGCCTCGGCGCCTTTGGCGTCGGGTGTTACCGGTGCAGTCGCCGTCAATTTGCTTCCAGCCTCACGTAGAAGGTCTTGGATTGCCTGTTCAGACTGCCTGTAGCTGCCTTCTCCAAACTGGTGGTAGCGGATCTGGCCGTCAGCGTCGATGAGATACAGCGCCGGCCAATAGCTGTTCTTAAAAGCGCGCCAGATCTTGTAGTCGTTGTCGATCGCAACTGGATAGGCGATCTTAAGATCCTTGATCGCCGTTCTCACATTGCCTATCTTTTTCTCGAACGCAAACTCCGGCGCATGAACACCAATAACGACCAAACCATGATCCTTATATTTTTCGGCCCAGGCACGGATATACGGGAGGGTTCGAATGCAGTTGATGCAGGAATAGGTCCAGAAATCAATGAGGACGACCTTGCCACGAAGCATTTCTGTCGTCAGCGGAGGTGAGTTTAGCCATTCAATGGCGCCAATCAACGGGGGTGCGTTGCCCTCCATCGGCAAATTGCTCCGGAAAGGCTGAGCCTGATCGACGACAGCTGATATTGTGCCGCTGTTGGCAACCTCAGACGAAATTTGGGCAGGACGCTTGTCTTGCAGCCGATTGAGCAACCCCTGTTCAAATGCGGTCGTACTGCCGTAGGAAAGCCGTGCGAGGAGGCCGGTGTCCAGGCCAACGGCAATCACGGCAACGCCGGCTAGGACCGCGGTACCGAGCGTCTGGCGAATACGCTCGCTGACGCCGAACGATCGTTTCATGCCGGCAAAGATCCTACGCCCTACCAAGAGAGCAACGGCAAGTGACGTTGCGGCACCACCTGCATATGAGGCCAGCAGAAAGGTCGTCTGAAGATTGGCACCATTTAATGCCGCACCTGTCAGTAAAAGACCGAGGATCGGCCCGGCGCAGGGTGCCCAGAGAAGTCCAGTTGCAACGCCGAGGATAAAGGAGCTCGCGGCAGTCGGCACGGACCCGGGCTTGCCCGACGCATTCAGCAATCTGTTGCCGATGTTGACAAGCGGCCGGGTGACAAAGCCTGCAACGCGCGGTGATAAAAGGCTGATCCCGAAAAGTGCGAGCAGCAAGAGAGCGGTAAGGCGACCATATTCATTGGCATTGACCGCCCAACTGCCACCGACCGCTGCAAGCGTCGCGACCAGTGCGAAAGTGACACTCATGCCGATCAGCATGGGGAGCGTGCTTCGGATGAAAGGCTTTCCCGCCCGGGCAAAAACGAAGGGGAGAATGGGAAGAATGCATGGGCTGAGTATGGTCAGCGCTCCGCCGAGATAGGCAATGATGAGGAGGGTCATCGTCGTTCCTTGGAATCGATTTTTGTTTCGGCCAGCGACGAAGCACCACCAGCCATAGACCCAATCTGTCGGCGTGACGTATCTCGGATGTGTTCATCTCCCCTGGTAAGTGTACCGCAATGTAGAATCTTATCGTTCCGCCTTCGCAGCGGTCTCGTCACATGCAGCAAGGGCACCGCGCGTGGGGAACGATGAAGTTGGTGAGGAAGCTTCCAGTCGTTCGTTGCAACGAAGCAATGGAGAGCATGACTGCCATTCGCCTGAACGCCATAACTCACAAAGGCAGCGGCTTTATCTGTCCATTTCTTGAATAGATAATTGATCGCGTTGATCAGCGTTGGAGCTGGCCCGTGGTTGTACTCGGGCGTTACGAAAATGACCCCATCGAATTTGACAACAGCTTCGGCCCATGGCTTCGTATGGTCATGAGAATAATGGCCCCGCGCCGGGGCACTGCCTCATCAAGCATTGGCAGGTCAAATGCGCCGATGTCGAGGCTTGTGAATCGTGCATTTTTGCGAGCACGGGCATGTGAAATGACCCAGTCGACCACTGCAGGCTCCTTTGTACCGGGTCGCGATGTTCCGGTTACCACAGCGATCTCAATTATTGGTCTGCTCATGTTACTTGTTGCGGCTGGTTGCTCAGGTTTTCGAAGAATTCAAGGAATCCCCTGGGCGCATCGTCAGCGAAGGCAAGGGTCAGATTGGCGGCGGACTGCTCTTGGTAAGGCGTGGTACGTTCGACCATCTTCGCCTCGTAATTTGCCAGAGCCGCATCGAGGTTATCTCGCTGAGCAAGTATGGCCGTTGCCAAATCGCTAGCATCCGCCATTGCGAGGTTGACGCCCTCGCCCGCAAAGGGAGACATGAGATGAGCAGCGTCGCCAATCAGCGTGACACCCGGTGTCCTTGGCCAATATTCGCCCGTGGCCAAGGCGTAGATTGACCTGGAGACCAGTGCCCCGTCGCTAGTGGCTAGCATGGTGTGGTAGTCTCCGCCCCATCCCTCAAAATGATCGAGCAGCGCAGCTCGGTCGATCTCGTTCCGGGACATCTTTTCAGGCAGGCTTAGAGCAGCGTAAACGCACAATTCATCGTTAGGCTCTCTGTGTCCGATAATCCCCTGTCCTTTGGCGAGTGCGAACATCAGACCATCGCCGATGAGGCGCTGCGTAAGGCGATGATTGCGGGTCGCTTCAAGATATCGCAGTTCAACAAAGGTAATTCCGGAGTAGATCGGTCTTTTCTCGGTGAGAACCGGCCGAACGCAAGACCATGCACCGTCCGCTCCGACGACAACATCGGCGTGCCTGACCGAGTTGTCTTGCATCCTGATTCTGAAACCCGTGCCGTCCCGTTCTATTGTTTTGACACTACTGCCCCAGTGGATGACGTCACCCGGCAGAGCCTCCACTATCAGGCGGCGCAGTGTGCCGCGGTCGATTTCTGGCCGGCTCCCATTTCCTTTATTTTGAAACAAGATCTTGCCGTCGCGTCCCACAAGACGCAGAGCGTCGCCACCTGGCAGGACATGATCGAGCACCGTTGGATACAAACCAGCAGACTGCAGCGCTAATTGCCCTGTTCCCTCATTCAGATTGAGCATTCCACCCTGGTGACGGGCCTCGAGCGACGGGTCCGCTTCGAGGATGGTGCAATCGACTCCACCTTTATGCAGCATCAAGGCGAGCAACGGTCCGGCGATGCCTGCGCCAATAATTGTAATCATTTCAACCTCTGAAAAGCTTATTGTATAGGATCCTATATATCTACGGGAAAGAAGAGGCAACAGAGAAAACATAAATAGGTCCTCATGCCCACCCGGCCCTGTATCTATGGCCGTCTAAGACGTCGCTCCGGCATGCGTTCGGATCCATGCTGACAACGAAGATCGCAGCGTCGACATCGAGGGAACATCTTCTGAATTACATTGCATAAGATACCGTGCAGCGTTCTTCGCGGTTGCACCCCCAATCAACATGCCGTGTTCCTCACAAAACTCGTTCAACACCCTGCGGATCAACAGGAGCGACGTTGTCGTATTCATCAATTCGGTTCTCCAACGTAGGAAGCGTTGAAGGCATTAATGGTGGCACGATGTGTCGGGTATTTTCAAAACAGCGCTCTAAACGGTATCGCAGGGTACTGCATCGCAGCCCGGACACACTATGCTACAGATAATAGCGCTTTGCTGCGCGTCTCGGTTTCCCGCTTGTTGACCGGATCGACCGCTTTGAAGAGCGCCGGCGGTGCCTTAACGACGGATGCGCGAACATCTGCCTTCATCCTCGCAAGGGTACGAACGACGCAGAAGGAGCCCCCAAAAAAATCGAATTGGATCAATCTATCTAGCGTTGCGAACCGCCATCAGCGCCGTGACGAAGGCGCGTACGAGGCTCGCCTTCTGCATATCCGGCCGAAACAACAGATAGCTCTTGAAATAGACTGACGGCTCGAAAGGTCGAAAGATCAGGCCGCGCTGGGCAAAGCCATCAATAGCAAGTGGATTGACGACCGCCAATCCGACCCCCTCGAGCGCGAGTGCGCAGGCTGTGATGGCAAAAGGCGTTTCGATCACAAGGTTGGGCTTGGATCCAGCTTCGGCGCAATGACGCTCGAACTGAAGCCGGGCCCGATCCTCTGCCGACAATGCTATGTAATCAACGTCATGAAAATCCTCCGGCCTGACAACCTCTCGCTCTGCCAAAGGATGTCCTGGCGGGATAGCGCAGAGGGCCGGGAAGCTCCCAAAAACCTGATGTTCGACCCCCGACAAGTCGACCTCGTCGGCAGCTAGGCCCAGGTCGAAATCGCCATCGACAATATGGTTGCGCACAGCAGCAGACGACATAACGCTAAGTGTTACGATTGCCGCAGGGTAGGTCTCTCTAAAGAGCTTCACCGCACGTGGCACGATCGTTGAGCCAGCAGCTGCCAGGCTTGCGACGCGGATCTGCCCCGAGCCAAAATCCCGGATGCGCGCTGCGGATGAACGCAGCAGATCAAGTCCCTTGAAGCTGGAATCGACGTCCCGGTAGAATGCCTGGCCTTCCGGCGTCGGGATCAATCTACCCTTGACGCGATCGAACAGTGCAAAGCCAACAGCCTCTTCCAGTTCGCCGACCAGGCGACTGACATTCGGCTGTGTCACGCCCATAAGTTCGGCTGCGCGCGAGACCGTGCCACTGATGATGACGGCGCGGAACGCCTCGATCTGCCTGAAGTTCATCTATCACCTATACGGTTTACGCATAGACTTAGACGCTCGGGTCAATTGTTTGTCTACCCCGCTCCGGCCTAGACTGTTGGAAATTATCGAATGAGGACAGTCCATGCGTGACAAGACACTCTGCGTAAAGCGGCCCGAAGTTTCCCATGAAGGTTTTGCGAGCCTTGCAATACCGACCTACCGGGCATCGACAATTGTCTTCGACAGCGCCGAAGCCTATGCCAACCGGTCCAAGCGCGGTCCCGATGGCTACACCTATGGGCTCCATGGCACGCCAACATCGCGTACGCTCGAGGCGTCGATCACCGCTCTGGAACAGGGCCTTCGAACGGTCCTGGTGCCATCGGGCCAGGCGGCCATTACTGTGGTGTTCCTCTCGGTGCTGATGCCCGGCGACACCGTTCTCATCCCGGACAGCGCCTATCCGCCGGTGGCGGGCTTTTGCGAAAACTACCTGAAGCCGCGCGGCATCAGCCACCGCATCTACGATCCCATGATCGGCGCTGGCATCGCCAGCCTCATCGACGGGACCGTCAAGCTCATCTGGACGGAATCACCCGGTTCCACGACGATGGAGATCCAGGACATTCCCGCCGTCGTCGCAGCGGCGAGATCCCGCAGCGTCCTGACCGGCTGCGACAACACCTGGGCAACGCCGCTCTATTTCAAGCCGCTCGCCCACGACATGGACTTCTCGTCGATGGCCTTGACGAAATATGTCGGCGGCCATTCCGACCTTCTCATGGGATCGATCGCAGTCAAGGACATCGCGCTGCACAAGAAGCTAAAGGACACCATGCGGATGATCGGCATGGGGGTCTCGCCTGATGACTGCGCGCTGGCACTTCGCGGTATGGAAACCATGGGCGTTCGCCTTGCCCATTCAGGTCGGGTCACCTTCGATTTCGCCAGGAAAATTGCAAACCGCGTTGCGCCGGAAATGGTGTCAACGTGACGCGGACTGGCGGGACGGTTACCGTCAACCGCGAGATCGACGTCGACGCCCTGGTTATGGTCGTCGTTGGCTCAATGGCGGGCGGCCCCTGACGCGATCATCATGGCGAAGCAGCTGTAGCTCACGATAGACTCCCAGACATTCTGGCGCTTTTGCGTGTTACGTGATGAACCCAAAAAGCCAAACCATGATGGGGTCAGTGAGCAAAAAGAGAGTTGAAATTGCAACAACCGTTTGGTCGAGCTGGACGGGCATACGAAGCCAGAGAACACCCCTGCGAAGCTTTTCGGTGGAAAGGCGGCGACGCCTAAGTGGAAACATGCTTCCAACTGTCGTATCGTTTGAAGAACTCTCGCGCCTCGCCTACTCAGACCCAAGCCGCGATGCTTCTTCCTGTTCCTTCACTTCCCGCGCCAGCTTCTTGTGTGGCTCGTCAACGAGTCTTTGCCTCGTTGCTTCGATCTTCTCGCTATCGACATCGACCGCGCGACCGCTATCGTCTGGAAAACCTCCAGCCGTTTGGCCGATGGAGGCGCCACTTGGGCTATCGTTCGGCCCAGAAGTTAGTTTCTTCTCTTCCATTGTGAAGTCTCCTATTTGCAAAAGTCCCAACGTCGCCTTAGGCCGTCTCCCGGTGACATTTCAAAGTGATACTTTCCTGAGTCCGCAGCCAAGTTACTCGGCAAGCACAGAAGCCAATGCCCACCCTTCATAGGGGTCTCGGGGACCGTTTCGGCTGCGAGTTCGCCGATCGAACTCGCTGAAGAGCAGCACAAGTTGATAGGGGGCGGACTAGAAATTATGCACATCATGGCTGGCCACTGCCACCGGCGGCGCCATAGATCTGGCCCGTAGCATAGCTTGCGTACGGGTCGGCCAGCTGGACGTAAATAGATGCAAGTTCCGCAGGCTGACCGGGCCGGCCAAGCGGGGTATCGGCGCCGAACTTTACAAGCTTCTCCATCGTTGCCCCGCCGCTGACCTGCAGCGGCGTCCAGATGGGTCCCGGTGCCACGCCGTTGACCCGGATCCCCTTGGGGCCGAGTTGCCTCGCCATCGATTTTGTGAAGTTCATTCCGGCGGCCTTGGTGATCGCATAATCCACCAGATCTTCCGATGGATCATACGCCTGAACCGAGGTCGTCTGGATGATCGCCGATCCCGGTTGTAAATGCTTGAGAGCCGCTTTCGTTAGCCAGAACATTGCGTAGATGTTGGTCTTCATCGTCGCGTCAAAAGCTTCGGTGGTTATGTCTGACAGCGATGCGGCCTGCTGTTGCCGTCCGGCGTTATTGACGAGGATATCCAAACCGCCGAGCGCCGTGACCGCATCCTCAACGAGTTTTTCGCAGAAAGCTTCATCGCGAAGGTCGCCTGGCAAGGCTATACCCTTTCGACCTTCCTTTTCGATAAGAGCAATAACTTCTTTCGCATCAGGCTCTTCGTCTGGAAGATAGTTGATCGCAACGTCGGCGCCTTCGCGGGCATATGCGATCGCGGCAGCACGCCCCATGCCGGAATCGCCGCCGGTGATCAGCGCTCTCATTCCCGCCAAGCGGCCAGAGCCTCTGTACGATGTCTCGCCGTGGTCGGGCTTCGGGTTCATTTTCCCAGCCAGGCCAGGAAATGGCTGGGACTGCTTTTCGAATGGAGGCTTCGGATATTTTGTCGTCGGATTTTCCATAGTGGCTGCTTTCGATAAGGTTGAGGCCGCCTGCGCAATAAAATGAAATGTTGAAGCGGCAAGCGTTGCAGTTGCAGCCGCGAGTACGGATCGGCGGCTGAGCTGCAGAGTGAAAGAATGGTCCATGTTTCAACTCCCGGCTCAATTCTTGCCGGAGCCTGGCTCGGCCATCTTGGCATGCTGATGGGCCAGCATGCTCGCCGGCGTGACGTTGGCGACGGCGGCTTGCAGCTTGTTCTTCCAGCCGCTGACGACATCACCTTCGCCATCCATCATCGCGTCGTAACCGACCTTGGCAACGTCGGCCGGGTCATCCTTCTTCGCCTGACCGACGGAAGTGTCCGTCAGGTCAGCGCGTTGGAAGAACTCAGTCTCCGTCGGACCCGGCATCAGGCAGCTCACCGTAATGCCGCTGTCTTTCAGCTCTTCGCGCAACGCGAAGGAGAAGCTGTTGATGAATGCCTTGGTGCCATTGTAGACGGCCTGATAAGATCCGGGCATGAAGCCGGCAATCGAACCGGTCAGCAGGATGCGGCCCTGGCCGCGGCTGCGCATCAGATTGCCGACCTGTTGCACGAGGTAGATAGTGCCAACAATATTTGTGTCTACAACTTTGCGAGCCTCGGCGAAGTCCTGGTCGAGGAAACCCTTTCCCAGCCCGCGACCGGCGTTGGCCATCAGCAGATCAACGGAACGGCCAGATGCCTCAATGTTTTCGAGAAGGCGGTCGACACCTTCCTCCGTTGATAGGTCGGTCTCGATCGCATCCACCGAGGTGCCAAACTCCTTCAAGCTGGCTGCAGCCTGATTGATGCGGGGCTCATCGGCTGCAATAATCAGATCATAGCCATCCTGGGCGGCACATTTGGCCAGTTCGTACCCAATACCCGTCGAGGCACCAGTGACGACGGCAAGGCCTTTGCGGGTCTCAATCGCCATTTGCGTTCTCCTTGCGCTTTGTGGATGCGGTGACGCGGCTACCTAACGTCGTACGCGGCGAGGCCACTCTCGCTTTCAAACGACAGCCTTCCGGACTTGTTCCTCGCTGGCAGCGCTTGTACGGAACCGCACAAAACCCGTGAAAACGGACAAAAAGCACTGCTTTGCGCTTCCTGCGAGGAACTTCGGCGAGAAAGGCGTCGTTTTCATTGCTTCATTGAAGCAAGAGGAGATGTTCCATGCCGAAGGGTGACAAATCCGCATATGCTGACAAGCAAAAGCGCAAGGCCGAGCATATTGAGGAAGGCTACGAGGACCGTGGTGTCTCCGAGAAGGAAGCAGAACGCCGTGCCTGGGCCACCGTCAACAAGGAAAGCGGAAAGAAGTCAAGCTCAGGCCGAGGCCACGCCGAAAATCACACTTCCTCCAAAAAAGGCGGATACAAGGGCGGCGCAGCTGCCGCGTCGCGCACCAAAGAAGAGCGCTCGGCCTCAGCTAAGAAGGCCGCTGCCACCCGCAAGCGCAACGAGCACCACGCACATCATTGATAGGACGCGGCGCCACGAAAGGGGCGCCGTTTCTCTATGGAGGAAACGCTCATGCCGAAGAAGAAATCCAAAAAGAAATGGTCGCAGGATGTCACTGAAAGCAGCGATGCGGATCTGAAAGGCGGTGTCTTCAAACTGCGCAACCCAAAGAAGATCGCCGACTCGCTGAAGGCCTCGGCTGAACAGAGCGACCGCCGCAAGGCTTCCCCTTTCCAGTCCGCCATGTCGATGCTGACTTTCTACATCAATCGCGCTGGCAAGCAACTGTCGAAGTCCAGGTTGGCGACGCTCGATAGGGCCAAGGACGAGTTGCGCAAAGATTTTGACAAGCATCCGAAACACTGATCATCGGGCAGCATAGCCAATAGTCCGCTCACAGCCAAACGACCCGCCATGTCTGCTGCAAGTGTTGGATAGCCGAAGCGACCCGTTACCCATACAAGGCGAAGTTTGGCTGCTTCGAGATTTCCCCTGTCCGCAAGCTGAAGGCTTTCGAAGACGAGAACACCAAGCTGCAAAAGCCGCTAGCCGAGACGGGGGGGATATTGCCACTTTAAAGGATGTCGACTCAGAAATGTATGGTCGGCCTACATTCCAGTGCAAAACCCTAGTTGAAATAGAAGGCGTAGGCCGCGAAATTCCCTTCGAAGATGTTGGCGATCTGATTCCATTCACCGCTGCTCATAGTAGGGCCATCCTGCAGATATGGTACAGCAGCCGGCCCAGTTACCCAGAGCACAAAGTCTAAAGGCCTGGGATCCTCGAAAACTTTTGCGAGGTTGATGCCTTTGTCAAAGCGCCAATGCGGAACAAGAATTTTTCCATTAAGGGCGGCTTCAAACTGAGAGAGCACTGCAAGCCATGCCTGGATGCGTTCAGGCGTGACGTCAAAGGATGGCAGAACACCGCTCTTTTGTTTTGGACCCGGCAACCATTCATGATCGTCATCGGTCTCATTGTCGATGAGTGCCCAGGTTTCCCGGTTGAGAATAATGACCTTCTTCAGGTGATCGCGCACTTCTTCCCACATGACCTTGTCAGAAACCGGCCACCTGATCGTATGAACCAAGGTAACAAAGTCGGCAATATCATCTGCCTGTCCTTTGTTGACGCCGAACATCGTATAATCCTCAGAGCCTTTTCCGTTGGTTTGCGACATCGTTGAGACTGCCCGCGGAAAGACAACGCTAAAGCTGCTGTCCCAGCTTTCGGAAAAATCACGAGAAAGCCAAGCCTTGGCAACAGCCATCAGCAAATTGTTATAGCCTTGCAGCCATTTTGCATCGGCGGTGTCAAAACCAACAATGAAGGGTAGAGCTTCGCCGTTTTCGTCCTTATCAGAAAAAATGCTCCCAATATGGTCTTCCGATTCCACGTTCCCATTGCCATTCCAATCAAATCTCGCGACAGAGAGATCGACTTCCAACTTTGCGGGCTTGGCACCAACAGCAGCGAGCGCCTTGTTGGCGACATCAAGATTAGAGATGAACGCTGCGAGAATAGCGCGAAACTGTTCGTATGTAATGGGCTCAGGATTGTGATTTTTTGCGAGTTCGCTGGGACCACGGCCAAAAAACAACTCGTAGCCGTCGGATTTGGAGCCAAGGCCATAACGATATAGCGATTGGGATAGCTTTTCGAATGCACGGGCCGAGCGTACGAGACCAAGCCCCAACTGTGCGTCAGCATTGTCGGTGGCTTTGGAAGCTAAGGACAACATCTGCTCGTCTGCCTCACCAATGCGTCCATTGGCCAAATACTTTTGAAGCAGCTCAGTCGCGGCACCTTCGGCTCGCGCTGTAAAGGATAGGTAGGAAGACGACAAGCTCGCCACGATTATCAGGTAAATGAATTTACTCACGACGCTTTTCCGTTGTTTATGACTTCTATAAGCCTTGTTGTGTCGATCGGACTTTCATTGAAATGATCCTTACCCCAGTCAGACTCCATGCTCATGCAAAGCTCCGAGAATTAATTGCGCCATCTAGAATGGTGTACCTATATTGAGATGTTCACGCTTAGTGCTTTTTCATCTTTTGGTTGGTTATTCTTCAAGGGGTTTAAATCAAAACTCGCCTGCGATCAGATAATAGAAACGGGAAACCTGTGTGAATTCGTGCCATACTGCGACCTGCAGCGTGTCGCCCTTATCCGGTGCGCCTGGTAAGGGCGAGGAGTTTCTGCCGAAATACTTTTGCCGGCGTTTTGCACCCAGGGCATCTGTGCGGCGCGGAGTTCAGATTGTTGCAGATCTCGATTAAGTCCCGATTGCTGAATGACAGTGTATCGACATGCGCCGGTCGTTCATACTCCTCATCTGTCGGGAATAGTGAATTCCTGCCTAATCATTTCTGACGCGATCGTCTGTGGCTCTCAGACGGTTGTGACATCGAAAAATCGATTTGACGACGGTAATCACCTGCTCGGGATTAATGGCATTGCGCCTCTTCCTTCTAGTGCGAGCAGGTTCGAAGAGGCCGAATTCTTGCGTTTAAGTGCCAACGGCAGGATGGTCCAGGCAGGCCAGACCGCCCCGCCGTCTCGATGGCATCTGCACCAGCGAATATCGCACGGTCTGCGGAGAACGCGGCCGCCATCTGGGCCTGCCAGCATGTTTGCGAGGCCAAAACGCGGGCCGCCGCGTCGTCAGTGGCGGAGAGTGCCGCCGGGATCTGGCTCTCCGTCAAAGTCTGTACCGAACGAAAAGGCCTGCATTCAAAGCGGGCCTTTTGCAATCAGGGCCTGGTATCGTTGGAAGGTGCTGTCTCATCCGAGGGAGCCTCCTCGTCCATGGGCGCGACCTCGTCAGCGACCGGTTCGTCCGGCCCCTTGATCTGCTGGCCATTGACGCTGACCGAGCCGTCGCTGGCAACCGCCACGTTCCAGCGCTGCGCTCCATCCGGATCGGCCTTGGCAAAGCCCTTGATCATCATCAGGCCGAAGGACGCCTGGGTCATGTCCGGATTGGTCTTTGCCAATTCCTGCACGGCCGCGATCGTCTTGTCGTAGTCGCGGGCCACGATTGACGCGTTCACCTTATAGTCCTTCTGCGTATCGACGCGACCTTCCAATTCCCCGGATACCTCGACGTCGTAGACGCTAGACTTGGCGCTGATCTTCGGAAACTCGACCTTCAGGATGCCGCCCGGGAAAAGCCTTTCCGCAGCCTGCTGTCCCGCCTTTTCGCTGTCGCCTGTCGACTTGGTAAAGTCTACTTTCATGAACTCGTCGCCGAGTGCTGCAAAATCCATGCCCGGGACGCCGAACTGGATATCAAGCGCCTGAGGCACAAGCGCCGTGTATCCGGCAGGGACCAAAGCGCTGTCGAGCGTCAGGTCGGCAGCATCCATCGCAACACCGATGCGCGTCGCGTGGCTGGGCCCATCGACCGAAAAGTGATATCCCAGGGACCTGGCGCCGGCGCCGCCGACGGCGCTGGTGACCGCAAAGTTATTGAGCCTAATGGTTTCCTCGATCGAGCTCAGCAGAGGAAAAGCATTGCTGAGGAGATTCTTGAGCTTGGTCTCGCTCTCCTTGGTGAGATGCTCCTGCTCGACGTGATCGAGCACGAACAGAACTATTTCCTTCAAGTCCCTGGCCGCAATGCCATTGACCTTGGCATCGAAATCCAGGCTGTCCGCTGAAATCTGAATCGGCGGCATTTCTTCGCTGCTGATTTGCTCCGCAAACGTGCTGAATTTGCCGTTGGTAACAAAATCCAGGCGTCCTGCTGTGGCGCTTTCGGCGGATGCCAACTTATAGATCATGTCGCCGAAGCTGATATTGACCGCCTCGGTATCGGTGGACGAGGTGAATTTCAGATCCCTGGCGCTGAAATCACCCGAACGGAAATAGCTGATCGTCGGATCAAAGATCGAGTTAGACACCATGTCGGCAACTGAATAGGTGAAGTCCGACCGCTTCTTGTCAGGCCCGGTGAAATGCCCGGTGACATTGAGGGTGTTGTTGCCTTCGACTTCCCAGAGCCCGCTGTCCTGCGGTGTTGCGAACATTTTGAAGGGCGTCAGGCCCTTGATGACAAAATCCCCTTTCTTGATCTTCGTCAGCATTTTGGCGAAGTCATAGACGATCTCGTAGCGCAACCCGGCGGGCGTGACCGTAACAGGCGCACCCTTGGCGATGTCCTTGGGCAGCAGATGATTGAGATTGTCACGGATGGCGTTGGCGCCATCCTGGCTGATATCCGCCGCGGACGCCCCAGTGATCAAAGCCGTGATGATGGCGGTCGTCGCCGTGATAAGCCTATGACGCATCTCGATAAATCTCCCTTGGCCGTATGAGCGCGCGCATGTGAGATTGCCGCAGCCCCTATGTCAAGCCTGTAAAGCGTTATGCGAAAGCTTCTGAGAGGACAAAGGATTGAACAATCGGGCAGAAAACTCCATCAACCGATAGGATCAGAACCTACGACGTAGTTATTCAAGCGGCTAACGCTTTGAAGTTTTTGATCGAATGGGGGGCGAGTTAATTGCCTGATCAACTACCCCTGGCGGGCCGACGGCAGTCAAATCCGCCCATAGATCGCCATTTTTAAAGGATCCCAGTACGATGCGCCTGCGCTTCTCGAACAGGGTGGGCCAGTCAACGGTGTTGGCCGATCCCGGCTTCCGCCGCGCCAGCAAGCTCCGCCGTCTACACCCACTGGCCACTCCGAGCATTCACCGGCTCGGGTTCAACAGCCAGCTACAATACGATCGGTCATCCTAATCGACATTAGCGACCTCTAAACACGCGTGATTTTGCCGACTGAAGAGGTGTTGCGGCACCGGTCGGGAAAGAAGGTAGCCTTGTAGATCCGTGCAACCAAGCGCGACCAAGAAATCTCTTTGACCTACTGTCTCAACACCTTCAGCGGTGACGGCTTTACCGAGCGATTTGCTCAAAGCTATGATTGCCGAAACAATTGCTGTGCCCTCTGCCCTCGTCCCAATTAAGTCGACGAAGGACTTATCTATTTTAATTCGGTCCACATCGAAGTTGATCAGGTGGCTTAGCGATGAGAAGCCCGTGCCAAAATCATCCAGCGCTATCTTAACACCGATTGAACGAAGCGATCGCAGGTTGGCTGTGGTAATCTCCTCAGAACTAAGGAGAGCGGCTTCGGTGACCTCGAGTTCAAGTCGGTGAGGAGGCAAACCAGTTTCAACCAGAACCTTCTTCACCTGGGAAGCGAAGCCTGCTTTCCGGATTTGCGAGGGCGATACGTTAACTGCAACTGAGATTGCCGAAGACCACGTCGCCGCGGCTCCGATCGCCTCCTGCAGAACCCTATGGCCCAATGTGTCAATCAATCCACTGTCTTCAGCGATCTGAATGAACCTAGCAGGCGTCAAAAGACCGTGTTGGGGATGCTGCCAACGCACCAAGGCTTCTGCACAAGTCAATGCTCCATGGCCACCAGCTGCATGCACGCCCTGCAGATAAACCTCTAGCTGCCCCACATCTTTCAAAGCCACGGCCTGATGTTGAAGTCCAGGCTCTTGAAGTAGAATCTGAAGATCGCTCCGCAGGGAATCTCTTTCTTGGACCTGAAGATCCATGCGCCGGTCGTAATTTATCAATCGGCCTCGCCCGTGAGACTTTGCCTCATAGAGAGCGAGGTCCGCGCAACGAAGCATTTCAATCTGGTCAAACCGGGCATCCCTTCCATGGACTATACCGATTGAACATCCAATCGTCGCTTTAACACTATCCAGCTTGAGGCTGAACGGTTCACTCAGCGCCTCAATAATCGTTTGGCAGATTTCGGATCCGGCACTGCCATCTAGCGCGCAAGATGGAAACAGCAGTGCGAATTCGTCTCCGCCTAGCCGGGCTAGCGTGTGGTCTTCATTTATGATGCCCTCTATCCGATTGACGACTTTAAGAAGAAGCTCATCCCCGACAGGATGGCCATGTTCATCATTCACCTGTTTGAATTTATCAAGGTCGATAAGAGCAAGAGCGATGTCGGTGACCGAAGGATGTTTATCCTCAACGCTTAGGCACTGGTTAAGACGCTCGTTGAACATTGCCCTGTTGGCCAGCCCTGTAAGAACGTCATGATTTGCGAGATGTCGGGCGTAAAGCTCGCTTTCAGTGAGTTTCTTCATGCTGCGGCGAATGCCGATAATGAGAGCAAGGAAAAGTGCTAGGAAGGTTATTGCGGCCAAAGAAAGCATTGGCGTCAAACGACCAATCACGCGCGTTCCAGGAAGATCAGGTTCCCAGATAATGAAACCAATTGGCTCACGCGTCGACGTAGCCTCGATCTGAAATGCGACTTCTTCCAACTCCTGATCTGATGCCCTAGCGTATCGCGCGCCAATCAAGCCCTGCTCACGACTGAGCGTATCAAGGGCTTTTCCATCCAGGAAGCGGAACGCAATAAGATAAAGTTTGGTAGGTGCTTTGGACTGGGAAGATGTGCTGGGCTTAACCGGCACAACTCCTGCCACAGCCGGCCGTCCTTCAATCCGCAGCAACTCCGCTCGACTGGGCACATCTTTCAGAGCTCCCCAATCCGACGCTTCCACAATCTGTAGCTGTTCCTGTAGATCGTCCATCATTGGCTGGATGAGCGGACGTATCCATCTGAAACGCTTGACGATTGAAGTATCTGTGTCGAAGGGCATGGAGCCGTCAGATGCAACCACGAAGGCCGCATCATAGCCGAATAGATTGGTCGCTAATTCTCTGAATGATGCGACAGCCGTTGGCTTGTTCGAGTCTTGGTACCTAAATTCAACCGGCGTCATATCTAAGCGTGTTCTGTCATCGTTGGCGCGCAGCAACGTGTCCAGTCCAGCATTCATTAAACGGACTTCGTGGGATACGCGTTCAACTTGATCGAGTAAGCGAGTGTTTACAAGCTGTCGCTGACGATCTAGCGCAGCGGCATCACTTTCGGTGCCCGCCCAAATGGCGGCTATCACTACGAGCGCCACAACTCCGAGCCCGCTCGTTGTGAGAAGTAGGAGAATGAGCCCAGACGACACCGGTGCCTTACGGAAAATACTTGAGATGCGTTTATTGGCAGCCACGTAGTGTTCCTCACAACGCACCAACCTTACAGAAAATAGATTACAAAATTCTTTGTGAGCACAGTCTAAAATGAGGAAAAACCTTAGGAGGGCTGTAATGTTTAAGGTGTTCAATGCAGCGTCTGCCCGTTATTTTAGTTGGGGATCGCAATGAACAAGTTTCAACAAGCCTTTGGTATCGTAATTCTATGTTCCGTTGGTGTCGTACTGCCAACACCGGCAACATCGACGCAGTCGGCATCAGTTGTCAAAATTGCGGTCGAGGGTGCGTTTCCACCCTTCAACTATCTGGACTCGAACAAGCAGCTCCAAGGTTTTGATGTGGATTTGGCGAGAGCGCTTTGTGACGCAGCCAAGCTTAAATGCGAGTTCGTGATGCAGGAGTGGACTGAAATGATCCCAAATCTCTTGGCCAAGAGTTATGATGCAATCGTTTCGTCAATGTCTATGAGCTTGGAACGAAAACAGAAGGTCGCCTTCACGCGCAAATATTATGATAGCCCCTCAGTGTTCATAGCCAAAAAAAAAGTTGATCTTGATAGGACGAAACTGAAAAATGTTCGTTTAGGCGTCACCGCCGGGACCTCACAAAAGGCCTATGCAAAAAAGTTCTTATCGGACGCTTCAATTACGATTTTTGCTGCTTCCCCAGAGCTCTACAAAGGACTGGCCGATGGGGAGGTCGACCTCATCTTGGAGGATAAACTGGCCGTTTACGATTGGTTGGCGAACACCAAGGCGGGAACCTGCTGCGAATTCAAAGGCGCAGATATCAAAGACGCTGAGTTTTTTGGTGAAGGCGCAGGCATCGCCGTTAGACCAGACGATGCAGAGTTGCTGACAAAACTGAACGCTGCGCTCGACAAGATACAAGCTGATGGCGCGTATGATGCAATCAACGCAAAATACTTCCCCTTCAGCATTCAGTAAGCTCAAGTTCGATGCAATTGAAGCGGATTGGGATGGGTAGCTAAACCTGAGCTGAGGATTCGTAGCCGTCGCCTGGAAGGAATACGAACTGTCGAAACTCGGTTCGGTGGTTCTGTCTGTCTCAAATTATGTAATTTGGATGACTACTTGATTTTCACAGCAGCGGGTTTGGGCTGGCAAACTCGGTAGCTTTGATGCCAAAGCCATTCATTATGAGTTATTGCAACTTCGTATTCTTAACATGAGTCGGCACCTGCGGCATGGACCTGGTGCGTTCGATGGACCGTTCTCCAGGCCTCCACAAGCCTCATCGCGGTGTCAATGCTCATCAAAACTCCTCCAAGCCTTCTTGACAGCGGCATTACACGGAAATGGCCATGGCGACTTTAATCGCCGCTCACGGCCAATGGCGAGAAGCGATAAAACAGATTAGGCTCAGAAACGACAAAAATCTCTTTCCCCGGACCGACGGCTAACCCTTCCGCCTGCGGTATCGTTCGCCGAAGCCATGTCTGCCCTTCCATAGCAGCAGGCCACCAAGCACCCTGCCCTCTGGGCTGTATTGTGCGATCAGAGCGGATTGATGGCTCATCACCAAAACATTACCACTTTCTTTTTCAATGGAGAAAGATGAAATATCTAGCATGAAAAGGCGAGAAAACGCATTCATGCCCCACTCTCCAACGGTCGACATGATACCGGAACTTGTCGGTGTTGCACGGGTTACCACCGTGACAGCCGAGGGTAGCATCTCTTGCGCGACGTAGAGTAACCCATTGCCGATATCCAGCCCTTCGTATCCGAGATTAGGGAATTGCCAATCCGTCGTGGCATAATATGATGGCTCGCTTGCGGTAACTTCACTGGCTCGCTCGCCAATTTTGACTTCTAGAATGCGCTTGCGGCCCTCATCGGAAACAAGAAAATTGTCCCCAGCCACGTGTGCAATGGCCTCCGGGTCAGAGACGCCGTCGAGTGAAATAATTCGAAGAAGTTCCCCGTCCGTCGAAAGCTCCACCATCTGAAATAGAGGGCGCTCAACCCATCATGGGGAGCGCCCTCGTCACCCGCGACAGCAAACGCGCAACCGTCATGGTTGCTGCAGGCCGTCGATACTGTGGGTGGTGATCCTCAAGTAAGCGCCGCCCACATGTTTTTCAAGGTCACATCGACTTTGCGCTTGTTTCCATCCAGGAGCGATGTTTCAGCTCGTCCTGATGAGCGGTCAGGAAAAATGCTTTCGTGCTCGGAATGGCATCCTCGTGTTTTGCCGCACGTTCGTAAGCGGTCACCGTGTCATCCTCGTTCGTCTTCATGGCTTTGAGGATAGCGGAATCACCGAAGAGATCGGCAAGAGCGATCTTGCCCGTCGTCAGCATCTGTTTCATATCACCTTCCGCGGGTGGCTCGATACCGATCTCCAAAGCGATCTCGTTCAGCACAGCCACGTGCTGAAGATGGTCCTGCTTGAATTCATCGATCTTCGCTGCCAGCGCCTTGTCGTCAAGCCGCTCGATGCAGGAGTCATAGGCTGCGATAGCGTCGTGTTCGAGATAGAGAAGGTCTTTGACAAGCTTCTCGATGCTTCCTTCGTTTCCGACCATGGTGACCATAAATTCTTCTCCTCGTTAATGTGGAAGCCTAGTAACCAATCGCTTCCGCGAATGTTCCTTCAGCAACCGCTCGGTGAGAGGAACGGCTTGTGACGGGGCGCATTCGCTCCGCGAAACGTACCCAAATCACCAGCGCCTGCGGCGCGATGCATCGCGCGTGGCGACATGAACGAGTACTGCGGTTGATAGGAGGATGCTGGATATCAACGCCGTTCTCTCTACTCAGCAGGCCACGCATAAGCCCATGCCGCCGATGTCATGCGCTGTATCGAGGAAGCCGTCGGATTGAACGCCGAATCCGTACGATCAATCAAGAAATCAGTCGACACCATACGGGAAAAAACCAAGGCATAGCGAGGGAGTGGCCAAGTAAAGGCACCTTGTCCACCCCAATCCGCAAACCGGCAACACTAGTGTCGTAGCGCAGCCGGTGGAGTGTCACTCTTAAAATTGATTCCTCAATCATGATCGCGGCTGTGCATTTTTCTCCAAATTGGCACGATCACAGTTCCCATGGCAGCCACGGCAACCGCACCAATGATGATGGCGAGCACAGCCTGCTGGACAGACGTCGCGAGCCAACCGACGAGGGATGGAGCCAGTGAAACGGCGGAAACGACAGCTGCGGAAACATCGTGGATGAGGTGTTCTGGACCAGCATAACCGAGTTGGGCAAACCCGTGAACCAGAATGCTGCCTCCGACCCAGAGCATCGCAGCGGTACCGACGGCTGCCAACACTTTCAGGAAGATCGGCATGCCATAGACGAGACCGCGACCGATGGTCTGTAGGACCGCCGACGAGGTCTTGGCCATTGCGATGCCGACGTCATCTGCCTTCACGATGAGCGCGACGACGCCATAAACAGCGAGTGTGATCAAAATACCGACAGCGGCGAGCACGAAGGCCTGCATATAGATACTGGACTGCGATACATCTGCGAGCGTCAGCGCCATGATTTCCGCTGAGAGGATGAAATCGGTGCGAACAGCTCCGTTGACCTTTTGGTTTTCAAGAGCGACCGGATCAAGCTCTTCACCCAGAACCTGCTTTTCGTGACCGTGCGCAGCATGCGGAAAGAAAACCGCATAGAGCTTTTCGGCCCCTTCGTAGCAGAGGTAGACACCACCGACCATAAGCAGCGGCGTGATGATCCACGGCGCAAAAAAACCAAGAAGAAGCGCGGCCGGTAGAAGGAACAAGAGTTTGTTTTTCAACGAACCCAATGCGATGCGGGCGATGATGGGGAGCTCTCGGGCGGGACTGAGGCCAACCACATATTTCGGCGTGACGGCAGCATCATCGATGACGACGCCTGCTGCTTTACCAGTGGCTTTGACCGTTTGCGCCGCAACGTCGTCGAGTGACGCAGCAGCCAGCTTTGCGATTGCCGCAACATCATCGAGAAGCGCTATGAGACCTGTTGCCATGAAAGACGGAGCCTTTGTATTTTGAAATAAATGAACATGAACTCGCGTCTATCACGGAACGAAGACCGAGATCGCCTTTTCCCTGATATGAAACGTCACGGGTGTATTGGTCTTTAACTCGCCGTCGAGATTGACTGCACGCGGCTTGCTGGTGCGAATGGTGAGATGCTTGGTCGAGAACGACCGGACATCATTCCAATCGCCCTGCGTACCCTTGCGCAAGCTTGGCAAAAGCGCCAGCAGCCTCCACCAATGGTCAACCTCGAGACTGTAGAAATCCAGCATGCCGTCCGTTGCCGTGGCATCTGAATGCACGGTCATACCACCACCGTAAAAGCGCCCATTACCGACCGCCACCTGTAAAGTTCGCAGTTCTTCGGTCTGACCGTCATGCTCGAGCGTCGCGGTGAAGAGTCGTGAGCTGGCGAGCAACCGGGAAGCGACGAGTGCGTAGCCGAGCTTACCCCAACGTTTTTTGGCTTTTTCGGTCAGCGACATAGCCAGATCGGCACTGAAACCGACACTCGCCACATTGAAGAATGGATGTCCGTTCGCTTCGCCTAGGTCGATCTCGGTCGTGTTGCCTTTGGCGATGACCTCCACAGCCTGGGCAAGATCCAAGGGGAGGCCGATGGTGCGTGCGAAATCATTTGCCGTTCCAAGTGGCAGAACACCCAAGGGAAGCCCTGATTTCAAAAGCCCGCGCGCCACCCCGTTCAGGCTGCCATCACCGCCGCCGACGATGACACGATCGACCAGGCCGATATGCTCTTCGATCGCCTGGTACGTCGTACCCGAATGATCAGCCGGCAGCTCGATGAAGCGGATTCCAGCTTGCTCCAGTAACTGGCGCGCTTGGGGCAGACTGTCTTTCCCTCTGCGGGAATTCGGGTTGATCAGCAACAAGGCTGCTTGTGACGTCATACTCTCGGTTTCTGCGCGCTTTTGCGAACGTTAGAAAGATAGCGAGTGGTCCGCTTTGAAAAAAATCGACCGCTTTTATATGTACACTGCAGCATCCGTCGTCAACTGCGTGCTTGTGCACCACAGCCAGCATATCCAGTTACAGGAAAAAGAGGCAAGATTGGCCAGTTTCATGTCTCGATTTTTAGCTATTCCGGCTCTCAATCTGCCTTAGTTTCACGTAATTAGAACGGGAATGGAGCGCGCTCTGCTATACAGCCTCCACGCACTGGACCTCTTTGGCCCGACATTATTCTGCGCAAAGCCGTAAACCTGTTCTTAGAGGGAACACGATGACAGTTGTCGCCTCCTACATATACCGTGCGGGCAAACGGGCGGAGGACGTTCCCTGAGACGATCAGCCTTTCGAAACAGACGGCAACGCATTTGCCTGGATCTGACTGACGGAACCCACAGCACAAGAGATGGCCAGCCTGAAGGTTATGTTCGGACTGCATCCATTGGCTATCGAGGATGCCTTGAAGGGAGGCCAGTCCCGAAAGTCGAGGTTTATGGCGACCGGCTTTTCGTTGTCACGAAAACTGCACATCTCGAGGGCGACAAGATTGCCTATGGCGAGACCTATGTTTTCCTGGGTCCAAACCACGTGGTCACTGTCAGACACGGTTCGGCCCGAGGGCACAGGGAGTTGCGGGAGCAACTCGAACAGTCACCGACGCTTCTGGAGCATGGCCCGGACTATGTACTTCACGGCATTCTTGATTTTGTTGTCGATGGCTACCTGCCGATGGTCGAGAAGCAGGAAGACAGGGTTCTCGAAATGGAGAAGCATATGTTGATCTCCTTTCTCGAACGCGGCCAGATCAGACGGCTTTTCCGTATGCGCCGCGAGGTTGTCCTTTTTCAGCGCGGTCTGGGGCCGATGTCAGAAATGATCGGCAGAATGACCCATCTTGAACTGCCGTGCATCGACGACAATGCAAGACCGAATTTTCGCGATGTCCACGACGACGTCAAAACGGGTCGAGGGAATGGTGTCAGGCGTGCGCGAGGTGGTGACGTCCGTTTTCGAGGCCAGCAATCTGCTTGAAATGCAGCGTCAGGGCACGATTATCAGACAGCTGGCAGCGTGGGCTGCGATCCTGGCCGTCCCCACCGCCACCGCCGGGATTTATGGTATGAACTTCCAGCATATGCCCGAACTTGATACGCAGTACGGCTACTATGTCGTCCTGGCAGTCATCTTCTCTCTGTGCGGAGTCTTATATTTCCAGTTCAGAAAATCTGGATGGCTATGATCCTCTGGCTTTCCAGAAGCGGCATTTCGACAGACAATGAATTCGCCGCACTCACAATTCGAGTTCCAAACCCTCCTCCCCTTGTGCAGGAACCGAACAGCAAATCAGCGCCTCGCCATCTACGACCGCATAGCCAGGCTTGGAGAGATAACTGACGTCTCCCTTGACGATCTTCGTTCGGCAATCCCCGCAATTGCCAGCTCGGCAGCCATAAGGTGGGTTGAGGCCACTTTGCTCTGCAAGTTCCAGCAAGGAGCCGCCGTCCGGCCTCCACTGCGCCTGTTTTGACGATTGCGTGAAGACGACTGGCGTTGGGACCGAAGCGGCAGGCTTGCGCGGCCTCGCCAATACGTCAACGGCGTAGTCGCGCTTCAGGCCGGAGGGGCCGAACGCCTCCGCATGGATGCGACCGTCTGCGATGTTCAGCCCGCGGAGCCCGTCATACATCGACTGCATGAAGGACGACGGTCCGCAGATGTAGAAGTCATAGTCGCCGAACGGCAAGTGTGCCTTCAACAGCGTCATGTCGATGCGGCCGACTGCATCAAAAAGGCCGTCGCCGTTGGCATCTGGCGCACCGAGCACCTTGATGTCCCGAACAGTCCCTTCGCTGCGCGCAACCAATTCGCCGATTTCTCGGTCGAATGCTCTTTCGGCAGAGGTGCGCGACGACCTGAACAGCCATACCTGACGGCGATAGCGCGTTCTGTCACCTGTATGGACGACATGGCGCAGCATCGACAGCAAGGGCGTAATGCCGATGCCAGCTGCAAGGAGCACGGCCGGACGGGTGCGTTCTGTTGCATCGATTATGAACGCTCCGGCTGGGAATAGAGCCTCAATCTCATCGCCCTCCCGCATTTTATGCAGGAGTGTGGATGCCCGGCCTTCGCGCTTCACACTCAGCCTGTAGAAGCCGTCCGATGGAGCACTTGATAGCGTATAGCTGCGGCGGATTGTGTCCGTCCCATCCGTGATGCTGATCGGAAGATGCTGGCCTGCCAGATGCGGGATGACAGCCTCGCCATCGACCGGCGCAAGGTGCAGCGAACGGATCGTCGAGCTTTCCGCGATGGTTCGCTCAATGCGGAAGCGTCTCCAGGTTTTTGCCTGGGCCGCGACCTTCAAGCGGCTTGCGGCCTCGCGCCAGTCTCCCGTCATCAAGCTGCTTGGCGACATGCCATCTTGAAGAAAGCTCCAGCGCAGCGGCAGTGCATCTTTGCGCAGCACCACCTTTTCCGGCATGACGCGCCAAAGACGCTCGGCGCCCTCGAAGGCAGCGATCTCGGGCGAATTCAGTATGATCTCGACGCTGCCAGCGATCTGCAACATGTCACCCGTCTCATGATCGACGAACAGTAGCCCGGCGCGCGGATTGACGGCGAAATTGCCAAGAGTGTTGAAGAACAGGTTGCCGTTGAAATCCGGCACAGTCAGGCCACCATCGGCATCGACACGAACGAAACCGCGCCGACCGCCACGATGGGAGACATCCACCTGCCGTCCTTCACCCTCTAGGTCCACATAGGACGCCACGAAGAAAGTGTCGGAGGCTTCGATAAGGCCACACTGATGTGCGTCGAGCCGATCTGAAACAATCACTTCGCAAGATTGCCGCGTTGCTGGATCGCGCACGAAGCTGAACTGACGATGCTGGATGTAGCGCGGACAGTTGCCGAAGCTCTGTCCGACGGCCACGGAAAAACGGTCGCTGTTGCTGCGAATGACCGTACCGTTCATCCTGTTCCGTCGACGCGTGATGAGATCGACACCGACCAGACCGATCGGGTCGCCGTCGTTCATCCCGGCTTCGGCGGGATCATCGGGATCGCTGGCGGCATCGATACGGAGTGTCTGGGCATCGGGAGCCTGCAGAAAGCCCGGCCGTCCGCTGCGGATCGTCGCCCATGGAGTGCCCTCGCCATCGACAGTTCCGATGACGATGAACGGCAGCATCGGATAGAACTCCCTGTGCTGATCAAGCATGAACCTGCGCAAAACATGACGCCCGACGGGGTCCATTTGTTCCAGCACCCCGGCGTGGCGCTGTATTTGCAGTTCTCCCGCATGCCAGGGCGACGATGGTGAGAGTTCTTCAACAGGCATTCGAACCTCCTATGGGAACGACGGCCGGGCCAGCACTCGGCCGCAAAGCTATGTCAGACTGCGAGGCCGATGGCCGTTTTCGGAAGAGCGACGAAACGGGGCAAAGCTTCGATCCGCGCCAGCCAGTTACGGACCTCCGGGTACGGCGTCAGATCGACATTGCCCTCAGGTGCGCCAGCGATGTAGCTGTAGAGCCCGATATCCGCGATCGTCGGTGTATTGCCGATGATGAAACGGTGATTTTCGAGTTCGGCATTGATGAGGCCGAGAATCCGGTGAGCGCGGGCAATCACTTCCTCGGCGCGGAAGTCTGCTCCAAATACCGTGATCAGGCGGGCCGCGCACGGGCCATACGAAATTTCTCCGGCGGCCACGGAAAGCCACTTCTGTATCTTTGCGACAGAGGCGAGATCATCGGGCATCCAGTCCTTGCGGCCAAGCTTCGTGGCAACATAGACCAGGATAGCATTGGAATCGTTGACGATGATATCCCCATCGACGAGCACAGGCACTTGGCCGAATGGGTTGAGCTTCAGGAATTCCGGCGTCTTGTGCTCGCCGTTGGCCAGATCGAGGTCGATGATCTCAGCTTTGACGTTCAGCAAAGAAAGAAAAAGACGGGCGCGATGCGCATGGCCCGAAAGCGGGAAGTGATAGAGTTTCATGGTTTGCTCCCTTGAGGCCCGGACACCTTTATCCGGTAACGTGAGAAACCTAGCGGGAACCATATTTTTAGAGTAGATGGTTATTTATGTAACCATCCTCTCGTTTTATGGAAGGCAAAGATGGACCGTCTCGACGCCATGGGTGTTCTCTTGTCAGTGGTGGAACACGGTAGCCTTTCCGCCGCGTCGCGCGCATTGCACTCGCCGCTACCGACGGTCAGCCGCAAGATCTCAGAGTTGGAGAGCCTTCTCGGTGTTCGCCTGTTCACCCGCACCAGCCGCAGAATGCTGCTCACGGAAGCCGGAGAGAGTTATGTCGTTGCAGCTCGTGAAATTCTGGGACGGGTGGAGGAAGCCGAAAGCCGCGCTACCGGAGAATACGTCGCACCGAAGGGAGATCTGACGATGACGGCGCCAATCGTCTTTGGCCGCCTGCATGTCTTGCCGGTCGTCACGGATTTTCTGAAAGCCTTTCCGGACATCAACATCAACCTGATCATGAGCGACCGGCCGATCAGTCTTGCCGACGAACATATCGATGTCGCGCTGCGCATCAGCCGCCTTTCGGACAGCAGCCTGATGGCTATCCGCCTCGGCTCCACCCGCACGACCGTCTATGCCAATCCCGACTATCTGAAGCGGCATTCCCATCCATCCCATCCTGACGAACTCAAGCAACACGATTGCATCGCGTTCGACGGCGTGCTTTCGACGCGGTTCTGGACATTCCACGACGGCGCAAAAGATATCGCGGTGCCGATCCGGACACGCCTTTCCGTCAACACGGCGGAAGCTGCGGTCGATGCTGCGGCATCCGGTCTCGGCATCACGCGGGTCATGGCCTATCAAGCAAAGCGCGCGGTCGATGCCGGCTTGCTGGTGCCGCTGCTGGAAGATTTCGAACGAGAGGCGCCGCCAATCCATCTCGTCCATCTATCGGACGGCCTTATGCCGCTGAAACTCAGGACGTTTCTGGACTTTGCGACGCCACGGCTGAGGGCACTGTTGAAATAGATAAATCATGTCTAAAAAGGGTGGCTTAGCTGAAGGTCAGCCTGCACGACGTCGATTAAGCTGACGCATAAAGCGTTCTTTAACTCCGCTGGGTCGCTCGGGGTCTGCCATTTTGGATTCTGCAAATAGCTCTTCGTCGGCTGTTAAATCACGCATTGGCACATCTACCAGCCCACGACCATTCTTCCGGTTCAGAGTATTGATCGCCTGTATGACCGAGCCGTTTTTCTCGATTTCAAGGTTCAGGTCTTTCTGGTCGCAGCCGAGGTGCTCGGCGATCAGCCCGTTGCGGTGCTCGATAATTTTGGCCGACAATATTTTTTGATCCAGGCGAGCTTCGATAACGATATCACATTCAGTATCGTATCCCATTGAGCGATTGTTGAGATTTGCGGAACCAATCTTGATCAGGCGATCGTCTGAAACCATGACTTTGGCGTGAACATAGATCGGAGTTCTTTTATCGTTGACCGGATACATCAACAGGAAACGTCCGTGGTGATCCGATTCCTGAACGAGCTTCATCAGGCGGATACGCGCAGAATCCATTGCTTTTGATTCCAGCCACCCTTCAGCTCCCTCCGGGTTGATCAGAATAATCTCGGGGCCGTTGGCTTCTTGCAGCCTCATCGCAATGGCTTCAGCAATCTTACGAGACGCGAAGTATTGGCTTTCAATGTAGAGGCATTTTTTTGTTGAGGCGATGATCGCAAGCTTAGCGGCCTCAATCTCAGATATCTGGGGCTGCTTATCGAATTCCGGTAGTGTCCGCGCAATGGCAACCGGGATGTCGCGAAAGTCGACCTCGAGTTCATCGGGCCATGGGTCGGACGAGACTGAGACAGGCTCTAATTTCTCTGCGGTCGCCAGTTCCCATCGTGTTCTGGCGAGTTGGCCGAGTGCAGCTGCGGCTTGGCCGGAGATACAGCTTGTCACGTCATGCCAGGGGCCTTGAGAAAACCCCAGCGGGGAGCGCCGGCGTTTGTCGTTTTCGAGGTGCTCTCGCGTATCCCAACGGCCAACCGTCATATCGATGCCGCCGCAAAACGCGACGCTGTCGTCGATAACAAGGAGTTTCATGTGGTGGGCTGATAGCGGTGGATGGGCGCTATCGAGTTTCAACTGCACCCGTTTAGAGAACAGCCACCGCAGAATGTAAAACGGCGTCTCACCCCTCGTGATCGAGTTGATAAGGCCCACGTCCCATTTGAGAATGCGCACGTCAAGATCATCGCGGCGTTTTGCCAACCAATTGAGGAAGTTGCCAAGTTTCTCCGGCGCTTCGTCTTCCGCTTCGCCAGGCACGAGATCGATACGGCTATCAAAATCCCAACCGACCATAAAGATCGATCGTTTTGCTTTGAGCATTGCATTGCGGGCATGCATAAAAAAAGCCGCGGCATCAACGACGACGGATACGCGATCCGCATCGGCAATCTTCCAGCAGGTTTCGCCTTCTACGAGTACAGACGTCATTACAGGCCTCATGTATCTTCTACAGCGCGGTATAGGCCGGAATGCTCCGTGGCAACAGCTTAATTTCTTACAGCAAGTTCCGTTTGACCACCTCTTGGTCCAACCCGCACACTATGGGATTTGCCGACGAACCGGCGTCCGCCGTAGCGGAAACGCTGTTGGCAATCGGTCGCTAAATTGAGGTAACAGTATAGCTGGTGATTGCGGACCCGCCATTGCTGGCCGGTGCGGTGAAGGCAACGTCGGCCTCACCATCGCCAGTCGTCGCGGTGCCAATCACTGGCGCGCCCGGCTTGCCTGCTGGAACGGCAAGAGTGTAAGTTGCGATGTTTGTCGCAAGGGCGGCATCGGTTGCCGCGATTGTGAAGCTGTGGTTCCTCACAGTCGATGCCGTACCGGAAAATGTGCCCGTCGTTGTATGTACCGCCAAGCCATCCGCCAGCGTACCGGAGACGAGCATATAGGTATAGGTTCCTGATCCACCCGAGGCCGTCACCGTCTGGCTAGGCGGTTCCAACCACGCCACCCGTCAATGCGCAAGCCGGCCGAGAGATTGTGAACCCGGCATAGGCGTAGCCGTTTGCGAGGGTGGCTGACGTGATCAGGGTGGTGAGACATGCGATTATGAACCGGAGCACGGGTTCGTAGATCGTTCAATCCAAAACAGACAGAGCTTCTGCTCACACTAAGAAAACTCATATAAGTACAAAATCTACGGACTGCATTCCTGGTAATCCCCGCGCAATAAGGCGGCGACACTTGTCATCTTGATAACAACTGCCCGCCGCCCTCATAAATAGCGAGCCCCACAGATCGACCGTGAACGGAGCGTTATTCTATCTAAGACAGATCCTCAATACGCAACCATAACGCGTTCGCAATCTAGCAGCCCGACGAGGTCGAGATCGGGAACGTGGCGGATCGTCCCGCCGCACAGGATTAGGTTAGTGCCGCGGTGCCAAACGGACGGCCTCTTATGTGCTCGAGGGTCACCGCGATGGACTCACGATCTCCCTTTCGTCTCTCGACAACGTTGCGAACAAAACTTGACGCTTTCCCAGTTCTTCTCCCACTTCTTTCGCCATGAAAACGGTCTAACCATGCCGGTTATGGCCAATTCAATCTGACGGTAGCGTTCGTGCGGTCAACTTGTGTCCGTCCGGATCTCGGAGATAGGCCACGAACGAGCCGTTCGGACGTTCAGACGGCGGCGTCTCAATCGATTCCCCCCCGTGGCTGGTCCCGGCGTCGTGCCATGCTTTCACATGCTCTTGACTGCTAGCAACTAGGCCGATCGTTCCGCCATTGGCGACGGTCGCTGGCTTCCCATCGATGGGCGTCGTGACCATAAGACGGCTGCCGTTATGAATGTAAACAAGTCTGCCTCGATCATCGATTGTGCCTGGCTTACCTCCTAGAGCAGTAAAGGTCGCATCGTAAAAGGCTTTCGACTGGTCGAGGTGGTTGCTGCCGATCATCACGTGGGTAAACATTGATCGTCTCCTGTCACCGGTTGCTTGCTAATAAGGCCGAGATTTAACAGCAAAGCGACGCCAAGTCTCGGAGCCATCATGTCGGAAGAACCCGAATCGACTTCACGAGAGTTCTGGTGCAGACATAATGGAATTATTTGACGATATTGGGTGTAACAGGATCAGCATGAAGACGATCGGGATACTCGGAGGCATGTCCGCCGCCTCCACGCAAATCTACTATCGTGAGCTTTGCCGGATGACGCGAGACCGTCTCGGAGGGCTTCATTCGCCTGAATTGCTCATCCGTTCGCTTGATTTCGCTACGATAGAGACCCTCCAAGCATCGGGAAGATGGGACGACGCAGGCGACATTCTGAGCCGGGAGGCGAAGGCCTTGGAGCGTGGCGGTGCAGATTTCATCATCCTTGCGACAAACACGATGCACAAGCTTGCGGATGCGATGATGCATGGCGTCTCTATTCCGATGCTGCATATTGCAGACGCGACCGCCTCGCGCATCAAGAAGCAGGATTTGCGAAGGCCTGGCCTCATTGCCACTGCATTCACAATGGAGCAATCATTCTATGTAGACCGGCTGAAAGCGGCGGGTCTTTCTCATCTCGTCCCGGATGCGTCCGACCGAGCCGAGACCCATCGGATTATCTACGAAGAGCTCTGCCGTAATGTCGTTACGGAGCAAAGCAGAACTGCTTATCGCGGAATTGCCGCGCGTCTCGTCGAGCGCGGCGCTGACTGCCTGATTCTTGGCTGTACCGAAGTCGGCATGTTGCTCAATCAAGATGTCGTGTCGGTGCCCGTGTTCGATACCACGCTGATTCATTGTGAGGCAGCGCTCACCATGGCGCTGGAGGATTAGCTTTTTTCTCTAACTCAATGAAAGTTCCGACTTTCCAACTTCAGCATATTGATGTGCAGATCTCGCACTTATCCCGAGCCGGATACTATACCGAGCCCGTTCTCCAAAGTCCGAGATTTCCGGCAAACGCGCCTGGCAAACTCGGCATAATATCTCGCACTGAAAGGCAGGATTTGGCCCGAAGCGGTCATTGCCTATTGCCCGGATTTGATCATCTCACGGATTTTGACCGCTTTCTCGAAATGGTCCAGCGCATTGGTTTTGATCCACCACTCGGCAGCTTCCATAAGGAGGTCGGGGTCATCGTTCTTGTTCGCAAAGAACGCATAGAATGACAGACCGACACCTTCGCCCTTTCGCCCGATTTTGTCCTCGCAGACTGAAATAGCTTTAGCCCGTAAGCTCGGTCTCATGGTGCCCTCTTTTTGTGAGTGACAGTCGAGCTACTATGCTTTGCTCGATAAAGGAATGCTGACAGCCTGAACTTCTATATCCGTCTCGGCTGACGCCATGGCCGCTACTGGCGCAACGCTGCCAAGGCAGCAGTAGGCAGAAGCGATTAAAGCGAATGGATAAGAGAGCTTCATTTGCTGGATCAAGAACTGCTGGCCGCTCGTTTGCCGCGTTCCTCCCTAATGAACGTGAGATAGGCCTTTTGCTCGCCTTTGAAGCCCCGTTCACCATACAATTCTTCCACACGAGAAAACACGTAAAAGGCCCTTTCTATATCGCCAAGCTTATACATCGCTTCACCCTCCTGCATCAGAACATAATGGTCCTCGTGGTTCAGGTCGTCATACATGAGCGACTTTATTTATATCTTAATCTTTC
>NZ_JBNWDZ010000014.1:0-54971 GCF_053521645.1 Agrobacterium sp. CG674 | reverse complement strand
TTAAGAATACGAAGTTGCAATAACTCATAATGAATGGCTTTGGCATCAAAGCTACCGAGTTTGCCAGCCCAAACCCGCTGCTGTGAAAATCAAGTAGTCGTCCAAATTACATAATTTGAGACAGACAGAACCACCGAACCGAGTTTCGATAGTTCGTACTCCGTCCAGGCGTACGATCAATTAGCATGCGAGACTAGTCATCAAAAGTTCGTATCACAGCTGAAGAACGAATGATTCCCGCACTAGCTACATCGCTCGCCGTCCTCAGATCACTTAGTCGACGCCCTCGCCTGTCTAGAATGCCGAACAAACTATTGGGTAACGGGTGATATGTGATCTGGGATAGGGCAGACATATGGCTCTTCTTTTATCTTTTCCAGCCATTCTGCTTTAGTGCGCGCTAAAAGCTCAGGTGATGTCGCAAGGTCAAGCCCGGTCGCTGCCATGGCTTTGGCAGCGTGGATCATCGCCTTGTGAGCGCCTGCGCTTTGGCCTTGTGCAACCACCTGCCATGTATGGGGATTTGTCCCAATAGCCCAGGTTGGTGCCCAGCATTGCGCAGTCGGGGTTACACGGCTTACATCGCCAACATCGGTCGAGCCTGCCCGGAAATGCGATTGACCTTCGAAGTCGCGCAGACCGAGATGCAGCGGCGTTGAACCATCGATCTTATCGTTCGAAAAGACGTCGTTTTTGATCTGATAGAGGCGGATGCTGCTCTTGATTGCCTCGTTGGTAAAGGTCGCCTGTATCTTGCGGGCGAAGTCTATATCGGCCTCATCGAACGGCACGGGACCAATCGAGACGAGATTGTCGTGGATTGCATTTTCCAGCGTCAGGTTCGGTAGCAGATTGGTGGCAGCCGTGTCGAAAATGATCTCGACTTCCGTCCCGGTCATCATGGCCGCGCCCCGAGCGACTTGATCAACACGCTCTGCCAGTGCCAGCGCTTGTGACATTTCAGGTGCTCGTACGAGGTATAGGACTTCGGCCTTGGCCTGAACGACATTGGCCGCGCGTCCGCCTGCATCGGTTATGGCGTAGTGGACCCGGCAGTCCTGTTGCATGTGCTCGCGCAAGAAATTAACGCCGACATTCATCAGTTCGACGGCGTCCAGTGCGGAGCGACCAAGATGTGCGGCATTTGCCGCATGGGCCGCAACGCCCTTGAAGCGGTAATAATATTCGAGAACGGCAAGATTGTTGGTCGAGCGCACACCGTTGAAGGGTGCAGGATGCCAGGTCATAGCCGCATCGACATCGGCGAAGGCACCGGCACGTACCATGAATGTCTTGCCGGAACCGCCTTCCTCTCCGGGGCAGCCGTAATAGCGCACTGTGCCGGGAAGACCGTTGGCTTCCAAATGTTTTGCCAGCGAAATCGCAGCCAGCATCGAGCCGCTTCCCAGGAGGTTGTGGCCGCAACCATGGCCGCTTCCGTCCACCTCGACCGCCATTGGCTGATCTACGCCCGATTTCTGGCTCATGCCCGCCAGCGCATCGTATTCGCCAAGAAATGCAATGACAGGCTTGCCGCGACCATACTCGCCGATGAAGGCCGTCTTCATGCCAGCTATGTCTTGTCGAACGGAAAATCTATTTTGTCTCAGTGTTTCAACCAGCAGGTCCGATGATTGAACCTCCTGAAATTTCAGTTCCGAAAACTCCCATATCCTGTCGCTAAGATTGGTAAAATCGGGTGCCAGCGCATCGACGGTTTGGATGAGCGATTGCAAGGCGGCAGTATCTGGCATGTTTTATCCTCGGAGAAATATGGACAGTCTTGGAGCGAGTTTGCAAAGGAACTAGCCAAGCTGCAAGTTAGTCCGGTGCCGCGTACCATCGCGGCCCCGGGCTTTCGTCATGGCTTACTTATCGAGGGAAACTTCCCAGAGGCGAGCATTGGACTGCCAGACAGGTCGGCCCTTCAAGGCCTTTGTCGCACCCCAGACGTCGATCATGTCGTAAAGGAAAATCCCAGGCATTTCCTCGAGCATCAGCTTGTGAAACTCGTCAAAGATGGCTTGGCGTTTCGCCGTGTCGATTTCGGCATAGGCGGACTTCATCAACGCAATTGCCTTGGGGTTGTCCCACATCAGCGATGCGTTTTTGTCCTTGTCTCCCACATAGAAGCTGTACATCAAAGCCGGATCGAGACGCGGTGCGACAGATTGCGAGATGATCTGATAGTTCCCGGAACGACGCCGATCCACCTGTGTAGCGTAGTCGAGAACTTCGATCTGCACGTTGAGGCCGATTTGCTGAAGCATGGCCTGAGCGATGACGGCAGCTGGGAAGCTCGGTACGTTGCCACGCTTGTTGGCAATGATGCTGATCGGCTCCCCCTTGTATCCGGAAGATGCGAGTTCTTTCTTGGCCGCTTCGAGATCGTAGGGAGGCCGCGTTTTCTGGGTTTCGCTGAAGTAGACGGAATCTGAAGCGACCATGGAGCCATTCGCCTTGCCGGTGCCATTGGATGCGGCGGCAACCAGTTCGTCAAGCTCAAGCGCCATGGCTATAGCGCGGCGCACGCCGGGCTTGCTCATGATCGGATCGCGTGTCTGGATGTAGAAGAGGTTCTTGCCGTTGTTCTGCGAAACAATGACCTTGGCTTTTTCGCTCTTTTCGAATTCAGGGATCAGGTCGGGAGAAATTTCCGCCGTGTCGAGAACACCGGATTGCAGGCCGGCCTTCACCGTAGAGGCATCGGGAATGACCATGAACTTAATGCCGTCGACCAACGGACGCTTGGAGCCGACCATTCCATCCGGCTCGCCATTATTGGCGGGTGAAGCGTAGCCATCGAATTTCGTCAGGTGAATATATTCGCCCTTTTTCCACTGGTCCCATTTAAACGGCCCGGTGCCGATGGGCTTGTCGAAGGTGCCATCGGCGGCAACCGAATCCGGTGAAATCATTCCAGTGTAACCGCATTCGGGGCGCGACATGAGACCGAGGAAAACGGCAGATGGCTTTTCCAGGGTCATAGTCACGGTCTGTGTATCAACCGCCTTGATGCCCGTAACCTTTACGGTGCCGCTGCCGTCAAAGTCCTTGATACAGGTCCATTTCGTTGCTGGGTCCATGTAGCGGTTCCAGTTCCACACCACGTCCTCGGCTGTCAGCGTCTTGCCGTTATGAAACTTTACGTCTAGACGCAGCTTGAACGTATAGGTCAGGCCATCGGCAGACATCTCGAAGGACTGGGCCAGCAAAGGCTTGACCTCGCCATTGTTGGCATAACCGACAAGGCCCTCGACGATGTGGAGAATGACGCCGTCCGTGTTGCCGTCGCGGTTGACGCCCGGATTGCTACTGCGCAGATCGGAGCTTTGCGCGATGACGATGTCACGAGCGGCGGAAACGCCGGTCAGCGACATCAGGATCGGTGCGGCGAGAAGAATGCTTTTCATGTTACCCTCTTTTTGTTGACGTTTATGGTTGTTCAAGCGTGGAATGCGTCCCAGCAAACGCGAGACAGCTTGCCGATGGTTTCGAGAGACATCGTGTAGCCCGGCGTACCATCCGGCATGTCCTGCGGCACTTGATCGGTAAAGGCTGTGATGATGTAGAGCGGCGCACCATCCCGATAGACGATGCCAGCATTCATGCGTCCGCGTTTGCCGGTGCCGCCCTTGTGGGCAACCACGGTGCCGAAAGGTAGCCGGGATGGAATGGCGTAACGCAGGATCTGGCTCTTCAGCGTCTGCAGAGCATAGGCGCACAGTTCGTGTGAAGAGCCCAACCTGCCCGCGGCATCAGGCGATGTCTGCGCGTCGAGAATGGTCTGGAGCAGAAACAATTGATCACGCGCCGTCGTCGTCGTCACGGATTTCAAGGTGTGGTCCGGCGACAAAGCCAATGGCGGAATGAGGAAGCGGTGATGCGTGCCGCTCATACCGATCGACTTGCAGTAGCTATCGACCTCTTCCAGCGTTAGCCGCTCGAACACCATCTTGGTGCAGACATTATCGCTCAGCACCATCATGCCGGTTATGGCGTCGCGCAGCGAAATGATGATACCGGGCGTCATGTAGCGGAACATGCCGCTGGCTACCTCTTCGGCAAAACGTGCCTCGTAGGTGATCCGCTCATCGAGATCGAGCCTGCCCTCATGGACGGCTTTCAGCGCTGCCATCATGATCGATGTCTTGCGAGTGCTGGCCGATGGCGTTTCCTCATCCGCGCCGCGCTCGAAGGTCTCGCCCGTCAGCAGGTTGCGAATGCTAAAACGGGTGACGAAATCCTGCGCGTCGCAGACGGCGTTGAGGCGCTCGGCCACGGTGCCGGACAGTTTTTGCATTGTCGTGGTGTTTGTCATTTTCAGTTCTCCAGACGCCATTTCAGTTTGACGCCGCCGGTCTCGTTGAGATCGAGTGCGGGAATGGCCGAAAGCAGACGTCGCGTGTAGGCCTCTTTCGGCGTGTCGAAGATCGTATTCCGATCGCCCTCTTCGATGATGCGACCGTCCTGCATGACGACCACGCGGTCTGCCACCTGTTCCACAACACCGAGATCATGGCTGATGAACAGGCAGGAGAAGCCGTAGCGTTTTTGCAGATCGGAAAAGAGCGACAGCACCTGCGCGCGAACGGTCACGTCGAGTGCCGACACCGGTTCATCCGCAATCAGAAAGCGGGGACGCCGCGCAATCGCACGGGCGATCGCCACGCGTTGCCGCTGTCCGCCCGAAAGCTCGTGCGGATAACGTAGGGCATATTCAGCACCGAGACCGACTTCCTCCAGCGTTTCATAGGCACGTTTCTTCTTGGCGGCGCGATTGATGCCGGGAACCAACCGTAGCGCCTCTTCCACCAGCGCCAGAATGGTCATGCGCGGATCGAGCGAGGAATAGGGGTCCTGAAACACCATCTGGCAGTTCAGGCGGTAATCCTGCCAATCGGCATCACGCTTGCGACCCTGGAACAGGATTTCACCGCTGGTCTCGCTGACCAGACCGGCAATGGTGCGACCCAGCGTGGTCTTGCCGGACCCGGAGCCACCCACGAGCGCAACAACCTCACCCTCGTGAATATCGATGGACACACCGTGCAAAGCGCGCTTGGCAGTTCCCTTTTTCAACAGGGATCTGCGGCCCGGATAATCGACCACGATGTTTTTCGCGGACACTATCGGTGGCGATGCCGTATCGATTATCCGAACTTCGCCGCGGATTGGCAACGAAGATAGTAGTTTGCGGGTATAGGGATGCTTTGGTGCCTCAAGGATCTGTTCTGTTGTTCCAGCCTCGACGATTGATCCTTTTTCCATCACTACGATGCGGCTGGTATACCGAGCGACCATCGGCAAATCGTGACTGATCAGCAGAACAGCCGTGCCTTCGGCCTTGGTCAACTCGACCATCAGTTCCATGACATCGCGCTGGATGACGGCATCGAGCGCTGTCGTTGGTTCGTCGGCAATCAGCAAGGCCGGTTTCAGAAGCATTACCGAGGCCAGCATGATCCTCTGGCGCATGCCACCGGAAAATTCATGCGGATAGGATGTGAGCGCCCCCTCCGGATCACGAATGCCGACACGCTGGAGCATGGCAAGGATTTTGGCGCGCCGCTCAGCAGGCGTATATTTGGTGTGAAGGGTAAGGCCCTCTTCCAACTGCCGACCGATGGTCATGGACGGATTGAGGGATGTCATAGGTTCCTGAAAAACTAGTCCGATTTCGGCACCCCGCAGGCGGCGCAAATCCGCCTCGCTCATCGCTGTGACGTCGCGACCCTTGTAGGTCACATCGCCACCGGTTTTGCGGATGGCGGGCGGCAGAAGTGAAATCAGAGCGCGCGTTGCCAGCGATTTGCCGGAGCCGCTTTCCCCAACGATCCCGAAGATTTCTCCGGGTTCGAGATCGAAGCTGACATTCTTCACGACCTCGACGCCGCGATGGGTAATCTCCAGCAAGAGATTGCGCACGCTGAGAAGTTTTTCCTGTGTCATTTCAAACCTCTCATGCGGGGATCGAGTTTGTCGCGAAGCGCATCTCCGAGCAGATTGATGCCGAGCAATGTCAACGCGATGCAGAGGCCGGGAAAAAGTCCGAGCCAGACGGCCTGTTCGATGAAGGGTCGGCCAGCGGCCAGCATATTGCCCCAGGTGGGTGCCGGTGGTGGCACGCCAAGACCGAGGAAGCTCAAAGCACTTTCTGATAGGATGGCCCAGCCGAACATGGACGTCGCAAGAACGGTGATCGGTGCCAGACAATTCGGCAGAATGTGCCTGACCATGGTGAAAATCTCGCTGTTGCCCATGATCTTGGAGGCTTCGATGAATTCGCGTTCACGCAGCGACAGAACGGCACCGCGCACCACGCGCGCCATGGATGGCGTGTAGGCAATGCCGAGCGCAAAGATGATGCCGTATTGATTGGCACCGAATACAGCCAGCAGACCGAGTGCCAGCAGGATGCCGGGAAAAGCGAGCAGTGCGTTGTTGATCGCCATGATGACACCATCGATCCAGCCGCGGGAATAGCCGCTGATCAGTCCGATCAGCGTCCCAGCGATGGTGGCAAAACCAACGGTCAGGCATCCGATCCAGACGCTGGCCCGTGCACCAATCATCAGACGGCTGACAACGTCCCGGCCGAATTCGTCCGTGCCAAGCAGATGTTGTGGGCCCGGTGCTGCGAGACGAGCGGTGAAGCTGAGCTTCATCGGATCGAATGGTGTCCAGAACAAACTGACAGCTGCGATGATCAGAAGAATGGCAATCAGAAAGCCGCCGATCAGGCCATTGAGCGTAAAATGTTTCATTCTGCCACCACGCGCGGATCAAACAGAGGATAAAGGAGATCGACGATCAGATTGACCACGACGTAGGAGAAGGCGACGAACAGCAGGCATCCTTGAATGACCGGGTAGTCGCGCTGAAAGATGCTATCGACCATCAGCCGTCCAAGACCGGGAATGGTGAAAACCGTTTCAATGACCGCGATGCCACCCAGAAGATTACCGAGAATAAGGCCAATCATCGTCCATGTCGGACCGAAGGCGTTTCTGAAAGCGTGCTTCCAGAGAACGGCACTTTCCGACAGGCCTTTTGCGCGGGCATGGGTGATGTAATCCAGCCGCAACACTTCGAGCGTAGAGGCGCGTGCCATGCGGATCAGGACACCCGCCTCATGAATGACAAGTGTCATGATCGGCAGCACGAGATAGAGGAGGCCGCCAACCAGATTGTCGCTGATCGACACATATCCCAGCACCGGCGACCAGCCGAGTTTGAGACCGAAAAACAAAAGCAACAGTAGGCCGAGCCAGAAGGTCGGGATCGATAGTAGGATCGTTGCGGTACCGACCAGCGCTAGATCGGTGACGCTGTTCTGTCGCCATGCGGCAATGACGCCGGCTGGAACTGCGATCAGGCTCGCCAGAATGACGGCGATGATGACGATTTCAGCAGACACCATGAAGCGCGACACGACGAGCGGAAGTACTGCCTCGTTGTTAACGATGGAGCGGCCGAAGTCGCCGGTCAGCACATTGCCACTCCAAACCAGAAACTGTTGGGGCATCGAGAGGTCGAGACCAAGTTCGGTTCGCATGGTGGCGATCTGATCCGGCGTGGCCATGTCGCCCAGCATGAGAGCGGCGGGATCACCCGGAATGAATCGGATTAGCGCAAAGACCGTAATGGCAACGATGACCATGGTCGGCAACGCCATGAGCAGGCGGTTGAATATAAATCTAATCATCGGTTCCCCTGAACACGATTGGCGGGGCCGGATCTACAAAGTCACCGGCTGTTTATGGGTAGACTATGAGCGATGAGAGATTTTTGCGCAATATTATGCATTTTCATCATAGCTTTATGCATATCGTGCGCTGCGTCTCGTCAGACGCGTAAGGATCAAAAACCTTTAAGGTCTTGTTAGGTTGTATCTTTTTGGGAAATGACGATTTGTCGCTTCAGCGCGTCCATGAGCGCCCTTGCAGCAAGCGATGAAGAGGTGCCGGACGGAGTGGCCAATCCGAACTCCTGTTTCGACGCAGGAATAAAGGGTCGCTGCACGACGGGCAGGTGCCGATAAAGATTGGCAAAAAAACTACTCAGGATAGCGATGCCCAAGCCGTGAGCAGCATAGGAGCATGCCGAACTATTGGTATGTGTTTCGATCTTGACGTTTTGCTTCACACCCGCACGTTTGAACGCTTGGTCAAGCAACATGCGGTTCGGTCTCTGACGACCAATCAGTATGAGCGGCTCGCCGCGCAGGTCCTTGGCCGTAATTTCGGTCGCGCTTACCATCGGATGATCCTCGGGGATGACGCAGACGCTCGATCCCGTAGCCACCTTTTCCATGTCGATGCCCGGGCCTAGCTGATCCTCGTAACGAAGAAACCCGAAATCGATGACCTTCTGCTCTACAAGCCTTGCGATGCTGGAGGTCGTTTCGAAAAACGTTTCGATCCGGACGGTGGGATATTCGCTGGCATATTCGAGCAACATCGCCGGTGCAAAGTTTTCCCACATGCTGCTGGGCAGGCCGATACGCACCAGCTCCGGCCCGGTAGCACCACTGCGCAGATCCTCAGCAAGGCTCGAGAAGCGGTTTAACCCTAGCAGGACTGTTTCTGCATCACGCGCCAGAATGCTGGCCTCCGGCGTTGGAATGAGCCGACCCTTGTCGCGGTCGAACAGCCTCAACGAAAGATCTGACTCGAGCTGTTGCAAAAGACGGCTGACACCGGACTGACTAAGCCCCATACTTTTGGCCGTCGCAATCGTCGATCCTGTGGCAAGCAGGGTCTTCAGAACTTCCAATTGCCTAAAATTGATCATCTGTAATTGCCCTATCGTCCGCTCGGTCGTGCACTAATATCCTGCCTCTCATACCATTCCCTAAGATACCGCAAGAATGGTGCAGCCGATTTCGGTAGCGGCGTTTGTTCGGAGCCGACGATTGCGTAATTCACGACAAGCGCTGGTTCAAGCGGTACGAAAACAAGCGGCATGGCGCTATATTCACGCGCCAGCAGTTCGCTGACAATGGCAACACCCAGCCCCGCGGCCGCGAGCGCGCAGGCACAACCGACCGAATGTGCCTCGATGGCCGGGCGCTGCCGCAATCCCTGTTTATAGAACAGCGCTTCCAGTTCATGGCGTACAGGCCTCTCGCGATTCAACAGGATCAGATCGTGCGATTTGAGGTCGGGCACGGTCAGTGTTTTGCTCTTCGCTAGTCCGTGGTCCGGATGCATGACGCAGATATTGCGAGAGGGCAGCACATCTTCCTCGCGTAACCCCGGTGTCGCTGAAGGTAGGCGGGTGAAGCCAATATCCGCCTGGCCATCAGCGATCATCCGCTCGATTGCTACATAATTACCCGATGCCACCTCGATCCTGACCGGCCCGCTCTCCGTTAGAAAGCGTTTGATCAAACGCGGGATGAGCGTCACCGAAAGGCTGGCCGGAAACGCGAGCCGTAACGGAATTTCCAGCGAATGACCATTTTCAAGCTCCCGCGCCGTCACTTTCAATGCTGTCAGCCGATCCGAAATCACTCTGATTTCCGGTCCCAGGGCTAAGCCTTCACGCGTCATGGAAAGCCGGTTTTTATCCCGCTCAAACAACCGTACTCCAAGATAAAGCTCAAGCTGGTGGAGAAGCCGGCTGGCATTCGACTGAGAAATCCCAAGCTCAGCGGCGGCAGCTATGGTCGAACCCGTAGCGGCAATCGCGTCATAGGCATGAATATGCTTGACGCTGATGGCTATCTTGTTGTCCCCCATCAATCTCTCCCCCCAAAAAACAAATAGGATCACCCGTAAACTGCATAAGATTGCACGCTTGAACCAGGCCTTCCAATGATACAGCCAAGAGCAAAGACTTGGCAGGGGTAAAAGGCAATGGCAACAGTTCTGGAAAAAATCGCAACACATGTGGTTTCAAGAAAGCACTTCTCTGAAGGCTCCACCATGCGTGCGCAAAAGGCTATAGTTGATACGATGGGGTGCATGATCGCTGGAGGCACCGATCCGGCACCTCGCTCTGTCGCGGCGGCATTTTCCAAAGACATTGGTCCAAACGGAGCCTCCGCGTTAATCACCGGCGGAAGGGCATCACCGTCTATTGCGGCCTTGGTCAATGGGACCGCGGCCCATTGTCTGGATTTCGACGATAACTTTCACCCGGCCCGTGCGCACGCGTCCGCCGTTCTTGTGCCTGCTTTGCTGGCAATCGCATCGGCGGACAGTTCCGTTTCCGGTAAACAGCTTATCCGCGCCTATCTCGCCGGTCTCGAAGCGCAGGCCGCCGTTGGTTTCGGCGTCAACCCTTCCCATTACAACAGGGGTTGGCACGGCACCTCCACTGTCGGCTGCATTGGTACGGCGGCTGGCGTGGCCGTCCTTTTTGGTCTTGATGACGGGTGTGCAGCCCAGGCGATGAGTATCGCCGTCAGCCTTGCATCAGGCCCGAAAGGTCAGTTCGGAACATCTGTGAAGCCACTCCACGCGGGTATCGCAGCCCGTAATGCGGTGGAGGCCGCGTGTCTTGCGCAGGCGGGCATGACTGGACGACTGGATATTCTGGAACGACCACAAGGTTTTCTGGATTTGTTCGGAGGCGCAGACTCAACCGGATGGGACGGGCTTTCCCTGGACGAAACCCACGTCATTGAAACCCGAGGGTTGGTAACGAAGCTTCACCCATGTTGTGCTTCTACACATCGGGCTATCGACGCCGCGCTGGATTTGCAGAAAGAGCATGGGTTCTCGCTTGATGACGTGCATCGCATAGACACAAAAGTGGGGCGGTCTGCTGTTGATAATCTGGCTTATCCAGACCCTGCTGATGAGATGCAGGCACGTTTTTCGATGCAATATTGTCTTGCTGCCGCTCTGGCTAAAGGCAAGCTTTCATTGGAGGATTTTAGGAGCGACACAATATTTAGACCTGATATCCGGCATCATATGCCGAAAATTACGATGAGAGCCTATAGCGCGGAACAAGAGCGCGGAGTTGAACGTATTGCGCATCAGGTAACGATCACATTAGGTGATGGGCGGACGCTTTGGAAAGAGAGGCTTCACGCCAAGGGGTCGTCCGCAGACCCTATGTCCGAAGCCGAACGGCAGTCGAAATTTGCTGATTGCATAGCTTGGGTTCGGCTGCCGGACGAAGATAGGTACTCTGCTTTAGCTCGTCTCGATTGCGCACTTTCTGTGGAGTATGTGATGAAGCAAGTTTATTGGAAGGACAGGATTGGATGAGGCCAGAGACCATGGAGGCAAGCGCCCCTGAGACGGAAAACTGATTTCCGATACCGAGATCGATATGTCGCGCCGCAAGCTCAGTGTTCTGTCCAGAATCTGCGACCAGAACGCCATCCTGAGCGATCAGTCGGCCGAACGCAAGGACGACTGCTGCTGGTTTCAACGGAGCATTCTCATCGTTCTCCATCAGGGCCATATTTCCACGCCAGTCCTCCATCGCCGAGTGCGCTTGCTCGAGGAACGACCGGTCCGGCTTCCGTGTCAGTCGGCTGTTGAGAAGCCGGAGCGTTTCCTTGGCGTCGCCCACTAAACCGGCCTCCACCGGAAAGCGAAGGCCGATACGTTGCGGGTCGCTGTCGATCTGAACGCCCCGGGCGGAATCCGGCTTTGTATAATATTCGATGTAAGGGAAGGTCGACCCGACGATCAGGAGGGCGTCGCATTTCTCCACGATTGCCCGTGAAGGGGCCGTTCCGAGAATCCCAATCCCTCCGGTGGTGTAGGGGTCACTATCCGCGAGCACAGCTTGGCCCAGCAGCGCCTTTCCGACAGGCGCCGCTAGCAGGTCAGCCGTCTCCTTAAGTTCTTCGTGAGCGCCGCGACCGGCGAGAATGGCGACCTTGCCAGCTCCGTTCAGGATCGGTGCCGCACGATCCAGTTCGCCGTCGTTCGGAAGCTGGCGACCCGCAAAATAGCGGTTAGGCACGTGCTTGGGCCGATTGCGTGTGGATCGCAATTGCGCTTCCATCTCCTGGGTGTCGCTGGCGATGGAGAGATGGGCTACGCCGCGTTTTGCCAGGGCGGAGCGACAAGCAAGGCTGGCGAGGTTTTCCATGTGGCCAGGCACACGCCAAGGTTTCCGGTAAATTTTGCATAGGCACAGGCCATAAAGTCAGCGGATTCCTCGTGACGTAACTGCACGAAGCTACTCTGATCCTACCGCTCGCGCAGCGCTTCCATAATCCCGTTGATCCCGTCGCCGGGAAGGCCGAACACGACCTTAACCTCCCAGGCGATCAGCGTTTCGACGAGGATATCAGCGGCATTAATGATGGCGCAGCTCCATGGTGGTCTTGCTGCGTAAACCACGCTGTCTTTCGAAAGTTCCGGGTTGTGTCTTGCTGGCATCTACCCAAATAAAACCAGGGTCCGCGGGCCTACAGTTCCGCGCCGTCTCATCAGCTACACGCCAGAAACGTTCCGGTCCTGGGCCTGCCGCAGATGCGATGGGACCTCTTTGACGTCAGCAAGCATGTTGTGCTTCTTGAGGAACCGGCGAAAGTTCTCCGCGACAGCCTGGACCGGGAGTCGGCCGCTTGCCGCCTTCCTGCAGGCGTCCACTATGACCTCATAGACGATATCGCGGCTGTTTTGCGGCCATTCGTCGAGGAAATCGAAGACATCGTCGAGAACGGCGATCTCCTGAATAAAGTGCTTCCGCTGCGCGTAAATCGGACGGTCAAAAGTTTCAAATGCCATGAGCTTCCTCCTTTCGTGGCGTTCAGCGCCGATGATCTAGGCATCATGATTTTAGGCATCAAGAGGGAATGGCTGGTTGGACGCGATGTCGAAAAACGCAAGACAGTTCGTGTTTGTTTCTTGGCCTCCGGCTGTTGTCCGCTTTCGCACAAAGGCGGAATCGGAGCCTAACGGCCCAGTTCGCCAGCAATTAAACTAAAATAGACACCAGCCCCGGTTCGGTGCTTCGATCAGGTCGTCAACGGACGTAGAGTGCATATCCTCAAAGTCGGCGATGACGCTGATCCGCCTATCGTCCTGCTTTATGGTTGTGGAAGCCTTGCCCAGAAAATGCCAGCTTCCTTCCGGGAAACGGGGCTCCACATTGTCGCGCCCGATCGGCCCGGCTGTGGTTTCAGCAACCCGCTACCGCAAGGGCAGAGAGGACTGTTGGCACAGTCCCTATGGCTTGAGGAAGTGGCCGGCGCCCTTGGGTTTGGCAGCCTGACGATCACCGGCCATCCCATCGGCTGCGCGGCGACTATCCCTCTGGCGCAACGCCGTCCCGATCTGGTGAGTTGTCTAGTCCTGATCGCGCCATTTGGCCGTCCGACTCCGGAGCAGGCGACGGTGCTGCTCTGCCTCGCTGTCGCTCCTGGTACCGGCAGCGTGTTGCAATAAGTCGCTATGCAGACCGTGTGATTCAACGACCTGTGGCAGCAGAAACACCTATTCTGGCATTATGGCCTGACCGACGACAGCCAAGAAGGTCGTCACCGGTCAAGCATTTCAAGGCTGTGAGAAATTTAAGAACGGGCGTTGTGCCCAGGCGAGCTAGCCCCTTCGATGATGCGATCGCGGGCGATATCATGAACCTCGGCAGCGACCGACGCGGCCTTGTCGCGAACATTGGTGGCAACATGCTCGGCCTTGTCCATGGCTTTTGCGGCCTCATCCGAAACGCGGGATTTGACGTTATCGGCTGAGGTGCCCAGCATGTCGTCTTCGGTCTTGGTGTGCGGAAGGGCCGCACCGATTGCAGCACCCACGGCAAAAGCGAGTGCGCCACCCACCAGAGGCTGATCCCTGAAGTGCTTCAGAATGGCCGTGTTGAGCTGTGCGCCGCTTTCCATGGCACTCTGCTTCGCATCCGCAATAGCATCGCCCGCCTCGCAGGCCGAACGCTTCACATCCTGCCAGGTATCGGAGACCCAGCCTGAAGCATCGTCAAAGAGATTGCCGGCTTCATCTCGAAGGTCGTGATAACGGCGACCGGAGGCATCCACAAACCCGCGGAAGGTCTTTCCGCTTTCATCCATGAAATGGCCAGCACGTTTGCCTGCCTCATCCGTCAACGCCTTGTAGCGGCTGCCGGAACCATCGGTGAAATGGCTATAGCGTTCGCCATTATCCATTGTGACAGGGCCTGAGCGACGCAAATCTCCCTGAATGGTTGCCAACGGATAGTCATGGATGTCATCTTCATGGCGCGCATAGGATGCTAAGCTGGTTTTCGGTCCAGCCATCAGCCATGCGAGGCCAACGCCGACCAATGCCATGGGCACCGGGTTGTTCTTGACCGCCGCGCCGAGGTTGGAGGCATATTCGCCGCCACCGGAGGTCTTTGCATAGGTCAAGACCTGATCGACCAGTTGGCCGGGTGACATGCGCTGCTGAATGGCATCGAGCCTGTCTTCGATGCGGCGACGGTCTTCGGCGATTTCGCGTTCGATATCAGCCGCACTTGACGTATCAGAAGTATAAGCCATCACGTTCTATCCTTTATGATCTTTGCATCCTGCTGAAGGGATGCCGATGTGCGTTCAAGCGTGAGACTGCCGCCCCGAAGTGTGTTAAGCCCGCGCGAAATGAGGCCCCAGGCAACCAGCAAGACAAGAAGTCCAACCACGACGGCCGAGAGCGCACCGGCATTTGGCTCCGACATGCCCTGCATGACCAGAAAGGCTGTGAGCCCCTGCACAAGCGCCGACAACAAAACGCCAACGGCGCAGATTGCCAGCACCATTCCGGCAGCAAGGGCTTCGACGCCGGTCATGGCACGCGCCATTTTTTCCGATGCCTCCGCCTTGGCGAGATTGATTTCATTACGAAACAGGCCTGAGATATCGCCGACAAGGCCGGTTACGAGTTCCGGTAGCGATCTGTCGTCGGTTGCTTTAGCCATTGATGCGGCCCTCCGGGCTGGTTTCAGACATTGTGGACACTACAGGACGCGCGGTGGCATAGGCCGGATCTGCGGGTGCAGGATCAACTGGGCCAACATCGGCCGGCTGTCCTATGGGTTGCCTGGCGGGTTGGCCCGTCGGCTTGGTGGAGGTGGTTGTTGCGTTATGCGTTGCAGACGCGGTCAGGAACCGGCTGGCGGCAAGGCCGGCGATTGCGGCGAGGCCGAGAAAAGCGAGGGGTTGCTGACGGCCGAAGTCTTCCGCCTTGCCAGCCATCTCGCCCAGGCTGCGATCCTGCATATCATTGGAAAAGGTCTTCATCGTCGAGCCCAGCGTGCGAGCCAGCTTGCCGATATCGCGATCATCGCCCTGTTCGAGCTCGTCCGCTACCTTCTCGATGGCCATGGCTACGTCGTTCATTTTGCCGGCTATGACGTTTTTTTGTTGATCGGCTGCGTCCTTTGCCTGATCGGTCGCCTCAGAAACCTTATCACGCGCATAGTCCTTGGCAGAGCTGACGTCGTCTGACAGTTTCTGCTTGATATCGGCTGATGTCGTCGTGTCGCGCTCAAACTTTGCGGAGCCATCCTCGACCGGGGCATCTGACGGGGAGCCCGAGCCTCCGGCAGAGTTGTTGTTGTCATATGTCATGCGAATCTCCTTTGAAACAATGTGCAGCCGGTGATCGAACAAAGGAAAATTTGAAATGTTCCGAGCCAACACTTTAGCCGGAGCCGGTTTAGGACAGTAGAACCAAGGGTTGATCGGCCCGTAGTGACTCTTGAACCGATGATGTAGAGATATGTTGGACAACCATACCAAATGAACGGACTACCTTTAGCAGGCCGCAGAAAGGCGAGCAGGTTGCCGTGCCTTACGCTCTTGATTCCGAATACATGAAGAATATGGAGACGTTGAACCGTAAGCGTCCGGTGGTAACCGACGATTGAAGAACTCAGACCGGCGCGGCGGGCGGCGAGCCGGAAGAGGGCGCAACGCCAGCCGCAGACAACGTTACCGTAATGTTGGCTGAGAACTGCGGAACATCGGCATAGCCGCCGCGTTTCCGGGTCAAAACTCCGGGATCAAGGCCAAGGCAGAATAGGAGAGCAAGGGATGAGACATAAGGAAAAGGAACCTTCCAATCATGGAGATGGCAGCGGTACGAGGCCAGCGTTTCTCAGTGACCGCCAGCGGGCGGAAGTATCGCTGTCGCTCAATAAGGATTCAGGCCTCACTGCGAAGGCTGAAATGTCCAACGGTGGGGTGCTGTCGATAAGCACGATCCACGCATATGGGCCTGGTTTTACGCTGCTGTTCCATTGAAGGAACTTGTGCAAAAAGAAGGTGGTAACACGCGTCGCTTCGATTATCGGATGCTAAGCCGACCAATTCCGCATCTTAATGTCTCCTTCAGACCGGGCAGCGACAATACGTGGTATGATCCTGCTGCCCGATGGAGGATTGGCTGTAGGAACTGACGCGCTCTTTAACGTTACCATCGACAGCAAGCTCCGCGCTTGCGACCTCGTCAAGCCGAGGGTTGAAGATTTATGGTCTGGTAGTTCTATCCGATATTGGGCTACCATCGTCCAAAACAAGACCACGCGAGTGATGCAGTTCGAGGACAAGAGCAGACTAAAATCGCACTTACGGCATTTCTTGCCTTTGTTCGAAGGACTGGCGGCAGCTGGCGCCCAATCCTAGAGCGAATTCAGTAACGGCGACACCTATCGAAGACGTATGTAATTCGTCAGGCCAAGCCGCCTTATCTGCGCCTCTGCATAGGTAATTGCGTCGGCTTCATGAGGGAATGCAGCCATTAGCAGGGAACCATTTTCGACTACGCGCACAGTCCAGATGTCGTTCAAAGAGAACAACTCAACCACATCACCAAGCACTTCTTCGATTCGTTCGAACACATCTGCCATCTGGCCTGCTTAACGCAGCGTGACGCCATATTAAAGCCGGCCTGAATTTCGGTACGATACCGTACGAAGAATGAGTTCTAAATGCTCCTCGGCGGCAGAGTTAAGTCTAATATAAGGACGTCTAATATATTTTCATTCAGGAACCCAGCCTGACGCGGCGGTTAGGCACCCATGAATTGAGAGTCTGTGAAGGCGGAATGACCAGGTATTTTTTCCATATGATGTACGAAACGGCCACAAGGCTAGATGTGGACGGTTGCAATTTCGCCAACCCCTGCCGGGCGATCACGGAAGCTGAACTGAATTTGCTGACATTCGCACTGGAAGCGAAAGTTCGCGGCAAGCCTGTCCCTAGACAAGTCGCAGTCATTGAGGAGGGTAAGCCGCGTCGCCTTGTCGCGATGAAAAGCACTGACTAGCGGCACCATCAGAGATGTCGCCTACTTATGTTGAGGCTTTCACGACGTAGTCGTGATGCTGGAAATCTGCCCCACTTGCGATGTCTGTAAAAGTGGCGCGTACGACACAAATTTCGCGCTCTGGTTACGTGTGCATCCAGGGCGTTAAAGACGCATTAAAGCGGACGACTATTCGCTTTCATTTTGTTTAATTCTCGCCGCTTTGAGGAGCTTGGTCTTCTCTCTGTCTCCGCGCATCCGCTTTTCTTCAAGGTTCGTAACGGTCAACTTCAATGTATCGAAGTCTGGCTTGGATTGCGTGCGTTTGGGCTTATTAAGATCTTGGTCAGTCAATTTCTGCACCATAGCTTTAGAGGAGGTGGTTTAGACCATTTTCAACATTGCGCACGCGGAGCATTGCCGCCGCGTGGGGCCGATCTGCATTACCCTTACTCCAGTTGTCGTGGGGCTGGTTATTCAAACTTGATCGTTCTCGTCTCGAAGGCATCGATAAAATCGAAGCTGGCACCGATTATGATATACCTCGGTATCATTCCGCAACGCCGCGCTGATCTGCTCTACGGGCGCACGTTCTTATCTCCGTTTTGAGAGTCCAATGCCCGAATGTGGTGGGAACAGTCGACCGGAGCTAATTATGTTCTCCCCTGCAACGTGTCAACAAAGTCCCCGCCGTTGTAAGTCGCCCTCCGACTGCGATCTGCATAGACTTTTCAGGTTCATCTGCACATCCCTTAGGAACGATACCGGCTTCGGCGAGTTCAAATACCCATTGAATAGGTGGAGCGATGGCCCGGTATTATTTCGACGTCACCAACGGTAACGGTCTGGAACGCGACAGCGAAGGACAAGAGTTGCAGTCGCTAGACCATGTGCGACATGAGGCTGGTAGGATCTTATCTGATATTGCCAAGGACGAAATTCCGGTCAGCCGCAATGTGAGTATCAAGGTTGCTGTCAGGAATAGTGAAGGCACCAAGGTTCATACAGGCGAGCTGTCATTTTCGAGCGATTAAAGAAATCCCAATCAGTCTCAGAGTTTTATTTCTAAAAAGTTTAGTAGCTGTTGCTGTGTGCTGGCGCGGGGTAATTTCGCGGTTAGTAGACCGATGGAGATGAGATTTGCAATTAAATGGTCTCAAAGATAATGGCCTGGAACAACAGAGGAGGGGGCGTTTTATATGGCCCTGGCTGCTTTTGTTCGCTGTCACACTCTTGGCGATTTATGCATATGGACAAGCGGTCGCCGCTTGGGAGGATATGATCAGGATGTGGCGGGATCTCGTCCAGCTTTTTTGGTGGATCATGCCTGATGGACAGGCGTAGGCCTCGACGGTCTGAAACAGGAATATCTTCGCGCGGTCGCGTACAGCACGCACAACTTCCCTCATCAGGTCGTTTTCACCGTGTCTGCCCTTCTTTTGGCCAACCGGGCTGAACGTATACGTTCGTGATTGTGGGCCGATGGCAATTTCGTGGCAAATTGCAGTGCCTCCTCTGTGCTTTCGACAATGTGCTGGTCGAGCGAGTCGTGCCGGACGGTGCGAGAAAGGCTTGGTGCGGTAACGAAAGCAGGTCTCGCTGACCGCGAAGGTTCGGCAGGCAAACGCAATGCTTCAGAGTTCCCGGCCATCCCGTGGCCGACGGGCAAGCGCTTGCATTTGAGGTAAGGCTCTCGGCGTTGATACGGCCGTGTGATTGTCTTTCCAAAGCCTCTTTCACCAGTTCTGCCTGCATGCTCATCCCGTGTCTTCGCCAAATCTCGGGCACAGGGCCACACCCTTCCGCTTGGCGAAGGACGGCAAGGGGTTGCGGTTCGCTTAACCTGCTCATCTTCATCAAAAATATCCTCGATCATCAAGCCCGAGAAAATTCTACTTTTTGAAGGCCGTTATTTCGCGGGAGGACTACCCTTAAGTCCAAGAATGACGAAAGTCTTTTCTTTGCAGTGTGTGGTCATAATTGTGCAGGTGGCTGAAGAAGATCAGAAGGGTAGCAGGTTCGATTCAGATGCAGCCGTTCAGCTGGATGCCACGCAGCTTTTGCCGAACTTGACTAAGCTAGGACCATTGAACCAATCATCCAAGCCATGGAACTCGCCCCCATCTGTCGGGTTGCATGAGAGATTTTCGCAAGCTTATCTCGGCAGTGTGTTGATCTCCCGCGCTTCAGCGCTGACACCGTTTCATTGCCTTTTGTTGAGACAGCTATCCATGAAGAATGATGCTCATTGCAAACCTCGGTCACGAGGCAAGACAATGTAGGCAAATAGAATGGAGTGGCCTTTGCGAATGGCCTTAGATACCAACCCAAAGTAAATTATGCATTGAAAATATGATGTAATTGTAGCATTCAATCCATCTGAGATTGAGAGAAAAGCGAAGTATGTCAGTTGAGATTATCGGCCGCTCAGTGCGCACTCCGGGTGCTCGGAATGTTGAAGAACTTTTCCAGCTTTTAAGAGACGAGCGCTGCGTAATTTCGAGTGTTCCCCAGGAACGGTGGAGTCAAGCTCGTTTCTGGCATCCCCTCCAGGGTGTTCCGGGAAAAGCCTATACGTTCGCAGCGGGAGTCGTAGACGATATTTACGATTTCGATGCAACTGTATTTGGCCTCTCTGCGCGAGAGGCCATGTATATGGATCCGCAGCAACGGATGCTGCTTCAACTCGTGTGGCGCGCGTTTGAAGATGCGTCTCTAACGGTCCAGATGGTTCAGAATGAGCGCGTTGGTGTCTATATTGGCGCCTCTAGCTTGGACTCCGGCAATACCTATGTCGAGGATCCCGCAGCCGGTGGACCGTATTTTATGACGGGCAACACCCTTTCCATCATCTCGAATCGCATTTCACATATATTCGGTCTGAACGGTCCCAGTCTGACGATCGATACAGCGTGTTCGTCCTCTCTCGTGGCGATGGATCATGCGGTTCGAGCGCTGGAAAGTGGTGAAATCGATACCGCGATTGTCGGCGGCATCAATGTTTTGGCTCATCCATTTTCCTTTATCGGGTTTTCACAGGCGCGGATGTTGTCGCCTGAGGGCTTGTGCCGTGCTTACGGTGAAAACGGCCAGGGTTATGTGCGTTCGGAAGGTGGCGGGGTTGTCATTCTAAGAACAACGGCAAATGCAACCGCAAACAGCGATCGTAGCTATGCGACGGTTGTAGCAACGGGACTTAATTCTGCTGGGCGAACCAACGGTATCTCGCTGCCTTCTGGAGAAAAGCAGGCACAATTGCTGCAAAGCATATATGCCCGAAATCAACTCGACCCCAATGATCTCGCATTTATCGAAGGTCACGGCACGGGCACGAAGGTCGGTGATCCCGCTGAACTTTGGGCTATTGGCACCGAACTGGGGCAACGACGCCGTGAGCGCTTGCTGGTGGGGTCGGTCAAGTCCAACATAGGTCATTCTGAGCCCGCATCCGGCATTTTTGGCTTGATCAAAGCAATGCTATCGTTGCAACATGACTTCCTACCAGCGTCACTTCATGCCGAAGAAGTAAGCTCAGATATCGATTTTGAGAGCCTTCATGTCGAAGTTAACCGCGTGGGGCGTGAGATCCGGCGTGGCGAAAAGCGCCGGCTCGCTGGCATTAACTCATTTGGTTTTGGTGGCACCAATGCGCATCTTGTGATCTCTGATCCCGCCAATGCTGGGACTGAAGTGAAAAGCGCAACCGGCCCCTTCATGGTGAGCGCACACACCGAGTCAGCCCTTGAGGCGCTGCTTGCAAGTTATGTCGAGGAGTTGAAAAGCGGCCGGCCCGATCTTGAAGACATGGTGGCCGTTTCAGCCATCAATCGTACCCATCACAAATACCGTTTCGCCGTTGAGAACAACGCGCCTGACCATGTCTGTCGCGAGATAGAAGCCCACCTCGCAGGTCTTCCATCGGCAGCAGGATTTGCAGGGGAAGCGCCCAATAATGAGACGCGCGTCGCCTTTGTGTTCGCTGGCAATGGAAGTCAGTGGGCTGGAATGGCGCAAGATGCCTATCGCCATGATACCATATTCTCCGCCAGACTTGTCGAGATATGCTCCGCGTTCAAGCCTTGGTTGGATGTGGATCTCGTTCCGCTCCTGTCCTCGGAAACCCTTGCCGAGCACCTCGCCGATACTCGGATCGGTCAAGCGTTGCTTTTTGCTATCCAGGCAAGCCTTTCCGATACGCTGCAAGCGAAAAACATCCGGCCTAGTCATGTCCTCGGCCACTCGGTCGGAGAAATTGCAGCCGCTTATTGCGCCGGAATCTTGTCGCTTTTGGATGCGGTCGCCATCGTTGCGGTCCGTTCCCGTCATCAGCATGCTTTGGCTGGCGAAGGCAAAATGGCCGCGGTATCGCTGCCTGCAGAAAAAGCCATCGAATTTGCTCAAAAAAATGGCTTGAACGGTATAGAACTCGCCGCGATAAATACCCTGGCTTCTGTTACGATCACGGGCTCAGCGGAAGATATAAAAGTCTATCGAGAGATTGCGCGCAAATCGCATGTTTCGGTCCACATTCTGGACATCGATTATCCTTTCCACCACTCGTTGATTGACCGCGAACGAAGCGCGTTCCTCGCGGAATTGCCCGATTACAAACCCAATGCAAGCGAGACGACTTTTGTCTCAAGTGTAATCGGAGAGGTTTTGAATGGTGAGATGCTTGACGCAGCCTATTGGTGGAAGAACGTCAGGGATATGGTCAGGTTCAGTGACGCTGTAGCCGTGGCAATGAGTGAGGGCTGCAACCTCTTCATGGAGATCTCTCCAAGAAGCATCCTCTCTTCTTATCTTGTGGAAAATGCCCGCCAGAACGGATCTGTTGTCGCTATTGTTCCAACGCTCACGCGGCCTGGACGAAACGACAACCCGATGCCGCACATCGTTGCGGAGGCCGTTGCCAAGGGGGCGGCGCCTTGGGCACTCGAAGTTGGAATTCCTCGAAGCGCAGGCACCAGCCTGCCGCCCCTTCCGTTTGAAAATCAGACTTTGCGTGCGCCGGAAACGTCGGACAAAGTGAATCTATTCGGCCGCGGGCAAAGCTCTGAAAAATACACTCTGCTTGGCTGGCGCACTGACCCCAAGTCGGCATCGTGGAAAAACCATATTGATTCCAACCTTTTTCCAGACCTTGCCGAGCACGTGGTAGACGGCAAGGCAATCCTTCCCGGAAGTGCATTCATCGAGATTGCCATAACGGCGGCGCGCCAGATGTCGGGTTCGTCTGACGTCGAGTTGATGAATCTGGAGATTTTCCGTCCACTGGAATTGCATGCGACACGACTGACCGAACTGTCGACGATTGTCTCCATTGAGACAGGTCAGATCGAAATACGCTCGCGGGAATATATGAGCGAGGACGATTGGAGCGTTCACGCAGTTGCGAGAATTCGCAAATCGGTCAAGACGATGGCCGCCAGGATTGAGATTATTGGCGAGGACGAGCCAGCCGCCGAGATTGGAACCGATGAGGCCTACGAAACTGCGCGGCGGTTCGGTCTGGATTATGGCCCTTCGTTCAATCTTCTGAAAAACGTCCAGAGTTCATCCGCAAAGAGGGTGCTGTCGGTGCAATTGCATCCGGCAGCCAAACCATTTCACCCCTATCTTTCTTACAATCTCAACCCGATTTCCGTTGATGCCTCATTCCACGGACTTGTTGCTCTTTTCGGGCAGTTGACGGGGGACATGTCGGGAGCTCCGTATATTCCTGTAAGATTTGGTGCGGTTCGCTTCCGCGCCAACACCGGGGATATCTGTTCGGCCCACCTTCACATCCAAAGCTTTTCGACGCACTCTCTGAAAGTCCGTGTTGAACTTTTTGACGCTCGGGGAGAGCTGGTCGCTGTCTTGGATGATTGCCGCTTCAGGCGGACGTTTCTGAAGCTCCAGCATAGTCTGGAAACAGTTTCCTACCATTTCGAAAAGGTGACAAGCCGTCTGTCAGGCGGGTCAAACAGAATTCTGCCTGATGTTTTGCCCCAATACGAAAGTGTTGACTTTGGGGAAGAGGTCCTTCTTCATGATGCGGCCGTCTATCGCGCGTCATACGACATTGCCAAGCAGGCGCTCGACACCTTCGGCACGGTCGACCACCACGCTCTCGCGTCGCGACCTGTTCTTCGCTCCTATGTAGCCAACTGCCTCCTGGTCCTCGGAGATGCTGGTTTGGCGCTATTTGACGCGGGGTGTTGGCAGCTTGCGGATGAATCAGGATTGCCACCCTTCACTGAGATCATCCGCGAAGTTATGGCGGAATTTCCCGCTGGCGCAGCGACCGCTATACTTATCAACGACAACTACCACTTTGTTTTGCAGGCACTTCAAGCGCTCACTGCTGAGGCCGAAGCAGCCGATTTGGGCGTAAATCAAGCCTCGGAGGCAACGCTCGACCATTTCCGCAACGGTTTGAAAATAGCCAAAAAGCGGGTAGAGGAAGCGTATCGTCTCACCGCAGCCTACCTGACCCGCATTTCGGCAACTGAGCCCGGTGCCGTCATCGTGGAGATTGGCGCAACGTCTGTAGCAACCAGCCAAAAGCTCGCGGGCTTAGCGCAACAGCACAACGCACGGCTTTTCATAATTGCTGACGACGAGAACGTACGAGGCGTGCTGAGCACTGCCTTCACGCATAATCCTCATGTTACTGTCGTTGATGTCGATGATGAACTGCCACGAAGGATTGATCTTGCGGTGAGCGCAAGTGGATATCTCTGCACGCGTCTTCAAGACAATGAAAGCATGAGAGCGGCGCTGAAATACATTGCCGCCTCGGGTGCGGAATTACTCGTTGTAGAGCACCAGTACGGCGTCCTCGCTGACTTCCTTTTCGGTTTGCAGCCAGACTGGTTTGACCAAGCCGCGGTGTCTGATCTCCCGATCGGTAAAATGCTCTCGCCTGACGGTATGCGAAAGCTGGTAGAGAATGTTGGCTTCGCTGTTTCGTCCATTGTTTCCAATGACTTCGCGGAGGGCTCGCTGCTGTTCCTGACCGCTTATGGGGACCATGCATCACATCAGCAACCTGAACAGACTGCAAGGCCCAGCCTAATCTCGATTGGTTGGAGCAGCACACCATCTTTCGATACGAGCGATATGGTGGACGTGCACATCGATGCTTCGTCTATAAATGGCTGGATGAGGGTCGAAGGCGCGATTGATGGGCATAGTGACATTGTTTACGTGTTGGATGATGTCCCAAGCGGGGCCCACTCGCAGTCACTGCAGGATCATACCTACCTGCTCGGACGTATTGCGGAGGGGCTGCGGAAATCATCGCTCTCGACGGAAGCTCGAAAGCGTCGCCTTTTTGTCATTGCTCCAGGCGGTGCCAGCGTCGCTGACACTGTAATCAACCCTGTTTCGAGTGGCATTTGGACCTTCGCACGCGTGCTGCAAAACGAGTATGACGAGATCGAAGTCGTTACCGTTGATATGGCTCATCAGCATTTGTCTCAGGACAGCTTCCAGGACATAGTGTCCCTTAACACTAAGGGTGAGAACGAGCTATGCTACGACGCTCCGTCGGGCACTTTCCAGTTCCTGCGCGCCGTACCAGGGCCTGTGAAGGGCAAGGACCAACTTGTCCTGGACTACCGGGCCGCATCCATCACACAGACGTCGCCCGGACGGATCGAGACACTCGCATGGCAGCAGGTTCCACTCCGCGTCCCTGGCGACGGCGAGGTCATCGTCGAGGTTGCTGCGACCGGACTGAATTTCCGCGATGTGATGTGGGCGATGGGTGTGCTTCCAGAGGAGGCGCTTGAGAGTGGCTTTGCCGGTGCGACAATTGGCATGGAATTTTCCGGAACCATTCTATCGGTTGGTAAGAATGTCGGCGACCTTGGACCAGGTGATCGTGTCATGGGGATTGGCCCTGACGCGTTCTCGACCAATGTCGTCGTCGCGGCAGAAGGCGTGACGCGTGTTCCGGATAATATGGACATGGTCGAAGCCGCCACACTCCCCGTCACATTCCTCACCGCATATTACGCACTATTGGATCTGGGGCGCCTTCGCGCGGGCGAGACAGTTCTCATCCATGGCGCGGCGGGCGGTGTGGGGCTTGCAGCGCTGCAAATAGCTAAGTTGACCGGCGCGACCGTCATCGCGACGGCAGGAACGGACGAAAAGCGCAACCTTGTTGCAACATTGGGTGCTGACCACGTCTTTGATTCCCGTTCTCTCGATTTCGTCAATGATGTCATGGATGTCACCAATGGGGTGGGCGTTGATGTCGTTCTCAATTCCCTGTTTCAGGAAGCCATGGAACGGAGCCTTGAACTGCTGAAGCCATTCGGTCGCTTTCTGGAACTTGGAAAGCGTGACTACTACGGCGACAGCAAGATTGGTCTTCGGCCTTTCCGCAACAACATTTCCTATTTTGGCATCGACGCCGACCAGCTTCTGGTCGAAGTGCCTGACACGGCCAAGCGGATATTTGAAGAGCTCGCACGTCTCTTTGCTGAAAACCTTTTGAAACCGTTGCCATATCGTATCTTTAGCTATGACGAAATTTCAGCCGCTTTCCGCCTGATGCAAAGCTCGGGGCATATCGGCAAGATCATCGTGACGCCGCCTGAAAAAGGCAAGGATCCGGTCTTGCCACAGAGCCAAGGCGCACTGAAAATGTCATCAGGCGTTTACCTCGTCGTTGGCGGGGTTGGTGGCTTCGGGCTGGAGGCCGCAACCTGGCTTGCAGCGAAAGGCGCGTCTTATATCGCACTTGCGACCCGCAGCGGCGTGTCCGATGCCGCGACAGAACGCGCGATTGAGCAGTGGAAACGTCACGGCGTGGCGGCTTCAATCCATCGGTGCGATGTCACGAACGAACATCAGCTAGCGGATATTCTGGCGCAATTGCGCAAGATAGGGCCCATCAAGGGCATTCTTCACGCGGCCATGGTCTTGGATGATGCCTTGATTGCGAACCTGACGCCAGAGCGAAATGCGCCGGTTATTCATACAAAGGTCGGGGGTGCAGCACTCCTCGATAAGTTGACTGAACAGGATGACCTCGATCTCTTCCTGCTTTTTTCATCCGCCACCACGATGGTTGGAAATCCTGGACAATCGAATTACGTTGCGGCAAACGGCTATCTCGAAGGGCTTGCCCGCCTGCGCCGGCAACGCGGAAAACCCGCTCTTGCAGTCGGGTTCGGGGCTATAGCAGATGCCGGGTTTCTTGCCCGAAATGCAGAGGTCAATGAATTATTGTCCAAGCGTATCGGCAAGTCGGCAATGAAGGCCAAAGATGCACTCCGTTTCGTCGAAGACTATATGTCGAGCGTGCCGTCTAAGAACAATGATGGCATGGTGGTCATTGCAGATATTGACTGGTCGGCCGCAGTCGGCTTGGAGATCGTCAAGAAACCACTCTTCTCAACCATCGGCATCAGCAAAATGTCACAGCAGGCAGCGCCCGGTGAGCAATTGGACATCCATGCGATGATCGTTGGCAAAGCGGCCGATGAAGCCGACGAGATTCTACACACGCTCATTGCTGCCGAGCTCTCATCTATCTTGCGGGTGGCTGAAACCAGTATCACCCGAGAGAAAGGACTGAGGGATATCGGTCTGGACAGCCTGATGGCGATGGAACTCGGCACAAGTTTCGAGCAGAAGACTGGCATCGATCTCCCCTTAAGCGCAATTTCTGATGGCACGACCGTCGGTGACCTCGTTGTCAAACTGCGCGAGAAGTTGCACAATCGTCTTTCTCTGGATGGTCCTGCCGATGACGACGTCACGGAATTGCTGTCCGACCTGAAGATGAAACATCTTGATCCCAAAGCACTGGTGGATGTCGAATGAGCCCAAGTGATCGTGCCGCTAGCAGACCAGAAGGCTCGCTTCTGTCATCGGATATGATGGAGAAGCTCAAGCAGCAGCGTGGACAAGCCGCTGGGAAAAGAGCCGAGAGAGCGATTGAACCAACGCGCCGGGTCGCTCCTACCCGCTTTGAAGATTTGTCGTCCTATAAAACCATCCAACTCCAAAAACGCATTGCGAGCTTCGCTGGAATTGAAAATCCATTCTATCGGGCGCACGCTTCAGCCGCCGGTGCCGAAACACTGATCGATGGGCGCAGGCTCGTCAATTTTGCCTCTTACGACTATCTGGAGACAAACACCGATCTGGAGGTTCACGCTGCGGCTAAAGCGGCGATAGACCGCTACGGCATTTCGGCATCGGCCAGCAGACTGGTAGCGGGCGAACGACCCCTGCACCAGGATTTGGAGAAGGCGGTTGCCGAAAACTATGGAGTTGATGCGGCTGTTTGTTTCGTCAGTGGCTATCTGACCAATATCACGGCAATCAGCTGCCTCATGGGGGCACAAGATCTCGTTATCCATGATGAGTTCATTCACAACAGCGCGCTTGTGGGCGTGCAACTGTCAGGTGCCAAACGACTGAGTTTCAAGCATAATGACATTGTCGACCTCGAGCGCGTTCTCACGAATGCGAGGGGTTCTTACCAGAATATCCTTGTGATCGTTGAAGGTATTTACTCCATGGACGGCGATGTCGCCGATCTCAGGGCCATCGTTGAACTCCGCAGAAAGCACGCTTTCTGGTTGATGGTCGATGAAGCGCATGCTCTTGGTGTGCTCGGTGCAACAGGGCGGGGCACCTTTGAGCATTTTGATATCGACCCGCGCGAGATCGATATATGGATGGGCACGCTTTCAAAAACGTCATCCAGCTGCGGTGGCTATATAGCGGGAAGTGCGGCGCTCATTGAAATCCTGAAAGCCAAGGCAGGAGGTTTCGTCTATAGTGTAGGGCTTGCTCCTCCCCTTGCGGCAGCTGCATTGGCTAGCCTATCGCTTTTGCGCCAGCGTCCACAGCGCGTTGAAAAGATCAATCAAAACGGAAGGCTTTTTCTTGAATTGGCCCGGAAGAGAGGCCTCGATACCGGCACGAGCGGCGGTCATTCCGTGGTGCCCGTTATTGTGGGCGATTCACTGCGTGCGGTGGAACTCAGCAATCGGCTTTTTGCTGAAGGAATAAATGCCCTTCCCATTATTCATCCTGCAGTGCCCGAACGCCTCGCCAGGATACGGTTCTTCCTCACCTGCGGCCACACAGACATCCAGATTCAGATGACGGTTGAAAAAACCGCGACGCTCCTCAAAGAGCTCATCGACCAGAATGTCGGCACTGGATCTCTCGATCTAGATGCCCTGCAACGATCCCTCGTGGCTGGCTGAGGACAATGTGCATTTCATCATAACTGGAGGATCAAGCGGAATTGGCCTGGCGATAGGGCAGATGGCAGTCGCTGAGGGGCACAACGTCTCCATCATTGCCCGTAATTCCGAACGTTTGGATAACGCGTTGAAAGCGTTACAGATGGTTGAAGGGGGAAGCGCTCACGCCGTTTGTGCAGACGTTAAAGATGAGCTCGCAATCAAAGCCGCGATCACCACCTCTGTAGAACGCTTTGGCGCTTGCGACGTGCTCATTACTTCTGCTGGTGTTGTCGAGCCAGCCTTGTTTACCGAAACAACGTCGGTACAATTTCACGAACAGATCGAGACCAATTTCTTTGGCACAATCAATGCTGTGCGTGCCATCTATCCAGCCATGAAAGATCGTGGTCATGGCTGCATCATGATGATTTCGTCGGGCGCTGCGTTGATCGGTATTCCCGGATACAGCGCCTATTGTGCTTCAAAGGCTGCACTTGCTTCTTTCGCCGAAAGTCTTCGCAGCGAAGCAGGGCAGGATGTCCATATCGGCATAAGCTTCCCCCCTGATACTATAACGCCCCAGCTCGCCGCAGAACTGCCCAAACGGCCAGAGATGGCGAGAAAAATTATGGGAGCTGAAAAGCCCTGGCCTGTGGAAAAGGTAGCGAAATACGTGCTCGCCGGAATACGCCAGCAAAAAAAAGAGGTGCACTTTGGCTGGCAACTTAAAGCCCTTGCGCTGCTCGGCCCCTACATAAAACCGTTCCTTTACAGGAAGATACGCAGCTAGGCTTGTGTCGCCTCCTGGTTGTGAATTCCGTTGAGCGGCTCGAAGACATACATGCGAGCAACTTTAAGGAGTTGCGTCTTTCTGACCGCAAGCTAATAAAAATGTATGCTTAATTCTCTCGCCTATCATGACCATCCTGTCGAGTTGACCATGCTTTCGTTCCTCGCGGCGACGTTGATTATTTATGCGACGGATATGTTTGCTCTCCCTAAAGATGCCCGGAGAAAATACACGCAGCCGCGTCGTTTCGCGCGTACTGTTGTGGAGCTCAGCGCCCGAATTCCGATCATCGCATTTGTATTCTTGTTCTTCTTTGCTATTTCTTGGCGGCCGATATATGCGGCCCATGGAACGGCAAGCTTCTTCGTCATTTTTACAGGAATATCGCGTGTAAAATTCGTATTTATCCGTGAGCCATTGTTGTTCTCAGATATTGCGCTGGTCGTTGATGTCTTCAAATACAAGACGATTTTCTATGCAACAAAATTCAATATTCTGTTCTGGATTTTGGCTCTGGGCTATGTATTCGGCGTTTCTGCGCTATACATGATTTTTGAACCTTCAATATTGCCGGACCATCTCCAGTTCTTCTGGGTCATTTTCGGTCTGGCCGCCTTCTTGACGCCGATCATATGCGTATTCTCCAAGCCTCTCAATCAGCTCATTGCAAGTCTTTCCGAACGTCTTCTCAAGTCGCTCAAAGTCAGGCCCAACACTGTCAGGTTTGGGACCTTCACCTCGGTTGCCCTGCACTTCCTGGTCTGGCTAGGAAAAAATCGCGACCATGTTGTCAGTGAAATTACTCATGGCCTTCACCGTGCTATCCATGACCTGATCGATGGCGAGAATAACGACGCGCCTTTGATCGTTATCTGGCAGTCGGAGTCCTTTTACGACTTACGTCATATGGGGGACAATGAGCTCGACTTGCCAACCATCGACAGGTTGAAACGTGAGGCCGTCCAGTGGGGGCGTCTTACCAATGTGTTTGAGGGTGGTTATACGCTTCGCACAGAATTTGCCGTTCTCAGCGGGCTACAGCCGGAAGAGGTACATGTGGACGCCTCTTATCCATACTTGCGTGCCGGTCACTATGCTGAGATTGTCTGGCCTAATAAGTTGCTGCGAAATGGGTGGCATACCCATTTCATTCATCCGTACGACAAAACGTTTTTCATGCGGCATAAGGCGCTGCCGCTGCTCGGTTTCGAGCATATGACGATGCTGGATGCGTTCGCATATCAGCCGACGGCGGCAAAACCATATGTGTCTGACGCTGATTTAACCGAAAAAGTACTCACCATCATCGAAGGGGTAGGGGGGAACAAACCATCCTTCATGTTCGTCGCATCCATGGCCAACCACGGCCCTTGGGAGCCTGGGCGCGTCGATGGTTTAGCACAGCCAGTCGAGATATACCGAGAGCTTCTAAGGGAAGCCGATGCGGCACTCTCAACATTGGTGGATAGGCTCGATGCATCTGGCCGGCCTGTCTGGCTGGCATTTTACGGTGACCATGCACCCTTGTTAAAGTCCTACGCGGATCCATTCCCGGATCCACGGACAGATTACTTCGTCGTTCCCCTCGGCACAGCAAAACCGGAAGAGCCGCCTCGGCTCGGTGCTCGGGATGAAGCTCCCTGGAACCTCTTCGAAGCGATCCTGCAACACGCCAAGCTCTACAAGGAGCGTCTTGTATGAGCCTTGTCGCCACGCCGTCATCCCGTCGTGTGTTTCTGTTTTTGCAAGGACCATCGTCGTCAATCTTTTACAAGATTGCTGGTGTCCTCGAAAAGGCTGGTCACCTCTGTTTGCGTGTCAATTTGAACGTCGGTGACTGGCTTTTCTGGCGGCGCGGCGGTGCGCAGAATTATCGCCGGGGCTTTGATGAATGGCAGTCGTACATCGACCAGCTGATGTCCTCTCACAAAGTCACAGACCTCGTGCTCTTGGGGGAAGAACGTCCCTACCACCGCGTCGCAGTTGACGTGGCCAAGGCACGGAACATCGCGGTCACCGTCATTGAAATGGGGTATCTCCGTCCGGACTGGATCACCGTTGAAAGGGACGGAATGTCGTCGAACTCTCGGTTTCCAAACGATCCGGACCATATTCGCTCTGCAGGCGCTTCTCTGCCAATGCCTTCGATGGAGAAGATCTACCATCAGCAGTTCTTCGTGGAGGCAGTTCTGGATATTGCCTACAATATTCCTAACGTCCTGCTGGCCCCCCTTTTTCCGGGCTATCGACGTCACGCAATTTTTCATCCTGTCCTTGAATATGTAGGTTGGGTACGTCGTCTGTCGCAATCAGGCCGACGCCGGAAAGTGGCCGATGCCGTCATCGAAATGGTCATGCGTTCCGACCAACCTCTTTTCGTCTATCCGCTACAACTGGAAACGGATTATCAGTTGCGCGCGCACTCTCCTTATCGCTCACAGTCGGAAGCGATAGACGAAGTTTTGCGGTCATTCGCTCAGCATTCTTCATCGGATACCGCGCTTGTCATCAAAATTCACCCGCTGGATAACGGGCTGATCGACTGGGCGCGGCAAATCGGAGGGCTAGCAGAGTCACTTGGTATAACGGCCCGAGTTCATCTTATCGATGGCGGCGATCTTTCGCTTCTGGCGCGCAAGTGTCGTGGCATGGTGACAGTCAATTCCACTGCGGTCCTTAACTCCCTCAAGGCGGGTTTACCTGTCAAAGTTCTCGGTTGTGCGATCTACGATGTGCGAGGCATGACGCATCAGGGAAATCTCGACACTTTCTGGAGCGCTCCTGAAAAGCCTGAACCAGATTTGACCGATTGCTTTTTTCGGCTCATGGCAAACAGCATTCACGTGAGGGGAAACTTTTACTCAAGACGAGGTACCGATTCTGCTGCTGCGGATATCGGACAAAAATTGCTTTGTCATGAGGTGAGCGGCTTGGGCGCAGACTGTGGATATGTTCCTCGCGTCAAGCCAGTCAAGAGAACGAGGATCGCGGTTGAAAGGCATGCGTGATAAGTTTGGCACAGTTGGCGACAAAGAATTTTTCTATGCGAGGTTGCTTCGCTTTTTTGGTCTTCTTTAAGAAGCTGTTGAGAGTAAAAACTGCAATAATCTAATGCGGACAACTCGGCATTCTCGTTAGTGCTGACGTTGCCAAGCTAGGCATCTGGGGAATGTAATTTGCGTTGGTTTTTAGGTTCCAAAACGTCCTGCGGCATGTTGGTTCTGGTGTGTGCGGGTGTGTCTGGTTGTGAAGCACTGCCGAGCGCAGGTCCAAGCGCCATGGAAATCAACGCGCAGGCCGGGAAGCCAGCGGTTGTTGCAGGCGATTCAGTTTCGACTGTTTTCGATGTTGTTGATGTCAGTCATCGTTCAGCTCAGATGGTTGCGAATTTTTCGACTACGACCCTTCATCGCCGGTTTGGTATTGGTGGTGCGGCGAAACGTGTCGTCATCGGCGTGGGTGATCAACTGAAGGTCACAGTGTTCGAGGCAGGTGCCGACGGTCTGTTTTCGACGTCAGAAAGCAAGCAGACAACACTTGATGTTGTCGTCCAACCTGATGGAACAGCAGCCATCCCCTATGTGGGAACCGTCAAGTTTGCCGGGCGTACCCTTGAGCAAGCACGTCAGGCTATCCTCGCTGGCCTCAAGGGTAAGGCGGTGGAGCCGGATGTCATCGTCACCAGCACAGGTACAGCGTCTCGAAATGTCACCGTTTCAGGTGCGGTCGGAAGCCCATCAATGGTGCCTTTGAGCCTAGCAGGCGAAACGATTGCCGAGGTTGTCGCCAAGGCAGGTGGCCCCAGCGCGCAGCCATACGAATCCTACGTTACCCTTGTTCGTGGCAAGCAGACTGGAACGGCACTCCTCAAGACGATCATCGAGAACCCGTCCGAAAACATTCACATCGAGCCGGGCGATCAGATTTTTGTTTCCAAGGATCCGCGCACGTTCACTGTGTTGGGTGAAGTCCTGAAGAACAGCCGTATCGAGTTTGGGGCAAACGATCTCAATATTCTCGAGGCCGTTGCTATGGCTGGAGGCGGAGCTTCTGATCGGTCTAACGCGGCTGGCTATTTTATCTTCAGATATGAGGAGCCTGAAATTGTAGCCGACCTGCTAGGCGGGGAACGGTTCCGGCAGTTGCGTGACAAGGGCATGTCTCCCAACAGGGATGGTCGTTTCCCGATTGTCTACCGGTTGGATATGACACGTCCGGATAGCTTGATCGTTGGGCAGACATTCCCGATCAAGAGCCGCGACGTCATCTTCGTGTCGCGCCATCCGGCTGTCGATATCGATCGGTTCCTGCAATTGGTAGGCCGCCCGATTGGCACGGCCTATCAGGTCAAGAACTTTGCGGACTGACCATGAAGACATGTATGGCTTGGCGGATGGGCGCTGAGCTGTTATCAATTCATATAAGCATCCTCTGAATAGACGGTTTCCAGCTTTCGGGAATATAGATTGTATTATCTCGAGACCCATATTCGCGTTGTCGCAGCTCTTTTGGTGCGAGAGATGTCGACGCGCTTTGGGAGCAAGCCGGGTGGCTATATCTGGGCCATTATCGATCCCGCCGGTCACATCGCCTTTCTGTCCCTGATTTTCATGGCGATCACCCATACTCCGGCGCTAGGCAAAAGCTTTCCTTTGTTCTTTGCGACGGGTTATCTCGCTTTTCAGTTTTATGCGGCCATGGCGAGCTATATCAACGGCGCCATCAAGGCCAATCGCACGCTGTTGAGCTATCCCAATGTTGCGCCCATCGACACCATTGTTTCGCGATATATATTGCAGGCAGGCACAACAGCGGTCGTCTCTTTCTGCGTGCTGGGCGTGATTTTGATGACGGTCGACCAGCCGGTCTACCTGAACTGGCCCGCCATTCTCGAAGCCACTTTTGCCGCCACGCTTCTTGGGCTCGGAGTTGGTATCTTCAACAATGTCGCAACGCTCAAATTTCCGTTGTACGAGCAGATTTTCAATATCATAAACCGTCCGCTCTTCCTGATCTCCGGCGTCTTCTTCCTGCCGGATGCTCTTCCCGGTCCCATCAGAGACATCGTGCTTCTCAATCCCCTGGTTCACGTCGTCATGCTGTTTCGCAAGGGCTTTTATCCCGAATATCGTGCCAGTGAGATGGACCTGTTCTATCTCTACTCCTTCACATTCACCGTCATGTTCGTCGGCCTTGCGCTGTTCACCACCTCAGTTTCCGTGTTGAGGAGCCGATGATCAGGCTGGAGCACGCAACGAAATATGTCCACGCCAAGGGCATAAAGAAGCCGATTATCGAGAACGCGTCCATGGTCATCAATCGTGGGCGCAGTGTCGGGCTTCTGGGGCGCAACGGGGCGGGAAAATCGACCCTGCTGCAGTTGATTGCCGGCTCCCTGCAACTGGATCGCGGTCGCATTGTACGGGCGGGCAAGATCTCCTGGCCGCTTGGCTTTCAGGGCAGCTTCCAGCCCAGCATGTCGGGTGAGCAGAATGTCCGCTTTGTCGCCCGCATTTACGGCGTGGATACGGATGAGCTGATTGCCTATGTGGATGACTTCGCAGAGCTCGGCGCCTTTTACAGCGCCCCGGTTGGAACGTATTCGTCGGGTATGAAGGCGCGGCTGGCCTTTGGGGTCAGCATGGGCATCAAGTTCGATTATTATCTGGTGGATGAGATCACGGCGGTCGGGGATGCCAATTTCAAGAAGAAGTGCCACGATGTGTTCAAGCATCGCTTGCAGGACTCAGACGTGATAATGGTATCCCATAGCACAGGCACGATTCGAGATTATTGCGAAACCGGTGTTGTTCTGGAAAACGGAAAGCTGACATATTTCGATGATGTCGAGGACGCCATTCGCGTTCATGACCGCAATATGAAGGGAAGCGAGAAATGAGCGTCGAGAGCCCAGGCCCGGATAAGAAAGCCGATGACGTGAAGCTTCCTGCGAAGCGCGCCAACCTCACGGTGTTCGATAACCTTCTGAAGCTGGATATCAAGCCGGAGCGGGATGGTACGCGCATAGGCTCGCCGCAACCGGTCATTCGCAAGCGGCTGAAAGGCTTGAAACTGCGCCACGTGGTCATCGCCGCCGGCTTTGCGCTGTGCGTAGCGGTGCCAACGGCCCTCGCTGGCGTCTACATGGCATTCATCGCGGCAGATCAGTACCACAGCTCCACCGCCTTTGCGGTGCGCAGCATTGATGGCAAGGTCAGCGGCGATCTCCTCGGCATGTTCACCCAGGGCGCTGGCAGCAGCACGACGGGTTCGGATTCCTACATGCTGCTGGATTATATCCGCAGCGAACGCATGATCGAGGCCGTTTCGGAAACCGTTGATCTGGAACAGGCCTTCGCCCGCCGTGGCGCGGATTTCTTTTACGCGATGGCCCCCGGCTTGCCGATAGAGGATCGGCTGGAATACTGGAAGAACATGGTCAGGATCGACTATGACCACACCTCGTCCATCCTCAACCTCTCGGTCAAGGCGTTTGAGCCGCAAACGGCACAGGCCATCGCAGATGCGATCATTGTGGAAAGCGAACGGCTTATCAATGATCTGTCGCTGGAATCCCGCAACGGTGTGCTGAAGGCATCGCAGGAAGAGGTAGCGCTGGCGGAAGCCCGCCTGTCGAATGCCCGCGTGTCGCTCAGAAACTTCCGCGATGTCACCCAGGAGGCAGATCCGGTGGAGGCAGCCAAGCTCGCTGCCCTGCTGGTTGGCACACTGGAACAGCAGCTGACCCAGTTGAAAACCGAACTCACCGCTGCACAGACCAGAATGGCGGCAAATTCCCCGCGCATCCGCGTCATCACCACGCAGATCAACAGCCTTGAGAAACAGCTGGAGCAGGAAAAGCAGCGCTTCGGCAGCGGCACGTCCGGCAACAGCCAGTCCAGTGATGTCGCCACCCGCATTCTGAACTATGAGGCCCTGGAAACAGAGCGTGAATTTGCGGAAAAAGCCTATACCGCAGCCTTGAGCGGTCTGGAAAAGGCGCGGATGGAAGCCAATAACCAGCAGCGATACCTCGCCACCTTCATCCAGCCAACATTGTCGCAAATGGCGCAATATCCAAGCCGCTCCATGAATGTAGCTCTGGTGTTCCTTGCCTGCCTCTTCGCATGGGGCGTGGTCACAATGGCCTATTACAACATTCGTGACCGCAACTGAGTGATGGCGCCCAGTGAGATGACAGGCCAAGCGCCGCTAGCCCACCGTGCAGAAATGCTAAGTGCCGAAGGCACGGTCATCGCATTCCACATGAAGGCGTGGAAACACCCCTTCTTGCAACAGTTTTTCCCGCATAAACACATTCACTTCGCGCCGTTCCAGCTCACCCCGCGCACGTTTCGGCGTCATGTGCTGCCGCTTCTCCAGGCACCGCAAAAGCCTGTCGTCTTCGTCTGGAGCAATAACCTGCCGGATTTCGCGGCGCAGGAAATCGCTCGCCTCGGCCTGCCGGTGTTTTTCATGGAAGATGGCTTTATCCGCTCTCTGGAAGCACACGCCGGTTACTCCGTCCCGCTCTCCTTGTCGCTGGATAGCAACCGGCCATATTTCGATAGTCGCGGCATAAGCGATCTTGAAGACCTGCTCCTGCATTATGATTTCGAAAATGACCGGCAACTCATGCAGCGCGCGTGCAAGGGCATGCAGACCTTGCTTGAACAGCGGCTGACGAAATATAACGGACGCCTCGCGAGCCAGACGCCTGCACACACGCAGACCGCCCAAACGCGCAAACGGGTGCTGGTCATTGGTCAGGTGGAGGAAGATGCCTCAATCCTGTATGGCTGTGATCGCCCCTTTACGAACAATGATCTGGTGCGCCTGGCCGCAGCAGAAAACCCGCATGCTGAGATTACCTATAAGCCCCACCCTGATGTCCTCAGCCGCATGCGTCGCGAAGTTTCAAACCCGGATGATGTCGCTCGCCTTTGCACGATCATAAAAGGCCAGATGTCCCTGCCAGATGCGCTGGATGCCGCAGATCACGTCTATACCATCACGTCACTGGCCGGCTTCGAAGCCCTCATGCGCGGAAAGAAAGTCACCACAATAGGCGCGCCCTTCTACGCTGGCTGGGGCCTTACAGATGACAGGCAAGCAACACCCCGCAGAGGCAGAATCTTGCCCGTCGAAGCCCTCTTTGCAGCGACCTATATCCTTTATCCGCTGTATTTTGATCCCGCCACCGGCAAAAGCAGCTCGTTTGAACAGACGATAGCCAGCATCATCAACCCTGCCGCAAAGCCAAACGTTTCACTGGCCGGTAGAGTAAAGTGGAAACCGTATGGCACTTACGGCCTTCTCGGCTGGAGACATCTGCTAACGCCAGTCGTAGCGCGTGTGGTGGCAAAGGTGGGGAATGAGCGGGATGAGGTCCAGTACCGCAGCAATCCGGCTGGGTTTTTCAGAGAGCTTTCCGATAAGCGGTTTCAGACAATCGGCGGGATACTATATCCTTGGTCTATTGATTGAGACTGAATAGTAAAGGAATAATGTACTATGGTAATTCAATCGATCGGATCCTTGATAAAGAATAATGCGCCCGCTGCGTTGAGAAAAAATCCATATGCGATTAAGTTATTTGACAGTATGTTTGCAAAAAAGAAGGCAATAAGTCCAATTAAGCCTATGAGTCGCCGATATTATATGTCGATTAATTCGGATTTGGCTGATGATTTGCTTCGCAGCAAACCAAGATTATTGGTTGTGTGCACACGTTTTGGCGACGGAATTGATGGCGGAATAACGAGGCATCTATCCGATTTCGAGGCGCGCGATATTGTAACTGTAGATCTGTCTAGTCTGTGCAACTCTCGTGTAGACGTTGATGCCATACTGGCCGATCCGATGCCACTTCGGGCTGCATTGTTTCAGTTGAATAAAATCTGCACTAAGCAAGGGACTAAGCTTGTGCTTTTAGAAAACACTCCAGATACGAGATTATCTAAAATTCTAAGTTCAATTTCCGATAATTTAGGCTTCTATTCTATTGAGGGGCGCGGAGGATTTGATGTTATCGGAGAAATTCCTTGGAACTCGGCTGAGAATAGGACTTTGGTTTCGCTTCCCGACGGGATTGAGGGTCGCCGTGGCAAGAATGCAGACGACGAAGATTTTATAAGAGGTCTGCAATTTTTCTGCGGCTTGAGGAGCACGCGGAACTGTTTTGTTCTTGTTGGAGGGAACGGAGCTTTGCGTGATCGAAAATATTGGAACGAGCTAGTTATCAAGCTTATTGAAGACTGTGAGCGAAAAAGCGCGAATTTGATAATCGTTGAAGATTGTATTGAGAACGCTCTTAACACGAATACTTACGATCGAATCATTAAGTCGGATAAAGTTTCACTATTTCCGGGGGAAGTAAAAGATGATGAAACTTTAAAAAACTTAATATCTAGTAAGAGGACAATACATTTCGGTAGCTGGATTCATAAATTGAATAAATCGAAATGGGAAGATTTATTGTCTTTGCTGCTGATATCTCAAAAACGCTTGGATTGGCTATTTGAAAATTTTGAAAAAATTAAATCGACTAACGCGAACGTTTCAGCGTATTTGGCTTCGATTTTAGAAATTCATCAATCACCTGATTTTGGGCTACTTGTCGGAAAGAAGCTTGTATCGGGCCGGGTTCAAGGTACCGTTGCGCTTGCTCAGTCCGAAGAGACAAAGGAGGTTATCGAAGGCGTTCAGAAATTCCTTGTGCAGTCTTTCGACGCTGTGGGGCGCGTCGACGGCGCCAACAAGATATCAACGGTTCCTGCGGTTTCAGCTTCAGCTGCATTTTTGCAATGGGGTACTGCGGAATCGAACCGTCGCCGCAACTTGCGTAGAAATGCGAAGATATCCGGTGCTCCTCTCTTTTTTATTGAAGACGGTTTTGTCCGGTCCCTGTCTATTGGGCTAACGGGTAGCCCTGGGCTATCATTTTTGATTGATGATTTAGCCCCGTATTACGATGCTCGGCAGTGGTCGCGTATTGAATTGATGTTGGCGTCTAGTTGGGAGATAGGCGCAGCGGATCGGGCATTTGCAGCTGATGTGCTCGGAAATATCAAGAGGCTAAAAGTTAGCAAGTACAATCATGCACCTGAATATGTTCCGGCTTGGGCGGGTTCGACAAGAAAGAAGTATCTTCTCGTCGATCAACGGTTTGGTGACCAGTCGGTCGCGTCGGGGCTGGCGACTGAGTACTCGTTTCGGCAAATGGTTATTGATGCGGTAAATGATAGTGGAAGCCCTTTAGTCATTCTCAAACGACATCCTGATGGGACTTTGGGGGGGAAGGGTTCCTACTTTAGTCGAAGTTTCCTGGGTAGCTTGCTAGATCATGAATGCATTATTGTCGAAGATAATGAGATTAATCCGTATTCGTTATTCAACGTTGTTGATCGGGTCTGCTGCGTCACATCTGGTATGGGTTTCGAGGCTTTAATTGCCGGAAAAGAGGTGAAGACTTACGGTGCACCTTTTTACGCTGGGTGGGGGCTGACTGAGGACTCGTTAAAACTTGATTGGCGTGCTCGCTCCCGCTCCATAGAAGAGATATTTTATTGGGCATATATGGCGAGATCGGTCTATTACGATCCATACAAGGGTTCGCGGACAGACATAGCAGGGTTGTGTGAGCTAGTCGCTCAACATCGTGACATTGAATTGGCAGAAAAAGCATCATGAGTTTAGTGGTTGTCTATTCCCCCGAGCGTCCGTTAACATCTGTCGATTTAGCGGCAATCGATCAGTCTTTTCCATCTTCATTGGTCGCCGTCATCGGTCGGTCTTCTGGTGAACCTGTTGATGGGCAGCGTATTTCATTTTTCGAAGATGACACGGGTGGGCTGACGCAGTTCGAAGCTTTTATCGCCTCGATGCAAATTTCTGCTATGTTGTTCAGGCCTCACGGTTTTTGGCTGTGCGCGCGCAGCGTTCTGGCCGTAGTTTTATCGAAGTCAGTTCCGAGTTTTTTCAGTTTTGACGATGGTGTAGTACAAGGGTATTCGTTCTTAGAAGCAAGAGAAGAGATTTCAAAGAACGTTCTTTTCATTTATCCAGGGCCTCTTGCTCCTGCTAATAATGGCTCAAGGCAACGGGCATTAAGCTTATTTTTTGAGCTTATTTCCTCTGGGGAAAATATAACGATTGCAGCCGGTAAGCAGACGCTAGATACGAGCTATAGAGAATTTTTGAGGCAATTTGGTGTGAAAGTTATAGCTTTTGAGGGCTCCACCATTGTTCAAAGAATCCTCAAGCGTTTAAGAGCGACTTGCAAGAAATTGTTGGGTGGAGGGTATTTTTTGCCACTTTTTGCTCGGATGGAATTCAGTCTGTCTCCAAGCTATCGCTCGTTAATCGACCGCCATTCTGAAACATCTGGAATTGTTGTGTTTTCGTATGCTTGGATGATTCCATTTTTTCTTAAACGCAAGAATAATTTTGAGTATGTCGTTGATACCCACGACGTGAATTTTGTCCGTGATAGTGGATATTATATAGGACGTGGTCTTATCGGAAAGTTATTAAGTCGATTTGGCAGATATTTGGAACTCAGGCTTTTGAGCTCGATGGACAAAGTTGCGGCCATTTCTACAACAGATTATGAAATTTTTAGTAAAACTGATTTGAAGCAACAGATTATTTTAATGCCTCCAAGTTTCAATTGGATTGATACGGTGGAAGGTACGGGAAATGCTCAAGCGCTGACATTCGGATTTATTGGTGCAGATATGATCGCAAACAGAAAAGCGATAGATCATATTATAACTGACGTATGGCCGCTTATTTGTAAGCAAAGACCAAATGCTCGATTATTTATCGCTGGGAATATCTGTAGTTATGTGGAAAGCAGGAATTACAAGCTTTTTAATATAACTTGTCTTGGCTTCGTGGCTTCTTTGCGAGGTTTTTATACGTCTATCGATGCGCTTGTTTCTCCCGTTTTGATGCAGGGAGGTCTCAATATTAAGATTATGGAAAGTCTTGTGGCCGGTGTTCCCGTATACGTAAATTCGCTTGGAAGTAAGTCGTTACCTAGGACTGAATTAGTATATACGGCGGAAGATATCCCTTCTGGTGAGGGGATTAAAGCGTTCCTGACGTTAGCAGATCGCTTTTGTAACAATTATGAATTGCGCAAATCTAGTAGCGAGGACGTGAAGCGTGGTGCGGTTACATCTTTCCGTGACGGTTATTTGCGTGTTCTTGCCAAAAGCAAACTTTAGGGCGTTCGCCGAGATCGTAACTGGTTAGTATAAGGGGGAGTGGGAAACCGATGGCAAGTGAGAATGACCAAAAAAATATGCTGCTACGGCTAGAAAAGTTGGAAAACGAATTGAAAGAGTTAAAGGAGCAACTCAGCGAGGCGCGCCTGGCCGAAATTATCAGAAATGCAGTTGATCCCTTTTTCCGATTCCAGAACGAAAAGATTGATGGTCACGCGGCGTATTTTTCCAGTGACGATAAGATATTTAGGTTTTCAACCAATGGAGTAACGTTTTCGTTTTACTTGCCGTTGGGGGGATCTGATCAAATCCAAAAAGACATTCTGCGGACGGCTTATTTCTATCAGCCGAAGCCGCTTAATTTTATCCAGCAACACAAACTTGTTAGCGCATCGAGTGTGGTTCTTGATGTTGGTGCTAATATTGGAAACCACACTGTTTTCTTTGGCAGGGCGATGGAGGTGAAGAAGGTGCATTCTTTCGAACCCAACCCACCTGCGTTCTCTATATTGCAGAAAAACGTTGAACTTAATGGTTTGGATGATGTTGTTGAACTCCACCAAGTGGGCGTGGGCGCTAGGTCCTCGCGTGCGCGTAATTTAAATACATGGAGCAGCAATCTAGGGGGGAATCAAATTGCTGACGATGAGGCAGGGGACGTGCGCATCGAGCGGATAGACGATCTCGCCTTTTCGAAAGTCGATTTCATCAAGATTGACGTAGAAGGCCGAGGTGACGGTGTTATCAATGGTGCCATTAGTACGATTTCGCGGGATAAACCGGTGCTGTTGGTAGAGGAAACTTCCGGTCCAGAGAAAGCGGCGATTTCGATGCTTAAGTCCAGCTTTGGATATCGTGAAATATGGCGTCGTAAATTGGATGTCATTCTTACTGTTTAGTGCCTTGTTGTGCTTTTGGTGTTGATGCGGCCGGCTAGTTTAGTCGGTCGCGCTGCTTTCTTTCATCCTGACGTGCCCCCAATAAATTAGGCCATTTTGAACTGGAATTTTTCACTTATTATCCCTGCTGGGAAGAAGAGGAGAATTCAATGAAGGCGTCCAGGTTTTCGGAAGCGCAGATCGCATTTGTGTTGAAGCAGGCAGAGGATGGGACACCGATCGGTGAGGTTTGCCGCAAGGCCGGCATTTCGGATGCCACGTTCTACAATTGGCGCAAAAATACGCGGGCCTGATGCCCTCGGAGATGAAGGGACTGCGGCAGCTTGAAGAGGAGAATGCCAAGCTGAAGCGGATTGTAGCGGATCTTTCACTCGACAAGGCCATGCTCCAGGATGTTCTGTCAAAAAAGCTCTGAGGCCTGCCCGCAAGCGCAAGCTTGTCGACGCAGTCAAGGCGGACTGGAAGGTTTCGATCCGGCGTGCATGCTCGGTGTTGAAGATTGACCGGTCGCTTTATGTCTACAAGTCCAGACGTGGCGAGCAGGCCGAACTAAAGCTGAAGATCAGGGACATCTGCCAAACGCGCGTGCGCTACGGTTATCGTCGCGTCCATGTCCTGCTCAGGCGTGATGGATGGCCTGTTAATCCGAAGCGAATCTATCGTCTTTACAAGGAGATGGACCTCCAGCTCCGCAACAAGGTTCCCAAGCGTCGGGTCAAGGCTAAGCTGCGAGCAGACCGTACGGAACCGACCCATTCTAACCATGTCTGGGCGATGGACTTCGTACACGACCAATTGGCTACCGGCCGCAAAATCAGGATTCTGACAGTGGTTGATACATTTTCACGCTTTTCGCCGGCAGTCGATGCCCGCTTCAGTTACAAGGGTGAGGATGTTGTTCAGACGCTTGAGAGGGTATGTCGCCAGGTCGGCTACCCAGCCACCATTCGGGTAGACAACGTCCTATATTCGGAATAAAACGCCATTTTGGCAGCAGGTCGTTGTCGCGTCGGTTATCCCGATGCGTTTGAATTATGATGTAGGCCACGCCGATCGTCAACGAACGGTCTCTCCCATAACAAACACAGAGTACGCATGATGCGGCTCTCACCGTCCTTAAGACGAGATCCTTTTGCCGTCGAGCGGAAGGCCTGAACATTATCTACGAGGTCGCTGATTAGATCAGCGCCTCCACGGCCCTGTCAGAGAAGGGTCCTTCCGCTGTGGATCGTCCCTTCAAAGAAGGGGCGATAGGGTTCGCCGCTTTTGATAACCGCATGCACGGTCCGGGCCATTTTGGCGGCGATTGCTGTAGACGCCTTACGGCGTAAATTGGTGTTGTGGCGGTCCTTGGTGATGTATCGCTCAAACTTGTCGCGGAAACTGTTGGCACGCTGTAGAATGGCGACCTGTGCTGCCATCCATAATGTCCGCCTCAGCCGTGCATTACCATACTTGGAGAGCTTGGTCTGACCGCGGAACATTCCTGACTGGATTGTGGCGAGGTCCATGCCGCAGAACTTTAGGAACTGGCGATGGTGTTGAAATCGGCGTAAGTTTCCGGCTTCCGCCAGGATTGTCAGAGCGTTGATAGGACCTATGCCGGGAATAGTGCATAGCAGCTGGTAGTCGGGATTATCCTTCAGCATCGCTACCGCCCTTGCCTCGATTTGATTACGCTGGGCGATAAGGCTTCTGCCCTCGGCGAGAACCATACGGAACATGCTTATAGCGTCCGAGTCCGGTGCGACCGGAAGCCCGATCGAGCGCGTAGCGGTAGCGTAAATGTCTGCCAACAGACGTTCTTTCCCAACTTTGCGACCAACGACATCCCATGCGGCTTCGATGAAAGCCTCCCTGTCCAGGGCCGCGATGAAATGCGGAGACGGGAACAGTTCGAGGAAAGCGAAGAACCAGTCGCTGCGTGAACTGCGGTGAAATCGATCCGCCTCAGGGAAATACAATGGCAGGTAATGCGTCAGGATCCGATGCCACAGTTCGGTCTTCGACTTTGAGATCATGTCGTGGGTCTTCGACAGTTCCTGAATGTCGTTCGTGCCGTGCATCAACGGGTCGTGATAGAATTGCTCGGCGCCAATGGTCATCATATGCAGAATAACCTGGGCATCCTTCGGGTCATTTTTGTCCCAGGAATTGTGCAACGCTTCTCTGGTGCGAGCCAGCGCGACCGACGAGATCAGTTTTACCTTAAAGCCGGCCGTGCCGAGGTGATATGCCAAAGCGCGGTGATAGTTTCCCGTCGCCTCGAAGGCGACGCGGACAGGCCGCTGATAGCTGTGCAATAGACTGATGAGCCTGTCGAACTCATCGAGGTTGTTGAGCACACTCACTCGACGGCGCCGCTTTTTGTCCGGCGCCTCGATCAGCACCTCGTGACGTTCCTTCGAAATATCAATCGCTGCCAGAATGGTGGCAGATGCGGTAATGTCGCACTTGGTCATAGCCGGTCTCCTTTACAGTGTGGCTTTGCAAAACCACTGTGAGACCTGATGCCCGGCTATGACCACCTGCTTCGCCTGATAAGGGCTACGCAGTCAGTCAAAGCTTCATTCAGCGTATTCTTCCGAAGGTGTTACGGCAGCGAATTTATCTCTCGTGATCTTGATCTCTGGGCATATCATAGAGGCGTCGTGCTCGACTTCTCGCGGCCGGGCAAGCCCACGGACAACAGCTACATCGAGAGCTTTAATGGCAAGTTCCGGGCTGAATGTCTGAACGCTCATTGGTTTATGAGCCTTGACGACGCACGGGCAAAGATGGAGGATTGGCGTAGAGACTATAACGAGTTCCGGCCACATAGCGCGATCGGCAACAAGGTGCCGATTTCGCTCATGAACGGCTCATCGGCACCCACGCCGACCTGAGCCAAAACCCCGGAAAATTCCAGCTCCCGATGGCCCAAAATCGGGGAGCACCTCAGTCACGTCCCCGGTCGTAAAGCCCGGGCCCGATAGGCCGACAGCAGCCAATGACGTCGGCGCGGTCAGAAATAGGTCCGCAGTTTTTTCAGCATTTTGGCAGGGTGTCGGTCTCGGGATCATTGCCATGGTGACGCTCTGGTTTTTGACATGATCGCAAGGCGGCTGCGCATTCACAGGCTGACTGCGTAAGCCACGGCTACACGTTTCACATCCTCAACCCCAGACCGTTCCTCAGGGACTGTTTGAGCTCGTATTGTTGTGTGAGCTCGGCTCGTTGGGCGCGCTCGACGATGCGGGCGACGTGTTTGATCCGGTCGAGTTGTTTGGCAAAGTCTGGCTCCAGGCGTAGCGCGTCCGGTTTCAGGTGGCGCGGATCGGCGCTGCCAAAGCGCTGCTCGAGCGCGGCTGTAATTGTGCGGGCTTCGGCAAGAGCCGATTGTCCCTCTGGCGTTGTCAGAAGATGCTTGAGGAATGTCGGCCTGTCTTCAAGGGCCAGGCTGTCAAACTGCTGCAGAAGGGCTTGGCTGCGCTCTGTCAAGCCGGGCACTTCGACAATGTCCTGGCGCTCACGTTTCCAGGTTTCTGACTTGCGCTCTGCCTCCAGGCGACGCTGCCAGGTTTGAGCAGCGAATAGGACGTGGTTGCCAAGGGCGTGTGCATAATGGCGGGCAAGCTTGCGCTCCTTGTTGTCGCCGAGAAGCCCGACTTTGCCGCGCAGGGGTCCGAACTGCTCGGGGGTCTCGATGAGTGATCTGGCCAGGACGCGCCCCTCAATCCCCTTTTCTACGATTGCGGCACTGAGCGTTGCTGCCGCCTGTTCATGATCGACATAGACCTCACGACCCACTGACCGCACGTCTTCCATAGAGCTGACCAGATTGGGCAAGGCCTTTTCGCGGGCGATGTCTTCGATGGTGCGATCGTAGAAACGAACGGCGGGAATGAGCGGGGCGGTAACGTCTGCGGGGACAACGAGACGCGCACCCTGATCGGCTTGAACGTGTTCTAGACCATGCGCGGCGTCGAGGGCGTTGAGAGCAGGACCGACCAGATCGTAGACCGGCTCCTCGTCAGCCTGGCTGCGATCATGTGGCCGATCCTGCATCTGGCCCACCGGCCGCCCGGTGAGGTGCTGAACGTCGTGCGCCACAGCTGTCGCGACTTCAAGTTTTATCTCATCTGTGGCGTTCACTTTTGATGTCAGTCCGCGCCGCTCGGCAAAGACGTTGGTATAATCAAGCGTCGTTTCCTTGGCACCGGACCGGCTCATGCTGGCGACGATCTCTTTCATGTCGGGAAGCTCATCGCGACCGGCATAGAGCTTTGCCTCATGACGGTGACGGGTCATGGCGACATAGGTGAGATGCCGGTCCATGGTTGAGGATGCCATGACAAAGGCCCTGTCAACGGTAGCGCCTTGTGCCTTGTGAATGGTGGTGGCGTAACCATGGTCAAAGGATTGGTAATCTTTAACGGGTAGGGAGAGAACACGGGCATTGTTTTGCCCAGCTGAATCTCCGTCGAGCCGCATCTGTATTGCGTTCGGCTCGACGGCCTCCACCCTTCCCAACATGCCGTTCTTGACGCCGAGATCGCGATTGTTTTCCAGAAGAAGGATACGGTCACCGGGTGCAAAGCCCCGCTTGCCGTTGACGGTCTGGTAGACGATTTCGCGATCGGTTTGACGGTTGTGATCAGCTTGTAAGGCACCAGCCGTGGCTGCGTGTCGTTCCTCTGTTCTTTGACCATCGCCGATCGTATTGACGGGGCCATTCTGGAGTTCCTGATGATCGCCTTTCGCCAGCAACTCTTTGGCCTGAAGCGCCTGTCTGATGCCGTCATTGATGGCGCGAACATCGACGCGGCGATGGGCGAGAGCAATGCGGGATTCGGATGGATGTTGGTTGATGTCGGCAAGATAGTCAGCCACGAGTTTTTCGCGCGCCATCTCCCGGTCATCGGCAAACACAACGTGACCACGATCCGCATAATCGCGTAATGCGTGACGGGTGCGATGGGTCGCAAACGCCACCGATGCCTGACGCTGCCAGTCCTGTGTCTGTCGGCGGATCTCTGTTAATTCGACCGAGCCGATGCGCTCGGCTATCGCGCGAAACGGCGAGCCTGCACCGATGGCCTGAAGCTGCTCGTGATCGCCAACCAGAACGAGCTTGGCACCGCGCGCTTCGACCTCCCTGACGATCCGTGCGAGCTGGCGACTTGCGACCATGCCAGCCTCATCGATAACGAAGATGTCGCCGTGACCAAGCTCATCTTTGCCTTTGTTCCAGCCATACTCCCATGATGCCAATGTGCGAGCGGCAATGCCGGATGATTGCGTCAAGCCTTCGGCTGCCTTTCCGGCAAGGGCTGCCCCATAGACACGATAACCTTGGCGCTCCCAGGCGTTGCGGGCTGCCGCAAGCATGGTGGACTTGCCCGCACCGGCAAAGCCGATCACGGCGGCGATCTGCTGCGATGATGTGATGTGACGCACAGCTGTCCGTTGCTCGTCACTGAGCTTGCTTGCCTTCAAGAGGGCATCCTGATGATCGAGCGCATCGCCGACACGATCTGCTCTCACACCATGGTCATTGCGCTCTGCCATCCGCAGCGCACTGGCCGCCATGGCATGCTCGATGGCGACCATCTCGCGTGTCGAATAACGCGCCAGTTCGTCGTCCTGCCCGGGCTGCAACTTAACCAATTGCGGTGAGGCCATGACGGCAGCAAGCGCGCGTTGGAAACCGTCATTGTCGTTGATGTAGCGATGGAGCGTGCGGGCGATATCGTGACGGGTAAACACGCTCTTTTCGTCGCTCAGAAGGCGCAGGACCTCGTCGGGTTTGCGCCGGATGCGCTCAGCGTTTCGTTTCGCGGATTGCTCTTCTATCCGGGTCCTTGAAACATCCAGCCCGCGCCGTTGCATCTGGCTGGCATGCACGCCCATATGTTCGGTAGGCTCGATCGACAGGCCGCGCTCCAGATGTGAGCGATGATCAATCCGCACATCAAGACCAGCGCGCATCAGATGTCGGTTGGCATGCTCTGCAAAGGTTTGGCGGATATCGCGCATCTGCAGGTGAGAGGTTGGCAGATCATGGGCGAGCAGCCATTTGTTCTCGCGCTCGATCAGTGTTTTGTCGCCAAGGCCATCTGGCGTTACCACCCGCGTGGTCATCATCACATGGGCGTGGATATTGCGGGTATCTGTTTTGCCCTGGGGCACATGGATGGCAAAGTCGACGGCGGCACTATGACGATTGGCGAGATCCTGTGCGAAGGCACGTGTTAGAGACAGACGCTCTTCGTCACTAAGCTCATGGGGAAGGGCAATCTCGAACTCGCGGGCCACGCGCGCATCGCAGCGTTTCTCGGCGGCCTCTGCCGCATTCCACAACTCAGATCGATCCAGCGCCCAAGTTGCGTCGATACCATCGGGAAGCACGATCTCGCAGTGGTCGACACCCTGCTTGGCGGTAAAATCATGCACCAGACCGTCGCGTTCATTTATCAGCAGACTTGCAGTGCGATAGGCAATGGCAGCCACGGCACTGCGACCCCCTGATCTGGAGACTGGCTTGCTGCTCAGATGGTAAATCGCCACCGCCATCTGTCCTTTCCCGGTGCTGACAACCGGCTGGGTGAGGAATGCTGCAACTCGTAAGTGCGCCCTTGTTGCTTTCGTCAGGGCACGGCTAGCATTGGAAGGCATGGAATGGCGACGTGCAGATCTGCATCTTGCGGACCGGACAAATCGAGGTTCCAATGTGCCCCAATGGCAGACTGACAAAAGGATGACACCGCGATGAGAAAGCCGATCGCGCAACGCATCAAAGAGCTCGAGGAGCGCAAACGCGCCTTGCAATCGCGGCTGGGCAAGCAGGAGTGCGCGCAGGACACCCGGCGCAAGATATTGCTCGGATCATTTGTGCTGGAGCGCCTGGCGTGTCGATCAGCGCAGGATGGTGATACCAGCGATCAGTCTGCCCTCAGGCATTGGCTTGCAACACAGCTGCCGGCGTTTCTCCGTCGCGATGCCGATCGTGCCTTGTTTGCCGACCTGCTCGAAGAATGCCAGCTGGGTCAAGGCCACGGTGTGGAAGACGGTAACGCGCAACGGAGCAATGGGTACCATCGTCAAGCCAATGGCAATCAAGCTGATGTCATCGGGGACAATGAACCATGACGGTGCTCGATGTCCCAACGCTTGGCCCTGAGTTACGCCTTCGCGGCGATACGGATGACTGGACGCTCAAGAGGGATTGCGGGATGAGCCTGTCCTGACGGGAACGCGCTTTCCATAGCGCCGTAGTGAGCGGCAGGACGGGCGTGCGTCTGGCGCCATCGGGTGAGGGAACGCAGCCCAGGATCTAACGAACGATCCGGGTCTGATCCCAGCGTTGCGCTCTGCGCCATCGGCAGCTAGAGGCAGGCAATGATAAAGAGGAATTTTCGCATGTGGCTGGATACGCCGAAGCATTATGGTCTGATCAGCCGGACCTTGCATTGGACAATGGCCTATCTTTTGATCTGGCAGTTTGTTGTCATTTTGACGTGGCGATTGTTCGGGGATACGGAGTTGGTCAGGACGGTCACCTCGCTTGGACCTGGCCATGGCACCGTTGGCCTTTTGGTGATCGTGCTTGTTGTCATTCGCGCTATCTGGTGGACCGTCAATCGCAATCGTCGCCCGGTTCAATCGACAACCGTTACCGGTCGTGCAGCCGCTGTTGTTCACGCCAGCTTTTATCTTCTGATGTTTAGCATTCCGGCACTGGGGCTGTTGCGGGCCTATGGCAGCGGCAAGGGGTGGGCACCGTGGGTTCCTGCAAGCGGGATAGAGGTCATGTGGATGATAAAGCCGGCTGATCTTCTTCATAGTTTGCTGGCATGGGTTTTGTCGGTTCTGATCGCAGGCCATGTCATCATGGCGCTCATTCACCGGTTCGCGTTGAATGACCAAACGCTTGGACGGATGGTGGGAAGGTGGGCCAGGGCCACGGCTGATGAGTAACCAATCACGTTTATGACCACTAGACCAGATCCGAAAAACAGGGTCGAAGACGCAGATTGGTCAATGCCTCTGAGAGCTTTTGTGCAATGTGTGTCAAAGGCCTGGTGGGATTTCCTGCAGTTGTTGTTTCGGTTTAACTGTGTCAGATTTTTAGAGCCACCATTCAGAGAGTCGACGTCGATACCGCCAACGCCAAGAAGCCGCTACCATGATGAAGTCCTCCCTCAATCATATCCCGCCGCGCAAGCAACGTGAACTCGCCCGTGCTCTGGAAATCCTGCACGAGGAATTCGAGGATGCTCTGGGCGAAGGAACAGCCGACTTCAAGAAGCGCGGGCGCATTCTCAAAATCATCCTGTTCGGCTCTTACGCCCGCGGCACCTTCGTTGACGAACCGCATACGATGAAGGGCTATCGCTCTGACTTTGATCTTCTCGTCATCGTCAACAATCGCAAGCTGACCGACTTTGCGCAATACTGGTACAAGGCAGCCGACCGTCTGATCCGCGACAGCTTTATCGAAACGCCGACGCAGTTCATCGTGCACTCGCGTCGCGAGGTAAACACGCAGCTGAAGGAGGGTCATTACTTCTTCTCGGATATCCGCAAGGAAGGCATCGTTCTCTACGAGTTGGATGACGAGCCTCTGGCTGAGCCCAAACCGCTCACGGCCGAAGAGCGGTTGAGAGTGGCGCGGGAGCATTTTAAGGAGCGCTTCGAACTCGCTTCGACGTTCATCAAAGGTTCGAAATTTTATCTAAGCGAAGGCCATACTAAGGTTGCCTCTTTCGAGCTTCATCAAGCAATAGAGCAAGCCTACGCTTGCGTCCTGCTCACTCTGACAAACTACGGACCAGCATCGCATAACATCAAGTTTCTCCGTTCCCTTGCGGAAGAGCAGGATCTTCGCTTGGTCGAAGCCTTTCCGCGCGACCAACACCGCGAGCGGGCCTGGTTCAACACGATCAATGAGGCCTATGTGAAGGCAAGGTATTCCAAGCATTTCGAGATCAGCGAAGAGGCGCTTGTCTGGCTTGGAGAGCGGACCGCGCATCTGCTTGAGCTGGTCAAACAGGTTTGCGAAGAGCACCTGACAAAACTCGCAGAGAATGCGAATGAAAAAGGGTCTCAGACGGGTGGTTAGTCATTCGCGCTCTAAACACGTCAGTTGCTTTGCAGAAATGGCAATCCCTGACGACGCGCCGGTGCTTGCCAGCGTCCTCTAAGCTTCCTGGTCGTCGCGACATCAATCTCCGTTTGCGATCGACATGACGCGTAGGATGCCCCGTGGAGGAGGCCAAGGATAATTCCGGCACGCCCGCCTTGGCCAGAAGAACCAGACAGCTTAACGTTGGCGCGAAACAAATCAAAGACGACGCATGGCAGCCAAGACAACACTCAACGCGAAGAACCTCGAGGCACTCGGCGCACAAAGGCTTGCCGAGCTTCTCATTGAGATCAGCACCGGCAGCGCCGCACACAAGCGTCGTCTCCGGATGGAGATCGCAGGCAACCACAGCAGCGCTGATGTTTCCAGAGAGGTCCGCAAGAGGCTTTCCAGTATCATGCGCGCCCGCACATTCATCGATTGGCGCAAGGTCAAGGCGATGAAGATGGATCTGGAGACCCAGCGCAAGACGATCGTCGATACCGTTGCACTGCACGATCCAGTTGAAGCTTTCGAACTGATCTGGCAGTTCCTGGCTGTTGCGGCTCCGCTGTTTGGACGGTCGGACGATGGGAGTGGCTCGTTGATCCAAAGCTTCCATCAGGCATGCAATGATGCCGGGGCGATCGCCAAGGCTGCGAACATCGACATCGACGTGCTGGCCGAAAAGATATTCAAGGCATTGCAGGACAACGGCTATGGTCAGTTTGACCGGCTGATCACTGCCATGGTCCCAGCGCTGAAGAATGATGGGCTTGAGCGCCTCAGAGCGCTCTTTGTGACCTGGTCGAAAGAACCGGAAGAGAAGGCTCGCAAGACGGACCGGACAGTCATAGGCCGCAGCAGTGCTGGCGCGATTTATGAGGAGGTTTATGGCAACCACAACGACCTCACTATCCGTATCGCGCTCCAGGAAATCGCTGACGCCTTGGGTGACGTAGATGCCTATATCGCACAACAGCCTGAAAAGACACGCGCAGCGCCTATGGTTGCAGCAGACATCGCCCACCGCCTCGTGTCAGCGGGACGAGCCGAAGAAGCTCTGAAGGCGCTCGACAAAGTCGATACGAGCGAACGAACGGATGTCCCATTCGAGTGGGAGTTGGCCCGCATTGAGGTTCTGGAAGCACTCGGACGTGGTGAAGAAGCTCAGGCATTCCGGTGGAGGTGCTTCGAGCAGTCGTTGAACGATGAGCATCTGCGCGCCTATGTCCGACGCCTGCCTGACTTCGATGATCTTGAGGCAGAGGCGAAGGCGTTCAGCTACGCTCAGGCATTCCCGAACGTCCATCGTGCTCTGCACTTCTTCCTCCGTTGGCCGTCGCCAGCAGAGGCGGCAAAGGTGGTCATGAAGCGAGAAGCCGAGCTGGATGGTGATCTTTACGGACTGATGACACCAGCTGCAGACGCGCTTTCCGCGAAACACCCGCTAGCAGCGACCGTTGTCCTTCGATCCATGGTCGACTTCACTCTGAGGAGTGGCCGGTCGAGCCGATACAAGCACGCCGCACGACACCTTGCAGAATGCCGATCGCTGGCGAGCCAGATAAAGGACTTTGGGAGCATACAGTCGAATGATGCGTATGTAGCTGACCTGAAACGAGAGCACGGGCGGAAGTCAGGTTTCTGGAGCCTGGTGCAGTGATTTTCACCTGCGATTGCCAGCATCCTCTCAGTTTCCGGATCGTTGCCATCGTGGTCTTCAATCATATTGAAGGTCGTGCGTCGGACGGCCCCCGAGGGGAGCCAAGGCTTATCCCGGCACATTCCAGGCCAATCGGGAGAAGCTGTTCATTCTAATGAAACCAATAATGACGACAATGCAATCGCCTCTGCTGGAGTAACTGAGCGATGGAGAACATAGCGGTGTCGGGTAGCCCCCTCGTTAGTCCCGTTCTCCCGTCTTAAGATCGATAGATCGTTTATCACGAATACGCCAGACGACGAACAAGACTGTGCAATTGTCACGGCCATCTTAAACTTGGCGCGAAGTTTCAAGCTTCAGGTAGTTGCGGAGGGTGTTGAGACCATCGAGCAGGCGAAGTTTCTACATCAAGCGGGATGCGAACTCGGTCTGGGCTATTTCTACAGTCGTCCCGTCTGCGATCTCACGATTGATGCGCTTCTGGACACGCTATATTAGTCCAGTCCCAAGAAGGTTATTGAAAAGGATGCAGATGATAGGCAGCGGTTTCGCAATCGCGTTGTGCCTAATAAGGGTGCTTGCACTGATACGTGCGCCGGTTAGAGGATTTCACTGGGCCAAGGTGCCGCCAGTGTGGCGGAGCGTGGTGAAGGCACATCGGTTGACGCCAGACGGAGGTAGGTCTGGGTGAATGTCTCTCTGAAAATAGCGATATTCACATTGTCTCTAGTTCGCACGTAAACGGTCAACCCGTCAACTGAATCACCTTTTGCCCATCCATAATTCCAGCCTATGAGCTCCGCGTTTAATTCCCCAGCGCACCACTGGAGGTCATCATCAATCTGGCGCCTATGTTGTGGGAGCAGGCATGCCTGATGTTGATAAAAGATCGAAAATGTGTCGATCGTGGTGCCGGTCATCTCTTGAAAATAGCTGGTGAGGTCCCAATCTACGGCGATCCGCGCGCATGAGGCGCAGATCGCCACTCCTGGTCCTGCAATGATATTGCCGACGCCGTCCTGCCGGGATTTTCCGCAGAAACTACATATTACAGCGTTGTCGCCTTGACCGAAGAGCACTCGGCGCGCTGCATGAAATCGGTCTTTTATAGAGAGCTGGTTCATACTGCACTCGCTCTTGAACGGACAACCAGTCATTGTGCATAACTGTTCGTTGCTGCCAAGACGAAAACAAGGCTATCCACCCTCATACGCCTTTAGCAACAACGGCTGTGCCTTCTCAAAGTCCGCCATCGACTTCAGCGTGACCTGTAAGTCGCCCGTGCCAAAGTGGCCAACATGCCTGACGTCACGGGTTAAGCCGCTTTCGAGTGCCGCAGAACTTGGCTCAAGCTTGAGAAAAGCGTCACAGTTCGCGCTGTGGGTACGGGTTGCCGTGTCAGGCTGCTTCCAGTTCCCTGATGTTAGCAAGGTCCGGCTCAAGCGTGGCTCCGGTGATCCTGTGATTGTTGAAATGGAACGCTGCTATTGCGACAATCGCCGTTCGTCGTCGATCAAGGTCAGGGGAGGTGGGACTGATCCACGCCATGTCCAGAGGACGATATTGAGGTCGGCATCGGTGGCGCCTGGAGCAAAGCTCCTGACGACCAAGCCGCAGAAGCCCGCGCTCTTCAAATCGCGTGCCAGCCGCTGTGTCGGAGCTTCACCGAGCACTTTCATGTCGTCGCGCCAAGTTGTCGCGCCAAGATCTTGAGGTTTGATGCCATGGTCCTGCAGCGCGTTCGCGTCACGGGTATCGAACAAAGGCTCGAGATCGGCCTCATAGGAGACAAGAGTGGTTGGCTGTAGGCTTCCTGCCTGATTTGCTTCCCTCAGTGCCGTCATGATGGTCAATGACGTATAA
>NZ_JBNWDZ010000013.1:0-59058 GCF_053521645.1 Agrobacterium sp. CG674 | reverse complement strand
GGCGTCTGCATCCGCGTCAGCATCGGCATCGGCATCCGCATCGGCGTCAGCATCCGCGTCCGCGTCGGCATCGGCATCCGCGTCAGCATCTGCGTCAGCGTCCGCATCGGCGTCAGCATCCGCATCGGCATCGGCGTCGGCATCTGCGTCAGCATCAGCATCAGCATCTGCATCGGCATCGGCATCGGCGTCAGCATCCGCGTCGGCGTCGGCATCGGCATCGGCGTCAGCGTCAGCATCGGCATCCGCATCACCATCGGCGTCCGCATCCGCGTCAGCATCCGCATCCGCGTCGGCGTCTGCGTCAGCATCCGCGTCGCTGTCGTCGCCGGAAGATCCACCGAGAGCAAGCGCTCCACCTCCAGCCAACAGGCCGAGGGCTGCAAGGCCGAGAATAGAGCCATCACTTGTTGACGCGCCGACGAGCTGGTCGACGCCTTCAATTTTTGAAAAACGGAAGTCAACCAAGCCGTCGCTATGCTCGCCTAACCACAGGTTGCCATCTTCGTCCTCAAGCACCAGCTCGCTATGTTCGCCATCGACCTCGCGGTAAAAATGCCCGATGCGAATGGTGTCGCCGGAGCGCATTCGAAGGAGGAGATCATCACCGTCACGCACGAAGTCTGAGACATCATTTCGATCGGCCCGGATCTGCACGATACTGGGCTTGCCCGCATTCAAGTTATCGAGTGACACGGTCCGAGAACTACCAGCGACCTTGTCGGTTATAACAGCAACCATGCAACCGTCCTCCTGCAACGCGGTACAATTGGCGACAGGAAAGCACTGCCGCCTGAGACATCAGGCACATCGACGAAACTGGATTTATGCGAACAACGACCGCCGAGAAGCGCGATGCTCCCACATCAACGATCCTGTCTATTAGGCTCGGAATGTTCTCCGGTGCCCTCTCCTACTCTCATATTTGCACAAAAAATGAACTCTGCAAGAAAAAAACAACCGAGGGGAGCATTAGCAATCACTTTTGTAATGACGCGTGGGACGTGGAGGCGACCCAATATTCGAAACTGTTGCGCGCGCCGGCTCTGTTTCGCCACGCCATTTCCGCCAAACAGATCACAGCGAACGGGTTCCGGAATTTTGATGTGAACAAATATTTTATCTCGAATCACAATTGTGCGCTTCCGAATTTTGCTGCGTTTGAGACCTGCCCCCAGGTCATTCGTTCATCGGGAGATGCTGCGCAGGAAGAAAGCAGAAGAGAAAACGGCTCATTCTAAAAGTTGATAAAAATTAAATATATGCGGGCTTGACGAATTAGTGACGTTGCTGGCTCTACAGGGAGATACCCTGTACGGTTTGACCTTCCAGCGAGAAAGCTTCTCGCATCCGTCCTCCATTGAAAGCGCAGTCGATATTCAGCCTGTGGAGGTCGTATTGGATATTGCTGATATCGAACCTCGCGGCATGAAGCTCCTGATCGGCGTTGAGGAGGTCGAGCAGGGTTCGTGTGCCCAGTTCAACATATTGTGTTCGATAGAGATCACGCGTTTGCCGCATCGTCGATTGCCGGGTCGAGAGCGAGCGGCGAAGATTTTCCTTGCTTGCAAGTTGACTGCCTGCCTCGGTGAGGTCGCGCAAAATGTCGACCCGCGCCCGCGCCTCGGCAGCCTGGGATGCCCCAAGCGCCTGCATGGACATATTTCGCCGGGCGCTCGTGGCGCCACCATTGTAGAGGCTTCCTGTAACCTTCAATCCGACAGTGTAGTCTGGGTCGAGCGAGCTGAGCTCGGTAACATCGACGCCAATGCCTGCGTCGAGAGACAGCGTCGGCAGCCCTTCAGCCTTGGCCAGGCCAATCTGCGCGGCCGCAGCTTCGCGATCTGCCGCCGCCTGCATGACTGCCGGCACACGTGACCAGTCCAGATTTGTCGTTGAATTGCAGGTCTTCGACAGCCATGATGGTACAGTGTCCGATACCTCGACCCCTCCGGGGATACCGCTCAGGTTTGCAAGAACTGCTTCCCAGCGCGATAGTTGTCCTTCGATTTCAAACAGCGTGGCCTCGGCGGCCTGAACACGCGCCTCGGCCTGCAGCAGATCGGAACGTGTGCTCGCGCCCTTGTCCGTACGCGACTTCACTAGTTCGAGAATAGATTTCACATCCTTGATCTGGTCACGGGCGACGCCCCGCAGGGAGCGGTTGCGCTGAATTTCAATCACCGAATTTGCCGCTTCGCGCGCAAGGTTGTCCACCGCCATCAAAACCTGCGATTTCCGACCAGCGATCCCTGCTGTGGCAATCTTAACGCGGTTGTCGACTTTGCCAAAATCGTAAAGCATCTGCGAGACGTTGAAGTTCAAATCCGGGCTATAACGATCGGAGCTGTTGGTGTTGTAGGATGAATCCAGTCCCCAGCTGAAATTCGGAAGATAGCCGGCACGAGCCTCGTTAACGGACTCGGTCTGCTGACGAAGCCGCCCAACACTCTCTGTGACGGCGGGATGCCAATCAACGGCCTTCCTGACCGCAGTTTCGAGTGACAGAGGCCCCTTATGGTATGTGCTCATGGACTTCGCCGGCCGGACAACGCCAAGTGGTGCGCGGGTCACCCCAGGGAGATCGCTACCACCCGTCCGCGCGCCGTTGTCTGATACATTGGCACCCGTCTGTCGGTTGCTGTCGCTGGGCCGGCTCGCGCAACTGGTTGTCACAAAGCCCGCAGCCATGATGCATACAAACGCTCGAAGCCGACGAACTCGCATTGAACATTCCACCTTCTGACCAGAAGAATAATTAATCTGCCAGTACGAGGAACGAAACCGTGGCCGTTGGTTTACCGATATGAAACCGGTCAAACGCTAGGACTAGAGGCACATGGTTAACGATGAGTTAACCATGTGGGGGTGACTGTTAACCATGTATATCCCCGCGCCTTGGCCGCAGAGTGGGTGATGCGAGGAAAGGTTAGGGAGATTTAGTGGTTGAACGCCGCACGCGTGCCTGCTGCGTGCGCGTTGAACCTCTCTGAAAGATCGGCAAGCGTGACTTTTGAAAAACGGTCCATAAGCTGTCTCTCCGCATCCCCAAGAATGTCAGCAACGGAATAGTTTACCGATGCTTCCACTGCGCAAGTTGGATTATCGTTGTCCGATCCAATCGTGAACAACCTCTGCGTCCCTACAGCCTGGTAGATATCGAATAATGTGATGTCACTCAGGGCTCGACCTATTGTCCACCCGCCATAATGCCCCTTTTCTGCCCGCACGAGCCCTGCTTCGCGCAATCCGGCAAGGGTGCGACGAACCACGGCGCCGTTTGTTCCCAACATCTCCGCGATCTGCTCTGAGGTAAAAGAGCCGTTGTGGTGCGCCATGTGCAGAAGCACGTGGAGCATCCGAGATAGCCTGCTGTCCTGTCGCATGTTTTGTCTCCGGTCGCACTTACTACGTTATGTAACTTTAAACGCAACATGACATTGACAACACCAAGCATCATGTGCTTTTGAAAGATACATAACAGGCCCATGCATAACCAACAAGGCGGACATGGTGATTACATCACAGCACAATACGGCCTTCCTACCCCAATCGCGGGCGGAGGCGCACAGATCGGTACGGCCGTGGCCATCACGCAGCGGTAGTCCTCAACTCTAAGGAAAACATATGTACAGAATGAATTGGGCTGCTGCCTTCGGGCTCGCGGCAATGGCGACCGTCGCTCTTTTTTCCTTTACCTCTACCGCTCAGCCCGTCGCTGTCACGGACCAGACTATCGAAGTGGCCGGTCAAACCTTCCGATACCTTTCCGCTGGTAAACAAGGCAATGTTATCGTGCTGCTGCATGGCTGGCCGCAAAGCGCCGACGAATTTAGCGGCTTGATGAGTGAGCTGGCCGAAACCTACGTGGTTTACGCGCCGGATCTCAGTGGAATCGGCGGCACCAATGCGCCGGATCAACGCTGGGACAAGGCCTCGCTTGCGGAGGACATGAAGAGCTTCGTCGATGCTCTTGGCGTCGAGGACCCTCTCATCGTCGGACACGACATCGGCGGCATGGTCGCCTATGCCTATGGCCGCCTCTACCCTGAAGAGGTGAGCGGCGTCGCGGTTCTAGACGTTCCGATCCCCGGTCTTGCGCCGTGGGATTTAGTGGCGGGCAGCCCCCAGGCCTGGCACTTCGACTTCCACGCGCAACGAGGCCTTGCCGAAACACTGGTGACGGGCAAGGAGCGCGACTATCTGCGATATTTCATGGACAAGGTCTCCGCGCAGCCGGGTGTCATAACCGATGAAGCAATCAAGACCTACGCAGAAGCATATGGGACGCCTGATCGCCTGCGGGCCGGTTTCGAACTCTACCGAAGCTTTAAAGAAGACATCGTCTTCTTCCAGAGAAAGAACGAAGAGTTCAAGGTGCCGATGCTGGTGGTGGGCGCGGAATTCTCGACCGCTGCGGCATTGCCTTTGATGGCGCAATCCTACGCGGCACAGGGCGTCACCAACCTCCGAACCCTGACCGTGAATCAATCGGGGCATTGGCTGGCCGAGGAACAGGCAGAACCGACGCTGAACGCCATCGAAACGTTTGCCGTAGAGGTGTTCAACCGATAGTCTGGTGTGGGGCGGCAGTCGCGGGACGCCTGCTGCCCTCGTCGTCTCGGTCCCACGCGAAGTCGTGATCAGGCTAGGCGCTGTCGCCGCCTTCTCAGAGGTCTCTTGAGGTAGTCGGTGTTCGTCAACGCGGAGCATTTCATCGCAGCCTCGACCATCGTCGCCAACAGACCCGTGTCAAGGAGACGGGTCTGCCGTTTGTGAGGCTGCGTGCTTTGCCCGCCATCTGCGCGGGGTCATTTTCTCCCAGCTTTTGAATGAGCGGTAGAATGAGCTCGAATCGTCGTAGCCAAGGAGAAAAGCCACTTCCTCTATCGTGATAGAGTCATCCAAAAGAAGAGACTTGCTCAGCTCTTGCCTTGCTTCGTCGAGCAGTGCACGAAACGTTGTTCCTGCGTCGCCTATGCGCCGTTGCAACGTCCTTTCACTCAGTCCCAGCTCCTGAGCAACGTCGGCGATATCCGGCCGACCGCTCGCCAGACGGCGCTTTAGGACAAGTGTGACGTGGTCTGAAAGGCTGCCTCGCATCTCGACGTCTGCAAGGGCTGCAGTGAGTGCTGGCGTCATTATCGACAGCATTTCAGGGTTATGCCCAACGAAGGGAAGGTCCAGATCCCCTGCTTTCAGCACAAGTTTGTCACGATCCGCCCCGAAGTGGATAGGACAACCGAAGTAATGCTCATGTGTCGCCGTGGCTTGGCCACTCCTGGCGTATTCCACAACCACTGGAACAATATGCTTTCCAGTGCCACGTCGACCTAGCTCAACGATCATAGCCAAGCTGGCATCGACAGAGAGGGCTGGCTCAGCTCCCGTGCCAGTTGGCCAATCCGTTACAAGTGCAACAGTGCCATCGCGTTCTTCAAACCGCATTTTGTCCGGGCTGCATATCCGCTTGAAGCGTGCAATTCGCTCCAGGCCGTCTCGATAGCTCGCAGCGAAGGACGCTGCCAGAAATGCAAGCTTATGGTTTGCCGTGCTCGTGTTTTCCACCATCCGCAGACTGAAGCCGGGGTCGGCGGACAGCGTTTCAATAGCTTCCCATACTGCAAAAAGCTGCGGTGTACTGATCACCGCGGTCTCATCAAGATAAAGCATAGACGGCAGTTTCGCCTGACGCAGCACAGCGGATGGTCGCAGCCCGAGGCTTTCAATTCCGTTCCAAAATGGGCGCGGTAGTCTGCATCGATCGGAGGCCGGCGAAAATTTCATCGTCATAAGGGGTACTCCTCAACGGGATATCCTCGACGCAGCATCTGCAGTCGCGCCTTGCTGAGGCCATGCCCAAGGTCGCAGCGGGGCATAGAGGACAATGGCGTCGTTTGCAAGTTTTTATGGCGTCTTATGCCTTAGTGTGAGGTCGAGGTATCCCTATGATGTAGGCACCATTACAAGGAGCGGTACATTGACCATCAAACTTTACACGAATCCGAACTCAAGAGGACGCATGGTTCGCTGGATGCTTGAAGAAACAGCAGCGGATTACGAAACCGTCGTGCTCGATTACCAAAAGGCGAGCGCGGACGACGCCTGGGGTGGCGCAGCCCTCGAGAAACCTGCCGTGACTAATGCGGATAGCGAACAGGCGCGTTTTTTCAGGGAAATCAATCCAATTGGCAAGATACCTGCGATCGAGCATGATGGTCACGTTATCAGCGAGAGTGGAGCCATCATCGCTTATCTTGCCGACGTCTTTCCGCTCGCGAACCTTGGCCCAAGAGACCATGAGATTGCTGACTACTATCGGTGGATGTTCTTCACCGCTGGCCCAGTCGAGCAGGCCGTGACCAACAAACGCGCAGGCTTCGTCCCTCTTCCGGAGCAGGAGTTCTTTTTCGGTCATGGCAGCTATGAACGTACGCTGGATCAGCTTGAGTACGCCGTGACGAGACACCCCTATATTGCTGGTGACAGGTTCACCGCTGCGGACGTATATGTTGGTTCACATATAGGATGGGGTTTGGGCCTTGGCACGATACCGCCACGAGAGGCCTTCGTGAAATATGCCGGAAATCTTGTAACCCGAGATGCCTATAAGCGCGCAGTTGAACTCGACAACGCGTTGCTTCAAGCGGGTTGAGGCCATCATCTTTCTGGTGCCGGTCGGAAGAACGACGTTTGCCACGATCTGACAAAATTTTAGGCCGAGCACTGGCTCGGCCTTTTTGCTGACTGCGATCTAGCCGACGACCCGTCCGGCCACAAAAAATGCCTGGTCCCAGGCGGTCGCACCACCGAAGGCTTGGTGTTCACTTGCGAGCCGTTGCGCAAGTGTGTCGACCTGCACCTCCCCTTCCGTGCTAACGCCACGCTCGACCAATCTGGGCAGCATCACACGCATAAGTGTAGGCAGGAAGGAAGGCTGGTCAGGCTCAATGAGGACGAATTCGCTGTAGGCCTGAATAATAGAAAGACCCAGTACGCGCATCTTTTCGACGAGGTTCAAACCAAGAGTGACATCGCCACCCTCGGCTGCGACCGTATCCCATGTCCAGTCGTAAAGCTGCTGATGTAAGGGAAGAGCTGCATGATCAAAGGGCACGTCCCGGCGTGCATGCTCTTGAAATGCCAGCACCGCACCGGGTTTTGCCAATCCGACCAGACGGGAAAGCGTTGCCGACGTGTCCGGCAAATACATGAGGATACGACGTCCGACGATGACGTCAAATCTGCCAAGCTCGGGCAGGTCGCGGGAGAGATCGACAGCGCGATAGTGGATGGGCGCCGCATCCGGGTCTTTGCTTTTGGCGCAGGCGGCCTCCAACGTGGACTGGTTGCTGTCTATTGCAACGACCTCTCCTGACGGACCGGCCAACCTGGCCACCAGTCTACTCAGATCGCCGTTTCCACAGCCGACATCAAGGACCCGTGATCCAGGTACGATGACTAAGCTGCCAAAGAAACGGGGGCTTTCGGAATTTGCGGGGTTCATTGCCGCTACGGAATCTGTGTGTAACATCATTACGTTCTACTCGGAGCGCGCTTCTTCGGCAAGCGGAGCGTTGCTCAATGTGAAGGCGATCTATGACACGGCTTCCCACTCGTCGACGTTGCCGGACGATCGCTTCGTGCTATGACAACCGTTACAGGAGGTGACATCTACCTCATAATCGGATACCTACCACGTGGAGAAAACACATGAAGACAATCGGAATTCTCGGCGGCATGTCGGTGGCATCTACACAGACTTACTACCGGGAACTGGCCAGGCTCGCGAGAGATAGGCTCGGCGGTCTACATTCGCCGGAATTGCTCATCCGCTCTGTGGACTTCGACGGAATAGCAAAGCTTCAGGCGGCGTCCGACTGGCACACTGCAGGACTTGTCCTGAACGCTGAGGCCCGGGCGCTGGAGCGTGGCGGTGCACAGTTGCTGCTGCTTGCGACAAACACCATGCACAAGGTGGCTGATCAGATCGTTGATGGCGTCGAGATACCGCTACTGCATATCGCCGACGCCACAGCCGACATTATCGCAAGCCATGGGCTGAAACGTCCCGGCTTAATGGCAACCGCCTTCACGATGGAGCAGTCGTTTTACATCGATCGGCTCAAAGCCAAGGACTTGATCCCGATCGTCCCGGACGCGGAAGACCGTGCCGAAACTCACCGTATCATCTATGAAGAACTCTGCCGTGACATGATCAAAGACGATAGCCGAACCATCTTCGAAAGCATCGCCCAGCGACTGACGGCGAGAGGCTGTGACTGCCTCATCCTCGGATGCACCGAGATCGGGATGCTTTTGAGCCAGCAAAACGTGTCAGTGCCTGTCTTCGATACGACCTTGATCCATTGCGAGGCCGCCCTGTCTGCTGCGCTCAGTTAGACCGCGTCTCTGGCTGAGCGCGCGATGTGCTCTCGAATGGAATGGGTTTGGTCTGATCTCAGCACCCCTGCCTTCATGGTCGCAGCACAATAGCACCATTGGTCATGACTATTATCGCCGAACGGCTGCTCTGATTTCCGAGCTTGTCAAATCAGATACGGGCGGTGTGCCGAACATGCTTTTATATTCACGGCTGAACTGTGAAGGGCTGACATATCCTACAGAAAAGGCCACGCTTGAAACGCTGATGCCACCCGTGGACAGCAGTTGTCGTGCTTCCAGAAGACGCATCTGACGCTGGAAAACCAAAGGGCTATGGCCTGTGACTGCTTTGAAATGCCGATGAAACGAGGTCAAACTCATTCCCGCGGCTTCCGCCAGCTCGGCGACGACAAAGGGTTTGTCCGCATTCGCACAAAGCCAGTCGGCTGCTATCTTGATTCGACGCGAGCGGTTATCGCGCTGGCCCAGCTGGCGAAGAGTATCACCCATCGGGCTCTGAAGGAGGCGATAGTAAAGTTCGCGTTCGTGCTGCCGACCGAGCATTGCGACGTCGTCAGGAGCGTTCGTGAGCGCAACAAGGCGCAGCAGGGCCTCCCCGACAGATCCAGAAATATTACCGCCAGCCGCTGAGCAAACCCATCGGTCTTCAGCTCTTTCCATATTCATAATCACGTCGACCAGAAGGTCTACATCGAGATCAAGACTAACTGCCACGTAAGGCGCCCCGACCGTGGCGTTTGAGAAATGCCCGACGAATGGAAGCCCGAAGGATGTCGACGCGCACTCTCCTGGTTTAAGCTCAAAGCGATTTTCCCCCAATCTCAACACCTTCGTTCCCTGAAGAACGGCGTAGAACATCGGCTGAAAAAGCGCCGGAGTTGGCGATGTGGATCGCGTACTCGACCAGATTCTGAGCCGCGGTAGAGCCGTCGCGACGGCTATTGGGCCTGGCTCATAAACCACCAACGGCCTCACCTGGTCGAGGAGGCGGTCGACGATGTGATTGTGTTCGTTCATACGGTCGTAAGTAACGGAGTTGGCACAATCAGGCAAGGCTCTGGCATGATCGGGAATGCCCGCCAGCTCTGCAATCGCTATCTTCAGTGCGAAGCAAAGGAGAATTTGATGACCGCTCAGCTAACTGCTCTGATTACAGGCGCGAATAAAGGGATTGGGCGCGAGATCGCCCGCCAGCTTGGCAAACTGGGATACGCCGTCTGGCTCGGGTGTCGAGACGTGGGACGAGGACGTAAAGCGGAAGAGGAATTGCGCGCGGAAGGTATCGATGCGCACTTGGTACATTTGGATATCACTGACGTCGCGAGCGTCCGGGCAGCGGTGGCCTACGTAGAGCAGAAATCGCAACGTCTAGACGTTCTCGTAAACAACGTTGGCGTAGGCTCGGGTTTTGGTAACCAGGCGAGTGATGAGGAAGTCGACGAGATCCGTGCCATGTTTGAAACCAACGTGTTTGGCACAATCAGGGTAACGCAGGCATTTCTCCCGCTGGTTCGGCAATCTGCATCGGGCCGTATTGTGATGATGAGTAGCGGGTTGGGGTCCATGGCACTCACCGCGGACATGAAATCTCCCACCTGGAGCGTTGCAGCCATGGGCTACTCCGCTTCAAAGGCGGCACTCAACATGTTTACGGTAAAGCTGGCAAAAGAGCTTTTGGCTGATGGTATCAAGGTGAACGCCGCTTGTCCTGGCTCGGTGGCGACGGATATGGGCGGCTCCGGTGCGCCCCGGACGGTCGAAGAAGGAGCGGCTATTGCAGTCCGACTGGCGACGCTCGACTGGATGGGTCCAACCGGGGGCTTCTACCATGACAATGAAGGACTAAATATCGCCCCGTACAGCTGGTGATAAACGATCTATGCAAACAGAGCTTTGTCTCGGACTAAGCGTGGGACACCGCCGGCATCGGTGGCAGTCGAACTGACGTTGGTGAAGGAAGCGAAGAGAATTCCGCTTCCTCCAAGTGAGGCCGTGTCGTCTCCTGCGCTAACACGGGTCGTGTCACGCGATGCCACCGAAGTGCTCTCGGATCGAAAGTTCAATCCGACCTCGTCTCGGTGCCTTCCCTCCCGGGTGCAGCACTCCACAACGCGGCGCTCCCCATGATTGCCGCAAATGATATGAGCGCTGTAGCGCTTCCGGCGTGGTCTAAAACTGCTCCGAACAGCGGCGCGCCAGCGGTTTGGCCAAGCGCCAGAGCGAGAAAGGGAATGCCGAGGCCAAGCGCTGGACGATCTTCGTACAAAACGATTCCCCACATCATGAACGTGCCCGTAGCGACAATGTAGGCCACGCCGAATAATCCCATAACTGCAAAGCCTGCTAGTGGTAAAACCGTCGCGCCCACCAGACCGACCAGGCTGAGCGCCATGCAAGAAACCGACAAGCGGTGAGCGAAACGTAACCCGAAGTAGTCCGTTAGAAGGCCTGTCGCTGCACCGACCGATCCGCCGATGCCAAGCGCTATCCATGCCCACGCAATGGATCTGTCAGAGAATCCCAGCTCATCGCGCATCAGGTTTGCGCCAAAGGTCCAGATCGCAGTGCTGGCGCTGCCAGCAAGAAAAGCGCTGATGCAAAGCCGCCCTGCCCCTTCGCGAAACAAGTGCTTAATCGACCACGTGCCGTAAGCACTGGCCTTGGTTGCAGTGGTTGTGGGCATTGCAAACCAGAGCCACACTGTCACAACTGCGCCTATCAGGGCGAAAACCGCGTAAAGCTCCCTCCACCATCCCGGAAATGCCAGGACCGCGACACCGGATGCCACTATGCCTACCGCAGTGCCCGAGTTGATCACACCGTTCGCACGCGGCCGATTGCCTTCGTCAACACCTTTTGCAACCGCCACAGCAAGTGGAGGTGACGTCAGGCCCGTACTCAGCCCAGCCAGAGCAATTGCCAGACCAAGCTGCCAAGGCGTTTCAGACACCGACACCAAGCCCATTCCCAGTGTGGCCGTCAAGCCTGCCAATCCTGCGACCCGCCGCTCGCCCATAGGCACCTCGAAGACAAGAGCAACTGAGATCCCGACGCAGTACGCGGCAAAGGCTCCACCGCCGATCCACCCGGCGGCTGAGGCATCAAGGACGAGGTCGTCACGGATATACGGGAGTTGCAGACCATAGGCGAAGCGGGCTAGCCCATAACTCAGCGCCGTCAGGGAAAAGGCAGCGGCGACGAGGTTAGCGTTCCTTCTCATCGCAGGCGCTCCTTTGCCGATGCAACGAGAGCAAGCGCCGCTCGCTTGGCAGACTTGATTGGAGCGCCATCGAAAACAGTGGCGGCTGCTGTGGCTCCCTCGAATAGAAGCCATACCTGAGTGCTTAGCTCTGCATCCCCGCCGCCTAAGCAGACTTCGACGCGCCTACCGATCTCTTCGCGAAATTCTCGTTTCTGTTGTTGGACAAGCGCGGCTATCGCCTCGTTCGCACCAGCATACTCACTGTAGGCGCGCAGCAGCATGCACCCTCTCGCACCATGCTCCACCATCCACTCCTCCTGGACGTCGAAGAGGTGTCCAATCGGGTCGTCCGGAATTTGCCACTCTTTAAGCTTCGTCATGAAAGTGAGATGGCGCTTTTCGAGAACGGCGGTGACAAGCCCGTCACGCGATCCAAAATGCTTGTACAGTGTTCGGGTAGAAGCCCCTGAGGGAGCAAGGATGGTATCTACGCCGACACTGTGAAAACCGTGATCCTCGAAGACCCGCTCAGCAGCGGTAATAATATCAGTTCGTTTTTCCATGCCAGCAAATATACAACGATCGTTGTACATCACAAGGAGCTGGTATCACTTCTTACCTTTATCTCCTGAACTTGAAACTTGTCGTCACGTCTACCGAAGCTCATGCGAAAGCGCCTGATACTCACTGCACCAGACTCCGGCGGGCGGCATGACTCATCCTAGGCCGCGCCCAACGCCCGCTCATAGTTGTAACTGAGCACCTGTTCTGCTCCGCCGCCGCATCAAAGACGGACGATGTGTAAAATTCAGCCAGCCTGTTTCAGCACGTCTATGAACGCCCGCAAACCCGGGGGCACCTGACGGTGGCCGGGATAATAGAGGCAGAGCCCCGGCATCCACGGACACCAGTCTTCCAGCACAACCACCAGCTTACCCGCGGCGATGAAAGGCTGCGCCACCCGGTCGGCGACATAGGCGATGCCCATGCCGCCCACAGCTGCCTCAGCCATCAGCCCGACATGGTCGAGCGTCAGCGCGCCCGGCACATCGACCACCATCTGCTGTCCAAACCGCTCGAATTCCCAGCGAAACAGCTTTCCGCTCGGAAAGCGGAAGCGGATGCAGGCATGCGCCTTCAAATCGTCTGGGACTTTGGGAGCCAGCCGCTGTGCCAGGTAATCGGGTGAAGCCACGGTAAGAAACCGGGTGTCGCCGCCGAAGTGGACGGCGATCATGTCCTGCGGCACCGCCTCACCCAGCCGGATGCCAGCATCAAACCCGTCGGCGACGATATCGATCAACTTACCGTCTGTGACCAGATCCAGCCCCATTTCCGGATAGCGCGCCAGAAATGTCGGAACCGCGGCCGACAGCAGCAGGCTGGCAGCAATCTCGCTGCTGTTGATGCGCAGAGTGCCACTCGGCCTGTCGCGAAACAGTGACACTTCCGCGAGTGCCCCATCGAGATCGCGCAGCAGCGGCAGCAGCCGCGCTAGCAGTCGATCGCCGATCTCAGTCGGCGCGACGCTGCGCGTCGTCCGGTTAAGCAACCGCACACCAAAATTTTCCTCCAGCACCCGCATCATATGACTGAGCGTCGAAGGCGACAGGCCGAGTTCATCAGCTGCTTTGCGAAAACTGCGGTGGCGCAGAATGGCGGCAAAGGCCGAAAGTTCGGTGAGCGTCGGAGTGCTATTCATGGGTTCTCTTCACCAGCTTATCCAAGATTGTTTGGATAGTAACATCAATCAAACAGAATATCTTCCCTGTCATCCGCCGCATCTCCGCGGCCGCCTAAGAAAGGATTTTAACCGTGACAAAGACTTGGTTGATTACTGGCACCTCCTCCGGCCTTGGCCGCATCATGACCGAAAAACTGCTGGCCCGCGGCGATCGGGTTGTAGCTACGCTGCGCAAGCACGCCGCACTCAACGACCTTAAGGCAGAATATGGCGACGCCCTGTCAATCGCCACCCTCGACCTCACCGACACACCTGCCATTTACCGGGTGGTGACCGAAGCTTTCAATTTATTTGGACGGATCGACACCGTCGTCAGCAATGCTGGCTATGGGCTTTTCGGCGCGGCCGAAGAGGCGAGCAGCGACCAGATCCGCACTCAGATCGACACCAACCTGATTGGCTCGATCGAGCTGATCCGCGCCGCCCTACCGCATCTGCGTGCCCAAAGCGGCGGCCGCATCCTCCAGGTCTCATCCGAAGGCGGACAGATCGCCTATCCGAATTTCAGCCTCTATCATGCCACCAAATGGGGCATCGAGGGTTTTGTGGAATCCGTATCGCAAGAAGTCGCCCCGTTTGGTATCGCGTTCACGCTGGTCGAGCCTGGTCCCGCCCGGACAGAATTCGGCGGCGGCCTAGTGACGCCTGTGCCGATGTCCGTCTACGACAAGACACCGGCCGGCGACGTGCGCCGGGCCGTTGCCAGCGGCACCTTTGAGATCAAGGGAGATCCAATCAAGATGGTCGATGCGATCATTGCTTCGGCCGACCGGGCAACCGCCCCCAAACGCCTGACGCTTGGCGCTGGTGCCTATGCGTCGATCCGCAAGGCCCTGACCGAACGTTTGGCTGAACTCGAAATGCAGAAAGATATCGCCATCTCCGCCGACAGCGACGCATAACCTTTTCGCTCGATACGACACCAACGCCGGGTAGGTAAAACCTGCCTGGCGCAACTTGCTGGGACGGCATTACCTGCTCAACGGTTCAGGCGAGGACTGGATTGCGCCCGGCTTGGGGTCCAGGCTGCTTCAACATTTGTGACCGACTTGACTGTTGGTGGGAAACCGGCGTGCATCAGCCGCACGGTATGGACAGCCCCTCAAGACGCGGAGTGTATGGGGCGAGCCTGCGGGATATGAGCTCCGTGAAGAGCTGCACGCGCTTCGTTTGGCGTGCCTCCCCGCAGGTGTGATATCCGGCCCCTTTCAAGCAGCCCAGACGACGTCAGAGGTCACCAAAATGGGAGACCCTCTGCTGAGTGATTGAACTTGTGCAGGTTACCTACAAACTCAGCTACCATTCAATCCGTTCAGAAGCGCTTGATGGAAGCGATCTGGATCCTGAATCTGCGGGGAATGGCCGAGGTCCTCGAACTCCACCAGCTGGGCTCCAGGAATGGCCTCGACCGCCCGCTTGCCAAGATTTGTGTAATCGCCCAGCGACGATGCAAGCTCAGCTGGCGCGCGGTTCGCGCCGGGCGCCGTTTTGTCGGTCATGCCGATCATCAGAAGCGTTGGCACCTTGATTTGATTGAACTCGTGCACCACCGGCTGGGTAAACAGCATGTCGGAGGTGAGCGCCTGATTCCAAGCCACCTGTTCGCCACCCTCACCGCGATACATGCCGGCGCTCATTGCCACCCACTTGTCGTATTCTGGCTTCCACTGACCGGAGTAATAGAACTTCTGTTGATACTGCTTGATCCCTTCGAAGTTTGTCTTCTTCTCCCCTTCGAATGCCGCATCGATCGTCTGGTAGGGAACGCCCTTCGCCTTCCAGTCCTCAAGTCCGATGGGGTTGACCAGCACCATTTGCTCGGTCGCTTCTGGATACATCAACGCAAACCGCGTCGCGAGCATACCGCCCATCGAGTGACCGAGTATGGTTGCTTTCTCGAGGCCACGGCTGTCGAGCATCGCCTTCGTGTTTTCCGCCAGCTGGTGGAAGCTGAACTGGTATGCTTGCGGCTTGCTCGACTTGCAGAACCCGATCTGGTCCGGCGCGATCACCCGGTAGCCAGCCTGCGTTAAGCTGTTGATTGTGACTTCCCAAGTCGCGGCGCAGAAATTCTTGCCGTGCAGCAGCACCACGGTGCGCCCATTCGGATTCTCCGCCGCGATGTCCATGAAAGACATCTCGAGGGCCTGTCCCTGGCTCGAAACAGCCAGCATCTCTGTCTTGAACGGATAGTCAAAACCTTCCAGCCGCGGCCCATAAGTCGTAGTGTGGGAGCGTGGTTGGCTATCTTCCGCTTGAGCAAGAACAACATCCGTAGAGCCAATCACGAGGACTGAAACAGCTGCAGAAGATAGAATTAGTTTTCTTAACGTCATAGAAGTTCCCTACTCTTGCGTCTGGACTTTGCGTACGCATCCGGGAAATGGGTCCTTCTGTCGTTTTCGGGAAGGGTACATAACAGCGATGTGAGAATGTGTTATGTCAGGGTCTCCGCTCCTACGTTGATTTGGCTTCCAACCCTGACCCTCAATAAGCGCCAAACCATCTCAACATCCGTCGATGTTCATGCCCGCCTTGAAACCGCCGAAGCGTTATCTAAGCGGGCGCGGAAAGGTGTCCACTCAACACGAAAAGAATGCGGCTGGATCTCGCTTGATCACGCCACACCGCCCGATTGCTTGGATACCAGCAAGCTAACGAACCCCGTTGCAGCAATCATTGCCACAAACATCGCAAACCCTACGCCGGCGAGAGCCAGACCGTAAGCACTTGCGGCGACGCCTACGCCCATAACAGGTACGGACTGCGCTATATACAGGACGAGGAAGAAGGTAGAGGTGATCTCGCCATGAAGGTGCGAAGGGCTCTGTTCGGCCAGGGTACTGAGGGAAGCACGAAAGCTCATGCCCTGGCCCGCTCCGGCGACCGCTGCGCCCGTCAACAGTATCGGCAAGGACGATACAGCAATACTCATGCCAATGAGCAAAATGCCGACCGTGAGAGCCGCGGTCCCAATCAGCATTGCCTTTCGGTCCGCCATTCTGGTGCTGCCAACCTGCCCCAGCGCCGAAAACCCGAGTTGTGCAAAGACAACAAGCCCGCATACCAGGTGATTGCCTATGCCAAGGACGTGCAGCAACAAGGCTGGAGCCACAGAAGCAAACAGACCCAATACGGAGAACCCTGCAAAGCCGGCCGTGGCGGCACGGATAAATGTTCCGCGAACCTCGGGTGGGAGTGTCAGCCGCTGGAACTCCCATTTGATGGATCCGCCTTGACGGTCGAGCGGCTCGGCGATCATACTGACGCCTGCGAACGTCGCGATGACCAGCACAATGTGAACGAGGTATGGAAGCGTAAGAGGAAATGCGGTGAAGTCAGCAAGCGCACCCGCGAGGACAGGCCCAAGGCCCAAGCCCAGCATGTTCACTAACGCCGCCGTCAGGCTGTAGAAGCGCTTCCGTCCTGAAGGAGCCAGATCGGTTAACGCTGCTGTGGCAGTCCCGGTGATTATCCCCACTGAAAGACCTGAGAGAAGGCGTCCGAAAAACAGTGCCGCGACGGTGTCGGAGAAGTAGAAAACACAACTGCTCAACGCCGCCAACACCAGGCCGGGCAACAGCAGTGCTCGACGACCTATCTGGTCGGAAAGGCGTCCAAACAATAGCAAGGCGGCGGCGATCCCCACGACGTAGGTCGTAAAAATTGAGGTGACCATAAGACCCCCGAAACCAAATTTATCCTGATATATTGGATAGAGCGGCGTCGGCAGGGTCGGACCAAGCATCGTCGCGAAGAAGGCCGTCGCGATCACTACGGCAGCCTGACGGCCGCGCAGTTTGCGCGGCCACCGGCCCTGGTTTAGGGGTGAATTGTCATGCGTCGACATTTCAGTGACCAGCTTTCAGGAAGAAGGGCACAGTCGCGTCTTTTCGTCCCGGCTTTGCAAGCCCTGCACGCTGATAGATCCGGTCGCGCGAGGCCTCAGCCAATTCAGCAATGGAATGTGTCTGATGGAGGACACCGTTGGATTTCATCACCTTCCCAGCGACCATGACGTAGGTCACATTGCCGGAATGGGCTGCGGTCACAATCGTTGCGGGTACGTCAGTAGCGGGCAGAAGGTTGGAGTCGGTCAGTCGGATCATGATAAGATCCGCCTCCTTGCCAACTGTGATACTGCCGGTTCGATCATCGATCCCGCATGCACGCGCGCCGTTGATGGTGGCGAATGCGAGCAGGTCGCGGGAGTCGAATGTCGGCAGGGTCTGAAGATCTCGCTCCATCATTCCTCCTGCTCCCGCACGTGTCAGCTGCTGATAGACGAGCGCTGCGCGCATTGCGCCGAACAGATCGCCAGCGGCAGACGTTTCGACGTCAAGGCTGAGGCTCGGTCGCAAGCCTGCGGCAATCATGCGGTTGGTGGCAGGCTGGCCGAGCCCCGGCATGAAGGCTTCGATCGATGAGGCCACAGAAACCTGGGCATCGTGATCCGCCAACATCCGCAATTCATCGTCCGTGGACGTGCAGGCGTGAATGAAGAGCATATCCGAACCCAGCAATTTGCTGTCGTTCAGGTTACGGATTGCGGCCTGTTGGACGCCCCATTCACCCAGCCCGACATGCATGCTCATCTGCAGGCCAAGATCGCGGGCAAGACTGATATCCTTTGCGGCGATGTCTATTGTCGATAGCTCGGGTCCACGGATCATTGCGGCGAGGGTGACGCGTGCCGTGTCGTCTGACAAAACATTTTCCCGTACGCGACGGATGTCTGCAGGGTGAGCCCTTTCGCTACCGAACTGCCAGGATTCCGCTTCCGTGGACGGCCAGCCATAGGCGAAGACCGCCCTGATTCCAGATTCCCAATGCGCCGCAATTGCAGCGTCCGCATGAGCTGGACTGTTCATAATATGCGCCTCGTCGCGAACGGTGGTCACGCCAGCGTCGAGAGACATAATGCCAGCCGCAAGGTTCCCAATCCTGACGTCTTCAGGTTCGAGGTGCGGGCCGAGGCCAATTTGTACGTGGTTGCGGTACTGGGCATAGGTCCATGATGGATCCAGACCGCGCAAAGCACCCTGCCATGCGTGCCTGTGGGTATCGATGAAGCCCGGTAAAAGCGCATGACCTGCGCCATCAACGATTTCGGCTGTAGCATCCGCAAGATCGGGACCGACATCAGCGATTTTGCCGTCGACGACCAGGACGTCACCAACGAATTCGCCGTGTTCATCGTCCTGTGAAAGAATATACGCGCCTTTGATCAAAACACGTGTGTTGGAAGAACCATTCATTTTAATTTCCACTCATAAAGTTATCGTGTGAAGTTCGTCGTCTCTGCGAGATGCTCGATGATCGAGAGCTGTGCTGGCCTCCATCCGAGTTGTTCAGCACCCGTGCTGACAATCTTCTGGTCCAGAAGCAGAGCCTCCCCAAGCGCACCCAGACGCTTGACAGTTGCGGCCACGCCCTCTGGCTCGACGCGTCCGTGCAACCCAATCGCCGTGCTGGCAGCACTCGCGATTTCTAGCGCTGTCGGAGCATGTGGGTTTGCTCCGATCAGGTAGGTCCCGGCAGGGGCCTTCTCGAGAGCGAGTACGTATAGTTTGGCGAGGTCATCGACGTGCACATTGCCCCAGTGGTGTTGTCCACCGCCAACAACCGCCAGAGATTGTTCTTCTTCGCCAGCTCGGGGAGCATTGGCGACGAGTTGCAACAAGCTGTCTCCCCGTCCATAAACGAGAGCAGGCGAGATCACACTGCTGCGAACACCATCGGCCCCCAGGACGCGCCGGGTCAGTGCCGGTCGCCACGCGGTGATCTGCGGCGCGCGAAATGCCGTGGTTTCGCTGATGGCATCACCACTACCGTGATCCCATAGACCAGCTGTCGACACGAAGGGCTTATTGGCTTTGCCAAGACCCTCGAGGATAGCGGCTACGACAATTTCTTCAGTTTGAGCGCTAGTTTCGTCGCCGGGCGACGCGAGATGGATCGCTCCGTCGACGGTCGCGGCAATCGCCGTCAAAAACGCATTGTCCCTTACGTCGCCGACCCTTGCGACTGCCCCTCGCTGCCGGATACTTTCCGCTTTCGCTTCAGAGCGTGTAATGCCGACCACATCGTGGCCAGCTGCGACTAGTGCTTCTAGCGTCGCAGCGCCAACATAGCCGCGAGCCCCTGTCAGTAAGACCTTCATGGTATGCCTCATCTGGTTGTTGATGATGAGGTTATAATGATGCTTGGAAATGATCGCGTCTAACGATAAAATACGATATAGTGATCGAAGAATTCACTAACTGGGTTCCCAAATGGATCAACGAAGACTCGAAGCGTTCGTACAACTGGCGCAGGAATTAAATTTCACACGCGCTGCACATCTTCTTCACACGACGCAGTCGACGCTCTCCGCGACAATACGATCGCTGGAATTGGAGCTCGATGCCACGCTCTTTGATCGCTCGACCAGATCGGTAGCGCTGACAGAGAGTGGAAGGATTTTCCTCCCCCATGCCAGAAATGCAATCAGCGCCATGGACGCTGCAAAAACTGCCGTGCATCCATCAGGTGGTTTGAAGGGGACCCTCACCATAGGAATGCTAAGCGGCCTCAAGCTGATAGATGTGCCCGCCCTTTTTGGAGACTTTCACCGCCGATATCCTGACGTTCAGATGCGGCTCCAGACGTCGCGGCGGGGAACGGACGAGCTTATAGAACGATTGAAGGAAGGTAGCATCAACGTTGCGTTTGTCGGCACAAACCTCAACGATCAAACACTCCGGACAATACCAATTCGATCCTATCGGTTGCAACTCGCTACCTCCGTTCATCACCCTTTGTCCAAGCACAGCGACATTACGCTTGCTCAAATCGAAAGAGAGCCTTTCGTTGATATGCCGCCAGGCTTCGGGCAACGCGCTGTTATTGACGAAGCCTTTGCTCAGCGGGCGTTGTCGCGCTCGGTGCTAATTGAAGTGGCCGAGTTGACGACAATACCGGATTTCGTTGCGCAAGGTCTTGGCATCGCCCTGCTGCCGCCAGAACTTGTCGGCAATCGGTCAGACGTTGTGATCGTGCCAATCCGCGACGCCCAGGTTTCATGGACACTCAGCGTTGTCGTCAAAGCTGTCGAGGTGACCAGCCAGACGGTCAGTGCATTTCTTGACCTCATCCCGCGGCATACATTGAGTGAGCATCCATTTTGATCGCGGTGATAGAACACATGGGCGAATAGAGTAGAGCATTGAACGCCATGTCGGATATTACCGCTTTTGATTTTGCCAAGCGAAGGTCGGTTGACACCGTTAACACGGCAGTCGGAATGGGTGCTTCAACGACCCGGGTCAATTGCTTGAGCTTTCCCATGCAAAAAACTGAACTCCTTCGCGCGTGTACAACGGCAGGCAGTTCGGCCACGTCTCCACAGCACCTTCTCGGTGCATCACTCTTCGATCCTTTCCATGCAGGCCTGAACCGGCATGACTAGTTTGGCAATCGCCCCGTTGATTGCCACCGAACACTAACCGGGCGGGATGCCGACTTGCTGTCTACACCCATTTTCACAGTTCTTTTATACAACTGACGGCCTAACTCACTTCAGCGCCCATTCATGAGCCAAGTCACGTTCAGTGACGCGAGATCCTCCACCGCATGTTCCAGCTGAATATGTCCGGCCGCTATTTCGTTCGATACTGCCTCCATGGCCCCGATCAGGCCAACGCATCGCCGCCGCACGGTTGCCGGATCGAGTTCGGACAGCGGTTGGATGGCTTCGGCGTAGAAGGTCGCATGTTCTTCTCTCATCTCGCGATGGTAGGCATCCATCATTGCGTCACCGCGCAGGGCAGCTCCGATCGCATGCCATTCAGGTCCGATCGTCGTCGCGCACTCCAAATAGGCCATCGCCAGTACCCGCGCGATCCTTTCGGGTTCGCGAGGTGTGCCTTGAAGTGCTACCGCCAAAGCCTCGACCTGCCGGTTCATCGCCTCTCTATAGAGCGCCATCATCAGACCAGACCGGGTTTCGAAATGGTCATAAGCAATGGGCTTGCTCACGCCCGCCCGCTCGGCAAGCCATCCGAGCGTTAAGGCATCGGTTCCCTGCTCACGTACAATGTCGGACGCGATCTCCAAAAGCTGGGCACGGCGATCGGCTCTAGGCAGTTTCTTGGACATTCACCACAATCCTAGCTTGACATAAACATAAGCTACCATTAGTAACTTACATATAGTAACAAAATGCGAAGCGTTGCGAAAGCTCTTGCAGCACGAATTTCAGGGAAATCCCGCATGTCTTTCTCTCGTCGAACCCTGCTGGCTGGCCTCACGGCTTTGGCCCTTGGATTTACCACCCCAGCATGGGCGGAGGCACCGCCGATGCCGCCCTCGTCCATTGTGTCCACCAACGGAATAAAGCTGAACGTATACGAGGCGGGATCGGGGCCGACCGTGGTCCTCCTGCACGGCTTTCCGGGCCTAGCCTACACGTGGCGGCACCAAATCCCTGCGCTGGTGGCAGCAGGCTACCGAGTCATCGTCCCCGACCTCCGCGGCTACGGGGCAAGCGACGCTCCGGCCGATGTCGAGGCCTACGATATAACAAGCCTGACGGGTGACCTCGTCGGTTTGCTTGACCATCTCAAAGTGCGTGAGGCCGTGTTTATGGGACATGACTGGGGTGGTTTGCTCGCCTGGCAAATGGCGCTCCTCCATCGCGAGCGGGTGGCGGGCGTTGTCTCGCTGAACACGCCGCATGTTCCTCATTGGGGGCTTTGGCTCCATCCCGACATCGTGCGCCCCGCCCTGGCCAAGGGCGAAACTTTTGTTGCCGACCCGAAGGTCGATCCGATCGACCAGATGCGCAAGGTTTACAGTCGGGACATGTACGTCCTGATGTTCCAGGATGGAGACAAGGCCGATGAGGCCATGAATGCAGCCCCCCGCGCGACAATAAGATCTGCGTACCGCAAAGACCTGATGCGGTCCTCTGAGTGGGGTAAACTGCCTGAATTCGTCGTCAACATGGAGTACTACGGCAAGCCGATCCCCGCTGAGCTGCCGGGCAAGGACGTACTCAATGCCGACGAGCTCGACGTCTACGAGCATAACTTTAGCCGGACAGGGTTCACTCCCGCGATTAATTGGTACCGAAACATTTCCAGGGCTTGGAAAGCGGGCCTTGGGGTCGATCAGAACGTCCGCGTCCCTGCCTTGATGATTACTGCGGAGCATGACGTCGTGTTACGTCCCAGCATGACCGAGGGTATGCGCGACCATGTTCCCGACCTTGAGACACACATCATTCCCGATGCGTGGCACTGGACGCCTGAAGAGAAGCCCGACGAAGTCAATCGGTTAGCGGTAGACTGGCTGCAACGTCACTATCCGGCGCGCTGAAATTCGAATTTGAATTTCTCTTTACCGTCGATGCAGTCGCCCCGCCACGTGCGCGGCTTCCTGCGAAACGCATAGAACAAAAAAAGGAAATTGCTATGGAAGCTCCCATCCTGTTTGCCGGGGGGACCGGCGTCATCGGCCGCGAAGCGGTCAAGGCTTTTCGCAAGCGCCATCCCAGGGTGCCGATCCTTATCGGTGCGCGCGACACGACACGCGCGCACTCTCTAGCCGAAGAGGTCGGTAACGCTGCTGCCGTCCAGATTGATATCAACAGGCCCCGTCTTGGATTGGAGAAAGACGATCAGCTGGGCGGGGTCGTGATGATGGCTCCGGACGATGGGCTGAACGGCCTCTCGCATGCCCAGGACCTTCGCGTCCCCTATCTCAGCATGGGCAACTGGCTGGTCGAGGTCGGCGCCGAGATGGCGCACGTCATCCGTCGCCCGGATGCCAGCCCCGTTGTGCTCGCCAGCCATTGGCACGGTGGACCGGCTGTGTTCATGACGCAGGCTGCGACGAGAAGCATGGACGCCGTGCACTCTGTATCTGTTGGAGCGATCGTTGACGAGCAGGACCCTACAGGTCCCGCCGCGATGGCCGATATGGAGCGCGGTTCCGAAGGCGGATCCGGCGTCTGGGCCTTTGACGACGGGCGCCGCGTCTGGCTGAACGGGACAGCAGCATCCCGCGAGATCTGGGCCCTAGACGGCCGACGTCTGAACGGAAGTGCCCTCACGCCGTACGACATCGTCAGCTTGCAGGCGATGACGCAGGCCCGGTCGGTTAGGTTCGACCTGGCGATGGCTGAGTCGTCCAGCCGGCGCAGGGGAGAGGGCATTGCAACCGAACTGATAGTCGAAATCGAGGGCGAATTGCGCGGCAGCCCATGCCATAGACGCCTCACGCTGGAGTTCGGCAAAGGTCAGGCAGCGCTCACGGGACTGAGCGGTGCGCTGGCTCTCTCAATGGTTCTGGGCCTAGAGGGAAAGCCAGCGTTCCCGTCAGGCCTCTACTTCCCGGAGCTACTCATGGACGCCGACTGGTACCTCACCGAGTTGCGGGCCGAGGGCGCCTTCATAGAGCTTTGAGAGCATCGACCTTGACCACCCCAACCATATAAGGGCAAATATGCACATCCTGATCGTCACGGCCCATCCAGACCCTGCGTCCTATACGCATGCCGCAGTCGCTCGGCTGGTCGATGGGCTCGAGAGTCTTTCCGGCACCACGCACGAGGTCCTGAACCTGGCGTCGAGCGGGTTTGACCCGCGGTTCACGGCCCCCGACAATAATCTCTTCCATGTTCGCGGGCAAATGCCGGTCGACATCCAGGAAGAGCAGCGACGCATCGATCGGGCCGACGTCCTGGTGCTCGTGTTTCCGGTCTACTGGTGGTCCATGCCGGCCGTCATGAAGGGCTGGATCGACCGCGTGTTTATCCAGGGTTGGGCCTTCATTGATGATGGCGAAAACGAAATGAAGCGGCTGCTCGTGCACCTGAAAGGACAGGTCGTCGCGATCGGCGGTGCTGATTACGACACTTATCAGCGTAGCGGCTACTTCGATGCTCTGACCGCGCAGATTGTCCAAGGCATCTTCGGCTACTGTGGCATGCCAGTCATCGGTCTGGACCTGCTGCTGCCCGTTGACCGGACAGGTGTGGAAGAGGGCCTTCAACGTGCCTTTGACATCGGCCGACGCGTAGCGGGCGCATGAACAGCTGCCTGCTATCTCAGTGCTCTAGGAAGAAACAGCGACGCTTCCGCAACCGCCGCCTTCGATGTGAGCGTAACATCTGACAGAAGTTGTCGCGTTAAGCCCATTCAGTTACGATTAGCCGATAGCGCTTGGAGTGTCATCATCCCCAGCCGGATCCGACCCACAGAGCGAGACAGAACAGCTGGGGAAGCGCCGATTCACGTGCTATACGGCATCATGATGATCAAGGTCCATGCCAAAGCGATCCGTTATTGGGACGGGAACGACGAAGGGCAGATTACAGTATAAGCGCTTGGTCCGCGGTCGTGGAACTCGACCGCGGATTTACTGTGCAGCGGAGCACGCACATTTGACGCGACAATACCTGATTGGTCGGGATGGGATGCGAGCCAACGCAGGCCGTATGCGGGGATATTTCGCCCATTGTTTTCCACATACGCCTTGATAGGATTTGAACATCCGAAATGCAAATACACTCTCGCCTTACCTGTCACCAAGCGCTTGCTTTCCGTCCGGCAGGATCGAACATTCGCCCTTACTATGGAACTTGTAATGGGTCGGCACCTGCAGCGCTGCCGACCCACCACAATACCATAGCTAAGCTGCGTATCTTAGGCCCTGTTTACCTGTGTGAGTCTTTGCGCTAGTGCGAAACCGCCGCATCAACTCAGCGAGGCTCTCCGTTTCCTGAGTTAAGTTTTGCGCGGCGGCTGTTGTCTCTTCCACCATCGCAGCGTTTTGCTGAGTTACTTTGTCCATCTGGTCAGCCGCACCTGTCACCTCTTTAAGGCTCATGGCCTGCTCGCGGGCGGAGTCGGCGATTTCGGTAATGGTTGAGCTCATCTTCACGACTTGGTCAACGATGTCACTCAATGAGGAGCCTGTGGCGCTGACGAGATCAACACCTGTCTGCACTTGGGCACTTGACGTGGAGATTAGTGTTTTGATCTCCTTGGCTGCGTTTGCAGAGCGTTGCGCGAGTTCGCGCACTTCCTGCGCGACAACGGCGAACCCCTTGCCCGCCTCACCTGCACGCGCCGCCTCGACACCTGCGTTCAAGGCCAGAAGGTTGGTCTGGAAGGCGATTTCATCGATGACACCGATGATGTTCCCGATCTTCGTGGAGGAGTCCTGAATAGCAGTCATCGCCTGCACGGCACTTGCCACGATTTCACCTCCTCTAGTCGCGTTGTTCCGGGCAGCTGCGACGGTTTGTTGCGCCAGTCCAGCCCCCTCCGCTGTTCCGTCGACGCGGTGAGATACGTCACCCAGCGCCGCGACGGTTTCTTCCAGAGAAGCTGCCTGTTGCTCCGTACGACGAGCCAGATCGTTGGATGCTGACGAGATTTCTTCAAGACCGGAACGGATCGTGCTTACGGCCGTCGTGACCGTACCGATTGTTTCTTCCAATGAGCCAACTGACGTATTGAAATGGTCGCGTATTTTCTCGTACCGTTTGTCAACGGTTCCGATGCGCGCTGTGAGGTCACCGTGCGAGAGGGCATCGAGACCGAACGAGAGCTGTTCGAACGCATGTGCCATTCGCACAGCCTCTTCTGCCTTCTCACGCTCCTGCGCCAATCGCTCGTTTTCAGCAGCAAGCCGCGTTCTTTCAGCCGCCAGCTCGGCTGCTACCTTGCCCCGTCCAGTATCCTGGAACACCAGCAATGAACGCGCCATGGCACCAAGCTCATGCCGGTATTCGGTTCCCTCGATCGTCACATTGTCGTTGCCATGGGCCAGTTGTTCCATCGTTGCGGCCATGCGGCTTACGGCGGCGGATATGAGGCGGCCGATAATATACGCCAGCACCAGACCGATAACGATGAGCACTGCCGATATCATGAATGTCTTCGACGCAGTGTCGCTTGCCGTCGCTTTCGCCGTTTCACCGAGACTGTTCTGATTACCCGTAACCTTTGCAAGCAGGGCATCAAACGCTGACGCAATTTTCGGCCCCAGAACGTCTAGCTGGGTTGATCGAATCTCGTTGCTCTGAAGCCAGGCATCGCGAACTTCGTCGAGGCGATTGGTGTAGTTGCGCATCAAACGTCGCGCGGCGTCGGCACGCCCCGCCTGAGACTTGTCGGAGCTGGACGCCACCACGGCATCCGCGCCCTTGAGCGCGTCATTCAGGGTAGTCTGAGCCGAGTCATATGCCGAGAGATCACCGGAGTGAACAAATCGTTCGGAATAATACAGACTTTGGTTCATCAGGTTGATGACCTCGCCGGTTTTATAAAGCGCGTTCGTGTCGTTCTTGCGCCAAGCCGAACGCTGGATATCTTTCAGCGCGATGATGGTCCATGGGCCGAATTCGGTGACCTTGCCAAGAAGAACGTCTTTCTTCTTCTGGAGATCGACCAGCTTTCCGAAGGCAGTGTTGTAATCTGCGACATCGCGACGCACGACATTCAAACCAGACTGAAGGTCAGCATCAGACGCCATGCGCGGATCGTCCACCGCGAACGCTTTCACGGCGTCCTGAAGCTGTGATGCGATTGAGTCGGACGGATTGGAGCGGTAAGCCTCCGCCGCGAGACGAATGCGTTGCAACTGTACGCTATAGTCAAAAATGGCGAGGCTCTGGGCAGCTGTGTAACGGAAGCTGGAGAACACGTTCGACAAGCGTCCCAGTCCATCATTGCCCACGAAGGTGAGTGCGCTCATGAGCAAGATGAGCGGCAGAAAGCCAAGGGTGATTTGCGTCCTGATACCCGATTTTTTCCAGAAAGACATCTTAGTCCCTTCCAATATCTTTGTTTGCGCGGATCACTGGCTTTTAACCAGGTAGGATTTCAGATTGACCGGAGTAACCAGTTCGAAAGGCACCTTAATAAAAGCAGGTACGGTTTCGCCATTCATCAGCTTGATGGCCGCCTCGACGCCCTTGGAACCCTGTTGAGGGGCATTTTGAAGGACACTGACATCGAGATCGCCCGCAGCCATGGCGTCAAGCGCATCCGACGTCGCATCGATGCCACCAACCACAACCTTATCCATTTGCATGTTATTTCGCTTCATGGCCCGGATCGCACCAAGGGCCATTTCATCGTTATTTGCGATGACAGCATCGAACTTGACGCCAGCGGTCAGCCATTCCTGCATGAGATTGTCAGCCTGGTCACGTGACCAGTTCGCCGATTGCCTCTCCAGTATAGAAATTCCCTTGCATGCATCGGTGGACAAAACGCTATCGATGTCCTTCGTGCGTGTGCGTGCCGCAGGATGGAAATACTCTCCGATCAAAACGACAGCCTTGCCTTTGCCTCCCAGAAGGCGACAAACCTCTTGGGTTTCCATCGTTCCGCTTTCAACTTCATCTGAGGCGACCACGGTTTGATGAGCGGGAAGCTCGGCGGAATTGACCGGAACGTTGTTGACGTAGACAACGGGTATGCTGGCGGTGGTGCCAATCTGCGAAATCTTTGCTCCAAGGTCGCCGTCCGAAAGAATTACGATCATTGCATCGACGCGGTCGGCCGCCAGCTTACCGATCTGCTCCATTTGTCGCGAAGGATCGCCACCAGCGTCTTCGACATGCAATTTCATGTCTGGCATCTTATCGGCGGCATTCTTGATGCCACCTAGCAGGCTGTGAAGAAAAGCGTCATTCGCGTTGGCGATCGACACTCCGAGTGTCTTTGCCTCAACAGTGCTCGTCCCCAACAATAGGATTGATGTAACAAATACAGATAAACGCATTTATGTAAGCCCCCTTTTTTCGAAGGTAATTTAGGCTATGCTTAGTTAATTTCGTCTTATAATTTTAGAACGGTAGTCACTTCGAGAAATAAATAAATCGATATTTTATAATATTTCGGAATAAAAATTCCGATAAGTTATGTTTAAAACTTTTTATTCCTACGAAGTGCCCATTAATATATTATAGTCACAATTAAATAGATCCAGAGCTGTTCAAATAGCCATCACGGCCCCACTTTCCAGCAACGTCTACGGGGATTCGGAGAATTCTCGCACGTTGATCAACGACGAAAAACCGCACTTTGGCGATTACCTGTTTTCTTGCTTTCAAAAAAATCGGCTGAGCGGATTATCATTTTGGCGATGTGGAAGAGAGTCTTAGCGGCGTTGATCTGAACCTAAGTCTAGGTTCCCACTATGAAGGAATGCGTCTAGCAGTTCTCAACCATATGTAGCTGAATGGGAGTGATAAGGGAAAGATGGCGTTTTTCCGCTCTCCCAAAATAGGCGGCAAGCGCTTCTACCGCAGTCCGCACCTCTGCCTCTGGATCCTGATCGATGATTGCATCAATCAATCCATCTCGCATTAAATGACGACGGTCTTTCGTGAGCTCATGGGTGATAAAAATCACGTCTTTGTTCTTGCCAAGTTTCGTCATTGCGTTAACCACCGTTTGAGCGCCCGCAGACGCATTATAGATGCCTCGTATAGCTGGATTTTTTCTCAACGCGTTGAAAACGAGGTCACCTGCCACATCTCCGCGCTCCATGCTTTCGAGCACTTCGGTCACCTTGCACTGGGGATAGCGCTCACGCAGAACGGTCCGGAACCCCATCTCGCGCTCCTCATGGCCTATCATGCTGATCAGACCCGCGATGACGACAATTTCTCCGCCGTCCCGGCCGAGCAAACGTCCCATTAAATCGCCCGCGACACGGCCCGCTTTCCTGTTGTCTGGTCCGACATACGCATATCTTTCAGCATCGCGAAGATCGGTTACCATGGTGACGACGGGCTTTCCACCTTGACCAAATGCCCTCAACGCCGCCGCGACTGCCGCATTTTGCGGACTGATTATGGCAAGAGCATCGCAGCGTGAAGATAGGGAGTTTATCAACTGTGCCGTCACAGCAGGACGCAGGGGGTTGATGTGATGCACTTGGAACTGGAGATTATAGAAAGCGAAATTCCGGTTTGCTGCCTCAAAATGATCTTGAACCAAGGCATGAAAAGGGTTTGATCTCGGCTGGAGCAGAACCGCGATGCGAAGGGTGCGTGCTGCCCGCTGGTTCAGCGCCCTGTCGATCTTGAGCTTGCGCGCATGCTCGAGCACACGGCGTTCTCTGTCCTCGCTCACGCCGCCACGATTGTTAAGAACACGGTCGACGGTCGACAGCGACACGCCTGCTGCAGATGCTAGATCCTGAGCAGTAGGCTTGCTCATCGTTCATCTCCATTTGAAGATATCTCTTCAAAAATTGACGTTTTCCATCAGTAACACCAGGCTAGTCTGCCCACAACCCGGATGAAGCCATAACAACACCGGGAATGAATGGGAGGCTATCAATGATCAATCTCGCTGTCTTCGGCGCGGGTCGTATCGGGCATGTGCACGCGATAAATGCGAGCGGCCTGGGCTCGGTGCAGATCAAATATCTTGTCGACCCGATTGCTGGTGAGCATCAGGCACTTCTTGCGGCTCGGCTCGGTGCAGAAAGCGTTTCGGCAGACACGGTGTTCTCAGACTCTTCAATCGACGGTGTCATCATCGCCAGTTCGACCGATACACATGCCGAACTGCTACTGAAAGCGGCTAAATCCGGCAAGGCCATCTTTTGCGAAAAGCCTGTCAGCCTGAATTTTGCGACAGTGGAGGCGGTCACCAATGCTGTAGAGGTATCCGGCGTGGCCTGCTTTCTTGCTTTCCAGCGCCGCTATGACCCCGACTTTCGCTTTGTGCGTGATCGCGTCGTGAGTGGCGACGCAGGTACTCTCGAACATCTCGTCATGCACACCCGCGATCCATCGCCACCAGCTGTAGCGTATATCAGCCATTCCGGCGGCATGTTCCGTGATCAGGCGATCCACGATTTCGACATGGCACGTTATCTTCTCGGCGAGGAGATCGTCACCGTTTATGCGGTCGGCAATTGCCTGATCGACAAGGAGATCGGCGATGCCGGAGATATCGATACGGCCATGGTGACGCTGACATCTGCATCTGGCCGGTTTGTGCAGATGATAAACTGCCGCCGCGCACCCTTCGGCTACGATCAGCGGCTAGAGGTGCTTTGCTCGAAAGAGGTGCTGTATGTGGAGAACCGCCCGCAGCGTGGCGTCACGATTGCAGACGTCAGCGGCTTTCGCGCCTCGCCACCGATGAATTATTTCATCGAACGTTTTGCGGCTGCCTACCGCGATGAGATGGTGGCCTTCGTTGATATGATCGAGACGGGGCGCGAACCTCTTGCCGGCATTCGAGACGGACTTGAAGCGCAGAGGATTGCAGAGGCGGCGATTGTTTCCATGCAGACCGAAATGCCCATTCACATCGGACCAGACTGGCGACCTTAGTTGCAGCGTTTTCCGCAGGAGATTATCATGAACGAAAAACTATCACACCTGCCGAAAGGCGTTCGTCTTGCGGTAAGCCCGCTTTCTTGGGCCAACGACGTGCTGGAAGATTTGGGTGCCGACATATCACTTGAAACCTGCCTGGATGATGCAACAAGTGTCGGTTATCAGGGCGTCGAACTCGGGCGCAAGCTGCCCCGCGACTCCAAGATATTGGCACCGCTTCTGAGTGACCGCGGACTGGCTTTGGCCTCCGGCTGGCACTCTGGAAGCCTAGCGGAACACGGTGTCGATGCAGAGATGGCAGCCGTGGCAGATCACGCCAAGTTGCTGCGCGACATGGGCTCGACAGTCATGGTCTATGGCGAAGTGGCCATGATGACGCCCGGTGCTCCTCTGGATGCACAGATGTCCGCGCGACGTTTGATGCCGAAGGAAGAAGTTGCTGCCTATGGAGCGCGGCTGACAGATTTCGGTATGCGACTGAGGGGGGAATATGGTCTGGCGCTGGCCTATCACCATCACCTGATGATGGTGGCCGAAACATTTGACGAGATTTCCTCCCTGTTTGACAAATCGGGCGCGTCCGTCGGACTTCTTCTCGACACTGGCCACGCCACTGCCGCAGGGTTCGACTACACCCGTCTGATTGAACGGTTTGACGACCGCATCGCTCATATTCACCTGAAAGATGTGCGTGGGCCAGTGATGGCCGAAGTCCGCAGCGGAGATCTGAGTTTCAATGCCGGCGTGCGGAAAGGCATGTTCACTGTGCCGGGCGACGGAATCATCGATTTTGCCCCGCTGGCCACCTTCGTTCGGCAAAGCGGCTATCGTGGATGGCTGGTCGTCGAAGCGGAACAGGATCCGGCACTTACCCCGCCACTCCCCGCCGTCACCGCTGCCTTCAACCACGTCCTTGACACTTTTGCCAATACCCCCGTTCATCAGGATGAAAATCATGAATAAGAAAACCCTCAATATTGGCCTGATCGGATCCGGCTTCATGGGTCAGGCGCACTCGGATGCCTATCGCCGTGCAGGTATGCTGTATCGCGATCTGCCTGCCGTTCCTCGCCTCCGCCTTCTGGCGGATGCGACGGAAGAGCTGGCCGCTGATGCCGCCGCTCGATTCGGCTTCGAGAGAAGCACGGGAGACTGGCGCAAGCTGGTCGAAGACCCGGAAATCGACGTTGTCGACATCACCTCGCCAAATTCCATGCACCATGAAATGGCAATGGCAGCAATCGCCGCCGGCAAACACGTCTATTGCGAAAAGCCCCTTTCGGTAACGCTGGAGGAGGCTGAAGAAATGGCCGCCGCCGCCAGAAGCAAGGGCGTTAAGACCATGGTGGCCTTCAACAACATCAAGACGCCTGCCGCTATGCTGGCCAAGCAGTTGATCAACAAGGGTGACATCGGCACGCCGATGCGCTTCCGTGGTTGGTTCGACCAGGGCTTCTTCTCCGATCCTGAGCTGCCGTTTTCCTGGCGTTGCACACGCAAGGACGCAGGCTCCGGCGCTCTTGGCGATCTCGGCAGCCATGTGATCTCCGTCGCACAATATTTGATGGGCGATTTTGAAAGCGTCATCGCTCAAACGCAGACGTTTTTCCCAACACGGCCCGTTCCACAGGGCGGATCGGGTTATGGTGCAAAGGCTGGCAGCGAAGCTCCGCGTGCGGTGGTCGAAAACGAGGACCAAATACAGACGCTTGTTCGCTTCGCAAACGGCGCTGGCGGAACAATCGAAGCATCACGCGTTGCCGCCGGAAAGGTCTTCGGCATTTACTGGGAGGTGTCTGGCACGGAAGGCACCATCCTGATGGACGGAGAGCGTTTCAACGAACTGAAAATCTCGCGCTTCAACGATCCCAAGCCGGACCGTGGCTTCAAGACGATCTATGCCGGAAGCCAGGTCTCGCAGTTCTCCGCTTTCTTCGGCTTCGATTTCGCGGGTGGTGGCCTTGGTTACTTCGACGTCAAGGTGATTGAGGTGCGAGATCTGATCGAAGGCATCGTCAACGACGAAGACTGCTTTCCAAATTTCGAATTCGGCCTTGCCAACGAGCGCATCATCGATGCCATGGAACTGTCTCTGGAAACAAAGACATGGCAGACGATCGCCCGTTAAGCGACGGGCATTCGCCCATCATGGAAGGATAAAAACTGATGTCGTTTCCCCAAACCCTGCCCGCCGCGCGAATCCGCCCCGTAATGGAAGCTCCGCCCCTGCGGTGGGGCATACTGGGTTCAGGCTGGATTGCTGACAAGTTCGTGGAATCCGTCAAGGCTCACACACGGCAGGACATCGCTGCCGTGGGGTCTAGATCCCGCGCATCGGCACACGCCTTTGCTGCACGTTGGAATATTTCGGGCGTCTACGATAGCTATGAAGCGCTTGTAACAGCAGACGACATCGACATCATCTATGTCGCATCGCCGCACAACATGCATTGCGATCACGCATTGCTCGCCATCGAGGCGGGCAAACATGTGCTTGTCGAAAAGCCGATGGCACTCAACCTCGCGCAAGCGCAGTCCATGGTGACGGCTGCCCGCCGCAAGGGCGTCTTTCTCGCGGAAGCGCTGTGGACCTATTTTTTGCCGAAATTCGATGTGCTCCGGCAGGTTCTGGATGCGGGCACTATAGGTGAAGTACGGTCCGTCTATACCGAATATGGCGAATATCTGCCGCGCGATCACCGAATTTTCGACGCCAGTCTTGCCGGTGGACCGTTGCTTGACCTGGGCACTTATCCGGTTTCGCTGCTGGTCAAACTTCTCGGCGTGCCGGACAAGGTTGTCGGCCTTGGTGAGGCCGATCCTGCTGGCGTGAATGGCCAGCTATCTGTCGTTCTCGCCAACGCCAGCGGAGCGCTTGGCACCATGTCGACAACGCTCTACGGTTTCACCTCCACAAATGCCGCCATCGTAGGAACGAAGGGGTCGATCCGTTTCGAGACGGAATTCCACCTGCCCGGTGCGTTTGAGGTCTGGTCACTGAATGGGTTAGTCCGGCTTCGCTACGAAGAACCGAGAGGCGCGCATTTCGAGGGACTGTTCTATGAGGCGGCGGACGTAGCCTGGGCGATTTTCGAAGGACGATTGGAAAGCACATGTCGGCCGCTACAGGAGACGCTTGCCACGATGGAGACGCTTGACTCCATCCGCACTGCGATCGATATTTCGTTTGCACAAGCAGGGCTAGTCGAATGAACGTGGGCATGCTGTCAATTAGGCGGCATTCATGCGTGCCTCTGCTTCAACCGTTTTACCAATACCTCGGTGAGTGCGATCGCCAGTGTCGGCATTAGGAAATTCGTATCATCCGGCCTACCAAGCTTGAAGCTGATCGATGCGACATCCGTATATGGGCTGAGACTGGAATCCACGATGGCGATGATCGGAACGCCCTTTGCCGCCAGAGGTAAGGCATGAAACACATGTTCGGCATCAGCGGATCGTGAGATGAAGATTACGGCATCGTCATTCGTTGCTAGCGCGAGAACGTCATCTCCGCCAGTGAGGTCCATCGATAACGTGCATCGAATACCTTTTCGCGTCAGTGCTTGCTGAAGCGCAACCGTCATCGGAAAGGTCGAACGTGATCCCTGGATAAACACGCAGCGGGACCGTGAAAGGATTTCGACAGCGCCGTCGATCTCTATCGTTGTAACCATGTTGGTGAGCCCAGACAGAGCGGTGCAGCAGGCGTCAATTGTCTGACTTAGCGGGTGACTTGGCGATGACCTTTCCTTCTCAAGAGATTTCCAGCCTGTCGCGTCTTGGTTTAAAGAGAGTTTTGCCCGAATGTTTCGTCGGAATATTTCCTGCAGCGCAGTGAAGCCGTCATAGCCTAGAAGCTGCGCAAACCGCATCACGGTCGACGGGGTCACTTGCGCAGCTTCGGCTATAGAACCGACTGAGCCGAGGGCAGTTTCGTCCGGATTATCGATCAGATAGCGTGCCACCTGGGACAGGCGTTTGGGAAACGTCCTGTTTTTCGCCTTTATCAGCACGCGCAGGCTGTCGAAATCGACTGGAGGATCTGGCTGTTGGTGGTCCATTTTATCGGCAGGCACGTTCATTCGCGTTGAGCCTCCGGTTCAAAGCTCACCCGTAACGAACTGGGCGACCCCTCCCCCAAAAGACCAATCAGCGTCCGTGTTTTCCACGAACGACACCATGATATCAGACGCTGCGATTGAACACTCCGACTCCAAACCCGCCGCAAGGTTTCGATAAAAAGCCAACTTCTCGCTTTGCTTCCTGGGGCGCGAGACGACCTCGATGAGCACAAATTTATCCGTTCGCTCGAAACCGAGACCCGTGTCCAGCGCATGCATGTGTGAAGACTTATGTTCATAGACGATCTGATATCGATCACGCTCTGGAACATTGAAAGCAGCCACCATGACATCGTGTATCTTGTCGAGCAAAGCTCTCAGCTCGGCCTTCGAACGACCTTTTCTCAGATTTACTTTGATCAGCGGCATAGATAGTCTCCCATTTGAGCCAGGACGGCCATATTGTTACCCTGGTCTTTCATTTAGCGAGCATCGCGGTCCATGATCCACTGGACGGCTGGATCCGCCACGAAACGCCATTTGCGCAAGGGACCTGCCATGACGTTGAGGTAATAAAGATCGAACCCGTGCGGTGCACCGCAGGGATGATGACCACGCGGAACCAGCACAACATCGTGGTTTTTCACTGCAATCGTCTCGTCGAGTGAGCCGTCATCCGTATAGACCCGTTGCAAGCCAAAACCCTGCTCGGGGTTGATCCGGTGATAATAGGTTTCCTCCAGATAGGTGATCCTGGGGAAATCGTCCTCGTCGTGACGGTGGCTTGGATATGACGACCAATTGCCTGCGGGTGTGAACACCTCCGTGACCAACAGGCTGTCGCAATAATCCTCGTTCTCCATAGCGATATTATTGATGAACCGCTGATTGGCACCGATACCTCGCGGAGTCAGCGTAATACCATCCGGGCCGATACGTCTTGCCTCATGCCCGCTGATACCTGGAGCGAGGCAGACACCGATGGTGCAATCGGTCGTCGCAGAAGCTTCCCACTGCTCACCATTGGGAACATAGAGGCAATGCGGAGGGGTTTTCTCGAAGACATTCATCCGCTCGCCGAGTTCGCCCCAGTCCTTGCCAGCGGCATTGAAGCGGGCTTTGCCCTCCACCATGACGATGATGACCTCCGAGTTCCCCGTCGCCTCGGCAATAGTCTCGCCTTCACGCAACCGATAAAGGCTGAAGCCGACATAACGCCAGCCAGCGGATTGCGGCGTAATCTCGTGAACCTTGCCGTGCGTGCCGAAGGGACTGCGTTTGAGAATGCTCATGACGAGTTCCTATGCGGTTGTTTTGGCGGTTGCTGTGTCAAGCCCGGCATCGCGCGCCCCAGACTTCAGCGCTTTCAGGCCCATATTTTGATAGAAGAACGGTTCGCGCACTGCACTGTCCTGCTCGGCCTCGATCACAAGCCAACCGGAATAGCGATGCTCGGCCGCAATCTTGAGTACCGGCGCAAAATCCACGCAGCCTTCAGGGTCTCCAGGGACGGTGAATACGCCCAGACGCACGCCGTCGAGGAACGACAAATTCTCCGCGCGAACACGTTTCATGATTTCTGGCCGGATGTTCTTGGCATGGATATGCGTCACGCGGTCCATGTATTTCGCAGCGACACTTTCAGGATCTGCGCCGCCGAACGTGCAGTGGCCCGTGTCCAGCAGAAGGCGGGTGTAAGGCCCGGCCATACGCATGAAACGGTCGATGTCGGCAGCACTTTCGATAATCGTTCCCATGTGATGGTGGTAGCCCATCTTGACGCCCTGATCGAAAGCGAACTTCGAGAGCACCTCGTAGCCTTCCGAAAAGCGCTTCCACTGTTCCTCGGTCATGATTGGCCGGTCGTTGACGGGCGTGCCCTCGCTTCCGTGAACGGTGTTGGAGCATTCGCAGGCATTGATATGATCGCCGCCAGCAGCCTTCGTCATGTCGATGAACGTCTGCAACGCGGCCTTCTCAATCTCGATATCATTCACGAGAAGGTTGGTGGAATGCCAACCTCCGACAAAACGCAGGCCAAATTCGCCAAGCTTGGCCTTCAACGCCGTGCCTTCGCTTGGCATCTTGTGGCCCTTCTCGATGCCGTCGAAGCCGATCTTGCGGCAATCCGAAAGGCAATCCTCGAGTGATAGATGCGCGCCGATCGTCTGATCGTCGTCATTGGACCAGGCAATGGGGTTTGTTCCGTAGAGTATCATGGTCAATCCTTTCGGGCAGTCGAAGGGTATCAGTTGATGCGCTGTCGAGCGGCATTCGCCTCGTAGTGCTTGCGGGCCAGTTTAAGTTTTTCGGTATCACCGACTTCCGGCACGGCAACGTCCCACCAGGCGCCACCGATCCCGGCTCCTGTTTCCGCTTCCGTATCGACGACGATCACCGATGGGATGGAGCGGTCCCGTGCCAGCACGATCTCTGCTTCAAGCTGGCCGATATCGCTCGCCTTGACCGCATAGGCACCCATCGAAGCCGCATGTGCCACGAAATCGATGTCCGGCTGGGTTTCAATGTTGCTATCTATGTACATGTTGTTGAACTCGGCACCGCCGCATTCCTGCTGAAGGCGGTTGATGCAGCCATAACCACGGTTGTCCGTGAGCACGATGGTGAAGGGAACGCGCATCATCACGGCTGTCGCGATTTCCGAGTTCGCCAGCATGTAGGATCCGTCGCCAACGAAGCACACGACCTCCTTCTCTGGTGCCGCGAGCTTGATGCCAAAGGCACCTGCGACTTCGTAGCCCATGCAGGAATAGCCATATTCCATATGATATCCGCCAGCGGCAGCCCGCCAGAGTATCTGCAAAGCACCCGGCATGGTTCCTGCCGCACACATGGCAACAGTGTTAGGCCCAGCAACCCTTTGTACTGCCCCGATTACCTGAGCATCGGATGGGAGGAAGTTGGATGCCAGCGAACCCGGTGCGGCAGTGACAGCATCGGTCGCCTTGAACCAGGCTTCCCGTGCCGCGAAGTCCGGGTCCGCAAAGCGGTGCAAACCAAGTCCGGCGGAAATCCGCGACAACGCAACCTTGGCGTCGCAAACCAGCGGAATAGCGCCATGCTTGGTGGCGTCATAGCCGGTAAGGTTGACCGAGACGAGCTTGCGCGCCGGATTGCCGAAGATCGCCCAACTGCCGGTGGTAAAGTCCTGAAAACGCGTGCCGACGCCGAGCACGAGATCGGCCTTTGCCGCAATCTGGTTGCCGCAATCCGTACCGGTGACGCCAGGCGAGCCGAAGTTCAGCGTTTCCTGCCAGTCTATAGCACCTTTGCCTGCCTGCGTTTCCACGACGGGAATATTATGCTTTTTCGCAAATGCGAGTAGATCGTCCTCAGCGCTGGAATAATGAACGCCGCCGCCTGCAATAATCACAGGATTGGTGGACGCCTTGAGTGCCGCGACGACATCATCCACTTCACGCGGGTCAGGCTCCGGTCGGCGAATGCGCCATACTTTCGGTTCGAAGAAAGATTGCGGATAATCATAGGCTTCAGCCTGTACGTCTTGGCAAAAAGCGAGCGTCACCGGGCCGCAATTAGCCGGGTCCGTCATCACCTGCATGGCCCGAGGCAGCGCAGTCAGAAGATGTTCGGCGCGCGTAATCCGATCAAAATAGCGGCTGACTGGTTTGAAGCAGTCTGTCACGCTTATGGTGCCATCGTCGAAATCCTCGATCTGCTGAAGAACCGGATCCGGCCTGCGATTGGCGAAGACGTCTCCGGGAATGAAGAGAACCGGCAAGCGATTGACATGGGCCAAAGCTGCGGCGGTCAATAGGTTGGTCGAGCCGGGTCCGATGGACGACGTTACCGCCATCGTTTTCTGGCGGCGTTTTGTCTTGGCATAGGCGATTGCCGCGTGCGCCATCGTCTGTTCGTTTTGTCCGCGCCAGGTCGGCAGGGCATCACCAATGCCATGCAGCGCTTCTCCGATGCCGGCAACGTTGCCATGGCCGAAAATGGCCCATACACCCTCGATGAAACGCTCTCCATCTTCGGTCATCTGCACGGAAAGCCAGCGGAACATGGCTTGCGCGGCGGTGAGGCGAGTGGTCTCCGTCATATCATACCCTTCCCTGCGACAGCAACGCCGCGTCATTGTCTTGGCTCGCTATGCGCGCTTCTTGCCATACGGTGCACAGCCGCTGGTAACGGCCCTGCATGTCTTTGATTGCCTCTTCGTCGGACATCGTTCCGGCCAGCCAGTCGCGGGCGGCCTGAGCGAAGATAGTGCGCCCCACGGCAAAACCCTTCACAAGGGGAAAACCAGCAGCGACCCTGAAACTGGCAGCGAGATCGGCTTCTGGTGCCTCTAGCCCCAGAACGACGATACCTCGTGTGTTGGGATCATTGTCAGTGATTGCGTTGCATGCATTCTCCCATGCCGCTTTGCTTGCCATCGGTTCCAGCTTCCACCAATCCGGGTAGATGCCGATGTCATAGAACCAACGGATCAGCGTGGCGTTGGTGTCGTCATCAACAGCGCCAACCTTCGACGGGATGATTTCCAGCAGGAACTCCAGACGGTTGCGCCTTGCAGCAGCAAACAGCCTCTTGATTGTTTCCTCATGGGCGTCAAACATTTCAGGCGTATCGTCAGGATGGCAGAAGCACAGAACCTTGACGACATTTTCCAGCGGCCATTCATCCAATCCCCCAAAGTCAGGACCAATTTCGGGCTCAAGCGTCAGCGGACGGGAGCCTGGCCATTCGACGGGCCGACCGATCCACAGGCCGGTGCCAGATGCTGCATGCAAAGCACGGCGTCCCAGCCGGTTGTCGCACAAAATGCCGTAGCCGGGCTGTCCGTCCTGAACCTTGAGCGCAGCCTGAAGGCACAGTTCCTTGAAACGGCCGATCTTCTGCGGTGTGGCACCCTCCATGACTTCCAGTTGGACACGGTGATCGAATGCGAAGACCCGCATCGTCGACCAGTCATTATGACGGTTCGTTGCCCAGTGGATCTGCTCTAGTTCTGCATCGTGACGCAGCGCCTTGTTTTTGACGCCGCGCTTCAGGAAGAAGTCGAGTTCCTCCAGCGAGGGATAGGCTGGCGTGCAGCCATGGCGGCTGACCGCAAATGCGCCGCAAGCATTGGCGTATTGCAGCGCCCGTGGCCATGGCGCGTTCTCCAGCCAGCCCTTGATAAGGCCGGACATGAAACCGTCGCCCGCGCCCAGCACGTTGAAAACTTCGATGGGATAACCCGGACCGCTTTCGCCGTCGTCGAGCGTATCGGGAATAGCGCCACGAAATGCGACGGCTCCGTCAGCACCGCGTTTGCAAACGAGCGTTGCCTTCGAAACATTGCGCACTGCGCGCAGCGCCTCGATCGTGTCTGTCGAGCCGCCTGCGATGTGAAACTCTTCTTCGGTGCCAACAATGAGGTCAAACAGGTGAAGCGTCGCCTGTAGCTTGGCCGTGACCGAGCCGCTTTCAACAAAACGGCTTTCGCCATCGCCGTGGCCCGCCAGACCCCAGAGGTTCGGTCGATAGTCGATATCGAGCGCGGTCCGTGCGCCGTGCTTGCCCGCCAACTCCAGAGCCTTCCGCACAGCCTTTTCGGTGCTCGGGTGGCTGAGATGTGTGCCGGTCGCGACAACCGACCGCGAACGGGCTATCAGCGTCTCGTCAATATCGTCTTCGCAAAGCGCCATATCGGCACAATTTTCGCGGTAGAAAATGAGAGGGAATTTCTCTTCGTCACGAATACCAAGCAGGACAAGCGCCGTCAGGCGCTCAGGGTCGGTCTTTACACCCGTCACATCGACGCCTTCGCGCGCGAGTTCCTCGCGGATAAAGCGCCCCATATGCTCGTCGCCGACGCGTGTAATCAGAGCAGAACGCAGACCAAGGCGGGCGGTGCCTGCGGCGATATTGGTGGGAGATCCGCCAATATATTTGTTGAAAGATCCCATGTCCTCCAAACGGCCGCCGATTTGAGCCCCGTAAAGATCGACGGAGGATCGTCCGATCGTGATGACATCCAGTGACTTGTTCATATTATTCTCCGGCAACGCGGCAGTTCATGAGCCTTTCCGTGCCTGCACGTCTCGCGCAGGCACGGGTTGTTATGTCAAAGCTTGGACGACACGTAGTCCATGCTTTCGCGAACGGACACTTCAGGATCGGAAAGGTCGTGGACCTCATCGGCAAACGGCTCGAAGCTGTAGGGGCCTTGGTAACCACCGGCGTTCATCGCCTTGATCTGAGCGATATTTTCCAATCGGTCTTTCGAATCTACAAGGACGCGATGCGCATCGAGCATATCGTTGACGTAGACATCCGAGTCCACGACACCCGAAATATGGACCAGACCAGTACGGTCGGGGAAAAACTCGGTTTCACCCGAAAGATGATGGTGAAACGTATCGTGCATCAACTTGTAGACATCGCCGCCTTCGGCTGCATCAATAGCACGCAGCGCTTCCTTCTTGGTCCGAAGCGAGGAGATCGGAAAGCCGAGAGGCTCCACGAGACCGATCAGACCGCGCTCTTGAAGTATGGGCTTCATGGCCTTTAGCGCGGCAACGAGATCATCGAACGAGACCTTGGTGCCATCGTTCAACGGGCACATGACCAACGCTTTTGCACCGCTCGCAGCTGCGTAGTCCGCAAGGGCGATCGCCTTGTTCGGCAGTTCGCCGGACCAGACGTTGAAGGGGTAGAGAGCATTGATGGAAATGATGTCCACCCCCGCCTTCTGCGCCGCAGCCTTGACTTCGGCAGCCGGTATTGTGTTGACGATATCGGGAAGATCGTTGCGGATCTCGACCTCGGTCAGCCCGAGATTACGGGCTGCCGCGAAGAAGTCCACAAGCGAAAGCTTTGGCGCTGTGATGTGGTTGATGGCGAAACGCATGACGGACCTCAGTTATAAAGAGCTGGACGAGTGGGAAGGTTGATGGCAATCGCCGCGCCTTCGGACTCCTGTGCCGTTACGCAGGCATCGGATGTGATGGCCGCGACATAACCGTCCCAGGAGTTTGGTCCGGACGCCGTACCCTTTGCAGCAGCCTTGATGAAATCCTGCAGTTCCACGTCATAGCTGGCGATGAAACGGTCTTTCCAGTCTGTCAGGATTTCGCTCTGCTTTTTGGCACCGAGACGCAGCGGGATCGCCATAGGATCGGGAAGGTTCGCGATACCGTCTTCGCCGACGACTTGGCATTGGATGTCATAGCCATAATGGCAGTTCACGAAAATCTCGACGTCGATGATCGTTCCCTTGGCGGTTTCCAGGATCACAATCTGCGGGTCGCGCAGTTTGGCGTGGCTACGCGCGGAAGAGCGCGGAAAAAGCACTCTTGCCGAGACGTAGTCATCATCAAGCAACCAGCGCAGCACGTCGATTTCGTGGATCATCGTGTCATGGATGGCCATCGGCGTGACGTATTGCTCCGGCACGGCGGGATTACGGTGCGCAGCGTGAACCATGATCGGTGCACCGATCTGGGTGTCGACTGCGTGCTTGAGGGCAACATATCCCGCATCATAGCGGCGCATGAAGCCAACCTGCACAAGCCGTTTTCCATGAGCCACTTCCGCATCGACGATACGTTTTGCACCTTCGGCGGTCGTCGCTAAGGGCTTTTCGCAAAAGCATGGCTTGCCAGCTTCAATCGCGGCAAGAACATATTGTTCGTGCGTCGCGCCCCACGAGGTGACGAGAACCGCATCGACATCAGGCGAAGCAATGAGAGCCTCCCCTGTTTCGAAGACCGTTGCGTCTGGGGCTACGTCGTTCTTGACCGCCTCGGCCGAGGCTTTGTTGACGTCGCTGAGAGCAACGATGTTTGCGCCGCTAAGGACGTTATTGATGCGGCGAGCGTGGTCGCGCCCGATGGCACCCGTGCCGATGACACCGATTCTGACAGTCATTTCAAGCCTCATTCCAATATTTGGCGACGTAGCGCCGAGTTTCACCAAGCATAAAGCGCGCACTTTCATCGACGCGGTCTTCCCATGCGAAAACGCAGTTTGAGAGAACGCCGTCGAATTTCATGTCCGCGAGGGTCGCGAACAGTGTGTCGAAGTCGATCTCACCCTGGCCAAAATCGGTGTGCTGATGGACACGTACCTTCGAGCCTGGCGGATTGACGATGTAGCGGAGCTCAGACGACTTGTTATGGTCGTAAGTGTCAGCCAACCTCACATGCACCAGATGACCTTCGGTGGCGCGCAGATTGGCGACCATGTCTGGCCCGTAGAAGAACGTATGTGGCGCGATGAACGACGCTTTCACGGACGGCGAATCGATCGTCTTGATGATATCGATGGCAGGCGCGATCTGTTCTATCCAGTCCTCAGGATGTGCCTCGAGCGAAAGGATCAGCCCCTCCTTTTCGAGAAGGGGAACGAGGATGTCCATGGCGCGGAAGAACTGTGCTTCGCAGGTCTCGGGGCGATGCAGACCAGAACGGTCGTTCAAGCTTCGTTCCGGCGAGCCACCGCGTCCGAACTCCGAAACAAGCATCGGGCAATCCATCTCGACTGCGATTTCGATGACACGCTTCCAGTTGTCTATCGCGTTGTCCCATTCATCCTGATAGGGGCTGGCCCAACGGTACATCGGCTGGAGCGTTGCGAGACCGACGCCATGGTCTTTTAAAGCCTTTTTGAAGGAGGCAATGCGCGACGGATAGACCTTTGGTCTCGTCCACCAGGACAGAAAGTCGGGACGCGGTGACAGCTCGACGTAATCATATCCAAGATCTGCGACCTTCCGGCAGGTGTCTTCAAGCGACAGGTGCCGGAACATGTGTGGGTCAAGTGTATGTTTCATTGCAAACTCCCCTAGATAGGTCTGAACCCTGCCGCATTACTTGTAGGTCGACATGTTGTCGGGCGTGACGAGTTCGAATGGCACCCAGAGCGTCTTCTCGACATTTTCTCCGGACGCCATTTTGGCGGCAGCCTGTACTGCAACCTCGCCCTGTTTCGTGGCATTCTGGTAGACGGTAATGTCGATATCGCCTGCCTTCATCGCCGCCAGGCCATCTGGCGTCGCATCGATACCGGCTATGACGACGTCCTTCATATCGACGCCTGCAGTCTTCAAGGCCTGAACCGCGCCAATGGCCATCTCGTCATTGTTGGCAATCACCGCGTCGAACTTCACGCCAGCCGTGAGCCAGGAAGAAACCAGATCTTGCGCCTGTGTTCTGTTCCAGTTGGCGGTCTGCTTTTCGGCGACTTCAATCTTGCAGTCGGGAGCGGCAAAAACGTTTTCTACATCCTTGGTACGAACCAGAGCCGCATGATTTTCGAGTGGTCCCATCAGGATAACGGCCCGGCCCTTGCCGCCCATCAACTTACAGGCGGCCTGTGCCTGCATGGTGCCGGAATCCGTCTCGTTGGAGCCAACAAAGGCAGATCCTGCGGGCAAACCGGAATCAAGTTCGGCCGGCGGGTGGTTCACATAAACGAGTGGGATCTTGGCGTCAGCCGCCGCCCGCGTAATCGCCGCCGTCGAGTCACCGTCAACGGCATTGACAATGATCGCGTCGACGCCGTTCGCTATGAAGTTCTGCACTTGGCTTAGCTGTTTTGCAGGGTCCAACTGCGCATCTTCCGCAACCAGATCGATGCTTCCGGCGTGCTCCGCTCCAGAGCGGATGCCGTTCAACAGGATCGTGAGGAACGGGTTGTCGAACGACGTCATGCTAACCGCGATACGGGTCTCGGCCATGGCAGGCAGACCGATCAGGCAAAGCGTTGCCGTCATGAAAAGCTTTTTCATTGAATTTACTCACATATCTGGTCTTCGATTCCCACGCGGCATCACAGCAACGTGGGATTGGTGCAAGTTACAGATTCAGGATTTCACCCGCTTGCGTTGCCTGTACATGTCAGCCACGACGGCTGCGACAATGATCACGCCCTTGAGCATTTCCTGGTAGTAGGCATCGAGGCGCAGGAATGTAAAACCGGAGATGATGACACCGAAGATGACCATCCCGATCAATGTTCCCACGACCGATCCCCGTCCGCCCGACAGCGACACACCCCCGATGACGGCCATTGCGATTGCATCGAGTTCGTAGCTGATGCCCATGCCTGCCTGGGCAGTAAGACCGCGTGAAGCCACGACGATCCCGGCCAGACCGGATAACAGACCAGCGACAGCATAGACTTTCACCGTATGACGCTCGACGTTAATACCGGACACGCGCGCGGCGTGCGAATTGGCTCCGATCGCATAGGTAAATTTACCATACCGCGTGTAGCGCAAGACAACGTGCATGACCGCTGCCACTGCCAGAAAAATCAGCACGGGCGCGAGACCCTTGCCGATCGCCGCAAAGCCATCGGTCGGAAAGCTGATGGGCTGGCCCTTGGTGTACCACTTGGCAAAGCCCCGCGCCGTAACCATCATGCCCAGTGTCGCAATAAACGCAGGAATTTTGGTATAGGCGATCAGCAGGCCATTGATCGCACCGCAAATGAGGCCGACAAGCAAACCGGCAGCAACCGGCACGACGACCGGGAGGTCGGTCAGGCCTGGATAAAGCGCTCTTTCATAAGTACCGACCTGCGCCAAACTCATGGAGATCATCGCTGTTGCGCCGACGATGGAACCGGAGCTTAGATCAATGCCGTCTGAAATGATGACTTGCGTTACCCCGATTGCAATGATCCCGATAACCGAGACCTGCAAAATCATAATCGACAGACGCTGCGTGTTCCCTAGAAAACTCTGTCCCTGCAGGATCCAGCCAAGAAGTTCGAACGTCAACGAGATGCCGACAAGGACAAGAAGGATTGTCAACTCGGACGGTAAGCGACGCCGTGCTGGCGCGTCTTGGGTACTGATCTGTGTCGTCGTATTCATAATGCAATATTCCTCCCACGGTGCACGATTAGCGCGCAGCTAGGTCCATTATCTTGACTTGAGTTGCTTCGGCGCGATCGAGAACACCAGCAACCCGACCTTCATGCATGACGACTATCCGGTCACTCATTCCCAAGACCTCCGGAAGTTCCGACGAGATCATAAGCACGGCGACCCCCTCAGCCGCCAAACCGGTGATCAGTCGATGTATTTCCGCTTTCGCTCCCACATCGATGCCGCGGGTCGGCTCGTCGAGAATGAGGATGCGCGGCTTGGTCAGCAGCCATCGTGCAATCAGCAACTTCTGCTGGTTGCCGCCTGAAAGGTTCTCGACCGCCTCATAGAGGTTTGGGGTTTTTACTCGAAGCGTTGCCGCCATATCCTCGGCTAACTTGGTGACCGTCGACTGGTCGACGAATCCCGCCTTCACATGGGAACGCGTTATCAAAGCGGACTGGATGTTTTCAAGGCAATTCAGGATAAGAAAACAACCCGTTTCCTTGCGATCCTCTGTCAGGAAAGCAAGTCCCTGTGCCATCGCAGCGCTAGGACTGCCGATGCTGACCGGCTTGCCTTCAATCAGGATTTCACCCGTTTTTGCAGGCGTGACACCAAAAATGGCTTCGGCGACGTTCGATCGCTTGGAACCCACCAAGCCCGCCAGACCCAGTATTTCGCCTCGCCTCAGCGTGAAGGAAATATCGTGGAAAACGCCAGGGATCGTGAGGTTCTTCACTTCAAGGATCACATCGCCAATAGGGCAATCGATCTTGGGGAACATATCGGTAATGTCTCGGCCAACCATCATGCGAATGATATCGTCGCGGTTAACATCCTTCGAAAAATGTGTGCCGACGTATTTGCCATCGCGGAAAACCGTAAACTCATCGGCAATCTCGAAGAGTTCATTCATTTTGTGTGTGATGTAAACGATACCAATACCGCGCTCGCGCAAGCTGCGGATGATGGAAAAGAGATGCTGTACTTCCCGATCGGTCAAAGCCGAGGTCGGTTCATCCATGATGAGGACAGACGACTCGTAGCTGACGGCGCGAGCAATCTCGACCATCTGCTTTTGAGCCACCGTCAACTCCGACACTTGCGAACGCGGATCGAGCGAGATGTTCAGGCGAGCGAAAAGCTCCTCCGTCATCTTTACCATTTTTGAATGGTCAATGAGACCGAAGCGGTTTTTGGGCTCTCGCCTTATCCAGATGTTTTCCGCCACGGTCATCCAGTTCATCAACTGAAGTTCCTGGTGGATCATCGCGATCCCCTGCTCGAGCGCATCGAGAGGCGATTGCAACACTGTCGGGACGCCTCGAATGCGGATTTCACCTGCGTCAGGCTGGTATATTCCAGCAATGATTTTCATGAGCGTCGATTTGCCCGCACCGTTTTCGCCCATGAGTGCATGCACCGTTCCGGGTCTAACACGCAGCTTGACGTTATCGAGTGCAACTACGCCTGGAAACTCTTTGCGAATTCCTTCGATCGAAAGCAGACCGTCGGCTTCGGTGGCATCGAGCACTTGCTTGATAGCCGCCGCTGTTGTGGGACTGACCATGGCTTATCCTCCGTCGCTCTGGCAAGGAAGAGAAGGCACAGCCTTCCCTCCGTTACGCAGAGTTATTTTAGTTCTTGGCCTGGTAGGTCTTAAGGTTTGCCGGAGTGACGAGTTCAAAAGGCACATAGCCCTTCTTCTCGATCGTCTCGCCGCCTGCAAGCTTAAGCGCAGCATCCACTGCGCCCTTGCCCTGCCCGGCAGCGTTCTGGAAGACGGTCACATCAAGATCGCCTGCAGCCACGGAAGCGAGGGCATCCTGTGTCGCGTCAATGCCTGCCACGACGACGGACTTCATATCCTTGCCCGCTGCTTTCAGCGACTGGATAGCGCCAATTGCCATCTCGTCGTTGTTGGCGATGACCGCATCGAACTGAACGCCAGCGGATAGCCAGTTGGTCATAAGATCGGCACCTTGGGTGCGCGACCAGTTAGCTGTCTGTTCTTCGACGATCTTGATGAAGTTGCAATCCGGCGTCGCAATCACGTCCTTGATGTCCTGGGTTCTCATGCGCGCTGCCTGGTTGGACAGTTCACCCATCATCACGACGGCTTTGGCTTCTTTCTTGCCGGCTTCCTTGAGAATGCGGCAGACTTCCTTGGTTTGAAGTGTTCCAGATTCCTTTTCGTCGGAAGCGACGAATGCCTGCTTTTCGGGAAGCTGGTCGACGTTGGCTGGCTGACGGTTGACGTAGACCAGTGGAATTCCAGCGGCGGCGGCGGCCTGCGAAATCGCAGCGGTTCCATCCGTGTCGACGGGGTTGACGACGATTGCGTCTACACCGGAGGCTACAAAATTCTGGACCTGGCTGAGCTGTTTGCCAACATCGTTTTGCGCATCTTCGACCTGAAGGGTAACACCCTGCTTTGTCTTTGCGTAATCCGTCATGCCATTTCGCAGCACGGTGAGAAAGTTATCGTCGAAAAGCGCCATGGAGACGCCGATTGTTTGCGCGGAAGCAGATGTCGCCAGCAGTGTTGCAAATGCCACGAGCATGAGATGTTTTTTCAATTTAAGTTCCTCCTCAAAAATACCAACGGTCACCATGGCTCTTCAGAAAGGCAGCACTCATCCTCCTCTCAACCGGTGGACCAGATGAAAATCGGGAACGAGAGCGATGCATTACTTATTGAGTTCTGGGCGACGGCCTCCTGTCTCCACCGTCGCAAGGCACAATTGTCTGAGAGAGCGGACATGGTCAACCGTTCCGTAACGGCTTTACCTTTCAGCCATGATAGAAATAGACCAATAATGCCTGATATTATCTATCAAACTATCATAGGCTTTCAGGAACCCACAAATGAGCGGGAAAAAATCTCTGCCCCGGGCTTTCCGCCATGCCGTTTTCGATCGTGTGGGTCATCGTAGAAATCAGATCGGCGCACAGTTCGCGCAACGGAGTCTGGAAAACACCGGAAATCCTGCGCTCGAGCAAGGCTTGCCGTGATTGCGGCGTCAGTTCATTGACCAGGCAAGCGATCTGTTCGGAGCGTGGATTTTGATTTAGCGCTTCGATCACGCCCTCCATACCCCCACCAATACAATAGACTCCCACGAGATCCGGATGACGTGAAAGCGTATCCATCATCATCTCGTAGGTGAGTTGTCGCGTCTCTAGATTGATAAGTGCGTCCAACACTTGAAAATCCGGGGCAAATTCACGCATGTAAGCCCGAAACCCCATTTCTCTAAGAGAATGCCCATGAAAACGGTGACCTCCTAGAAACAGTAGAACTTTGCCGGGGTTCGGCGAGAGTTTTGATATCATCCATGCGGCACTGCGGCCGACTTTCATATTGTTTGTTCCTAAATAGGCTTCTCGAACTCCTTGGGCGAGATCCGTCAACAAAGAAAATGTGGGAATACCTTTGGATCTTAAGGCCGAAACAGCAGCGGTAACGTCGTGGTGGTCTGGGCCCGTCGCTGCAATGGCTGATACTTTTCCTGACAGGCCCAACATCATCTCCGACAACTCCGTTGGCTCGCCTGTTTTCAAATACTGTATGGTGAGTTGGATATGGCTGTCCTTTACGGTGGATGCCGCCATCTGGAGTTCAGAAGCAAACGACTGATAGAATTCCTGCCGTTCCTTCCTGAGGATAATGCCGAAGGAATATACCGGCAGGTCAGCCAGCATCCTTTGACGAATTATATTGGTTGCATGAAAGCTTAGCCGCTCCGCGGCAGCAAACACCTTCTTTGACGTCTCCTCGCGAACGGGCAGGCTGCCATTCAAGACGCGGTCCACTGTCGCGACGCTTACACCGGCAGCTTTGGCAACATCCGTGATAGTTGGTCGTTTCATTCCCACCTCGCGACAGAGTCATCTCATTTCAAGCAGGTTTTCTGCAAGCCGATGAGTGAACACAATCATTTCAAAGCGAGTTTGTCGAACAGTATTGTCTGCCGATGATGTCTAGCATCAGTTGCCCCTTTGCTTACTTTCCAGTCGCTCCCCTGATGATGCGCACTCACGGCGTTGCGAGGTATCATCGTCAGTCGCCGTCAGTGGATCAAAAGGCTTTCCCATACAGCAGCATCACACCAGCGGCTCAACTGGTGACCCTTTTGATTGCCCCTGCCGCTCCGGCAGACCCAGCTAGTGCGCGCCTGAGCCCGAGCCTCTGTTTACGAACAACCGCTGTTAGCTCTGGTTCGGCCTGGTTCACCCTTTTGCTAGGTACACGGGCGCAAATCTTGTTCATTCAATCTCGATCACTTTAGATCGCCTGCCGCCACGACGATCCTCGGTACTCATCACTCTACGAATGGCGATCAAATGATTTTGGAATACGTTCGAGTGCTAAATCTCAATACTCGGATGCACAAGCCACTTGGGCTGCGGAACAGCGTTCAGGCACGGAGCAGATGCGGAAGGATGGCTGTAATGGGAAAAATGCGCTGAGATTAGGCGGCGGGTCAAGCTTGGAGGCACTAGCGAGATGGCCGGAGAAGAGCTTTGCCTTTTGAGGTCAGGTAGCAAATATTGGCGTTGGAAAAGCCCTGCCGTGATAAGGTTTGGATCGTCGCAAGGCAATCCCGACTCGCGTGGATTCTCTAGGCCTCCCTGTACGGACACGAACGCCTGACCATCAAGTTCCCAGCATTCTCTTCGTTAAACGAGACGTTGAAGATGTGTCAGCAAGTGGCACACGGGTTAGGACGGATCGACATCCACCGAATCTAATCACGATAGCGGCGAGAAGTAGGAACCCTTTGAATTGGGTTGTCCTGCGTTCATAGCGGGTGGCGAAACGGCCTCAGAGTGGCATCCAAATAGGAATGGCATAACACCTGTAGCAGGATCTACGAACGCCGTTCGCACGCACGGCTTCAAAACTTTGAGCCGTCGCACTGCCAGCAGATCTACGGCAATCCGCAGGTTTAGCGGAAACCGGGAATACAGCCAAACGGCATGAGCAATCACTTCCGCTGGAATCGATGACGACGATAAAGAGGATCACGGGCAGATCTGGTCATGCACCCAGATCTCACAGTTTGCTTGATCCAGGGTTAACGTTACAGTGCCCGACATACCGTACCTGCCCCGGGGCAGCAGTTTCTTTGACCAGATCCAGATGAAACATGAATTGGAGTTTTATATTGAACGACATGACCATCTCTTCAACCAAAGAACATGAGAGCGGACATCGCAAGATCGAGTGGGCGCGTTCTCACATGCCGATCCTTGCGGACATCAAGGCCCGCTTCGCACGCGAGACGCCGTTTAAAGGTCTTCGTATCGGCATATGTCTGCATGTTGAAGCAAAAACAGGCGTCTGGCTCGACGCACTTACAGCAGGTGGCGCAGAAATTACCATAACTGGTAGCCCTGGCTCGACGCAAGATGATGTCGCCAAAGCATTGAACAAGCACCCGTCGATTACAGTATTGGGCGCTAAAGCTGACAGTCGTGATACGCATGACCAACATTGCCGGGATGTCCTCCGCTCGAAACCGGATATTATCGCTGACAACGGCGCGGATCTTCTGACTTTGCTCGCGACTGAACCGGAATTCGAAGCGCTGCGCACCACGATCAGAGGCAGTACCGAAGAAACGACAACGGGTGCGTACCGCCTCAGAGAAAATAATGTGAACCTCGATTTCGCCACTTGGGTCATCAATGACACTCAGGCGAAAAGGATCGTCGAAAATCGGTATGGTGTCGGCAGTTCGGTTGTCGATGGCGTGATGCGAGCAACGAATGTCATGCTGCATGGCAAAACAGTGGTCGTTGTTGGATATGGTTACTGCGGCTCTGGCGTAGCGCAGAGGTTTCGCGGCATGGGTGCCCATGTCATCGTCGTCGAACGTGATCCCATGCACCGCCTAGAAGCCCATCTCGAAGGTTTCAGGACTGCCGATCTTGATGAATGCCTCGACCAGGCGCAGATCTTAGTCACTGTGACTGGTCGCGACGGTGCTTTGACACTCGACGCGATCATGAGGATTCGCGACGGCTGCATTCTGGCCAATGCGGGGCATTTTTCCTCGGAGATCGAGGTTGACAGCCTGGAAAGCGCCGCCATCTCTGTGAAGGACTGCCGCGATGGCGTGAAGGAATATCAGCTTGATGGCGGAAGACGGGTCTTTCTGCTGACCGACGGAAACCTCGTCAATCTCGCAGCGGGAGATGGAAATCCGATCGAAATCATGGATCTTGGACTTGCGCTCCAGTCACTCAGCCTGGAGCAAATGGCGTTACTGGGTCGCAGCGTCGCAAAAGGTGTCCATCCTGTATCCCTAAAAATCGAACGTGAAGTATGCTCGCTGGCTCTTCACGCATGGGTTTGATCGGGTGGGTTTTCTAGTATGGTCGCTCTGAGAGCGGCGGGGGGAATCTTGACAGAGAGCCGCAGGGATCCTTTCCGCCACGTGACTGCGTTCTGTCACGACAAAACATGTGCATTTGTTTTGGCACTCATCCTGGCACGCTGAAACCCTAATGCGAGGTTGGCCTATCGACGCTGGTGCGCTGGATCGGTCGTAGCCTTGATCGGGCGATCGATGCTCCGGCAGTGTCCGCTGCGACCGAAGACATGGCCGCCGAGTTGAAACGGTTACGCGGGAAAATGAATTCCTGCGGCAAGAACGCGAGGTACTGAAGCGTGCCGCGACTTTTTTCGCCAAGGATGGAGGTCAATGAAGTTCCGCTTCATCGACCAGGCGAAAACACGATTCCCCTCATCCTGTCTCTGCAAAGTTCTCGGCCTTAGTCAGAGCGGCTATTCTACCTAGAAAGACCGGCCAGCAAGTCGTCGGCAGCGCAAGGACATGGTAATGCTGGCGCATGTGCGTTCGTCCTACGCGCTTTTCTCAAGACAATGACGCGGATCGCGCGAATGGAAGCATCGGTCTCAATGAACCGAGATCGGCCCAAACGAGTGGGGTTGAGTTGTTCAACTTTCCGAAGAAACACGCATCGCCAAGTTGCGGACACTTATCGAGCTTGAGAATTTGCCGACGCGCGCCAATTCGATGGGTATTGCCGATATTGTCGACGCGCGTGAGATTGTCCTTCCCGCGACCGGGGAAGCCAAACCAGAAGCTTTTCGGAAAAGCCGACGGATGCGTGTCCACTTGCCACCCATGCTAACGTTCATTGGTTCCTCGATGCTGCTGCGGCGAGATTGATCTGAACCGCAATATTGCCCTGAACAGACTTGATGTCTTGATGGAAGGGCGCGGTCCAAGCGGTATCAAATGAAACACCTTCTTTAGTCGCTAGGAAGATGGCTATCTAAGATAGGATCACTCGTGCTTTACCTTTCCCAGAAATCCGTCGCGAGAAGGTCTGATTATATAGTGATCGTACCACGCTTTTTCTATCGTTCGTGCTGATGGGGTGCAGAGCGTGCCAGTAGCTGTATCATGCCCATCGCGCCCCATGTGATGGCGAACGACAAAATGACGAGTGCGGCAGGCTCATAGGCTTGTGCGACACCGACTTTTTGGATGTATGTGCCGAAGGCCGGCCGTGTAAGGAGGCTGGCCATCACGAATTCGCTGATGACGACGGCAAAGGTCAGGAACGCTCCCGACAGTACCGACACAAGGATATTGGGCAGGATAACCAGCCGGATCACGGTGATTGGACTGGCCCCCAAGATCGTGGCTGCATCCGTCAGCGTCCGCGCATCGATCGCTTGCAACCCGCTATCGACCGCGCGGTAGAAGTAGGGCAGCGACAGAGTCATGTAACCGCAAACGAGAAGTACATTTGAACCCATCTCCGTACTCGTCAACGGCAGGACCGACGACGACGAGAAGAGCCTGAGATAGCCGAAGACAAGTACGATCGGCGGCACGACCAGTGGGAGCATCACGACGAGCTCAACCACCGGCTTCAACCAGGGCAATCGTAGACGGACGAAGTAGGCCATGGGAACGACGAGGACGACACCGAAGATGATGGTGCATAGGGCGATTACTGCCGAGTACCCCAAGGTCGCAAAGAATTCTGGATCGGAGAAGACGGAGCGGTAGGCGTCTAGCGAGTAGCCGTCTCGCCGGATGCTTAACGAGAATTCAGCGGTGCTGATCAGCGGCAGTACGAAATAGATTCCGGCTACAGCGATCGCCGTCCAAAGTAGAAGACGTAGGACGGTCTTCATCGCATCCACCTTTCCGCACGTGCGCGCAGGACAAGATAGGCCGTGATAGCAAGTGCAACCACCAAGACCATGCAAAGCGCGAGGGCGGCCCCCAGCTGTTCATTGTGCAGCACGTCGCCGCGAATTTGCGCGTAGAGCAGGATCGGAACAATGTTCACCGCGTAGCCCGTCAATGCGTAGGCGGTCGCAATGGCACCAAAGGCGTTGGCGAACAGCAGAGCAAGCGTTCCGAGCAGCGTTGGCCACAGCACCGGCAGGCCGATGTGCCGCCAATACTGCCAAGCTGTGGCACCAAGCATCTCGGCCGCTTCCCTGCACTCCCGAGGGAGCTTGTCGACGGCGGGCATCATGATAGTGAGGGCAATGGGCACTTGAAAAAACAGATAAGTGAGCACCAATCCAGAAAAGCTGGCAAGGTCAAAGCCGGACGCGTAGAGGTTGATGCCAAATACGTGTCTCAGCACTACAGTCACCAACCCCAGTCTGCCAAAGGTGGCGATAAACGCGAAGGCCAGCGGAACCCCCGAGAAATTCGACGCAACGCCGCAAAAAGTCATGATGATCGTTCTAGCCTTCCGGTTGCCGATACCGCGGCCCACGATCAAGGCGAGGCCTAGGCCAAGGAGCGCGCCGAGCACCGCTGTCGCCGCCGAAATCTCGATCGAAGTCAGGAAAGCGTTTGCGATTTCGGAGGTCGCGAGGTCTGCGAAGTTGGCCAGCGTGATACGGCCCTGCCGATCGACAAATGCATTGGCGAGCAATGCTACAGTCGGCATGATAATCATAACCACCGCAAACACCAAGAAAGGCAGCGTGCCGACCAGCGCTGGCCAATCTGGACGGGGTATACGTGGTATTCGTCGTTGCTCTGACGGCTTTCCGGAGCGGGAAAGTCCCGCACCGGAGGTGATCTTAGTCGACGTCTGGTCCAAGTTACTTGCTTCCTGCACCAACGGTCGCGGTCCATTCCTTAGCGATCACGTCGCTTGCCTCCACAAGATGCCGCAGCTCCGGGAAGACCAAGTTTGATCCAGTTTGTGGCAGCTTCGCCATCATCTCATCGGTGATTTTGTTCGATTTGCGCATCGCGTCGAAGCGGATCGGGTGGCATAGACCCTTGAGGAAGCCGCCTTGACCCTCGTCAGAATACAGATACTCCATCCAGAGTTTGGCGGCGTTCGGGTGCGGCGCATATTTGCTGATGGCTTGCGCATAGACGCCGGCGACTGTTACGCCTTTCGGCACGATTGTGTCGAGGGGCGGGTTACCCTTAAAGTTCTGGTCATAGGTGATGCCGTTGAAGTCCCATCGCGTCGTGATCGGAGTTTCGCCTTTGGCGATCGACGCCGCCGTCCCAAAGCCGGCAACAAGATTGCCAGCGTCCTTCAGCTTACGATAGAATGCCAGACCGGCTCTAGCGGCTTCCGCCCCGGGCTGGGCACCTGTTGCCAGACCGGCAGCGTAGATGCTCAGGATCGCATTGTTGGCCGTGCGGGGATCGGCGGGGATCGATACGCTTTTCCGATAGGCTGGATCGAGAAGATCGGACCAGTCGCCAGGCGACTTTGTAACTATGTCCTTGTTGATGATGAAGGCCAGCACTCCATAGTAGTCGCCGTACCAATAGCCGTCAGGGTCTTTGACAACGTCTGGAATTTCGTCCCAGGTCTGCACTTTGTAAGGTTGCAGGAGGTCATCCTGTTTTGCGGTGGGGCCAAAGACGAGGCCAATGTCGATAACATCTGGGGCTTGCGGACCTTTATTGTCCATATTGGCCTTGATCGTTGCCAACTCTTCACCTGAACCAGCGTTCGGATTGAGTTCGTTCACGGTGAGGCCGTACTTGTCCTTGAAGCCTTGGATCAGCGCGCCGTAGCCGCACCAATCATGGGACATGGCGATCACGGTAAGCTGACCTTCGGCCTTTGCCGCCGCGACGAGTTCATCCATGCCTGCCGCTTGTGCGATGGAAGGCAGCCCGATCAAGGACGCTACTCCACAATATGCCAGTCTCTTCCAGTTCATTTAAATTCCTTTCTTGAAACTCGGCGCGTTACTCCACGAGCAAGGAGCCGATCGCAAATCGGTATAGGCACGGCTATTAACGGAAATGTGACATTGCGAGGCTAAATTTGGTTTTAATTGATATTCCGATATCGTGCAAGTCATTGCCCGGTCGGAACAATCGCTAGACCAACCCATTGGATACAGCGTAACGCATCAAAAATCCTATTGATTTCAGCGGTGCGACACATGTTTAAAGTCGATGCTGCCGTAGTGGATTGACAGGCATCTTAGTCTCGATTAATCCACAAAACATCACACTATGAACACCCAGCGATACTTACACTCGGATTGTTTGGGAATGGGAGGGCCCGTGGCGAGAATACCGGCAGCAAGTCGCATTAAAGCCATTGCACACCTTCTGGAAGCAGAAGATGGTGTCAGTATCGCTGCGATGGCCGAGCGGTACTCGGTCTCCATGGAGACCATTCGCCGTGATCTCGCGAGCTTGGAAAAGAACGGGCTTCTCACCCGTGTCCATGGTGGCGCAATACCGACGGCGCGGGCCGCGCCTATATCGATGCGCGTCAACAGCCTGAGTAGCCAAAAGGCCTCAATCGGGGAATTGACGGCAAAGCTGGTCGGACGAGACGGGTGGATCTTCATGACGCACGGCAGTACGACCCTATCCGTCGCCAAAGCCCTGAACGAGGGCAGTCCGATGTCGGTTATGACCAACATGCCTGCTATCGCGGAGGCCTTGCATGGCGGTGTGCAACATCGTGTCACGCTGACGGGTGGAGAATACGACTACGCCGACGGGGCGCTTACTGGCCAACAGGTGCTGGACGCGATTTCTGAATGTGTTTTCGATACCGTGATCATCGCCGCATATGGCATCCATCCAGTGCATGGTTTGGTTGAGTCTGGAAAATACCTGCAGTACATGAAGCGCTTGCTCTTCCAGCGCAGCCACCGCTGTATTGTCGTCGCGGACCACAGCAAGTTCGGAGCGCCCGGCTCCTACATCTCGGCACCACTTTCCGAAATCGGGACGATCGTCACCGATGAGCCACCCCCGCCCGTTTTCGACGAAGCCTTCAACGAGGCTGGCGTTCGGGTGATCTATCCCGCAACCTTTAAGGATTACAAAAATGCCCAATGAGGTACGCCACGTCGTGGTCATGGGGATCGACGGACTGCGACCGGATCTGGTCGATGACATAACTATGCCCAACCTTGTCGGCTTGGCGCGGGCCGGCACGTGGAGCACCCATCATAAGACGGTGTTTCCGAGCGAGACCCGCGGTGCGCTAACCGCCCTAGCAACAGGCTCTGCCGCTGAGATCAACGGGATCGCCGGAAATCAGTTCTATGTACGTGACGGGTTCCCCGAGCAGATATTCACCGAGACGACGCATGATTGGTATGCGGCCGATGAGCGGCTTGAAGGAAAGCTGGTTGAGGCGATCTCGCTGTCGGAAACGCTCCACCGCGTTGGCAGACCATTCGCGGTCATCGCGTCGAGCGGGCCGGGCGTGCTGCCCGCCCTGAACTGGAGAGGTGCCAAGCGCGATCAAGTCGGGTTTAATGTCCGCCATCCTCAGACTGCTCATCCGCATGCGTTTGCAGCGCGCGTCCACCGCTCACTGAGGATTCCAGCAGGGGGCGTGTCCGCAGATGGCCCGAAGGCCGCTCTGAAGGTCTTCGAGCAGGAAGTATGGCCTTACAGCAAACCGGCAGTCAGCATTCTGTGGTGCACTGAAGTTGATAGCGCGGCGCATCTCTACGGACTGGGATCCGATCAGCTGCGCGAGAAGATGCAGCATTGCGATGAAGTCGTCGGCGCACTTATGGCTTGGCGCGAGGCGCAGCCCGAACGCGACAGCATTGCGCTTTTGGTGGTCTCCGACCATGGTCACGTCACGATCGGCGGTCTGATTTCCGTCGCTGATTCTTTATGTGCAGCCGGGTTCAAGGCGGCTGCTTCATTTGCAGACCCGGCTACCGACATGCTGGTGCGACCAGGGCGTGCCGCCGGCATCTGGCTGAGGAAAGACGATCCCATCTTGTTGCAAGAGGTGGCGAGCTTTGTGACGGAGCAGGCATGGTTCGGTGGAGCCTTCAGCTGCTCGGGAGCGCCTGCGAGCAACCACGGTCGTGTCGAGGGAAGCTTGGCTTTGGAGCTGCTCGGTGCCGGCGGTGCCCGTGCGCCCGATCTGTTCGTCCATCTCGGGAATATGGTAGACGATGACGTGGTCGGCGATATGGGTTCGGTATATTACGATGCTGGAGACTATGATCTGCGCCCGGGCGGCGGCACCCACGGCGGTCTACATCGGGGCGAACTGTCTGCGGTTCTGGCCGGATACGGGGCAGGACTGGGGCGAGGAAGGGTTTCCACTACGCCAAGTGCCATCACCGACATCGCGCCAACCATCCTGTCGCTGCTCGGCATTCCACAGCCGCGGACAATGACCGGCCGTGTGTTGCGGGAATTGACAATGGATGCGCCGGTCAAGATCGAGCCGGTGTCTGAAGAGTTCCGGTCCATCGGGACGCGGAAGGTGACAGCCTTATCTGGGATGAGGGTAATGGGGCACCTCTACATGAGCGAAGGCCGGATTGCTCGTGGCACTTAATCCTGTTTTTACTGCTCGTAGTGGTAGGAACGCAGCCTTTGCCAAAGGGCTGCACGAGCTAGAAGCGATAAGTAACAATCTTGATCTGCATTTTTACCACTGTCAAAAGTCAGAGAAGAGCCTTGCATCTCGATTGCCGTCGAGGACTAATCCGATCGAGCAAAGAAGGGACTCGGATGAAAACTTGGACCACCAGGTGGCTGCGTATTGGTTTGATGGCTCGCGCACCGAGGTTTTAAGAGCCCCAGAATCAGGCGGCGCTTGAGCACTGCCGCACTTATCACCGCTAAATCTCAACGACGATAAGTGCGCTGGCTTATCCAGGTCGTTGGACTTTAAATGCATGGGTTCGAGAGTTTTTTCCGGAAACGAGGACTTCAATGGTCGGTCGATCCTGCCGTCCGGACTATCCGACCGGTTGAAGCAAGTCGCGGTCCTTGCTCTTTGCGGTGGAGAGGAATTGACCACGAAGTATTCGATCGGCTACGTCTATGCCATACTTGCTATGAACCGCAGCCACTTTCCGGTCGCGCTCGGCATGGGGGCGATCAACATCCTAATGATGTTGGGCTACCTTCTGGTCTTTAACGCCGT
>NZ_JBNWDZ010000012.1:0-62790 GCF_053521645.1 Agrobacterium sp. CG674 | reverse complement strand
AGACGCTTGAGCGCCTTGCAAATGGCTGGCCTAGCAGCGAAATCCATACCCTTATGCCGTGGAGCTACAGGGCCTGAACGGCCTCAGCTTGCCGCTTACCTCTCATGGGTAAATTCGATGGAGATCAGGCGGGGTATGCAGGCTCTGCACGGCGTAACGTTCCGGGTCTCGCTGACCTTCACCGCATGACGGGGCTGCTTCTGGCAGAACGTGTTCCGGCGAACGGACGGGTGCTTGTTGTTGGAGCAGGTGGTGGCCTTGAACTGAATGTGCTGGCTGAGCACCATCCGGGATGGTCGTTTGATGGGGTCGATCCTTCAACCAGTATGCTCATCCTGGCAAGGGAAACGGCAGCCCGTGCAGCAGATCGTATCCGTTTTCACCTTGGCGATATTTCAGCGGCCCCCGATGGTCCCTTCGACGGTGCTGTCTGCCTTCTGGTCTTCCATCACATCTCATTTGACGAACGCGCAGCAACGCTCCGTGGTATCCGCCAACGTCTGCATCAGGGATCACCCTTCGTGCTTGCCCATATCAGCATCCCCGAGCACGAACCGGACCGCTCGCTCTGGATTGACCGACACATCGACTTTGGCGCGATGGCGCAATTCGATAGTGAAAGGCGGGATGCGGCAAGAGTTGGCATGAAAGAGCGCCTCTCCATATGCACCAGAAGAAGATGAGGCCCATCTGCGACAAGCGGGGTTCACCGAAATTGCGCAATTCTACCAGGCCTTCAGCTTCAGAGGGTGGGTAGCTTATGCATGATCCCCATCAGCACACGCGTCCTGATGGGGATTGATTGTCTTGGTTCAAGCCTTCAATTGCGAGGCTGGATGAGCGCCAGTGCAACCGTCGTGGCGGCGAGGAGGGCGGTCAGGGTCAGGGGTCCTGCGGCACCATAGTTGTCCACAACGTACCCGCCGACAACGGCACCAATGCTGATGGCGACCTGGAATGAGACCACCATCAGGCTGCCGGTTGCTTCCAGAGCGTCCGGTGCGCTGCGGGAAAGATTGGTCGGAAGCACGACCGGTGCCATGCCAAACGCAAAGCCCCAGAGCGCGACCAGCGTGAAGGCAATGGCCGCATAAGCGCCTCCGAGAACCAGAATGAGCGCCGCAGATGCCATCAGACCTGCGGTCACCGCAAGTGCCATCGTCACACTCGCATCGGCCATCCGTCCGCCAGCGACATTGCCGATGACGGAGGCAATGCCGAAGCCGAGCAGGGCAAGAGCGATCGACTGTGTATCAAGCAGCGTCACCTGCTCCAGGAAGGGCCGTACATAAATCGAACCCGCGAAATGTCCGGTCATCAGCAAGAGAATGGCCAGCATGCCCAGCTGAATGCCGCGTCGCCGTGTCAGCTTGAACACGTCGGTCAAGCTGTTGCTGGTGCTTGCCGGCAGAGTGGGCAGGCTGATGGCCTGCATCAGCATGGCGATCAGCGCAAGCCCGGCCGTCATCGCCATGGCCGTGCGCCATCCCAGCCAATCGCTGATCAATGCGCCCATGGAGGGTGCCGCGATCGTGGCCAGCGAGACGCCAAGGGTCACAATGGCCATGCCGCGCCCGGTTGCATTGGTGCCAACCAGCCTTGCGACGACGGCAACCGAAAGTGCCCAGAAACCGCTGAGTGCAATGCCCAATCCGGCGCGGCCGACGAGCAATAACCAGAATTCGCTGGCCGTGGCTGCAAGAATGTTGGAGCCGACGGCAAGCGCAGTCAGAGCAACCAGCACCGTCTTGCGGTTCAACTTGCCGATCAGCACGTTACTGAACAATGCCGTAATGGCACCAACGGAAGCTGTGGCCGTCACGACCTGTCCCGCAGTGCCCTCACTGATTCCCAGATCGCGTGCCATCGGCGTCAAAAGTCCGGCTGGCAAAAATTCGGCAGACACCAGAGCAAAGCTGGTTGCGGCCATGGAAAGCACGGCAAGCCAGGTCGCAGCTGTCCACGCGGTGTCTTCTGCCACTTCAATATCGCTGATGGGCTCATCGAGCTGTAAAGTTGTGTCCGTCATCTCTGTGTGTCTCCTACATCGCAGACATCTATAGCCGGACTCCTCAGGATGATATGTAACTCAAAATCCTAAATTCATGTCCATTCGTCCGGAATTGCTGCGGCGCACAATGCCGGGTGATGAGTGGGTCACGCGCTTGAACGCCCGCGCGAATGAGGCTTCCGACTCATATCCCAACCGGGTCGCCACTTCCGCCACCGACATGCCGTTGCGAGACAGCATCTCCCGCGCAAGCTCCATGCGCAGGCGGGCGAGGTAACGCGCCGGACCTTCGCCCAGAACCGCGCTGAACCGCTCGGCAAAGATCGACCGTGACTGACCCGCCACGACAGCGAGGCTCTCCAGCGTCCAGTGCTGGCCGGGCTCCCGGTGGATGGCTGATAGCACGCGCCCGATATGCGGGTCACGAATCGCCGCAAGCCAGCCGGTGGTCGAAGCGCCGCTGCAATTGACCCAGCAGCGAATAAGCCGGGCCGTCAGCAAGTCCGCCATCCGCGAAAGAACCGTCGCGCTGCCCATTTGCGGCTGAGATGCCTCGACAGACATGGCGGCCAGCAAAGGCCCGATGAGCGGGTCATTCCCCGCCACGTCACAGCCCCGGATGATGGGTGGCATCAAGGAAATCAACGGATGAAGTGCATGCTCGCCCAAAGCCATGGAACCGCAGAACAGGGTGGCGGTGGCTCCTGTGCCCTCCCGCACCACTTCACAAACGCTGCTTTCCAATTTCGTTATCTGGCAAGATTCGCGACAATCGCCCTTAACATCAGGCGCACTCGCCAGGCGATGCGCAATGCCCTGCGGCAACAGCACTAGATCGCCCTCGTTCAACGCTTCCCAGCCTTGAGCCTCGGTATAAATCCAGCAAGGCCCCTGGCTCACAAAGTGAAAGCGTAAAAGCGGCTGTTCAGGAAAGGCGATGTTCCACGGATGCCGCAGTTCGCAGCGCCCATAATTCACCCCGCTCAGGCGAAAGTCCCGCAAGACTTCGCTGAGCGCGTCCATGGGCAGATCTATCGATGGAGTTTTTTGGGACGAATGATCAAGCATTCCGCCAATCTATAGGCAAATCGTCTGGCTTGCAATTAGGATATTCGCAACGTTGTACGTCTTCGATCCCAGAATTCGAGTTGCACACGGGTCGTGACTGATCGCTGTGCAAAACGGCCCAGTCGGCCCGAAGCTGCGATTTTAGCCAACTCGAAGAACCTTTTGGGAACATACCCTGCAGGATTGACCCGCGACGCGCCTGTTCGTGACATTGCGTTCCAATTTGAGGAGCGTTTTGATGGGTGCGGGTATTTCGAGTTTGGATTTTGTCGGCCAATGGAGCCTGAGCTACGCCGACAACCATGTCTGGGCGATGGACTTCGTTCATGACCAACTGGCAACGGGTCGCAAGATCAGGGTTTTGATGGTCGTTGATACCTTCTCGCGTTTCTCGCCGGCGGTCGATGCCCGCTTCAGTAGGGCGAGGATGTGGTTCAGACGCTTGAACGGGTTTGTTGGCAAGTTGGTTACCCGGCCACTATTCGGGTGGATATCAAACCTCGGCGCCCGGCTGCGCACTGCTGTTGAGACGGGAGTCACAGCGGATGTTTCCTCCATCGCTGGCTCTCAACCTCAAACGTTGAGCTCTCGGGCACCTCTTGCCGGACTGGCGACCGCGCTCGCCGCAAGGCACTTACCGACCGCACCCAGTTCATGGTGCAAAACCAAATGGGCAAGTCGAATCCTGATCGCCACGCCCGGCAGGGTCTCGTCGGTATGAGCTTCAGCGGTTGCCAGGATGTGGATACCATGTCCGCAACTCCTGCGGCTTCAGCCGCATCTTGTAATCCAGCCTCACCTCTACTGAGAATATCAGCTTGTTGATAGGACCATCGCAGATCGCAAGCCACTCATTGCACTGCCCGCTGACACCAGAAAGGTGTTTTCTTGGGCTGCGGAAGCCTCTGCGTGATCTACACTAAATATACTCGGAAATGATCGCGCTGAACGCGCCAAGATGATTGCAAGGCATCCATAGGCAGCACCAACATCACCGAACTGCAATGCCGGATAAACAGGTGAAAGACCCTCCTGCAAGCAGGCTGCGTTAAGGCGGTGAATGGCGAAAGATAACTCGGTGGCACGGTAGCGACTGTTGTTCCAGTCCGCAATCCAAGCACTGATTGATCTTTCGTTGCTATTCTTTAGGGCCATTTCAGTGGCTGTAAACGCAGCTTCGCTGAGGGCGGTAAAGACACTGTCAGCCTCTTGATCTTCCTTGACGGATTCCACCATATGTCCCGCTCCGAGGAGCTGCAAAGATGACATCGTGGCCGTCTGCCTCTTGAACAGAAGAATGCCGGCTGCCTCACCCGGAACGAAGCCGAATTGGTTCTGCTTGGTGAAGAGGCGTTTCTGATCGTTGAGCCGGTTGAGGCGCTGTCGGTCATTGTAGCTGTCCACTGCCGCAACCAGAACTATATCGGCGTGCTCAGGCGATGGCTCGATGAGGTGGTCGGCAACTGCAGATCCGACACCTGCGTGGCCAGCAGCCCGGATCACAGTTTCCGAGATGATAAGGCCTATATCATTGGACAAGCTACTGCACATTTCATCAATCAGGTCTCGACCCAGAGATGAAAGCGAAATCCTGTCGAGCCCGCTTGCGTCATCGATTTCCGGAAGGACAATGACCAACTTTGCTCTTCGGCCGTACAAATATGATGAAATCGCATCAAGCGCGGAAATGCGCGCTACCAGGTCGGCAGTCGCCTCCTGCACCAACTCACGCAAGCGAGGTGCAAATTCCCCGATTCGGCTGTTATCCCTGAAGGCGCAAAGCTGGGGTTGAAAGTCGCTGCCAATGAACGTTTCGTACCGAAAAAGGACGGATTTCTCCTCCACTATTGCGGCTTGCGTCGCATCGATACCAGAAGCAAAGGCAGTTGAGAGACCGCATTCGAGAAGCGTCAACATCGGCATCAACCGTCATTGCGTACGACTAGGCGGTTGATATCACCGCCGGACACCACATTCAAAAATTCTATCACGCCATATTTCTGATGCTGGTAATCGCGGAAAAGCAGTTCCATCGCCTCGCTACGCTTACGTTCGAAGATCTCCGCTTCGTCGTCGCGAAGTCGTCGGTCCAGCTTGTCTATGGAGGTAAAGACGCCGCTGTCTACCAGGCGGAGAAAATAGTCCTCTATCTTCTTGAGGTTTTTGGGTGGAAATGCTTCATCCGTCGGCGACGTGATAATTACCCGTTCCAATTCCATAGCGTCACTGTCTTGAAAATCCTCGTTCACAGCTCCTTGCAGCGGCGCGTAGCTAGGAAAGATTATTCCCTCTTCGACGTAGCTAAGGACATCTTGCGTACTCACGGTGCGCTGGTCGATGGCATCGATCTCGGATATGACAAGTGAAGTCACATTTTCGCGAAATGTATTGGGCTTTGGCAAAGCGTCTATATCGTCACCGAGCAATGCTTTTAGCGATTCATATGTAGCGTGATTGGAGTGGTGGAGATTGATGACCAACCGAAGTGTGGCTACCAGCGCGTTGTAATGCAGGCCTTCGCCTGAAACATTGACGGCCATATGACTATCTGTGTTCCACGCCAGCGTCACCTTCGCCGCTTCGCGAGTGGAGAAATAATCCCAGCAGAAAAAACCCAGGTGGATGGCTTTCTGCAACTCTGCAAAAGCCTCTTCAATGGTCTCCTGCCGCTCATCGTCAGGAAACATCCCCGCGCAGTAATGCAGGTCAATCCGGAAAGACCGGAGATAGAGCGGCAGGGAAGCCGATTGTAATTTTATGACTTCGTTGATGACGCTGGACATGGATACCCTTAGTTTTGTGGAGCAAAATCAATCGAAACGTTTCAGATAAGCTTCGACCTTGTCCTTGTGTTCTGGCGTTCCGTTGCCACCGAAGCCAAAGGCTTCCAAAGCGCCATGGGGCATACGAACAGGAGCAAGATAACGTGCAGAGGCCTTGTAGGCACTGATATCTTCACCCTTGTTGACGTCACCCCAAATCGGACCTTCGCCAGCGGTTATGCAAAGAACGCTATCGGATTTTTCTATTTCTACATTCGGCGTTTCATCTAATTCAGTTGGATCGGGCAGACGATCCCAGAACTCGGCGCCCACAAACGTCCGCCAGCCGATATCGCCAATTCCCGGTTGCTCGCCTGGCTGCCAGCGATAGGCTGAGCCTTCCTTACGAACGCCGTCCATTAGCATATCCGGCGTGACGTCGATCACAGCTCTATGCCGAGCTGTCGTGCCGCCCATCATGAACTGTAAGCTGCTTTTATAAGGGGGCAGGAAAAAGCCCATTCCCATGACGCCGCTGATCACCGGCGCCTCCATGAGCTGCTCTGTCACAAAATTTGCAAAATCCATCGCCGAGCTATCGTCTTCAGGGATAGCGATCTCAAGAAAGTTGAAATAGCTGCGCTGCTCGATACCAAAAAAAGGGAGTGCTGGCTCCTTGAAACTATCCAGAGCGTAGCCGTAGCGTCTGATTCCCTGGCCGTATTTCGTGCTTTCATTTTGGAAAAACGAACGTCCGTCTTCAATGATCTTGGGGTTTGTCCAGCGAATCTTGCCTGTATATCCCGGGAAATTGTAAGACGTGACATTGGCGCTTTCACCAAAAAGCGCCTCGAACTTGGCATAGATCGAAGTCAGGATCTGTCGATTGCGCTCGCCATGTATATCACCATCGATGATCGCGATGATGCGAAAAGCCGGCACGGCAATCGGGTCTCCTTCATAGAGAATGAAATCAGGCATTAAGGACTCCAAATACGTTTTCTAGCTAGAAGGCACAACTAGGCCGCCCTTTTTGTCGCACCGGCAGGTGTCATTGTCGATTTTTTTGGGTGACTTGCCCGAAGCACGGCGATAGGCTTCCTCTTGCTCCTGCTTCCTTTGCCACTCATCCTGATAACCTGTGTCAGGATCGTCAAATTTGTAGTCATACACATCGATTAGATCGCCGTCCTTGCCCTGAATACCCACGTCAGGCACGACTTTGATGGCCTTGTCCATGACCGTTTGCGACTGCTGGATCATGTCATAGATTTCATAGCCGGTGTAGGCGAGGTCTGCGGCATCCACGATCGTGGAGAGGACATTGAGACCAGGCACAAGCTTCATCCAGGCCTTGCCGGCCATCTTGACACCCTTCTCAACGATTTTCTTTTTCACCAGCTTGTCGATCTGCCGCTTGATGGCGCCCTTCATGGCAGACTGATCGTAGATTTTTCTAGCCCCGTCGAAAATCTTGTCTGCCGAACCAAAGAATGTCTTTTCGGCATGTCCAACGGCGCCGGGAAATTTCCTTGAAATGGCTTTCGACAGGCGGCTGTCCGCGTTTTCGAGCGCGGCGGCTGTTCGTTCTTTGGCCAGGGCGGAGGGACGCTTGCAATTGCCACCTTTTTTTTTGCACTCGTGCCATTCATCGCGAACCTGGCAGAAAATCTTACAAAGCTCTTTAACCAGCTCTTCCAGGTGGGCCGGCGGCTCGTAATGGCCACCTGCGCCAGAAATGCAGTTCTTGTTGTTCATGAACAGCTTGTCCGACAGACGACAGATATTCTTGCCTTCCGCATAGACATTTGGCGAGTAGGTGATCCAAGTGGATTCGTGCATATTTGTACCGGACATTACGCCCTTTCCGGTGCCTGGCTCGTCACCATAACCCGGAGTGTGTGCCGATCCCTTGATCGCTACAGAATGCCCGCCATCGGCAAACACTGTGCGCGTCCCCCGGATAAGGTCTCGCGAGTAAGAGATGATCGAATACGGCACCGGGACCGGGCCGGATGGAGTCAGACAGACATCGGGGGTTGAGTTTTTCTCATATCCCCCCGTCCCCTGATGCGACATGGTAAGCCCATTGGTGGAAACAGTATTCGGCATCGTCAAACCTCCATGCCCAGGCCGTCGAAGCAGTCTGTATCTTCAGGCCGCACGCGGAACCCAGAATGGCCGCGCAACACCAATTCACTCCGCTCGACAAGCACGTCATTGGTAGCACTTAGCAGGGGCATCGCGCCGCAATAGGCCAAGGTCAGCAAACCTTCATCCGGAAAAAGATGAATAGTTTGCAGCGTCATGGATGTCTCCTGCCAACGGTGCTTGAAACGTGTTGTCAACTCGAACTGCAACGTCGGCAGCTCGGTCGTGAAATGCCTAAGAGCCACATCGCCGCGGTCCGGAAGCATATTTGTGAGTTTGATTGTCTGGCCCTCAAGCGGAGTTTCGGTGAGTTGCTGGTCTTCAGGCGAGCTCTGCCAGTATTCGTCCTGAAGGTCATCGGGAAGAAGCGGCGATTTTCTGCGCATCCAGTTCTCGTCATATGTACCGGAATATCGCGCCCGTTGCGGCCATGCTCTCGGAATGGCGCAGAAGGCAACGGGATCTGCACGGTCGCTCCATCCCGCGATGGGTTTTACCCCGGGCGCGTAAAGTCGGGGCAGTATCTTCCCTTTTGCGGCGGCTTCGGACGCCCAGTAACCCAGACCTAGCGGGTTCTCTGCAAACTCCTGTAGAAGCCCTGATTCGCTGTCAGTATCTGTTCCCCCGTAAGCATTGCTAAAGCCAAGGAAGACCGGTGCGTCTTCGCTATCCTGCAATGGCACGGTCGACCGGTCGGAGCGGATCATGGCGGGCTGGACGGACAGAGACTTGGACCACTGTCCGATAGAAGCCGAGACTTCGAAAGCTTCTTCTCTCGCCGTCGAAACCGGGCGGTAGGCATGGCCGGTAAAGAGGACATCCGGCCGCACTTTTGGGAGACCTATATCAATATCGGCTACTAAATCACTGGTGCCGACTTCGGCGCGGTAGACCGGGGCGCGGAAAAGATCGATCTGTTTGCGTTCGAACAGGCAGGTTCGTTGGTGGCGCATGCGAAAAGTCGCTTTTGCCCAGACGAGCCAGTAGCTGCGGCCTTCCTTGTCGCGGTCGAAGCCCGAAAATGCGGCAAATGGCGTGCGGTTAGCAAGCGTCCACATGGAGCCCATCCTTTTGGTTTCAGTTCAGTTCAACGACGGCGCCCTTCATAGCCATGCGCCCCAGTGCCTCGATAGACACATCGTCACCCAGGATACGAATGCGGCCATCTGGATAGAGCCGCAGCTCCGAACGGCCACATTTCAGGGAGAGTGGTTTTTCAGGCGCTGTGTTTGCTGTCTGCGCTGCGCCCTGCGAGAAGGCCCGGCAGATAGCATCGAAAGGCACATGACCGATCAGCAGGACCGGGCCAGCGGCCAGTTCCATGCCGATCGCCAGGCATCCAACGGCATCCTGAGAGAATGGATTGCCGGTCATAACCTGTGAAGGATCGATGCCCGCAACCGTAGGGACGCCTGAGGCTGAAACGGCCAAAATCAGATAAAGACCGAACTGGTCAGCACGGGATGCGACCTCGATCGGTCGGGGTGAAGAAAAAAGATGAGAAGACATGTCTTGCTTCATGATGATTTCGCTCCACTGGTTTAGCGAGGAAAGCTAGCGTTTCGCTCTCCGGATACGTTTCTAGGTTGTGCCACCGAGAAGACGGTTGGGCCTACGAACTAGGGGATGACGGCTGCGACAAGCAGCAATGCGGGACAGCCTTTCAGTTTAAAGCCTCCAGAAGTTGGTTGTCGCAGTAATAAGATCAATGCTGCGCTTCGCCGCCTGGACTATGTTCACACGCCGCGCACTAACCCCTCCATAGCGCCACCGCAAACAACGATCCCATCTTTGATTGGCAAGTTTTCTGTTGCCTTCTCTATCTCGATCATCTTGGCAAGAGCTAGAACTTTGGTTCAAATGTTATCTTTTTCTCGAATTTCACGGAGCCCAAACCTCAAGTCGTCCCAAATGTCACTCACAATGGTCTCCCTGCCTTTCGGTCTGAGTGATTTCATATGAAGGACCGGAAATGGCTCCTGTGTGCCGAAGCACACTCAGGGATATTTAGTTCCGCTTACGAGATGGTTGAGGCTTTCGTTCTTCCATCGTGAAAGTTCATCTAACAGCTCGACCGCAGATTTTTTTTCTTCGTCTGTGAGTGTGTCTTGTTGTTTTGCGAGATCTGTCACGCCGCTGAAGATGATTGCGGTTTGTTCACCAAACTCACGGATACCGACATCCCAGGTCATTGATCCGGCTGGACCTTTGATACCATTTGAACGCATTTCAATTTGTTCGAACAAGAAACCTTGCAGATTTTTGGATGTAAGACTTGAAAGCTCTAGATGCAGGTTTGGCCCTCCGCCTGTTTTCGCTAACATTTCGATCAACTGGCGCCGTGCTGCGGGATATTTCTGTGCTTCTATCACGGGATTAAAAATCAATGCGCCAGCGAAAGCGATCCTCTCATCAGAGTCACTATCGGTGAAGATGTAGACCTTCCCGCACATATCCTCGGCAGAGATGATGTTTTGCGTGGAGTAGGGAGGCATCGCTATTTTAAGCTCAGATTTGTCGCATATAGGCGTCGCTTTGAACGCGTCCTCTTCTCCAACCCACTTAGACATTTCAGTCGCCTTCGTCGTTCCGACACCAAATATCAGTGCCAACATTAAAATAGTTGCATAACATCCTTTGGCGGTTTGACTAATCATCGGCCGATCTTTCCGCCTTCGATAGTCCCGCCGATGGTTCCACCCGCTCCAACAGCCACCTTACTTTTCCCACCAAACTTCCATGTACCATTTTTCTTCTCTAAACCGCCCTCAAATTTTGCCGCAGCACCCGTACTTACACCAGCAGTTCCACCAAGCGTGATACCATAATCGTAGGTGTCGTCTTCGACCGCACGACAAAGCTCTTGGGACCACTTCCAGTGCCCAAGCCATGTATGGTTGCAAGCTGCATCTACCCAGCGCGCCGGCACAATTGAAGTTTTACCATCTGCCGTTACTTCTAGGATTATCGCTTCTGCACCAAGTTCACCCTTAAGAGTGGCCTCGCCCTCTTGCCTGTTGAATGTCGCTTCGCCGCTAGCTTTAGCTTCAGCTTTCACCGCGGTCACGTCGACGTTCATTTCTCGAGGAAGAGCCGTCCCTCCTTTGAACTTATTTTTCCAGTCGAGCATGCTTGCGCTGGCGCTAGCCTCAACTTTTGCTCCTTGGACGGTTTTTCCATCCTCAATAAACCGGCCAGCCGAACCCACTGCTTTCGTTTCGGCACCGAACACACGGAGATGGTTCTGATAAAAGCCTTCTGTATCTTTCTGCTCGTGCACTGCCCATTTTTTTTCGAATAATTTGTATTCTGCTTTTGCCTCTAGGGAGGCTTTATTTTCCGTGGTTGACTTGCCAGAGGGCAGATGGCCTTCATATTTCCGCTCGCCTTTAGACTCGGCCTTCAGCGTTAAAGGACTCTCGTCTCCGTCTTTTTGCTTACCACCTTCCAATGCATTGGCGTCCAGCTTTGATGCATAGTCGGCGAGCGCTTTGATGTCTTCAGCCTCAGTGCTCGTCGGAAAAACGGAAGCGTCATTGATGTCGAACGAGCCACTAGAAATTGGACTCCAAGCGGCATGATCATTCGATGAAGAATTTTCCTCCAGCTTATCTGCCGGTTGGATGCCTAGCGCCTCTATATCTTTTCCATGTAAGCTCTTCAGTTCATCTTCACGCTCTCTGGTTCGCACTTCGACAGGCGGCAAGGCCCCGTGTCCACCAAGGATAGGATCCTCGTCGGCGTAAATATAGTCCAGAACACTCCAATCCTCGACTGGATCAGACGTAGTTGGACTGGAGTTGCGAGAAGAACTAGTCGTCGGCATTTTAGTTCATATCGATTTTGCTGGCTTCCAGCTTAATCGATATTCCCTTTATGAGTACCTTCCCATCTTTTGTCATTCGGATCTCAGTATGTTCACCCACTTGGATTAGCAGTTCTTCTCCAACGCGCATTTTGCGAACCTTGCCAATGTCTTCGTCATAACGACCTCGTACGATCAAGCTTTTTTGACGGCCGACCGTTGTTTGCTGAACGTTACCAACAATCGTAGATTTCGCGACACCTACGACTTCTGACGAACCAAGATGTACGATCTCCGACTTGTTTTTCTCAATAAAAAGCTGAAAATTACCCTTTGCAAGATTCAGAGGATCTGGGATATGTGACTTTTCTAATAAACCACCTAGACTTTTAAACAAATTAGTTGTTTTCGAAAGAAGATGTTCGCTCAGTTTGTTACGTCCAACCGAGATTGAGACGTTGCCAGCGACTACCTCTTCATGGTTGCCGCCAACTTGCATCGTCTTATCGCGACCGACAAATTCGTGTTGATCGTTTTCAACACGTTTTGAACGATCGTTAAGCACATGCATGTTCATGTCTTTCTGAGCATGCATATATATTTCTTCCTTATTATTCTCGTCCTCGAAGGTTAGCTCATTGAACCCTTGCCCCTTGTGCGTTTGAGTTCTGAACGTGCTCTTTGTTTTGCTTGCTGGTAACTCGTATGGCACCGTTTGCCGCGCATTTGGCACCACGCCCGTTACTAAGGGCCGGTCCGGGTCACCATCGACAAACGCGACCATCACCTCCATCCCGATGCGCGGTATGATCTGGCCGCCCCAGGTGGAGCCTGCCCAGTTCTGCGCCACCCGCACCCAGCACGTATCCGTTCCATCCTTCTTGGCCTTGCGGTCCCATGGGAACCATAGCTTGATCCGGCCGTACTGATCCGGGTGGATTTCTTCACCCTCTGGACCCGCGACGATGGCGACCTGCGTGCCTTCTATCTTCGGACGCTTGGTTGTCCGATGTGGGGTGAGAGGTACGCGGGCGGGGATGGCTTCGAAGGTGTTGCGGTATTCCGGCTCGTTGCTGTTTGTTTCATAGGAGCGGTCCACGATGGTGTGGCTCGCCTTAATGATCACATGCTCTTCATATTCATGCTCGGGATGGGCCACCTCGTAAGGCGTGAAGCGACGACCAGCTTCCAGAATGCGAGAGGTCGATCCGCCGAAGACACGATCATGGTCGGCCTCGATGGATTGCGCCCGGAGTTTCTGGGCACGCTCTGCCTCTTCCACCGTCTTGATGCGGGCCGGGTACTCATAAAGCTCGCGTTTGGTCGCATCCGGCATCTGCACCAGTGACGGTGTCATATTGCTCGGCACCATGCCGGGTGTTTCGAAATTCCAGTCGGCACCAGCGCGCTGACCCGAGACATAGGAAAAGCGACGGGCCCAGTCATTGATGTGGTTGCGATCGGACGAGCCCTGTGCCAATCTCACTCTGCCTTCACCCTGTGCTGAAGGCGATGGTCCAAGCCATCCATTGGCGGTATCGGCCACATGCAGCTTGTGAGAGCCATCTTCGTGGCTGAAAAAGTAGTACAACCCGTCTTCTTCGAAACGACGCAAGAGGTAGTCAAGGTCGGTTTCGTTGAACTGAACGCTGTAGCTTTGCGGAGGCGGAGGTTTGATGATGCCCGACGTATCCGGGGCTGGAATGCCGTGTTCGGAAAACAGTGTTTCGACAACATCCATCGAGGTTTTGTCCAACCAGATGCGGCAGTCTGAACGGCGGGATAGCAACCACATTTGCGGGCGGATGGTCATGGCGTAGGAACGAAGACCACGGGTGATAGGTGGTCCCTCGTGCAGGTCGGTCACCAGGCCGTTGAAGGGGCGGCGGATGCCACTGCCATTCTCGCCATCGCCCTGTTGAACCTCGATTGACACATCGACAAGACGCCCGATCAGTTCCTCAGGTTTGACCGCTTCCTTCTTGGCACGGACATTCAACTGTATCTCAAACAGTTGCGAAACGCCTTCGGTGATCACCATGCGCTCTGGCAGCAACTGGTCTTCGCCAAGCGGCGACTTCACCTTCAAGACACGGCTGGCCTGGATGAACTCGGACGACGATGGCTGGTCGGTCATGGGGAACCCCGGTGATCGGATTGGATAAAATATCAATCAGCTGTCAAAATCTGGGCCGAATGCAATCAATCATTGTGGCGAAAGGATGGAGCGCCGGTCATATTTGCAACCAAAAGCCCATATTTTTCACTTGGCATCCCAAACTCGCCGCAATCTGTCGACTAAACTGAAGGAAAGGCTGAGGTCAGGGGACACGGTAATGGCGCTCGTGGATATGGACAGTGGGGTAGGGAAGAGCCGCAGGAAGGCACACAGCCCGCAGACGAAGCATGACGCAGATAATTATGGACTGAAACGCGAGGACGCCAATGAGCGTCGCGGTGCTGGTTGGTGGGTGAGCCTGAGACGACGCGGCCACAAAATTGTGCGCCTGTTCAAGGACAGTGTTTACGGCTGCGAGAAAGCTACCTACAAGGCGGCGCGGGCCTATCGCGATGCGATCATCGAAGCCATTCCACCCGCGACCAATCACCAGCAGGCCGTCCTCCTGCGCAAGAATAACCAGAGCGGCATTTCCGGGGTACGCCGGATCGAGACCCGCGAGGGCGACGCCTGGCAGGCCACACTGATGACCAATGACGGCCAGAAGCGCGAGAACTTTACCGTGTCGAAGTTCGGTGAGCTTGCAGCCAAATCCATGGCTATCGCCCAACGACGCAAATGGCTCGCGACCTTGCCCGTTACACATCTCGCCTACGCCCATCACGCAGCGGAAGTGGCGCAGGAGCATTTTGCCGACGATCTGATCCCGGTTAGCGACGTCATGCCGGAGACCCAGCTCGAGGATGACGAGATCGAAGCCCGCATCCAGTTTATCAATGATGAATTCGACAGAACGCGCCCTAAGCGGCTGCGGGTCCGCATCAAAAGCTATCACACCGACAAGCTCTCGGTGTTCGTCTCCGATGCTGGCAAGCCCGCAAAACGCAGGCTTGTGCAGATCAACACACGAAGGCTGGAAAAGCGCGACGTTCTAATCGAGGCGAAAGCAAAGGTCGAAGCCGCCATCGCGGAGTTCTACGATCACGGCACCGCGAAGTGGTTCATGGACGCGCACGGCAATGCGTTGCTAGCTGAAGACGGGTTTCATGTCCGGGAAGGCTTCAACGTGCTCGTAATGGTCGAAGCAGCAAAAGAGTCCGCTCTACCTGATCGCATCGGTTGAGCGAGGGATTCGATGGCTTGAGCTTTTTCATCGCAGAACTCTAGCCGCACATCCACTCCGTCGTGCGGCATTGTTGCAGTAACTCGACGCCTGGCGCACCAAGCGACGGCACCCCATAAGCTACTTAGTCTCAATCCTAATCCAGACTAGTAAGCGTCACGTGCAAAACTTCCGAGTTTGCCCGAAATGGTAGCCTGACTTCGTTCGAACGACGGGGCCTAGAAAAGGGAGGCTACGCATCATCCGCCCTCAGGTTTGCTGATAGACGGCGATGACGCGCTCGAACGCCCGGTCTTGAAGATCCTTTTCACGAATCAGGAAGTAAACTGTACCCTCACTGCTGTCCTGCATCCAGCCGGGCACATCCATCTGCAGCAGAAGCAGCCAGTCCTTTGCCTTTTCCATTACCCTGTCTCTGTTCTTCGTCCAGTCCGCACCGAAGAGAGACTGCGCGTTGTAGTCGCTGACAACGACCGCGTCGTAACGGGGATCGTCCTGCTCAGGCGCCGGCGCGCCGAGGAGCAGGCTTTTCTGCTCCGCACCTTGGGAAACGTCGTCGTAGGCCTGGCTGAACGCCTGGGCGCCGCCGATCACCGCCCGATCAGCGGAATAGGTCGTGACCAGCTGGCCGGACGCCTCGAATTCAAGGCTGGAAAAGGAGGGCAGCTGCAGCGCAACCTTGAGCGCCATCGGTCGGGCCGGACCGCCATAGGGAGTGCCCGGCAAAGGCGCGCCGGCCGGGCGAGCGCTCGGCTGTATACCGTATTGCCGGTTGGTGTCGTCGATCATCATGCGATAGGCAGAAGCGGCGGTCACAAGACTGTCTGGCATGGCGCCATGCGCAAGCGCTTCGGCCGGGCTGCGGTCCCAGATCACCTTCGCCGACTGTAACCCCGTGTCGAAGGGACCCGCAATCAAGTCGTAAAAGAACAACAGCCGGCCAGCGTCAGGCAGGGGTTTTGCCACATCACCCAGACGCGCCGCCTCCATCAGATTGATCTGCGCAATGAAGGCATAGGGCAGGCCCGCGGCAAGATGCTGGCGCAAATTCCCGTCGGAAGGCTCGCCGGCGCGTTTAGCGATCTCATCGATATTGTCAGGGACCGGTCGTCGCGGCCACTCGATCACTTTTGGCAGATCCGGCGTACCACCGATCCGGCTGCCACCAAGGTTGTCGTCACTTTTCGCTGAAAACACCATCACCGATCGCAGCGCGCCCGCCACTATCTCAACCGTATTGGGAGCAAACCGCTCCTCGATTACAAGATGCGCTTGCGCCAGCGTGTCGAACATCTCCTACCCCTTGCCATATGAAGTACGGGATAAGGTAAAGTCACGGAACCGTGACGGCAAGTGCTGATAAAAGTGCTACCCCAACAACGTCCCGCTTGAAACCGCCCCAAGTGCGCTGGGCGGAGAAGACTTCTCTTGCCCCAACAAGCTGGAATGCCCCAGCGATTCAGATTAGGTGCTCTGCACGTAGATTGTGAAGGCACAATTTTGGCGGCTTTGAGCCGACAGCTGCGTTTCGCTGTTGTCGCAATCCCCAAATTAAAGGGACTCTTGTTTTCCTGACTTTTGCAACGTCGCAGGATATGGAAATTTACCCCAGCCGCCATGTCGGGTGTTGGCGCAAAAGCGGCCAAGCCGTCGCTGTCCCAACTGAACTTTAGTCTCTTTTGGACAGCGATTAGACCATAAGAATAACGACTTCCCGCGCCTAAGATTTACGAGGGTTTAATTGGAACAGCAGCCGCTCGCGTTTGGAGTGTCATTTCCTCCTCAGCCTGAACCGACCCCAGACAGGCTCATCCACTGGCTTTGTCCGCTAACTTTTTTCTTGCAAATACGTATCTAGTTGGATACAAAAACTCATGAGCACCTTCGAGAAATCACATCAGTTCGATAGCTGGTTGAAAGCCCTGAAAGATACCAAGGGCAAGGTTCGCATCCTTCATCGCATCACTGCGGCAGAGAATGGAAACTTTGGCGACTGGAAGCCGGTAGGGGAGGGCGTTTCAGAAATGCGCATTAATTTCGGACCGGGATATCGCCTGTATTACACGCGCAGAGGCGAAACGGTTTACCTGCTGCTGATCGGCGGCGACAAGTCCACCCAAAAGCGCGACATTCAAAAGGCCATCGAAATGGCCCGTACCATCGGAAAGGAATGACCATGACGGAATTCAGCAAGTTCGATGCTTCGGAATATCTCGATAGCGAAGAAGCCATGATGGAATATTTGATCGTTGCCATGGAAGACGAAAACCCGGACGTTTTCATTGCAGCGCTGGGCCATGTCGCCAAGGCACGCGGAATTGCGAAGATCGCGGAGGTTTCCGGCCTTGGTCGCGAAAGCTTGTACAAGGCCCTGAAACCCGGATCGAAGCTTCGCTATGAAACGATGCACAAAATCATTCATGCGCTTGGCTTCCGGCTGGCCTTAAGCGCAGCATAAGAACCATGCGTGCCAGTCAATCACCACGCGAACGCGCCACCCGCGCCCTGTGCCGTCTCAATAATGTGCCGGAGAATACGGCATTCGAGACAAAGCCAATATGGTTCCGGTAGAGGGCAAAATGACACTCTAACGGAGATAGTCACCTGTTGGCCCGAAGCGGTCAGTGAGGTTGCTCAAATTTGCGCATCCTTTAATTTCTCAATCGGTTATGGAGAAAACTGATATGACATGGATTATCGACTCTTTCTCAGGAATTGGGCCCATAAAATTCGGCATGACTCCAGAGGATGTCGCCACACATATCGGAGCACCAGACCGGTCGAGACGAGGCCTTCGGCCTGATACGTTCAGTGAGCATCGCGGTACCAAAGCGCCAGTCGTACGTTATCGAGAAAATCGGGTGAGCGAGATCGAAGCCTTCTACGATATTGGAGTAGTTATGTTTCGAGGAATATCTGCTTTCGGAACGAACGGATTAAAGGTACTCCGCGCATTGGAGGAGCTAAATGGGGGAGCTGCGATTTCTTTTGGGATCATACTGTTTGACAAGCTCGGTCTAACGGTGGGCCGTCTGGATGAAGGTCCGCCCACAGGGCATTCGGTAACCGCCTTTGCATCCGGCACATGGAACGGCAAGACCGCTGACTTCACGAGCATCAGTTTCAATGACCACTAAGGACGAAAGCTGACCCGGCCTCATGGAGATGTAATGGGTTTATTCTCAAAGCGAATTCGAAAGTTGCGACGTTGGAAATCTTCTCTGAAACAGACGAAAATCAGTTCGAGATCTTGCAAAGCGTCTTTCCGTCCCAGGAGACTTAACGAAGCTACGATAACGCCATTATATCCGCGGGTGATACGAAATGCTGCATTGCGCATCGCGATGGCGTCAGGATCTCCACGGTCCTCTCGACGGTCATAGACAACCCAAAACCGGGCTGCTTTCCACGTCACTTCCAGCATTTCTCGGACGTTTGCGAGAAATTCTTCACCGCTCATTGAGGGACCCCATGACAGAGGCGTCTCGCCATCATCGTCCGCGACACTAAAATAGCCGTCGTATTCGCGGCTGGTGTTCAGCGCTGCCTCGATCTTTGCAAATGCCTGGTCTTCAGTGATCGTCGTTTTGAACAAGATTGTCATGTACTAAGTTCCGGGCCTCTCCATCACAGCATTCTGGCCGCGCGACCACTGCGCCGTGTGGCATTGTTATAATAGCTGGATGCCTGCTGAACAGAGCGATGCCGTGATTGCTCCATAGCTTCGGGGAGGGGAATTCCACGGTTTGCTGCCTCTGTCAGATATCCGGATCGCAACCCGTGTGCGGAAAACTCCCCCGGCTCCAGCCCGGCCATAACCACACGCTGTTTCAGGATCGCGTTGATGGCGCCCGGTTCCAGCGCATGTTTCGACAGATTTCCCCAGCGATCGATCTTGCGGAAAATGCTTCCGCTATCGATGCGCGCGGCCGTCATCCATGCATTCAATGCATCGACCGGCCGACCCGTTAGATAAACAACGTCGTCGTTTTCACTTCCGGACGTTTTTGTCCGGCCGAGATGAATCGAAAGCGAGGGGAGGGGAGGGGCGTTGTCGACCGCAATCGGGCCCTCGACGGTCAATTGGTCTTTGCGCAGTCCAGCGATTTCGCTGCGCCGACGACCACCGGAGGCAAACGCCACCATCAGGATTGCCCGGTCACGGACGTCTCGCAGGCTATCGGTGCTACAGGTCGCAAGGAGCTTTGCCAGGACGTCACCGGTCACAGCCTTAGCGCTTTTGCGTTTTCGCGGACGCGGCGTGGCTCGGACCGCCAGCCGGATCGCCTGCTTGAGGGCAGGGGAGGAGAATAACGCTTGATGGCCGCGCCATTTCGTCAATGTCGACCACGACGCAAGCCTGCGCCTTACCGTGTCGGGCGCGTGAGGACCAATGGATTTCAGAAACCCCTGGTCCCGCAGAAGACGATCGACATTTTGCGGCATGCCGTGATCACGATCGCTGATGCGCTTTTCGGGATCCCACAGATGATGGGCGACGAATTTCAGGAGGAGAGCTTCAGGTGCCGGCCAGGGGAGGGAGGCTCCGGTTGCTGCTAGCGACCAAGCCTGCAGATAGGCAAGGTCTGATGTCAACGCGCGCAGCGTATTGGGCCCCATGCCTTCATTGACCAGATGTCGAAGCGTTTCGATATCCTGATCGGTCAAAAGCTCCGCAAGTTCGTCCCGGCGTTCGAGCGGCAAAACCGCTGCAATCGTGTCGAGCTCACGCAAGCGGCGATCAAGACCACTCATATCGGCAATCCATGCTCATCATAAAAGTCATCGTGGTTGGATGTGGCCCCGACTGGAACGTTCTTGCGACCTTCAGCTGCAAGAGCCATAAACCGGTCCATCGCCTTTTCTTTTTCATCGATCGGAGACAAGGAGGCAGTCGGCGTCCCGTCTCTACAGATCACGATCTCATCACCAAGAAGCGCTAGCTCAATCAGATCCTCAAGCCTTGCTGCAGCCTCTTCGATTTCAACGAACACCTTCATCCCCGCCTCACCAGATCCGTTCGTGCAGCACCGTGTCGAACACAACATCGGTGGAGATCAGCACGCAATGCTCCAGTCTCGTCTGTGCTGCAAGAATGCGATCCCAGGGATCGCGATGGTCCCAGTCAAAGCTTGCTGCCAGCTCGGCGTGCAGATCGGTTATGGCAAGAGTTTGCAGGCCACTGGCTGTCACGGCTGCCCGCAATTCCTGTGGCTTCAGGTCGAGCTTCTTCAGCCGCATCTTGTTATCCAGCTCATAGAACGAAACGGCACTGACCAGAACGGCATTCGTCTTGTCCTCGATCAGTGCGCGCGCTCGCGCAGAAAGCCTTTCGCTACCGATTGCCCACCAGTAGATCGCATGACTATCGAGCAGAACCTTCATTGCCCTGTTTTGCCAGGCTTGCCCTGCCAGACACCGGCCTCGTCATTCCAGTCGCCCGCGTCGACCTCAGTCTGCTCGGCGTCAACAGTGTCAAACAGGTCGTCGGGAAGGCCACGATGGCGCAAAAGGCCAAAAGGACGCTTGTTGCCATCGATAGCGGGTCCAATCCGGGCATAGACCTCGTTGCCGCGCATAATGACAATTTCCTCGCCCTGATTGGCACGATCGAGGACTTCTGCAAAGTTCTTGCGAGCCTCACTTATTTTGTAGCTGGTCTGGGGCATGGCGACCTCCGAGTTCACGATGGGAGCGACTATATCATGTGATATCAAAGCGTACAATCAGAACGTACGCATAAGCCTCGATAAGAGGTACTTATCGATGGTTAGAAGCCCAGCCCTCAATCATACCACGTGCGGAACCGTAATATTCATATAGAGTTCCTATACGAAATCATTTACCATGATTTCAATGGCTTATGATCTCGCGAAAATCAGCATGACAGCCCTGGTGCGGCCGGCTTTCGATGCCGGTGTCGCGCTGGCGCGTCTCGACGAGCGTATCGCCCGTTCACCGGTCGGTCAGGGGTGGATCGAAAGATCCCACTTCACCGATGCCTGCGCATCGCTGTGGATCGACGGCGAACTCGTCCATCTCGAAGATCTCGTCCTCCACGACGCCACCAAGGATATCCGCACACCCACACATGAGCTGACAATCGCCCGCGACATCCTGCGCACCCGCCGGCGCATTGCAGCTCAGCTCCCGGCCTGGGCCTTGTCTGCGGAGGGTATCCGAACTTTGCGACAAACGTCGGACATCACGTCGCCCGGCGCAGACGAGGGAGAGACGGCCGTCGGCATTCGGCGCGCGGACGCATCGGATACGGAAGGGGAGGGGGACGATGTCGATGACGTCGAAAACCTCCCTGGCGTCGACTACGCTGCCATCGATGCCGTGCTGGCCCGGTCGGATGCGGCAATCGAGAATGCAACACGGCCCGGCCGCGCCAGCGCGGCAGACAGAGACGCATTGGTCTATGATCTCGACTGGGACGAGGATGCGCGGCTCGATGAATGGCGCGGCGTGCTGCGGCAGGCCGAAAACTTTCCGGCGGTGCTGCAGGCGATTGTCGCCCTCGATGCCTGGAACGAGCTTTCCGTGCTGCAGCATGCGCCCTGGCTCGGCCGACTGCTTTGCGACTCGATCCTGCGCCAGGCCGGCGTCACGTCAGGTGCTCATCTCGCCGCCGTCAACCTCGGACTGAAAACCATACCCGTCGATCGGCGCCGGCATCGCGATCGCGAAACCCGGCTGCTCGCCATCGCCCACGGCTTTTTGGCGGCCGCCGAAATCGGGCTGAAGGAGCATGACCGGCTGGCGCTGGCTCGAACACTGATGGAACGCAAATTGGCGGGAAGACGGACATCTTCAAAACTGCCGGAGCTGGTCGAGCTGGTGATGGCGAAACCGCTGGTGTCGGCCGGGATGGTGGCGAAAACGCTGGAGGTGACGCCGCAGGCGGCGCGGCGGATCGTTTTGGAGCTCGGCCTGCGCGAGATGACGGGGAGGGGGAGGTTTCGGGCGTGGGGCGTACTTTAGAGTTGCACAATACAGTGTGTGAAGCCAATGGTAGGTCTTCGTTTCGAAACATGAGGCTTTGTGAGGGTAGGCACGTATGACCGAATTTCCAGAGGGCGCGATCAAAGATTGGAGCGCTTTGTTCGCATTGGGTGCTTCCAACGAAGGCCTCAATATTCGCGCTTTGATTTCTCGGCAACCGAAGCTGTGCACCCGTTTGGAAAAATTCGATGCGCTCGACCTTATCCAAACCTTGTCAGGTTTACTTACCCAACTTGAGAATCACGCCGCGACGCTCCGGATCGAAGCCCTAATCCATTTGGCAGCCGCATGCTGCCGCGGAATCCAGAAAGCCACGCATGCGCATATTCGCGGTTGGCTTAACGATGTGCTTTTGTCAGATCCGCTTGGGCGAGGAGAAGATCCCGTCGAGGATGTTTTTGCCAGTATAGTGCCATCCTGGGGAGGTGGTGTGGTTCTTCTGGAGGGGGCGTGGACTGATAATGCCTATTACCTTCAGAACCTTATGGCCGCACTCCTCCGGCTAGATGGCGAACCATGGGCGAAGGCAGCGTTTCACCACGTCATGGCGCTCCTTCTACTCGCTCGAGAGGTGGCGATCCGCGCGGGCGTCAGGCGCTACAGCATGTCATCCACGGTGCCCGGCGCGAAGATATTGGTTGCGGCGGATAATGTTGAGGCAGGGAGGGCGGCGGTCCGTTTTACTTTGAATGACCTATTCGGGTTTAACGTTATCGCAAGAGATATATCGCCCTTCGTACTAAGCCCGGAAGACTGGAAGGATGGCGCGCGAGACAGTTTAGGCAACTCGGCGCTTGAGAGACGTCCGTTGCTGAGGCAAGGAAACGATTGGGTGGTTGCGCTCCCCACGGCGATTGGAGCAGCTGCGCGGCGGTTTGTGCTAGAGTTCGCTGAAGCGGAACATGCACTTGCGCAGTTGGACGACGCGCTGCAGGCGGTGGAGTTCCAGGATATCCAGGCGTTCCTCCTTTCCAACTGGGAGTTTGAAAAGCGATCCGTCCCAACGAAGCTGAACAAACGTCTTACTGCTGTGACGGCGCAGTTTGGAGAAGGTGCCTACGCCCTTATCGTTCATGTAGCCGACGACTTGAGCGAAACGTTAGACACAGGCCTTCAAGGCATAGACATACTTTTGGGACGGCTGAAAAGTGTGATTTCTCCGCTTGAAGTGGAGCTTGCCAGCAAGCCGGACTATCGGCACGGCCTCACCGTGATTTTGCATGGAGGACTAGGTCGAGGGCATGTAATCGACTTCGACCGGGCGCCCTCCGAATGGCATCGGCTTGATCTATCCCTCGGCGATGCGCTCCGGATGGGGTGGGATGGGGATTTCACAGCAAAACGGATCTGGAAAATTCTGTCGCAACAAAATGAGCTTCCAAGCCGGGGGTTCGAGATCGGCAACATCAATGGATTTCTCAATCTTTACGGCTATCTCCAAACGCGAAACTTCGAACCGGTGCCCTCTGAGCTAGCCCCTGGTGGTATGGCGATTTTGACGACCGAGTATGTAGGCCTCGCCCGCCATCGAATTCGAGCTGCCATCGACTATCATCTCGTTTTGGCACCCAACGGCCGCTCGCTGGTGGAAGTACAGCGCCGGTCAGCAAAATCCTACTTCAAGGAAGTGAGCGAGCTTCCGCTCTTTGTCTCCCCGGTGGATGCCCTCAATGGCCGGCTACTAGCTGTGGTGGAAACCGTTCAAAGGCCTTGGTGGGTGGATCACACTGCCGGCCCGCACGGTACGGGGCAGCTAACCGCAAAGGTTTGGGATGCTGCGCAAAAATGGTTGGTGCGGCTGGCTACGTTGCTAGAACAGGAGCTCCGCGATCTTCCATCCGGGCCAATTTCGATCTTGCTGGAGTTTTCTGATCTGGAGGATCTATCCGAACTGGCTGTGGTGAGCACCGGCGAGATAGCGCGACCCAATATTCGTTTGGATCACGGTGTGATCAAGATCGATTCCACAATTCTCGCGCTTTGCGGATACATCCATGAAACCAACATCGCGGAGCGCTATCTCATTGCAGCAATAGCGCTTGCAACATGCGAGCTGGCGAACTCGCCCAAGTCCACTGAATGGGCCGATGAATTGGCGGTTAAGATTACCGGCTCTACAGATGCGCGTTTCGTACACGCTATACCGGCAAATGACATACCTCAAATCGTTCAGGCCACTATTCCTCTACCAAAGCCACAATTTCAGATGGACGAAGACAGGGCGTGGACCGATCTAGGTTTGGCGAAACTAGCCGGTGCCACAAGGGCCGGGATTGTGCCCGAAACTGAGGTGGGGCCACTGCTGCGGACAGCGGTGCTGCGTCTATGGGAGAAAATCAGGGAAAGATTGCTGTACATCGATCGTCGAAGTCTTGTCGTCAAAGCGCTTCTCAATCATGAAGCGGTGGACAGAGATCGCTCCGAGTGGGCGCAAACGGCAGCGGCGCTTCTCGCCCTGCACGACGACAGCGCTGACGTGCTGCTAACCCAAAACGAACAGGAGGCAAGAAGGTCATCCGCGGGGGTCGCAAGCCGGGCCTTGGCCGAAATGGCGCTTTGCGCTTGTCCCACTGACAGGGCGAGTCCTTGCACCGATATAGAATTCGATCAGCTACTTTCGGAAGTCTGCGCGATGGTCGATTGTGCGACCCAGTGCGACGCATACTTCTACCGGTTGGCAACAGGTCCACTTCGGGTCACTGCCAACGGATGCTTCTTTTTCGATACCGGCTTTCTCGAGCAACTACACCAACCCTACATGCATGCGCATGGAGATCGTGCATTTCATGACGCCGCTGAGGGTTACGCGGACGCTTTCAATAACCTGTTGTCGGACACAGACGAGGCTCTTGCTGCCGAAATCGACCCTGACCTAGTCAAGGCTCTCCGGGTAGAGTTTGGAATGAGCTTTCAAGACCTCGTGGCTTTGTCCCACGCGGTCGCAGAGCACGCTTTGGAAAGTGGTAAGGCATACGTCGCTCTCACGCGCAGCGAGTTCCACGCCATTTTGGAAAAACTCGGTCCCGATGTTGACGTCAAAAGAGCGTACGTTGCCTTGACGCTGCGGCCGCGTCAGACGTGGGACGAGCAGGAGCCGGTGGGTGCGACTTCCCGAGACTGGCAACCGTGGCGCATGAGTCGCAAACTATCCCTAACCCGTCGGCCAATCGTGCAGCTGGACGAGAATGAGGACCCGGAGATCCTACTGTTCCCAGTTCTTATAGCCCGCTTTGTTCGGCGTATGTTCGAACTGATCGACGGCCGCTTGGGGGCTGAAATATTTGATACCAAGGAAATTGATCGGTGGATCGGAAAGATCGCTAACGAGCGTGGTCACACTTTCAACCACTCAGTTGCAGAACGACTTTCAGAACTCGGCCTAGATGCCCGTCCTGACCAGTTGATGACGCTGTTCGGCGCTAGCAAAGAGTATGGCGACATCGACGTACTCGCCTGGACTAAAGAGGGGATCGTATGGATCATCGAATGCAAACGTCTCCTTCTTGATCGCACGGTCGGAGAAGTTGGTGAAAGGTTGGCTGACTACACCACCCGGGGTAGACGGAACGGGAAACGGACGCCGATCCAGAAGCATTTGGATCGCATTGCTTTCTTCGAGGGCAACCTCTCGCGACTTTCGCGGTTTACCGGTATAGATCAGACAAAGATCGTCCTTCGATCAGCGCTCGTGACAGACGGTATTGTTCCCATGCAATTTGCTGAGTCCATGGCCGCACTTGTCGATGTTGCGACTGACTTCCGAAACATTGCCGACGCATTGACAGGGCAGCGAGATTGAAGATTTTAGCGGCGGAGAAAATTGGTCTGAAGATTGCGGAGTCGGGTTTGACCCGATCTTGACGCTGACTGTTTCCCCGATTTTTCGAAGATTTGCACCCGATTACGAGTTATCGCAAGTGCAAGCAGTCGTTTGCTTCCCAAAAACCATCGTTTTAGTCGCACCCTCCTATTTGTCTATTGCCTGATATCAAACTATTTGATATCAAAATTCAAACAAATGGAGTTTCACATGCGAATCGTCGCTGGGCCGCCCGTGAAGGGTCAAGACTTTATGTTTCGTGCTCGAGAAGTTCGACTCGCTAAGGGGTCGCTGCTTGATGGGGGCAGCCTGCTGATCAAGGGCTGGCGCAGGATTGGCAAGAGTTCCCTTCTTGTCGAGACGCGGCGTCAGCTCGAAGAAGAAGGCGGAGCGACTTCGCTTTACATTGACGTCCAGGAGTTGCAATCGATCAGCGAGTTTTTCACCGCGTTTCTCAACTCGCTACCGCAGAACAAACTTCAGCAGTTGCGGGGCTTATGGGGGGGAGCAAAGCGACTGCCTGGCAAGTTGATGGATTCTATCCAGCGCCGAATTCGGTCGGCTAACGCCGGCGGAGGTGGCTTTGAGGGTGGCGTCGAATTCGACAAGGATATCAAAGACTATTGGGAGCCTCTGAAAGCGAGCGTCGAGGCGCTTGCCAGGGAGCACCTGAACTCTGGCACGCGCATCATAATGCTGATCGATGAGTTGCCATTCTTTCTTGAGAACATGCACCGCCGTACCGGCGACGTAGATGATATAAGGCTTGTGCTGGCAACCCTGCGGGCTTGGCGCAATGCAGGGCTCGCAATGGCGATCGCCGGGTCAGTCAGTATCGAAGCGTTCCTTGAGGATTTGAAGATCGAGGGGCTGGTAATCAATGACCTGACGCGCATCGATCTCCAACCTCTTACTGACACTGAAGCGGTAGAATTCACGGAAACGCTTGCTAACGTCGCAGGGCTTCAAGATTGGAACAAAGATTCAACGAAGGCCCTTCTAGACGAGCTACCAGATCACTTTCCTTTCTTTATCCAGACCGCGATGAATTTTTTACGTGCGGAAGAGAGAAGCACGCCAGAAATAATATCCGAGATCTTCGAAAATCAGGTCCAGCCACAGATATTCGCGTCTTTCTATCAGCAATTTGATGAGCGCCTTGAGCGACGTTTCGATGGCGATTTGCGCAAGACGGCGGAAAATATCTTGAACGAGATGGCATCGCGCGACGACGGCAAGATCACTAATGCTGAGATCAACGCAATCTGTGAGACGGCGGGCCAAGACGCGCTCCGCATCACGCGTCGGCTCGAACTAGCGGAATTCATTCGCACCGATCTGAAACACTCGGGCTTCAGGCTCGTTCAGAACCTACTGAAAACGTGGCGGCGTGCGCGTGGGGGGCTGTGATGGAGATATCACGTTTCAACCCGCACGCGATGGCCGACAGTTCGGTGCGTCTGCTCTCGACTGGTCGTGATCGCCTGATCTCCGCAGTAGTCGACGCTCTGACCGGTGGTCCGGGTATCAGGCAGCAGGTTCTCGTTACGGCGCCACGAGGTTTCGGTAAATCCTTCTTCGCTCGGGCCGTTCAGATCGCTGTCACCGACAGCGGAAGGTCCGCACGCGTCACAATTCTTCCCGAAGAGCTTAGAAACGTTTCCACTCCTTCCAGCCTCTTAAGAGAGATCACGCGTGGGCTAAAAGCCGCGCCCGCTGAAAGCGCCGTTGGCCAGTTTCTCGATGATCCACCCGGCGCCTGGGAATCCGCGCGAGCAGATCTCGACGAGACACTTGCGACTTTCGATCCCGGAACCACCCAGATCGTCGTGATCGAGAACTTTGATGAGTTAATCAAGAATGTTTTCGAAACGCCCTCAGACCAATCAAAATTGCGCGCGCTGTTGGCCGAGAGCGAGCAACTGGCGATCCTTGCCACAGCGACCTCGGCTCAATTTGATCAGGATTACGAGCAACGATTGTTCCACGCGTTTGCAAAATTTAGCCTGTTGCCTTGGAGCGAAGAGGACCATCTCCTTTATTTCGAGCGTCGCGCGGTGCTCGAAGGCCGGGAGCCTGCAATGCTCGATCGTGGTAAGATCCGGGCACTATCGCAATTCACGGGCGGCGCGCCGCGTATGGTCGTGGCACTAGCGAACCTTCTGATCGAGAATGATCCGCTAAGCGCGGCAGCACTCTTGGACAAGCTTGTCGATGATCTCACTCCTTACTATCAGGCGTTGATTGATCAGATGCCGCCACGCACCAAGACATTGTTCGACGCGCTGATCCGCCTCTCAGAACCGTGCTCTCAGAGCGATCTCGCTGGACGGGTCGGAACTACGCAAAACCGGATCGCGCAGCATTTCTCTTGGCTGCGTGAGCGACATCTCGTCGTTGGTAAGAAGCGCACCGGTGGGCGCGACTTTCTCTATCAGGTGTCCGACCGCCTTTTTGTCCAGTATTATCGCAAGCGTTATTTGCTTCACGACAACTATAGCCCCCTTGCGGGCATGGCAGAACTGCTGGACGGGTTCTTCTCTGCGGAGGAGAATCGACGTCAAGCGCTGGCGTTATTCGAGGATGGCCGAGAGGGGGAAGGCTTCGAGTTTATGCGCGCATATCTTGCGGCGGGCGGCGGCGACCTCGGCACCTGGGCTTCCAAGACCAGCAATGGAGACGCAATTCGTGCGCTTGTTGCGACGGTTGAGAATAATCACAGCCTCGCCCTAAGCCAGTTCAGAAAGGCGCTAGTGATCGCACGTGCGGAAAAGGATGAAGTTGGTACAGCCTTAATCTTGGGCCAGCTAGGTAACTCGGCGGCTAAGGAACGTCGCTACCCTGAAGCGATTGAGGCGCACTATGAGGCGCTGGCGATATGGCGCAAACGCGATCAACCGCAGACAATCGCATGGGTGCTTAGCCAACTCGCTCAGGATTATCGAGGAGCGCTTCAGTTCGACGACGCCTTGCATTACTCTTATCTCGCGATCGAACTTTGGTCACATCTGGGGGAGAAGGATCGCGTAGCGTCGCTGTGGGGTTCAGTAGGCGAGAATTTGCGAAGGCTTGGACGATATGGCGATGCGATTGATGCTTATATCCGCGCCCAAGAGATCTGGCAGGTCCTCAACGATGACCTTGGTGAAGCCTGGGTTTTAGGCGGCATCGGCCTGACTCGGCGGGAAAGCGGACGGTATCGGGAGTCCATCCAATCACATCGGCGCGCGATCCAACTGCTTGAAAAGCATCAATCCAAGACGTTCAGTGTTGCGCTCAATCATAGTTGGATCGCTGCATCTTATCGGCAACTCAAGGAATTCCCCAATTCACTCACGCATGACGAGACCGCCCTTAAACTGTGGCGGGAGATCAATGATGTCCGGCAGCAGATAAAGACGCTGTCAGCCATTTCTGTGACGTTCGTATGCATGAAAGATTTCGAGCGAGCGCTCGATGCTAGCCGGAAAGCGCTTGAACAATCGCGCGAAATCAATTTTGAGGGGCAAGTCATCTGGAATGCAGGTCAAGTTGCCTACCTACACGTCTTGGGTGGCAATGTTGACGCGATTTGGCCACTAATCGACGATCGACCGGTTAATCATTTGAGTCGATTGTGCGAAGCCGTGCTGACGCGTTGCGGTGCGGCTCTAAGCTTGGTCGCAGACAATGAGGGACGACAGCCAGCGTTTGAACGTGGGCTTCGCCTGCTAGACGGTCTGCGTGCTCGCGTCATCTTGGCGCCTTTTGAGGATAGCGCGACCTATTTGTTGAGCGGCATTCTTGAGACAGCTTCGGCCGTGCCGCTCCTTAAGGATCTTACAGACGAAGCCGCGAGGGAATCGAAGGGACTGTCGCCGCCGCGTCGGCAGGCGATCGAGCTCGCGGCAAACTACATCCAAGCCGGAGGCGATGAAAACCTTATTGAACAGGCCGACCCCGACGTGGGAGATGCCGTACGCGCCATTATCGATGCTGCCAACGCCCGCAAATCCAGGCAGAATCGAGTGACGGGAGGTTGACCGTTACTCGAAAGGAAGAGGTTATTCTCGTATGAATATCGACTCAGTGATAGTGCCCGGTTGGAGCCAGGAACTCGCACATACGTTGCGTGGGTGGGGTATTCGCAGGTTCACGGGCATTCAAAGCATGGCGCTTCATGCAGGACTGGCAGAAGGCCGGAGTTTGCTCGCGTGCGCGCCTACCTCTTCTGGAAAGACGTTGGTCGGCGAGATTGCAATTCTGTCGGGCCTCGCGCGAGGTGATCGCTGCCTATATCTCGTATCACACCGAGCATTAGCCGATCAGAAATACGCCGATTTCCGGCAACGCCTTGGTGATGCAGTGTCCGTGGGTTTGAGCACCGGCGACCGCGACGAAGGGGACACCGCTGCAAGATTGCTAGTCGCCACCTACGAGAAGGCGCTTGCGATGCTTCTCTCGGGTCAACTCCAAGTCGCAACTTCAGTTATCGTAGCGGATGAGCTTCAGATCATCGGTGAGCCAAGCCGAGGCCCGAACATTGAAACGCTCTGCACGATCTTCAAACGTGAAGGTGTACGTCAGTTTGTCGGTTTGACTGCCACCGTCGGCAATCCTCAAGAACTCGCCGAATGGCTAAACTGCACGCTCGTGAGCTGCCATGATCGTGATGTCGACCTCATTCAACAAATTTGGGGAGGTGGGAGCGCCTACGAAATCCGATTTGGCCAGGAAGAGTCCTTTCCCTGCCTTGAAGATGACCATATCCCTCAGGATCCAGTGGAGGTTGCTCGCAAACTAATTGCTCTTGGACGCGGCCCCGTTCTCGTATTCACTGAGTCTCGATCCGAGACGGCAGATTTGGCAAAGCGCTTCGCACGCACGGAACAACAGACTGCGCGCGGCATCGCACTCGCCGAGCAACTAGCGCTCTTCTCCGAACCCACAGAGGGGTCTGAGGAACTGCAAGATCTCGCGCGACGGGAGGTTGCTTTCCACTCCGCCGATCTAACGTCGCAGGAGCGCCAGGTCCTAGAAGAAGGGTTCTTGTCTTCAGCCTTCTCTGTTTGTTTCGCGACCTCGACATTAGCTGCAGGTGTCAATTTCCCATTTCGTTCGGTCGTATTTGCCAAGCTTACGTACGACTACGGCGATCGCAAAGGAACGATGCTCACTCGTGCCGACTATCGCAACATGTCGGGCCGAGCTGGGCGACTAGGACTTCACCCGAACGGCTATGCAGTGCTTGTACCTCGAAATCAGGCCGAAAGGATGCACGCTGCAAGCATTGTTCGACCGGAAAACGACCGCGTCGAATCCCGCCTGATTGATCTTTCAATGCGTCGGACCGTGCTCGCACTTATCGCACATGGTGTGATTGCACAACGAGAGGCGCTCGCGGAGTTTTTCCGCTTGAGTTTTCTCTGGCATCAAATTCGCGAGCGCAATCCACACAAGCTTCAGCCGTTGATTGCGACTGCAGTCCAAGCGATCGACTGGCTGATCGGTGCAGGATTTATTGACGACGAATTCGACGTTCTTTTCGCCACGCCGGTGGGCAAAGCTGTCGCTCAAACAGGGCTCCTCCCAACTACTTCTGTCGCGTTTCTTGCGATGATGAAAAAGCATGCCAATGCGATCGATGCGGCATTTGACCCACATCTACCCGGGCTTCTCCATTGGGCGACGTCCTGCGAGGAATTTGTCGGCGACACGCCATCACGCTTCTTGCCCTGGCCCAGTGGTCGGGCGCCAGTGGATTCTGTTGCCTTTCTGCGAGCGTACAACTTGCTCGCACCGATAGACCCTGCGAACCGCCAAGTAAATCAGAGCGCACACGCATTAGCCCTCTTCGCGGCAGGAATTTCAGAACGCGAAATCCGGCGCAAAACAAACTTGCCGGCGGGCCAGCTCCACCGTTTGGCTACCGACATCGCATGGGTCTTCGATGGCCTCCGGCGAATTGCCAGCGTCCCAGAGCTGGGTTACTCGCAGACACTGACGAACAAACTTCAGATGCTGGCTCGGCAGGTCCAATGGGGTACGCCCATTGAAGCTTTAGACATATTGCGGGTTGCACAGCGCGAGAATGTGCCCGGCTTCGGCCGCCAGCGTGCTGTTGCGCTTCTTCGCCAAGGGATCGAGACATTCGAGCAACTGCTCGGCGCGGCCAAGGACAAGGTGCAACAAGCAGTTGGGGGTGAGAAGCGCATGTCGGCGTTATTGCAGGCTATCGCTGCATCTATCGGCTTGCGTCAGGACAAGTTTCGCGAGGTGCATCTGCAACTCGCTCGACGATTGGGAATCACCGAACTGGTCACCCGATGCAACGACAGTTTGGGAACGGAGTATGAGGATGCCATTATCGCGCTCATGGCGCGCGAAACGGCTTGGATCGTGCGACAACTTGATGATGGAAGGCAGCAAAATGTGCCTGATTTGCTCCTGACCTTCGGAGATCGGGCCATATTGATTGAATGCAAGACGACGACGAAGCGACCGCCAGTACTCTCAAAGGAGGCGGCCTTTGCGATCCTGCAGAAGGCCGTTGGTTATGACAAAAACATGCATCGGTTGACGCTGGGTAAGCCACGCTTCGACGAACATTCCCGGAAAAAAGCCCAGGGCGCATTTGATGTAACCTTGGTCGAGCACGAGATTTTTATAGAAGGGGTTCTACGCGTCCTTGCTAAAGAGACCACACCAGCTCAATTCGTGGCTTGGCTTGAGGCACCTGGCGTAACTGAACTCGAACGCTTGGCCGGGATTGCGTCTTATGAGATCCTAGCGACCCGACCCTGACAGAGAACGCATCAAGCAAGACCGCTTCTCTGAGGCTAAATTTGACATCCTACGACGCGCTCGGCATTTGAAGTGAAGACGCGTACGGATGATGGTGATCTCGGGAGATTGGCGCTGGCAAAATTAGCCTGCCCGAAGAGTCGCTCGATCAGCTCCTGTACTTGCTCCAGTTAAATCCATAGCCTCGCTTTGCCTGACGCTCCACGATGGGCCATTATGTCATGAAGCGTTCGGCCCCACGAAGCGGTTTCAGCATTGTCCGAAGGCTCGATGGGTCGATGGACGCTATGGCGTAGGCAGCCATAGCCTCTTCGCGCCAAAACATATCGCCGGGACCTGGGAAGGTGGTCCGTAATCTGCGCACGACCGCCAGTGCATTCAATGCCCAGTTGCGAAACTGATCTACCTGCCAGAATGCCACCTCCTGCAGGTGGATTGCGGCATCTCTGTCAGCGCCGATAATCCCGCTTACTAGGACGGGTATGACTTGCGTACTGTCGGCGAGCCCAAGGTGGCTTCGTAGCCAAACCGGATGAGAGGCGACTTGCCGGGCCTTGTTGACAGACAAAAGTGACGTTTTGAGTGCCTCCGTGTAATCTTCAAAAACGATGGCGAAATCGTCGTCGGCCATCCACCAAGGATCTGGAGAGCCTGCGGTTTCGATTTTGCCCGCCGAGAACCCAAGGAGGTCGCCAAGCTCCTTTTGCGCGGTTTCGAATGCCGACGCTTCATCCTTGCCAAGCCCTTCTATTATGGTGCGTTCTACCTTCGCGAATTTTTCGTCATGCCGTGTTCCAAGCTCGTCAAGGCGTAATTCGAGCCGCTCGATGAGCACGGCGGCAGTCGCGCCCGGCTTTGCCTTGGAGACCTCATCAGGCCGCAACCCCGCGATTTGACGAAGCCAGTGAATGCCGGTCGTGGCCTTCGATGACGCAGAATAATAGTCTCGCGCTATTCCGTCCTGGCCCGAAATTCCCTCTTTTGCCAAACGGCTGGCTGAATCCCCCGCAAGATAATTCCAAAACGCGCGATAGCCCTTCAATTCTGCGTCTTGCAAGACCGTAAGTACTTGGCGTGCTTTCTCCAGCGCACCTTGATGATCTCCGTCCCAGAGCGCGTATTGATAGCCGACTTCATACAATGAGGCTTGGCGGAGTTGTTCAAGCATGGGCAGCTCAACTTGGATAGACTCGCCGCGGAGCCGACGGATCTCGTTGTCGGCAGCCCTCCATTCCGGCCCCCGGGCATAAAACAGTTTGAGGTTCTCTATCATGTCTTGGGTTGGTCCCGATTGCTCCAGCCCGAATGTAATTTCTGCCTGCAGCTCAGGATGTAGAGCCACCCTCGTTTCCCGCTTGCTCACGTAGGTCTGTAAATCCTCCCCAAGAAGGATCACCGCCGAGTAATCTGTCGCCGATCTCGTACAGCGTCCTACCGCTTGGACGAACCGCGTTCGAATTCTATCTGCGAGCAGGGCGCGTGCGCCCATGCGTGTCACCAGGAATTTTTCCTGTAGGTTTGCTGCACTCGGAAGTCCACGCACGATCAGCAGGCGGCATTGATCATCAGGAAAGTCCATTCCGTCGTAGCGGTTAGCAAGCACCGCGACCGCCCGCTCAGAATTCACAAATGGCGTCTTTGTCTCCTCGATTTGCGTCGCTGAGAATATCGGAACCTGAATAGTTTGAGCGATATCAGTTTCAACGGTTCTGGCCGTTCTGAAGTCAGGGACCAAGACAACCGCTCGTTTTGACTCGTCGATCGCGGCACACTGAAGCACGTGCTGCTCGTCAGCACCGAGCGACCGGCCAGGCATGATAAAAAAACGACGACCAACGCCAAGAGCGTTGTAGTCATCCGATACGCTAAGGCGCTGGATGTGAGGAACGCCCGTTACGCGTTCCAGATCTCCGCCTGATCCTAGCGTGGCAGACATATAGATCCGTTGGGTAGCAGCTGCAAAGGGCTTGTAGCGGAGCGTCGGTGGGACCAACGGTCTAATATTGATCTCGTTCGCGCTGATATACAGTCTGCACGCATTCAGATGATTTCGGATCTCGCCCCAGCGCCAGCGTAAGTCATTGTGAGCGACGTGTTCGTCAACAACTGCAGCAAACTGTTGTTCGATCGATGAAAACAAAACGGAGGGGACCATGTCGACCCAGGTCGCGTCCCAAATATTTTGGGAGCCATCGCGCATTCTCTTCGCGTCGAAGGGTGAAAGGATCTGGGCTAAGACATTGGCGCACGCGCTAAACAAGGCGGGGTGCGTGGTCCGTTCGATGTCTAAGGTCCAATGCTGGGCCATATAGTTTTCGGCGGAATGGGCATCGTCGAAAATCAGGCAGTTTGGCTCGTCGAAAAATGTGCTGGCGTTGAAGAATCCGCCGTATGTCGTAACTGCGATCACCTCTCCAGATTGATATCTGCCTTTGTCTGAGGGATCAAAATCCGCCTTCTTCCCGACAAATCCGGCAATCGAATCTCGCATGCCATATTTGGAACGAGCTTCCTCGATCACTTGGTGCACGAGTTGCTTTGTCGGGCAAATGTAGACAACCCGTTCTGCGCGACTCCGCCGCCTCCACTCGGCAATAAGCGTTCCGACAAGGGTTTTGCCACTTCCGGTTGGGAGCTTAATGGCAACGTCCGCTTGGGACATCGCGGTCGCCTGATATTGCGCAAGGACATGACCCTGATGCGTTAGCAACCCCTTGAAGGCACGGTCGCTGAAATCAAGAAACATGCGTTCGGGCGTCTCGAGCGATACGCTTGACGTCCCTCCAAGTTTAAAGGCCAAGTTATACTCCCCAGAAAAGTCGAAATTGCGAATCAACCCGCGTCAAAGGTGTATCAATGTAAAGGACACGGCAATTGTTACGCGGTCAGGATATGCTTATTCGTGAGTCATTTCTGACGAGAAAACGCCTTGGGGTTATGTTTCTGCCCCAGTTTTCCGTTTCATCGGCATAGCGGACATTCGCTTCGGTTCCTGCCAGTATTAGCTTGACCGCGCTTAGAAGGCCCGCCGGATTGCATCGACAAAATCTGAAAGATTGGGACGTTCGCTGTTGCGCTCGGGATTTTTCAACCTGTCTCTAAGCGCAATTGTCATTTCGAACTGAACCCCCATCCCGGATTGTCCGCGGTTGCAGATATTGGCAACGTTGATACCCTGCAGATCTGGATCGTTGTGACGGGCTACGGCAAAGCCGGCGTCTAAAAGATTCTTACCCATCTTCGCGATCAGCTGCTGATGTCGGCCGCCCAGAAAGATGATTTCTCCTTCTCCCGAACAGCCATGTAAGGCAATCGCAACCTCACTTTTACGGACGAGGGCATCACCTCTCGGTTCGTCGAAGTTTGTAGACGTGATGTGCAGATGCCGGTTTCCCGAATCTTTGCGACCTTCGAACAGATAGAGGCTCCAGGTGTCCGAAGCCACAGCTCGGGCGAGTTCGGACGTGCCGGATTCGATTTTGCCGCCATGCGGAGCAATGGTGCACACGTCGCTGCCACGATCCAGAGCCGCAATCGAAAAGGCATCGGGTTCCGCATCTGCGAGGGCGGCGAAGTTGATATATTTGTCTTTCATGGAACACACTCTTTGGTCGGTTGATCCAGTACCGACGACTCGCCGATAAGGAGCATGTTGACATGTCAGGTAGAAAATTACAATCTATCTGACATCAGGAGATTCGAATGAGCGACGGTCCCCACAAAAGTCTGCCCCTACGACCGAAATACAAGAGACTCGCGGAGTGGGCCTACAAGCCCGCCTTTCCGGTCGAGCAGGTCTGCGAAGCCGCAGAGGCGGCAATTCTTCAAGACGCGCGTACCGAACTCGCGCCCATCGTTGCACGCATTATCCGGATTGCCGACGGTGAGGACTTACTGACGCGCCTTCCTGGTTTTGTTCAGGAGCAGCTTCGAGCGTTGCGCGACGAACCAAGCCTTTCGCCTCTGGCGGCCAGCGCCATCGAATGCACGGTAATGGCTTTTCAGCAGGGGCTGCAGGGGAGAGAGGCCGTCCAGGAAGGCGTCGATACCGCTCTGAGAGAGCGTCTTGCAGCAAACGCGCGGACGACCGAGGAGCACTACCTTGTCGAAGCAGGCCGGCGCGCATCGCTAAATATCCGTGAGCGAATGAACGAGACCATGAATGCCATGGATGCAAACGGCTCGTTTGCTCGCATTGCTCGCTCCGTAGTCGGCGACAAGACCGCTACCGTCTCCCGCGCTCCTGCTGTGCGTGACAGTCTTGAAGAAGGAGTGCCGTTTTGAAAGTTCTTCAAGGAGAGTGCCCGGCGATCCGTGTCGCTGTGGTTGAGCAAGGTGCAGGTTCAATGCCATCATGGCAGACGATCGAAATCGACAGCACAATCGTTTTCACGATGGAAGATCTTGATGACTATCGGACCAAGAACTGGGACAATCGCATCTACGATGTCATGGTCATGATCGCGGCCGTCGAGTTTTGTGACAAAAGCTGCAAGCGCCCGGCGTGGGGCTGGATGCGCCGAATTGAACTTCACTTGCCGGTTCATGACCTCGACCACTGGGAAACGCCGCAGGTAGGATCCGCGCTCATTTCGGCGCTCAAATTCCTGACGGGAGATGAGTGGCAGATTACCTTTTATAAGCGTCGATCGCCCATGGAAGATTTCGGCCGGCAAAGCAGGCTCGAGTTCGGCGACCGGTCCAAGGTCGTGACGCCATTCAGTGATGGTTTGGACTCCCGCGCCGTCACCGCAATGATGACGGCAGGCGGGCGCTCCGATCGGCTGATCCGTGTCCGCGTCGGTTCGAAAACCGATGACCGCCCCCGCACTGAACATCGAAAGGCACCCTTCCTCACGATTCCCTTCAAGGTAAAATCAGGAGACCGCCCTTTTGCCGAATCCACGGCCCGCAGCCGCGGTTTCAAATTCACGCTTCTGAGCGGAATTGCAGCCTATCTCCTCGGTACGCACGACATTGTCATGCCAGAGAGCGGGCAAGGCGCGCTTGGCCCCTCGCTTGTGCAAACCAGTCACGGTTACGAGGACTACCGCAATCATCCACTCTTCTTCGGCAGAATGGAGCGTCTTGTAGCGGCAATTTTCAATTATCAGGTGAGCTATCGCCTACCTCGACTTTGGAAGACCAAGGGGCAGACGCTGGGTGAATTTGCCGCCCTGCCTGTCAATCCCGGTGAATGGGTAAAAACGCGCTCATGTTGGCAGCAGAACCGAAACTCGTCTGTTGATGGCATACGAAGGCATTGCGGGATCTGTGCTGCATGCATGTTGCGTCGGCTCAGTTTTCATGCCGCTGGTTTGGAAGAGCCGAAAGAGAACTATATCTGGGAAGATCTGCGCGCCGATGAGTTTGCGAAAGGTGCTGCCCCTGGCTTCAACAAGATTACCGGAGCCATGGAACATTACGCGATCGCTGGCACTTTGCATCTTGATCATCTGGCGGATTTGCGCTCTTCACCCGTAAATCGGAAACGGGTGGCCCGGCACGCCTGGTTTCTGTCTCAAGAACTTGGAATGACGCCAGCGGGAGCCGAAGACAGCCTCCTCGGCTTGCTCCGACAGCATGAAATAGAATGGAAGGCTTTTATGAAGGATCTCGGACCCAAGTCGTTTGTAGCGCAGTGGCTGGCCTGATCGCAATGAGTGAGGTCAATGATCAACTGACGCAGGACGAGCTCGGCGAGCGACTTCGGCTCGCCCGCGAGAACGCCGCTAAAACGCAGGCGGATGCAGCCGAAGCGATCGGCGTTGCCAGAACCACGTTGGTTGCAATGGAAAAAGGCCAGCGGCGCGTCAAGATCGGCGAAATTCAGCAACTCGCGCGGCTCTATGGGACGACCGCAAACGCACTTATGCGGAAAGAATCGATTCACATTGAACTTGTCCCGAAATTCCGCAAGCTCGCCGAAAACGAAGAGAGCCAGGTGGCAGAGGCCGCCGAGCTGATGGCGCAACTTGTCCGTGCCGAGGTCGAACTCGAGAATTTGCTTGGCATCGAACATACTCGCAATCTTCCGCCCGAGCGCCGCATCCTGTCCGGTGACGTGCGGGAGCAGGCTGAGCAGCACGCATTGGAACTTCGTCACTGGCTAGGTCTGGGGCTGGCGCCTGTGGCCGATATTGTTTCGCTGCTCGAAATGCAGATGGGTGTCCGGGTCTATGCTCGCAAGCTTGCGGCAAAGATCTCAGGTCTATTCGCCTTTGATGAAAAGGTCGGGGCATGCATCCTGTTGAATGCAAATCACCCTCTTGATCGAAGGACCCAGACGGCAGCCCACGAGCTTGGGCATTTGGTGGCGACTCGAACGGACGCGGAAGTGTCTGAACTCGACGAGCTGGAGAATTCCCGCGAAGAAAAATATGCCAATGCATTCGCGCGGGGCTTTCTGACCCCGGCTCAGGCCGTGCGACTGAAGTTCGCCGAAGTTACGGCCGGCTCGACGAGTCTTACTCGCAGGCACGTCATCGTGCTCGCGCATATATTCCACGTATCCCGGGAGGCGATCGTTCGCCGGCTTGAGGAGCTGAAGCTCACGAAGAAAGGGACGTGGGACTGGTTCCTTGCCAATGGCAATATTACCGATGACCAAGCTCGCCAGGTGTTAGGTGACGCCGGAAAAAGCGATCGCCTTAAGGACGAAGCCGCTTTGCCCGTCTCCCTCAAAACGAGCCTGATGGCGTACCAAGCCGCCAAGCGCGGCATTCTCAGTGAAGGTCAGATCTCACGACTCCTGCATCTCGACCGCATCCAGGTTCGCGATATTTTGAGTGACATCGACGCCGAGGAAAGCGGGGCCAATGCGGCAACCTCAATCCTCCGTTAGGTCACATGCTGCGATCGTCGTTGACACCAGTGTCATCATCAATCTCAACGCCACGGCCCATGCCACTGAGATTATCCGCGCATATGGCGTCACCTTATGCGCCAGTGATGTCGTACGCGATGAACTCATTCTTGATCGCATCAATGGAAGGAACGATGGCGAGTTGGCCCAGCGCCTCGTTCAGGAAGGATTGCTGGAGTTCCTGGCGTTTGATGAAGAGGCTGAGCAGTTGTTCGAAAGCCTCGTGAGTGGACCGGCGCAAATGACGCTTGACGACGGTGAGGCCGCCACGCTGGCGGTCGCCGTTTCGTTGAACCGAACTGCCGTAATCGACGAACGCAAGGCAATCAAGGTCTCCGGCGAGCGCTTCCCGGGCCTTGAACTCATGGCAACTGCCGACATCCTGCGTTCCGATGAGGTGTTTGCCGCCCTCGGTTCCGAGGGTATCGCCGATGCTCTCTTCAGGGGACTTACGGGTGCTCGCATGGCTGTTCCTGAGCGTCTCCATGATTGGGTGGTAGAGCTCTTGGGTGAACGCATTGTTGAGTGCCGGAGCCTGCCAGCTAGCTTGCGCCAGGTCCGGACGTAGCTCGATCTTGCACTGGCATTCGCTCGGTGAACGCGTTCTACAGTTCAAGTAGCAGCTGACCCTTTGCCACGCTGGCAATTGGTGTGAGAGACGAAAGCATTACACCGAGAAGCCGCACCGGCTTTCTGAACGGGGCAACGGACGTCAATAGCTGATTGGCAATTTCGAGGATGTCTTCGCCGGACGAGACCGGTGCGTTCACGGTGCGGCTGCGAGTTGCTTGCTCAAAATCAGAATATTTGACCTTCAGTGTCACCGTCTTGCCGCTCAGTCTGTGCGCCTGGCAATGGCGCCACACTTTCTCGATCAGTGGGGGGAGCTCACCACGCGCGAAGTCTATCCGATCTATGTCTTCCATGAACGTATCTTCGGCACCAACCGACTTTCGCTCTCGGTCAGCCCGAACCTCGCGACCATCGATCCCGCGGGCAATCCCGTAGAAATAGGGACCGCTTTTACCAAAATGTTGCTGCAGGAAAGCGAGTGATTTTGATCTTAGGTCAAGGCCAGTCTCAATCCCGTGCTGCCTCATTCGTTCGGCCGTGGCAGGCCCGACGCCGTGAAATTTATTCACTGGCAGCACTTCGACAAACCCCGGACCGTTTTTTGGTGTAATCACGAACAGGCCATCGGGTTTTCGTTGATCGCTTGCCATCTTTGCCAGGAACTTATTGTAGCTGACGCCGGCAGAGGCTGTCAGACGGGTCACCTCCTTGATCTTAGTACGGATTTCCTCGGCGATTGTTGTCGCGATGTCGATACCCTTGTGGTTTTCGGTTACATCGAGGTAGGCCTCGTCGAGCGAAAGCGGCTCGATGAGCGACGTGTATTCGGCAAAGATCTCCCGAATTTGGTTTGAGACCGTTTTGTAGATATCGAAACGAGGCTTCACAAAGATGAGGTCTGAGCATTTGCGTATTGCAGTCACAGACGGCATCGCCGAATGAACACCGAATTTGCGCGCCTCGTAGCTCGCGGCAGCCACCACACCACGTGCTTCTCCATGGCCGACCGCAACAGGCTTGCCACGCAGGTCGGGATTGTCCCGCTGTTCAACCGACGCATAGAAGGCGTCCATATCGATGTGAATGATTTTCCGCTGCGGCGCCTGCACAGCCACGATGTGACGATTATGGTCCGACCCCTGACTGGGGGCATCGGTAGGAGTTGTGAAATCGTCAAACACGATAGTCACTCTTATCAAGGTGAGTTAACGAGACAGAGCTCAGCGGGAGCGCCGAGAGGGGTTTTCGATCACGGCCTTTCCCTGACATCAACCTGATTCTCCTCAATGAATCGTAAACTGATGGTCCCGACAAGATCATCAAACGAAATAGAACAAAAAGAGAACATATTGCATTTTTCGAGGAATGGAAATAGGGAGTTTGCGGGAGCTCGGGCGAGCGGAGTGTCAGAGTCCGCCGAAAGAGTTAGGCTAAGTCACAGGCCGCCGACACGCACATTGCCCAGCTAACACTGGTGCTGTAGGATTCTAGTTAGAGATCAATGCGTTCGGTTCGTTAAACTACGCGTCGGCAGTTCGAATTGGTTCAAGGCGTTCCGGATAGATCATTGAATAGTACATCTCAGGCGGCGGGCTTGGCAAACCACTCCCAGCCGCCAGCGCGGGCTTTTTTCCTGCGATACAGCGCCTGATCAGCAGACCGCATGAGTGCCTGCAGGGTTTGGCCGTCCTGGGGGTAAAGGCTTACGCCTATACTGGCACCGACCTCTATCAACGACCCGTCGCAAATGAAGGGCGCTGTGAGACTATTGTGAATTCGTCGACAAATTTCGCCGGCTTCATGGCCGTCACCCAGTCCGAAAAGCAACACCACGAACTCGTCGCCACCAATGCGCCCAACAACGTCGGCATTGCGGACGCAGGCTAGCAATCTGGCTGCCACCATCATGAGAACCTGATCGCCAGTATCGTGCCCATGCTGGTCATTGACGGGTTTGAAACCATCGAGGTCGATCAACAGGACCGCCATTGGCTCGCTATGCTCCGAGCAGATTTCGCTCTGCCACCTCTCTTGAAGGGCTCTCCGATTGGCAAGTTCGGTTAAGGGGTCTTCCATCGCCATCCGTCGTACGGCGTCTTCGGTTTTCTTTCGTGGTGAAATGTCCTCAAAGGTCGCAACCGCAATCCCGATATCCCAGAGAAGCGCGCCCCGATGTTGCGTCGTGCGAAATGAACCGTCGGCGCAGCGAACCTTAAGTTCAAGTGGCTCGATTTGACCGATCCCCGACTGCTCGCTTCGCCAGAGGGCGGCCCAGTGCTCCCGGGCCATCTCTTGCTCAAGAGAGGTGTCGTAAACCTCGGATATCCATTGATCGACTGTCAGGAAGTGTTTCTCGCCATATCCGAAGAGACGGGTGAAGGCGCGGTTGATGAACCTAATTTCACCGCCCGGAAGGCCGGCCCACGACACGGCGACCGGTAACGCGTCCAGAATAATGTGGCAATTGCGAAATGAGGCGGCGTCGACCCCCTCTGTGCGGGCAAACAGCTCTTTCATGCACCCTCCCAAGCGTCGCTGGTGGCTCGCGATGTCAACAAGCCTTTTACGTCTTACCAAGGATAGTGCTACAACCGAAGGGTTAACAGGTAAGTGGTGTTTAACCACCATTTTGGGCCAGACGTGTTACCTGTTTCAATGACTGGGCGCAGTCTGGGGGAAAGACCAACCTCATTTTGGAAGAGCTCGACACTTCAATATGAAATCGTGACCACTATTCGCGAATATATCCGGCGCAAGGCGCCCGATCACATACCGGCCAAATTTAATAGCTGTTCGACGTCGTCTTACGCTGGATATGGTGAAGTCCATGGCTTAGGAAGTACCTATGTCAGAGCGCGATGATTATATCCATCCAGAAGCCGCAGTCGCCCCCGGTTATCTTGCCAATCATGCAGCCCGCGTCTTCAACCGGGTGGTTGATACGGCGCTACGCCCGCACGGTCTGTCGCTTTCGCTGATCGGCCCGATCATGCTCTTGTCCTGGAAGGGGCCGATGCTGCAGCGGGATCTGGTCCGGTCTTCAGCCGTAAAGCAGCCTGCAATGGTGGCCCTTCTCGACAGGCTCGAAGCCATGAAGCTGATCAATCGCATTCCGTCATCGACGGACAGGCGCGCCGCAATGGTTGAACTCACGAACCTTGGTGTCGATGCGGCAGCAATCGGACGCGATGCATTGCTTGCCGCAAACAAACAAGGTCTCGAAGGCTTTTCGTCGGAGGAAGCTGTGTTGGTGGTTCGAATGTTCCAGCGTCTGATCAACAATTTAGAACAATGACCACGGAACAAATATATCATTAGTGATATTCTTTGTGAAAAGGAGATCATTTCATGTCAAATCGCATCCTGATCACCGGCGCCAGTGTGGCCGGCAATACAACCGCTTGGTGGCTCGGCCGCTACGGCTTCGATGTCACGGTGGTCGAGCGGGCACCAGAGTTTCGAGACGGTGGCCAGAACATCGACGTTCGAGGCGTCGGTCGTGAGGTGCTTCGCCGCATGGAACTGGAGCAGACAGCGCTCGACCGCGGCACTGGTGAAGAAGGGACAGTCTGGGTCAATGAGAAAGGCGAAGACGTTGCAAAGTTTACCACGGACGAGCTTGGTAGCGATGGCCCGACGGCTGAGATGGAAATCCTGCGCGGAGACCTCGCACGCCTTCTCTACGAGTCGGCCCGAAAGAGCGTCTCGTTCCGGTTCGGGGATCACGTTGAACAGATCGAGGATAACGAAAACCTTGCGACGGTCACCTTCGCCAGCGGCAAAACCGAGCAATACGATGCGGTGATCGTAGCGGAAGGGGTTGGTTCTGCGACGCGCGAGATGATTTTCCCAAACGAGAACGAGCCTCGCTGGATGGACCTCACCATCGCCTATTTCACGATACCACGGCAACCCGACGACGACCGCATGTGGCGTTGGTACAATACCACTGACGGTCGCAGCATCTCGCTTCGGCCCGACCAACATGGTACGTGTCGGGCTATGCTTTCGATACAGCAGCCGCCGAGCGGAGAGCAGGATTGGGACGTCGATCAGCAGAAAGCTTATATGCGCAAACGGTTTGCTGATGCTGGCTGGCAGGCAGATCGTGTTCTGGCCGGGATGGAGACCACAAACGATTTCTATTTCGATGTATTGCGCCAGGTGCGCATGGACCGTTGGTCCAAAGGGCGCGTTATCCTGACGGGCGACGCGGCCTGGTGTGCGACGCCGCTCGCAGGCATCGGAGCCACACTCGCTGTTACTGGCGGTTACGTCCTCGCCAGCGAAATGAAACGCAGCCCCTCTGATCTGAGGGAGGCCGTTGCGTCATACGAGAAGGCGATGCGGCCCATGGTGAAGCAGGGCCAAGGCGTGCCGAAAATCGCCCCCAAGATGATGAATCCCCAGAGCCGGCTCGGAATATATCTGTTGCACGGTGCTTTGAACATCGCAAGCAAACCGGGCATCCGCGATCTCGCTGCCAAGTTTTTCGCAAGCGAGCCGGATGCACCTGATCTGGCGCGATATCAGGGCCTTGACGACACTGTCATAGGATAGGTTCAATCTGCCATCGTCATCCTTAGCGAGCATCCCGAAGTTTGTCTGATGTTCACCGATATTGATATGCCCGGCAGTATGGACGGCTTAAAGCTAGCAGCTGCAGTTCGTGACAGGTGGCCGCCGGTTAAAATCATCGTGACATCCGGACATCGTGCGATGAGTGACGACACCCTTCCGGTGGTCGGGCGGTTTTTCAACAAGCCTTATGATCCATCAAAAATCATCCAGACCATACGGGAAATGATCTAACGCGACCGAGCATCGGACTTGGGCGATTTCATTGGCTCCGCCATTTCCATCAAGTGGCGGCTAAAGGTTTAGCTGTGGAGCTTCATCGGCAGACTTGTCGACATCTTTGGGCACCTCGAATGCAGAAATCACTTCAGTTCCTGCGGATATCATCGAGATGAAACGAAAACCCTCTAACTTTCAGGAGAAATTGCGGATCTTGTGAATGACAAGCAAAACCTTAGGCCATCTGGAGGATAGAGAATGGACACCTGCGGCTGATACTTCGCAGGGAAGGCACGGCGGATCAGTTTCGATCCAAAGCCCTCTTTGTCTGGAGCATTAACCGGTGGTCCGTCGTATTCCTCCCACGATAGCTCAAGGCGCCCCTCGTGCAGACGCCAGTTGATGCTGATATAGCCGCATTCGTTGCTGAGTGCTCCATATTTAGTAGCGTTTGTCCCGAGTTCATGGATGACAAGAGACAATCCTAACCCAAGCTCTGGATCGACTGCGTGGAACGGGCCCTCAATACGAAAGCGCCGTGCATTGTCCACATCATGGGAAGCCAACGTATTTCGGATGATATCGCCAATGTTTGCGCCCTGACTGTCCTCCGCGAGAAGCAAATCGTAGGCACGTCCTAGCGCCGTAAGACGAGCGGTGAAGGAGGCAACACGAGGGTCTGGCCCTTTAAATGTCTGTCGGGCGAGCGCACTGACGATAGACAGGGTATTTTTCACCCGATGGGTCAGTTCGCGAGACAGAAGGTTGCGCCGTTCTTCTGCTATTTCTACAGCAAGACGACGCCTGTCAAGTTCATCTAGCAGCTTATCCAGCGAGCTTCCTACACGGCTTAGATCATTGCTGTCCTCTGTCATATGCGTGCGACTGGCTGTGTTGCCCCGCTTCCATTCATCGAGCACGGTTGTAATCCGGTCTATTGGTCGGAGAACGAACCGCCTTCCCACGTAGGACGATGCCGCGAACGCGAGTACTGTGCTGAAGACCAACGTCGCCAAGCCTGTCAATGTCGTGCGATTGACGGCTGCGAAAGCTTCGGTCTTTGAGTACCCCGCACTCACATAAAGGGGGGTGTCTGGCGTGATGGGTTGATAGCCCATAACTCTCTCCGTCCCATCCTGGCTATGGACAACCAGAGCGCCCGGCCTCGGTGAGGTTAGAAGATAACGGAATTGGTCGGGTATAGGGGTGCCGACAAAACGTTCCGAGAAAGGTTGGCGTGCGAGTATGGTGCCCTTCCGATCCGCGATTGTGACGGCGCTACCATGCGCCACACCATGATCTGTGACGCGCGCCTGCAGCCAATCAAGCCTTATGCCGGTGGCAACGACACCAATGGTTCGGCCATCCCGCACCAGCGGTATCGAGACGGGCAGCACCGGCCGTTGTGTGAGCTTGCTGATTGTGTACTCCCCGACAACCATGTCTTTGGCCGCAAGGCCCTCTTTGAAATATCCACGATCAGAAAAATCGATTCCAGCTGCGTTTCCGTCGCTGTCACAAACAAGCTTTCCGTTGACGTCTACCACAAGGATCGAACCGGTCATGGTCAGGCTACCCGTCAGCCGCTTGAGGGTGGCTCTGCAGTTTTCGGGATCTAGATCGGCAACTGCAGGTAATGCAGATACGGCGACAAGAAGACTACGTGCTCCTTCCAGAATGCGTTGTGTTTCCGAAGAAATCAGACGTGCCATCTGAGAAACCTGCGAATGGACTTCAGCACTTCGTTGCTGCCGATTCACAATTTCATTGTAAGCCAGAAGTACGAGAGCTGGAAGCAGCGCAGTTGCGGCAACGGCTAGAAGTCGTCTTCTCACTACTTCCCCCCATGTTTGCTCGACAGATTGCCGACAGTTCGGTCATTGAACGACTTTAATCCTTTGTCAACGGGTACATATGAGGGATGAACCCTCCGCGTTGGACAACTCAAGCAAACGGTCACGCGAGTGACAGTCTAACGTACGATTTGCTGGGAAAATGTTTAGCGGAGGAAGCATATTGACCCGCTGAGCGGTCGATCTGCATCTTCTGATGCACTACGTCAGCTCATACGACACTATCGGGCGTCGCCTCTCAAGCAAAGACAAAAGATGGCTAGTTCACGCTGGAAAATCGGGAAAAATAAGCCGTTTCCGGTCGCGCGCAGCTTGTATGCATTCGAATTCAAGCCGAGCGCAAGAGCTCTGACACTGCCATCCCGTTGACAAGGTCATTCCCTCGCATGTTATCCAACACTGCCAAGGTTCGGAAAACACGCGGATCCTGGCAGGAGTAATAAACGGTCTGCGCATCACGACGTGTCGTCACAAGATTTTCTTGCCTGAGTTTCCCCAGATGTTGAGATACGGATGACTGGCTCTTTCCCAGGATAGCAGACAACTCATTACCGAAGCCTCCCGTTCAATGATGATCGAGATAATATCTAGCCGAAACTCATTCGCAAGACTGGCAAACAATCGAGCTTTTTCTATATTGGGTAACATTGGTCGGCTCCAGTAGTGCAATAATAATAGCCAATGGACCTTGCTCAAGGCTTGGTCGCATCGAATGCAGATTGGGACTTTGTGCTGCGCGGATGCTGTAGCAGATAAGGGCAGAAGAAACCCTTTTCGATTGATATCATTCTTCTATAAAAGATTAACGTCTTCCAATCGCTGGTTGCTGTTGGCCGCTATCGCTGCGATCAAAAGGAAATTCACAGGCGTGAGATAGGCAAACTTGAACACATCCTTCGGACTGATGGCTAGCCGTCCAGCGGGCTCGCTCGGCTGTTGTTGTGTGGCGTAACCTTAACTAAGAATCTGACCAGTGTAGTCCCTTGGTACTATGCTCCATGGCCGCGCAATGGGCAATTATGACTGCGAGCGTTGACGTCGGCATCACTTCGGCAACTGCATTACCGCCGCAAGAAGCTGGTCGCGATCACGCAGGCCTTTGTTGTAGAGTTTGGCAACCGAGACTGTTAGACGCCCAATTGCGGCGGGTTCCCGAAGGAAGCCCTGGGCACGTGCAACCTCCGTGACAATGCTGGCGCAAAGGCGTGCATCTTCCTTTGAGATGAGGTCCGGCATTCTATATCTCCCAAAATGATTGCTCCCTGAGCGGGGGCTCGGACCAATGCTCTATCATGGCAGATTTTAAGCTGCACGGCATTCAAACTGGAAACTTATAGAGCCGATTATCAGGCTGTCGTGCAAGGGACTTGTTCTCTGAACCTGTGCCGCGATTATTTCGTCGAGCCGGTTGGCTTCGTTAATGATCTGATCGGACACTTTTCAACATCTCGAGCTGGCCATCTGATAAAGAAGATACCGGGCCGTGATCGATGGCGCGGATTCTCTCCAAACCTCAATCCCAATTCTTGACGCGTCGCAGACACAACGTTGATTGCAGGTCAGGACACGTCATTCAGTTGATAAGGATAACAACCAAACCTTAACCGTGTCCCTTCCTTGAGGCTTAACCCAGATGGTCTAGGTTCCCTCTGATGAAAAGGCAGATGTCGCATGATTAAGCAGTCACAGTGGTTCTTGAAATGGCTCATTCCGGCAGGTGTATCGGCCCTGGTCGGAGCGATGTTACTTGGCGCCCTGTACTGGGCTGCAGCCAAAACCGACGAGGTTGCCGCGGAGCGGCAGAAGGGTCTCGCCACCCTGATCGTAGCCAAAATTCAATCATCCGTTGCTCATGATCAAGAGAGCGCCACCGTGTGGGATGACGCGGTCACCAAGACCAAGGACGATGATCACGATTGGCTTGACGTGAACCTCGGCCGCTGGATGAACACCTACTTCGGCCATGATGCCGCTGTCGTTTTATCGCCAGATGGACTGCCGATTTACCAGTTTCTAGCAAAATCATCCAGCGGGGTGTCACCTGAGGACCTTCGTCTGGCATATAGTCCGCTTGCGAAACGTCTGCGTGAACGGCTTGTCGCTGGAGACCAGGAAGGCATCTCGGACAAGGTCCTCTCAATCGGTGAGAGTGATCTGACCTATGTAGGGAAACGACCTGCTGTGGTCAGTGTCAAACCGATTATGTCTGACACGGGCGAGATTGAGCAGCAGGCGGGAGAAGAAAATCAGCATGTGGCGGTACGGTTTCTAGATCAAGATTTTCCGGCCGAAATAGGTAGTGAATACCAATTCGCCGAGATGCAGTTCACGACTGAGATGCCTCGCGACCAGCGCCACTCCCATATCGCTCTTACCTCGAAGTCCGGACAGACAATTGGTTACCTAAATTGGCATCCGTTCGAACCGGGAACGAGCGTGTCGCACGCAACAATCCCCGTCGTCGGACTGTCCATCATTGGCATATTCATCGCCGCAAGCTTGGCCGGGCATGCGATCTGGCAACGCTCCGTCAAGCTCAATTCCAATCGCCAGGAGCTTCAACATCTGGCACTGCGCGACAGTCTGACGGGTCTGGCTAACAGGGCTCATTTTAACAGTGAGCTCGCGGCACGGCTCAGGGAGGCATTGCCTGAGGATCTATTCAGTGTACTTTTAATTGACCTCGACCGGTTCAAGGCTGTCAACGATACCTATGGACATCCAACAGGGGACAAACTCATCGCCTTAGTTGCTGCGCGGATGCGGGACATTCTTCCGGACGCTCTCATTGGGCGTATCGGGGGTGATGAGTTTACGGTCTTGGTTGAAAGGATGAACCCGGACGACGTCGTCGCCATTGCAGAAAAAATCGTCCTGGGCCTGCGCGAGCCTTTTGAGATTGACGGGGCATATGGCGCTATTGGTGCGAGCATCGGTGTGGCGATTGCATCAGGTGCGAATGCAGATGCTGTCGAACTGACGAGGCAGGCGGATATCGCCCTATATCACGCAAAAGCTGCGGGACGGAATGCATATGCGGTGTTTGGCAATCACATGGACGAACTCCTCCGCACCCGCCGGAAACTAGAGCATGACCTGCGCGAGGCCTTGGCAACGGGGACGCAGATCGAGGTTGTCTACCAGCCGGTCTACTTTGCTGACAGCGCGGTCCCGTGCTCGCTCGAGGCTTTGGCGCGGTGGAAGCACCCGGAGCTAGGCTCTATTGGTCCAGATATGTTCATCCCGCTCGCGGAAGAGATCGGCGTCATTAACAGGATTGGAGCGCATGTTTTGGAAGACGCGTGCAGCCTGATCGCCGGGTTGCCTTCCATAAGTGTCGCCGTGAATGCTTCAGCGTCCGAACTCGCTTCCGCTGGCTACCCGCTACGGGTTCTTACCACGCTGGCCAAATGGGGGATTAAACCAGCACGATTGGAAATCGAGATTACAGAGAGCTTGGCCATCAGCGGTGAGGAGACTGAGCGAAACGTCACCATGCTGAGAGCGGCCGGCGTAAGGTTTGCAATAGACGACTTTGGCACCGGATACTCTTCTTTCTCAAGGGTTCAGAATGTCACTGTCGATAGGCTCAAGATCGACAAGTCGTTTATCGCGGGGATGGGAGAAGGCCAGAAAAGCGCGATTGTCGCAGCGATCATCAACCTGGCTCGGGCGCAAGGGCTACAGACAACGGCTGAAGGGGTCGAAACCCAGGAGCAGAGAGATGCACTGAAGTCGTTGGGCTGCGATAACATCCAAGGGTTTTTGATGTCGCGCCCAATAGCTAGGGACGACATCATCGCGCTTCTGCAAGTAGGCCACTTTAATAAAGAGCACGGCTGACCAGCCGGCTGGGCTCATAACCTCCAACGCGGCGCGACGAACAATTTGTTTTTGCGCTAGAAACGGGTCGTCGACTAATGACCCAGTCACATATGGCTATGGACGACTATGGCACCGGTTACTCTTCGATGTCTAACCTCAGGCGCTATCCGTTTGAAAAGATAAAGATAGACCGCAGTTTTGTCGCGGCAATTGGAGAAGATCCGGTGGTGGAGGTCATTATAGAGTGCGCCTTGGCATTAGAGAAAAGCCCTGGAATGACTGTGGTTGTCGAGGGAATCGGGACCGAACAACAACACGCACGGCCAGCCTTCAAGGCACCAGACCTGTTGCAGGGCTTCCTCTTCGGCTACCCTGGAGTGATCACCGCACACCTTGCTGACCCGGTCAACGTAGTTCATCTTCCCAAGCATCAAAACCACAGCTTACAGTTCGTTAACCATATCTTGGTCAGGCCGACGCAAATCTCAACGTGCTTCGAATGTGACATCGTATCCTGCCTTTTCGTTGACATCTATCATTGCGGCAGCGTCGGTCGCTCCAGCTCCAACACCTCGGCTTGAAGTAGCAGCTGTCGGGCAAGTTCCCGGCATTGTTGCGCCGTAACCGAGACCTGGACTGAGACCGGGATCCCGTCTTCCTGCTGAAAGTCGAGCTTCACGACAGCCAAGAATATTGACCACGTGGAAATCCATCAGGGGTGTATTTTGTAGCTTCCCAGTTTTGTCGCGTAGCAAGTCCATCCAGGTCTCGTCCGAGTCAACATTGCGCAAGCCTAGATGGGTCTACATCGAGCCGATGCTATCATATATCTGTTAAGTGCTGTCCTGTCCGTGTCCATGCGTCTGTTGGAGCATGCAAATCTGAAAAGTTGGTCCAGCGGCCTCGCCGAGCCTCCAGCGACATGCATACTACAGAATACAGAGGCTCTTAAACATCACCATTATTAGTCGCTGCTAATCGCATCATCTTCAAGCAGCCAAGGTGGAAAGACCGCAGTCATTCGCCTACCGACTACGCAGCCCGACGGTGGCTTGTACCTGCCAGTGCAAAAGAATTGTGGTGCTTCGGTGTATCGAGTCGTTGGCTGAGTTCGAACCAACTGGCCAGAGCGTTGGCTCTGCAGCCGCAAAGTAGAAGTTGGCATCGGAAGCAGGGAGAAACCCATTCGTCGTTGGGGCAAACCCAGCAGACATCGCCAAATGTGTAAATCGCTTCGCGATGGCCTCATGCTACAATATCCCCCGTCCGTTCCGGAGTTCCCCCAAAGGACTAAGCGCCACAACCAGCTCGAACCGGGGACAAATTAAGCTGCAGAAATGGACGATGGTTCTATTCACTTTAAGGCGAACGTCACCGGTTGCCAGTGAGCACACGTCCGAATACAAATCTCTTCGTATATCCCATTGACATATCCCTTGCCCGGGAACTAAGTTGCTATCGACGAAATTTGGAGTGACGTAGATGGAGCAGGGTTCAGTATTCCAGAGCAATCGTAGCCAGGCAATACGATTGCCAAAGGCTGTTGCTTTGCCTGATGACGTAAAGCGTGTCGACATCGTTGCGGTGGGACGAACTCGCATCATTGCACCAGTCGGAGAGATCTGGGACAGCTGGTTTGAGGGAGCGGAAGCGACGTCCGACTTCATGAGTGAGCGTGATCAGGTCACTTCGCAGGAGCGCGAGGCATTTTAATGCTGAAGTATATGCTGGACACCAACATCTGTATTTTTACGATCAAGAATAGACCGCAGCAGGTGAGAGACGCGTTTAATCGCTCTCATGATCAGCTATGCATCAGTTCGGTTTGCCTAATGGAATTGATTTACGGAGCGGAAAAATCAGCTAGTCCTGAGAAGAACCTCTCCGTCGTGGAGGGCTTCGTGGCACGCCTCGAGGTATTGCCGTACGACGAATTGGCAGCAAGCCATACCGGTCAATTGCGAGCCGAACTGGCGCGTAACGGAACTCCGATAGGTCCGTTCGATCAACTGATTGCTGGGCACGCCCGCTCCCGTGGACTGATTGTAGTTACCAACAATCGCCGCGAATTTGATCGCGTAGCCGGCTTACGAGTGGAAGACTGGACTGCTTAGTTTCAAGGACTCAATAATTCGGCCCGAACTCGGCGGATTTTCCCAAGCATTCAACAACAGGTTCGGCGGTTCTGATCCTATCAAGGCGAGTAAACTAATATGAACATCGCAATGGAAAGGCCACAAGTTCGCAAAGATTTGCCAGGGAAGACAACCGGGTGTCATTGCTGGAGTTCTTTTTGGTGATTGGGTGGGTCGTGTCTTGATGACGGGGCTATAGCACTGACGATAACATCGGCCAAAAGATCGGCCAAATGTGATAGTAAATCGACAAAAATCCCATATATATAAACGATATAAGGAAACTGGATATCGGCCAAAATGACTGTCGAAGAAGCATCTACCCGCATCGAACCGGCGCGTATCGAGCATCCCAGTGGCGAACTGCTGGACCTTTCGCTTGAGATTGTCGCTAGGGCCGAACGACTTGGCCGGGCTCTCCATCCTGAAACCGCAGCCCAACTGGCCCGCACCGTCAGGATCATGAACACCTACTATAGTAATCTGATCGAAGGCCACAACACCCGACCACGTGAGATCGAGCAGGCCCTGCAGGGAATTAAGCCCGAGGACGATCGGCGCGACCTCAAGATCGAAGCCGTCGCCCACTATCGTGTTCAGCAGGAGATCGACGAGCGAGAGGCGGCAGGGACGTTGCCTGATCCTGCATCGCTAGAATTCATCCGCTACCTTCACCGCGCCTTTTATGATGGCGCAACAGTAAAGATGCTGACGATTGTTGGTAACCACCACAGCTTTGTTATGACGCCCGGCGAATGGCGGCGAGGGGAGGAGCAGGACGTCGAGGTCGGCAGGCATTTGCCTCCTGCGAGCGATCGCGTGCCCGATTTCATGGCCTACTTCCATCAGCGGTTCGCCTTCCAGCCGGCTCCAGGAGAAGCGATGATGGCGGTTGGGAGGAGCCGTAGCGCCCGCCTTTTTGCGATGGCGACCGCGCATCACCGTTTCAACTACATCCATCCGTTTCCAGACGGCAACGGCCGAGTTAGCCGTTTGATGAGTCATGCGATGGCACAAGCGGCCGGAGTGGGAGCTCATGGTCTCTGGTCAGTTTCCCGCGGCTTGGCTCGAGGCCTGATGGGGGGGCCTGAAGGACGGGCCGAATATAAGCAGCATATGGCTTGGGCAGACGAGCCACGTCAGGGCGACCGCGATGGACGGGGCAACCTGTCGCTCAAGGGACTGGAACTGTTCACCAGTTGGTTTCTACGCGTGTGTCTCGATCAGCTCGAATACATGGACAGCCTGTTTGACCTCAAAACACTAGGGGGACGCCTCAAGCGTTATGTCTATCGTCAGGAAACTTTGCCTGACGAGTGCGCGCCCTTACTTCAGGAAGCCCTTGTGCGCGGAGAATTTGAACGGGGAGAGGCTTCGCGTATCACTGGCCTGCCAGATCGATCGGCGCGGCGCGTTCTAAAGGCGCTGACGGATGAGGGCCTGCTTGCGTCAGTTACCGAAAAGGGGCCCGTGTCGCTGCGCTTTCCAGTCCAAGCGCTCGATACCCTTTTCCCTCGTCTCTATCCCGAGGACGTATGACTATTTCGTGTACTGGCGGACCCCTCACTGCTGCCTGAGAAGCGTCCAGAGGAGGATTAATGGTACGCCGAATAGCAGCTTAGCCGAACTAAGGGTGCAGCGTTCGATTACCATCAAGAGCTGCAATTACCCCGTCCCAGTCGGCGCCTCAACCAAACTGGGGCCCGACGCGCGGTGCCGAAACGACGGTATTTTCAAGGCTCGCGACCCGACAGTTTCATAAATGCTGGGAAACGACGTCGTCATCGTAGATTTGCATCGGAACATCCGATTTCGGGCCCCCGACTTCTGTGCGCACAAGGCTATCGCGAACTTGATGCCGCAGCCAGCCGTTCGCAGGATCGCCGTCGGCGTGGCTCGCCCACACCATTTTCACTGACGGAAAGGACAGACTCACCGGTAACGGGCTAACCTTGAGGCCGAGAAGTGCCGCGTAACGATCAGCGATGCGGCTCGGTACCGTGGCAATGACCGGTGCGATCTGCGCCGCCGATAGAACCGACATATAGCCGGGTGCTGCGGCTATCACGTTTAGCTCCACGCCCGCCAATTCCAGCGCATCCTTGATGCAGCCCTGCAATGTCTCGTTCTGGGAGATGGTTGCATGGTCAGCGGAAAGATAGTTCGAGAGTTCCACTGGGTTCGACAAAGGCAGGAGAGCCGGATTGTAGCAGCATGCCATCTCCGGCTCGTACAATGTCTCGAAGGATCGGCGGCTAGTCTTTGTGTATGTGCAGCCAACCGCGATGTCGATGCTGCCATCCTCCAGTGAAGGTTCCATCGCCTCGTATGGAAACACTCTGGCCAAAACCTTGATGCCGGGTGCATCGCGGCGCAGGCGCATCGTTAGCTCGGGGATAAGCAACAGCTCGATTTCGGGAGACATCGCGATGCGGAACGTTCGTTCTTCCGTTGCCGGATCAAACGCGAAGTTGCCGATCAGCGCCATCTGCGCCTGACGAAGAGCATGGCGGACCGGCGCGGCCAAGCTGCGCGCCCGTGCTGTCGGCTGCATCACCTGTCCTACGCGAATGAACAATTCGTCCTGCAAGAGGACCCGAAGCGTTGAAAGGGAATGGCTCATTGCAGGTTGCTGGACCTTCAACCTTCGAGCCGCTTTAGTGACGTTTCCCTCTGCCATGAGGGCGTCAAAAGCAACCAGCAGATTGAGATCGAAAGAACGCAAATTGAAATGATCGATAGTTGTCATGAGCCGCATCGATTTGATTACTAATACGTCCATGCATACGTGCTAAAAAGGTCAGTTCCAAGACCCATGTCGTCAACGGGCCGTCCAATGCCCAGGAGTTTCCCATGCAAACCCGTCGCTCCCTACTTATCAGCACAGCAGGCGCAGCCCTTGCTGCAAGTGCCATGACAACCTTGCCCACCGCCGCCTTTGCCAAGGCGCCCATGGTTGGCAAGCAAGCGGCCAGCTTTTACCGCATGAAACTCGGTGACTATGAAATCACCGCGGTTTCCGACGGCACGGTGAAACTGCCAATGTCGAAAATATACAAGGGCATCACCGAAAGTGACGCAGAAACCTATCTTGCCGATCATTTTCAGGCGGGTTCGGAAATTTCGGTCAACGCCTTTCTGGTCAATACCGGCGAGAAGCTTGTTCTGATCGATGCCGGTACGGGCGATCTGATGGGACCGGCGCTCGGCAAGCTCGTTTCCAATATCGAGGCTGCGGGTTACAAAGCGGACCAGATCGATGACGTCATCCTCACGCACATCCATGCTGACCATTCCGGCGGTCTCATTGCCAATGGCAAGCGCGTGTTTGAAAACGCGATCCTGCATGTCAACCATCGCGAAGCCAAGTTCTGGTTGAAAGCGGATGCCAAAGCCAAGGCTGACAAGGTTCTGGGTCCCCAGATTGCGCAGGCCGAGCAATGCGTCAGCCCGTATATCGATGCGAAGAATTTCGAAACCTTTGAGGACGATGCCGCGCCTTTGCCCGGTTTTGGCTCGGTGCTGCGCGCTGGCCATACGCCCGGACACAGCGGCATCATCGTCGAAAGTCAGGGGAAAAAGATCGTGTTCTGGGGCGATATCGCGCATGGCGACGTGCTGCAATATGACCATCCGGAGGTGACGGTCGATTTTGACGTGTACCAGACGACGGCTGCCGCCACACGCGCCGTTGCTTTCGCCGAGGCAGCTGATCAGAAATATCTGGTTGCAGGCGCGCACCACGCCTTTCCGGGCATAGGTCATATCAGGCGGGACGAGACGAACTATGATTGGGTTCCGCTGGTTTATAGCGCCAATTACTGATGTCTGATGAGGCTCCACCTGCGGGATGGAGCCTCATCTCTACACTCATGCCTGGTTCGGCGGCGACACTTATAATGCAGCCGGTGCCATGGCCCGTATTTTCGATGCATCGATCCTTATGTTGCTGCGCTGAGACGCGTCGGCCATCGTCTCGATGAGGGCGCGACATTCACCCTCGCCGGTTGCGAGAAGTTCTCGGAAGGAGCGGACGCGCGACATGGCCCAGAGCATGCTGGCGACAACCCAAACTGGGCTTCTGGCGAGCCACGCTTTTCCCGAGGGATAGAGTGAGGTGCCCAATGCTCTTATGAGCCTGAAACTCTCGTGGGTTCCACGCGCAACAATCAGAGCCTCCTTCCAGGATGCGCCCGTGCCGCGCCGGACAGCGGCGATCGATATGCTCTCGAATGCGACACAGAGAGGAGCATGGCATTGAAGCCAAAGCAGCATGTCTGTTTCCAGCACAGCGGGCAGCCCGGCTTTTGAAAAGAGATCGACCCAACGCTGGTCGCTGATTTTCGTTTTTTGCCCGCCAGCCCCAACGACTGCTTTCAGTCTTCCATCTTTGGCAGAACTGGCCTGCACGAATGGCATTCCGAATGCGCTGCGCTCAGTGCCGATGATGTCGCGCAGTCGATCCGGATCAAAGTTGTTGAACATGAACAAGATGTTTCTGGCTGCACTTCTTTTCAGCGCAGGCAGCACGGCATCGACCTGATGTGCAAGCAATGTGACGACCACAAGATCATAGGGCAGATCTTCGTCCAACGCGTCGGTGACGCTAACAGCCGCATGCTCACCTGTGATGCTGATGATTCGTTTGTCGGTCAACAATTGCTCAAGGCGCGCGGAACCCGGCCTTGCAATGACGGTGACCGCATGCCCGCCGATGCGGGCCAGATGAAATGCGAATGTACTTCCGATTCCGCCAACACCAATCACTGCGATGCGAAGCGCACCCGGGGTGGAAAACTCTGTCATGACGTTTTCTTTCTCGTTAAAGGCATGTGGGGTCTGGGCCGGTGCGATATCTTGGGCGTCTCTGATCATCCGACTTGCCTGCCGCATGATTGCCATGCCCGGTGCACCTCGTCCCAATCGGGAACGCTGTCGCAGTAGAAGCCGAGTGTCTTGCCTGTCGCGATAGAGCCGAACGCCTTCATCGCTTTCAGGTGTGCGCCTGCGATCAGATATCGACGCATTGCGCCTTCATCCTTCCATACGGTTCTTGTGTGATGCACGCCATTGATGGGGCGCGCATCGGTGGCGATGTTGCCCTCGGCCTGCTTGGCTTGCGCCATGGACCTGATCGCATGCCACCAGAACCGGAAAAAGTGGCGCCTGCCTTTCAGCTGGAGGCCGGTAATCGATACGTAGACTTTCTCCATCGCAGGCCCCCTAGCCGTAAGGCACCAATCGAAAGGGGTGCTCATTGGCATTGAAATGTCCTTATTTAGACAATGTCTAAATCAATGTCAGGATCATTTCCTCTGGTCAAGCGTAATCTAGTCAGTGTAAGGATTAAGCATGAAACCTTATCATCACGGATCGCTGCGCCAGGCTTTGCTGGAGGCGGCGGAAGCAATCCTCGACCGCGACGGCATTGCGGGGCTTACCTTGCGGGCGGCGGCACGCGAGGCGGGCGTTTCGCACGGCGCTCCCGCCCATCACTTCGGCGATCTCTCCGGTCTGTTGACGGAGTTGGCTGCTTCGGGCTTCGTGCGCTTGCGCGAGACTGTCCTGATCGAGGTGGAAGAGGCTGGCCCTCAGGTCGATCCCTCTGCTTATGCCACGGCGCTGGGTCGCGGGTACATCCGCTTTGCCAGGGCGCATCCGGGTGTCTTTCTGCTGATGTTCCGTTCCGAGCGCCTGAACTGGTGTTCGCCCTCCTTATCCGTTGCGGGTCCTGCGGCATTCGCACTTCTTTCGAGTGAAGCTTCCGGTGAAGCGACAGACAGGAGCGATTTCGAAACGCTGGTTGTCGCAAGTACGCGCTGGTCTCTGATGCATGGATTGGCGACGCTGATCATCGATGGCAGGCTTGAAGCGATGGCGCAGAATGTGCCTGGTGCCAATCTGGATGAACTGATTGGGCAGATACTCTCCCGTGGTCTGATCGATGGAACCGGCATCGATACCGCCAGACCGTAACGCGTCAGTCGCGTAAACCGTAGAGGTCGCTTAGTGGACGTTGAAGCGGGGCACGATCTTCAACAGCGCTATGATTGTGGCAAGAAGAATTGCATAAGCCAGAAAAGCCGAGGGGCTACCTGACGGTATTCCCTGCAGGACCAGACTGTCATTGCCTCCGGGTATCAAGGTGCTGCCCGCTCCCATCAGCAAACCTCCTGTAAGTCTGTCGCGGAGCGCAGCGAGCCCCGGCACTCCAAGCCGGAACCGTCCCTGAAACATTCCGCTCGCGATGCTTCCTGCGATAAGTCCTGCGAGGCCCATGGCCGTCAGCCAGTCGGAGGTCCCGATATATCTCAATGCAGGCATCCATGGCCAAGGCTGGTGAAGGGCTCCGACAAAAGCGCCGACCAATCCGATCACGCCCATCAGAAATGACAGCTTGAGAATGACGCGCAGCGGCCGTCTCCACAGCGCAAAGCGCAACAGGATGAGGCCGGGCAGACCGAGCGCGACGATAAGCAGGGCATGTTCGGGAAGAGGGGTTTGTTCCGGTGCCGCGATTGCGCAGGCTCCCATCGCGTCAAGAAGGCGAAAGGCAAGATATGCCCCCGCTCCAGTCAGCAGAAACTCGGCCCTTCCTTCGCCAAGGCGTGCAATAGAGCCAAATGCGCAACCGCCATTGATTGTTGCGCCAGCCCCGAATAGAACTGCACCGAGGCCGAGAGATCCCAAAGGCCCCCACTGCGGAACAGCCATGTCTGGCGTCAGTAGCCATGCGACAAGCAATGCCCACAGGCCGCATTCGAAAAACCCGAGCAACCCATCCACCCTTCGATCCCTCATAAGTTCGGACATCGCACGAACGGCGCAGGTGGTGCCATGCTGAATGGCTACTCCGAGCGCGAACGCTCCCGCAACCAGGAGCACCGCGAGAGCGTGAATGGAAATGCCGTCGAGATATGCCATCATCAATCCAGTATAAGGGCTGCGACAAGCGACAAGGTTTTGCAAAGTAGAAAGCGGCCTGTGACCTGAAGGATGCCGCCCTGTTTGCGATGCGTTCTCAGGTCAGCGATGCCTGAGCTCTGACACGCCCGATGCTTTCGCCGAGAATGAAAATACTGACGCCAAGCAACGAGATGTCTTTCAGCAGGAACTGGCCGACCGGATTGATCCAGGGGAAACCACCAAGGTCTGCGTACCAGATCGGCAATGCGAACATTATCGAGACAGTGGTCAAAAACGTCATCGAGCCTATTGCGCCACCAACCACTCCAGCGCGTGCCGACCAGACAGAAGCGATCAAGAGGATAGCTGTGAAAATCTCTGCCGTCCCAAGAAGGGCAGTCGCGCCCACCTCGCCAAACGTAGGATAGAGCCACGATAGCCACGGCGTATTTGTTATGAGGGGTTTGAGGGCATCGACCTCGACCTGCGTGAACTTGAGAACGCCGATAAACAGGAGCGGAAGGACCACGCCTGCAAGAGCAACGCCGCGGCCTATTTTGGTGATTGTAGCGGCGGGAAAGATGCGATCAACGCCGAGGATCGCGCGATCGGTGAGGGACGTACTTCTCTGTGCCATTTCATTTTCCTTTGAGTTGTATGCGCCAAGCATATATAAATTTCTCTTGATGTCTATGCGTCACACATATATTAATTCGATATGAATGAAAAAAAGACAGAGAATGTAATTGGCGCATTGGTCTTGGGTCTGGCGGATGCAGTCTTGCGCGAAACAGAGATCCAGGCTCCCGAGAAAGGGCAGGCGGCGGCGGCTATAGCACTGTTGCGGCACGAACCGGGCATGCCCATTGAGCTGATGCGGCGGGCGCTTGGCCTCTCTCATTCCGCGACAGTGCGACTGGTGGATCGGCTCGTGGCAGATGGCCTTGTCATGCGGCACGCGAGCGCGAGCGATCGCAGGGCGGTCGCGCTCCACTTAACGGAAGCCGGGGACACGCGCTGCGATGCTATTTTGTCCTCACGCTTTCAGCGCATCTCACGAGCTCTTGATGTTCTTACTTCGGTTGAGAAAGAGACATATCGGTTGCTGACGGAAAAACTGCTCGCAAATTTTGTTGAAGACCTCGATCATGCGTATTCGGTTTGCCGGCTTTGCGATCTGAGTTCCTGTCCAAACTGTCCGGTAATTTGCAGCCTTCAGGCACAAGTATGAGATATAGTGACGAGGGCTAATTGCGTTTGACAGGTTTAGGCCACTGCTTGATCGGTCGCTCTCAAGTGTGACGCATGACGGGGTATGCGAATGCAGCACAGATTTTGCAGCATTCGCATAAGTTTGCATGTCTGATCCGCCTCATATGGTCATCACCTGGGTTTCGCGATTGAGTTGGCTCTAGCGTTAGTGCTTCAACGAGTGGAGAAGCGATTGGAGTGATTTCGACGTGCCATCATATCCGCCAACAAGGTGTGCCATGCTTTCGTCTGCCAGCACTCCACGCTCCAGCAACCCTTCGACGACGCCGCGCTTGTCTTCGGGGACGTCGCCGTGTGAAAGCTTCACGGTCATATCAAAGCCAGCGATTTCGACCCGATATCCTTGTATCAGCTTTCGCCAGCCCTGCCAAAGATCAGCGGCCAGCTCCTCCGTTCGCCACCCGCCCTCCGGCTCGCTAGCACTCACAAGGTCTTTGATCTGGCGTTGCAGGGCAACGTCTTCCAGGAACGCAAGTTGCCCATGCATGATCAGGCTGACGTAATTATAGGTTGGCGCGGTCCTGCTGCGATCCGAATTTGAATTGGGGAAACTCGACGTGAACCAACTGGGCGATATTGCCGCTCCAGGTCCCTGAACCAGGATCGTGACTGGCACGCCGATCTTCATGTCGCTGGCGATAGGATTTGCCTTGGCCAAATGGAATTCAAGTGCCCCCGCTAGTGTGTTGCCAGACCGGAAGGTCAGCGGCGCATGGGCAATGCGTGGCCCTTCGGCTCCATTGATGGATATGGCAGCAAATGGAAATATTTCTGTCAGGGTCTGAATAAGTTCTGGATCGGTGTGTTTATATTCAGAATAGTGCATGTTGGGTCCTCGTCTAGTGTACAGAGAATTTTCGGCATCAGATCGAATTCTACAAATCGGCTTGGGTGGGCGACAGCCTTCGCTGCTGCACCCGGGGAAGGCTTTCGCCCAAAATCGCAAGGCTGACACCCAGCAGTGCGATATCTTTGATCAGAAATGATCCGGTAAAATTCAGGAACGGAAAGCCGCCTGAAGAGGCTTCCCAGATCGGCAATGCGAACAGGGTCGAAACGGTTGTCAGGAATATTAGGGCCCCTAGCGCTCCAGCGACAATTCCGGCACGGACCGACCATAGAGACGCAACGAATAAGACGGCTGTGATCAATTCGACGACACCGAGCAAATGGCTGGTGCCCGCAAAACCGAAAGCTGAATACAGCCATGCCAGCCACGGCGTACCGCTGATCAGCGGCTTGAGCGCTTCTACCTCGATCTGGGTGAACTTTAAAATTCCAATCAAGAGCAGGGGGAGGACAACCCCTGCTAGGGAGATGGCTCGACCGGCTTTTAATGTGAAATGATGTGCTGGTTGATATTTTGAGAATTTGGCCGCAGCGGCCTGTGAGGAAAGCGGGTTCATCTTTCAGTCTCCATTTTTCCATGGATACAAGAGTATGTATGCATGATGCATATAAACATGAGAGCGAAACAATGTCTATGCATGACGCATATTTATTTATAGGTCATCAAAATTGGTTAGTAGGAGCGCTACTCTCCCATCTCCGCTAAGAATCTGAAGGATGGGTTATGCTGCGAACTAGGGTAAACGCGATTTTCTCCGCACGTTGACACGATCGTCACCGGTATATCGGGGGTAGTGGTTCGGATTTGTTTGTTAAGCACGCGGTGGTTTGCTGGCGAAGTTGAACGGCAGGAGGTCGTCAATTCCGACGTCGGGAGCGCGTTGTGGCAACTCATGGAGCACGTGCCGCAGCCAGGCGAGCGGGTCGACGCCACAAGCGCGGCAAGTCAGCATGAGACTGTAGATCACGGCGCTGGCCTTGGCACCCTCGACGCTGTCGCTGAAC
>NZ_JBNWDZ010000011.1:0-80373 GCF_053521645.1 Agrobacterium sp. CG674 | reverse complement strand
CGCGCGAAAGCCCTTGGGCGGAATCGCGTTGAGACCGCACGGCCAAACGAATTGCAGCAGCACCCCCGAGCCGATCCCTTGCATCATCAGTTGCGGGTAATGGCGACGGGGGCGTCCTGATTCGATGTAGCGCTTTTGGACGAGAGCGCCTTGAAGGGATGTGAACCAGCGACACTGCTAATCAATTTCCCGGTTGAGAGATTGTCTTACAAAAGCGATTCTTGGTACGATTTGAATAAGATCGACCAGTCTATTTGTCCCATGGCGTCACCTAGCATCACTGATTGAAGCGCCGTGCGGAGATTAAGCGCTATAAACTCCGCATGATTGCGGAGATTAAACTTGCTATTCTCCGCATCCGGCGCGTACTCTGAACTATGGTGTATATCTGGCAATCTCCTCAATGGCCGAAGTTCCGATGGAAGTTCGAATACTTGGCATCAAGGCTAGCAGCCGTACGCCTCGATCAGGGGCGCCTCATTGGTCGCGTCGAGAGTCTCGGGTTTCGCACACGCGAGGCAACGTTCCTGCAGGCGCTGACGGACGACGTCGTCAAATCGTCGGCGATCGAAGGGGAGCGCCTGGATGAACAGCAGGTCCGATCATCGTTAGCCCGACGGCTTGGTATCGACATCGATGGCTTCGTGACGCCGAACCGGTCTGTTGAGGGTATTGTCCATATCACTCTCGACGCCACGATCAATTGCTCACACCCACTGACGGCAGAGCGGCTATTTCAATGGCATGCAGCGCTTTTTCCGACTGGCCGAAACGAATGGGGCCACAAGCTTCGTGTCGGCAATTGGCGTGATGACTCAGGCGGATGTATGGAGATCGTGTCTGGCGCATTAGGATACGAGAAAGTTCACTATGTTGCGCCGCCGGCAGATTGCTTAGAGCGTGAGATGTCAACCTTCCTCGAATGGATCAACGAAACACATGATCTCGATCCTCTTGTCAAAGCCGCTATCGCCCACCTTTGGTTCGTAGCCATCCATCCTTTCGGGGATGGCAACGGTCGCATTACCCGTGCAATCGCCGACATGACACTTGCACGGAGTGGTGGTGGGGCACAGAGACTTTACTCTATGTCCGCTGCTATCGAGAGGTCGCGCACTGGCTATTACGAAGCCCTGCAATTAATCACCAGCAATGAATCTCTCGACATAACAAGCTGGGTTGAGTGGTTCTTGGATCGTTTGGGCAACGCTGTTGAAGGCGCGCTGGCAACTCTCGACAACGTCATTCTGAAAAATGATTCTTGGCAAAAGCATGCTGCATATGATCTTAACCCGCGACAAGCCAAGGTCCTCAACAGGTTGCTAGAGGGCAACTTCGAAGGCAAGCTCACATCGACGAAGTGGGCGAAGCTGACGAACGCATCTCAAGATACGGCGTCCCGCGACATTGCAGACCTGTTGGAGAAAGGCATCCTGAGAAAGGGAGACGCTGGAGGCCGCAGCACAGCCTATGAGCTGATTGTGGAGTTTCCGGTGAACCAATTGCCCAGAGGAGATTAATCAGGAGTCGTTAGAATTGGCGATGTCGCTTCGTCCGGAAAGCAAAACACACCTCTTTGGCGTAGTCGCATCAACTCAATCAGCGTATTAATGACTCGTTAACCTCATTCCCTTAGCAAGCCGCCCCCGGGCTGGGCTGTAATCTGCAAGGGAAACCTGAATGAGCATAGATCAATCGGCAATTGTCTTTCGGCGCAAAATATCCAGCTTCTGCGAAATGAAATTAGCACCGCTCACAGACGCAAGACAGTTTCGCGCACTTTCAGAATACATGACCCGTCTCATTGACGACCGGATGCCTCCTCCAATGCTGGGCAGACACGTCAACTGGGAAGAAATCTCGCTTGCAAGCGGTCTTGGGCAAATCAACAAAGACACGCGGCTGCGCAAAAAGTCTCTCAAGTACGCGAACTTCTGAGGCGGGCAAAACCAGTCATCGATCAAAGCCCAAACCCATTGAAGAATTCCCAGAGCCGCTCTTCGATACTTATGAGGAACCGGTGTCTTTTCAGACAGCTCTCCAATTTCATATCTTCGGTGAGAGCTATTACCATTTGCATCGCGCCATATTCCGGGACGGCGATGCTCTTGAAGCCACGACATTGCTGAGCTGGCTGAAGGGAACGAATGTGCCACGTAGTGTGGCAAACTTGGAAATCCTCAATCGAATAGAAAGCCGTTACCGATTGCCACTCGGTTATTTCAAGGAGAAGCTTCCGGATCAGTCTCGCGCCGGGGTCGGATATGACGTTGGTGACGATGTCTCGCCCGCAGAGCGTCGACGTCTGTCGTGGGATTTCCCGGATGATTTCAACTCCTTGCCGGAAGAAAAACGTGCGGAAATCCTCGAATGGGTAAGGCGCGTGATCATAACCGGTGCGACGGACTACCGTCGTTATCAGGCGTTGGCGACGAAGCAACGTTATGCGATCCGCTTCCCTGGCGTAACCTATGGCGGCTCTCACCGGCCTATGGCATCGCGCCGCAAAGTGGTCGAGGAATGTAGAGACGAACTGGAAGACCCAGATATGCTTTCCGGGGTAATCGACGCCCCTGCGCACTTGGGGCTTGAAATGGCCAATCTGATGTCGTTCAAGACCGCGACCCTGACGGAGGTTGGATACAAGCGTAATGGGGTGAAGAGACGGCATCTCAGAAGCTCGAACATCTTGGCTTGATGTTCGGCGCTCTCGCCGCCTCACCTGAAGGCGAAGTCGCTGGGCGAGGCGTACCACTCAGCGCGTTGACCTTCGGTCTCCTTGTTTTTCCGGGCGTATGGGATTGGTATTTACAGTGGCGCGAGCGACGACGTGGCTTCTACACGGCCTGGGAAGCGGACATGCTGAGCATCTCACTGTCGCTGACCCGTGAGGAGACAGGTTGGATCAGGCAACATCCCGAAATCATCGATCGCGTAGTACCGGTGGACGGCCTGGTTACGAAAGCCTTCGCCCGGCGTGATTGGCATGCCTGTTGCGATGCGTTTCATTCCCACGCACGGAACCGCATCAGGGAAATCCAGCGAGTGATGCGGGTTCACCGAGACCCGTTCGAGCCGATCATGTGCGTGCTTGAGGCACCGAGCCCTCTGGCCGAATATCGCAAGATTACGGACGAAATCCTTCTCCGAATGCCTGATAAAGACCGCTACCCAAGAGCTGCTGCAGAATCCGTGCGCTCGTTTCTCATGTTGAGGCTAGGACTTCATCTAGGCTTGCGACAAAAGAACCTGCGACAACTGCTGTTTTGCCCGCATGGTTACTTCCCAACGTCTGAAAGGCGTCTGGAAGAAATGCGGCGCGGAGAAATTCGATGGAGTGACAGAGAGAATGGCTGGGAGGTGCTGATCCCATCGGTCGCATTTAAAAATGCCAACTCGTCGTTCTTCGGATCGAAGCCATTCAGGCTGATCCTGCCTGACCTGCTGGACCTCTATTACTACATCAATGCCTACATCGAACGTCATCGAAAGGTTCTGCTCGGTCATGCAACTGATCCGGGTACGTTCTTCGTCAAGACAGTCAAGCTATCGAGCGCTGACGCGGCCTATAATCAGACAACGTTCTATGAAGCTTGGCGCCTCATCATCCAACGCTACGGCATCTATAACCCGTATACGGGTCGCGGAGCGATCAGTGGCTTGCTGCCGCACGGACCTCATAATGTTCGGGACGTGTTGGCAACGCACATTCTGAAACTCACCGGCTCATACGAGCAGGCGAGCTACGCCATTCAGGATACGCCGGAGATGGTTCAGCAGCATTACGGGCGTTTCCTTCCACAGGACAAGGCCGCACTTGCGGCAAAAATACTGAACCAGGTGTGGGAAGCTGCTTGAAGAAAAGTAGGCTGGCGATGCCGCAAACATCGCCAGCCTTTCAGTGATTAGATCCACTGATCCAGCGAACTGCTTTCTCACTGATTGCACTGCGAGCTATGGATTCGAAAGAGGCATGTACAGGGGTAGCTCTTGAAAAGATTCTACCCGATGGAGGCCAAATTGAGTGAATGCGGAAACGCAACACTGTTCCACCGATGTTTTTCATTTGATATTGGCTCACGAAGTTTGATGACTGTTTTTTAGGACTCTTCCCGGCGGTCAATCTTTGTAGCGGTGTTACTGCCCAATTCGTGTGAGCGTTGAGAGCTGTTCCATGCACCAGAACGAGTGCTGGTCCGATACCATCGACGCTGTAGGAAATGTCGGCTCCATTCTCATCGAGATGGCGAGCCTCGTATCGTGCCGGCGTTTGGGAGAGGTGCGGTTGATGAGTTTTGGTCAGCAAGGTGGTTTTCTTTGAGATCGAGGAGCGATGTCTCGCAATAGACAGATCAGTGCGGGGAGCGGCCGCCATCGCTCAATGCATGAGGTTTGCGGGACGCTTCATCCTGGGCGCCACCTGTGCGAGTATCGAAATGCCGATTGCCGCATTCTCGTGTTCGGAACCTAACCAGATCCCGTGTTCGGCAGCAGCGGCAACGAAGGCATTAAGATCCGCCGGGCCGGGTGCATCCGCGGGAACCGGGCGCCCGACACTTGCAAAGAAGGATGCCAATGACGTCGTCGTAACCAGGACACCGGATACCTGGTGAATCGAGGTGTTCCGCAAGGCATGCCTTTGATTGGCCATGACATCGAAAATATCCCCCGCACCGATAGTTCGCCACTCTGCTCCGTTGAAGACCTCCAGAATGCCGGAAGTGATATAGAATGTCTCTCTGTCGGGATGGCTGTGCAATGGCACGACCACGCCTGCAGGGATGATCGATGTGGCCATGCAGTAAGTTCCGGGATCGGATTGAAACTCCGTCTTGAATTCGATGCGGGGACCGAGGATATCGATCGCTCCAGCCGTGTGTTTGAAATCGAGCATAGTAGTCCGTTCTTCGACCGGCAGGCCGAATTGAGGTCGCGCAGACGCGACGCTTTCCGTTTAGATGATGATATCGAGTGTGAAACGATCAGATCTGGCCACTGATACGCGGGCGGTCCTGTGAGATCGCGAGGTCTACAAGCCGTGCAATGAGGGTCAGAGCTTAACCATGTTATACTCGGGCATGCTTCTGCAGCGCGCAGGTTGCCTGGCTCGCACCTTGAGCGATCGAGAAATTCAGCATGATTCGGGTAATTCCGATATCCTTCAGCATTCTGTCGTCGAGGGCGCAGAGCGATCGCAGTGCGAGCCTATTGCTATGCCAACGATGACAACGCCGCCAGATGTGGCGGATGGACCGCCCGATCATGTCGGGGAACGTGTGAGCGACACGAGGCCGCCTCTCAGGCAATGTCTGCGTGAGGTGTAAAAGCATCTTGTGCTCTCCTTTTTGGGCAGGAGACGGGCTTTCCATATTCCAATGTCGGGTCCCGATCATTGAGGAGCCGAGATCGTTAAATCACTGGAAAAGAATGCCGTTCTCTTGGCCCCAAACTATCAGTCCACACGCTTGGCGCTATAACACCGGTGTCACCCTGTAATGCTCGTGCTATTCGATGCGCGATAAACGCTCGGCGGCACACCGAATTTCTCATGGAACAGTTTGGTCATGTGCGCATGGCTTGCGAACCCTGAGGAGTGGGCAATCTCGGTGATCGACATGGATGCCGCGAGCAGTTGTTGTCTGGCATGCTCCAGCCGGACGTCTTGTAGATAGCGATGGGGCGTCTTGCCGGTTGCGCTGCGAAACATCCGAAGAAAATGCGCCCGACTGTATCCGCTTTCTGCGGAAAGCTTTTCGAGGCTGAGATTTTCGGGAAAGTCGCTGGCGATCAGGTCAAGGACGCGGCGAAGCCGAGGCTTTGAGAGATACGGCTCGTTTTGGGTCTGGATGGTGGGAACATCATGGGCCAGCTTGATGAAACGGCTGAATATGGCCATCGACAATGACTCAGCGTAGAGCGCTCCGGAAGCACCCCCATCCACGGCTTCACTGGCCGACAGTGCGACAAGTTGCGACAGTGCCGGATCGTGCCCTCCGAGGTGCTCGTGGAATTCGCTCGGTGGTGGCAAATCGGCCTCTTCCGCCACTTGCGCAACAACACGTGGATCGATCAGGCAGGCAATCATCCTGAAGGGTGTGTGCGCTCTGACCTCCGGCTGAACTCCGGCCGGCCCGACCGAAAGGCTGCCAGGCTTCTTGACATGTTTCGCGAAATTTCCCGAGGGAAGCTTGAATTCCCAGATGGATGGTTCGTTTTCCCACACCAAAACATGATGGTGATCGAGGATAACCTCTTCTCGCTTGCGGAACGTATCGCTCCATCGCCTGTCGATGGTCAGCCCATGCCACTTCGGTCCGGCATCTGGCAAGCCATCGGCACTCGTGCCACTGAGGAGGACATCCAGTTTGTCGGCCGACTTTTCGCTGCCGCTCATCCAAGGGCCCTTTTTGAGGTGGTGTTGCATTGATCGTGTTAAAGAGACGCCACTCAAACGAGAATCCAATCAACTTCCGCTATGGGTTGTTCTCATATTCGAGCTTTTGTGAGAAGCGACCCTACCGGCTGTTACTTTGCCTATGAGCAGGATATTGAGCAACGATGGCGAATTTGTCCGCCCTCCTGCATATCGAACGCGCACATGTGCATGACAAAAAACGTCCGGGATGTTTGCTATGACTACATTTCCGCGGCCAGAATTTCCGCCATCCTCTCGCCGATGATCACGCAAGGGGCCATGGTGTTTCCGGTCGTCACGCGTGGCATTATGGAGGCATCGGCAATGCGCAGTCCATCTAGGCCGTAGACTTTGAGCTTGGCATCCACCACCGACATTGCGTCCGTGCCCATTTTTGCCGTGCAGGACTGATGCCAGACCGTGGATGCAGTAGCGCGCACGAAATCTTCCAAGTCCGTCGCATCCATGGCACCGGGCATCACTTCGCGTTTCACGAATTGGCTGAGTGCGGTCGCATTGCCGATATCACGCGAGATCTGAACGCCGCGCACCAACGCCTTGAGATCGTCCGGATGTGAAAGCGCATTCGCCTCTATGCGAACCGGATCGGTCGGGTTCGGGCCCGTTATCGTGATCTGACCTCGGCTTTTCGGCCGGGTCAGCCCCGGAAGAACAGACCAGCAATTTGCGGTCGGGTTGAATTTAGCGCTTGCTTCCGGCGTAGTGATGGGAATCTCAACGATAAATGCCTGAATGTCAGGCTCTGGCAAATCCGGCTCGCTGCTCCAGAAAAATGTCGCCTCCCCGAGATTATTGCGCGGCATGATTTCCTCTACGGCTTCCCATACCAGCCCTGCGACCATGATATGATCTTGAAAATTCTGCCCAACGCCCGGCAAGTTCTGAACAACCGGGATACCATGCTCAGCCAGGTGTTCTTCTGGCCCAATCCCTGACTGCATCAGGACTTTCGGTGTATTGATCGCGCCAAGAGACAGGATCGTTTCCTTCCTAGCCGAGATTCTCACGACTTGCCCTTCAAAATCGACCTCGACCCCAGTGGCGCGGTTTCCCTCAAACAGGATGCGATTGACCAGGGCATGGCAGAGAACGGTGAGGTTAGGCCTTGCCATAGCGGGATAGACGTAGGAGCGGAAAACCGAAAGGCGCTTCCCGTCCCGGATCCGGACATTGGCCAAAGCCGCCCCTCCGGGACCTTCCATCATCCGTCCATTCTGATCAGCATAGGTCGAAATTCCACAGGACGCGGCGGCATCGAGCATGGCGCCAGCGATAGGATGCGGTTCCGACGCCGGTTGCACGAATACCGGCCCGCCCACACCGCGGCGCGGATCCGGCTCACCAGCCCAGTCCTCGATCCGGCGATAGATATCAAGGACCGACTCGTAGTTCCAGGCGGCGTCATCAGCTTCTTTTGCGAAATAGTCCCAGTCTGTCTTGTGCCCACGTGCCCAGATCATGACATTGATGCTGGAGCCGCCGCCGAGAACCTTGCCCATCGACAGAGGCAGGGAACGACCATTGACGTGGGAATTGGGTTCGGCGACGAACTGCCAATCACGCTCGCTGCCGAGGTTGGCAAACCAGATGCCCGGCTCGGTAACGGCAGCATGCGCATCGGAGCCCCCTGCCTCCAGGAGCAAGACCGACACATCAGGATTGTCGGCAAGGCGCCGAGCGACAACGGAGCCGGAGGAGCCAGATCCGCAAACGATATAATCGTAATGCGAAGCCAGTTCACGCTTCAGTCTCTCCTGATTTTCGCTGACCTGGCGAGCGAAATCATCAGCAGCGTGTAGCTCGCTGCTGGCTGCAATATCAGTGTTAGGCATGTGAACCTCAAAGTCTGTTGGAATTTTCGGTTGAGAGCGAGCAGCCACAACCACCCGTGCGAGCCACGAAGGGGCCTGTCCCAGCTGCCTGATTGCTGATCGCAGTATCGTCGTCAGCTTTTTCCTGTTGCTGGCATCATGATCGCTTTTGTCTCGAGAAATGCCTCAAGTCCTTCGGGACCACCCTCACGCCCTGTACCAGACATTTTGTAGCCACCGAATGGGAGCGCAGGGGACTGATCGAGCCCGTTTATACCGACCTGTCCTGTCCGAATTTGGCAGGCCACATCGTAAGCCAATTCGACGTTCCGGCTGAACACCATGCCGCTCAGCCCAAGATCCGTGTCGTTTGCCAGGGAAATGGCCTGTTCGATCGTCTCGTAGCCCTGTATTGTCACGACCGGCCCAAATATCTCTTCGCGCGCAATCGCCATGTCGGGCGTGACATCATCGAAGACCGTCGGATTGACGAAAAAGCCGCGTCTGGGCACATCTCCGCGTATCTCGCCGACGGCCATGCGCGCACCTTGATCAATGCCTGACTGGATAAAGCCCTCGATCCGATCCTGCTGCCTTTTGTTGAGGACTGGACCGATCTGCGTGGTCCTGCACCAAGGATCGCCAACGGCAAGACTGCGGGCGGTATCCGAAAATTTGGCGACGACTTCATCCTTGCGGGAAAACGGCACGATGATGCGCGACTGGGCAAAACAGAATTGTCCGGAAAATGGCATCGTTAGTGGGCTCAGGATGGGAAGAACCGCGTCAAGATCCGCGTCTTCCAGCAGGACAGCGGCAGACTTCCCGCCGAGTTCCATTGTGAACCGGTTCATCTTGGCGGCCGCTGTGGCAGCTATTTGGCATCCGGCAGCGAAGCTTCCGGTAAAGCTTATCTTATCGATCTCTTTAGACTTAACCAGACGGATGCTTCCGTCGCGATCGGCCGTGACCACGTTAATCACGCCGGGCGGGAAACCCGCGATTTCAGCGCATTCAGCAAAGACCAAGGCGTCAAGTGGGCTTTCCGGTGAAGATTTGACAATGCACGTGCATCCAGCGGCCAAAGCCGCACCGAGCTTTTGCGCGAGGATTGGAAAGGTAGCATTCCATGGGACGATCAGGACGGCAACGCCCACTGCTTCGCGTCTGATCCTGGCAGTTCCGCGCTCAGTTGGACGGCTTTCCTCAAACGCATATTCGCGCGCAAGATTAGCATAGTAGCCAATTCGCCTAACCCCAACGTTGGCGAGAGCAGTTGTCAGAGAAATCGGCGCGCCGACCTGGAAGGTCCAAAGGTCTGCCATAAGCTGGACGCGATCAGAAAGAGCATCTGTCAGCCGTTGAATGTAGTCTGCTCGCACCTTTGCTGGCACTCGGGGCCAGGGGCCGTGATCGAACGCGTGCCTTGCAGCGGCGACCGCATTATCAATGGTTTTATCGTCGGCCAGCGGGAGCTCAAGATGGACCGCCTCCGTCGCAGGATTGACGAGGGAAACTCGCCGGTTCGACCCGCTCGAGACCCACTCTCCATCGATGAAAAATTTATTGCGTATATTGGATGAAAGATTGTGTTCAGGGCTGAACATGTGGGCTCCTCGCGCGGGTTCGTGCCGCTCAGTTGCTTGACAGAAGCTTAGCTTCCACTGCAGCCGCGAAAAGCTTTCACGACGTAACCCTTGTCGCACGCTAATTTCCCTAACGCTTTCACACTGAAACCCCGTTTGCAGGAAAGTGCTGAATTGGTAATGCCTTTGAGCGACAGCTTGTCTCAATTGTTTTCAGTTCACTGTGATTTGGAGTGAGGTTTCCGTGGCGGATCTCGCCGCAAGTGATCGCCGGATAGGTCAATGCTGTGCGTTGCCGCCGAGGCGGTCGAGGATGGCCTGAGCGTAGGTAGAATGGCCTGCAAAATCATGCCAGGCTGAGATCAGACGTTGGATGGTGATAATCGTGGAGCGGTATCCGTCACGATCTTCTAGGATTTCCAGAATATCGTAACGGGCTTGCCAATTGTGCGGTTTCAGCGCCTGATCGTCGAGGATTAGGAGCTGGACATGGTCGAGAGTGCGTTACAATTTGGCGTAGTGACTACCACCATGAGCCAGAGCGAGATTTGCAGGCAGCTCATGACCGCGCTGTCTTTGAACTTCAACGCTCTGTGCTGCTAAGCGCTTCGTGCAAGCCGACCTTATCAAGTCGAACACAATAGGCAGGAGTGTCCGGCTGGAAGCGGTAACCCTCCTTCAAAGGTCCAGCATCCACGACGTCGAAGCCGATTTCCTCGAAGAGCTCACTCACGATCCGCTTCGCTGTCTGGTCATCACCGGCGATCGGCAGCGCGCGGCGGTCTGCCGTTCCTGCAGGTCGACCATCCTTCTCAATATCCGCAGCAACAATTGCGTTGAAAGCCTTGACTATCCGGGATTTGGGCAAGTGTTGCGCAAGGAGTTCGCTACTTGTCAGTCGGTCATGATCCAGTTCCACGATGTGCCCGTCCCGAACCGGGTAGTAGTTGTTGGCATCTAAGACGATCTTGCCGACTAACTCTTTGACGGGGATAGACTGATAGGCTTTCAGAGGGATAGCGATCAACACAAGGTCGCCAAAGTCCGAAGCCTCAGCTGGGGTTCCAGCCTTGCAGCCGGTCGTGCCTGTCAGGCTGAACAAGGTGTCCGGGCCGCGACTGTTTGACACCATGACCTCATGCCCTGATTTCATGGCGACTGCGGTGACAGCACGAGCGATAAAGCCTGCTCCAATGATTCCAATTTTCATAGTATTTCCTAACGGATGGTCAGATTTTGTTGGCGTAGCAGCTGGCTTATCAGCGTCCGCCGAATGGCAGAGACCAAGGGCCCTTCTTTCCGAGAAAGCTTGAGCTCCGTAGGTCAAGCGCACTCAACTGTCATATTTATTTCGGAGATGCGGCTGCTGCTCGAATCACATCGGCAACTGCCTGTGGCTGCGACAAGAACACAGAATGGCTCGCATCAATCTCGGTGACTTTTGATCCTGCCCGCTGATACATAGTACGTTGCAGCTCCGGATTGATCATCCGATCTCCTGTCGCGACGATGGCAAAGCTGGGCTTGCCCCGCCAGGCGGGAGCACCGATCGGCGTCCCCCAGATTTTGCCGTTGATCGGCATCTGCGAAATTGCCATGAACTCTGCCATCGGCAAAGGCAGGTCAGCGGCAAAGTCAGCCGGGAACTGCGCAGCGTCGACCAGGAGATAACCATCGTTGGTAGGAGAAATACTGTGCGCTGCGGGCGGATTGGCAGCAGATACCGCGCCAAGAACCTCGCCGGCGTCAGGCGCAAAGGCAGCAACGAACACAAGGCTCGCCACGTTCGGATGATGACCTGCCTCAGTGATGACAGCACCACCGTAGCTATGGCCAACGAGAACCGTAGGGCCCGACTGCATATCGAGGGTTCGTTTGGTGGCCGCTACGTCGTCGACAACGGACGTCATGGGTTGCTGAACGATGCTGACTGTATATCCGTCGGCACGAAGCAGGTCAGCAACCGGCTTCCACCCGGAGCCATCAGCGAAGGCGCCGTGCACCAACACGATGTTACGGGCAGGATTACCCACGACGGGATTAGCCGTGGCAGGTCCAGTCATGGCAGTGGCGCAGATGGCAGTCAGAATGAGTTTGGACAGGGTCATGGCGCACTCCGGCATCCCGCAGGACGCTGCGTTGGATGCATCAGGTTGAAGGGTGACTTTTTATTGCTTGCTAGGTCTCTCATGGATTTAAGTGCAGCGGAAACGATGACTCTTCATGGTACTGATGCATGAAATTCAGTTTGGGGGGCCGCGATGGCGATCGGACGGATCGATCTCAACCTAATCAAGGTATTCGACGCGGTGTTCGAGGATCGCAACCTGCTGCGTGCAGGACGGCGACTGAACTTGAGTTCTTCCGCAGTTAGCCATGCGCTGACCCGACTGCGGAATGTTGTTGGCGACGAATTGTTCGTGCGTACCGCTGACGGAATGGTTCCAACTGCGCGGGCTAATGCCATGGCAGCAGATCTCCGTAGCGCGCTGCACAAGATTTCGGCGACCCTTGGCGTGGATGAGTTCGACCCTTCTACTTCGATCCGGAAATTCGTCGTTGCCGCAAATGACCACCTGACGGCGGTCATCGTTGCGCAACTAAGCAAGCTTTTGGCGGACGAGGCGCCGGGAATTCATTTGGTGATACGTCCTTCAACCCGGCTGGATTTGGCAGAGCAAATAGATGTTGGCCGGATCGACCTGGCGCTGGGCATTTTTCAGCAGGTGCCTGCGCATTTTAGGTTCTTTACTCTCATGACCGAAGGCGACCTGATCGTCATGCATAAGAACCATCCAGCCGCGCGGCGAAAGCTGACGTTAGAGGACATGGCAACATACCCCTTGCTAACCGTCTCTGTCGGAGGGCAGGAAGAGGGTGCTGTCGACGGCTTCATTCTTGAGCGCGGCCTCGCACGACAATCAGAGATGTTCGACCGGAACGCGCTTCAGGAGGCCCTTCGCGCCATCGGAGCTACCCCGCGGTATCGAACAACCGTCCCACACTCGTTGGCAATACCGACCTTGATGAGAGACACAACCTTATTCAGTATTCTCCCCTGCTCGCTTGCGCGACTTATTGTGGCTGACGGAGATTTTGTGATGGCTCTTCCGCCCTATCAGGTGGCAAGCTCAACGTTCCGAGGGGTTTGGCATAGTCGCAACGATCATGACCCGGCTCACATGTGGCTCTGTAACATCGTCCTGCGCTCCGTAGAGAGCATGACGAAAGAGCAAACGTGGTCTTAAGGCAATAGACAGGTCCCACCGGTTTCAACGGCCCAACACATGAGCAGAGCACGCACATCCTCGAACCCAGTCGAAGGTGGCGTTTGCACAAAAGGCGGTAGTTGCGAAGCGGTTTGGGTATCCAGTGCCCTACATCGATAGTGGTGTCACAACGATCGACAAACCGCCGCTGATCAGATGGAATGCGAATCCAGTAAGCGATCTCGAAGCAATTGCCCGTGGAATGCGCTGCACGGCAGCGCTCGTAAATTTACGAACTCCAAGCTGATCCGGGAAATGTATCAAGAGGGATCTTCAAATACCGTCGTCCATTCTCCTCGACTTCCGGAAGCGCGCCGGCGCGTATGTTTACCTGCAGTGCTTGCAGGATCAGCTTTGGCATCGGCAATGTTTTGTCGCGGGCTTCGCGGAGGCGGATGAACTCCTCTCGTGACTGATCAACGATGTGGACATTCGTTGTCTTTTGCTCTGCGACCGACGTCTCCCAGGCGGCTTCGCGGCCTCCAGGGCGGTAATCGTGGCCGACGAACAAGCGTGTCTCATCTGGCAGGCTCAGGATGTTATTGATCGATTGCCATAGCGCGGCGGCACTGCCGCCGGGGAAGTCGGCGCGAGCCGAACCGCTGTCTGGCATAAACATTGTATCGTGAATGAAGGCGGCATCGCCAATAACGTATGTAACTGATGCCAGAGTGTGCCCAGGCGAGTGCATGACCCGCGCCGTCAGATCGCCAATTTTGAAGCTGTCGCCACCGCGAAACAAGCGATCCCACTGGGACCCGTCGCATACAAGATCCGTGCTGTTATAGATTTTCTGCCAGATTTCCTGAACCAGACGGACATGCTCGCCAATTGCAATCGGCACGCCAGTTCGTGACCGGAGGTAACTAGCGGCCGAAAAATGATCGGCGTGTGGATGGGTATCAAGAATCCAAGTCAGCTCCAAATTTTGCCTCTCGACATAGTCGAGGAGAAAATTCGCATTGGTCGTCCCTGTCGAGCCTGACTTTTCGTCAAAATCTAGAACTGGATCGATGATAGCGCATTTGCGCGTGCTAGGGCATGCCACAACATACTGGATGCTGCCTGTACGGGAATCATAAAATCCGGCAATTTCTGGCTGTAGCATAGGTCTCTACCTTTGCGACCTGGCAAGCACAGAGAGAAATTTCCCCGCTTGGATCGACCTCATAGTTTGCTTTGAAAGACATGTCGTGCTCGGTAAGCTGCGCCACCTTTTTGAGAAGTAAGCCGCAAATTCTCCTTCAACAGCGGAACGTTGATATCAGCCGAATGAAGCGTGGTTTCGAGTTTTCGTCATCAGCCAGATCCACTGTCTGATAGGCAAGAGATCAGCGAAGATGAGGAGAATCTAGTTCGGTGTTGAAGGCCGGCCTGCAATCGGCGCGGCCCCCAAAAAATATTATGCCACAAAATTCAACCTGCTGGCTGCTTTGTCGTCCTGAGATAGGGCAGAACGGTTTCGAATGAACCGAAGCGTTGCGCCGCTTCTCGGTCCGAAACTGCAGCAGTTATAATGACATCTTCGCCAGGTCGCCAATTCGCAGGGGTTGCCACTTGGTACTTCGCTGTAAGCTGAACGGAGTCGATTGACCTGAGAATTTCGTCAAAGTTTCTGCCCGTGGTCATTGGGTAAGCAAGGATCAGCTTGATCTTCTTGTCAGGGCCGATGAGAAATACTGAGCGTACTGTGGCGTTGTCGGCGGGCGTGCGCCCCTCTGAACTGATGCCAGTATCAGAAGGCAGCATATCGTAAAGCTTCGCAACGTTGAGGTCCTTGTCCCCAATCAAGGGATAGCCCACGTCGAAGCCGGTCGCGGTCTTAATGTCTTCCTTCCACTTTGCGTGACTTTCAACAGGATCAACCGAAATACCAATAATCTTCACGCCACGTCTGTGAAAATCACCTTCAAGCCCTGCCATGGCTCCCAGTTCTGTCGTGCAGACCGGGGTAAAGTTTTTAGGATGGGAAAAAAGAACAACCCAGTGCTCGCCGATCCATTGGTAAAAGGATATCGGACCTTGCGAGGTCTCGGCGAGAAAATCGGGCGCTATGTCGTTTATGCGCAGGCTCATATTACTTCTCCGGTAGGGCCGTGGGCGAACCGCTATTTCGGATTTGCGGATGCTAAAGACCTGTCTATTGATGCCAATCTATTTTAGGCAAACTATCAGGCTGCGCGGCTCGCGATATAACGTGGGTTCCATCTTGTCGTGATCGTGCTATCTCACAACAGCCGCCCGCTGCGGGCGATTAGCAATATCGACTGAAGCACACAAAACTTCGCTCGACGCTTGTCCAGTATTCCAGGCGTTTACCGGAGGACAGGCTTCTGTACGCCACAAATGGCGATGCGAGGTCTACGCCGGAGTTACAGGCTGGCGAAGTAATCCGGCATCTCGTATCAATACCACCGCCTTGATAGGAATCGAACCTCGGGCTTGCTACCGATTACGAGACGAACAACGGTTTTGAAAAATCTCATATGTTTCGACCACGACTACGCAATGGGCCATTTCAAGACTAAGCGGCGGTCATCCAAGGTGGCTTGGCGATCAGCGAGAGGAGGTCAGCTGAGCTTTGCGGGCGACCGTATAGGTATCCCTGCGCGACCTCACATCCCATCGTTTTCAAAAGGTCAGCTTCGCGCTCCGTTTCTACGCCCTCTGCAACGACAGCAAGTCCCAGTCCGCCTGCAAGCGCTTTGACCGCCTGAACGATTGCAAGGCTTTGATCATCGTGGGACATCTTTCGTACGAATGACTGATCAATCTTCAGTTTATCCAGTGGAAAGCCAGCGAGATAGCTAAGCGAGGAGTAGCCGGTACCAAAATCATCAAGGGCAATCGTGATACCTATGCTCCTCAATTCTCCGATCATCTGGAGGATCGGCGCGCTATGCTCCACGAGCGCGGACTCGGTAATCTCCAGATGCAGGCGCGAAGCTGACAGTCCTGAGGCTTCCAGTGCATCTTTCACCTCGGCAACGAGATTGCCCCGGGTCAGCTGAATTGCCGCGACATTGACGGCCACGCTCATATTTCCGGGCCAACTGACGGCTTGCCGACATGCTTCTAGAAGCGCCCATTTGCCCAGCTCACAGATGAACCCGTTTGTTTCTGCTATGGGAATGAAAGTGGCCGGTGATACCATTCCATAATCTGAATGCTCCCAGCGAAGAAGGGCCTCCGCTCCGACGACGGCACCTGATGCAAAATCTATCTGAGGCTGATAGAGAAGAAAGAAGTCGCCTTTTTCGAGGCTTTCACGCATTGCATGCTCAAGCTTTCTCGCGCTAAATTGGCGCAATGCCGACGCGGGGTCATAAGCCCTCCAGCCACTTCCAGGTATAGTCTTGGCTTCCTCGAGAGCCTGCTCGGCTTTCTCGATCAACCCCTTATGATCATCACTGACCGTGTCCGCGCTGGAACAGCCGACCGTGACGCTGACCTTGATTAAAGTGCTCGCTATCTCAAGAGGAGATTCGAAGATGTCCAGAATTGTCTGGGCACAACGCTCAATATTCATTATCGGCGACGCCGCGATGGCGACAGCGAAAACGTCGCCCTCCAGGCGACCGACAGAAAGAAAATCCTCGTTCGTCAGCAGACGAGCTGAAACGCCTCTCAAAAGCTCGTCGCCGAACTCTCTCCCCATTGTCGTATTGACCACGCTGAAACGGTTAATTCCAACCGCGAAGACAAGAGGAGAAGCTTCTACCTTCTCGATGTAATCGTTGAATGCTCGACGGTTCAGGACCCCTGTGAGGTCGTCGTGCTCGGATAGATACTGCAATCGATCCTCATAGGTCCGCCTTGCTGTCACGTCGCGAATGACAAGGCTCCCGATAAATACCTCGGAAGGGTCTTTCCCTGCTTCAAACCGCGTTGCCCCCGGAGATATTGTAGCCACAACTTCGAAATGTGCGCTCATGTCACCGAGCGCTAAAGAGAAACTCCCCGATGAACGTTGGACAAGCTGACCGTCAAAACGATGCGCGACAACGAGATTGTCGACGAGATCGAAAATTTTCGGGGGGAGAACTTCGTAAAGTTTCTTGCCTTTGATGTCACCTTCGGTGTTCAGCATCGCTTGGACAGAACGGCTTTCTTCGAATACCTTCAGGTTGTGATCGAAGGCCAGAATTCCGTCGGTGCTGTCGACGACGATCTTGCCAAGAAGGCGGCGCATGTTCCTTTTCTCGGCATTGGCAATCTCTGCAGTCAAGCGACTGAGGTCGACCTTTTCGGCCATGAGGAGTGCGAGGCTAATAATAGTAATTGTCCAGCCGTTCGCGGTGTAAAGAATTACGCTGGTCTGTCTCTGTAAGAAGAACGATACAACTTCGCCTACTAGCAAAGGGAGGAGTAGTAGCGGAATGCTGATCAGTGTGCGGCGTCGTTTCAGCCCAAACACAGTCATCACGACGAGGGCAGCATATGCGAGGAACACGCCACGCTGATCGAATTCGGTGAGGACGCGATCCTGTAGCAGCGTTTCGGCGGCAAGAATATGGATCATTGGCCCCGGCAACTGCCCATAGACGGGTACGGCGAAAATGTCTTTTAGTTCTGTCGCATAGGAACCGATAACGATTGAGCGGCCAGTGAGCCGGTTCATGTCGAAGATCGGATGGAGCAAATCTCCAAGGGAAATGGTCGGGACGGTAGAAGGCAGAATAGAGAAGTCGATGCGCGGTTTGCCCGCCGTCATAGTAGACTTGCTTAATAGGGCTGGTACGGCCTGAACCAGCTCCTTGTTATACATATCGGCTAAAGTAAAACGTGTTAGTAGGCCATCGCTATCGGGAAACACGTTGGCTGAACCAAGCCACGAATTTTCTGCCAAAGAAGGAATTGGCTTTGTGGCGTCTATGCCGTTGTCATTCGCCGCTGCTTGCTGTTTGAAGATCGGCAGGATAACGCTACCGCCGGCGTTCTGAAGGGCCAAGCGCAGACGCTCATCCTCCTGTCGCGTGGATGGCGTGCTAAAATCGATATCAATAAAAATGTCGTTGACTTCTGCCTGCGTCAGCTTTTCGAGGATTGTCGCATAAATGCTGCGAGGCCAGGGCCACGTACCGACGCTATCGAGAGTTTTCTTGTCAATTGCCAGATAGACGATGCTTTGGGAGGCGGTTCGAGGGGCGGCCGAAAACCGATAAGAGATTAGCTTCTCATCGAAATATCGAGTGAAGGAAAGACTTTGTCCGAGTAGGGCGGTTGCGATCATTGCGACTATGAACAACACATGGATCAGCCGTGACAACGTCAGTCCCAAAAGTATTGACTGGCATCTCTCCATAGATCATCTACCATTACCATTACCATTACCATTGCCATTATTCCCGTTGCCGGAATTACCGTTGCTGTTGCCGCCCTTTCCATTGGCTTGGCCGTTACTACCTTGTCCATTGCCCTGCCCCCCGCTACTAGAATTCCCGTTTCCGGAGTTGCCGGAATGGCCATTGCTGTTGCCGCTACTTTGATTGCCGTTGGAACCGCCATTGCCGGTGCCCTGGCCGCTATTGCCCTTACCATTGCCTTGCCCCCCGCTACCAGAATTTCCGTTTCCGGAGTTGCCGGAATGGCCATTGCTTTGGTTGCCGTTGGAACCGCCGTTCCCCTTACTATTGCTGCCGTTCCCAGAATGGCCGTTACCATTTCCGCTCTTTTCTCCACCAGACGCCTTGTTGCCCTTAGAGGCAGAACCATGTCTCTGGGAAGACGAGTTCGGCGATGCGGTGGAGGATGCATCTGGTTTCGAGCTTACTGCCTTGGTTGAACCGATCGCGGGCACTCTGCCGACCGAAGGAGCTACTGATGATATTGAGGGGGCAGCGCCTTCACTGGAAACAGTCATGCCACGGGAAGAATCAACGGCCGCGCGCTGTCCGGGACCAAGATCCGTCCTTTGGCCTGACCCGAATGATGTCACCTGTACAAGGCCTCGATTGACGGAGACATCGGCACTCTGCTTCGTCACCTCCACCCTAAAATTAGTACCCTTTACAACTGCGGCCAGAAATGGCGTCTGCACCGTGGTGTGTGGCGTGTTCCGTTTTTCGATCTCTAGATCGATCGTACCGACCTGTTGATATATTTCCGTCCTTCGCTCGAAAATCCCGGACTTGGTGAAAAGACCCGCTAATGTGTTGGGCTGGAACGTTATGCTTTCAATGCCGCGCACAAGCTGTGCGCGCCCTCGAGGGCCGGTCGATATCCATGCTTTATTTGGGATAGGATCGCCCACCTTCGCAGGTTTCCATGTGACTTTGTCTATAGTATAATTTACCTGCTGGCTGGCCTTGGCCACCAGCCAGTCAGCATCGCTGGCTCTCGCTGCAAAAGCCATCATAAGAACCAAGATTGTTGCTGATAATACGCGATACATTTAATGCCCCTAACCTTGCAGGACTATCCCAGCCTCAGTTTAATAAACAGCTAAAGTAGTGATTCAAAATAGTTGCCTTGTTAGTCTTAAAGACGGCGTTATGCACAATGATCCCTTTGACCTTTCTGCGGTCTCGGCCTGATCCCGGCTTTGCGAAGCCAGTTTCGGAACCGCCGCCTAAAACGGTTAGTCGCCCTGAGATCGTTCTTGGCCCAATGACGATCCGTCTTGAGGAAGGGGCATCAGCCGCCCGGATCGCCGCCATCGCGCGTACTCGCAACGGCTCAGTGCCGCTTGCCGAGGATGGCGTCAAGCGGATCGGTGAGCAGTATCGGATCGAGACCGAATTGCGCGGTTTTGATCCGGAGGTTCGCATGACCGGACGGAAAGAGCGATCAGCGCCGCTCGTCGCCGACATGCAGTCCTGGCTTGTCCATCAACGCGCCACTCGTCGCAACCAAGTCGCCGCTCGGCGAGGCATTGGCTTACATCGCCAAATACTGGGATGATCTGAAGCTCTTCCTGACCGACGGCCGCGTCGAGATCGACAACAACACCGTCGAGCGGACCATCCGGCCGATTGCTCTCACTCGGAAGAACGCGCTCTTTGCAGGCCATGATGCGGGAGCAAAGAACTGGGCGACAATCACCTCGCTGATCGAAATCTGCAAATCCAACGCCGTCGATCCGCTGGCCTATTTGACTGCGACGCTCACCGCCATCGTCAACGGCCACAGGCAGAGTTGCATTGATGAGCTCTTGCCGTGGAATTATTCGGGACGAACAAACGGCTGAAGCCTGCTGTCGGCCTGAAGCGGACAAGCCGAAGCAGGTTCACGCGTCCACCTTCCGGTGTTGGCGCACCGTTCAAGAAGCTCAGTCTGTTGGAGGGAGCAGATGAGGATTCCAAACCACATCCCACAAATGTCCGTCGGGATCACGGAAGTAGCCAGCGTAGCCGCCGTAGAAGGTGGACACGGGGCGTTTCACGATCTCGGCTCCGGCCCGCTCAGCGGCGGCCATCACCTCCTCGACCTCTTCCATCGTTGACACATTGTGGCCAATGGCGAAGGACGTGGAGCTAGGCGGCTGTAAGGGCAACCCTGTGTCGTGAGCAACGTCGCTCTGCGACCAAAGCGCCAGCTTTAGACCTCCACCCATATCAAAGAACGCGACCGTGCCATGTTCGAACTCTTGTCCGATGATCCCTTCAGTCGGCAGCCCGAGACCATCGCGGTAGAATGAAACCGATTTTTCCAGGTCGGAAACGCCCAGCGTCATCACTGATATTCTAGCTTTCATACCCATACTCCTACTCTCGGCACGCGCACCATGCTCATGCCGTGGTAGTCTTGGGCCGCTAGATAGAAGCGGAAGGACCCACATTGTGGGGGGCGGGCCAACCTTCCCGAGCCTAACCTGTTTTAGACAGAACCAAGCTAGCTTCCTGTGGCTCCATCGTCAAGCACCACCGCTTGTGGCGCATTCTTGCCATCAATGTCGTAGCGGCATTTTTCGGAAAGCCCAATCAAGCTTGGTCAATGTGTGAGGAAAACACCGCTTACGGTACATTTCGAGCCTTGCCCGGTACAGTAGCGATGCTGCGACACTTATCTGAGCACTGACCTTCACACGCGATGAAATCCAGTTTCTGCGGAATTTACCACTCTTCCGTCACCCCTCAGGGGTAAGTGGCCTCGCCAATTGAAACGGTCAGCGGAACAAGGGCCTACGCAAGCGCAGCCCTCAGAATTGTGAGGTCGATGCCTCTAGAAGAAAGCGTTGCGTATATATGTTTTAGGACTGCGTACCCATTTTGAAGCGAATGTTGAACAGGGGCAAGTTCCCCTTCTCCAAGCTAAGAGGGTCATTCCGCTCTCTCAGCGGCTACAAGCCGATCCAACAAGAGCTTAAAATCTTCTTCTGTACTGATCGGCTTGAAAGAGAGAAGCCGGCTTGCGGCAAAGCGCACCATATGGCTTGAAGTCAGAGGTTCCTGGTCTCTCGCCTCAGTCTTTAGTTGGCGAGTCAAGTGATGTTCCGACAGTCGGGAGATGTTATCTATCTCCCGGACGGGACGAGACAGAGCATCTTGATCCTGACTATCTGCTACCCGTGTTTCATCTTGTCTGCGGCCGCTACCAGTTTCCGACATTGTCTATCCTCCAAGTCCTCAATAGAACAAACTCGGCAGAACCTGCTCTGTTCCGATTATGCGTTTGGCGAAAGCGCTAACATTTCCCGCACCCAGGACATTGTTACCTTCCACTTGCTTCATGCAGTCATGATTGGAGTGGCGTTGTGTGCGCTGACAGTGAGCGTTGTGATAGCTCGACACCTTTTGCTACGATACAAGCAATCCGCAAAAACTGTAGGAAGATGATGGCCCTTCTCTTCCGCACGCCCTCGTTCTACAGCCACACCTCAGCGGCGATTGATTCGTCCCGCCCCACGCTGTAAAATGAAAAAGGGCAGCGGCTGCTAGGTACCGAGGAACGATAATGGCAACAGGTACAGTTAAGTTTTTCAATGACGAGAAAGGGTATGGCTTCATCACGTCTGAGAAAAGCGGTCACGATGTCTTCGTTCACATTTCGTCTTTGCAACAACGCAGCACGTTACGAGAAGGAGAGAAAGTGAGCTTTGAGATTGGCCAGGATCGCGATACCGGTAAATTGCAGGCCGAAAAAGTCAGTGTGCTTTAGTTATGCGAAGCCAGTGTCGCTGACATCGTCAATGATTTGAAAAACCTGAAGCTATCTCCGAGACAATGTATTAGCAGTCATTGAGTGCGCTCGCACGCCACTCGCGGCGTCGAAAATGGCCGTCGGTTCTTTGGTTACTATAGTCAGTATATTAATCATTTAAGATTATCGTGGTGGCAGCAAATCCCATCAAACCAGGCGCGCGCTATGATCGACTTTTTTGCTTCCAACTCCAATCAGGTCCTCTCCGCACTTGATCTCTCCTTTGCCATCATCGAATTCGAAACGGACGGCACTATCCTCAGAGCTAACAAGAACTTTTGCGATTTGATGGGGTACACCGAGAAAGAGATCGTCGGACAGCATCACCGTATCTTCATCGATAAAGAATATGCCGGCTCCTCCGAATATACCGCTTTCTGGCGAAAACTTCAAGGCGGCACTTTCGAGTGCAGCGAGTTCAAGCGCATCGCAAAAAACGGTGACGAGATTTGGATCCGGGGCAATTATAACCCGGTCAAGAGCAGCAGTGGCAAAGTCCTCAAGATCATCAAATTTGCAAACGACATTACGCAGACCAAGATGGGTGGACTTGATAGCAGCGCAAAGCTCGCAGCCGTTTCTCGCGCACAGGCGACAATCGAATTTACGCCCGAGGGCAAAATTCTAACCGCAAACGAAAACTTTTTGAAGGCGATGGGGTACTCGCTGAACGAGATCGTCGGTCAGCATCACCGCATGTTTGTAGAGCCTACCGAGGCAAGCTCCCAAAGATATATGGAGTTCTGGACCCGGCTACGCATGGGCGAATACGTCGCGGATGAATTCCTGCGCATCGGCAAGGGTGGGCGTCATGTTCATATCCAGGCGTCCTACAATCCGGTTTTCGATCCAAGCGGAAAGATCATCAAAATCGTCAAGTTTGCGACTGATGTCACCGGGCGGGTGGAAAATGTCGAGCAGCTTGCGCTAGGGTTAACGCGCTTTGCCGATGGCGACTTATCTCAGCAAATCGATCGCCCTTTTATTCCATCGCTGGAGAGACTTAGAACGGACTTCAATTCTGCATCTCAGAAGCTAAAGCTCGCCATGGCCGCAGTTGCCGAAAATGCACAGGCCATCACCTCTGGCTCCAACGAAATTCGCATATCTGCAGACGATCTAGCAAAGCGTACAGAACAACAAGCGGCCTCTGTCGAAGAGACGGCTGCCGCCTTGGAACAAATTACGACGACCGTGAAAGACTCCAGCCAGCGCGCTGAAGAGGCTGGCCGTCTCGTCGCTCGCACCAAGGATCATGCCAACCACTCAGGCAATGTCGTGCGTGAAGCCATCAGCGCTATGGATCAAATCGACGCATCTTCCAAGGCAATTTCAAACATCATCGGCGTGATCGACGAAATTGCATTTCAAACGAATTTGCTGGCACTCAACGCAGGTGTCGAAGCGGCACGCGCGGGTGAGGCTGGAAAAGGATTTGCTGTGGTTGCCCAAGAGGTGCGCGAACTTGCGCAGCGTTCAGCAACCGCGGCAAAAGAGATCAAGGTCCTCATCACCGCATCTGGTTCATATGTCAGCAACGGCGTGACGCTGGTGACGAAAGCCGGGACAGCTTTGCAGGAGATCGCCTCCCACGTCGAGAACATTAATGGCGATATCACAGCCATCGTAGAAGCTTCCCGTGAGCAGTCGACTGCGCTGAGCGAAATCAACAGGGCCATTAATTCGGTTGACCAGGGCACACAGCAGAACGCCGCCATGGTTGAAGAACAGACAGCGGCCAGCCATGAACTGGCCAAGGAGGCCGCGGCGCTGTTCGAATTACTTGATCAGTTCCGTTTCGAAGTTGTGAAACGCTCGCAATCGACAAACCCTGTCGAGACCAAACGGCAGGCAACGACTAAAAGTGCACCATCACTTGTTGCGAACACACCAGTCCAGCGTTCGTCCTACGTTGCGGCCCCTCGCCGGATGCCGAATGCCTCAGCTGCTGCAGCGGTTCAGGAAAGCTGGGAAGAGTTCTAGAAAACTGACACGGAAAGTGTATGCGGCCAAAAAATTGGGTGAAATACGCCGCTATTGCTTTTACGGATCGGGGCCAGTCTTCACCCATTGGCTAATGGCGAACGAGGGCTGCTCTTCGCGCCCTTCAATCGCCGCCTCCGGCAATAGAGCGCGTTATGAGTACGTTGCCACGTCCCGTGCCTGCAGAACCGCTTGAAATACTGATGGACCGTGCTCTTCGGCAGAAAATCGTGCGGTAGCAACGCCCATTGGCAACCCGACTGCAGCAGGTAGAAGATGGCGTCCATTACAGCGCGAAGTGACCTCGTGCGTCTGCGACCTCGCAGTGGCTGCGACGGCATGAAGGGCGCGATCATGCTCCACTCCCGATCCGTCACGTCACTTGCGTAGCGCATCCGGCTTCTGTCATGGTAACGCCGGGTGAAGGGTCCAGGCCGTTTGATCTCTCCGTATTTGTCGCAAAATACAAAGAAGCTGATTGCCGCCCTTCATTCAACCCCGCGCAATTATCGCCATTCTTGTACAGACACTAAAACATCCTCCATCCAGGTTTTCCAACGTTCTTTATTGATCCAAAGAACCTCTCTCCTCGTAAAATATGCGAAGCTCTCTACATATTGCGGGTTCAGAAATCTTGTGACAAAACGGCCTCGGCTGCCCAACCCGTGAAAGTCAGGAATAATCGTTGAGCTACGACCGATCCCAAGTTGATCTTACAAATTGCGATCGCGAACCGATCCACATTCCTGGAGCCATCCAACCTAATGGTGCCATGGTCGTAATGGACGACAAGACCGGCCTCGTGTCCTTTGTCTCCGAGAACATTGGAGATTTTCTCGGAGATACGAACCGAGAGTACGTCGGAGCAGAACTCTCTGAACTGGTTGGCGCAAGCGTCGCTCACAACCTTGCAAATGCCGCTGCTCGTGCTGGTGCCGGTCAGATCGCGGGTGTCGTTCTCAAGGCCGAGCTTGGCGAGGGCAAGACCGCCGACATCACCGTGCATCGCTACGATGGACGGACCTTCTTTGAATTCGAACAGCCCGGAACTCCGGAAGACACGGAAGTCGCCTTACATCTTACCCAGTCTCTGGTTCGCCGGGTTGACAAGCACAAGAATTTTGACGCGCTTTTTAAAGGCACTGCAAAACTCGTCCGGGCCATGCTCGGATACGACCGCGTGATGATCTATCGGTTCCTGCACAATGGAGCTGGCCGTGTCGTGGCCGAGGCGAAAGACCCTGCGCTCGGCAGTTTTCTCGGCCAGCACTTTCCAGTTTCGGATATTCCCGTTCAGGCACGCCAGCTCTACATGAGGAACTGGGTTCGCGTGATCGGCAACGTCTCGTTCGTTCCTGTCACGCTCCAGCCTCGGATTTCCGATACCGACGCGCCTGTCGATATGTCGTTCGCACAACTGCGCAGCGTGTCATTAATCCACTGCGAGTATCTTCGCAACATGGGCGTCTCGGCATCGATGTCGATCTCCATCGTCGTCGATGGCAAACTCTGGGGCCTAATCGCCTGTCATCACAACACTCCGAAATGGCTGTCGATACCGCTTCGTGTCGCGACTGAACTGTTTGCGCAGTATTTCTCGCTTCATGTTGCTGGCATCGAGCACCGAGAGCAGAAAGCCGCGGCGCTCAGCGCCCGCAGTCGCCTGGACGCCATCATCTCTGGTGTCGATCCCAACGCTCCGGTCGGAGATGCTCTCAAAGAACGGCTTTACGATTTCATGTCCCTAGTCGCCAGCGATGGTGCCGGACTTTGGATCGGCGGGGAGTGGGCGAGTACCGGCACTGCCCCTTCAGACGAAGCGGTTCCAACACTTATGAGAATGGTCACCCAAAAAGCGGGACGATCGATCTGGGCGACGCAAGACCTTCGGGACGTCACCGGAGACGTCGAAGAGTACGGAAAAAGTGTCGCTGGAGTTCTCGCAATTCCGATTTCGATATCCTCGCCCGATTTTCTGGTCTTCTTCAGAAGCGAAGAGGCGCACGAGATCGAATGGGCAGGTGAGCCGAAAAAGGTTGAGACCTTGACGGAGAAGGGTCATCGACTGTCGCCACGCGGCAGCTTCGAGACCTGGCGGGAAGATGTGCGCCATAAGTCGATCCCGTGGACCGACGCCGACTTTGTCGTCGCCGACGCCGTCAGGGGATATGTCCGTGACATGATGCTTTCGCACAATGACGCGACCGAGCAAGAACGCGGCAAGGCAGACGAGAAGCGGAAGCTTCTCAACTCCGAACTGAACCACCGCGTAAAGAACATTCTCGCCTTGGTTAAATCGATAGCTCTCCAAACGGGCGCCAGCGCTGCATCTGTAGAAGACTACACGCAAGCGTTCGAAGGTCGGCTCCACGCACTGTCTTACGCGCATGATCAGTCCTTCGCAGGAGGCGATGGCGGAGGCCTGCGTGATCTCATCGAAGCGGAAGCTGATATGCATCGCTTCGGGCCTGTCCCGGATAGGGTAGCAATTTCGGGTCAACCCGTCGGACTGACGGAGCGCGCATTTGGTGTCGTCGCCCTCCTTCTACACGAAATGATGACCAATGCCGCAAAATATGGCAGCCTCTCGGTGCCGTCTGGCCGCTTGGATATCAATTGGAATATCGAGGATAGTGGCGACTGCCGGATCACTTGGGCTGAAAACGGAGGGCCCGAAGTGGTTGCCCCCACCCGTCGCGGTTTTGGATCGAAGCTCATTGAGAAGACGGTGTCTTACGACCTTGGCGGTGAAGTCGAAATCGAATTTGCCAAAGACGGTTTGAGAGCGCAGATCATTATCCCGGCGAAACACCTATATGCGTTTGTGGCGCAACCTGATGCTCCGAAGAACGGAGCCGGCGTCATCGATGAACAGATTCTTCAGGGTCAGAGCGTCCTGCTTGTCGAAGATCAGGCGTTAATTGCCATGGATACCGAGGAGCTTCTCTCCACACTCGGCGCGAGCAAGGTTTCGATCGCATCAACTGTAGAGGCCGCTCTCAACTCTATTGACGTTGCTGCGCCAGATTGCGCGGTTCTAGATCTTAATCTGGGTTCGTCGTCGTCTGAGTTGGTCGCACTACGACTTACTAAAGTCGGCATTCCCTTCATCTTCGCCACGGGTTATCGGGATGGAATTCATATTACGGAAGAGTTGAGAGATGTTCCCGTCGTACGCAAGCCTATTGCGGAAAGCGCGCTCGCAGTCGCGCTAGGTCGTGCGATTATGGGCTCCCTCCCCAATCTGAAACCAACGACAAATGACAGGACCTGATTTCGGCATTCTACGTTATCAAGATTAGGGGCGGCTTCTCAATCCCTTGATTGAATTGAACCGACTTTGGTTTGCGGTGTTCTGCTGGAAACTACTTAGCAGTATCAGCTTCATCCTGGTCGCCTAACTATCAGGAAAACCCGTCTATGACGCGCGGCAGTAAACTTAATTGAAGCCTAATATTTGAAATACGAATGTGTAAACTTGGCCCTTTGGAAAACGTCGTTCGCTCTGTCATGTTGACGTAGTCCTGTTGAAAACAGCAGGACAACCATATTTTAGCGGCGACGATCCCCGCCATCGTAGGGTTCGTCTTGGTTGCCGATTTCGGAAATATGTTGTTCCAACTGAAGGCTATTCGAGCGGCTACTGAGTGTCAGGCGGAGATGTTCTCTGAAATATGGCTGGCCGAAAGAAAGCTGGTTAAGAGATGCAAATTGCAAAATCCGAGCGAAGACCGCGACATGCGCAAGAACGACGATGATGCATACGAGACGGTTTTCAATATCTTCACTGACCTAAACTCAGAAGTGAACGGCAACCTGATGGACGCGCACGAAATGGGAGAAGCATACGATCTCTTGGGCCTACCGAGCGTGCAGTACATCGAGCGCCTCGGAGGCAAAACGCGTTGAGCAAGCACCAGTCCTGGTTAAAAACCTACATCGCAAAAACATCGGGGCCATGGAAAGCGGCAATGTGCTTTTTCTTCGTGGTGATGTTTCTGATGGCGCTTAGCGCAGCGGCAATACTGGCCGGGTGGCACAACGCGTCAAACAGGCTTGCGGCATACATGGCCTTGGCTGGCGTTGGGTTTTTCGTATCGCTCTTCTTCCATGCTTACTTGAGCTTACGGGGAAATAGGAGAATGAAGTCGGAGCAGCATAATCGGAGTAAGGGAACGACGCATTGAATGAAAATGGGGTAGAAGTCCCATCTTCCGGCAGGTTTCTGTTTCGGAAAGGGCAAGCTTGAGTTTGCTTGGTCGTTCCGGTACCGTGAACGTCGATTGTCACTGCGTTCAAATACCTTGCGGTCGCATTGCGCGATTGCGCAGTGTGTCGCTAATCTCACAGATTGACTGGGAAACAATCAGGAGCGTCGCCTGAACTCCAGTGGCGTTTGTCCAACCACATCTCTGAACGACCGTCCAAACTGGCTTACTCCGTTGAAACCGCAATCAAGGGCGATGTCCCCAACGGTGAGACGTGTTTCAGCAAGCATCAGTTTTGCTCGTTCTACCCGCCTGATGTTCAGGTAGCGGTACGGCGGTTCTCCAAAGGTTGCCTTGAACGCCCGAGAAAAATGAAAGCGTGGCCGTTAGGCTTACGGCCAGTTTGACGGCGGACGTTTCGAGAGCATTAACGAAGGGCTGGGCAACAGCACGGTAGTGTCCCTCGATGTTGTTCCAATCAGTCTTCACCATGAGGAAAGCGGCGTCTGCACCCTGGAAGAATTGGCAGCAATGCTTCCTTCGCTTCGGCCACCTTCAGACCCAGGGTGTCAATCGGCGTTGAATATTGACCCCGTGGGGATGCGGATAAAAACTTGGACTGATTTATACGTTAAGGCCAAGACTTCTTCGATATTCGACCGGGCTGCGTGATCCCAGCGATATCTTGATACGCTTCTCATTGTACCAGCGGATATAAGCGTCTACTTCGGCAACGAACTGTTCGATTGTGATGGCCTTCCAATCTCGTGGATAAAAGAGTTCTGTTTTCAATCGACCGAAGAAGCCTTCGCAAGCAGCGTTATCTTGTGAGCAGCCCTTTCGGGACATCGAGCGAACCAGTTTCGCTTCGCTGATCCGCGTTAGCCAGCCAGGCCAGCGATAATGAGCTCCGCGATCGGAATGGACAATTGGCCGTTCCTCTGCTTCGGTCACGGTCTCAATGGCTGCATCAAGCATAGTATTGACCAGCTCCGCATCTGGTTGCGTTCCAATCGACCAACTGATGACCATGCCGTCGAAGCAATCGATGATAGGCGAAAGGTAGACCTTCCCGGCTGGGATCTGGAACTCGGTGATGTCTGTTTGCCATTTCACGTTCGGCGCGTCTGCATGGAAGTCGCGATTGATCAAGTTGTCAGGGGCCGGACTGATTTCTCCCAAGTATGATCCGAAACGCCGGCGACGCGGTCTAGCAACGACCAAGTGCTCCTGCTTCATCAAGCGCTGGACAACCTTTTCCGAGATGATCACGCTCTGCCTGGCCAGCGACGCCTGTAGTCGCCGATAGCCGTAACAACGACGGTTCGCTTCAAAGATTTCCGCAAGGCTGTCCCGGACGGCGGCATACTTGTCTGCGAGACACATGCGCGTGCGATGATAAAAGTAGGAGCTTCGCGCAATTTGCAGTTGGGCGAGCATTTCTGGCAAGCGATAGGTCTCTTTAAGGGCGTCAATCAGCTGTGTCTTTTCCCGATTACTCAGGGTCTGGAGATCGACGCCCAGGCCTTTTTTTAGCAGTTCGTTGGCCTTCTTCAACAGATCATGCTCGAGTTGCAACTGACGGACATCGCGTTGGAGGACTTCGAGCTGTCGCTCAAGTTCCTCGCGTTCGGGCGCCGGCGCAGAGGTTTTGCGGCGTTTCATGGATGAAGGAGCCTCATGACCGAGTAACTGATTTCTCCAGTTGTACAACGTCGGCCTGCAGACGCCCAGCCGGTCGGCTACTCGTTGGGCACTTTCCTCTCCACTGCAAAGCTCCATGATACCAACCTGCTTCAAAGTCTCCGAATAGGCCGGACGCCACGATCGACCGACCATGGAAGCTCTCGCCTCTGGGAACGCTTCTCGAACCCATACGGTCAAGGTTCCTCGGCCGGGATAACCCAGTGCTCGTATTGTCGCAGAGATACAGCCATCGTGGGTCTGGTAATGCTCAAGCGCCGCCTGCTTCTGATCCTCGGAATATTTCGGCATTCGAACCGGATAGCGAACGAACAGATCAAAACGCTGCTCGTACTCACGGTACCAGCCCTTCAAAGCATTTTTGGTCGGATAACCCAACTGGCGAATGGTTGCCTTAACCCGCTTGCCAAGCCTGATGTAAAGCTCAACGGCTCGAAGTCTGTCTGCGTAGGAATACATGAACTACCTCCTGGTGGTCCAAGTTTTCGTCCGCATCCCCTCACCCCGCCAGAGGGGTCAATATTCCATGCCGAAACACAGATGTCGCCATCAGTGTTGCAAATGCCACGACCATGAGATGTTTTTTCAATTTAAGTTCCTCCTCAAAAATACCAACGGTCACCGTGACTCTTCAGAAAGGCGGCACTCATCCTCCTCTCCACCGGGGGACCAGATGAAATCGGGAACGAGAGCGATGCATTACTTTATTGAGTTCTGGGCGACGGCCTCCTGTCTCCACCGTCGCAAGGCACAATTGTCTGAGAGACAGGGTATGGTCAACCGTTCCGTTACGGCTTTACCTTGCAGCAATGATAGAAATAGACCAATGAAGTCTGATATTATCTATCAAACCATCATAGGCTTTCAGGAACCCACAAATGAGCGGGAAAAAATCTCTGTCCTGGGCTCTCCGCCATGCCGTGTTCGATTGTGTGGATCATGGTGGAGATCAAATCGGTGCATAACTCGCGCAGCGGGGTTTGGAAAACACCGGAAATCCTGCGCTCAAGCAAGGCTTGCCTTGATTGCGGGGTCAGCTCGTTGACCAGGCAAGCTATCTGTTCGGAACGCGGACTTTGATTGAGTGCCTCAATAACACCCTCCATACCCCCGCCAATGCAATAAACACCGACAAGATCCGGATGACGTGAAAGCGTATCCATCATCATCTCGTAGGTAAGTTGGCGCGTCTCCAGATTGATGAGTGCGTCCAACACCTGAAACTCAGGCGCAAACTCACGCATGTAAGCCCGAAACCCCATTTCCCTCAGAGAATGTCCGTGAAAACGGTGCCCTCCCAGAAACAGTAGAACCTTGCCGGGGTTTTGGGAAAGTTTCGATATCATCCACGCGGCACTGCGGCCGACTTTCATGTTGTTCGTACCTAAATAGGCTTCCCGAACGCCTTGAGCTAGGTCCGTCAGGAGAGAGAAAGTAGGGATGCCTTTCGACTTCAAAGCTGAAACGGCGGCGGTCACATCGTGATGATCAGGACCGGTTGCTGCGATAGCAGATATTTTTCCCGACATGCCCAACATCATCTCCGACAATTCCGTCGGCTCACCCGTTTTAAGATACTGTATGGTGAGTTGGATGTGGCGATCCTTGACCGCTGCGGCGGCGAGTTGAAGTTCAGAGGCAAAAGATTGATAGAACTCCTGCCTTTCTTTGCGCAATATGATACCGAAGGAATACACCGGTAGATCAGCGAGCATCCTTTGCCTAATTATGTTGGTCGCGTGAAAGCTCAGACGCTCCGCGGCAGCGAACACTTTCTTTGATGTCTCTTCGCGAACAGGCAAGCGACCATTCAAGACGCGATCAACTGTCGCGACGCTGACACCAGCGGCTTTGGCAACATCTGATATTGTCGGACGTTTCATTCAGACCTCACTGGAATCAACTTTTATGTTCTGCAATAATTGCATCAGATGATGAGGGCAATCAAATCATCTCGATGGTTTTTGTCTGTCACGAGAAACTGACTCGCTGAATGACGAAGCTAGTGGTTGTCCTGCACACCGTCGCTTCAATATGGCGGGGTGCGCTACCCAATGCTGAAGTTGTCAATCAACGCCCGTCTGCACTTACGCACTGGGCAGATCGCTCGACATCGGTGACCGTTTCGGTCGATATAAGCTGTAGTGATCTTTCCGGTGCCAGCAGTGTGCTGCGTGATCGTCATGCCAGCGAGAGTCGAGCGCTAGCGGTTGGTTATCGGCACTAACCGCAAGGGGCTCGAGTCGGTGGCATCAATACTGATACCCACAATCGCAGCCGGGTCAAAACCCGGTCGCTGGCGTGCCTGCTTGATGGCGGCATCTGACGGATGCAAGCCGAACCAGAAATCGGCGGGGTTCTGACGCGCGATGTTGTGGTCGAGCGGATCGACTAGGATGACTGGGCTTCCTCTTCGATCCCAATGACGCCTGCGCCGAATTCGTTTCGTAGTCCACGCCTAAAGCGAACAGTCTAATTCCTCCATTCGTTGATCGCGCCCCTGTTGAAGCCGAACCCGTGCGTGTGCTTTTGACGAGCAAGCGTCATCACCGTCGCGCCCATGCCTGGGGCAAGCCGATGGTGCGGTGATAGGTGTTCTCCGCGTATGTGAACCGATTCAACCGACCGCGCTACGGCATGCGGTTATGTTCGCGGCGCGCACCCAACCATCTGCCGCAACGATCAGGGCTGCACAGAGTTCGATAGTCTTGTGGAAGTTTACCGGCTTATGCTGAGAGGGCGTTCGTCATTCAATTGCGCGAGACAACCTCCCGCATGCGGAGCCCTGACGCGTCAAATATGTGCGTGTTTTGTGGGGACCAGGAGAGGTAGACGCGATGGGTCGGTTTTATGATGGTGGAAGAACGATACTCGACCGTCACCGCCTGGCCGTCCGCCAGCTGGCAGTACAGATATTGAGTGCCACCGAGAAACTCGAGAAAATCCACGGTAGCTGGAATTTGGCCGCCGTCTGACAACTCGGTCTGAACTGCGATATGTTCAGGTCGAATTCCCACCAAAATCTCGCCACCACTGTCACCAACTTCAGAAATAGGGAACGGCGTAGCAAAAGGAGTGTCCGCCAGCACGACCGTTTGGCGACCTGCATGTCCAGCCTTCAAAAGGTTCATGCGCGGCGAGCCGATGAAGCCCGCTACGAAGCTGTTGGCCGGATTTTCATAGATCTCGCGAGGGCTTCCAACCTGCTCAATGCGACCGTCACGAAGGACAACGATCACATCCGCCAGCGTCATCGCTTCCGTCTGGTCGTGGGTTACGTAAATCATCGTATTGCCGAGCTCGCGATGGAGACGCGAGATCTCGATTCTCATTGAGACCCGCAATTCCGCATCGAGATTGGAAAGCGGCTCGTCGAACAAGAAGACCTCTGGCTTTCGGACGATTGCACGCCCAATGGCAACGCGTTGACGCTGACCTCCAGAAAGCTGCCCCGGCCGACGGTCGAGTAGATGGTCGGTCTTCAGGATGGCAGAGGCCGCAGCAACGCGACGATCAATATCTTCCTTCGGCGTTTTGGCCATCTTTAAGCCGAAGGCGAGGTTGTCGCGGACGCTCATATGCGGGTAGAGCGCATAGGACTGGAAAACCATAGCGATACCCCGGTCTGACGGATCGAGGTCGGTCACGTCGCGTCCCTTTATAGCGATTAGCCCGTCCGTGACCTCCTCAAGCCCTGCGATCATTCGCAGCAGAGTGGATTTGCCACATCCGGACGGCCCGACGAATACAACGAACGCACCCTCCGGGATCGACAGGTCGATTCCGTGGATGATGTCGAGGCTGCCAAAGGACTTGCGGATCCCCGACAGAACGACGCCGCCGTCTGATGGCAGGGGTTGATCGTCGTTAAGCGCCGAATCGCGTTCGATGGAGGGTGCGTTGCTGGCTGCAATCAAGGAGGGGATCATTCAGTGTCTCCCCCCGAACCGTTCCGTACCCACACCAGCATCTCGCCAGGCTGCCTATTATCCCAGAGATGGTAGGGGACAAATCGCGCCGTGGCGGGCGACCTTGCTGGAGCGGCCTCGCGATAGAGCGAGGCTCCCCAGTCGGCCTCGTCCTTTGCGGCGTCGACGTCGATCGCAACGGCACCGTTCAGCTCGGGCACCAACGTTTCCTTGGCAGAGGCCATGCTGCTACCGGTCAGCGTCAGTCGGTTGAGCCCTGCGCAATTATCGGTCTCCTCGATGCAATAGACGAGCGGTCCGCGTACAAGAGCCACACGGCCGGCATCCTGACGGATCAACGGATTGGCATGGAGAAGCCTGGCCTTCAGGGGCAGGTCGAGATTGATTTCATCGCCCTCGCTCCAGTCCCGTTCGATCCGTGCATAACCATCCACGACGACTGCCGCCAAATCGACGGGCGCACCGTTGAGGGACAGGATGGCACCGGTCGCCCATTCCGGGATCCTTAGTGAAACGGCGAAGCGCGTCGGAGCCGTCAGCGTCGCCGTGATGCGGATCGCGCCGTCCCATGGATAGCGCGTCTCTTGGCGCAACGTCACCTGCGTTCCTGCCAGTTCGAAGCGCGCTTCGCTTTCACCATAGAGATGCACGGCGATCTCGTCCTCGGAGGAGGCGTACATATAGGAACCCACCGAGGCGAGCAGCCGGGCGATATTAGGCGGGCAGCATGGACACGGATGCCAGGACCAGCGATGGTGCTCGCCAGCGCTTTCAAGCGGGTTGTCGTAGAAGAACCGAGTTCCGTCGAGCGACAAGCCCACCATAGCGCCGTTGTAGAGCGCCTGCTCCATGATGTCTGCATAGCGGCGGTTCGGGCCGCGCCCGAGCATTCGAGCAGCCCAAAAGACGAGCCCGACCGAGGCGCAGGTCTCGTTATAGGCACTCTCGTTCGGCATGTCATAATAGTCGGTGAAGCCCTCGTTTGCCGCCGACGGGCCGATACCACCGGTGACGTACATCTGCTTGGTAACGAGATCGCTCCAAAGCGTCTCGAGCGCCTCTGTCAGGCTGTCGTCGTTATACTCGGTGGCGATGTCGGCCATGCCGGAATACAGATACATGGCGCGCACGGCATGGCCAACGACCTTGGTCTGCTCCCGCACCGGCTGGTGTGCCTGATTGTATTCGAACGTGTGGAAGACAAACTTCTTGTTCGCGCGACCGTCCCTCCTCGCCTCATCAAGGAAAAAATGCGGCTCCCTTCCTCGCTCGTCGACGAAGTATTTGGAGAGGTCGAGATATTTCTGCTCGCCGGTGGCGCGCGCCAGCCGGACGAGGGCCAGCTCGATTTCCTCATGCCCATCATAGCCTGGTATCTGCCCCTCGCCATGACCGAAAACCGTGATCATATAGTCGGCGAACCGTGCCATAATGTCGAGCAGCTTCCGCTTGCCCGTCGCCTGAAAGTAAGCGACTGCACCTTCGATTAAGTGGCCTGCGCAGTAGAGTTCGTGAAAGTCGCGCAGGTTCGTCCAGCGGCGGCCGGGCTGAACGCGCTGGAACCAGGCGTTTACGTACCCGTCTTCGTCTTGCAACTTTTCATAGAGGTCCACGATCGCATCCACGCGCGCCTCTAGCGCAGGATTCGGCGTGCGATAGAGCGAATAGGCCACCGTCTCGATCGACTTGCCAAAATCACTGTCCCAGAACATCTGGGTCGAGCCGTCCCAGGGTTGGATCGGAAGCACGACGCCAGGGCTTGGGACGCTGACGTCGATGGCGGCGAGCATGCCGGCCTCGACGCAACGGTCTAGCAGGGTTTCAGCTGTGGTGGCGCAGATCGCGTCCTGCCGCTCGCCGAACAGGCCTTGGAGCGAGACGCTTGGCACGGGCAAAGGGCGGAACTGGCGGTTTGTGCGGGTTTTGGTTGGAACGGTGCTGTCCATGGATCTCACTTTCATTTGACGGCGCCGGCCATGAGGCCGCGCACGTAGTAGCGTTGGAGAAGAAGAAATATGAAGAGGCAGGGGATGGTCATGACGACCACCCCGGCCTGGACCGCGCCCCAGTTGATCGCGCCCAGTCGGCCGGCCCGCACCGCCATCATGAGGACGGGCATGGTGTAGTTGTCGTTGCTGGAAAGAAGCACGAGTGCCGCGAGAAACTCGTTCCAGGCATTGAGGAAGGCGAAGATCGCAACGGTGGCGGCACCCGGAAGGACAAGCGGGAGGAGCACGCGCACCAGCAACTTCAGGTCTCGCGCCCCATCGATTCGCGCAGCCTCCTCGATCTCCTTTGGCACGGCGTCGAAGGCGTTGCGCATCATAAACACGGAGAAGGGTAGTTGCAGAGTGACATAGACCAGCACCAGCCCGAAGAGCGAATTGTTGAGCCCGAGCTTCGCCAGGATGAGGAACAGCGGTGTGAGTATCGACTGAAACGGGATCATCAGCGTCGCGATGATCAGCACGAACAACGTGTTCTTCAGCGGGAAGCGATAGCGCGAGAAACCGTAGCCCGCGAGCAGGCTGATGGCGACGGTGAGGACGACGGTGGCGAGCGAGACGATTAGCGAGTTCAACGTGTGCTGCCAGACACCAGCACCGAAGGTATCGAGCGAGCGATACGAGTCGAGGCTGAAACCTGTCGTGGGCCACGGCGGCAGCGGCGGGGTCATCCCCTCCGCACCGTTGCGGAACGAGGCGAGGAACGCGACGGCGAAGGGTGCAAGGAAAAAGAGGACGATGCCGACGCCGGCCGTATGGTAGGCGACCGCACCGTTGCGCTTGCCGCGAGCACGGGCGAGCTTTGCGGCTTCGTTCGCCGGGTTCGCTCGAGTCTCGGTTGCATGGCTGGAAGCTGTCATGGTCGGGGAGCGCGCTGTTTGCGTCATGGTCATGCCTTGTCGTCTCCGACCTTCAGCAGCCAGAGCTGCACGATGCTGATGGCGACGAGGATGGCGAGCAGCACGATCGAGAGCGATGCGCCGTAGCCAAGATTGAAGGACACGAAGGACTGGTTGAAGATGTAGTAGACGACCGAGATCATCCGGTTCTGGGGGCCGCCCGCCGTCATAATGTAGAACTGGTCGAAGGCGAGGATCGAACCGGTGACGGAGATGATAAGTGCCAACGCGATCGTGCGGCGCATCAAAGGAAGCGTCAGGTAGCGGAAACGTTGCCAGCGCTTCGCCCCGTCAATGCGGGCCGCCTCGACGATATCTGCTGGAATGGCCTGCAGGCCGGTGAGCAGAATGATCATAGTAAAGCCCGCGATCTTCCAGACGACCATGACGATGATGGTTAAGAACGCGCTGTCGAAGCTGGCAAGCAGATTAGGGCTACGCTCGACGAAGCCGAGCGCCTTGAGGAGTGGCGCGATGAAGCCACTGTCCACATTGGCAAGCCACACCCACAGGAGCGACGCGGTGGCCAACCCGACGACGACGGGCAGGAAGATGATGGTGCGATAGGCATCTACGAAATGCCGTTGCTTTTCGACGAAGAGCGCCAGTGGAAAGGCAACGGCGAAGATCGCGATGGTGGCGACGACCGTATAAAGGGCCGTGAACCGCAGCGCTGACAGGAACCGCGTGTCATTGAACATGCGGATATAGTTGTTGAAGCCGATCCAGCGCTGAGCGCCCATCAGCGGCCAGGCATGCAGACTCATCCAGGCGGTCATCATCACAGGAATGACGAAGAACAGGATTACGAATGCCATGGCGGGCGCAATATAGAGAAAGCCATGCCAATTCGACAATCTTGACCTGGGTCGCCGAGGGCGGTGTGGAGAAGTGGAAAGACGGGTCATATAAAGATCTCACAGTTCACGGTCCGTCCGACGAGGCCGGACTAGGTCACCAGGAGAACGGGCGGAGAAGAGCATCCCCACCGCCCGCGAGCGTCCAATGGGAAGGATCACTGGCCGCTGTCGATGATAGACTGCATTTCGGACTGCGCCGACGAGAATGCGCCATCGACGTCGTCGCCGAAGATCGCGGCGTTGAGGAAGGTCGCCCAGGGTCCGTTTGCACTATTGATAAGATCGTTAAACTGCAGGGTGTAGGGCGTCTTTGCGACTGAGATCGCCTTCATGCCCACTTCCATACGGGGATCGAGCCCCTTCAGCACCTCATCGGCGATATCGCCACGGGTCGGCAGGCTGCCGTACTTCGCCATGATCTTCTGGCCTTGTTCCGAATAGATGTACTGGATAAAGGCCTTGACCGGCTCGAGCTTGGTCGTGCCTTTGGTCACCACCACATTGTCACCGCCGGCAAAGGACGAGGGTGAGCCGTTGACACCGGGGATGAGGGTGACTCCGAAGTCGATCGTCGGATGTTCGGTCACAAGCGTGCCGATGGCAAATGCGCCGAGGCTCTGCTGGCCGATTTTGCCACTGGTAAACGAGAGGAAGTTGGTGCCGTTGTCGCTGGCTGCCCCCGCAGGTACCAAATCCCTCTTGACCATGGTGCGGTAGACATCGACCGCCTTGCGCATCTCCGGCGTATCGAGCGTCGCCGTCTTGCCGTCGGCCGAGAGGATATCCGCGCCGGCACCCCAAGCGAGCGGGGTGAATGTGAAGATCATGCAGCCGCCGCAGCCACCGCCCGAGAAGTAGAAGCCGTAGGTATCGTCGCCTAGAGTGCGGATCTTCTCGGCGTTCGCAGTGATCTCGTCCCAACTGGCGGGCGCCTTTTCCGGATCGAGGCCGGCCTTGCGGTATAGGCCCTTGTTCCAGGCGAAGAGCGATGTTTCGACGGACAGGGGCAGTCCGTAAATCTTGTTTTCATATGTGCCGAGACGCACATGCGACGGCGACAGGGCATCGAAGTAAGGCAGGCTTTTCGCCCAGTCGGTGAGGTCTTCCAACTGACCCGCCGCGGCAAAGGCCGGGGTGTAGATCAGATCCATCGAAAGCGCGTCAGGTGCCTGACCGCCCGCGATCGAAGTCGCGTATTTCTGCACGAGTTCCGAGAAGGGAACTTCGGTCAGCTCGACCTGGTCCTCATGGCCGGCATTGTAGGCGGCAACGACATTCTTGAAGGCGTCGCCGACGCCGGTGCGCACCCACATATTGATGGTTTCGGCCGAGGCGAGGCCCGGGCTCAGAGACAGCGCGAGCAGGCTCGTCGCAGCAAGAAGCTGTTTCATCATGGTCATTCCTCCCTTGTGGCGCTCCTCAGCACCGTTGTTTCCATCTCATTAAGGCTTATGCCTCGCAGGACTCCCTGCCCCGCATGATTGCCGAACCACCAGTCGGCACGGCAATGTTCTCACGCCCGGCTCCACCGCCTGCCCTTCCGCCAAGGCGAGGATGGTAAGACCCGCCTGACGCCCGAGCTCCTTCAACTCCATGTCCACAGACGTGAGTGGTGGACGCATCTGGCCTGCGACAATCTCCCAATTGTCGAAGCCAACGATTGCAACGTCCTGCGGCACGCGAATGCCGCGTTCTCGAAGTGCATCGACCGCACCGCGCGCGATCTGGTCGTTGCCGCAGAACAGCGCATCCGGTTTTTCGCCCGGCGAAGACCAGATTCCGTCGACGGCATCTCGCCCCCAGGTTTCCGACCATTCGCCGTAGAGAACGGTTGCTCCCTCCCCGATCACCGCGCGGAAGGCACTGCTTCTCTCGCGAACCGAGAAAAAGTCCTCAGGACCGGTCACATGCAGGATCCGTTGTCGGTCACTCGCCTTTAGGTACTCAACGGCAAGCGTTGCACCCTGTGCGTCGTCCGAGCGGAAGGATACGCTGCCAGGCTCGCCTTCAGTAAAGGCGTAAACCACGGGTACCGGCACATCAGAGAGGTCGATCGGCAATCGGCGATCGACGCGCTTTCCAGTGGCGATGATGCCGTCCACTTGCTTGTCGAGCATAGCATTCACATGCACTTGACCGAGCGCAGGATCGTCTTCGATAGCACACAGGAAGACGGACACGCCTCGATCGACCAGAGCTTCCGAGACGCCGGCCATGACCGGCAAAGTAAAGCGACCATATGTGTCGTTGGTCAGCAAGCCGATCGTAAAACTGCGCTTCGACAACAGGCCCTGTGCAAGGGCATTTGGCCGAAACCCAATTTCACGTGCCACGCGTTTCACCCGCTGGCGCGTCTCCTCCCCCATGCGGCCCGTGTCGTTCAGCGCCTTCGATGCCGTGGATATACTTACTCCCGCCATGGCGGCCAAATCGTGAATCGTCTGTCGACCGCCAGCCTTACGCATATCTTTCTCCCAATCAGCTTGAGAAAACCTTTTCTCGACGTAACTGTCAATTGAGAAAACGTTTTCTCTAGATTTTCTCCGGTTTCTTGAAAAAAATCCAGCAGTGCGGCTCTCCCTCCGGGATCGCTGAAATAATTTTACGCATGCCTGGCTCGCACTGCATGGCAAATGCAAAGTGATTTCATCTGTCTTGAACTGTCAGAAACTATACCTGACCATCCCGGCCGAGGAGTTCCGTTGCCGATGCTGAGTGAAGATTTTCAATAGTATCCGCCAATAGCAAACATTGCGTATCATCGGTGATAAAAATATCGAGCCAAAACTGGGAGGGCCTGAATGAGCAATTCTGAGTTGTTGTCTGGCGGGAACCCGCAGATACCCAAAGGTGACGGTGAAACCTCGGAAGCCTCTCGTGCCCGAAGATACCGCGGCTCCCGACCTGCAAGATGCAAACCGGCCCGCAGATAAAGCTCTTTATGAAGCATAAGAGCTCAGGTCGAGATCGGGTATTGGCAAGCAGTAACGTCTAGGGACCGCTTGGGATGACTGAGCTGCTTCCCTATCGCCCAAGAGAGCTGGTAAATGGCTTACTCTCCACCCGGCTTACGGCATCAGGCCCGAGGTAAATTTAATCAAAGCCGGTTACACCAAGCAGCTCGCCTCACACGTTTCAACGTCATGCGATGAGGAGGTATAAACAATATTGCTTTTCCGACCTTGAGAGTTTAGCCCCAACGAAAGCCTCAACTCCGGAATGAGAATTGCGATGTCAAAAACTAAGGCTCCATTGCCTCTAATCGACCGCGTTCAAGCGGTTGCTGGCAATCTCACAACGACCGAGCAAAAACTGATTTCGGAACTATTGAAGGCACCGCGCGATGTAGCAGTCGGCACCTCCAGCGAATTTGCCGCAAGGCTTGGCGTTCACGAAGCGACCACGTCGCGGCTGGCACGCAAGCTCGGCTTTTCCTCTTACGCGGAGTTTCGCGACGAGTTGCGCCGTGAGTTTCTGAAAATCGCTGATCCAGCGGAGCGGATTTCTGCAACGCTGAGCGATGCAAAAACGCAAGGGTTCCTGCCGCTTCTTGTCGCCAGCGAGCTGGCAGCTTTGACCGCGATGACCGATCACGTCACCGATGCGCGTATTCTCGAAGCCGCCGAAAAACTCGATCGCAATCGCGTCTTCATCTATGGCCACGGCAACGCGGAGGCACTTGCCGTTTTGATGGAGCGCCGTCTGAGGAGGCTGGGCATCGATAGCCATCCGCTTGCAGGCAGCGCACGCGATCTTGCCGAACAGGTGCTGACGCTGTCTGGAGACGATGCGCTTTTGCTCTTCGCTTTCCGCAGGCAGCCGCCCGATTATGCCCGGTTGATGGAGGTCGCGACCCACGTGAGAGCATCGACCGTTGTGATCTCTGGCACAATCGGTCCTTCACTGACACCCCGGCCGGATGTTCTTCTCTCGGCGCCCCGCGCGGGCATGCCCGAGAGTTTTCAGACGCTGACCGTACCAATGGCGATCTGCAACGCCATCAACCTTGCCTTGGCGGCGCGGCGCGGTGGGGATGCTCTGTCGAAGCTAGACCGATTGGGCGCACTCATTGCAAAGTTCGAAACGGGCAATGCAAGATAACTTGCATGTCATAAATTTGTAGCAAGAATACTCTACATCGGCTATCATACTCACCAAGAGGAGAAGCCCATGTACAGAATTTTCGCACCGCTCTGCGCGCTCGCGCTGGCGACGGCAGCCCATGCCCAGAACCTTGATGCGCAGACAGCAGTGGACCTGCTGCCGCAGGCAAAGCAGGAAGGCAAAGTCACCGTCTACGGCTTTACCAGCCGCATAACGCGTGTCGAAAAAGCGTTCGAAGCGGCCTATCCCGGCATCGACATGGTAACCTTCGACATGTCTTCCACCGAGCAGATAGCTCGTATCAAAAGCGAGGCGCAGGCCAATCTTTCAGGCGCTGATGTCATCTACATCTCCGACGCGCCGGTGGTCCTGACCGAACTTGTCGCCAGCAATCTTATCTCGCCCTATGTTCCGCCACGTGTTGCCAGTGTAGTCGCAGAGCAGTTCAAGACACCGCTTCTCGCCCAGCGGCTTTCCACGAAAGTGCTGATGTACAATGAGGAAGCGCATCCAGACGGTTCGCCAGTCAAAAACCTGTGGGACCTCACGAAACCGGAATGGAAGGGCCGTGTAATTATGGTCGATCCACTCCAGCGGGGGGATTATCTCGATCTGATGACGGAAATCGTACTGAAATCCGATGACATGGCGACGGCCTATCAGACGGCTTTCGGCAAGCCGATCACGCTTGGCGGCGGCAACGAGGATGCCGGCCAGCAATTCATCGCCGATCTCTTTGCCAACGACCTCGTGCTGGTGGGTTCAACCGACGACGTCAACAAGGCTATCGGCGCCAAAGGTCAGACAAAGCCTCCAATCGGCTTTACGAGCTATTCCGACCGTCGCGACAATGAGGACGAAGGCTGGGCGCTGCAGGTCGCAAACGATGTTGCTCCGTCGAACGGCATCGTTTTCCCGGCATTTCTTGCGCTCAATCCCAAGCCTGCAAACCCGGCAGCAGCGCGCCTCGCCATCGATTTCATGATGGGCGACGATAGCGAAACCGGCGGTGACGGGTTCAAACCGTTCTACGTCGCAGGCGACTGGCCGACGCGCTCCGATATAAAACCGCATGAGGATGCCATTGCGTTAAAGGACTTCAACGGATGGCAGATCGCACCCGCTGAGACTGCAAAAATTCGTGCCGAAGTCGCCGATTTCATTCTCGCTCTGCAATAATAGCCATAACAGGAGACGGGTGGCGTACCGCCCGTCTCCCCGGAGCTTCGCATGCCCCTTACTCTGCGCCGCTACGCCCTGAGCCTCAGCCGCCATGGCCTGACCGTTGCCATGGCCCTTATTCTCGTCGTTCTGGTTGTTGCGCCCCTGCTTACGATCATGATCGAAACCCTGCAACCACGCTCTGGTGTCAATGCCTGGACGGACGTGCTCGCAAGCCGCCTGTCCCACAACCTGTTCTGGCACCCGACAGTAAACACCATGATCATCGGCTTCGGTGTCGCCGCGGGCTGCGTGCTACTCGGTGGCTTTCTGGCCTGGCTGGTGGTGATGACCGATGTGCCAGGACGGTCCGTTATCGCCTTTCTGTCAACACTTCCCTTCATGATCCCGAGCTTCGCGACAGCCCTTGCCTGGGGAAGCGTGTTTCGCAACGGCCGGGTAGGCGGCGGTGGTGGCCTGTTGGAAGGCTGGGGCTTCAGCATACCGGACTGGTTATCATGGGGAATGACGCCCACAATCATCGTCTTGATTGCACATTATTATGCACTGGCGTTCACGGTGATTGCCGCAGCCCTTGCCACCGTCAACGGAGACCTCGTGGAGGCCGCTCAGATGACCGGGGCGTCGCGCAAGCGAATTCTCTTCGGCATCGTCCTCCCGGTGGTCACACCCGCCATCATCGCAGGTGGATCACTGGCGTTTGCCGGTGCGGTGTCCAACTTCGCGGCCCCCGCCTTGCTGGGTCTTCCCGTGCGCATGCAAACACTGTCCACCCGCCTCTTCGGCATGATCGAGATCGGGCAGGCTGATCGTGGCTATGTCCTGGCAATCCTGCTCATCGGTCTTTCGGCTATCTTTCTGGGTCTCGGAAACCGCCTCCTCTCCGGCCGCCGCAGTTTTGCGACGATCAGCGGCAAGGGTGCGCGTGCACGTCGCTTTGCTCTGGGCAACACCAGACTACCTCTCGCTGTGATCGCCTGGTTGATCTGCATCGTCACCACGATCTTGCCGATCCTGCTGCTTGCCTCCGCCAGTCTGGCACCCTCTTCGCTATCGCTGTTCTCCGACTGGACGCTCCATTACTGGATCGGCGAGGCCAACCCGGCTTTCGCGCGAGGCCAGCCGGGCATCTTTCACAATCCGCAACTGATTTCGGCACTGACCACAACGCTTATCCTTGGTGCCTCCGTCGCGCTGGCTGCCAACATCATCGGCATTCTGATTGCCGTCGCATTGACGCGAGAGCGGACCCCGGTGTTGAGCAGCGTCGTTTCGCAACTGAGTTTCCTGCCCATGCTCTTGCCGGGCATAGCCTTTGCCGCTGCCTATATCGCGCTCTACGGCGCACCGATCGGCCCATTCCCGGCACTCTATGGTACGAAATTGTTGCTGGGGCTTGCGCTCACTGCCGCGATGTTGCCCTTCGCGGTACAGACAGGCCGGGCAACCGTAGCCCAGATCTCCGGCGATATCGACGAGGCCGCGCGCATGACTGGCGCTGGTTTCTTGCGCAGGCTTGGTGCCATCACCGTGCCGCTTGCGGCGCGTGGGCTTGTTGCCGGGCTTTTGATTTCCTTTGTCAACGTCATCGGCGACCTTGCCATCACGATCCTTCTCTATACGCCGACATCGCCGCTTCTGGCTGTCCTCTCCTACAGTTACGCATCGGATGGATTTCATCAGTTCGCCAATGCGGTCACCCTCGTCATTCTCGTCATCTCCATGCTGGCCACCGGCACCGCCACGCTTTTGCGCGGCCGCCGGCGTCAGAAATTCGCATGAGGCCCAAACTGTGATCTCGCTCAACCACGTCACCAAATCATTCCACGGCCATGATGCTGTCCGCGATGTCAGCTTCTCTGTCCCGGAAGGCGCATTTCTTGTGCTTCTCGGCCCTTCCGGCTGTGGCAAGAGCACCATGCTGCGCATGCTGGCCGGGCTCGACCAACCCACATCCGGTCAAATCCGGTACGGCGAGACGCTGGTCGCCGATGGGCAAGCAAACTTCTCTCTACCACCTGGGGATCGTGACGCAGGGCTCGTTTTCCAATCCTATGCGCTTTGGCCGCATATGACGGTGACCGGCAATATTGACTGGCCACTGAAAGTGGCCGGTCTTTCCGTGCAAAAGCGCCGGACGCGAATTGCCGATGCCATGGAGATGCTCGGCATTTCCCAGCTTGCCGAGCGTTATCCGGGCGAGATTTCGGGCGGCCAGCAGCAGCGTGTCGCGCTTGCCCGCATGATTGCACCACGCCCGAAAGTCATGCTGTTCGATGAACCACTTTCAAATCTCGATGCCACCTTGCGCGTCGAAATGCGTTTCGAACTGCTGAAGCTGCACGCCGCGACCGGAGCGACCGCTGTTTACGTTACCCATGACCAGGTCGAGGCGATGACCATGGCAACGCATGTGGCGGTGATGAACAACGGGCGCGTGGAACAGTTCGGTCCGCCGGAAACATTGTTGGAAGAACCGGGCTCGGCATTTGTCGCAGGTTTCGTCGGCACACCGGCTGCCAACCTCATACCCATCAACGACGGTCAATGGCTGGGAAAGCTGCCGAATCCTCACCTACGTGGACTGATAGGCCATGCTATGGTTCGCGCCGAACAGATTGCGATCGCAGACCAGATCGGGTCTGATACGATCGATGTCACCCTCGCCGAAGTCGTGCCGATGGCTGGGCGCTATCTCGTCACTGGCATCATTGACGGCATCCGCATCACCGCAATCTCCGACCGTCGCGTTCGCCCCTCAGAAACGCTTCGCTTTCGGCTGCCCAGCATCCCCGCCGCAATTTTCGACAGCCAAGGAAACCGAATTTCATGAAACGAATTCTGCTCGTTCGCCATGGAGAGAGCGAATGGAACGCCATTCGCCGCCTGCAGGGACAGGCTGATATCAACCTGTCGCCCCGGGGTGAGAGCCAGGCACGCGCGCTTGGTCCGATGATCGCCACCTATCAGCCCGATCTGGTTTTTACCTCCGACCTCATTCGAGCAAGCCACACGGCAAGCCTTTTGGGTTATCCGGATGCGACACGGGAGACGCGGCTGCGGGAGCACAATGTTGGTGACTGGACAGGAGCGGAAATCGCCCAACTCATGGAAGAACAACCTGAGGCCTATGCCAACTGGCGAGCGGGGACGTTCGCGCCTGCCAATGGCGAACTTTGGGAGGATTTCAAATCCCGCGTGGCATCCGCCATCGATAGGGCACGGTCTTCCCAGGCTGAGACGATCCTCATGGTCTGCCACGGTGGCGTTATCCGCGCGGCACTCCACGCAACGCTTCAGCTCCCCCCTGCCCGCATCATTCCTGTTGGTCCCGCCAGCTTGACGATCCTCGCCTTCCCAAAGGAAGAACCTCGCCTCGAAGTCTTCAACGCGACGATCTTCGCACCTGTGCTCGATGCACCGGACTGATCCTCCTGCCAATGACGCCTCCGTCCAACGCACACCATATTTTCAGGTTGTCATCGGTTTGAAATACGTCACTCCTAACATGACTTGATCTCTACGACGATATCATGGGAGCTTCGTCCTCCCTCAAGGGGAATGCTTATTTTGGGAGGATGACATGGTCCGCAAGACAACCGGTCGCGCAAAAGCCTCTGCCACTGTGACTGAAGATGATCTGCGTAGACATATTCGCGCCAAGGCTTCTGACTATCTGAAAGACCCAAACATCACTTCTGTCGGCATAGGGCTGAAGAACGGCGACGGGGCAGTCTGCCTGCAATTTACAGTCGGCCGGAAAGGGGAATCGGCTCTCGAGTCTCTTCCCACGACCCGCATTCCCGAGATGATCGATGTCGACGGTACCCCCGTGCCGACGGACGTCATTGAAAGATCGTACGGCCCCTCCTACACGCTTGTTACTGCTGAGCAACTGGATTTGCGCAAGCAACGCATCGACCCGATCAGGCCGGGCGTCAGCGTCGCTCATATTGCCGAAAGCGCCGGCACCATCGGTCTCGTCGTTTTTGATCGTTCGACAGGATCACCTTGCATCTTGTCTAACTGGCACGTGCTCAATGGCAATGGCGGTCGTATCGGAGACGCAATTGTCCAACCCGGCCCTTACGATGACAATAATACAGCGCTCAATGGCACTGGTGACCTGATGCGCAGTCATCTCGGTGCAGCTGGGGACTGCGCGCTTGCAAGGATTAGACACCGGGATTTTGATCGTTCGGTTTATGGACTTGATGTCATTCCCAAGCGCATGGCCCGGGTGTCAATTGGTGATAAGGTCATCAAGTCGGGGCGCACTACGGCAGTTACACGCGGTATTGTTCGTCGTGTCGATGTCATGGCCAAGATCAACTACGGTCTGCCTGCGGGAGAGCAGGCGATCGGCGGTTTCGAAATAGGGCCGGACAAGGATGCCATGCCTGCGGATGGAGAGATCAGCAAGGGGGGTGACTCCGGCTCCGCATGGCTAATCTTTGATGATGGCAAGACCACGGATATTTTTGCGGGTCTGCATTTTGCCGGCGAGACTGATGGTGTTTCCGACGAACATGCGCTTGCCTGTTATCCCGCATCGATCCAGAAAAAACTGGATTTTGTTCTCAAGTCGGATGTCGATTTCGGATCTGCGCACGAAGCAATGGCGACCGTCGTCCCCCGAACAGGATACGATGCAGAATTCCTGGGGTTTTCCGTTCCTGAACCTGGATTATCCACATCGTTGAAACGCGATGCGGTCAACTTCGGACGTGCCCAGACACTGCCCTATACCCATTTTTCGGTTTGCCTGAGCGCAAAGCGGCGCATGGCACGCTACGTGGCCTGGAATATTGACGGGACCCGCATGGTGGCCTTACCGAGGCGCGGTTTCGCCATTGATCCGAGGATTGATGCAAAATATCAGCTCGGGGACGAGTTCTACGTCGATAACAGGATTGATCGCGGGCATATCGCACGACGTGCCGATCTTTGCTGGGGAACAGTTGTCGAGGCTGAACAGGCCAACCGCGACTCCTTTTATTTCACAAATATCGCACCTCAACACGAGCGCTACAACCAGTCATCACGGAAAGGCCTGTGGGGTGGACTGGAGAACCTTGTCTTTGAGCAGGCCGACCTTAAGGAAATTAAATTGTCGGTACAAGGCGGCCCGGTTTTTGCAAGTGATGATATTGCCTACCGAGGTGCCCTCATTCCCCGCGCCTACTGGAAGATGATTGCTTACGTCGGAACTGACGAGAGATTGCGTTGTGCAGCTTTTATACTTTCGCAAGACAATCTGCTAAACGACCTTGAGACATTGGATCTAGACCCGTTTCGAATTTATCAGGTATCGCTTACTGAGTTGGCGACGAAAACGGAGCTAGATTTTGCTTCTCTTGACGCCGCGGATCTGATCAGCCATCCAGAACTGATATCGGGCGCTGCGCAGCGAGAATCTCTCATCCAATCCGCTACGGCAATAAGAGAAATCCGAAGAGCGTATGACGTGGTGCTTTGAACCTAAATAAGCGCGATAAACATCGGTAATGCGCTACAGCTTCGAACTTTTCTTCAAGTTTCAGCGGTAGTCAGCAGATTTTGACTGGGTTTGACGGCCATCAGTTTCCTCTCCATGAACCGAGTGCCCCGTCCAGCACCGTGACCAAGTCACATTCCCCGAAACTGTAAGATTAGCACTTCTAATTCGTAGACCTTTCAATCGCAACGCCGAACGCCGCTTCTTGGCTCGCTGGTCAATCCTCGCCGGCGTCTCGGGTCTCCATTGCGATGTCATGAAGCGCCTGAGTATCAGCGGGATCAACCTCGGCTGACAAAATGACAGTCAGAAATGCGGCGCGGGCTATTTCCTTTTTGGATGCCATAGGATGCCTGGTTCGTACAGCCTCGATAAGGACTTTTGGCTTCATGCCAGGTGTTGCTATCTCCCTGATCGTAGCAGCAATAGATTCTATCTCGAGGAGCTTTTTCTCACGCATTTGACCCTCCAAAGTCGGTTTAGCCTCGTCGTACCATCCCCTCGTCGGTCTTTTGTGACAGCCGACCCCTCAGTTCGACAAGTTTCACAGAAACTCTGGATCACCCAGCGTGCTCCGTTTGGTTTTTATAGCCATAACGTTTCCACGCCAGGATACCGAATGTCCTACCAAGCCCCTGAACCAGATCGCAGGCAACAGCAGATCGCGAACGAAGAGCGCTGGCAAAGTGTAAACAGAAACATGCCATCCCTTTCGCAGCGCAAGCACCATCTCCGGCACATACATCGCAACGCCAATCACGAGAATAATGACTGCAGAGCCGGTAAAACCAAAGTCACCAAGTCCCAGAGACGCAACGGCAAAGCAGACGGGAGGTAACGCGCCAGCCAGGATCTCCGGCGCAAAGAAAACAGGGAACGTAGCACGTCGAAGGCAAGCCCAACGTGCCTGCCTTGAACAAACCTCCATCATCGTTCGGCGTCCAAGTGGCTGTTCAAATGGACCGGACACAAGATGAACCGAGCGACCGGCGGCGCGAACAAGTTTTGTGGCAGCAGCGTCTTCTGCAATTTCTGCACCCAGCGATGCGATGCCTCCTATCGACTCGAGAAAGGGCTTGTACCAAAGCATTGTTTTACCTTGAGCAAAACCATTCCCAACGGCCTCTGCCGCATATTGGTACCGGGCCTGAAAGGTATTCAGGAACGCGCATTCCACTTCCGCCCAGAAACCAACGGGATTTGATCCAAGCGGTGGCGAACACACAAGGCCGGTGTCGTCACGCCACGCAGCCATCATCTTCGTGATATAGCTGGAGCGCATCAGCACATTCGAGTCGGCAATCACAACCCAATCGTGTTGAGCTGCACGCCAACCCTTGACGCAGTTGTTCAGTTTTGGATTGGGGCTTAGATTGTCGTCACCGACAAGAAGAACGGCGCTGACATGGGGATTCTGCTGAATAAACTCCTTTGCGACCGGAACCACCGGATCATTGCTGTCAGCCACACAGAACAGAATCTCGTAGTCTGGCCATTTGATTTGAAAAGCGCGAGCGAGTGTCAGTGAGGTGAAGGCCTCAATGCCTCGCAGTGGTATCACCAAGGAAACCGGCGGCTTTTTGTGTGAAAAGGCGGTGGGCGTGTCTTGTCGGGAAAGGCGCCGCCCCGCGATGACGATACTGAGAATATGAAGGGCGATGAGCCCTGAGGCGACTACAGCAAACGTGATGAGCATCCAGGCGCAAACTCCCCGGGGCCGTCGGCCATTGATTGTACGAGTAGCTAAAACTTCATAACAGTTTATATCAAAGCCATGACAAGGTCATGTCACGCCGCGCCACTGCTTGTTCTTGCACCGTATCCTGACAACTCGCTTGGCCGCGCACGTAAAATATAGACTAACCACTGACGGCATCATGCAGCTCGAGCCCAAAGAGAATTGCGCGTCCGCGGCGCTTCCGTCAGCGCCTGCTCACGTCCGTTGAGTTCGGTTCGTCCGCGGGATAGGTCCCGTTGGGTCCGCATCAAACTTTCATTCGCCGTGCTGGCCGTCAGGGAGCAAGCGTGCAGGCGGTTCGGAACCAGTTCAACATGGATTTCGCGATCTGTGCCGCCGATGCGATCGATCCGGCCGACATAGTCGCGCCCATCGTTTAGGGTCTTTTTGCCCCGAATTCCGTGGCTCCTCCTTTGCGGATCCAGTAGTCAGGGCCCTTATCGAATTGACCAACGGGCAGCTTGCCTCGGCCAAGGTGCTTTCGCATTTACCACAGTCAGGCGGATCTTCTTAACGCTCTGGAAAGCCATTTACTGATGGCGCTGAAGATAGTTGCGATAGCTAAGTTGTCGGCAGAAGTGTCGGCCGTGAAGACAAAGGCTTATGAAACTGCTTGACGAGGTGACTTACCGCCAAGTCACGAGCGAGAAGACATGCACCCAGTACCGTTGCTTCCGCTCCTCTTTGAGAGATATTAATTTTGGTATCTGGGTTTCGGCCTCGAAACTCATCGACAATGATCTGCGCGAACACACGGTTCTGCGTCAACCCTCCTCCGATAACGATAATGCTTGGATCCAGAATTGTGCACGCGGCGGCGGCGATGCGCCCAAGAGCGACCCCATGTCGACGCATTAGGCTAATCGCCTTCTCGTTTCCGTCTGCCGCCAGAGAGAACAATTCTTCGGGCGACGAAGGCAACTGCTCTCCCGAAAATACCTCCAAAACCTCTTGCATTAGTCCAACCGAACCATAACGCCGTTCAATTGCATCAATGCCGGAAGGAACGGTATCACTCCACGAAACGGGTATCTGCGCAAGCTCCCCACTTCCTCCCTGGCCGCCTTTGATCAGTGCGCCGTCAGCAAAAAAACCGAGGCCTATTCCCACACCGATCTGCATATAGGCAGCGTCGTCATATCCTTGCATCAGGCCGTCCTGATGTTCTGCCACAGCAGCGCAGTTGACATTGTTTTCGAGTAAGAAAGGAATCGAGCGCGACAGTTTCGATTCGTTTAGAAACATTTCCGCAATCTCAAGCGCAAGCGGACGTGAACCGTCATGGCGAGCGAGACGGCGCGGCACGACTTGGTTCAGAGCAAGCGCCACAGCGAGCGGCGGCTCACTTTTCAGTTTTCTCAAAGCTTGAGATTCTGCAACAAGTTTTCCCGCCAAGCCTCCAAGCACCGCAGCGGCTCCTTCGTGCGTTCGGCTTGCCTGCGCCAGGATACGACCACTAAGCGAACGCGCGACAAAACTGACTTGTGTAGATCCTATATCGACCCCCAGGATCCATCCGGCCGCGTCACTGACACCGTAGACGATCGTAGCGCGACCGCGTGGTCCCTGCTCTCGACGCAGTTCCCCAACCATATGGCTCGCCGCCAGTTCGGAAAGCGCAGCGGTCACCGTGGGAAAGCTCAGATTCGCGCATTCAGCTAGCTTCTTTCGCGTTGCCTCCCCGACATCCAGCAAGTGGGTAAAGACCAACTGCGCTGCGTCCGACAAAGTGGTGTTTGAGGCTACGGCCATTAATTTCTCCAACAAATCACACCCTTATGTAACCGAGCTGAGGAATTCGTAAAAGTGCACTTGACGCATTTATTAAAGTCGATAACTTTAATAAATGTCCACGATGGGAAACGACATGGTGAGCGAGGCAATTTTTCCAAAATGCGATTGGATTCCGGCGCGGGCTTCTTATGCCTCGCAGGCCGGAAATCTTTTCACGATGGTTGATCGATTGCTGCACCAACTCGATCGCTTTCCCTCTCACAAACCGCGGCGCGTTGCTGTGGTCGGGATTGGCGCGAGCTACGCGGCCGCAGCTAGCGCCGTCTATGATATGCGAGACACTGGTCTGGACGCTCTTCGTTTCCTCCCAAGCGAGCTTCCGGCAGGACTGTCAGGCTTTAAGGGCCTGACAGTCCTCGTTTCGCAAAGCGGCCGCAGCGTGGAGATCGTCGATCTTGCCCGCAATGCCGATGGTGCCGATATGATCGCCATAACGAACTACAGACCCTCTCCGCTCGGCACGCTCTGTGGACAGGATCTGAACCTCGGCAATCTTTCTGACAGCTCTGTTTCGTTCGTCAGCTTTACCGGGACTTTACTGGTGCTCGCGATGCTGAACGACCACTGGAACGGCCACAACCGTGCTAGCCACTGGAAGAACCTGATCGCCGAAGCTGCTGAAGCGACTGATCGCCTTGACACCGATCTTCGCGAGATCGCCGCAATCCTTATGGATAGCGCGAGCATTGATGTCGTCGCTCCGGCCGCTTTTATGTCCGCCGCGGAAAAGACGGCGCTGATGTTCCGCGAAGGGCCACGCGTGTTTGCAACTGCTTTGGAGACACGCCAGTACTTGCATGGATCGATGGATGCGGCCGGGTCAGGAGCGCATCTCATTTTCGGCGGCCAACGCGAGGCATCGCTGACTGACCAGCTTTCGCAAAAGACACGACGGCTTGTCTTTGTGACAGGTCGTGACGGACCGAACGGAAATGGCACCGCAAAACATCTCATCTTGCCAGCTTCGCTGGATGACACAATGTCTTTCACCATCACTTCCACGCTCGTTGCGCAGAAACTCACGCTTCACATGGCGGCAATCGGCGGGGTCGACATCGACGAAGCCGCCTTCCAGCGTCTCGATACAAAAACCGACAGTTTGAAGACTATAACATGAGCGAACGAGACAATTCTCTTCTAGTGGGCATCGACGCGGGCGGAAGTAAAATGCACGTCCAAGTCGCCTCGGCACTGGATAACAGTTTGCTGCTCGATGAGGTATATCCAAGCGCTGGCTGGGCCAATCTTGACGACACCACGCGTGCAAGCATTCTCCTTTCGACGGTCGAGACAACCACAGCGCCACTTGGCCGCGTTGCTGTCGTTGTTGCCGGAGTGCATGGCAATGACAGCGCTGAACAGTCGGCTATCTTGAGCGCACCGCTTGCTGGCCGTTACCCGATTGTGCGCGTGCTCAACGATTCCAACCTGCTGATTCTCGCTTATGGTGCCACATCGGGCACCGGAGTCATCGCAGGCACCGGCTCCTCGGCCACGGCCACGGTCGGCGACGAGGTGGTTACCGTTGGAGGCTGGGGCTGGATTTTCGGCGACGAAGCCGGCGCAGTCGGCGTCGTTCGGGATGCGGCAAAGCAGGTCCTGGATGCTTATGACAGGAACGAGACGGACCTCCTCACCAAAGATTTTCTGGACTTTTTCGACATCGATCACCCGCATAGACTGATCCACGTGTTTGCCACCGTCGAGCCGCGCGAGTGGTCCAAAGCCGCAAGTGTCGTATTCGGCGCGGCCAAAAAAGGCTCAGGGCGGGCGCAAAAGGTCATCCATGCCCACGCACTTGCCCTCGCTGGACTGATTGCACAGCTTCAACACCGCGGCGGGGATGTCTCCACCATTGTCTGCGCCGGTGGTGTCATCACCGGCCAGCCTGAGCTTTTCGATGCTTTTACACGCGAGGTCCAGCGTCTTGTCGGCACCTCGACCAAAATAGCGCTCTTGCTGGATCCTCCGGTCAAAGGCGCGCTCAACCTTGCCAGAAACATCCACATAACATCGCAAACGGGAACTACGACATCCGATCAGCTTCTTGGCAGATCGCATCACCATCTAACGGAGGGAATATCATGAAACACTTCAGCTCGAAACTGATGACTGGCGTCACCTTCGCCATAGTGCTTTCGACGGCCCAGATGGCGCTTGCCGAAACCCCGAAGAACCAACTGGTCATCGGGACATCATTGGCGCAGGTCCTGTCAGTCGATCCCCAACAGGGGACGGAAAGCAAGACTCAGGAAATCCTGGCGGCAACCTATGACCGACTCGTCTATTCGGACGACGCCGACGGCAACACCGTCAAGCCGCAGCTTTCCGAGCGATGGGACGTAGACGCCACGGGCATTACCTTCCATTTGCGCGATGCAAAGTTTGCGTCTGGCAACCCGGTTACGGCCAAAGACGTTGTGTTCTCGCTGGTGCGCCTCCTGAAGCTAAACCAGTCCGCATCGCAGTATTTCAAGAGCGCCGGCTACACCGCGGACAATATCGAAACGCTGGCTAAGGCCATCGACGGCAAGACATTTCGCATCGATCTTACCGATCGTGTCATTCCAGAAGACCTGATCTACCGCCTTGCCATGGGTGTATCCAGCATCGTGGACAGCGTCGAAGTGCAAAAACACGTCGCCAACAACGACTATGGCAATGAGTGGCTGCGCACCAACACTGCCGGTTCCGGCCCGTTCGTTCTGCGCCGCTGGGTTCCCAATGAAACGGTCATCCTCGAAGCCAGTAAGTCTTATTGGGGCAAGGCTCCAACGATGACCCGCGTCGTCATGCGCCATGTCCCGGAAAGCCAGACAGCGCGCCTCATGCTGGAACGCGGTGACGTCGATATCGCCAACGCGCTGAGTGCACCGGACGTAAAGTCATTCATGACCAACTCCAAGTTCAAGATCGAGCAGGTCAAGATCGGCGGTTTCTACGTGCTGGCCATGAATGCCGGCAAGGAACCCCTGTCCAATCCGGCAGTACGCGAAGCTCTTGCTTACGGAATCGACTACAAGGGTATCGCAGACACAATTCTCGGTCCCTACGGCCGCCAGCGCAACGTGCCGGTGCCGGAAGACTGGAAGGGTTCCATCGCAAATCCCGACTGGTCGTTCCAGCCTGAAAAGGCCAAGGAACTGCTCGCAAAAGCCGGATATCCAAATGGCTTCTCACTCACGTTGAAAACCATCGCACAGGCACCTCGTGTCGATATCGCGACCGCACTTCAGGCTAATTTTGCTCAGATCGGCGTCAAGGTCGAGATCAAGCAGGGTAATGGCGCCGATATCGTCGCATCGCACCGCGCCCGGGATTTCGATCTTCTGCTCCCGCTCGCGACTGCGGTCATGCCGAACGCACTTGGCTCGATGAACGATTTCGTCACCAATCCGGACAATAGCCTCGAAGCCAAAAATGCAGGTAATTTCGTTTGGCGCTCGGCCTGGGATATCCCCGAATTGAACGATCTTCGCAACAAGGCCAACAGCGAACGCGACGAAGCCAAGCGTGCCGACATGATCAAGCAGTTGCAGGATATGTTCGTTGCCCAGAAACCTGCAGTTCTGCCGATGTTCGAAGCTTTCACGCCGATCGTGCTGAGCGCGGGCGTGCAGGGCTACAGCACGAACCTCTGGTCGCTGAATCGACTTGAGAACGTCACGAAGACTGACGTGAAGTAAGAGAGACGGCCGGTCATGAAGGAATTTACTTTAACAGAAGTGGCACGTCGGCTTGGACAGCTGCTAGTCAGCCTGTTTGCTTTGCTTGTCGTGACCTTCGTGATCGGCCGGGTTCTCCCGACTGATCCAGTCGGTGCCATCGTGGGCGAGCTGGCGGACCCTGCCGCATTCGAAGCGATGCGGCAGAAGCTCGGACTCGACCTGCCGATCTATCAGCAGTTCTGGATTTACCTGACGTCCCTGCTTCATGGTGACCTCGGCACTGCGATCTTAACTGGAAATCCGGTCACGAAGGATCTGGCGCAAGCCTTTCCGGCCACCTTGGAACTTGCCACGCTTGCCGTGATCATCTCGACAGTGATCGGCATACCGCTGGGCATGGTCGCGGCCTTTAACCGCGACACCTGGATCGACCAGTTCGCCCGGATCATTTCGTTGGTCGGACATTCGATCCCAGTTTTCTGGTTCGGCGTCGTGGGTCTGGTGATCTTTTATGCAGGGCTCGACTGGGTTGGCGGTCCGGGGCGGGTCGATACCTATCTCGACGGCCTTGTCGAACCCCGGACAGGCCTGCTTCTTGTCGACAGCCTGCTCGCCGGCGATACGGAAACTTTCTGGAACGCCGTTCACCACATTATCCTGCCGGCCTGCATCCTTGCTTACTCCGCGATGGCCTACATCACCCGGATGACCCGCAGCTTTACGCTCGAGCAGTTGAACCAGGATTACGTGACCGCTGCCCGCGCCAAGGGGGCATCCAGCGCCCGCATCGTCATCGGCCATCTGCTGCCAAACATCGCCGTGCAACTCGTCACTATTCTCGCCATCTCTTACGGTAATCTTCTTGAAGGTGCAGTCGTGACGGAAATCGTTTTCTCCTGGCCCGGCATCGGTCAGTACATGACCAACGCCTTGATGATCGGCGACATGAACGCCATCCTTGCCTCCACACTGATTATCGGTGCCATCTTCATGGCTTTGAATTTCATATCCGATCTTGCCTATATGGTCCTCGATCCCCGCACACGTGAGGTGACGCAATGAGCGTGCAACTTCTCTCTTCCGAAAAGCCAAGTCGCCCGCGCTCGGCCAACTTGTCGGGCCTGGCACCGATATGGGAAAAGCTATCGCGCGAGCCTGTTGGCCTTTGCGGTTTCCTCGTTCTCTTTGTGTTGATTTTGGTGGCAATATTCGCACCGCTGATCGCACCTTACGATCCTGCCGTCCAAAATCTTCAGGCCGCCTTCCAACCACCAAACTTTTCTCATCTCGTTGGAACCGATGAGTTTGGCCGGGATATCTTTTCTCGCTTGGTATACGGTGCCCGTATTACCTTATCGACAATCCTGTCAGTCACGTTGATCGTCGGGCCGATCGGGCTGTTCGTTGGCGTCGTTTCCGGCTTTGTCGGCGGTCGTACCGACGCTATCTTGATGCGGTTAACCGATATCGTCCTGTCCTTCCCGTCTCTTATCCTGGCGCTCGCTTTCGCGGCAGCACTTGGCGCAGGTCTGGGCACTGCCGTCATCGCAATCTCGCTGACAAGTTGGCCACCTATCGCCCGTCTTGCCCGCGCCGAAGCAATGATCGTCCGCAATACCGATTATGTTGCAGCAGCTCGCCTCTACGGTGCGTCGCCGATGCGTCTGCTGATGCTCTATATCGCGCCTATGTGCATTCCATCCGTCGTCGTGCGCCTGACGCTCAATATGGCCGGAATAATATTGACCGCAGCATCGCTAGGCTTTCTTGGCCTCGGGGCACAGCCGCCAGCGCCGGAATGGGGTGCAATGATCTCGAGTGGCCGTAAGTTTATGCTGGATCACTGGTGGATCGCAGTCATGCCCGGTGTCGCGATCCTGATCAGCAGCCTTGCCTTCAACCTCGTGGGCGATACGCTTCGCGACCTTCTGGATCCTCGCCATGCCCGCTCTTGATAACGACACAATCCTTTCGGTCAAAAACCTGTCGGTGAATTTCGGTCGGTACGGGAAACCCGCGCTCGATAGTATCAGCTTCGACCTCAAACCCGAGCGGCTCGGCATCGTCGGCGAAAGCGGTTCGGGCAAGTCGACGCTGGGCCGTGCCGTCATGCGTCTTCTGCCACCGATCGCCAGCGTCAGCGCCGATATGCTGACCTTCGATGACCTGAACCTGCTGAACGCCCGCGAAAAGCAGATGCGCTCGCTGCGTGGCAATCGCATGGCGCTGATCATGCAGGATCCGCGTTATTCGCTGAACCCTGTTCTGCCAATCGGCAAACAGGTGGCGGAAGCGGCCGTTCTGCATCTCTCCGCCAGCAAGTCCGAAGCGTACAAGATGGCTGCTGCCATGTTGGAGCGTGTGCGCATCACCGATATCGAACGGACGATGAAGCTCTATCCGCACCAAGTTTCCGGCGGCATGGGCCAGCGCGTGATGATCGCCATGATGTTGCTGGCCAAACCACGGATCGTGATTGCGGATGAGCCAACTTCAGCACTCGACGTTTCAGTGCGCGGTGATGTCCTGAAACTGCTGGACGAGTTGGTGCGCGAAAACAATGCAGGCCTTATGCTGATCAGCCACGATATCCGTATGGTCGCAGCGTTCTGCGAACGCATCATGGTCATGTATAAGGGTCGCGTCGTTGAAACGCTGACACGTCTTGAAGAGGCGCAGCATCCCTACACACGTGGGCTCATCGCAGCCATGCCAGATCTTCATGCGCCCGTGAGGCGACTCAAAACCCTTGACAGAAACGCGATTGACGCGGTGGAGGCACAGCCATGATCGATGTCCATGATCTTTCAGTCTGCTTCGGAACCGGCACGTCGGCAAAACAGGTTGTCAAAGACGTATCCTTTTCTGTCGTCAAGGGCGAGACGCTCGGCATCGTCGGAGAATCCGGCTGCGGAAAATCGACTGTTCTGCGCTCACTGGCGGGCCTCGACCGGCACTGGTCGGGCAGAATCAACCTTGCGGGCACCGACGTCCACAAGGATCGTACCAGAGAGCAGATGCTGCTAACGCAAATGGTGTTTCAGGACCCCTATGGCTCCATCCATCCCCGCCACCGCATCAACCGAGTTCTGGCGGAACCGATCCGCGCCATGGGTCGCGGCAAGGGCTGGGATCGCGTTCCAGCCGCGCTGGAGCAAGTCGGGCTGCCGGCTGCTTTTGCCGATCGATTTCCACACCAGCTTTCCGGCGGACAGCGCCAGCGCGTGGCCATTGCCCGCGCTTTGATGCTGGAGCCGGAAATCCTCTTGCTCGACGAGCCGACCTCGGCGCTCGACGTTTCCGTACAGGCGGAAGTCCTCAATCTACTGGCAGACCTGAAGGAAAGCCGCAACCTGACCTATGTTCTCGTCAGTCACGATCTCGGTGTGATCGCCCATATGTGCGATCGCGTTCTGGTCATGAAAAGCGGCGTTTTCGTCGACGAACTGACGAGGGACGATCTCTATCAGGGTCGAACACATGACGACTATTCGCGCATGCTTTTCGAGGCAAGCGCTCTGTAAGACAGACGGCTTCGTTTCGCGTAGCCGCTATCATTTACTTACACATAGGATGAGGCCAATATGTATCTCGGAACACAGGTGGACGCCCGCGAAGACGATGATTTTCGCGTCTGGGCACAGCTCGGTATCAAGAATGTCTGTGCCGATCCATCGGGAAAGCCTGCCAGCTGGACACTGGATGACATCCAGCGCCACCGCGAGAAGGTCGAGAGTTTCGGCCTGACGCTCGACATGATCCAATTGCCCATGTCGTCGCGCCCTATCGAGGAGGCATCGTATCAGGATATTCTGCTCGGTGGCCCCGACCGGGATCGCCAGATCGATGCCGTCTGTGCGATGATCGAGAACATAGCCAAGGCAGGCGTTCCGGCGGCAAAGTACAATCTCAACATTATCGGCATCCCCCGCACCGAAATGGAGCGTGGGCGGGGCGGTTCGCTGAACGAAGCCTGGCGCTGGGACAAGGCGGATCATGACGCGGCCCCGGGTCTTGCGGGAATTTTGCCGGAAGACGAAAACTGGGAACGTATCGATTATTTTCTGGAACACGTCGTACCGGTTGCCGAAAGCAACAAGGTCCGCCTCGCCTGCCATCCGCATGATCCCTATACACCACCGGGCTACAAGGGGGTTACCCGCGTCCTCGGTACCGTCGAGGGTCTGAAAAAATTCGTTCAGATGCGCGAAAATCCCTATCACGGCTTGAATTTCTGCCAAGGATCGATCGGCGAGATGCTCGACAATCCCCGTGAAGAAATCGACGACGTCATCCGCTGGTTCGGCAGCCGCAGCAAGATCTTCAACGTACACTACCGCAACATCAGCGGTGGCAAGCTGTCGTTTATGGAAACCTTCCCTGATGAAGGCGACATGGACATGATCCGCTCGCTGAAAATCTACAAGGAAGTCGGCTACAAATACATGATCATGCCAGATCATGTTCCGACTATTTCCGGCCGCGATCCGGTCGGCGTCGCGTTCAGCTTCTGCTACGGCTACATTGCAGCGCTCCTCGAAGCGATGGATCGCGGACATATTTGACTGTCTGGCGGCCGGACCACGTCTGGCCGCGAACTTCCGTACAGCTTTTAAAAGGTTACCTTCTGATGGATCATCTTCACCGGAACGCACACGGGCGTGCGTTGAACGTCACAATTTTTCCGACGCCGGAAGACGCGAGTACTGCGGTTGCCGAGCGTATCCTATCGGTAGTCCGCGCCAAGCCGACCGCAGTGCTGGGACTGGCGACCGGCCAGACACCTCGCCAGGTCTATGCAAAGCTGCTTAATGCAGTTGAGAGCGGTCAAATATCCTTTGCGCACGCCACCACATTCAACCTTGACGAATATTGTGGTCTCGCTGGCTCGCAGGCCGATTCTTTTGCAGCCTACATGCATCGGGAATTGTTCGACAAGGCGGACTTCGATCCTAAGAGGACCAATCTGATTGACGGAGCCGCGGAGGACGAGACTGCCGAAGCGGCGCGTTATGCACGTCTGCTGGGCGAAACCACGATAGACTTGCAATTGCTCGGTATCGGCTCGAACGGCCACATCGGTTTTAACGAACCGGGATCGGCGCAAACCAGTAGGGTTCGGGTTGTCAAACTTTCGGAAGAAACACTGGCTGCCAATCTGCCGACCCTAGTCGAACTCAAGAATGTGCCGGCGCATGCCATTACCATGGGCATTGCCGATATTCTCAGCGCGCGCGAGATCGTCCTTTTGGCGACAGGTAAAGCCAAAGCGGAAGCAGTGCGTAAAAGCATCCAGGACACACCAAGGGACAACTGCCCGGCATCGCACCTTGCCACCCATGCTAAGGTTCATTGGTTCCTGGATGATGCTGCGGCGATGTTGCTTTAAGCTGCCACAGGAAACTGGTTTTTCACCAGGCGTCTCAATATTCTGCCGCCATCGTCGGATCACGGGATCTGCAGGAACAGATATCTAGTAAGCGACCTCTTCGTAGGTGCAGGCGGGTTTCCGCACCTCTCTGTCGCTGGACTTCGAACACGCTGCGGTGGAAACTTTCCGTGCCGATCACCCGAAGAGCGACCTAGAGGCAGGGCGCGGTGATGTTGCTCGCGTCTCCGCATGGATCGATGTAGTTGCAGATGGTCCACCGTGCCAGGCGTTTTCGGATGCAGGGCGCAGGGATCCCAACGACCTGCGCGCAGGTACTCTCTCGATAAATTCACTGCCAGTGAGGCAGCCTAATCCATCTAGGTCGTACACTCATGAACAGGCTTCACACGGTGGCATCATTTTAGCTCGTTGAGGCTTTGATTTAGAGACCTCAGATGACCCGTCGCCGGTTTGACATGACCGATCTTGAATGGAGCATTACGCACTTGCCGTTCAGCCGAAACTGTTCAGCGAGGTATCGCTGGTGCGCGCCTGACTGGATCAGAACGCGCGGGCAGCAGAGGTACGTCTATTCGACAATGGGAGCAAGGCCATCACCCTGTTCCTCGACGTGCTTCCCGAGAAGCGCAAACGAGGTTATCTGCCAAGACCCCCTGTGGACATCCAGCGAATCTCACCCTTATTCCAAACTTCTCCGGTGACAATCCGGTCAGAAGCTGACACGGATTTTATCTTTTCCGAGAAGATGGGGAATTCCATGACCACCACCAATGAAATCGCCGACAAGATTGCAGCTGAGAACGGCCTGACCAAGGTTCAGGCCAAGGGCATCGTTGAAGCCGTGTTCCAGGCGATCGCCGATGCCGCAGGCTCCGACGCGGAAACGTCAATCCCCGGCTTCGGCAAATTTAGGGTGAAGGTATCGCCTGAGCGTGAGGGCCGTAATCCCGCGACCGGAGAGAAAATGACGGTTGCGGCTTCGAAGAAGCTGACCTTCGCGCCTGCCAAGGCGCTCAAGGATGCACTGAACAAGTGATCCCTCACGTGGAGCGCCCTGCCTTGTCAGGCGGGGCGTTCAGTATCAGTCCCGGTTCGACCGGGACCAGATGAGGGAGAGGCCTTCCTCGCCTTCGACCTCAATCGGCGTCACGTAGATCGGGGCCGGGAAGCTTGGGTCCTTGAGCTTGACAAGTGGTAGTCGCGACCATCGTTCGAGGACTTCTTCCAGGCTACGCCGAATTCGACCGGAGGAACTGAAGAAAAATACAAAATATTCATGCATTAGGCGCGGTCTTTCTCTGCGCTTTGAGAGGCCTCAGATTTCGACACTGCCTATTCTCTTGTGACGTTACGTGGCGAAGAGCCTTTTTCAAGATAGCGCTCTTTGAAGTGCTGGAGCGCTAGACTTCAAGTTTCGCCAGCGATCTGGGCTTCTACGTAGTCGGGAGCGGTAAGTCGGGAAACACCAACCGGCCGGCCCTCGTAGGCGAACTGTCGATCTTTATGATATGAAGAGCGACCGGGAGGAAAATGCCGCCGCTCTGTTTCATATAGCTTACGAAGTTGAACCATCATGTTTGCAACGCGGATGCACAAGCCACTTGGGCTGCGGAACGGCGTTCAGCAGCGAGCGCGTATATTCATGTTGCGGATCTGAGAACAGCTTTTCCGTTTCGTTTTCCTCGACCACCTTTCCCCGCTGCATGACCAGAATACGGTCTGCGAACTCTCGAACGATTGGTAGATCGTGGGTGATGAAGATGTAGGAGAGACCGAGCGAACGGCGAAGTTCTGCCAAAAGCTCAATCACCTGCATCTGGATCGAAACATCGAGGGCAGACACCGCCTCGTCGCAGACGATCAATTCCGGCTCGCTTGCTAACGCGCGTGCAATGGCAATACGCTGACGCTGACCTCCGGAAAACTGGTGGGGATGCCGCTCGGCGTGCTCGGCTTTCAGACCGACCATTTCCAGCAATTCCACAACGCGATCATTCCATCTCGGCTTGGGCAAAATGTCCTTGTGGATAGACCAGGGCTCGGAGACGATCTGGCGAACACTCATGCGCGGGTTCATAGAGCCGAACGGGTCTTGAAACACCATCTGCACGCGCCGACGAAAACCGTTCAGACCTTTCCCTTCCAGTTTGAAGATATCCTCGCCGGCAAACAGCGCCCGGCCCGCCGTCGGTTCATTGAGCCGTAGCAGCATCCTGGCAATACTGGACTTCCCGGAGCCGGATTCGCCAACAATACCGACGGTTTCTCCGCGCCGGACATCGAAGCTGACATCATCGACTGCGCGAAACTCCTGCTTGTCGGAAAACGGGCCGGAACCGAGCCTATAGTGCTTGCTGAGGTTTTCCACCTTGAGCAGCACCTCGCTGGTAATCCGCTCGCGCGCATGTGTACCTTTCGAATGGGCGTGCGGGACCGCCGCCATCAGCCGGCGCGTATAGGCATGTGCGGGGTTTGTGAAGACGTCCTGTGCCTTTCCGCTTTCCACAACTTTACCGCCGTTCATGACGATGATCCGGTCTGCCATGGCCGCTGCCACTTCCAGATCATGGGTAATCATGATCAACGCCATGCCGGTTTCGCGTTGAAGGTCGTTCAAAAGCTCAAGGATCTGCGCCTGAACGCTCACATCCAGAGCGGTCGTCGGCTCGTCTGCGATGAGGATATCCGGCTTCAAGGCAATCGCCATAGCAATCATGACGCGCTGGCGCTGGCCACCGGAAAACTGATGCGGATAATAGTCGGCCCGTGTTTTCGCATTGGGAATTCCGACTCGCTCAAGCAGTTGGATGACCTTGTCTTGAACCGAGGCGTTTGCAATGTCTGAGTGGCTTTCGAAAACCTCTGCGATCTGTCGACCCACGGTGTAAACTGGGTTGAGATAGGCAAGCGGGTCCTGAAAGATCATCGCAATCCGGCGCCCATTGAGCCCGCGTCTGCTCTCCGCATCCAGCCCAAGCAGATCATTGCCGTCAAAAACGAGCGAGCCGGAAACGATGTCGCCTGGTGGACAATCGATCAGGCTCATCACCGTACCGGTGCTGACGCTTTTACCTGAACCGCTTTCGCCGAGAATGACCAATGTTTCGCCGGAGCGGACGTTAAAGGACACATCATCGACGGCCCGGACGGGATTGCCCTCGGACAGAAAATCCACTGTCAGATTGTTAATCGACAGGATTGGAGTGTTCGACTGGGTCATCGCGCCGCCTTTCTGAGAGACTGCAAGCGCCAGCGCTGCAGCGGATCGGCAACCGTGCGCGCCCAGCTGGCGAGAAGATTGAGCGACAAAGTGGTAAGAAGGATCGCAAGACCAGGCCAGAAAGCGATCCACCAGGCAGAGGCGAGATATCCTCTGCCGTTTGCAACCATTGCGCCCCAAGTGAAGTCCGGTGGCTGGATGCCAAGGCCAAGGAAGCTGAGCGCCGATTCCGCTAGAATGACGGTTGCAAAGTCGATGGCGGCAATCGTGACCAATGTCGGAACCACTAGCGGGGCAATGTGCCGCAACAATATCCTGCTGGTACTTGCCCCCATCGACAACGCCGCACTGACGAACATGCGTTCGCGCAACTCGAGAACCTCCGCACGCGCGGTGCGGATGAAGATGGGCAAACGGGTGATGGCCAACACGATCACTAGATTCATGATACTGGGGCCGAGCGTGTAGAGAACGATCAGCGCCAGAAGCAACGATGGAAAACTCATGATGATATCTGCAAAACGCAGAATGACATGGCTGTACCAGCGCTCGGAATAGCCTGCAACGAGACCCAGCGCCCCGCCAAGCAGCATCGACGTGCAAACGGCGGCGGCGGCAATGCCAAGTGTCGTCTGCGCACCAACGATCAGGCGTGCTAGAATCGGGCGGCCCAGCGTGTCTGCTCCGAGGACATAGATGACCCCAGCATCCATTGAGAATGGTGCGAGGTTTCGCTGGCGAAGTCCCAGCTTGCCCGCCATATCGCCTATCAACAGTGGGCCGAACGATACGCAGGCGAAGAGGATCAGCAGAAAGATGGCAGCACAAAGCGCAAGTTTGTCTCGAGTGAGATAGATCAGCAATTGCCTAATATTGCCAGGAGATTTGGCAGATGGCGATGTCACAACGGCCATGGTGTCTTACCCTCAATAACGAATGCGCGGATCGAGTGCCACGTAGAGCAGGTCGATAGCGATGTTGACGACAAAGATCGCGATTGCGGTCACCAGGATTGTGGACTGCACAACGGCGAAATCTCGCTGGATGATGCTATCTATCATCAGCTTGCCGATGCCCGGCCAACCGAAAATCGTTTCCACGACAACCGCCCCGTTGATGAGACCAGTCATAAGATCGCCTGCGACTGTTATGACGGGCAGCAGAGAGTTTCGCAGCGCATGGCCAAAGATAATCTTGCGCCGCTTCATGCCCTTAGCATGCGCAGTCTTGATATAAGGCGACGCGAGTGCAGAAATCATCGTACCACGAACCACCTGCACCAAAAGGCCGAAGGGTCGCAGCATCAGCACTGTAATCGGCATAATCCAGTGCAACGCTGTCCCCGTTCCCGAGGTGGGCAGCAAACCCAAGCCGACAGCAAAGACCAGAATACCCACAATCGCCACCCAAAAATCCGGCGTGCTCGCACCCGCAAGCGAGACGACGCCTGCAACCCGATCAAACAGGCTGCCGGGACGGGCCGCGGCCAAAGCACCGACGATGATCGCCAGAGTAAAGGCAAGCGCCATTGCCACCAACGCGAGCTTCAGCGTCGCGGGAAATGCCTCAAGCGCCACCTCGATGGCTGAGCGGTTTTGACGGAGCGACTGGCCGAAATCCAGTGAAAGAAGGCTCTTGAGGTATTGGACGAACTGCACATAGATCGGCTGGTCCAGACCGTTCAGCCGCGCAAAATCCTGGCGTGCTTCAAGACTGGAATCGAGAGGCAGGTACAACGCAGACGGATCGCCCGTCATGCGCGTAAGAAAAAAGACGAGCGTCAGCAGGCCAATCACCGAAATGATACTGTGATAGGCCCGCCGACCGATATAGCCGAAAATCATGCAGAACCTCTGGTTTTCGAGTGCTGAGCGGGTGCCGGAAAAAGGTTTGGCACCCGCGAGTTCTTGAGTATCGAATGTCAGTTCTTGAGTTTAATGTTTACGAGCGGGATTTCGCTGTTGGTGCTGATATCGGGTTTCCAGTCTAGGCGTGGCCCGACGCGGGTGTAGCCAATCATGTGGAACATTGGGATATCCAGAACTTGCTCGTTGCGCGCCTTGCCGAAGATCGCCTTGAACTTAGCAGTACGATCCGCACCGGTGGAGGCGAGTGCATCGGCGATTTCCTTGTCGAACGCGCCGTCATTCACCGTCGCATAACTGCCCCCAGAGGTGTAGAAGATTGGGATAGTGAAGGCGGCATCACCTTTGTTGTTGTCATGCATCATTTGCAGCATGTTTGGACCGCGATCTTCCGGGAAAGGCTTTTGCAGGTAACGCAGCCAGTCGTTCACGTCGAGCATGGTCAGCTTGACGTTGAGGCCCGCCTCCTGCCACATGGCCGTCATCGCTTCCATGGCTTCGGAGCCGTTCGGGTAGATGCCGTTACGACCGATCATCTCGATTTCCGTGTCCACCGGAACGCCTGCGGCCTTCGCTTCTTCGACCAACACCTGTGCCTGCTCGGCGTCGTAGGTCCATGGCGCAAGCGTCTCGTCGTGACCGTTGATACCCGTAACCACCATCTGCGAGGCACGCTTGACATCTTCACCAAAAAGCTGTGCCAGACCGTCCCAGTCGATAGCCAGATTGAGGGCCTTGCGAACACGCACGTCATCGAGTGGAGCAAAGCCTGTGTCGATGCGAATGGCGGTGGTTTCCGAGTTCAGATAGGCAAAATCGGTTTCTTGATTGGTCGCGTCCTGAATGGCGATGGACGGCGTAAGATCGGCCTCGCCGGTTTGCACCATGGCAGCGCGGATCGAGGATTCCGGGCGCCAGACATAGGTTGCCTTGGTAAAGGCCGGCTTGTCGCCCCAATAGCCCTCAAAGGCATCTAGAATGACAGTTTGCTGATTGAAGCTCGACAACTTGTAAGGCCCGGTTCCGACGGGATCGTTGACGGCCTTGTCGGCTGGTGTCTTTGGCGAAACGACCATCACGACGCTCAAAAGTGTCGGCAAGATCGGCTGGGGCGTGTCGGACTTGATCTCCACGGTTTGGTCGTCAACGACAGATACTGTAAGCTTCGCACTCCCGAATTTGGCGATGTTGCTGCAAGTGACTTTGCCACCTGTCATGCGCTCGATGGAGTATTTTACGGCTTCGGCGTTCAGCGCCTCGCCATCCTGAAATTTGACGCCCTCACGGATCTTAATCTGCCATGTATTCGGGTCTTTCTGCGTCCATTCGGTCGCAAGTGCAGGTTTCGGTTGGCCCGAAGCGGCATCGATCACCGTCAGCGGTTCGACCACGTTGCGGCTCAAAATCTGTCCGACGTTGGTGATAATAGTGCCGCAGGGTTCAAGATTGGCAGGCTGTTCCGGCAAAACGATCCGTATTTCCGACGCATTCTGCCCCGCCACATGACTTGCCGATCCCAAGACCGCCAAGGCACCCGCGATTAAACACATTGATTTCATTTGCACTCCTCCCAAGTGAAACTGTTGCAAGCAAGCCTGCTGGCCCGGACAATCTCCGTCACCGCAGGCGCATGTTTCTCGAAGCCTCGGACACGTCGCCCAGGCTCCTTAATCTTCAAACGCGCACCACCCACAGAATCGCAGCCGGAACAACCTGTCGATGTGGCTTGAAATCGGGGCTGCGCGATTGCGACATATAACTTCAGTAAATATGCGGACTACGGCTGGCCAACCGGTATGCTATTGCGCTTGCAAACTTACGATGAAGAACCCATATGATAACTTATAATATGAGTCAATCAGAGATATGATTTACTCGTTGAGAGGACCTGTTCGCAGCAATGCTGCAAACGCCGTGACCTGCTAGTTCGCAAATTATCCCGCCTAAAACAATGTTTCCCTTTAGCTGCATCATCATAACAATTTTGAAGAGATAGTATGTTTCTCCTTAAGCAGTGAGAGCTGGCTTGGTTTGTCCGAACAGTTTTGGGCGTTTCGCCAAGTGGATTTCCGCCTCGATTATGCCGCCCAATTAAGTGTGCCAACGCGTTGAACTGGGCCTGATCCGGCGTCTGCCGGTCAAGGGATGAATGTGGGCGTCGACTATTATAGAAGGTCAGATATCAGCCAATGCCGACACGGGCCTCGAACACTGTCTTGTAGCTCGATCCCGACCGGAGTGTGTCGCTGGTGCGCTCCCAGCCGCACATGTCTGTCGACCTCTGCCTTCTTCACCTAGCAAGGTCCGGACTAAGCAGGAAATGGTCGAGCCCCAAGTCCGCGTCGCGCCCATAGGCATTTCGGAAAAAGTCCCAAAACGTGTAGGTTCGCTCTCCCGGATGCATTTCAGGTAGCGCATCCGTGCAGCCCGAGAGACAATTTCGGAAGGCGTCGTGCATGCCCGTGCGGTACAGTGCATCGTCCGTCCAACACTCCGATTTGTAGACGTCCAATTCCGTCGGCATAGAGCCCGTTGCTATACGAACTGGGTTTGTGTTTCGGTCTACTCCTTTGCCCTGTCGGCAAGCATACCGACCATCACATCCGACTGAGAAATGATCCCGGCAAGTTTCTTGTCGCCGCTTACAACCGGCAGATAGTGTAAGCCCTGTTCTGCCAGAATGATGATCGCATCTTCGACTGGCGTCTCTGGGGACACAGTTTTAACTGGATATGTCATGATGTCTTTAACCGTGCCGTTGGGAGCGCTTCGTCCTGAGAATATCAGCTGAATTCGTTGAACAAGGCCGATGGTCGGGCGGCCGCTTGCCCAGCTTGCTTTGTCGAGCAAGTCTGTCTGAGTCACGATGCCAACGACCACCGCGTTATCATTTGTCACAGGTAGAGCCTTAAAATGGTGGTTGCGCATCAATTCATGAGCGGTTTTCAAGGGATCATCCGGCGCGACGCCGACAACGTCGCGGGACATGATACTCGCGCACGCCAGATGTGTGGCTCGACGGCGGTAGGAGCGCAGTTCAGTGCGGCGCAGTATCGTTTCAAGATCGTCGCGATCGATGTCCAACACCTGATCGAAGTCCTTCAGGACATCATCCAGATCGGCCGACGAGAAACCGATGCGCTGGACTGGCGTCGGGTCTTTCATGCCGTGGTTGGTTGGCTGAATGCGCATCGCGTGCGGATAGCGACGGCCAGTCAAATTGTTGAAGATGAACGCCACGGTGAGAAGCGCTATGGAATTGCCCATCACCGGCCAGAGCACGAAGCCATAGCCAAGATCGTGAATGGCCGATCCGCCAAGAACTGCCGTCAAAGCCACTGCACCGCTTGGTGGGTGCAGGCAGCGTAGAGCCATCATGGCCGCTATGGCGATGCTAATGGCGAGCCCCGCGGCCGCGAAGGGATCCACACCAGCTTTGCAATTGCAACACCGACAACCACGGAGACGATATTGCCGCAGAGAATGCACCATGGCTGTGCGAGCGGGCTGGAGGGAACCGCAAACAGCAGGACGGCGGACGCCCCCATTGGTGCGATCAAAGCAGGCAGCGTCGCGATATCTCTGATTGCCAGATGCCGCAGTAAGCCCGTCAAGAGAATGCCAATCAATACACCCGTTGCTGAACGAAGCCGCTCCTTGTAACTAACCGGCATTGCTTCCGGCAGGATCAGGCCCAACAGATTTCTCATTCTGTATTAAGGTTACAAGCGCGTGTAACCACTTGCTTTCCGAGTGGCCCCATATTGGGCAGTGAGGGGCGCGCGGTTTTGACCGTGACCGCAATACAAGCTAAGACAAGTAATCGGTGGAAGCGATGTTTCACTGCCACAGGCTCAATCGGTCTTTGGTTTCATGCGGGCCTGGGGACTTTGTGGAACCCCAGTCTCGCTTATGTGATCGAATTGGCTGCTTTAGTTAGCGAACATCTGTCGATATGCTGTCCTGGATGATGGCAGCCCTGTAGGCGCCCATTTCATGGAGGGACCGTGAAAAGGCCCATCCCCCTCCATGCCACCCCTAGCCGTCTGCCATGGTCTCTGAGCCCCCTTAGAGCAGGCAAACCTATAGAGGGTGACGCGCTACCACCCGAATTACAGCATAGGTGCAGCGGTAGCCGACAATGCTAGCGTGATGCATCCGACTGAGGAGGTGACGTGGCGGGCAGTATTTGTCAAAATGAAATCGATTCCGTTGGCGGAGCCCTGAAATTGACTACAGTTCTTTCTAATAGCAATGCCTTGAAGATCGGAGTGAAACCATGACGGAGGAGGAGCCAAGGCTTACCTGGTGGATCGCGCGGTGGGTGTTGCTCGCACTGGCCATTCCGGGAGCTTCACAATCCGCTCTGGCAAATGCACCGCGGCTTGGACCTTTCGAATTGCCAAGACCGAGCGAACTTAGCGTTTTTCTCAATGACCAGGCCTTTAGCCCCTATGAAGCGCTGAACGGATCTTTCACTTCCTCGAAGCGCTGCGCCGCTGTTCCTAATGGCCTGTGGATCGAAATTGACGGCGAGGGAGATTGTATCCGCTACTATCCGCAAGGGTTAGCCGATAGTGAGAACCAGATTGCCCTTGTCTACTTCGGCGGTGACGTGATGCTGCGCAATCCCAAGGGCGTTCGTTTCATAACTGATTCCTATGCCCGGCAATCACCTGCTACGATCACGACGGAAATGGCAGAATGGGCCCACAAAGCCGGCCACCCTGTTATTTTCATGGCGCGCCCCGGCATCTATGGTTCTTCGGGCGATCACAACAAGCGCCGCCATCTGCGCGAAATATTGCTAATGGATCGCGCGCTTGACCTGATCAAGGAAAAACACAAAATATCGAGCTTCATTCTAACTGGCCACTCTGCTGGCGGCCAGATCGTGGCAGCTCTCCTGAATAGGCGCAGGGATGTCTCCGCGGTCGTCATCACCTCCGGCCTTGTCTCGGTGAAACAGGTATCCGCCTTCTGGGAGCGAAGACGACGGCTTCCGGGTAAGCTCCTCTACAATGCGGCCGCGTTTTACGATCCCATCGATGAAATTGACGGGATTCGAACCGATCCTCGACCAGACATCTATCTTCTCTCCGACCCGGAGGATCGCGCCGTTCCGTTTTTCAGTCAGCTCTTTTATGTCAGGCGCCTGCGCGCCGCAGGCTTCGAGCCGCACCATATCTATGTTCAGGCCACGGACCGCCAGCGCCATATTCTCGCCTATCACGGACGCCTTGCTGCCGCCCTGATCGCTCAGGGCCGTTCACCGATCAACATCCGCCGCGCTATCCATGAGATGGAACTTGAACAACTCAAATAGCTGTTCTGCTCGCTTGTGTGGAAACAGACCTACGCAGCGGAGCTGTCTTCAGCAATTTTCTTTAGCCACTCGACAAGTTCGTGCATTCCCGTGCTATGCGATCCCTTGAGAAGAACCACGTCCCCGTCGGCCAGCCGCTCGCGGAGAACGTCCTTCAGTGCCTGCCCCGTTCGGGCATGGAAACCACGCAAGGCAGGCGGAATTGCTTCCCAGAAGTCGATGTAAAGCTCACCGATAACATGGACTTCATCGATCGAACGATTTTGCATGAATGTTGCAAGCTCGGTGTGATAAGCGACCGCGCCGGGACCCAGCTCCGCCATCTCGCCCAGGACAGCAATGCGTCGCCGCCCGCATGGGTGATCACTCAATCGGGCCAGAGCAGCGCGCATAGAACCCGGATTGGCGTTATAGGCGTCGTCAATCACGGTCAACCTGCGTCCATCGAGCGAAAGATGAATCTCCTCTCCGCGTCCCGGCAGAGCCGCAAAACTTTCCAGCTGTGCGATCGCTGGCTCAAGTGGATGACCCAGCGCGGAAACAGCGGCAAGGACCGCAAGGCCATTCAGTGCCATGTGATAGCCGGCGGCGCCTATCCGGAAGATGATCTCCCGGTCTCTGATCCGCGCATGCGCCTGCTGGTTTGCCGCGTCGTAGCGCAGAAGCCGACAAATGCATTCTTCCGAGGTCCCGTAGGTGACAACGTCGAGCTTTTGCCGACGCGCCGCTGCATGCACCGTGTCCCACTCCAGCATATCGCGGTTGAGGACGGCCTTGTCGCCCGGCGCCATGCCCAGAAAGATTGCGCTTTTTGTCCGGGCAATATCTGTGATCGTACTCCTTTCGTTGAGGTGGGCTGGCAGAACATTGGTGAAGATTGCGACCTTCGGTCGCGCCATTCGGGCACTGATCGCCATTTTACCGATGGCCAGTTCCAACACCACGTGTGGGGCGTCCCACGGGATAGAGGCGAGGTTCCAGGCCACGCCCGCGGGCAGGTTCGCATTATGGTGGCTTTTGCCGACATCGCCCCAAGCAGAAAGCGCGTGAGCCAGCATGGCGACAACTGTGGTCTTACCGGCACTGCCAGTTACCGCAAGCACATTACCGCTCATCCGGGTGCGTGCATAATCGCCCATTGACAAAGTCGCCTGCATGTTATCCGTCACCCGGAGCACCGGCCCCTCCAGACCGTAGGCCAGTTCCGGATTTGTGGTGATGTAACCTGCCGGCTTTTCGCGATCGATGAGCCTATGCAGCGGCACCCCCGTCGTGTCTTTCCCGCCGCGCAGGACGACAATATCGTTGGGCTGCATGGCCGGCGCGTATGTGCAGAGCCCTTTTGCTGTCCAGCATTCTGGCGGTGGCTGAACCCAGGATCCCCCGGTTGCCGCCGCAACATGAGCCGCATCCCACTGTCTGGCATCGGGGCCAACCCCTCCCTTCGATATATCAGGGCGGCGATGACCGGTGAACACTGCGTGTTGGCGGATAACTTCACGGAATACTGCCCTCTGCTTAAGATAGCTGCGATAGGCGACGAAGCCGGAGAGATAGTGCTCGACATCGTCAATCCGGACGCGGAAAGCATGATGACGGATGAAGAAGGAACCTGTGATGCGGTCGGGGTTGCGGTAATACATCGCCATTTCGGGCCAAAAGTGGCCGTTAAGCAGATGGTGCGCACGTTTCTCAAGTGCCCTTTCGAAATGCGCAAGATCGATCTCTTTCAACAGACCATGCAGGTTCGGCTCGGCCGCAATCCGCGACAATGTCTGGCGCGCCGCCATCATCAGTTCGAGCAACGTCGGAAAAGTGGTGATCCGATTTTCCACGAAGTCGAGGTAATTGGCGATGTTGCGGATGGCGAAACGGAAATACCGCTGCTTGGGCTTGTGACGCGTAAGTTCGTTGACGCAATACCCCAGCCAGTGGTCGTGATGTTTCCAGTACTCCTTGGCAATGAAGTGCTCGAATGCTTTTTCCACGGTTTCGAGCCACTGCGGGTCTCTTGTGAGATCATAGAGGCGCATGAGGCCGAAAGCAGCTTCGCCCTCATAGTAGATAGTGCGGTGTCGCTGCTTAATCGAAAGATCGGGAAACTGAAGGACATGCACGAAAGCGCCCGTCTCCGGATTCTGCATGTGGCGTATGCCGCATGCAAGCCGCTCGGCGAGCCCACTCCGTTCCATCTGGCCTGTGACTGCCATATATTTTGTGAATGCCAGGATCGCAACGGCATTGCCGCCGAGCTTGATCTCTCCGTCTGCCTCAACAAGGAAGGCGGCTGGCAGGCCATCGGGAAGGACCACTGACCTGATCAGATGAGTCTCGAGGTAAACGAGCGCCCGTTCAATCGCCTTTTTTAGTTGCCTGTCATGTGTGACTTCCCAGGCTTCTATCATGGCATAGGTCGTGCTTGCGTGGCGTAGCCCATTGTAAGTCTCAATACGTCGATCGAAGCAGGCGTGATAACCGTAAACGAATGAACCATCTGCTTTAACTTGCCGCGAGAGATAGGCAGAGGAATCGCGAAGCAACTGCAGAACAACGCCTCCGTCCAGCCGATCCAAGGTCCGGCGTCCTGCATCGAGACCATTTCCCTCGATCAGGTGCAGACTTCCGGCCTCGTCGCAAAAGACGCCTTTCGTCGAAAAGAGAAAGATCGTGCTGTTTGGTGGAAAGCTCAAGGAAGGCAGATCTACATAGCGTCCGCGGGCATAGAGGTTGAAATTCTTTTCGTTCAATACGGCATTGGTCAGCGTGTTTCCGCCATAGAGCATCGCGTTCGCGTTCAACTCATGTTCGGTAAAGGCATGGCGGAATGCCGGATCAAGCGCAATTCCGAAACGGAAATAATTGCGCTTTACCTTGCCCAGCAGTGACCGCAGCCGCGCCCACGTAGTCTTTTCAGCAATCTCCACCCAATCGACTCGGACCCAACGCCCTTGAATGTTTTCGCTACCCATGATGGCAAGGAGCTGACTCACACCCTGTTGCCAGGCGGAATCGAGAGACGGACCTGAGACATTGACGACCTGTGCCCGCCTGTCTCCATCGGAAACAGAAAAGAACAATGCCACTTGAGGCAACGGGTATGCCAAAAGATGAATCCGGTTTTCTAGGAGGCTTCGTATGCCGAAAAGCCGCTCGTGTATGCCCTGCGGCTTGTTTGCCGGAGACACTCTCGCCTTAACGTTCACGCAACGCCTCCTGGGCCTTGTTGAAAGGCTTGATGAGGTATTCCAGCACGGTCTTCTCACCTGTGTGAATGTCGACATTCGCGACCATGCCGGGAACGATCGGGAATTCCCGACCAGCCGAATTGACCAGCGCGTCCTTCTCCGCCTTGATGAACACGCGGTAGTAATAAATCTCCCGATCGACCTCGTCCTGTATCGTATCCGGTGAAATTGTTGTCACTTTGCCGTCAAGGCTGCCATAGACAGCATAGTCATAGGCACTGATCTTGACGCTCGCGCGCTGGCCGGGATGGATATAGGCGACGTCTCGTGGGGAAATCCGCGCCTCAATAAGAAGCTCGTCACCTAGCGGGATGATGTCCATAAGTTTGCCGTTGGGGGGCACAACGCCACCGATTGTCGACACCTCAATGTTTTTCACAATACCACGCACCGGCGAACGATGCGTGAGGCGGGCAAGACTGTCCGCGCGACCGGCTACAATCGGGAAGAGAGAATTCACTTCGGCGTTCGCCTTCGTCAGCTCCTCGCGTGCCTTTACGACATATTCCGACTTGATCTCGACCTTCTTGAGTTCAAGCTCCACGCTCTGCCGACGCAGGCGAATAACCTCGACATTACTGGCCGCACCGACAGACCTCAATTCTTCATTGAGTTTCAGTTCGCTGGAGACAAGCGAAAGTGATTCCTCGATCCAGCGCAGGGACTCTTCGAGCGCCCGCCGGCGAGCTGTGTAAAGTTCGGTCTCCGAAGAAATCAGTACGGGGTAGGCGTCAAGTGACGGAGGAAACGATAAAGCTGTTCCTTTGACTTCAGCTTCAAGCCGAGTAGCTGCGGCGAGCGCCGCCCTATACTTCGCTGCGCTTTCCTCCACATCGGACTGGCTCTTGGTCGGATCGAGCTGTGCGAGAATCTGCCCTGGTTCAACCACCTGGTCTTCACGTACGTGAAGCGTTGCGACAATCCCGCCTTCAAGCGACTGGATGACCTGTTCGCGGCTGGTCGGGATTACACGACCGTCCCCTGTAGAGACCTCGTCCAGCGTTGCAAAATAGGCCCAGATCAGCATTGCTACCAGAAGTGCTACGAACAGCTGTACGACGCGTGCGGAACGGATGAGGTACCGCCCGTCATCGTCACCGAATGCCCACCCCCCGCGCCTTGTGAAATCGCGTTCACTGAAAACCGCCATTTACACCTCCTGCGTCGTTTTGAAGGGGAAACCAGCCATCGCCGCTGCGGGTTTCTTTTCGGGCATTTTTCGCCGCACACCGTTCGGCGATGCTATCTTGTTGACACCACGCAGAGTGTTGAGAACCCCCTCCTTGCTGCCATCAAGAATGATCTGCCCATTCTCAACGACGATGACGCGTTGAACCAGCTCCAGAACGCGCATGCGGTGCGTTGCAACGATCACTGTCCGCTCGGCACTCCACGACCGGAATCGCGTGATGAAGTGCCGCTCGCTCGTTTCGTCCATCGCCGCGGTCGGCTCATCAAGCAGAACGACAGCCGGATCTCGAATGAGGAGACGCGCTAGAAGCAGTGCCTGTTTCTGACCACCTGAAAGGCCTCTTCCGCCCTCAAGGATGGGGTGGTCGAGCCCGCGCGGCAGCTTGCGCACGAAGTCATCTGCTCCTGTCATCGTAAGCGCGTCGAGCAGCAAGGTTTCCGGTGCATGCAATGCGCCAAGGGTAACGTTTTCACGGATGGTTCCATGAAAGAGGCGTGAGTCCTGAGTCAAGAGTCCAACATTCCGGCGCAGATCGGAGGGATCGACCTGTGAAAGTGCGAGGTCGTCGATCAGCATTTCGCCGGCTGCCGGTTCAACCATGCCCGCCATGGCCGAGAGAAGGGTAGATTTTCCGGCACCATTCTTGCCGAGAACGGCGACTTTCTCTCCCGCAGTTATTGACAGGTCCCCGATCGCAAGCGCTGGCCGCCCTGCATTAGTGCCGTAGTGAAAGGCCGCGCCCCTGATCCTGTATGCTCCACGCAAGGTGGGAACACTCACGCGCGTTTCGCTGTCAGGGTGATCGGAAGGCATACGCAAAATGGCGTCGATGCTTTTCAACCCCACCTTGGCCTGCTGAAACCGGCCGAGAATCTGTGTGAGTTGTGCCATGGGTGCCATCATGCGGGAGCCGAGAATGGAACATGCAACGAGAGAGCCCGTTGTCATGTCTCCTTCCATGACGAGCGGCGCACCGACGACGACGACCGCCGCGAAAGTGCCCGTCTGCACGGTATGGCTCCAGGCTGCGAGGCTACTGGTTATGGCTCGCAGACGCAGCTGACCGTCGGCCGAGACGGCATTGTAGTGGTTCCAGCGCTGCTGAAAATGGTCCTCAGCCTGCAGCGTCTTGATGTCCTCTATGCCCTGAACGGCCTCCACAAGCATCGCGTTGCGGAGCGACGATTCGCGCATCGCTTCACTGGCAGCAGCGCGAAGTCCGCGCTGGGCCAGCAGTCCGGGCAATACGAGAAGAAAAAGAGCCGCAATCGGAATGATGACGATGGGTCCCCCAATCAACCAGAATATGAACAGGAACAAAATAAAGAAGGGAAGGTCCGCGACGGCGGAAACGGTGGTGGAGGTCAAGAGTTCGCGGACCTGCTCCAGGTCTCGCAACTGGGCGATGAACGTGCCGGTGGAGGTGGGCCGTTCCTGGTTCTTCACGCGCATCGCATGACCGAACACGAGATCGGAGATGCGCATGTCGGTACGTTTGCCGACGATATCTATAATGCGGGTGCGAAGACGGCGCATGATGAAGTCGAAGAACGCTGCCAGCAGCACGCCGATGAACAAGACATAAAGGGTGTTGAACGACTTGGCCGGCACCACCCGGTCATAAACCTGCATCGAGAACATGACGCCACCCAGTGCCAGAATATTGGCAACAAGCGATGCCAGCATGACATGGCTATAGGAGCCGATGTCGCGAAATGCGATCGAGCGGAACCAATGTTCCCGGTAAGGAGCAATATAGCCATCGACCCGCTCATCGACCGTTCCGCGCTGCGGACGCGCGATAATGACGAAGTCGGTCTGCCGCAGCAGATCATCAAGCGCCAGCACTGTGGCGACGCCGGCGTCTCCGCTGAGGACGATGGATACGTCCCTGTTGGCGGCCAAGGCTGTTACGACACCAATTGAACCGTCAGAGAGCTTCACGATCACCGGCAATCGCCAGCTTGTGAGAAGGCGCGGCGACGGTACTGCACGTTTGATCTGCAAGCCCAGCTTGCTTGCCAGGCGCATGAGACAATCATCTGTATTGATCGCCTGCATGGCTTGGGCGAGCTGTCGCGCTCCACCCGCCGAAAAAGGCACACCGTAGTGACGCGCCACATATTGAAGGGCCTCGCTCCAGCTCTCGAAATCGGAGCCAGCGTCAGAATCGGGCCATTGCTCCGTCGTCATGTCGGAAAGGGGCATGGGATTTCCTTTGTAACGGCATGGGGGCGTTTATGTCCCCATGCCGTCCTTGGATCGTTTCAGATTACAGTCGAATGCGTGGAACTCAATTCGTCTTCGGCCACCAGATGGCCGAAGGGGTCGACAGGCATCTCCACCGGATCGGGCGTCTCCGCAAGACCTGCGTGCTCCTCAGTCGAACTCAGATCAGCGTCACCATCCTCGGGTTCACTCAGAGCAGCGAGACCATCAAGCGGGACGGTCAATTCTTCAGATTCCTCCTCGATCAGGCGAGAGAGCTCGTCATCACTCTCCGAACTTGAGACAAATGGATCACCACTTTCCGCCAAATCAATGCTGTCGAGACCGGTTATATCCTCGGCAAAGAACATCATCGCCTGATCCGGCACGCCTGCGCCGGAGGGGTCGACGGTCACGACAAGGGACGATTGCTCGACCTCTCCCGACGGATGTGTGAGCTGATACTCGAAGGTCTCGGTTTGCGATGTGGCGAAATGGGGGAGATTCGGGTGCAACTCATAGCTGTAGCTGCCATCGGCGTCGATGGTTAGCGTACCATATTCACCGTCGATCGTTCTGGTGCCCGTCACATCCACGAAGCTTGTTCCGTCAAATACCTGGAACTGGGTAAAGGTGGAACCCAAATCATCATTGGTAAGCAGATTACCGCTGTCACCGGTCGCGGTCCCGACCTCATATTGGTCGGTGTATGTCACATCGATATCGGTTGTTATGGTCGCTGACACATTTACCAACGTTCCACTCAATGTCGACCGGACACGGTAGGTACCGGCGAGGAGATCGAGTTCAGCCAAATCTATCGACGCCACGGTGCCGAGCCCGCCAACAATAATGTTGAAGGAGTCGCTTGCTACCTGCTGCCAGTTGCCTGGTGTTGTTTCACGCTCGAGATAAAGCACACCATTCGACAGAGCCGCTAGCAGGACGGATGCGTTGATGCTGCCGGAAACCTCCATGCTGTCGGTGACTACGAAACTGCTGCTGGTGTAGGTGCTCGTCTGTCCAAGGCCGCCAGAAAGCAACGTAGAACCGGTGGCGGTGAAGAAATCGTCGTCCGTCACATTGCTCCAGATGACGGAAGCGTCTGCGCTATCTCCCGTTGTGGCAAACTCGAACGTCGCCGGAAGGCCGGGGTCGGTGTTACTCCAGGTCAGCGCTACATTGTCGCTGCCGATCTGGACGTAAAGAGTTGCTGGACTAGTATTGCCGTCGGAATCTGTAACTACATAGTCAAACCGGTCCACCTTGCCGATCCCCGCTCCATTGGCGAAGGGCGTATAGGTGTAAGATCCGTCGGAACGTATGAGAAGCTCGCCGAAATCACCCTGTATGGTCACTCCGTCCTGATCGACGGCCTGGCCATCGATGCTCTGCACCGTCGTTCCAGCCGGGACTACGTCATTGTCGAGGACATTACCGCTCACAGCAACAGGGTCGTAACCGCCATTTTCTGTAAAGTCATAGTCCGTGCCATCGAGCGTCAGTGTGCCGCCAACGCCCACACCGAGCAGGCCATTGAATCCCATGAAGGCTCGGTATTCCCCCGGTTCCAGACCCGGCACGGTGCCACTGGTTCCGCCAAAAAGCGACAGGGACAGGATCGTGGCAGGACCTCCTCCGTCGATGCTGGTCCATTGCTGGGTCGAGGGATCCCACTTCTGCACCACAAGACTGTAGTTGCCTAGCGCGCCTGCACCGATGAGCCCGCTGAAATCGAAGTTGAGATCCTGTGTATGGCCGGTCTCCACATCAAATCCGATTGTATCCGCAAATAACTGCAGGTCTAGTCCGGCGAGACTCACGACGGCCAGGTAGGTATCGCTCCCCAGCGAAACATCCTCTGTCACGGTGGGTAGAAGATTCACCTCAGCCGTAGCCACATCATCCGTGGGTTCGAGATCCGCATCCGCATCGGCGTCAGCATCGGCATCAGCGTCGGCATCCGCGTCGGCATCGGCGTCCGCATCGGCATCGGCATCGGCATCGGCATCAGCGTCGGCATCCGCGTCGGCATCGGCATCTGCATCTGCATCGGCATCTGCATCAGCATCCGCGTCAGCATCGGCATCAGCGTCAGCATCAGCATCGG
>NZ_JBNWDZ010000010.1:0-120433 GCF_053521645.1 Agrobacterium sp. CG674 | reverse complement strand
AACCGAGGCGCAATAATCGTCGCTACCCTGTTCGGTGGCGCTCTGGTCCTTGCTGTTGGTTTTGAAGCCCTCAAGGCCGCTTTCTAAGGAACTATCCATGAAGCTGATTACGCTCATCGCCGCCGCGGCAGTCGCGACCTTTTCAACCCCGGCACTTGCCCTGTCCGTCATTCCGACAGTTGTTGTGGTCCCGCGCGCCGTCGTTATTCCTCGCGTGACTGCTGCACCAGTCGTGCCGCGTGCCAATTCAACAACGCGCTATAACACGCCCGTCTACCGGACACCGCCGGTCGTCGTTTCTCCACACATCACCGCGCCGTCGCGCAAGTGCGACCGCAAGGGCGAGAACTGCTGATGCTCAAGGCAATCGGGGCCCTCGTCGTCGCAATCATCATCGCAATGGGTGTCGTGAAGGCACTCGAATTTATCCGCAAGATGCGGGAAAACTCTGAAGGAGAGAAGTGAATATGGGTAAGATTGGATTGGCTATCGGCGGTATCGTCGTTCTCTTTGTCCTGTCAATTTTTGGCGGATCATTCTACACCGTCGATGAAGGCGAACGTTCCGTCGTTGTTAGCCAGGGTAAGATCGGCGAAGTCTCCGGTCCTGGCTTCCATTGGAAGAAGCCGTTCCTGGACGTGGCACACGATATCAGCGTCCGCACTCAGGCAATGGAGTTCCCGGAAGAGCCGGTCTACACCGCTGACCGTCAGACGGCGACCGTGAGCTTCTCGGTAAACTACGCAGCCATTCCGACGGACAAGGAGATCATGACGATCTACCGCGAGTTCCAGTCTCTTGATGGTCTCGAGTCCCGCATTCTGAAGCGCCAGATCCGTGAAGCGATCAAGAATGTCTTTGGCACATTCTCTGCCGACCAGGCTATCCGCGAACGTGGCCGTCTTAACAACGAAGTCTCTGTCGCAATCGCCAACCTCGGTGAGGGCCTGGTTAAGATCGAAGGCGTCAACATCGAGAATATCAACTTCTCGGACGCGGTTGAAGCAGCGGCGGAACAGCGTGCCCAGGCTGAAATGCTGGTTCAGACGGAAAAGCAGAAGAATGCTCGTGAAGTCGTTCTCGCCGAAACGCAGGTCATCAAGGCCAAGGCTCAGGCTGACAGCCAGCTTGCCATCGCCACTGCTGCTGCCGAGGCCCAGCTTGCCACGGCAAAGGCAACTGCCGAAGGTAATCGTTTGATTGGTGAAGCCGACGCTTTCGCCATCAAGGCCAAGTCTGACGCTTTGTCTGCCAACCCGAACTTGATCGAATACCAGAAGTCTCTTCAGTGGAATGGCGCACTGCCGACCACGATCACGCCGAACGCTGCGATCCCGTTCTTCAACACCGGCAAGTAACCCTCGCCGGCTCCCACTGACTACCGATCAGCCCGCCTTTGTGCGGGCTTTTCTGGTTAGAACCTACCTGTCAATTAGTCTCGCCTTTTGCGATTGGCACACGATGCGCAGCTTCCGCTATCGTCGATAACTTTAGCGACAGCCGAGGTCATATCTTTCTGCGAATAGTCGCTGTTGGCTTGGGCGAACTTTGTGGCTTCCGCCATCGCGACGTTCCTCTTGCCAACCGACGTGTCACGGGCGACCAGGGTATAGTGGTCGCAGCGCTCGAAAAAGCCAACCCGCACCAAAATTTCCTCAGCGACACTGGTCGCGTGTTCTTCCCATTCTCTGTGACGTTTAACCTGACCCATTCTGATTTTCCTTGTTTAGCCTGCCGACTTCCAATGCGTAGTTTGCTATAAAACGAGAATCGAGAGCGAAAGCAGTGAGCATCAGGAGCCAGCCTTGGTGCGCCGACGAAGACGGGCTACGTCGGCGTTGGCGAGCGCCTCGCTCTCGATAGGAGTGAACGGGATGATACCCATCTCAATCACGCTGACGATAAAGAAAACCCGCACGGGCTGGCAAGCAATCGTGCGGGTCACATTCTTTATCTAAGCGAAACGGGTCAGGAGTTAGCGCTCCTGGCCCACTCCCAAAACATATATCTACCCAGCGCGCTTTTCAAGTGCCTGCCGCACTCCACAAAACGATGTGCGATGATGTCTCTATCAGCAATGGAGAGACACGAAAATGATGTTCTACAGCGACACGGCTCCGCGCACTGCTTCCGATATCAACGTGTGGAAAATGGATGGCTCGAAAGGCTATCTGCGCCATTTCGACAATCTGCTGGTGTTGCAGTTCTTCGCTAAGAATGGATCTCGGCAAGAGCGTGCCGAGATCGAAAAGGAAATCATCATCTGTAACCGTAAGCTTTCCTTCTGGGAGAAGCATCCGAATTACGACGCCGCGATCGTGCAGCGCGAGAAGGAGAAGATGATCCGTCAGTGGTCTGTGGATGCGGCGTCCGGGAAGGTTTCCGCGCCGTAGAACAATGCGTCCTTCGCGATCTCTTCGAGGTCGTGGGGTGACTCTTCCTTGAATGTCTTGGCATCCCACGGAATGTCATTTGCCCTGCAATACAAGCCGATTGCCACTTGAATGGCAGCCGAAATTCCAGTGGCATGGGTGAAAAACTGTCCTGCGTTCATGCTGCCTTGTTCCTGTTCTGTTCTCTAGGATCAAATTCCTACACCAAGGGCGGCGGCGAGTAAACCCCGTTCTACAGTTCCCACGAAAATGTCGAATAAGTTGCCTGCCGCTATCCAAGCAGCGCTCAACTACAATAGATTATCAACCACAGCAAGAGCAAAGCTAAATAAGTATTTAGCTATTTCCTTATTTCTGTATAGTCAGGAGACGATCATGAAAATCACCACCTTTGGACGAGTTGAGCATCGCGCCCTCTCTGAGGCTCTGAACAAGGCCATCAAGGCGGTCGGCGACGAATTTGGCGTCGATCTGGTCGCAGGTGGCGGGCAGATCGGTATGTCCGGCGGTGTCGTAAAAGTGACTGTCGAATTGCGTGACACCGGCGCTGGCAAGAGCGGCGCGAAAGCGGAGTGGGATCGCTACTGCGGAGCTGTCGGGATGAAGCCTGAACACTTCGGTCAGACTTTCGCTGCCAATAACCAGATGTATCGCATCAGCGGGCTCAACCTCTCAGCCCGGTCATATCCGATCCAGGCAGAGCGGGTGTTTGACAATAAGACCTACAAATTCTCTGCATCGACTGTCTGTGCAAAATTCCCTAAGAAGGCGGCTGCGTAAAACAGCATCAAGGGAATGCAGAATGAATGTATGGATGGCGACGGTGATAACGCTTCTGGGCTCCGGTGATCCGACCGTGGCGCCGGAAGTCCGTGTGAACCCTTCTCAGTTTCTGTCGATGGCGGAATGCACTGAGTGGGAGAAAAACATGCGGACGCAGGCTCCCGTTGCTATCGATACGCCGACCGGAAAGCCGATCATGGGCACATTCTACAAATGTGTGCCGGTTCGAGACAACATGCTGACCGAGCTGCAAGAGGCAGTGAAGAACAATCCATAACACAAAGGCCCGCATCTAGCGGGCCTTTTCGTTTCAAACCTTCACGAGTTGGAGCGGTATATCAATCGGAAAGACCTCCGCACCATCAAAATGCGCTGATGACACGACGTGGTCGAGATAACAGGCATTGCGGGCTTTGAAGTCTACCAGGTCGAAATCCCGGTTCATCTTGCGGAAGTGCCGGGTAATGGTTTGAAGCAAATCCGCACTAAGCATTTCCTTCGATTTTTCAAACTGTTCTCTAATCATTTAGAACCCTTTTCGCTTCCGGACATTGCTGGCTAACTCTCCTCGTCTAGCCTGGGTAAAGTTGACCGTTCGAGTCTGGATAACCAGTTGTTAACGCCTTTGGCAACCGCAAAGTTCTCGTTATGGGCGACAATAACCGCTCATGACCGCTGCACTCCCACGTTGAAAGTGCTATAAATTAAGTATCAGAACACAATCAAAATATCAGACATTGACGAAAAAGGACGCAGCAATGCCCGACACACCAAATGTATTCACTACCTTCGCGGGCGAGCACAAACCAGATGCCATCGTCGAGCCGGGCGATGTTGCCCTCGTTCTCAAGCGTGACGGATCCTGCCAAGCGTTGAACTTCGGCTATGACGCGTCACGGTTTCACCTACCAGCTGATCAGCAGACGGATGATGACCGCGATATGATGAAGCTGGGTCGTCGGCTATTTGCACTCGCTCTGGCTGCAAGCCATCCAGTTCTTATGCAGATGCTTGAAGATATCGCCTCTGATCCAGAGGTTGTGGACTTCGAAAAGCTTCATGCCGTCGTTCGTCTGCACTGATCACAATTATGTGAATGCGGGTATACGCCCGCATTTCCGGCATTTATCCACAGGATCAAACACATGAGCCTACAGAACAGGCAGCGACTTGAATTCGCCGCGACTGGATTTCTCGCTGAAATGCGCAAGCAATGGGCGAAAATGCACCCGCAGGATCCCTGCCCCGTGAAGAATCTGATCGACTATCCACCAGCAGAGCGCTCAGCTTTGATGGCAGCGGTTGAAAAGTCCATCAAGTTTGCCGGAACAGACGCCGACGCCACCTTCGAAGCGTGGGTGCGAAAGCGGGAAGCGAAAGCGCAGACTGCCTGACGCATTCCACATTCATTTGCGTTATAAAGTAAGTAAGCATTTATTTATCAGAGGAGATGCAAATGATTGACTCCATGCTTATGGGCTTGGCGATCATCAATGGCACGGTCAAGTTCGAGGAGCGCCGTGATGATGTGCGCGTTTACGCTAACGTGCTCGGGATGAAGGTCACGCTCGCAGCGATCACCAAGAAGGAACTGGCCCAGATGCTCGCACAGACGGCCGACGGCACGATCGCGACCGGTCAGCCTGTCGATATGTCGGTAATGAAGCCGCGCCCGCCAGTGACTCCGCCAGCGCCGCCCACGCAGCCTCGACGCGGCTTCAAGCTGGAGCTGGTGAAATGAACAGTGCGAGCCGCGCAATAGAGACGTTCATCCAGGAGGCCAGGGCACGGGCCCAGAATGGCAAATCGGGCGATGGTGATTACCGCCTCGCCGTGTATATGACCTCCGGGCACAGGTTCGATGACCTTGAGGTTGTAAAGCATGACCCTGGCACCGGGGTGTTGGTAGTTCTGAAGGATGACGGCGTAAAGCCCGACCGCCGGGAGCTGGCTATCATCACGGACCAGGTCGTAACGGTGGAGATATTCTGGTGACAGAAGAAGACAAAAAAGCCAGAATACGGCAGCTGAATGATGAAGTGCGTCTTAACGGCGTCGCACTCAATGCTCGGATCTTGACCGCTGGTCGGCTGGCGCAAGAGGATCCCGTTCTAGGTATCGTCGTTGGGCACTATGCCAGCAAATTCACGGAATTCAACGAGGATAATGATCCGCACGGCGAGCATGACTGTGCGAAATTCACAGTCAAAGGACAGGAGTTCCTGTTCAAGTTCGACTACTTTGCCTTGGATGAGGAGCATCTGAGCGAGCACCCGGAGGATCCCGCAGTGACGATCCGCGTGATGACACTCATGTATGCGGAGGACTACTGATGGCTGGCTTCACCCTCGAGCCCTGTCCGACGTGTGGTGGTAATGCACGCCTGTCTTATAACAAGGGCCGTTCAGTCATCGGCACTCCCTGGCACCGCGAATACGTGGTGTGCGGCTGCGGCTTGCAGACCAAAATCTTCAAATACCCTGGCGGCGCTATAAAGCTCTGGAACCGCCGGCCATCGTCAGCGCCGAAGCTGGCGGAGGCAGTATGAGCGGCAATCTCTATCAGTTGCAAACCAAAGCCTTGCCGGGAGAGATCATGATGATCCGTGGCCCATTCGACACGTATGGGCGGGTCATGAAGCTCCAGGACAGCGGCTATCACCTTATCCGTGGCCTCGGACACCAAAAGCCAAAGGAACTGTCATGACAGCCTACAAGACCTACACCCTCGGCAACAACTCCGTCATCAACTGGCGGCAGTCCATCGACACTTATTATAAGCGTGGGTTGGAGCAGTTCTCCGATCCGCGCACGATACAGATCATGCTCGACATGGCCGAGGACTTCCTGTCCAAGGACGCCGGAATGATCGCAGCCGTGCTCGGTTCCAGCGGCCAGCAACAGGCTGATGAGTTCGCAGCCGTATTCGAAGAGGAGCGCGTCGTCATGCAAGAAATCCACGGCGAGCTGACTGCGTGGATTGCCGATCGCGATGCCAAAAAGGTTTCGCGCATTACCTGAGCATTTCCATTCGCGTTTGCGCTATAAAGTAAGTAAGCATTTATTTACACGAGGTAACGACATGAAAGCAGAAGAAAACATTCTCGACGCCCTCTGCGAAGCCGCACTGGAACATGAGTTCTTCCCCGAGAGCAACATCACCAAGCGCCACTTTGAAGGCACGCACGGAAAGTCCGCAACGCACGACCTGTTGATCGAGACCCGCTCCGGCGGCACCTACAAGATCACTGCCGAGCTTCAGCCTGAGAACGGCGATATGCGCACAGCGGGCTACCGCTAAAATACCTATTCCGCCAGAGCCGCGCGGGGCGGCTTATGGCCGAATACCTATCCAAAACAAGAAGTGAAAGCAGCCTGGGATGCCGAATAGGTATTCCGGGATTGCGCCACCGTGACCAAATTCAGGGGTTAGAGACCAAGTATGGGCGTTCTCAAGCGCAAACGCGAATTACTCAAGGCGGCTAAGAATATCTGCCCTGAAGCCACTGTTGAAATGACGAGCGGCACGCACCTTCAAATCAACATCGTAGGACCTGATGGCCGGCGTAAAGTTTACTGTGCGCTGACGCCGTCGGATCACCGCGACACCAAGAATATACAGCGCTCCTTGTTGAGAGCCGCCCGAGAAGTCGGGTGCATTCCTGAGCGCTAACACCTGCCGCATTCCACAGAAGAATGCGCTAATTTCAAGCAATATCAGTAACATACGGAGATCACAAATGGATCGCGTAACCACGCTCAAGCAAGAACTATTCAACGAGATTGTCGCTAAGGCGGCCCTCCAGAACTTCGAACAATCGTTCGCGGATGATGAGCAGAAAACGTGTGCCTATCGTGGCAATGGCCCGTATGCCGGAAGATGCTGCAACGTAGGCCACCTCATCCCTGACGCCAAATACGATGCGGGCTTTGAAGGTAACCCAATCGAGTTCCATATCTTCGAACGCACCACGGCCTATGAAACCTGTATAGCGCGCGGTTTTGACCGTGCCGATCAGGATGAGATCCATCAGTTCCTGCTTGGCCTCCAGTCGGCGCACGATGAATCAGGGAATGGTGCAGAGCACAAGCATCGTCTGACGAATGTCGCCGTCGCAGAATGCCTGACTATTCCCGACACCCTCGCCTAAGCCGGCGGCTCCCACCAAGAAGGACATCACCATGCCCAGATATTCGACCCACGGCGAAGCCATGATCCAGCGCGCCAAAGCCTTTGCTACTGGTGCGCACTCAGCCATCGACCAGAAACGAAAATACACCGACGAGGACTACATCGTTCACCCGCAAGCGGTTGCCGCCCTGATCGGCGCCATTCCTGACCATACCTGGCAGCAGGTGGTTCTCGCTTGGCTCCATGATACGGTCGAGGACACGAAGGTCACGATCGGCGTTATCCGCGATGTCTTCGGAAGCGAGATCGCCGACCAGCTCTGGTATCTCACCAATGTGGACAAGTCAGCGGGCAACCGGGCTGCGCGCCACACCCTGAACTGCGACCGCCTGGCGACAGCGCCGGATCGGGTTAAGACCGTGAAGGTGGCGGATATCTACGACAACATCGGGAATATCGTCACGCTCGATCCAGTGTTTGCGCCGCAGTATCTGAAGGAGAAGGAGCACGCCATGCAGTCGCTGCGCGGCGCTGATGCCATTCTTTGGGGTCTCACCCTCGAGCGTATCCTCAAGTTCCAGAAGGAGCTCCTCCTTGCAGCATGAGGAAACCATCAGCCACCAGTCGAATGGGGAGGTATTCATCACCCTCCTTCGACGTGCCGAAGAGGGCGTCGAGTGGCAGTGGTTTGTCCAGGTAGCAGAGGGCACCGAAACCATCGAGGAAGAATGTCTCGATGAGCATCAGGCGCGCGCCTTCTACCGGATGATCTGCTCCCACAACAGCATCAAGGTTGACTACGAAGCGCCCACCTTTGCCATCGACCTCGCACAGGAGCCGACCACAGAGCTCACGGCCGCGGAAGTCTACCACAACGCGCGAGCGGCGCTGGGACGCCTCAGTCCCGGCTCAGACGCGGCGCTTGCCCTGACACAGGACTGGAAAGCGGAACCGAAGTTCGTGCGCCTGGCGCCAGAGATCCTCGATCTCGCTTTGAGTGGCGATGGGTGGGCCGCTGCATCTATCCGGACAACCTGCCGCCAGATCGCGGCTCAGGCAAAGGCGGAGGCTGACGCCGGAACAAACCGCATGATGGAAGAAGTCGCCGGCTTCGGGGACTTCTGAGGTTGGTTGCCGTCCACGTTGTCGCCCTGCCGAATTCCACGCTGCTGTTCGCTATAAAGTAACTATAGCAATCGAACGTCAGAGGAGTGAAATGAATGGCAAACGCGGGCAATATCGCGTTGGTAATCGGGTCCATCTTAGCCGAGAACGACATCGGTTTTAACATGGGAACGTATGTAGGCGAGGCAGGTGCGTCTCTTCACGATAAGCTCGGTCGAGGCTGTGGCACTGTTGCGTGCATCGCCGGCCACGCCTTCATGTGCGCAAACCCTTTCGGCATTCGCCCCAGCGCCGAGACAGACGCCGACGAGATCGAGACAGCTGCGGCTGAGTTCCTTGGACTCGATACGGATACTGCCCGCCACCTATTCTACGACCTTCCGGAACACTGCCTGCTCGAGGACGTGTCCGCAGAGGCTGCAATCGACACCCTTCAGCGCCTGGCACAGACAGGCATAGTTCATTGGAACCTGTAATGACCGACACCCGTATTCCGCCGGATCCCTTGCAAGAGGTGCTGATCGAGCGCTTGGCAAAGGAGATCGAGCGCGCGACGATGGCTGACTACGGCTGGACCGAGAGCCAGTTCGACACCTGGTGGACCAAGGATCCGGTTTTCACCGCGCGTGCCTGCGGCCGACCTGGTTCGCCTGAACCTATGACCCGTAAGGAGCACGCCCTTTGGCAGCTGCGCGAAGGTCTCAGCAATTCCGGGCTGATCCTTGCCGAGGAATTTGGGGCCGCGACATGACACAGGTCACGAACGAATATGCGGTCTTTCGCCTGGCTCAAATGCTCAAGGCTTACGACGATGCCAACCCTGAAGTGGGCATGGGGCCTTCCTATGGCTACTTCGTGGACCAGGCAGGTCGTCAGCTAGGGCTCGAGCCTTCAGACTATGACGGCCGGCACGTTGAGGATCTCATGAAGGCGAACCATCGTGGGTGATGATGACTACGAGCGTGGCTGTTCTTGCCCAACAGGACACCCGCCCTGCTCCTTCTGCACCTCCTTGACTGAGGAAGAAGGCGATATCTTCTCCGAATACGGATCGAATGCAGTCTACAGATTCCGGGAGGGCGAACTTCCGGCGCCAATGGTTCAGAAGCAGCATTACGCCTGCATGGAAGAGTTTGGAGAGTTTTGATCACCGTCGAAGCCGAAGAGATCCAGGTGTTTGCTATGCACGGCGACCGGATCGCTGAGCGTGGCGGGACCGTGGATTATTGATGGCGAGGACGGCGAGATCATTGAGACCGAGGAAGAATGCGACGATATAAACGAAGCGGCTATGAACCTCAAGGTGGCTGAGTTGGAGGCGAAATACGACCTTCCGGCGCAGTTCGTCGGAGGGGATAACCAATGACAGCCGTCTTCCTCATAACCAAGTGTTGATGTAGGTTGGAAAGTGCAAACGAGGAGACAGAATATGACTGAAAAACAAAACGTCACTACAGCGCGGCCAGTGGTCGAAACGGAACAGAAATCGTCTGGCGGAAGATTTGCCGCAGCTGTTGCTGCTACCGCCACGAACGTCACGACCCCAGCCGCTGGCACATCTGGAACGCAGTCTGGAGATAAACCGTCATCTTCGAAACCCTAAGCAAGTTAACCAGCGAAGAGATTACAGCCTACGCTACGGTAGCGACCCTAGTCGTAGCGACTGTGGCCGCTGTAATTGCGTGGACGCAATATCGCCGGACCCGGAGCATCGCCGAGCTAGATGCGAACCTCAAGCTGATAAGCGAATTGAATCGCCTAAGTAAGCAACAGCTCGGCATAGCCAAGGACCCAGATCAAGCCAGCGAAGTCGCACAGGATTTTCTTGAGCTTTGCGAGGTTTACGCCGCATCCCTGGAGAAGGGGTCGCTCCCGACGCTGTCGAATGAATTCATCAGAGATTTCCTCCGTTATGATTTCCTTGCCGTGGCTAAACACGAGCCATTCCGGAGCTTGCTCCAAATGGACCCGAACCGTCGAAACCATCTAAAATATCTACGACACTTCGCCGAAATTCATGGCTGCGATCTGTCTCAAGACAACGCCTGAGCCTTTTGTGTCTAACCATCGATAATCTTTAGTTATCGATGGTTAGATCAACAACCCACGTCTATCCGGAGTGATGAAACCTATGAGTCGGATAGGTTTCATTCACACCCTATTCACCATACTTTTTAATGTGTTATGGGACTAGAATATTCCGTGCCAAAAATCCGTCTGAGGCTTGTTGGCGGTAGAAGCGTTTAGATAGTCCACGAACGCATTGAGTTCCGCCTGCGCCTGTTCATTGGTAAGCTGGCCGTCGCGCCAAGACTTCCAGACGTAAGAGAGAAGATCCTCGACGTGTTCTGGTGGGTAAATGCTGTCATTGCGCATTATGTCGCCTACTGTGTCATGACCCTCCCATTCAGGATCCATATTGTCTCGCCAGACGGCGACCCGGCTGCGAGGTCCATGGAATATTTCGAATTTCTCCATGGAGAGAATAAATCGATAGGTGTCCGCGTGACCCCATCGTGGGGAGTAGACCTGACACTGAGCTTCGAAGGGTTCCATTGCAATCTCCTCGTTGGTGAGCGCCGAGATTTACCACCCTACGTTTAGACCAGCAACACCTTCGTATCGCTCACTTCGGCCCTGCCGAGCGATACAAGTTAGCCTGGTCTGGTAAGCCGCAGCATATCGCGCTATATCTAGCGCAGGAGATCGAAAATGGCTCAAGACCCTAAAAAACGACCAGTGAAAGTCCGCAGCGCAAACCGAATTATCGGACGAGATGTTCGGACCGGTGGCTTTGTCTCGAATTCAAAGTCTCTCGCGGCGTCTGTGCTAACCCAAAGTCCAAAGCCGATGCCTACTAAGCAGCAACCTGTCCAGGCTCAGCCAATTGGCGAGGATATAGACCCACATCAGTTTGCCAAAGACCTTCTCGTCACCGACAAGGTGATAATGGACTACCTTGCACGCTAATGCCGTCACCTCGCTGGGTCGAAGCCGACAGTATTATCACGCTTAACTTTAGCATCTTAGAGGGCACAACTGAGCGTCACGTTCTGCGTGACCAGGGGGCGCTGGAGTCGGCGGTCGCTCGCCCTCAGAACTATTTTTCCTACACCGGAGATACTTCCGTTTCGATGTTGACCGCCGAGTTAATCTTCGGAATTGGCAAGGCTCATGCTTTCGAGCAGGGTAACAAGCGAACAGCGTGGGCTGCGGGCCGAATGCTTGCTTACCTGAACGGCTTCAAGATTGACGCCCCACACACAACGGATCAAATTTTTCTCGGCCTAGCAGTTGAGCAAGCCGTTACACTCGACCCCCACCCCGGAACGCTAGCTTTCTTGCTAGAGTCGTGGCTCAAGCCCCTCTAGAACACACCAGCAGATCGGGCACGTCACCTGGGTAACTGACCCAGAATCCACTTACTCGTGCCCTTCGATCCGCACCCCATGCACCGGAGGCGCTGCGTCAGCTGCCCTAAATAGGCACCTTTTCCCCATCTGCGCGCCAGCTCCCACCGCGAGAGCCAGGCTTCCCGCTCGCATTTCGAGCAATGTGCGCCGAGCGCGTGCCACTCCGGAATATCCTCAAAGGTCGTGTGCGCCGGATCCATGAGCGGACCCAGGTAAACCACCTCGTTGCTGCCAAGCTCTATTCCACGGCGATGTTTCATGTTCCTATTTTGTTCACAACAGGTGAATGAGTCAACCGCGCTCATCACCTGCCGCTCTCCAAGTTGGCACTTGCTATAAATAATCATAAGCAACGCAGAGAGACAAAAATGTCCATTCAGCACAACGAATTCCGCCTGTCCGTTCACACCAACGCGATGATCGCTGACGACTGCTACCACGTCCGTCTGGTGACGCCTGCGGACAAGATCCAGCTGCTCCTCGACGCCGTGTTGAGCGTAAAGGGTGAGAACGGATATATCGTCGCGGGGCATGCGCAGGTCGGTGGACTAGGCGTTGAAATCCTCGAAGGCGACACCTGGGACGAGAAAGTTCAATGGGCATTCGGAAATGTGGATGAGTTTGACAGCTTCTGGTGGAACATCGAGCGACGGGGTGATGAATATTACCTCGACTTCAATATCGCCAAGGCCCGCAACCAGGTAGATCGTCTCGATCCAGTGATCGGCATGACCGACCGTCTCCCCAGCGACTTCTGGGTCGAGCCAGCAGCGGTGATCCGGGCCATCATGGGCAAGAGGGGTCTCAACTGATGAACCACGCCCTTGAAATGATGTCGAACCTGGAGCGCCATGTGAACCGTCCTCTGGAGGGCCACAGCGTCACATGGTTCGCCGGCATCTGCACCAGCACCGATTACTCGTTTCACTGGAACCTCGGCGCTCACCGGCTTGCTGATGCCGTTTACGATCACGTCCTGACGCTTCAGCACCTGCGACTGAATGACGAGATACAGCGCCAGGGCGTGCTGACAGAATTCATCGAGCGGATCCTCACTCGCGACCCTGCGCCGCGGATCCCACTCACCCATCTTCACTTCAAGGGCTGCAACGAGGTGATCATACCGCTTCTGCAGCGCCTCCACTTCCACTCATACCGGATCGGCGACCGCCAGGATTACTGGATGAAGGTCACAGGCCAAAAGGAGCTCCTATGACTACGATGGCAGAACATGAAGCCAAGATCAAAGCACAGACCGCACCCGAGATCCTCTCGCACTCCGAGTGGCTCAGGGATATGGCGCAGAATGATGGCGTCTTCTCGGATGAGGACGCTGGCCGGATGGTAGACCTGGCGAACGCCCTCAGATTCCGTCCGGAGCTGGATCTCCTCGGTAACTTCAACTTCAAAATCGGTGGCACCTATCCGACGCGCGGCGGCCGCCTGGTCACGATCGTCAGGAAGACCGACACTAAGGGCTACGAATGCGTCCAGGGTGACGACATGGTCATCACCTCCGGCTATCGCTACGCCCGCTCGACCGGCACCCATGACCACGGGCGCTGCACTGGCGGCGAAGGCGACGATCTGTGCAACCTGATCCCTATCGAGATCACCGATGAGCGGATCACCGGACCTCGTCAGTGGGAAGAGCGCCGGCTACTGGTGCTGTCTACCGCCCATCTGCGCGCGGACACGGCAAAGATGCTCACGGACACTGATCCGAAGGATTGGTGCTTCGCAGGTGATCACTACGGCGAATACGGATTCTTCGTCTATGCCTTGCACAAGGAAGACCACATCAAGGATAGCTGGAAGCTGCCCAAGGAGCTCCAGGACGTGATGGCGTTTGCACGCCGAAATGGCTTCACCAATATCCTCTTTGACCGTGATGCGGACGCCATCGAGGAACTACCGAGCTGGGAGTGGTGATATGGCGATCAATCAACCTCTTCTTCGCACAGGTCGTGACGTCAAAGCCTTCCTCAAGTCAAAGCCCGGCTCTGTCCTCTATTTCAACCGGGTGATGAGTGGCAGCCGTGGCGAAATCTGGAGCGGCCCGGTTCGTCCAGAGAGGATTGCCACAGCCTTCCACAGCTACGCAGCCTTCCGGCAGATCAAACCCCTCTACCGAGTGAAGGTCACTCGCAAGGCATAACCTGTTCACAGGGAATGCAACCATGTTGTCAATCTCGGAAAATGCCAGTAAGTCAGTGAATACTTATCTCCCTCTTTTTAACCAAAGTGATCCCATGATAGAGCCTCAAGTAGACCCCAACCATCCGCGTTTTTCGCTCGGGCAGCTCAGGGCTATAGGTCTTCTTGATCGGGGCGACCTGGTCCTCACCAATGATGGACAATATGCCCTTCGTGAGAACGGCGACATCGATCCGGAGCAGTCCGTCCGTAAACCTATTCTCAGGGCGCTCGCAGACAAGGGCATGGTCGAATACCACGACGAGGATGGGAGCCTCTTCTGGCGCATCACACCTGTTGGTAAAGCGGCAGCAGACCCAAGTTCTCCGTGGCAGCGCCCTATGGCACCTCCTGGTCGTCAGCCAAAGCCAAAGCCAGTCTATCCGGAGGCTGAACGTGTAGCGCGCTCGGAGAACTCGGACGTCCGATCCGGTGCCCTGCTCTACTTCGTTCATCACCCATTCGTGGAAGGCAAAGCATACACCACCGTCACGGAAGCCAACCTGGTCGCCAGACAGATCCAAGCAGGTTGCGCACTATCGGATCAGGAGATCCCCGTCATTAATGTGGAGCACCGTCGCTACGCCGCCTTCAGCCAGAAAATGCTGGCTCGCCTCATCAATGGCACCCTCCAGGAAGATGACGTGGTAGAACACCGGATGGAGCCGTGCAGACCTCACCTCAACAAACGGACCTACGCTAAATACGAGGCAATCACCCAATGACCAAATTCACCGTCATCACCACCATGACCGTCGAGGCAGACGATCACAAGCAGGCGGCAAAGAAGGTGTTCGCTCTACACGACACCATGACGCCGGAGGATTACCGAGTAACTCACGCCGAGCTTTATCAGCCGGGCGATGGTGCAATGGTATTCCTCGAACAGGACGACAAGGACGAAGCGCGCCGTGCCTATGCAGCAGGTGAGTATTTCGAAGAGGTCAACATCTCGGACATCAAGCTTTGAAACTATGGGAGCTCACCATCGACCGTGGTGGCATAGCGATCATAGACCGTAGGCTGGTTACGGAGAAAGAAATGCGTGACCTCTGCTATGCCCTAGCCGACGGAATGACCTTCGAAGTGGCGTTCCACCTGGACCCTGACGAATCTGAGCATGAAGGCGTAATGGGCGAGCGGGTGGAATATAAACTGGTGTCTGACGGCTAAGGTCAGCCACCAGGGACCGGCCGCCTACCGGGAACGGTCTTCTCAACACTCCTCGGTGAAACAATCCCAGACACGACCCGGCCACACTGCTCACACCTGAAGCGCCTGCCTATGGCCTTGCCGTCGGGCGGGAGGACACTTATGTCCAATTCCTTATGCCGTCCACAAGGGTCACAATAGACGTCATAGCGGAAACCCATGGCGATCATACCGTCCCATGTGGAATTATCCATCACACTCGGGGCACGCCCAACTTTGAACCGCAACCGGAGAACTTGAACGCCATCAGGTGCAATTCACGTAAATGGGGCTCAATCCTATCGTTATAAATGGCAAAACTCTGGTCACTGGCGTTGTAGACGAACGGCGTGAACCCGTTATATCCACCGAACCCGTTTTTGGCGTTCACCATTCCACAGACAACACCCTTCCGGGCATCTCCAGAGGGAAGAGTCGGGTGACTCAGCTTCATAAACTGAACGCTCGTAGGATCCTTAAAGGAGCCAACTGTCGCCTCCATCATCTTGTCGGTTATCGCATCGCCTAGAACCGCACGACTATCATCAACAATCTCGGCTGATTTCGCCCCACTCGCTAATACGACCAAAGCGCACGCTATCCAAACCCTCATAAGTCCCTCTACCACTTCAACCCTAGATATGTTGCACAAAGTTTACATTCAACCAACCAGAGGCTCAACAATGTAAACATAGTCCAGGCAAGCCCACCGAATAGCACCCAAATTAACCCCAAAACGTAAACATCACCTAAGCCCGAAAGTCACCTTCTCTGGCGCAAACGTAACACGATGTTTACATTAGGTTGACACTTTCAGCCCCAAAACACTCTTTTCGGCAAAACGACAACATTACAGCGCTCATCACCTCTATAAGCGAAACAGACATAGAAGCTCACACAGAGCGTCCTGCGTATAGAGAGCGAACGATAGAGCTGAACACATGCCGAAAGCGCTACAGAGCAAACCTCGAGTCAACCTGAACGTCATACACCCCAGAGCGAGAAACATATTCCGGTGTAGAGACGCACAGCACTCATTCCCTCATAGAACACCATAGAGAGACAGACCCATAGACAGGTGCATATGCGTAGGTGCGTGTGTGCGTATAGAGCAAGGGTGAATAGTTTGTCGAAAAGCTGGGAAATGAGGAAGGAGGATGCCGGCCGCGCCGCGCCTACCCATGGGCTTCCATACCGACCCATGACCTCCCGCACCGAATAGCATTCTCCATGGACTGCCACGACATGCCAGACGCACCCATGGGACACGATCCGACGCACACCCCTGTTGCTCTCCATGTGACCCTGACATAGACAGCAGTATGAGCTTGAGCAGTGTCACCCGGACTGCTCGACAAGAGGCACTGTTTCGGTGCCCTCTTTCTCTAAGTTGCTGAAGCCAGTAATCGGGTGTGGACTGGACAATTATGAGGGCGCGTGTGGACTTCTGTTCGCCGCGCCTTTTCTTTTGGCCGGGGAACGGGGCGCTCTATGTATGCCGGAGAGTATCTGATCTCCCTGCGCACAGTTGTCCTCATCCTGTCTATTACATAAACCTTATAGATATATCAGTATATGACGACAGACGGACTTTTATGACCACGGGAAACGGTCTCTCCGGCGTCAATCCATGGCGACCCATGGGTTTAAAGGTTCGCGGTGTATAGACAGGGCGGCGGCTCCCGGTTTGAAGATCACCCTTGAAGTCCTGCGTATCATCCTGCCGCGCTCCATGAAATGCTTTGCTATAGTCTAAACATCGAAAGCGACAAGACTTTCGAAAGCAAGCAACGCTCTCATAGGAGAAAGACAATGACTAAGGCACGCAAGAACAAAGCCGTTAAGACCGTCGCAGCACCTGTTGAACAACTTCCAGACATGGGTTCGTTCTTTGCCGACGTGAATGCCGCGGCTGAAATCATCACTGAAGAGGCGAAGGCATCTGATGCGATCCTGAAACTTCTCGAAGAACAGGCCGCGCTCGAGGCCCAGGCCAAGGCTGAAGCTGAGGCCGCTGCACCTCAAGAGGCGCCGGTCGAAGAAGAAACCACTGACGAAGCCATCGTCCTTCCGCACACGCCCGGCGACATCAAGGAAATGATCGCGAACGTCACCCTTGAGCAGCGCACCGCAAAAGCTGCCGAGATCGCGTCCGAGCTTGCGACCCGTATAGACAACGACACACGGGGCGAGCGCGTCATGGGACCGTCAAAGCTCAACAGCTTGCAGAAGGCGCAGAAAGAACTCGCGACAGTCGGCGCAGCAGGCTTCTTCGTTGCAGCAGACATCGACCCGTCGTTCATCAACCGCTCGATCTCGGGTGACGGTCGCTTCAACGTCTACGCCCTCGACAAGATCCGCGACCTCATCACTGGTGTAGACGGCGGCTTCTTGAAGAACCCGATCAATCGCGCTGTGCTTCTGAGCCTCTTCAACTTCCGGGACGCCGGTGTGCCCTTCACGATGGGTGCGATGCAGGCAGCGATCAGCCATGACGTGAAGGTCGAGGGCAAGAACATTCTCAAGCACCTGGTTCGTCACACGGTCGCAGCGTCTACTGCACCGACACAGTCATCGCAGATGAGCCATGCTCTACAGGCAATGGGTATTGTTACGGCACAGACGATCGGGCGCATGACGACCTTCACGCTCACCGACACACCTACTGTGCGCCGCCTCGAGCAGGTGCTGCGCGCAGCGTAAGCCATAACCACAGAGGGAGAGGAGGTAGGCGCTTCGGCGCCTATTTCTTTGCCTGATGATGCGGGGTCGGGGAACGGCTTGGATACAGGGATCAGCCGGAGGATTGATCCGGCCCGTCGCCTGGTGGCTGGCCTTCACCTGGTCTAGGCCAGGCCCTGTTCCGCCCCTCCCCGGCCAGGCCGCGGGCACCCATGGTTTCATCACCCTCCAGACACCTGCCGCGCCCCGTTTCAGCACTTGCTAATATCAATTATCAGCAATTGGAGAGACGCACATGACGAAGATCATCGCAGCCTATCACGCATTTCCCTCTGACATCGCCGACGACATCAAGCGCTTCGTGCGGGACGTAGCAGCCTTCGTCTCCATGGTCGTCTTCATCGGTGCGGTCCTGGTCTGGGCGGGACATGTCGCGGGCGTTGTATAACCCTGCCGACGAATACTGAAATACTGATTACAGTAAATACATAAGCAACACAGACAGAGAAAGAACACACAATGTCTTACACAAACGAAGTTTTCATGCAGCGCTCTATCGCACAGGCAGCTCAAGCGCTCGATCTCGTCAATGCGTGCAGAAATCACAAGCTCGCGGCTGACAGCGGCAAGCATCGCACGCTTGCACTCATCATGAAGGAAGCGTCTGAGCGCTTTCAGAAGCTCGCAGCAGGTCAGACTGTCGTGTCTGCGGAAGACTTCTTCAGGCTGTCGATCGAGCGCTCGCGTCAGGTGCAGCGTGAGACAGCAGCACTCATGAAGATCAGGCGCGAAAAGCGTGAGCGTGATGCAGCAGAGCGTGAAGCGGTTCTCGCTGACATGCAGCGCGCAGGTATCGCAGCATAAGCATCTGCTAAAACGAGAGTGCGCTCACAGGGCGCATTCTTGCTTTGTCAGGTGAACGGGGTCGGTTCAGGCTGGTCTCCATGGGTCGGGGAACGGCTTATGCACAGGGACCGACGGAAGGCGTTGCCTTCCTTGGGCCGGCCTGCCGCGGACCAGCGCCAGGCACAGGGTCAGGGGAAGGGGCCCGCCGAACCCGAAACCTTCCGGTTAGGTTCGGCTCTTGGGTGTCAGGCCCCTGTTCCGTCCCCTGCCCGGCTGCCAACGAAAAGGCCCGGCTCGAGGCCAGGCTATCAGTATCTCCTTATTTCCGTATTTCAGGCTATCCTTATTCAGGCCGACACAGCGCTGTGTGGCTGACAGTGAGCCCAGAGCCCAACTCATGCTTGGTGGGCTTGTAGGCTTCCAGAAGCACCTGGCAGTCTTCATAGGACAGGTCGTGGTCAACAACTGCCTGGTTGGCGGTGCCTGGTTGTCCGGACACGGCTGTCCAGGTGGCGACTATAAAGGCGAAGGTGTGCATGGCTGACCTTGGAGGAATGGAGGAGAAATGGGCCTCTAACCCATGGGCGCGGGATGCCCGGTAGGCGCTTGAGCTATGTGAGTGAGCGCTCATCACGCTCACTCTATTAGCTAGTGCTTATGCTGCTTCTAGCTCTGCATCAGCATTGACGCGCTCATCAGTGACTTCAAGCAAATCATCGATTTCGATATCAAGCTTCTTTGCGAGTGCGATCGCAATCGAATTGATATTGATCTCATATGCGTTTGCGAACGTGTCGCTTTTCTTGAGAATGTTGAGCGTGACAAGCGCGTCAATCGATGTTTGATGCTGCGCGTTGATTGTCTTTTCATCGAGAATTGCGCTGCGAACGAAAAGCACATTCTTCTTTGCTTCATCAGTGATCACTTGATCGCGTGAGATAGAGCAAATTGCATCGCGCTTTGTGAATGTGAGATTAGCGCGTTTGCAGTTCAAGACAGAGCGAAACACTGCATATGTGTTCTTCTCGTTGTTTGCGTCTTTGTGATCGATGATGATTGCAGCGAACTCAATCGCTTTGAAACTTGCATACATCGCACGCAGCATTCGGGATGCGTCGATTTGCGAGGAAGTGAAGAGCTCTGCAATCGTCTGATTAGAGACAATAGCTTGATTGCGCTGCAAACGTTCGATGTTGCTTTTTGTGCTATTCTTTTCGATTGCAGTCTTGATGCGAGAAGCGAAAGCAGTTGTGTAAGTGTTTGTCATTGTCATGTCTTTCTCTTTTATGAGCGTTGCTTGCTCTTTTGTTTCAACGAAGCGTTTTTGCTCTCTGTTGATGTCTATATTTATAGTCGAAGTCTTAGATATTGTCGAATAGTCTGAGGGGGATGCCTTCTGTGTCCACCGAGCTCCCGGCGTCCTATCCTCCTCTCCCGATATCCCGGACTCCCCTCTCCCGGATCTCGTTCACCAGGATTGAGGACTGACCTCTCCCCTACCCCGCCGAGACATATGCCCTGACCCTATCCTCCCATGTCGTCACAACCACTTGGCGTTGCAGCGGCCCGGTGATATGGAAATCAGTAAATCCCTATTTCAGTAGAGCGTTTCATGCCGTCTATACCTATCGGTGAGTTCGAGATTGACACCGGAACTTTCAGCTATTTTGACGCGCTGATGCGCAAGAGCCTGATGCTTCAATGGTTCAACGAGAACTACGAGGATCCGTGGAACAGCCTGTCCTATGACCGAGAAGACGGTTTCATCTGGGGTGACAATGGCCCGTTCGAAGCGCGTGAGGTCTTGGAAGATACCTTCGGGGATATCATTCGGGAGCTCGACATCCACGAAGTGGTGCTGAGGATTGAGCGAAAGGGTGTCGAGTGGGCTAGGGTTGATAGACCTGCAAACTCCCGCCAGCTGCGTCCATGGACAATGAAGGATGTCCTTGCTCCGCCAGCTGATAAGGATGCTTACTGGAACGCCCTAAAGAGTCACGTCTACGACTTTCCCCAGGCGAGCGGGATGCCGAACTTTAGCGAAAATTTCTATCAAGTGCCTACACCACTAGTGGCCGGGATGGATGGCGACTTCTTTGTGGACCATTCTTTTGTAGGGCACGCCTTCGCACGGTCAGCCAAAGAACGGGACGCTCAGCGTCTGGTGGCTGCCGAGAGGCGGGCGCGGCAGATATTGGCCCGAGATCTTGCTGATGCGCGCCAGCAGTTGGCGGCGTTGACGCAGACGCATCCTCGAAATCATAACCGTCCGCCCGAAGAGTTGGAAACAGATTCACGAGTTGCTACCCACGTAAACAATATCAATATCACTATTGACCGCTTAGAGCTCAGCGTTAACTCAGAACGGCCACCCATCGCAGATGTCGTTGAGGATATATCGCGACTCCGCACCATTGCGCGGTGGTGCGGTCAACGCGCAAACGGCTTTTTGGATGGCCTGGCACCAGGCGTGGCCATGCTCTATGTCGGGTCGCCGGAGGTCATCGACCGTATCGTGGGCAAACTGCTGAAGTCCGCGACCCACTGGTTAGACCTTATGCTCAAGCTGCTCTAAACATGCTTTCCTGAAATCAGTATTTTCTGATTTCAGGAAATCTCCTCACTTGCTAGCGCGAAAATTTCGTGCCAGAGCCAACCATAGAGGGAGAAACGACAGCATGGACCTGGATAACCTATACGGAAAGGCGCGCGGCCCGGCCAAGCCGATCAAGGCTTCGGAGCTCGTATATCCGCCGAAGAGTGTGCAGAAGCTGGACGCCAACAGTGCTGTTTGGCTAAAACAATACCTCTGCTGCGAGCATGATCTTCGGGCAATCGGCCTCTTCCCCAAAGTCGCGCACATGCTTTGGATTATGGATACTCACGGCGATATCTACTTTGCCGTTGAAGAGATGATCGATGACGTGGGAAATCTTATTGGTGTGCTGCCGAAAAGCATAAGCGCCCGTCCGGAGAAGATGACAAAGCTGGGCCACCCCTCGTTAATTCCGCACGCACAGAAATTCGCGAGAATTGGGGGAGAGCTGGTCTACGATCCGATTAACGAAACGGACCCCATCACGACCTATGACTACTGCCTAACGAATGAATCTGGACGTTATGGGATGCGGAGTGAAGTCGAAGAAGAGCATCTGGTCGCGGTAGCTGGTAAATTCCTCGAAGAAGGACTATCTTTCCAAATAACCTACTATGGAAGTTAAAGGCTCCAGATTATGAATATAGCCGATTTACGTCCATCCGAGCTTGCGAAGTTACCAGCCCTCCTCGTTGACCCAACAGCGGTCGATGGTTTTTTGAAGGGCTTGCATCACTTTCTACTGCACACTGTGCCCGATGGCGGAGCTGAATCCGACCGTATCTTCACGACGACGCTAAAACTGTCTCACGTCAAAGTATGGGACCACATTCCCGTCCATACCCTTGCCCTAACAGTCGCCGACGTTCCAGGTGACAGAATGGGTCTTTTTGTGGAAGGTCTCAGACCCGATCGGTATGGCACGGCACTTCTTTCGGCGCTTATCAAAACGAATGGACTGCCGACCTCCGACCCCTCCGAGTTTATTCGAAATGACCTCCGGTCAAGCATGACTGCACCAGTTCCTTTGACTCTCCACCTTTCTCACGGGGCCGAGCCGTTACTGCATGAAGGGATGCGGCTAGCGCAACCGATGCTCTCAGACGAGGCACTCACCCGGCTGGCTGCAACGACACGTCATATGTGGATGAGTGATGTGATGCGGGACGTGGCGCTGACAGAAGAGGATATCCTGAGAAATATCAGAGAACTCTCGGTTTCAGCTGGAAAAACACGTTGAGATTTCCGATTTCGGCATCCAGGGCTCAGTTGTATGCTTGACTGTAAGTAAACATTTACTTACATATGGAATACCAAAACGCGGTGTAGCTCAGCCAGGTAGAGCGGTGGCCTCATAAGCCACATGTCGGGAGTTCGAATCTCTCCACTGCAACCAATCGGGTGTGTAGCTCAGTGGTCGAGCAACGGTCTCCAAAACCGCAGACGAGGGTTCGATTCCCTACTCACTCGCCAACATACTCCTGGAGCCCTCATGAACCACCCCTATTCAAGTCTCGTGTGCAAGGGCAGCGTGATGCTCGGGAACGGCTGTAAGCGCTGCGAACGTTGCACCAACGAAACCGATGCCATTCGAGCAATCAGCTGCGATCCTACCCGAGATCCTGCCAAGATCATTCGTGCTGGCGAATTGACTCAGAAGATGAAGGAGCTCCAGGCAGCCAAGGCTGAAAAGGCTGACACGCATCAGGTGCCGATCAACACCACCGTCGATTCCCTCTCCGTCGTGGACGCCAACATTGGTGAGCAGGTCACAGCTGCCATGAGCGAGGCAGTCACGACGCGCCGCATCACCGCAGGCAGTCCTTCTGGGAAGTATCATACTGGCGGTTATGTCAACGCACCAAGCTTTGCGGCTGGTGGCGTCGCGGGCCTGCCCGTGAAGGGCTACAAGGCAACCCAGGAGCCTTGGAAGATTGCCATGGTCAATGAGAACAAGATCCTCGAGGAGCTGGTCCTTCGCCAGATCGAGATCCATACCGCGACCGGTGGTATTGACCAGCGTTTCGTGGCGCTCGCGCGCACCAAGATCCAGGAAGCATTTATGGAGCTCAACCGCGCTGTCTTCCAGCCGGAGCGTCTCGCTTCGCTTGATGGCGCAGAGGCTCTGATGAGCAAGCTTGGAGCCAGCCGATGAGCACCGTCGTTTATTCGAACGGCGTTATGGCCGCTGACACACGCGCCTATTCTGGAAATGGTCATCCGATCGGCAACAAGATGAAGATCCGTCGCCTCACGGATGGCTCGCTGGTTGGCGTCACGACCAACGTCGTCGGCTTCTCCGAGGCATTCATGGCCTACATGGAGACGAAGGACGACAACGACCTGCCTGGTTGCGAATTCGCCTTCGATGCGCTGCACGTCAAGCCGGACGGCCGGGTGTTCCTCTATTGCGATAGCCTCTCGCCTGCTGGCCCTCTGATTGGCGAACACTTCACGATCGGTTCCGGCCGCAAGTATGCGCTCGGCGCCCTCACCTCTGGCTTGGATTCAGTGCGTGCTGTCGAGGTTGCCGCACAGCTCGATCAGTTCTCTGGGCTGCCTGTTGCTGCGCTTCCACTGCACGAACGCGCTCCTGAGCTCTCTGTGCCCGCTTCTGAGCCCGTTGCACTCGATCAGTGGCGTGACGGGACGAACTGCACCGTTATTCAGGGCGGCACGATCGCAACGACTGAAGACGCCCTCGCCTATCTGGCGGCCGAAGATGCGTAATCCGTTCTCCGATGATGAGGATCTCGATGTCCAGGCTGTCAATCTGACGGCCGGCATCGCTCGCATGACTGACGGCACGACGCGCGAGATCACCAATATGTTCGACTGCGACAGCGATGACACCACTGACCCGGTCGCCGCTCTCTCCGCCGTCGTCAAGGACCATGACGATCGCTGGCTCGCTATCGATCTGCTGGCCTACGATCAGTAAAACCTTATTCCCTTAAAGCAGGATATCCTGAAATGAAGTTCTCCAGTCTCACCGCTGAAAACAAGCTCTACGTGATCTTCTCCTATCTGATTGCCCTTGTGCTGATGGCTGCTGTCATCGCCTGGGCGTCTGTCCTCATTCCCGTGACCTTCGCAGTCTTTGCCGGGGTTTACCTGCTGTGCTTCCTGATCGGCTGGACCGCTCGCGGCGCGGTGCTCGTGATCCGGAAGGTCAAGGCGCTCTTCGGATACTGAATACTGAACTACTGAAATCCATAAAACAGTTAAGCCGTAGATAGCTATTCGCTGCCTACGGCTTTTCGTATTTCAGGATATCCTGAAACCCTTATTTCTTGGATGGCGGCACTTTGATGTTCAGCTGCTTGTTGGAGATCTCGAAGAGCAGCTCACGCATGGAAATGCCGCGCATGGACGCCGTCGTCTTGAAGGCCGAGTGCCATTCTGCTGGCACGTTGAAAGACATCATGATCTCTTTCCGTCCGCGCATATTGTTCGCCGCCTTGACGGGCTCACTGGTGGCGGCTTCCGGAAGAAAGCTCTTGCTGGGTGGCGGTGGCGTGGCGGCTCGGGTCTGCTTTAGATCGGTCATGCTGCTTCCTCTCCAAGTTTCGTAACGTGAGCGACGATTTCAGCCGCCAGTAGATCGGCGGTTTCCTCGAGACGCTGCGTATTTAATCCTTGCACCTCGGATAGGCTGTATCCGTGATTCTGGGCGCGCTGATAGGACGTTTTAGACGTGATGTGATTTTCGCACACTGCAAAATTCGTAGCCGTGCGCAGATAGTTCCTGGCCGCAATGACAGCAACCTTTGACTCTGTGGTCTTGTTGAGCACAAAGAGAATGCGGGCCTTGTCGATGCCTTTCTCCACGAGTTCGTTGGCAAACATGAGCTGTGGTTGAAGATCATCAAGAGGCAGTCCGGTCGGAACGACAATGAGATCGGAGACGCGGGCGATTTCCATCGAGGACTGGTCAGAATCCGGGCGGCCGTCAGCTACCACGAGATCAGCCTCATCAGTTCTGAGCCTGGTTGGTCGGTCAAATGCCTCAGCCATGATCTTGGGCTCGATCAGATTTGCCTTACGAAGCTCACCCCAAACGACCGATGTCAGTTGCTTGGTGTTGAAGTCGGCGATCTTCACTGTCCAGCCGGACACGGCGTAGGTGCGGGCAATCAGCCGGGCGAGGGTGCTTTTACCCACGCCGCCCTTCTGAGAAAGGCAAGATATGACAAGCGAGGCCATGATAAGGTTTCCCGTAAATACTGATTTCAGTGAATATGGAAACCTGTAGACCGATTTGGTTAAGAGAGTCTATACACCATCCCAAAGTCCAGCACGTCGGCGCTCGTAGATCTCCGGATCAGGGCCGTTGTCGTCGCACGCTGTGAACTGATCCAGGTCAAAGACCGCTTCAAATGTATCGGCATCCAAGTTCAACACGTCCCAGATTAGCCGAGCACCGCCGGAAGATAGCTCTTCGACCTTGCGGACGCTTTCGGGAACCTTGTAGGTCTTGACCATCATTCGGAGGTAGTCCGCGTCGGTATCCATACGGAACGGGTCGAGCGACACACTGACCGTGTCACGCTTGAGCCGGATCGTGTTGAAAGCGGCCGTGTCTGGTATTAGACCGTCACCGTCAAATCCGCCTGGGAGAAAGTGGCGTTCGCCCTCATCCGGAGGGACCGCAATGACGAGGTCGCGCGCGGCAGCCTCGCTCGGTCGGAGAGCAATCTCCCCGACCATACGTCCGTTGCAATAGACCTGCATCAGATATCGCACTGATGCTCAACAGCGCCAATCACTGCGATCAGCTTGGTCTTGAGATCGGCGCGCGCCTCGTCAGGGCTCAGCCCGCGTGCCAAACCGTCGTTCAGAATCTGATGGTCGGCATAGGATGCGTTGTAGCGGTCGAATGCGTAAGGGGAGGGGCCTGCGAGCGGGTTGACGATCTCCAGCACCAGCGCGCCGTGGTTCTTCCAATAGAGACCCTGTTCGCGCCGCACTGAGCCGAACGTGGTCTTGGCACCCTTGGGGCGAGCGTTGTGGCTCATGATAGGGATGATGTCGCCGCCGAACTTCTCTTCAAAGGCATTGCCGATCTCACCGAGGATCTCGCGCACGGTGTATTCGCGCCCGTTGAGCATGATCTTCTCGAGCTTGCCTTCCTGTGTGAAGACCTGGTCGTGAGTAAGCCCGAAATAGTCGATGGCGATCAAGCGCAGCGGGCGGCCGTCGTCAGCCTGCTCGTGACCGTAGACCTCTTCGATGATGCGGGCGGCTTCGGTCTTGCCGCTGGTCGGGTTGCCACAAAGGCCGATGATGTCAGGAATCTTATTCACTTATCTGTCTCCGTTGTAAGTAAGTGCTTACTTACTTTATAGCGGAAATGAATGTGCCCCGCAGACGAATGCGGGGCACAAATACTGAATTACATATTTACTGGTTTCCTGAACTACTGCCTGTTTTGCTCTTGAGCCCAAGCCAATTGCTTCTTGGCAAGCTCCTGCCGCTCGAAGTCTTTGTTGACAGCTATCCAGCTAAAATTCACGGCGGTCATGAGAAGGGCGAAAACAATAGTAACCGCCCCCTTATACCAGATTCTGTGCTTCTCAGGTTTGACCTTGTCCAAACTCCGAAATGCGATGTAAAGAATCTGGAGCCCAAGAATTGCCGGAATGATCCAACCAAAGATCGCGATGCAGGTCCACAAAGCCACTTTATACCCAAACCCAAGGTCCGGCCCGAGACCAAAATATGCTCGGTTCAGAAGAAGAGCGAAGGCGAGCAGCCAAAACGCTCGATTTACCATCGCAATAATGTCCGACAATGCCTTCCCGGCACCAAACGCGGCTTTTGCTTTATCTACTTCGAACCCCGGTTTTGCCGGAGTGGTGAGAGCCTCAAAATATTCTTTCAAAAACAACGGTCGTCTCCTGATTGTGATGGCCGCTCATACTGCAATTGGATTAATGATTTATGGAAATACTGCTTTCAGTATCTCCAGCCATGGTGCGAAGGCGAAGAGCCAACGTCTTCACCTTCCTGGCCAGCTCCTCATTCTCGGCGCGAAGCTTGTCGTTTTCTGATCTGAGGAAATCCTCGGTCATCACAGCCATGCCGCGACTGTTGAAGAAATGGATTGGGTCTACGGGCTTCATGCGGCCACCTTGTCGAATTCGTGCCAGGGGAAATTGTCGTTGGCACCCAAAATGCCTTCGACAAAACCGGGTGTCTTACGAATGATGTTATAGCGCTGGTTTGCGTGGTCTCGCAGCGTATTGTTGAAATTGATCGAGTAGTCGGCGATGAACGCGATATTGGGGCCGCGCTTCTTGGCGCGTAATGCGCGGCCGATCTGCTGGCGCAACTGCACCTCGGCCTTCATACCACCGGCGCGCTGAAGCAGGCCGATCGCAGGCACGTCTACGCCCACGTCAAGAATGTTGGTTCCGACGATCGCATCCAGTTCACCGGAGACGAGGCGAGCGATCTGGGCAAAGCGCTCCTTCATCTTGTTCTCGCCGCGCAGGAACTCGATCTTGATCCCGTTCTTGCGATAGAACTCCATGATGTTGTCGCCATGCGCTGTCCGGGCGACCAGCACCAGGATAGGGAGCTTACGCTTCTGGGCCTCGAGGGCGTCGATCAGCATGGCGTCGAGCATGGTCTGACCCTGAACATACCCCAGCGTATAGGCGCGCTCAAAAGGTGACGACTTGTGGAGGCCCTTCGGTGGCTCGCAGTCCACGAGCTTGAAGTAGGGCTTTGCAAGGATGCCGCGGTCGATCAGCAACTTCTCGGAAATGTCGATCAGCACGGGGCCGAAGGCTGCCATCAGACGCATGTTGTCGGCGGCGCTGTCACGCATGAACGGGGTTGCGGTGAGGGCGACACGGATCGATGCGTTCTTGCAGTGCTTCAGGATCTGGAAGTAGCTCGAGCCGCCGGCCTCATGAGCCTCTTCACCGATGACCACCTCGATCAGTGCCAGAAACTTGAGGATTGCATTGCGGCGCTTTGTCTTCTTCTCGAACTTCTCTGTCGCCAGCCGGACGATCTCTTCACGGCTGATGTTCTCGTTGCCCTTCTTCGTGCCGTAGTTCGTCTTCACGACCGCGCGGATCTCCGCATCGAGCGAAGGCTCCTCTACGGACTGCACGAGCGTCTGAACCATCCCCAAGTTCACACCCCGGACGAACTTCATTTCACCGTCGCCGATCTGTCCTGTGTCCAGGCCCATCGCCTTGAGCTGCTCATCCATTTGGTAGAGCAAAATGCCGCGTGTGGTCACGAAGAGGCTCATGCGATTGAACCGTGCGACGATCAGCTTGGCGATCTTGGACTTACCGCCACCCGTTGCCACGCGAATGATGCCGGCGCCATGCTTCTCGACCTGGCGCAGTGCGTGCATCTGATAGTCATAGCGGGGATCGTCATTGCCGAACTCGTCTACAATCGGGTTCTCGGGACCAAGAGGTGTCGCGATCGGGCGCGTGATGTCGGAGACGTAGTGGCCGATCTTGGACAGCTCCTCCTTCACCAGGTGAGCAAAGCCAGCCGGGAAGGTCTGTGTGCCGGGCGAGTAGAAGGTGCTCTTTCCGGACCAATTGCCAATGCCATTGGTTTCGACCTCGTAGGATAGGAGCGAGGAGACGAACGAGGATACCTCGCGGGGAGGGTTCACAAGCTTCGCCACTACAGAATTTCGGGCCAATTGGACGTGCGTCATAAAGAATTCCTGGGGCTGGCTATTGCGTTCAAATCCAAATATAGTAAGTAAACACTTACTTACATAGGATGCAGTTCATGCGCAACATCGAATTTCTGACCGTCAGCGTCGAGGCTCTCCGGAAGAATCCCTGGAATACCAACAAGGTTACGCCCGCTAATGAGTCGAAGATCCGAGCGTCGCTTGAGCGCAACGGAATGTTCAAGCCGATTATCGTTCGCCAGGTCGATGGTGTAGCCGGCTTCGAAATCCTCGGCGGCGAGCACCGCTGGGAGCAGGCCATCGAACTCGGTGCTACCGATGTCCCCGTCGCCAATCTCGGGTTTATTTCCGACAAGCAGGCCAAGGAAATTGGGGTGATCGACAACGCTCGCTACGGCGCTGACGACACCCTGTCGTTTGCTGAGCTCCTGAAGGAGCTGGGTGATGTCAATGAATTGCAGGACTTTCTTCCTTACGGTTCAGCAGATCTCGATGCGATCTTCTCTGCTTCTAGTATAGCGCTGGATGACTTGGAAATTGACGAAAACTTAGAACGGGAATTGGAAGAACACGAGGAAGTAGAAAAGCCTGCAAAGCTTGCCAAGACCCACACGGTCATGCGGTTTAAGCTTTCGCTCGGTGATGCCGAGAAGCTTACTGCTTTGATCTCCAAGACCCAGAAGGTCCAGGGCCTTACCGCCGAAGACGACCTGACGAATGCCGGCGATGCGCTGGTCCACCTCCTTTCCGATGACTTGAATTCCACCGTGCCCTCCAGCTCCGTCTTTGACGAAGAACTGGATGAGCTGCTGAAGGACGCACAGTAATGAAGCACTTCCCCATTGAACTGATCGACATCGACACGCTGAAGCCATACGCGGCCAATGCAAAGAAGCACCCGCCTGAGCAGGTAGAAGCGCTCGCCAACCTCATTAAGAAGTCTGGCTGGACCCAGCCGATCGTCGTCTGGAAGGACGGAACGATCATCGCAGGTCACGGCCGTCGCCTGGCGGCTATCAGCCTGGGCCTCAAGAAGGTGCCAGCGATTGTTCGCTCCGACATTACTGAAGCTGAAGCTGACGCCCTGCGCCTGGCTGACAACCGCGTCACGTCCACTGATTACGACCAGGCTGCGATCCAGATCGAGCTTCAGCGCCTCTCTGGTGAACTCGACGGCGACCTGCTGCTGACAGACCTCGGCTTCTCCGACAAGGAACTCGACTTCTCGCTTGGCGATCTGGGTGAGTTGAACCACGATTTCTTCGTGGAAGATATCTCGGCTGCCGTTGAGGTCCAGAAGGCAGAGAACGCCAAGAAGGCTGAAGCAACCGATGACACTGCCGCGCCCGTCGGCGATGCGCTGGGCTTTAAGCGCGTCACAATCGCCGAGAGCCGCAAGCTGCGCGAGCTGATGGCGCGCATCGAGGACCGCTCCGGGAAGAAGGGCGTCGAGGCGCTCATCTATGTCCTCGAAGCCACGTCCTGAAATACTGATTTCCTGAGATAAGGTAATACTGAATGACTGATACGACCGACAACGTGATCTCTTTCGGCTCCCGACGCCCGTTCGCTCAGGTGCAGGCCGAGATCAAGGCCGAGACTGAAGCGGCAATCCAGGTGGCAGAGGAAGCCAAGTCGGCGGCCGTCGTTCACCACAAGGAAACCCTCCTCAAGATGCTGAGTGAGGTCACGGCGCTGGTCGAAAAGGATCAGCTCGAAGGGCTCATCATCCTGGGCCGCCATGTCGAGACCAAGCTGTTCTACACGGACATCGCGCTGGATGCTCGGCTCATCCCTGCCCACGACTATTTCGCCTATGTCGGCCTGTTGGAGACGGTGAAGCTGGAACTGGCTGACACCACCGCTATGGCACCGTCGCTGATGCCCGACGGCACGGTCCTGTCCCCTCATGTTGTCGTGGTCGATGAAGAAGGGGAGATCCTCGAGTGACCGAATACACCATCACCCGCAAGTTCAATACGTCTGTAGAGCGCACCAGCCGCGTGCTTGAGATCGCTGAGTCCTTTGGTCTGGGCCTCTCCGATAAGGAATTCGTCGTCTATGACGGCCTGACCATCGACATCAAGCAGGGCGATATCGTCTACATCACCGGTCAGTCCGGATCGGGCAAGTCGCTGCTGCTGCGCGATCTCTCGGCACAGATGACGGCCGGCGGTCTCAAGGTCGCCGACCTGAACAAGATCGAGCTGGAGGAGCGCCCTGTGGTGGAGCTGCTCGGCGCAACGACCAATGAGGCTCTGGACCTGTTGGCAAAGGCCGGGATCTCTGACGCCTGGATCTATATCCGCAAGCCCTCGGAGCTGTCCGACGGTCAGCGCTACCGCCTGAAGCTCGCAATTCTGATGGCGTCTGACGCCGATGTCTGGATCGCAGACGAATTCGGAGCCGTGCTCGACCGTGTGACCGCCCGCGTGGTCGCCTTCTCGATGCAGAAGGTAGCCCGGCGCGCCGGCAAGACCTTCATGCCCGCTACCACCCACGACGATATGGTCGCCGAGCTGGCGCCTGACCTCACTATCACAAAGCGCTTCCGTGAAAAGGTGGAAGTCGAAGGAGCGTCGGTATGAAGGCAAAGCTCATCATCAACACCGGTTCCGGCAACATGATCGTCCGGATCCCTGACGTGACCGACCACGCGATCAACGAGCATTTCGTGTCGCTGAAGACGAAGAGGAGCATTCACTCATATGCCACCCGGACCGTCGTTGAGCTCAATCTGGAAGAGGTTGTTCACTGATGGAAATCGTCATCGTCACAGGTCTCGCACTTCTGTTCTTGATCTATCTCGAAGTGAAGATCAGGCAGCGCGAGCTTGACACACAGGAGCTCGAGGGCAGCGACCATGAGCATGACTGACATCGAGACACACATCGAGCGTCACGCGAGCCCTCGAGCTTCTTTCGCGCTTGCGGATGAAATGTTCGTTGAGCGCGGATCCAAGGCCGATTGGGAGCTTCTCCACGATCTGCACTACAAGGCAGAAGGACTTCCGATCGGACCGCAGTTCTGGAAGCTGACACTCAAGGGTCAAACCATTGGCGTGCTGGTCATCGGTCAGCCGAAGGGAATGCTGCGAGAGCGGCACATCGTATTCCCGCGCCTGGCGCCAGGCTCCGGCGAGACCAGGCTGACCAACACCAACCGCTATCACTACATCAACGCCAACTTCCGCGTCGTCTCGCGGTTCGTGATCGACACCATGTATCGTGGCATCGGCGCTGGCTACCGGATGATGAACCTGGTCGGCCGGATGGATGGTCACCAGTTCATTGAGATCCAGTCCTCGATGTCGAAGTTCAATGCGTTCGGTCAGAAGGCAGGCTTCAAGTTCGTGCGACCGATGAACGCCAACAAGTTCGACGCCGGCATGAAGTTCTTCCGGGCCCACTTCAAGGCCAGCCCGCAGGATTTTGAAGCGATCGTCGCCGAGATCATGGGCTCGCCCAATCCGGAAGCGCTCACTCAGGCAGCCCGCGAATTCTACCAGAAGAACTCCGCGCTGGAGAACACAGGCTCGAGCCGCGATCGTGCAGATGCCCGTGTCGCTGCGATGGATGCGCGTGACGTGATCAAGGGTATTCAGCAAATGAGCCTGGCTTCTCCGATGTATGGCATCTGGAAGAACCCGGATCTGGGTCGCACCGATATGCCGGAGCGCATTCCTCTAACTGCGTTCGACCGCCAGGCGCCGACGGAAAGGTTCAAGCTGTGAAGCCTCGCCGGACAGAGAAGCAGAAGATCCTGATGGGTATGATCTTGAAGGCAGCAGGGGAGGGCGAATACCTGACCACGAAGGATCTTCATGAGAGGATTCCTTACGAGGCATCCTATGGTGCTGTCCGGATCTCTGTCAGGTTTTTGGTAGAGCAGGGGATGCTCCAGCGCAGAGACGCCGGACGGTTTACCCATCTTGTTCCGACTTTGCTGGCATTCGACTGGTATCGTCCGGAGAGTAGCTAATCCCGTCCATCTGTTGTCTATTATATTATAATCATGTAAGTAAGTATTTATATATAGACGACGAACGGACGGGAATGCACACTTCATGAGCGAGAACCACGCCGGGGAACATAAGTAAACGTTTACTTACAGGATATCAAATGAGTGACGCAGAAGGCGAAGACAAGACGAAGGAAGGCTCCGGCGACGGCGCACGCCTTTCTGATGCTGATTTCGCTGAAATCCGTGAACTGTATGAGCTGGGTAAAAGCGGAATCACAGACCTGTCCGAAACCTACGGTGTTTCGCGCCAGGCACTGTCTCGGCGTTTTAAGAAGGCTGGAGTAACACGCGGCTCTCGGGCGCACGAAGTCGCAGCGGCAACGAAGACGGCTGTTGCAAGCGCACCCTCGGCGTCTACAGCTGCTGCCATCGAGCGGTTCGCGGACAAGCGTGCTGACTGGATTGAAGAGACGCGGTTGAACGGCGTTGCTGCGCTGAAGCAGGCGTCGATGATCGCCCGAAAGATCGTGCTCGACAATCTGAAGGCCGGCAATGCCATGGCGGTCGTTGATGATGACCTGAAGGCAGTCCAGCGCTTCAACAAGATCCTGGTCGACAATATCGGTGCTGCGCTCAACCTGCTGCGTGCCAATGACCACACCGACGAGGAAGATCTGCCGAGCCTGACGCTTGAGGATCTGACCAACGAAGAAATTCTGAACCACCACAAGGCGACCGGCGCAATGCCGGAAGACTCCACTGTCGAGGACATGCTGGCTGAAAGTGCCGACATTGAGATCGAGGGTCTTAATGGCTGAGCCCGGCAAGAATCATAGCCTCAAGCTCCACCGCTTGCAGAAGGTTGTCATGAACGACAACCATCGCTTCCGCGTGGTCGTGGCTGGGCGACGTTGGGGCAAGACCCAGGTATCCAAGATCTCCCTGGTCAAGGCAGCCGCGGTCAAGAAGTCCCAGCTGGTCTGGTATGTGGCTCCGACCTATCAGATGGCCCGCGACATTATGTGGGATGATCTCAAGCTCTCGCTTCCGAAGGCGTGGTGCAAGAAGATCAACGAAACCCGTATGGCGATCCACCTGGTCAACGGCTCCAGGATCCACTTGAAGGGTGCCGACAAGCCTGACTCCCTTCGTGGTGTCGGTCTGCACTTCGTCGTTATCGATGAGGCTCAGGATATCCGCGAGGAGACCTGGGAAGAAGTTCTCATGCCGACGCTCGCCACGACAAACGGCCGGGCGATCTTCATTGGCACGCCAAAGTCCTACAATTGGCTCTATCATCGCTACATGCTGGGTCAGCGTGGTCAGGAAGTCCTCGACCACCGTAAGCGCCTGGTCGCCAATGAATGGATGAGCTGGCAGTTTCCGACGATCTCGTCGCCCTTTATCCCGCGCAAGGAAATCGAGGCGCGTCGTCGCGACATGGACCCACGCTCCTTCCGCCAGGAGTTCGAGGCGTCCTTCGAGACCATGAGTGGCCGCGTCTACTACCCGTTCGATCGTGATGAGCATCTGAAGGATTGCCCGTTCAATCCGCAGCTGCCGATCTACGTCGGCATGGACTTTAACATTGACCCGATGTCGTGCGTCATCATCCAGGAGCAGCCGTCGGGTGAAATCTGGGTGGTCGATGAGGTCGTCATGTATGGCTCCAATACGCAGGAGGCTGCCGATGAGCTGTCCAAGCGCTACTGGCGCTACTTCAAGCAGATCACGATCTTCCCGGACCCGGCTGGCGACAACCGAAACAACGGCCGCGGCGAGACCAACCTCGAGATCCTGCGCGACACTGGCTTCAAGAATATCCAGTTCAAGCGCAAGCACCCGGCTGTTCAGGACCGCGTGAACTCCGTCAATCGCCTGTTGCGCACAGCTGAGGGCGAAATCCGGCTGTTCATCGATCGCACCAAGTGCCGGAAGTTCGTGGATAGCCTCGAGCAGACCATCTACAAGGAGGGCTCTCGCGAAGTCGATAAGACGCTCGGGACTGAGCACGCAGCAGATGCGTTCGGCTATTATTCTGACCTGCGACACCCCATGAAGAAGATCAACATTCTGGGTGTCTCGATTTAGGCTTGATTGTAAGTAAGTGTTTACTTACAATAGGCGTCTTAACACAGGAATTATGATGGCTATTTCGGAAAACGACGAACTGAGGAGCTTCTACGACCGGCGACACCCGGCGTATGCGGAGCTTATCTCGCATTGGCGCTTTCTGGATGCTGCACACCGCGGCGGCCGTCAGTGGTTCGACAGCAATATCTTCCGCTATTTCAAGGAAGGTGACGGCGAGTTCGCACAGCGCCTCCAGCGCGCCTATCGTTTCAATCACACCCGCGAAGTCGTCGAGCTTGTTCAGAAGTATCTGTTCAAGGGCGAGATCACGCGCAACACCTCCGATGCACCTGATATCGTCAACCGCTTCTGGAAGAAGGCTACCAAGGGTGGCGCTTCCGTTGAGCAGCTGATGCGCCTGGTATCCGTCACCAATTCGGTCGGCGGTCGCTGCGGCATCGTGGTCGATAACAATTTCCGGGCTGAAGTCGAGGTCATGGGCTCGTCTGACGACAAGCCCGTCATGCGCGCCGTTTCGATCGCCGAGGCCAAGGAGCAGAAGTTCCAGATCTACGCCTACACGGTTCCGGTCAAGGATCTGCTCGACTATGCCTATGACGAAGATGGCGACGGCGAGCTGCTGTGGGTAAAGATCCGCGAGATTGTCCGTGACGACAAGGATCCGATCTACTCGTCTGGTGAGCTGCACGAGCGCGTGCGCCTTTGGACCCGTGAAGGCTGGTTCCTTTATGAAGAGGTGCCAACCACAGAGAATTTCGTTCGTGGCGGCAAGCGCGTTCCAAAGACACGCATCGAGCTACAGGATTACGGCCAGCACTCGCTCGGCTTCGTCCCGGTCTATCTCGCCGATCATACGATCGTGGAAGATACATATCGCCCGTCGGGCCTGATTGACGACATCGCCTACCTCGACCGCGCGGTCGCGAACTACCTGTCCAACCTGGATGCGATCATCCAGGACCAGACGTTCTCGCAGCTTGCGATCCCGACCCAGGCTGTCCAGGCCGGCGACGACACCTTCAACAAGGTGCTCGAAATGGGCACCAAGCGCATCTTTACCTACGACGCGGGGCAGGGGTCTGCAAAGCCAGAATACCTGTCGCCCGATCCCAAGCAGGCAGGCGTCATCTTGTCGGTGATCAATAAGATCATCAACGAGATCTACCACACCATCGGCCTGGCTGGTGAGCGCACCAAGGAAGACAACGCCGTCGGCATCGACAACTCGTCGGGTGTCGCCAAGGCATACGATTTCGAGAGGGTCAATTCTCTGCTCCTGGCGAAGGCTCAGTCCTGCCAGAACGCCGAGAACTGGATGGTTCGCACCGTGCTCGCATGGGCCGGCGAAGAACCTCCGGAAGACAACCTCGTCACCTATCCGTCCACGTTCGACATCATGGGTCTGAACGATGAGCTTGTAACCGCCGAGGCACTGGCGAAGCTCGTTGCTCCGATCGAGGTGCGCCGTGAACAGATGCGCAATGTCATCGACAAGATTTTCCCGCAGCTGAAGGCCGAGATCCGCAAGAAGCTCGAGGCTGACATCGACAAGTGGCTGGAGGGCACTGACGAGTTGCTTCCCCCAACCACGATCGGCGCCGCCAAGTCTCCCGCTGCGCCCAACCGCCAAGGCTCCGTAACGTCCACGACCCCGGCACGCTCAACGACCAAGACCGCTGCCAAGTAACCGGCACGCCTGACACCGAATACCCGCTCGAGACACTGAGCGATCCCGAACTACGCCTACCCGCAAACGACCGAGATACTGGTCAAGGAGACTGAAATGAAGACCACTACGTCCACGCCTGCTGTCGGCCACCGCGCATCCTCGATGAAGATCCCCGGAATGCCACAGATCATGTTCGCGCCTGAAGATGGCACGGGCACACCTGACGCCGCAGCTGTTGCTGCCGCTGAAGCCGCTGCTGCAAAGGCCGCTGAAGACACTGCTGCCGAGGAAGCTCGCGCTGCAAAGGAACTGGAAGACGCCGAAGCTGCCGCTGCGCTCGCAGCCGACTCCGGTAAGGACGCCGCTGCCCTGGCCGCTGAAAAGCGTGACCTGCTGCGCGAAGTCATGGATAAGAAGACCAAGCTGAAGGACGCTACCGCTGCTGCCGCTGCTGCTTCCGCCAAGCTCAAGGAATACGAAGGCATTGATGTCGCCAAGTATCGTGAGCTGGTCCAGAAGGAAAAGGACGCTGAGACTGCCGCTGCTGAAGCTCGCGGTGACTTTGAGCGCGTCAAGACCATGATGGCTGAAGAGCACGCAAAGGGCGTGAAGACGCTCCAGGAGCAGATCGATGATCTGACCAAGCAGCTCGGAACCCGCGACACGACCATCAACGACCTGACTGTCGGCAATGATTTTGGCTCCTCGAGCTTTATCAAGGACTCTTTGACGCTCACTCCGAACAAGGCACGTCAGCTTTACGGCGCTCACTTCGAGGTCGAGAACGGCCAGACCGTTGCCTATGACAAGCCTGCTGGCAAGGCAAACCGCACCAAGTTTGTGGACGCCTCCGGCAATGCCCTGTCATTCGATGAGGCTTTCAAGCGCATTGTTGACGCGGATCCGGACAAGGAATCTCTTTTGAAGGCGAAGGTAAAGGAAGGCTCGAATTCGAATTCGAACCAGAGCAAGACGCCGCCTAAGCCGGTCACGACCGGTCTGTCTGGTGTCGATCGCATCCGCGCGAGCTTCGAAAAGCAGGGCTAATCGCCCGCGAAATTCCATTATAGCGAAAATGTAAGCGGATGCTTACTTTTTTCCTTGCTATATTGCCCGTCATTGCACTATTGTAAGTAAGTATTTACTTACATGGCCTAAGACGGGCCATTTGCATATAAACAAGGAGACTACACGTATGCCGCTTCTGATGACCGAAGCCGCAAAGCTGGCAGAAGATGACCGTCAGCGCGGCATTATCGAGGAACTCCTCGACAAGGACGAATTCTTCGCTCTGGTTCCTTTCGTGAAGGCCAAGGACGACACGTTCAGCTATACCCGCGAACTCGAACTGCCGAGCGCTGGCTGGATCGATCCTTACGACGACATCGAAGAATCGACTGGTAAGGTCGAGAACGTCTCCACCAAGATCAAGATCATGGCTGGTCAGTTCGACATCGCCAAGTTCATTTCCGAAGTTAAGGCGGATATGTATGACCAGATCGCCGTCCAGGCGAAGTTTAAGATCAAGGCCGTCGGTCGCGATTTCAAGAACGTTCTGATCAACGGTGACACGACTGCGAACGCCAAGACCTTCGACGGCCTGCGCAAGCTGACTGTTGCTGATCGCACGCTCTCTGCCGGCGTGAACGGTGCTGCTCTTTCCTACTCCGCTCTTGACGAACTCAAGGATGCTGTGCCTCTCGGCGCCGACTTCCTGATGATGCGCTCCGAGACTTGGCGCGTGATCCGCGAACTCAATCGTCTGCATGGCGGCAATACTGCCGAAATGATGATGGTCGAGAACTTCGGCGGTGCAATGCGCTTCTACGATGGCACGCCCGTCATCATCAACGACTACATCGAAAAGACTGAAGTCCAGGGCACGAACACCAAGACGACTTCCATCTACGCGGTTCGCGCCAACGAAGTCGATGGCTTCCACGGTCTGTGGGCTGGTGACGCAGCTGGTATTCGCCTTGAGGAAATCGGCACTCACTTCAACAAGGACAGCAATCGCTGGCGCGTTAAGTGGTATTGTGGTGCGGCTCTGCGTGCGACCCACGCCGTTGCGAGACTGAAGGGTATTCAGATCTAATCTTGTAAGTAAACATTTACTTACGTATAGTGGGCAGGAAGCAATTCCTGCCCATTTTTCATTTTCTGGAGAAGACATGCCCTACATCAAGCTTACGAAGGCGAGTTTCGCCAACCTGACCGGGCAGCTTCCCGGTAAGAACTTCCGAGGTGTCGATTTCAAGAACGGCGTCTCCGTCAAGAACCTTCCAATAGCAGTCGCCGACAAGTTCGCAGCCCAGCTCGAGGGCACGATGCTGTGCAATGCCTCTGGTGCCGTCTCCGGCCCGGCTGGTTCCTTTCATCGCAAGACTACCATCAGCCTGCCGGATACAGACTGGCCGCGCTCTGTCGGTGGTATTGCTGAAGGTGCAGACAGCGCTCGTGTCAAGACGATTGACACCCTGACTCATGACCTCAGCATCGCTGACTTCGGCATGATCCTCGATTTCCAGGTTGGCACGAAGATTACGGTGCCAGCTTCGCTTCCGGCGGCCTTCCAGTGCGCGCTTCGCCAAGGTGGTGAAGATCAGGTTGAAGTGATTGCAGGACAGGACGCCGTTCTTGAAGAGATCGATGGCAAGTTCAAGTCTGAAAAGCGCCTGTCGGTTCTGACGCTCATTCGCTTCCCGGATGGCAAGTTCCAGCTCGTCGGCAGGACCGCCTAATATGAAGCTGCTTGGCTTGCTCCTCGCATCGGTAGCTGCAATCGGAAGCGTCATTACGCCTCCGATTGACCCGCCTATTGACCCACCAATCGAGCCGCCCGCGCCTGTGATTTACCCGTTGCAGATCGCATCGTCTCGCGGTGAACTGATGGCGCTAGAGAGTGGCGCACGCACGGCTGCCAATCTGAAGCAGACCGCACGCACTCGCCATTACACCGGCACCCAGCCGCTCACCGAATTGCGCGTCTGCTTTGCGGGCTACTTTGTAGACACCGCTACCTCTGCGAACTTCTGGACCTGCATCGAGCGTGACGCTGCCAACGGCCACATCATCCGCTGTAACGTCGAGATCTACGGTGTTTCCGTCCAGGTGACGTTCTCTGGCTTGCGTGACGGCATCGTCCCGGCTGGTGATCCTTGCTATATGTCAGACCCGATCTATCCGGCTCAGTTCGGCCTGGAATTCTTTGCGCCAAATACCGAGTTCTGGCTGCGCGCTGAACGCCAGTATGCCGTCGGCGCGTCCACCATGTTTCATCAGTCCGTTACCAGCACAACGGCGATCACTGGTGAACGCTTCTTCGCAGGCTCTGCATCTGCACCTTCTCAGCTCGATGCGACTGGTGAAATGACCACGACTGGTGGCTGGTCTGCGCAGGCCCACCTCTGGTTCCCGCTCGCATTCCTCGGTCGCCCGACCAAGAAGATGATGGCCGTCATCACGCTCGGCGCGTCGATCGAAAACGGCGTTGGCGATGGTTACGGTGATGGTCTCAACGGCTCCGGCGGTTACATGCGCAAGATGCTCGCCAATGTCTTCGGTAAGAAGATTGCTCGCCTGCACTTGGCAAAGTCTGGCGAGACGGCGAAGTCCTTCCTCGCCAACTCTGCCAAGCGTCGCGTCATGTATCAGTTCGCCACGCATCTTCTGTCCGGTCACGGCGGTAACGACTTCTCGACCAACGAGACCCGCGAAAACACGCAGATCCGCTGGGATCAGATTTGGGCACTGCGCACGCCGAACATCGTCTGGCAGGAGCATTACGCTCTCTCGGTCAAGTCCAACTCCACTGATGGCTGGGTCACCACTGCAAATCAGACACCGCGTCCTGGCTTCGAAAAGGGCGGTAACTGGCGTGACCCTGCAAACGCATGGTGCGCAGCGCAGGTCGCAGCAAACGACAACCTCGACGCCTTCCGCGATCTGAGCGCGGCCCAGGCTGACGCGACCCGCACGGATATCTGGCGCGGTGACATCGGCAAGCCGTGCGACGACGGAACGCACCCTAACAAGCCTGTTGCCGACGCTATGGCAGCGGCCAACTCCAATCACCTCGAAACCCTGCGCGCGTCTTACGAAGACGCCGCATAAGGAGAACCTAATATGGAAATGAAGAAGCTCAAGGTCGCAACGTCGCGCATGGCTGGTTACACCGGCGTTCTTGGACCTGTCCGTTTTACGGACGGCGTATCTGATGAATTCTTGCCGCGTCATATCCGCGACCGCATGGCCGCATCAATGGAGTTCATCGAGATCGACGCCGACGGCAGTGAGACACCTGCTGGCGCTCAGTATCGTCTTTTGGTCGATACCCAGGAGCGTGCGCCCAAGATGGATGGCTTGGCACGTCAGACCGAGGCTGAGAAGGCCAAGGAGATCTCCGACAACGTGGTCGCCTCTTCCAAGAAGCTTCCTCCGCTTGAAACCCGTGCAACGCTCGAGGCGCTGGCAGAGAAGTCAGGCATCAAGGGTCTGCGCGAGATCGGCTCCAAGTGGAATGTCAAGCACCGGTCGATCCCGACGCTGATCGAAATGATCCTCGACGCTCAGGAGAAGTCTGTCGCTGCGCGGGACCGCCGCTTGTCCGAGAAGGCAGAGGCAGAGGTTGAGAAGCTCAAGACAACTGCACCTGTCGCCGAGCTGCCGGCCAAGGCACCTGAAGCCGAGATCATCACTCCCGAGCTTCCGCCTGTTCCCGAAGAGGAAGTCGATGAAGTCGTCTCACCTGCCACGTCCAAGGCAGCAGCAGCTCTCAATGCCAAGCTGAAGGCAGCCGCTACCGGCGATCTGTCGGCCGCTGTTTCCGAGGAGTAATCTCTTGAAGTTCTATCCAGAGGACTACAGCGTCGAGGTGATCGTCAACTTCACCGATCTGAATGGAGCGGCCGTTACCCCGACGGCCGTCAACGCCGTTCTGTATGATGGTGAGGACACAGTGCTTGAGGACTTCGGTTCTCTCGAGCTGATGCCTGACGCCACCTCTCAGACGGTCATTGTGCCGGCTGCGCTCAACAGCCTTCCGGATGGTGAACTTCGCGCCGCGCGCATCCTGCGTATCGAATTGGTGACGCCCGCTGGATCTATCCGCCGGGCGCACTCCTACGTCATCGAGTCCGAACAGCGGCTCGAGATTATGACGAACACCTTCCAGTCCTACGAGGCTGCTGAAATCCAGGCGCTTGATGTGCCCAATGTCACCGGCTGGCTCACAGCATCCGAAGATCAGCGCAAGGCAGCCCTTGTTGAAGCATTCCGCCGCGTCACGCAGATCCCGATGAAGTTCACCATCTATGGTCCCAACAGCGCTCTGTCTAGCACCGGCTGGCGTCCCGACTGGAACTCTGTCGCGCCACGCGAGATCCTCGAAGAGCAGATCATCACCCGCGATGGGTGGGAGGAGGTTACGGCTGAACTCTATTCCGGCTTCCCGACCAAGTTCAAGAAGGCACTGCGCCGGGCACAGTTCATGGAAGCCAATGAAATGCTCCAGGGCGACACCGTCGGTCAGAAGCATCGTTCCGGCATTGTCACCGAGACCATCGGTGAGAGCTCTGTCACGCTGCGCGCCGGTCGCGTCGATTACGGCGTGTCGTCACAGACCTTGCAGGCGCTTGTCGGCCACGTCTATTTCAACATGAGGACTGTGCGCGCTTGATCCCTTACACCCTCTCCCATTACGCCGACCAGGCGGCCGAGCGCTACAGGCATCTGACGGATGCCTGGCAGCACCTCTACAGCCGTGCGCTATCGTCGCCCGACTTTGGCACCGGTGGTCAGATCCAGGCTGTCGTCGCCGAGGCCTATCAGATCGCCCAGAGCTATCTTGACAGTGAAGGCGATGCGATCGCATCCCAGCTTCACGAAATCGCTGTAGAAGCTCAGGGGCTCGCAAAGCGCAAAATTGCTGACAGTGACGACGATTTGCTCGCGATCGACGCCCAGACGCACCTCAGCGAGTCTCAGCGCTATATCCGCGATGAGATTGTCGCTCAGATCAATCGCGACATTGCAAACATTCGTCAGACGCTTCAGCGGGCAGTGCTTGATGTGTCGATGCTGGCCCGAACACGCCGACTAAACACCCGAGCCGCCGTCGTGACCTGGCGCATGACTACGGATGAAGCCGTCAACTTCGCTTTCACCGATCGCCGCTCGCATCGCACGCCGTCTGCCAAGTTCATTCGCGGGCTGTGGCGTCAGACAATGCTGTCGGTTCACAACGAAACGACCCTGATGACGATCGCCGACCACGGGCTCAACCAGGCTGCCGTCCTCAAGCTCGAAGAGGGTGTCGAGATCCACGTCGATACGATTTGGCTGGACGGGCAGGGCACCTCGTATTCGGACATTCGCGTCGGTCTCTTCCACCCTAATTCCAACGCCTATTTGGGAGTTCTCGATGTTTCAGCCTAACCAGATCGGCAAGCTCTCCCGGCTGACCGGCCGCGACGTTCATGCTCGTGAAATCTATGGCGAACCGATGGACTGCCCGTTCGGCGCTGTGAACCTCGATGTCGGTTCGCAGAAGACCAACGTGCGCGCCGATAGCTCTGCCTCACGCGGAGCCGCCGATGAAATCGCAACAATGCGCGCCAAGATCCTCGTCTCGCCGCTCATCACGATTGGAATTGGCGACCGCTTCCAGTTCGACAACATCACCTACCGGATCCAGTCCAAGCACACCCGTCGCTCGGTCATGGGCGGCGTGGATCACTTTGAGTGCTCAATGGAGATCGTGCCGGCATGAAGGGCAACATTCGCGCCACCAATTTCCAGAAGGTGAAGATCGAGCTGCGCAATCTGGCGACCAGAGTGCCAGAAGCCGCGCGCAAGGTTATGCACAAGTCTGCCGACGAGATTGTCAGGGTCGCCAAGATCCAGGCACCGCGCGATTGGGGCAACCTGGAGAACGCCATTAAGCAGCTCTCCAGCTATGGCGACCGTGGGCGGCTGCAGATTGATATCGGGATCTCGCCTGATGGCAACGAAACGGGTGAGAACGGCCCGATCGATGTGAACCAGTATGCGGTCCTGATCCATGAGAATTACGAGAACGTCATTCGCGTGAATGGCCCCGGCAAGGAGACGCGCAAGAAGATGCGCCAGTATCCAAAGTATCGGATCGGCTCCGGGTTTCTCACGCGCGCCGCGATGGCCGAGCAGAAGAAGATCCAGCCGCAGATGATTTCGACCATAGATCAGATTATCCTTGAGGAGACCACCACATGATTTTCGACATTCTCGGCAAGAAGCTGGCCGCCGCAGGTCTCGTCACAACCGGCGAGTCCCTGTTCTTCAACGACATGCCTGGTGAATGCGTCGTCGGTGTTATGATGCGCACGCCGCTTCAGGGTATCGACATCGACCCGTTCATCGAGGGATGGCATAAGACGCCGCTCCAGATCATCACGCGCCATACCGACCCTGTCGATGGTGAAGCTTTGGCGAACGCAGTCTGTAAGGCACTGATCGTTGAGAGCCCGGAGCGTTACGAGGCGACCGATGAGCGCGGCCCGGCGCACATCAATGTCTTCTACCCTCAGACCTACCCGATCCGCTTTCCGCGTCTCGAGGGTAACGGCCTGGAGTGGTCGCAGCACTTCACCACGGCATTCGGGATCGTTCCCGCCTGGAAGCAGTGATCTAGTTGTAAGTAAACACTTACTTTTTAGGTTGCTATGTCAAGCCTAAATGCGTTATTGTAAGTAAATGCTTACTTACATCGTTCATTCTGAATGATGCGCATCAAAGGAGATACCGCATGGCCTCGTCCACCGAGAACGTAAAGCTCGGCGTGTGCAGCGTTCTTTTCGACGGAGTTGACCTTGGTTTCACCAAGGGCGGCGTCGAAGTTGAAGTTGCCACGTCCACGCACGAAGTAACCGTCGATCAGCTGGGCGACACCCCTATCGATGAAATCATTACCGGCCGCACGGTCCAGGCGACTGTTCCGCTCGCTGAAACGACCCTCGACAACCTGGTTGCCATTATGCCTGGCTCCGAACTCGTTTCGGACGGCGCAAAGGCTTCTGGCTCTGTCACGTTTTCCACTGCTGCCCCTGTCAACGGCGACAAGGTGACGATCGCTGGCGTGGACTTTACGTTCAAGACCGTGCCCGTCACGATCAACGACATGGACATTCCGGCGACGATCGCTGCGGCTGCTGCTGCGCTTGCGATCAAGATCAACGCTTCGGTTATCTCCTACACGGCTGTTGCTGTTGGCCCCGTGGTCACGATCACTGGCAAGAACCGCGGTGCGGATCATAACGGCCCGATCGCCAAGACTGTTGCCACTGCCGCCAACGTTACGACTGTTCCGCTCACCGGCGGCGTCGATAGCACGAAGGCAAAGGTTGCTGTCTCCACCGGCGTTAACACGTCGCTCCTGAAGCTTGCGAAGACTCTCGTCCTGCGCCCCAAGGGCACAAACGGCGAAGACGACTTCACCATCCTGCGCGCGATGTGCCCTGGTGCGATGAACTTCGCCTACCAGTTCGACAACGAGCGCGTCTTCAACTCCGTCTTCAAGGGCTACGCTGGCGCAGATGCCAGCCTCTTCGTGGTCGGCGACGTAACTGCCACCGCCTAATAGCGGTTCAAAGTTCCCTCCAGCTGGCCGGCGACCCATCCACGGGCGTCGGCCTTCTTTTTCCAAATAACTCCTCTCAGTGAAAGAGTGTCCCATGACCAAGATTATCAATTTCGACAGCCTCGTTAAGGAACCCCTCGTCATCGTCGTTATCGACGGCGTGAAGCATCCGATGGCAGAGGCCACGGTCGAAACCTTCATCCAGAACATGAAGGCAGTCGAGGCACTTGGCCTGGACGCATCCCCGATCGCGGAGATTGAAGTAGGCGTGGGAATCATCACTCGCGCATTCCCGACGCTCACTGAAGACCAGGTGCGCAAGTGGACACTGTCGCAGATCCAGAACCTCTCCGAGATCGCCCGTGGCGTGAACGGTGAAGTGGTTTCGACTGACGAACAGGAAGTCGCGGACGCAAACGCCTCGGGAAACGTCCAGCCGGCGAGCTAGTCGAACTGGACATCGGATACCTGTTTGCCAAGTGCCTTCAGGTCTACGGAATGTCCGTCAACGATCTCATGGCGCTCAGTGTGAAGCGCTTCTGGTTCCTCGCCAACCAGATCGACAGGATTGAGGCGGCCGATCGCCTCAATCAGATGGAAATGCTGGCCTCCGTGACCTCCCAGGAGGGCTACAAGATGGTCAGCGAGAAGCTCGTGAAGACTGTTGGTCAGGTCTACGTCTGGAAGCCCCACACGCCAAAGGTGCTCGTGGTCGATCCTGACACCGGTCTTGATCCTGAGTTCGATAGGGCGGGTCTACAGGCACTGAAGGCTCGCGTTTCTAGCGGCCGCGTGATGTAAGTAAACACATACTTAGGATTGGTTTAAATGAGCACTATTCGCGTTGAACTCCAGCTGGCCGACGGTTCGTTTACGACCGGAATGCTGCGCGCCGGCCAGAGCGTCAACGAGTTTAACCAGCAGCTCATCCGAACCAATCCTCGGCTTGCCGCTCTGGCCTCACATAGTGGCTCGATCGTCACTGGTATGGCGAAGGCTGACGGCGCCACCAAGGGCTTCCTCTCCACTTTGCGCGACGTGTCGATTGTCACCGGTCTGGTGTCGATGGGTATCGGCGCGATCTCTCAGGTATCGAACGGCTTCGTCGGTCAGATCATCAAGGTCAACGCCGAAATGGAGCGCCTGACCTATCAGATGAAGGCCATGTCTACGGCCAAGGATCCGTTCGCGGATGCCACACGTAGCGTCAATTATCTCCGCGAGCAGGCAAAGCAGATGCCGTTCGCGATGAGCACTATCACCAACGCATTCGTAAAGCTGAAGGTTACGGGCACCGATCCTATGAATGGATCCCTGCGCGCCCTGGCTGACGGTATCGCGTCCTTCGGTGGCGACGATCAGGCGTTCAACCGTGTCGTCATGGGTATCACCCAGATGTCGGGTAAGTCCGTCATCCAGATGGAAGAAATGCGTCAGCAGCTCGGCGAATCCATGCCTGCGGCCATGCAGCTCATGGCGCGTTCCATGGGTGTTTCCATTGCAGAGCTGACCAAGGCGATCTCGACCGGTCGTGTCGAAAGCAAGCGCTCGCTTGACGGCTTCTATCAGGAGCTCGAGCGCTCCTATGGCGGCGCTGCCCAGCGTATGATGCAGACGTTCTCCGGTCAGGTGTCGCAGCTCTATACGAACCTGCAGAATCTTGCGACCAACGAAGGCGGCCGAGGCTTCTTCGATCAGGTCAAGACGCAGCTCATCGAGATCAATCAGTTCCTGCAGTCTGACAGCGCCAACAAGTTCGCGACCCAGATGGGACAGGGGCTCTCTACCACCATCGGCTGGATCCGCTCGACCGTCTCGGTCCTGTTTGAAATGCGTCACCTGCTTCAGGATCTTGCAGTCGCCGGAGCTGTCGCATTCGGCGGCATGGCTGTCATTCGCGGTATTGGGACTTTCACGTCTGCGATCGGCACCCTGCGCGCATCATTCGTAGGGGTAGCAGCTCAGGCACAGGCCGCAGCAGCTGCCCATAGCTTCTACACACTGACCGTCAACTCGGGCGCACCTGCGCTTGTGCGCCTGTCTGCGGGTCTGCGTGCGGGCTCTCTCGGCCTGTCTGCGCTAGCGACGGGCTTTGCAGCGGTCGCTCCCTGGGTCGCTGCAATCGGCATCGCCGTCTACACGGCCGGCAACTACTTCGGCTGGTTCTCCAACAAGGTGAAGGAGGGCTACGAAGAGGTCAAGAACTACGGCAATGCCACGCGCGATGAAGTCAAGCGCATGTCGGAAGCTTACGAAAAGCAGCTCGAGGAGCGCCTTCGTCGCGTTCAGAACTCCGGCCGCACGATGAGCCGCTACGACCGCGTAGAGCAGACCAAGGAACTCCAGAAGGAGCTGGCCCAGGTTCGCGCTGACCGCGCTGGTCTCTATCTCTCTGCCGCAAAGCAGGAAGAGGAAAAGGCAATCTCCGCAATGGACCGTCGCATCGAGAACGATGTCGAAGCGGCCCAGAACCGCTACCGCGAAGCGCAGATGAATGCCGAGGAGCATTTTAACAAGCTTCAGGCCGACCGTGCCAAGGACAGCAAGAGCGACGTTGATGTTCAGGAGAACCGAAAGAAGCGGATCCTGGAGATCGCGCAGCAGCAGTCCAAGGAGCTTCAGGATATCTACCTGAAGGAAGAGACAGCTCTCAAGGAAAAGCGCAAGACTGCCGCTGCCAACGAACAGCGGATCCTCGACGCCCAGATCGGCCGTGTCCAGGCCCGCTACCTGGCTGAGGCTGACAACTATCGCAATCTGACCCTGCCGACCGGCGTGCCTCTCACCATGAAGCCCGTTAACGATGACGCTGCGGTCAAGAAGGGCGGTCAGAACCTCGAAAGCCTTCAGGATGATGTCGTCAAGCTGAAGGCTGAAATGTCGGGCGTCTCCGGCGGCGCAGCTGTGATGTGGCAGCAGATCCAGCGCGGTGATTACGGCCAGATCGAAGGCGCGACACAGGCAACCAAGGATCTGCACGCATCGCTGATGGCAGCGGCGACAGAGAAGGAAGTCCTCGACGCTCTGATGAAGGGCGAAAAGAAGGCCATCCAGGATATCGCCACCGTTCGCCAGAATATCCTGAACAAGGAATTCGAGCTGAAGAAGCGCCAGGCCGGCGGCGACGAAATGACCGAAACGGAGGAGCTTCTCCTCAAGCTCGAGGAAGGCTTCTATCCCGGCCTCGGTCCTATCGACAAGATCCGTGAAGCTGTCATGGACGTTACGTCCGCGCTCGACTTGCAGGGCACGACGCTCAATCAGATCGGCACAGTCAGCCGCGAGAACACCTTCGGCACCCAGACTGGCGCCAGCATTGACGCAACGACGGGTAAGCTTGTCACCCTGCGCGATACGCTGGGTGAGATCGGCACTGCGCTGAGTGGTCTGGACTTCAGCCAGATCGGCGCCGGTATGCCGACGAACCTGAATGGCAACTTCCAGAGCGCGATCCAGGGCATGATGGGCTTCTCCGGAATGCCGACCTCCGGATCCAATCTCATGTCCAAGAACATGGGCCAGTTCGGCGATCCGCGCCAGGCCGGCTGGAAGGAACAGAACATCACGTCGATCATGGCCGCAAATGGCATGACCGTGCAGGTTCACAAGGCAGCTGCTGAAGCATTCAAGGGTTTCCTCGATGACCTGGTAGGCTCTGGCTACAAGATCAACAGTCTTGGTGGTCACAACGTGCGCAACAAGCGCGGCGGCACCACGCTGTCCGAGCACGCTTTCGGCAACGCGATCGACATCAATCCCGGCAAGAACCCGATGGGTAAGAACCTCATCACGGATATGCCTGCCAACATTCGTGAAATGGCCGCCAAGTGGGGTCTGTCCTGGGGTGGCGACTGGAAGTCAGTCAAGGACGCCATGCACTTCGAGTGGAAGGGCGGCGTTCAGAACAGCAAGCAGTCTGCTGCACCTGCTTCTCAGCCGCATCCGGGCGCTGGTCTCGGTCTGCCTGCGCTACCGACGTATAACAGCGAAGCAACACTGGCTGCCCAGAACGCGCTGATCGAAGATCGTGCTGCGGCGACGGCGCGCGTCCGTAAGGAAGTCGAAGACCTCAAGACCCGCGAAGATGCCGCCAACACCGGCCTCGATGAGCAGAAGCGCGTCGATTACCTCAACAAGATCGCGGAGAAGACCAAGGCGGTCTCTGCTGAGACTGAAAAGCTCGGCAAGAACGAAGCCCAGCTGGTCAACGATATCACGTCCGGCAGCCTCGGTAAGAACCGCAGCGTCAGCGCTGCTGAATACCAGCCGCTGCTTGCCGCTATGCGCGAGCTTGACCGCATCGAAACCCAGATGGCCGACAAGACGAAGTCCAAGAAGGCTTCCGAGCGCGATCTGGAAAAGCTTGCCGAAGACCGCCTCGAGATCAACCGTCAGATCGCCGAGCAGCAGAAGCTGGCCGCAAATCCCGACTACAAGCCCGAAAGCTCTGCGCTGCGTTCACTGCGCACCCAGCTCGACAGCTACCTCGACAACGTCAAGGCTGCATACGGCGAAGACACAGCTGCCTATCGCGAAGCGCTGGCCTACAAGGCAGCGGCCCTGAATGAGCGCACCACGCTCGATCAGACCACGCAGCGCGCAGCCATGAACGCCCAGACGCGCGAGATCCAGACTGGCCTGATGACGCAGACCCAGGCGCGTGCCGTCATGCGTGACCGTGAACTGGCCGAACTTGATCGTCTCCAGCAGGCTGCGATCCAGAACGCGCAGGCGACCGGTCAGTCCACGCTCCAGATCACTGAAGACTTCGAAGCCGCCAAGGCTGCCGTTCGCGCCAAGTATGCTCAGGAAAGCTCGCCTCTTCAGAAGCAGATGACCGAGTGGCGCGATATCCAGGGACAGATGGCCCAGGCATCCGCCAAGTGGATGGACTCCATGGCCGGTGGCATCACCGACCTCATCATGGGCACCGGCGATCTCAAGTCTGTCATCAACGGCATCCTGAAGGACGTCGTGAACATGGGCGTCAAGTATATGATGTCCACGATGATGCAGGGTAAGGGCGGTGCTACCAGCTCCAAGGGTAGCGGCGGTGGCCTCAAGAAGGCTGCAACGACGGTTGCGACCGGCGGCAAGAAGGGTGGCCTGGTTCCGACGCGCCACACCGGCGGCCTCGTAGGCTCCGGCACGGGCGCTCACAAGTTCGCCACCGGCGCTGCGTTCCTCAATGCACCGAAGTTCCACACCGGCGGCATCATCGGGGGTGGCCTGCTTCCGTCTGAAGTTCCGATCATCGCGCAGAAGGGCGAGGGCGTCTTCACCCCTGAGCAGATGGGCGCAATGGGCGGCTTCATGCAGAACCAGTCGGTCATGGTCAACGCTCCGGTCACGGTCAACGCGTCCGGTGGCACGCCAGAACAGAACAACGACCTGGCAAACAAGATGGCAAAGCAGTTCGACGGAATGATCTCCGGAAAGATTGCCGATGAAATGCGCAAGCAGAGCCGTCCGGGCAACTTTGCAAACTCGAGGAGCCGATAATGGCATTGCCAACCTTTGAACCACCGATCGGTCCCTCGCCTGGAACCGGTCACAAGCCTACGGTCAACCTTTGGGAAGCCGAATTCGGGGATGGCTATTCGCAGTCAACCCCGAAGGGCATCAACCACATCAAGAAGTCTGTCTCGCTCACCTGGGACGTTCTGACGACCGAGCAGATGGAGGAGATCACCGGCTTCTTTGAGCGAATGATGGGCAACAAGCCGTTCTACTACAAGGCGTTCGGCAACACCTCGGCGGTGAAGTGGACGTGCAAGGAGTGGGAGTTTGACACCGACGAAGGTCTTTGGAGCGTCAAGGCGACCTTCATCCAGTCATTCACAAATCAGAAGTAAGTAAATACTTATTTTCTCCATTGCATGTAAGTAAGTGTTTACTTACAATTGGGTTTCAATCATGAGGCCCAATTTTGATCCAGTCTGAAGCCCAGAGCTTATCCCCATCAGGTATCGTCAGCCTGTTCACCCTCGACACGACGCCGATGGGTGGACCGCTGATGCACTTCGTCATGGGCAGCCAGAACGATGGCCCCGTATCATTCGGCGATGTCGAATATCAGCCAATCGACGTGCAGTTCGAAGGGCTCGAAACGTCTGGCGTTGGCGCTCTACCGACGCCCATCATTCGTGTTTCCAACATCGACGGCATGGCTCAGGCTCTGGTCTCCACCTATGGCGAGCTGCTCGGCTGCACGCTCTATCGCATCCGCACCTACACGCGCTTCCTCGACGGCCAGCCCGATGCTGACCCGGAAGCATTCTTTGGCCCAGACATTTTCCGCTTTGAGCGCAAGACCTCCGAAAACGGCGTCTTCGTGGAGTGGGAGCTCTCAGCTTCGATCGACCAGGAAGGCAAGACGCTTCCCGGCCGCACAATCATTCGCAACACCTGCCTGTGGCGCTACCGCTTCTACAACGGCTCAACAGGCAACTTCGACTATTCCAAGGCTCAGTGCCCCTACGCCGGCTCTCAGTCCTTCGACATCAACGATCAGCCCGTAAGCAATCCCGCTCTCGACGTGCCTTCGCGCCGTCTTGGGTGCTGCCGTGCGCGCTTCGGTCGCTCCAATCCGCTGCCATTCGGCGGCTTTCCTGGCGTCCAGAGGATCTCCTGATGAATAAGTTTGCACTGGCATTTGCCGATGCCAAGACGCACGCACGCGCCTGCTACCCGGAAGAAAGCTGCGGCCTGATCGTAGGCGGCAAGTATATCGCCTGCACAAACGTCGCGAGCGATCCTGACGGCCATAACGAGGCCGATAAGGATTGCGGCTGCCGACTGTGCGCATTCGAGATCAATCCAAAGGTCTACGCCAAGTTCTCCAAGCAGGTCGAAATGGTTGTCCATTCGCATCCTGATGGTCCGTTCTATCCGTCCAAGGCTGACATGGAAGGCCAGGTGCTGACCGGCAAGGCGTGGGCGATCTTCGCGCTTGACGACGAACGTGTCTCCAATGAGCCCGTTGTGTGGGGTGGCGACACGCCAATCCCTGACATCGTCGGCCGCTCCTTCATGCACGGCGTCACGGACTGCTACGCGGTCATCAAGGACGTTTACGCGCTCGGTAAGGACAAGCTCGCAGAGCAGGGCATTCCGGGCTGGCCTTATGAGCCCATCGAACTGATGCACATGCCTCGCGAAGATGCCTGGTGGGAAGGCGACAGCGACCTCTACATAGAGAATTTCGCCAAGGCTGGTTTCGTTGAGACCAAGGAGCCCAAGCCTGGCGATGTCTGGCTGATGAAGATCCGCTCGCCGAAGTTCAACCATGGCGGCGTTCTCGTCGGTAACGACCTCATCGTTCATCATCTGCCGCAGCGCCTCTCGCGCCGCGAGCCTGCTGGTGTCTGGGGTCGTCAGGCCGGCATGTGGCTCCGCTACGCTGGAGTGCCTGCTGATGCGTAAGATCATCCTTCACGGCGCACTGGCAAAGACATACGGCGAAGAATTCAGCCTCGAGGTCAACACGGCCGGCGAAGCTATCCGCGCGCTGTCTGCCAATTTCCCGACCTTCATGAAGGATATCCGCGACGGTGCCTGGCACATCGTGCGTGGTGATGATGTCGATCGCGGCATGGACCTCGATGAAGGTCAGATCGCTGCCTTCAATCTCGGTCGAAAGGGTGATCTTCATATCGTCCCCTTCATCGCCGGCTCCAAGCGCGGCGGTCTGCTCAAGGTCATCCTCGGCGTGGTTCTCATCGGCGCAGCGTTCGCGCTGACTGCTGGTGCTGGCCTGTCCGCTGCGATCGGTTCTGGCGGTCTGCTCGGCGGCATCACAGGCACGCAGGTTGCCATGTTTGGCGCCGCTGTTGCGCTGGCTGGCGTCTCATCCCTGCTGACGCCTGAAGAGAAGGCCGAAGAGGAAGACGGCTCGACCTCCTTCACAACGTCCGGACCCGGAAACACGCATGACCAGGGCAACCCTGTTCCTCTCGTCTACGGCGAGGTCATCACCGGCGGCCACCTGATTTCAGGCGGCGTCGATATCGAACGTATCGCAGTGACCGGCTCTGGTGGCGGCTCTGTAGGCTCCGGAGGCAAGAAGTGATCGACTTTCACGGCGGCACAGCGCTCGCAACCAACGAACTCGTCCATGCACAGCCGATCCGGATCTCGGGTCGTGGCGGCGGTGGCAAGGGTGGCGGCGGTGGCGCGTCCAATGACAAGAACACGCTGCGCTCGCGTGCCCGCTTCAATATCATCGAGGCGATCTCCGAGGGTCCGATCCATGGTCTCGTGAATGGCGAGAAGTCCATCTTCTTCGACCAGACGCGCCTGCTCAATGACGACGGCACCTACAATTTCAAGGAAGTCACCTGGACCCAGCACGTCGGTCTGCCGGATGAGGGCTACTTCAATGGTCACAACGCCGTCGAGAGCCCGACCAGCGTCGAAGTTCAGGTCCGTTCAGCACTCGGTCGCACAGTGCGCACCATCGTTGACGAGAACGTTGATGCAGTCCGCATCATCATGCGTATTCCCTCGCTTGTGCGCCAGGATGACAAGGGCGGCCTGAAGTCTACCTCGGTCTCCTACGCCATCGATGTCCGCGCCTACAACGGCACCTGGCAGGAAGTGCTGGTGCATTCGCTCGACAACGAGAAGGCCCTGTCGCCGTCCCAGCTTGCGCACCGCATTCCTCTGCCTGCCGGTGGCGCGCCCTGGGACGTTGCTGTTCGCCGCATCACACCCGACAGCACCGACGACAAGCTCCAGAACGACACCTTCTGGGAAGGCTACATCACCCTCGTCGAGGGCAAGTTCATCTATCCCCACACCGCTGCCATCGCGATCGAGGGCAATGCCGAGGAAATGGGCTCGAGCATTCCGCCTCGTGCCTACCACGTCAAGGGTCTGCTTGTTAACGTGCCTTCGAACTACGACCCGGAAAACCGTGTCTACATGGGCATCTGGGACGGCACCTGGAAGATCGCCTGGACGAACAATCCGGCCTGGGTGTTCTACGATCTCCTCATCAATGACCGCTACGGCCTCGGCGAGTTCATCAAGCCTGAGATCGTGGACAAGTGGTCGCTCTACACCATCGCGCAGTATTGCGATCAGCCCGTCAAGAGCGGCTACAAGAACGGTGACACCGGCGACGATATCTTGGAGCCGCGCTTCACGTTCAATGGCGTCATCAACACCAAGGATGAAGCCTTCTTCGTTCTCCAGTCGATCACGAAGGCGTGGCGCGGCATGGGTTATTGGGCAATGGGCCAGGTCTACGCGACCGCCGATATGCCTGCCGACCCTGTGCGCCTTGTCACGCCTGCGAACGTCATCGGTGGCGACTTCGAATATGGCGGCACAGCGCTGAAGGCGCGCCATTCGGTCGTCATGATCAAGTGGAACAACCCCGACGATTTCTATCGCGCTGACACCGAAGTCGTCATCGATAGCACGTTGCTGCACAAGTATGGCTGGCGTGACAAGAGCCTCCAGCTCACAGGCTGCACCTCGCGCGGCCTGGCACATCGCCATGGCAAGTGGGTCATCGACACCGAACAGCACGAAACCGACACGCTGACCTACTCTGCCGCGTGGGATCATGCCGAGCTGAAGCCTGGTGAGATCATCGCTGTCTCGGATCCTCGCAAGTCCAACGTCCGCTCCGGCGGCCGCATCGTCTCGCACAAGGCTCTCCAGATCGAGCTCGACTATGACTTCGAGTGGAATGAAGGGCAGACCTATCAGCTGATGCTGACGTTCCCTGATGGCTCAATCGAGACGAAGCCTATTCTGGCTTTCCTGGATGAGCGCACGGTGCGCGTGTCTTCCGCTTACAGCAAGACGGCCAATCCCGATGCGCTGTGGACGATCGTCGGCACTGACATTGCGCCGCGTCTCTACCGCGTCCTGACTGTTGAGGAGGCCGAAACCAACGTCTTCAAGATCACGGCGCTGTTCCATGATCCGCAGAAGTATGCCCGCGTTGAAGAGGGTATTATTTTCGAGCCTCTTCCTTACGAGCGCCCGTCAAAGACTGCTGTTCCGCCGTCGAACCTTCTTGTTCGTGAGACTGGCTATATCTCGGGCGGGCAGAACTATCACTCCCTGACCCTCTCGTGGACCGCTCCGGAAAGCTTCCTGGCGCGCGGCTTCATTGTCGCTGTCGATACGCCTGATGGTGAGAGCTTTACGCTGGGCACGACCTCCGGCTCGTTCATGGAGCTGCTGACCACGACAGGCGGCATCTACAAGTTCTACGTCCAGACCGTTGGCTACACCGGCATAATGTCCGAAGCGGCCACCATTGAATATGACGCGGCCGGTCCTGAAGGCTATCCTGCGCCGACCGTAACCGATCTCGAGCTGGTAGATGATCCGACCAGCCTCAACTTCACCGGCACAGATCTCAAGGTTCGCTGGAAGAACAACTTTGCCCTGTCTGCGACAGGCGAGGTCGAGAATGTCACGTCGCCGCACTACAGCCACAACATCGTTCGCGTCTATCATGGCACGACGGGTGAACTGCTGCGCTCTGAGCGCACCGTCAATCAGGTCTACGTCTACGACTTCCTGTCGAATAAGGCTGACTGCGAAAAGCTCGGCCACAGCGTGCCGACGCGTTCCGTGCGTGTCGAAGTCACTGTCTCTGATGTGTTTGGGCGCACGTCTGACCCTGTCTTCAAGGTCTTCACCAACCCTGTGCCCTCGGCGATCGCGCCGTCCTACCAGGTTGCGGGCTCTTCGATCTTCATGGGTTACGTTCAGCCGGACGATCTGGATTACGCCGGCGTCATTATCCTGCGCTCCAACTCCTCAAGTCTGCCCATCACAGCAGAGCCGCTCTACGAAGGCACGATCAATCCGCTCACCATTCCCGGTGAGCCGGAAACCGTCTACTATTTCCGCATTGCGGCCTATGACGCTTTCGGAAAGACGGATCTGAATTGGTCTTCTGTCTTTTCTGTCACCACGCTCAGCGATGGCGCTGATATCACACCGCCAGCAATGCCGGCTGGCCTCCAGGCCACATCTGAGCTTGTGAACGGCCGCGCCCGCGTCACTGTCACCTGGGACGCCAACGCTGAAACAGACCTGGCTGGCTACGATCTGCTCATCAAGCAGGGCGCGGGCAACTTCGTGTCTATTCCTGTCGTCAATGGCCCCTATGAGTTCGACGCTGTTTCAGGGATCGAATACACGATCCAGCTGCGCGCACGCGACAAGAATGCCAATTCTTCGGGATACACTGCCGAGATTACGCACACCGCGGTCCGCGACACGACTCCGCCTGCGGTTCCGACCGGTTTCAATCTTGTTGCTGGTCTGACTTCGTTCTGGCTGGAGTGGGTCAATCCGCCTGACACCGACCTGGCATTCATCGAGATCTTGGAAGGCGTCACCAATGTTGCAGCCGATGCAACTGTTGTCGGCGAGGCCCTCGGTGCGTCCTTTGCCCGCACCGGTCTTGATAACCAGGTCGAGCGCTATTTCTGGCTCCGTGCCGTTGATACTTCGGGTAACAGATCCGACCTTACGGATGCCAAGTCTGCCAAGACTGCTGCGCTACCTGATGCCAAGCGGATGACGATCTCTGGCCTGACGCTGACGCCAAATCAGCCGTCTACCAATCGCGTGACATGGTCTGCCTTCACTGTAGGTGTAGGCTCACCGACTGCTGGCACAACGACCGCAAATGTTGCAACAGGTGCGGCAACATGGACCGCTGGCACGCTCTACCTCTATTACGTCGAGGGCGAGACGACGCTCCGCACCACGACCTCGATCGCTACGATCTTCACGAGCAACGGATATCCGATCGCCGTCTACCGTGGTGGCACTGACGTTCAGATGGCTGACGGCAAGGTTATCCAGGACGGCAACAATATTCTGGCGGGCACGGTTGGCGCTGCTCAGCTCGTGGTCAACGACGCGATTATCACCAACACGCTCCAGCTCAAGGACGCTGTGATCACGTCTGCCAAGATTGTCTCGGTAAAGGCAGGTCAGATCGAGGCTGATGGTGTTCTGGCTGGCACGATCCAGGTCGGAGGTAGCTCTCTCAATTCCATCAAGGAGTGGGCGAACGATCCTGCCAGTCGCGTCAATCAGGGCGTCACACTCATCGATCCGGGCGTCATCCGCATTCAGGGCGATACGTTGCTGTCCGACTGGCGCCGCGCTGGTGATCTGACGAAGATCAATGGTGGCGCGGTTGCTGCCAACTCGCTGGCTGCAAACACTGCCGTCATCGGTATGCGTGGCATCACCATCGATGGCATCACCTTTGAGCACAATAGCCCGTCCGCAAACCGGGTCTCGTGGACGGCTGGTTCGATCGCCTACACAGATGACACTGGCGCGTCAGTCTCGCGCACAATCGCCGCCTCGAATGTATTGTGGTCTGCAGGCGCGATCTATCTGTATTGGGTCAAGGGCGCGACGACGATTTCGTCCACGACTTCCTTTGCCACTGCTAACGGCGACAATAACGTAATCCTGGCGACTTACAGGGGCACGATCTTCCTGTTCGCTAGTTACGGCCGCACGATCATTGATGGTGGTCAGCTCAAGACCCAGAGCATCGACACTGAACACCTGAAGGCGGGCGCTGTCACAGCTGAGACCATGACCGTGACCAGCCTCTCCTCAATCTCGGCAAACATCGGCACAATCGTTTCGGGACTGCTCCGATCGAATGACTCCAAGATGCAGGTTGACCTCAATAATCGGCGTATTTTGATCGCTGACGACACCTAAACCTTGACTACACGGCTAGTAGTAAGTAAGCATTTACTTATGGCTAACCGTGTAGTTCTTGGCGCTTTTGACAATACGTTCGTGCTTCGGATCTCGAAGCCTGGATACAACGTGCTTGATCCCAACCTCAATCCTTCGCAGGTCGTGTTCGATAGCCGCTGGGCTGAGACCTTCAATATCTACGCCGAGGGCGCGATCAATGTCGCCGGCTGGTCGTCCTGGGATATTCCGCACGATCTCGGTTTCAAGCCCATCGTCTATCGCTGGTATTCGCCTGACGGTAACACCTATTCCAATTGGGCTGATCAAAACCGTATCGCCAGTCTGACGACCACCTCCTACATTCGTCTCTTCAAGATGGGCGGCGCAAATACCGGTAGCGGCATCATTCGATATGCCATCATGAGGAATCCGACAGATGGTCAATAGAATCCTCCTGGGCAATCGCAATGGCTCCATGGGCATTTGGGTGTCGAAGCCTGGCGTCGATGTGCTCACCGGCGATTTCAACGGTATGCTGATCATGTTCGGCTCCAAGTCACTCCAGATCATTCAGTCTGGAGTGGTCGTCTGGGGCACAGCTTCGTTCATCGATATTCCCGTGCCGTCCACAGGCGAGTATCCCCGGATCGTGCTTGATTATAGCTGGCTGTCGCCCACGCCAGGCGCTGTGGTTTCATATCCAAATCTCACCACCATCCGCATAACGCGCGGCAATACGAGCAATTATACAACGCCCGTCAACTACATGGTGATCACCTTGAAAGGCGCAAACTGATGGCCAATCGTGTTCTTCTCAATACCGAAGGTCTGAAGATTTCAAAGCCTGGTGTCGATGTGCTGACGGCTGGTCCCGGTGATCTGCTCTTCCAGTCTGGCTTATCCACCACGCGTCGGCTTATCCGAGGGCAGCTTAACGTAACCGTTCCTCCTCCAATGGGTTTTTACACCAGTTGGACGGCGACGATCCCTCTGCCCAAGACGTTCTCTTCCATGCCTCTCCTGATCATGGAGGGAAAGGGGCTATGCGCAATGGGATTTGGTATCTGTGGCACCGAGATCACCTATGCCGCCGGTAGCGCCGAATGGATGCTCTACCTCAATCCGCAGTCGCGCAATCTCCTTCAGTTCCATCAGGGTATGGAAAACAACTATGGCATGTTCGAACCCGAAATGCCGGACTGGCCCTACGTCCTAAATTACACCGTTATCGATTGGATCTGACATGATCGTAGAATACACACCAGAAGGCCGCATCATGCACGTTGTGCTCGATCCTGTGCCCGCCGCCATGTTCCAGATCTTGAGCGACATGGGCAAGACCTACCTCAATGTGCCACCGACCAAGATGCCAGATGAGCTGTTGCGCGACGAGGACGGTAACCAGGTCTTCGAAACGATCAGCCAGGCTGTTGTGATCGATCATGTGCCTCAGATGGATGAGCAGGGTAATCAGCAGTTCGAAGACGTCCAGGTGCCTTCAATCAAGCATGGCGCGATGGTCTCGGCTCAAATCTCTCTGATGACGGACTACATCGAGGACGGCATGGTGAAGGCGCGACCTGTGCTGTCCATCCCTGAAGCGGTCAGTCTTAATGTCGGCCAGATGGGTGTTGTTGGGGGTCTTCCTAGCCCCTGCAGGATCCTGGTAGACGGCGCTGAGCACATTCTGGAAGACGGCGAGCTTGAGATTGAAGGCGAAATGCCGGCCGAATACGAGATCGTCTTTGATCAGTTCCCTTATATGCCTGCCACTATGAAGGTTACTATTCATGAAGCTTAGTCTCTCCAAGAATCTCGACGGCCCTAAGAACGCTGCGCTTTCACAGATCGACGCTGACGCGCAGGGCGTGCTTGCGCTTTATCGAACATCATCTGATTACGCGGTCGCTGTCTACGCGCTCAAGCGTGACGAACTGAACGCATATGCGTCTGGTGCGACACCTGACACACTCGCGATGATGAGCGCAGAAGCACGGGCGCTTGGTATTGATCCGACGGAAGTTGCAAGGATCTGGCGTCAGAAGATCAGCGACGAAGACAATGCCATTCCCCGGATCGAATCTGTTCGTCAGGCTGCCCGCCAGAGAGTGAAGAACGCCAAGTCTCCGGCTGAAATTCAGGCAGTTATCGATCGGCTCGATTGGACGTAATAGCGGTTTTTGTTGCCATTATCTCCTATATGTTGTAAGTAAGTGTTTACTTACTTTAACAAGGAGAGAAACGATGGCCGACCAGCCTGGCTTTTCCGTGAATAAGGAGACCATCGGCCTGGTAATGGGTATCGTTGGACTCCTGGGCGCTGCAATCGGCGGCTATAACTTCTTTCTTTCTGGGCGTGCTGAGAATTCCCCGATCGTGCGTGAGCTCATCGTCAAGGATGCGCTTCAGGATAAGCGTCTTGATCGCACCGACGAGGATCGTGCGGCGACAAAGGAGCTCAGCAACAAGACCGAGAAGCTGACGGAGGCTGTCGTCAAGCTCACAACCGTCATCGAGAACGGCGTCATCACCAAGAAGGCGGAATACATCTATCCCAATCCCTTGCCTGGCCGCGAGCCGATCTCCCTGGAGATCCGCTAATGCTCGCCGCTGACTGGAAGAGGATTCTCACAAAGGCTTGGTCTGTGCGTCTTACCGCGCTGGCCTTTGTTCTGACTACCGTCGAGGTCGTCTTCTCGGTCTACGGCGCACCTGCATTCATTCCGCTCGGCACCTTTGCCGTGCTGTCCGGTCTCACGACCGCTGGCGCCTTCGCGGCGCGTCTCTACGCTCAGAAGGAATTCAAGGATGCCGATTAACAAGATCGTCAAGTCCAAGCGCTCGATCGCTGCCATCACCGCCGCTATTATCGCTGCGACTGCGGGCGGCTGGCATACACAGCGCGACACCTCCATCAAGACGCTACCTCCGGCCGTTATCCTCGCAACCGACGCCCTGATCGTTCCATGGGAAGGTCTCGTTCTCAAGTCGCATTGGGACCAGTTCGCCAAGATCTGGGACATTTGCTATGGCCAGACCCGCATCAATGGCAAGCCGGTCACTGCTGGAATGTCGTTCACCAAGGCTCAGTGCCAGGTGATCGCCCGCGAGCAGATCTTCCACGACTATTACATGCCGCTGGTCCAGCGCATCAAGGGCTTCGAGAAGATGCCGATCAGTGTGCAGGCTGCGATGGTTTCCGGTGCCTACAATTTCGGCGTCAATGGCATGGTCAACTCGACCGCCGCAAAGAAGCACATGGCCGGCCAGTATCGCGCAGGCTGTGAAGCTCAGACGGCGTGGAACAAGGCAGGTGGTCAGGTCGTGCGCGGCTTGGTCAACCGTCGGGAAATGGGTGATGCCCAGCGCCAGGGCGAAGCCGAACTCTGCGTGAGTGGCCTGAAGTGATTAAGGCTCTCCTCGCCCCCTATCTCGGCTGGATCTATGCGGGCCTCGCTGCTGCGGCAGTGGTAGGTGGCATCTGGGTCTACAACTCCATCTACGACCGCGGCTATACGGCCGCGTCTGCCCACTATGAGCAGGTCGCCCTCGATCAGAAGGCCGCCAATGACCTGGCAATCGAAAAGGCCAGAGAACTGCTCAGCGGTTCGATCCGCAATCTCATCCTCGAAAAGGAAAAGCTGGAAGATGATGTCGCTCGCCTCAATGCAGAAGCTGCTGCCGATCCTGATGCTGCTGCTGGCGGTGTCTCTGCTGGGAGCGTGCAGCGCCTCAACACCGTCCGCTAGGGCGCCGATCAACCTGCCTCGATTGCCGTCGGAACTGACATGCAAGCCTGAAGACAAGAGCTGCGTGCCGGTGTGTCCGTATGCGGTTCAGATCCCTGTCCGGAAGCTCAACCAGCTGGAGACGGAAACCTACTGGCTTCAGGATCGCAAGACGCTGCGTGTTTGCCGGAACAATTACCAGGCTGTGTTGGACCACTACGAAGACTTGCGGACGAACCTCTCTTCCCCGGAGAAGTAAAGTCCGTCTGTCGTCTATTATTATAAATTACATATACAAGAGTATATGACTACGAAAGGACGGGAATAGTGGCGGTAATTGCTGAAGAGGCTCGTTTCGTTGAAACATACAACGATACCGAAAACTTCCCCAATCTGACCGATGTCGCGGTCGAGCTTGGTCTTTCATATCAGACTGTCCGGAACAGGAGCTCGGTGCTTCGTGCCCGCCTTCGTCGCGGTGAAGATGTTCCGGTCCTGATTAGCCGCGTTGTGGTCGCCAAGGAGAAGGATGAGCACGCTCCGGTCAATCACGCCAACGCACGCGCCGATCTGCTGCGCTCCGATATCGACAAGCTCCTCACGTCCGGCCGCTACCCTGTCACGAACCCTGAAGCCGTTGTCATCGATCCTAACGTGACTACCAAGTATGATCGTCTCACCGGTAAGAAGCAGAACGTCGAAGGCACTCCGCGCACCTGGATGACTGATACTCTCCAGGTTGAGCGCGTCGAAGATCCTCGCGGACGCACCTTCATTCTCACCGGTGCCCAGAACGACGCCGAAGTCGATCTGCCTTTCTGGGAGAACCTCAAGGCATATGCCGAGTTTCGCGATGCCGATATCGTCGTAGGTCCGGGCACCTATGAAACGCAGTGGTGGTCCGAAAACAACTCCGCTGTTCGCTCCTACGCGCCCGAGATCGAGGAGTTCCTTTGCTTCGGCCAGATGCCGATCGGCGAGAACTTCGTATTCTGCGGCGAAATGAATATGCTGCCAACAGCCAACCGTCCGATCAGCGATCTGACCACCTATACGCAGGGCAAGTGGGGTGTCTTTCCACACGCCAAGATCCAGCTCAAGTCTGTGCCTTCGACCGATCCCACCAGACAGGCACACCAGGTCATGACAACTGGCCTCGTGACCAAGCCAAAGATCATTCCGCGCAAGGCAGGCATCAAGTCTATCTTCCATCACCAGATCGCAGCCGTGATCCTGGAATTCGACCATGATGGCGATCTGTTCTGCCGTCACCTGGTTGCGGATAAGGACGGCTCCTTCTGCGATCTGGAATTCTCGGTCAAGGATGGCGTGGTCGACGTTGACGCCGATCAGGTCGAGCTGCTGGTCATGGCCGACTTGCACACCGACAAGGAGAGCGCCTCGAGCTTCAACGCTACCTTCCGGGCACCAAACTCCATCACACGCACTCTGAATTTCCGCCGGGCCATCGCGCACGACATTTACGACAACTATCGCCGCAACCATCACAACGTCCACGACAATGCCCATTCTTACGAAGTCGCCTACCGCAATCGCGAGAGCGTGCTGGAAGAGGTGAGGGGTGTGGTCAATATCCTGAAGGAGCTTCAGGAGACGGTCGCTGTCACCGTGGTCGAGTCCAATCACGATATCGCCCTCGAGCGCTACGTGCGCGAAGGCCGCTACCGCAACGATGGCATCAATATTCGCCTGGGTCTTCAGCTTGAGGATGCCTATCTGGCATATCGCGAGCGCCTGGCTGACGCGATCGACGCCGGCCTCCCGACCGAAAGCTTCTCGCTGCTCGAATACGCGGTCAATATGGTCGCTGAAAAGGACGGCGTAGACGTTGAAGGCGTCGAGTGGGTGCATGACGGCTACAGCTACATCGTAAACGGCGTGCAGTGCGGTAACCACGGCTTCCGCGGTGCTAATGGTGCTCGTGGCACAGTCGCAGGCTTCGCGGCGCTAGGCGTCAAGATGAACATTGGCGACAAGCATTCGCCAGAGATCATGGATGGCGTCTACACGTCCGGCGTAATGAACCTGCGCCAGGGCTACAACAAGGGGCCAAGTGGGTGGGCTGTCACGCATACGATCCAGTATAACAATGGCAAGCGCACATTGGTCACGCTTCAGAACGGAAAGTGGCGAGCTTTCGTTTAATCCCAATTGTAAGTAAACACTTACTTATGTTAAGGTGAAACTCCTTAGAACCAGGAGTTTCACCGCATGTCTTACAATCAGTATCTCCAGGGCAAGGCTATCCAGACTGGCTGCGAATGGCGCCTGAAGATCAAGATCACCTCTTCTGCCCTGGCTGTGTTTCCAACGACGGCCAAGTTCTCCGCATCGATCCGTAAGGACGACGCTGATGGCGAGCTCCTGATCACTCTTTCCTCCGATGCCTCCTCTATTACCCGAGTAGACGGCAACACCATTGAGCTGATCCTCAAGGGCACTGACACCGCGGAATGGACCGCCGGCACAGTCATCCTCGATGTAATCCGCACCGACCTCACCCAGAAGATCCACCTCGGCTTTGACCTGGAAATCCCGGTCAAGCGCTCGATCACGAGGATTTAATATGTCCGACGAAGCAATCATCAATTATTCCTCGGACATCATCGTAAAGGTCCGTCACAATCAGGAGGTCTCGGTCGAGCTCTCTTCTCAGGGTCCACAGGGGCCGCAGGGTGAAAAGGGCGACGATGGCAACATTACGCCTGAGTTGACCCTCGCACGAGACCAGGCTGTCGGCGCAGCCCGTAACGCAGATATCTCAAGGACCGAAGCCGCTGCATCTGCTGCGAACGCCCTCGCCTTTCAGAATGCGTCCTTTGACAACGCCAAGGCGTCCGCTGCCTCGGCTGTAGAGAGCGACAATGCGCGCAATGTAGCCTTGGGGGTAGAAACAAGGGTTCGGTCGCTTGAAGCGAGTGCGTTGGTCGCCGTCGATGAGATGGACGCTATTCGCGAAGATATCGAAGCTGATCGTTTGCTGGTTGATCAGGCCAAGACGAACACGGAGTCTGCCCGCGACCAGGCCAATCTTGCCTTTTCAAATACGAACGCCGCACGCGCCGATGTTTTCGATGCCCGTGATGCGACCCAGACCGCTCGTGATATTGCCCTTGGTGCCGTTACGGCTGCCGAAGGCGTGCGCGACGAGACCGCGGATCTTCGTGATGAGGCCGCAGAGAGCGCCCGTGCCGCGGCTCAGTCAGCTCTGGATGCGGCAAACTTCGATCCCTCGTCCTATCCGCTCAAGAGTAACAACGGCTCTGATTTCACCGATCCTGCCGCGTTTCGTGAGAACATTGGCGCGGCCTCTGCGCTTGAGTTGGTCACGAAGGAAGATGCAGAGGGTGGCGTATCGACCGAGATCGTCAACTGGACCGCTGAGCGGGTAGCGCAGGCTATTGTCGCGCTGGCTTCGGCAAAGGTCCACGGTCATACGGTCTCCGATATTGCAGGTCTTCAGGATCTTCTCGATGGTATCCTGGTAGACTCCGTTCTCACTGGCACGCCGGTTGCACCCACGGCTGGCCTGGGTGATGTATCGAAGACTGTCGCAAATACTGAGTTCGTCAAGAACGCACTTGATGCACTGATCGGTGCTGCACCTGGAACTCTCGATACTTTGCAGGAAATCGCCGATGCCCTTGGTGATGATCCAAACTTCGCTGCGACCGTCACTCAGCAGCTCGCCGGCAAGGCTGACAAGGTTCATGCCCACGTCGTCGCCGACATTACCGATCTTGCAGCTCTGCTTGATGCTAAGGCGACAAAGGTATCTCCTGACTTCACCGGCACACCTACCGGCCCAAACGCCCCTGCGAACGCGAACGATAATCAGCTCGCCACGACCAAGCACGTCAAGGACGCGCTTGCTGCTGCTGGTCTGGCTGGTGAGAACCATGGTCATGCGATCGCCGACACTGCCGGGCTTCAGCAGGCGCTAGATGGAAAGAGCGCGGTCGATCACAAGCACGTTGCAGCTGACATTACGGATCTTGCCGCGTTACTGAATGCAAAGGCCACGCTTGCCTCGCCGACCTTCACGGGCACTGTTAGCGTGCCCTCTCCGGCGGTAGGCGACAGTTCGCAGAAGGCAGCTAATACCTCCTGGGTTGCGACTGCCCTAGCGAACGCGCTCTCTGGCAAGGCAAACAGCGCCCATAACCACACCATTGCTGATGTGACGGATTTGCAGTCCGCTCTTAACGCAAAGGCTGCGCTCGCCTCGCCGGCTCTCACGGGCACGCCCACCGCTCCAACTGCTGCCGAGGGCACCAATAATACGCAGGTCGCAACGACCGGCTATGCCGATCGGGGTCTCGCCAAGAAGCTGAGCTTGGCGGGCGGCATTATGTCCGGCTATCCCATTCTGGGCTTTGATTATGCACAGCTCTGGTTCGGCCAGGCTGCGACCGGCACTGGCTGGAGGATGATCAAGGATACCGCTGAAGGCTCTGTGGGTAATCTTGTCTTCCAGTGGTCGAACGATCGGTGGAACAATTCGTATAATACCACGATGTTTATGGCGCCGGGAGGAACTGTAACGTTCAACGGCCAGATCCAGGCGCTCGGTGGTCTGAAGTCCAGCGCTGAAATCGTCGCGACATCGCCGAACAACTATCGAACCGTCTATGGAAACTACGGTCAGTTTTGGCGGTTTGATGGTGGTAACATCTATCTCATGTTCACCAATTCTGGTGATCAGTATGGCGGGTATAGCGACCTGCGCCCGATGTATGCGAACTCCGCGACGGGTAATGTGACATTTGGTCATCGTGTCGATGTGCAGGGTGACTTTTATGCGGCCAAGCGTGTCTACGTCGGCGCTGGTGGATCCTTCCTTGAGACGGATGGAAATATCGCGTTCAGTGGGGGTCAGGCAACTCTTTACGGAGCAAATCTTGGTTATGCTCTCGGCGAACGCCTCCTGAAGTCTGGCGGATCGATGACCGGTCATCTCACCACTCGATCCGTCAACTGTGTTACCGGTCAGAATGATGCGGGAAACAACTTCGAGGTTCGTAACGAAAGTGGCGATGGTGATGCGGCCGTAGCAGCCATGGCATTTCATTGTGTGGGACGCTACGGCATCAAGATGCACCTTCGTCCTGACGGCTACTTTGGCCTCGGCGGTTGGTCGCGACCTGCCTGGTCGTGGTATTCCGGCCCTAACGGCGATATGGTTGCCGCTGGCAACGTGGCAGCCTATTCGGATCCGCGTCTGAAGGATGATGTCGAGGTCATCGAGAACGCCCTCGACATTGTCGAGTCTCTGCGCGGCGTGCGCTTTACCTGGAACGGCAAGACAACGCTTATCGGAAAGCCTGGTGAGCGTGATATCGGCGTTCTGGCGGATGAGGTGGAAGCTGTGCTGCCTGAGCTGGTCGGCCGCTCGATCCCTGATGAAGATAATGACGGCACTCAGTGGCGCACTGTCGCCTACGATAAGCTCACGCCCGTCATCATTCAGGCTACGAAGGAGCTGCGTGCAGAGGTGCAGGCACTGCGTGATGAAATCACCGCTCTGAAGGGGAGGGCTGCCTAATGGCCCTTCCTAGCTCTGGTATCATCTGGATGAGCCAGGTCAACGTCGAGCTTGGCAAGAGCGCGGCTGCTTATATTGGTCTGAATGACGCAGGAGTGCGATCTCTTGCAGGTAAGTCCTCCGGTGCAATCAGTCTGGCTGACCTCCGGGGTAAGTCCTCAATCCTGTCCAAGACGGTTTCGGCCAGCGTCAACAACCTGATTATTCAGAACCTGTTCACGACTGCCGAATGGACTTCTTCAACGCCGAAGGAAGTCGTGATCAACTCTGGCGTCATCGTTGGATCCACGACGCCTGGCACCGCAGCACTGCGCTCCGGTTCTGGCAATAGTGGCACTGTCCTGGTGACGAATAAGGGCTCCATTCGCGGCGCGGGCGGCTTGCTGAACTCTGGCGCTGGTGGCAATGCAATCGAAACCTCGATCGCGCTCATCATCGACAACCAGGGTGACATTCGTGGCGGCGGTGGCGGTGGTGGTCGTGGCGGCACGGGCGGCGCAGGTGGTGGTGGCACGGTTACGAGCGCCGTTCGCGAGCCGGCATCCGGAGAACACTACACTCTTGGCGTAACTGACTGGAGTCTATACTACGTTTCGGCTGGCCCTGCTGGCATTATGTGGAACGGGGCAATCATTTCAAGTTCCGTTCCGTGGAGTGCGACCAGCTTTACCGTGGGCGAATACACGTATTTTAAGGGCTCTTATAGATACTCTGACCGAGGCGATTACGACTATTACGCCGTCTACCGCACGTCGAACTCCTCGGTCAGCACCAACGGCGGCGCCGGCGGTGCAGGCGGTAACGGTGGTCGTGGGATCGGCTCCGACGCTGCTGCTGCCAATGGTTCAACGGGTGCTGCTGGCGCGGCTGGCGGCGCAGGCGCAGGGGCAGGTGGAACAGGTGGCGCAGGTGGCGCCGGTGCAACATGGGGCACCGCTGGTGCAGGTGGAGCAACTGGCGGAACTGGCGTCGCTGGTAACAGAACGGCAGGTGTCGCAGGCTCGGCGGGTGCTGCTGGTGGTGGAGCTGGTCGAGCTGTCGCTTATCTGTCCGGTGGCTCCGCAAGTTGGCTCTCTACGGGAACTCGCTCAGGCGTATTCTAAAAGTGTCACGTATTGTAAGTAAACACTTACTTACAATGTTGTTTTGAGCTACAGTGCAGGGGTAACGATTGCCTCTCCACTGGAGTCTTCCCAAATGACCAAGACCAAGAAGAACGTCGCACGCCAGACCCGCCGCGACGTTCGCGCTTCCGCACGTAATGACTCCAAGCTCATTGCATCCATTGACCGTAATCTCCCTCCTTCGCCTGTTCCACCTCGCCGCGATCCCGTTAAGCCGCTGACTCCCGGCCAGAAGCGTTATGATGTGGCGATCGCAAGCAAGGATATCGTGTTCGGCGCAGGCCCGGCTGGCACAGGCAAGACCTGGTATTCCGTGCAGAAGGCAGCCGAAGCCCTCAAGAATGGCGACATCGATAAGATTTACGTCACACGCCCTGCAATTGAAGTCGGCGAAGGCATGGGCTTTCTGAAGGGCGACCTGGCAGAGAAGTTTGCACCATACCTGATCCCGCTGCGCGAAGCCTTCTGTGAGGCGCTCGGCACCAGCTTTTACGAATACTGCCTGAAGGTCGGCAAGATCGAGCCCATCCCTCTTGCGTTCATCCGTGGTCGCACGCTGAAGAATGCCTGGGTTCTGGCTGACGAAATGCAGAACGCCACCAAGGGCGAGTTCAAGGCGTTTCTGACCCGTATTGGAGAGCACTCCAAGTTCATCATCAATGGCGACTCCACCCAGATCGATGACAAGATCGGTCACACTTCCGGCCTCGAGGATGCGATCAAGCGGATTGGCAACCACAGCCAGGTCAGCGTGATCACTTTCACCAAGGCCGAGATCGTTCGGTCCGGACTTTGCCAGGACATCGTGGAAGCCTACGACAACTGATCTACCTCAAGGGCGCTTCGGCGCCCTTACTCATCCACGCCAAAAATGCGCTTTGCCATGTCTCGTTCGCTATAAAGAAAGTAACACGAAATGACAGACGAGCAGAACATGCACATCAACGCCGCATTCTCAACAGAGCTAGACGCTCCTCGCGTCCTCACGCTTGAGAGCGACTATTACTCCAGCGTCATCCCAAAGAAGTATTCGGAGTGGGATCTCGACCTCTACGCGACCAAGTGGTTCGACTATCGGATGATGACGCCGTTGCAGGCCACGAAGGTCTATATCGACTGCTACGCCGCCGTCTATAAGCGCATCTACGCCCGCGAATTCGATCGTGAGCGCGCCGAACACATCAAGCCGATTGACTTCGATAAGCTGCGGATCGGTATTCAGAAGGGCGCGACTAAGGAAAAGACCAAGTTCGTCGGCTGCTGGCACGGCCGCCAGATCGCGGACTTCATCGGTATCCCCTACATGGATTACATCGATCTCGCGATGACCTTCCGGATGCGCCGCTGGAAGCAGGGCTACATGCCTCAGCCGCAGCACCTCTACCACGAATACGATGTCGAGAAGATTGTCGATCGATGGGAAGAAATGAAGAAGGGCAGGCTCTATCTGGCTGACCATCACGCCTATCTCAATCAGAACTATCAGGGCATCGCCCATCAGGACGCTTACCACGAATACCTTTTCATGATGGCCGAGCTTCGCGCCAATCCACACCAGGCGCTGGCAAACATGATCGATAACGATCAGCTGCTGCCTGAGAAGGTGCAGAACCGTCTTGGCGCTGAACTTTATAAGCGCGTCGAACGTCACCTGAGCTAACCCACACGCGCTCACGCTATAAAGAGAGCATGAGCGCATTTCTATGCGCGCCGATGTAAGTAAACGTTTACTTACCATTGAGTAAGAGGAGCCACTGTGTCCGCAGTTGCAGAATTAGAGCCTGAAACTTTCGAGCCAGGTCAGTATGATTTCGATGATGATATGCAGCGCAAGATCGCTGCTATGTTCATGCGCGACACCACGTTCGCGATGTCCACAAAGGATCTGATCAAGCCGGAATACTTCACGGACAACTCCATTGGCGCGCTCGTGCGCATCGTCCAGGAGCATGTGAAGGTCTATCGGTCAGTCCCTGACATGAAGATCCTGCCGACGATTTTGAAGGATGAGATTGCTGCGAAGCGGATTCGTCCGGACATGATCGATGGCGTCAAGGAAATGGTCCGTGACGCACTCAGCGCCGATCTCTCCAATCCAACCTTCGTGACCGATCGCGTGGCTGACTTTGCCAAGCATCAGGCATTGCAGGGCGCGATTTTCCAGGCCGTCGATTATCTGGAGAAGGGCAATTTCGAAAAGATCGCCCAGGTCATGAAGGAAGCGCTCGCAGTGGGCGCAGTCACTGATGGTGGCGACTACAACTATTTCGAGGAGATCGAGACACGAACTCAGCAGCGCCACGACACGCTCGCGGGCAAGATCGTCCGTGACGGCATCACGACCGGATATCCCGGCATGGATGCGTGTCTCTATCACATGGGATGGGGCCGAAAGGAACTGTCGTGCGTGATGGGCGCTGCCAAGGCCGGTAAGTCGATGGCTCTCGGCGACTTTGGCAAGAACGCCTCCCTCGCCGGCTACAACGTGTTTTACGATAGCCTTGAAGTGGCAAAGGAGATCATCGCAGCACGTATCGACGCGGCGCTCTCCGACACCATGATGCGTGATCTGCACAAGGATCCGGACAAGGTCCACGACGAGATCCTCAAGATGCAGGCAAGGGCGGGCCAGTTCCGTCTGCGCGATCATCCTTCCGGCACGCTCAAGCCATCGCAGCTTCATCGCTTGCTCGAGTCCTACCGCGCCGACGGTCTGATGTTCGACCTCGTGATCGTGGACTACGCCGACATCATGGCGTCCGAATATCGCTCGGACAGCCTGATCGAGAACCTGCGCACGATCTATATCGACCTTCGTGCCCTGGCGCATGAAATGAACTGCGCGGTTCTGACCGCCACCCAGACCAACCGCGACGGTGCCAAGGCTCACACCGCCAAGGCAACCGACGTTGGTGATGACTGGAATAAGGCCAGAACGGTAGACATTCTGATCGGCATCAACGCTACAGACGCCGAAAAGGCTGCCGGCGAAGCGCGTCTGTCCTGGCTCTTGTCGCGTAACACTGCCGATGGCTTCAGCCTGCGCATCAAGCAGGACCGCGAGAAGATGCAGTTCCTCAATAAGATCCTCGCAAAGGAGTAGTCATGTCTACCCGACTGTCGATCGCCGAGATCAACGCCGACCTGGATATCGAGTATTTCCTCCAGCGTGAGAGCCTGGCATACCGTGAAACCCGCGGTGTGTCAGGCATTCAGCTCAACATCAAGAATTGCCCTAACCCTGCCTGCCAGGACAGCCGCTGGCGCACCTATTATGGCGTCGAGACAGGTCGCGGAAACTGCTTCGTCTGCTCGGAAAGCTACAACGCCATTTCCTTCGTCCATAACTATTACGGCCACGGTGCTGGTGATTGGGGCCAGACGTTCAAGGAATGTGAAGAGATCATGCGTGAGCAGGGCTGGCGGCCCAAGCGAGCGGCGATCGCAGCTGTAGACCACGGAGAGGTCAAGCTGCCGGCATCTGACGTGCTGCCCCTCGAGACAGGCGAGAACCTTCTCTATCTGGAGCAGCGTGGTTTCGGCGACGACATCTGCCGCTACTTCAATCTGCGCTGGTGCCAGTTCGGATGGTGGATGTTTAAGGATCCGGAGGGCAACACCCAGACGCAGAACTTCTCCGATCGCATCATCATTCCGGTCTATGACCTGGACGGATCCCTCAAGACCTTCCAGGGTCGCGATCTGACGGGTGAAAGCTCCAAGAAGTATCTGTTCCCAATGGAGCTGCCAGGAACCGGGCGTTATCTGCTGAACGGGCACAATGTTCACGCAACCGATCATGTCGTGATGGGTGAGGGCGCTTTTGACGTTGCGGCCACCAAGCTTGCCTTCGATGAAGATCCGTCTTTGCGCAATATCGTGCCGATCGGCTCCTTCGGAAAGCATCTGTCCTACGGTAACGCGCAAGGCGATGACCAGCTCGGGCGCTTCATTCAGTTGAAGGCGAGGGGCGTCAAGATCGTAACGATCATGTGGGACGGCGAGGAGAAGGCGCTGCTGGCTGCCCTCAACGCCGCCAAGCTTCTGACAGGTATTGGCTTGATCGTTCGGATCGCGCTGTTGCCCTATGAGAAGGATCCGAACGAAGTCACCGGCGATGTCGTTCGCGCCGCCCACTACGCCGCCAAGGTCTACACCCCGAAGCTCGATATCCAGTGGCGCATGAAGAATCCATACACCGCTGCACGCCGTGCCGCAGAGGCAGCCGAGCTCGCTATGGCAGGGTAAGTAAGCACATACTTATCACCTGCGCTTTTCCACATGTGAACACGCTATAAAGAACTCACAAGCAATCGAAACGCGCACGCGAGACGATGAAAGGAGAAGATATGTCATACCCCATCAAGGTCTATTCGCAGTCGTATGACCACGCAAACGGGACCAAGTCCTACCATCTAATGATGATCGAGGCTTCGAACGGCCACTGCGTCTTCATCAATCGATGGGGCAAGAAGGGCACGTTCGGTGAAATGCAGGTTCAGACCTTCGCAACGCCAAAGGCTGCCTGGAAGGCATACGAGAAGAAGGAAACTGCCAAGACCCGTTCCGGATATGCGCCGCTCGGCTCGCAGCGAACCAATGAAGCGACCGACGCAAAGACGCTCGGGGCAGCGATCGGCATGGTCGTCCTGAACAAGATGGGTGCTTCCAACATCAAGCACCTCGATCCGGACTACAACACGGCCGGAATGCGCGAAGTCGATCCGCCTCGCACTGACGAGGAAACCGGCAAGCTCGTGGGTGACACATCGCGCAAGGCAGATATTGCCGCCCAGCTCGAGGCGGAGCGCGAGGAGCGCCGAAAAGAGGCTGCGATGGCCTACGATGACAACGAAGAATTCGGGATATTCTGATGGGCACCGCGCACAGCTACGTCAACCTGGACGACAACCGCAACCTCTTCTCTTTCGTCTGCCCTATTTTTGAGGTGACGACCAAAATCAGCCTGTGCTTCAAGCTGCGCGAGCTTCATTGGGCCGGTAACTCGCCCGAGGTTCGCAAAGGCTGCCAGGCGTGCATGAGAGCCGGCAAATGCCCTGCCGCTGCAATCGTCTCCAAGAAGTGGCCGACCGGTCGCAAGTGGCAGGACGAATACGCCTCTGACACGCCGGTCGTCGGCAAAATCCGCAAGGATATTCTCGAGCGCATCCACCGCCCAATGGTGATGGAGCGAACGATGAATGATTTCGGATGCAGTGACGCCGAGCGCATGAAGATCGCAACGGCCTCTGATCGGATTGGCAAGATGATCGGGGCAGCGCCGCTGCCTGACGATGACATTCCAAGCTACGCCGAGCGTATCGAAAACAGCGGTCAGCCTGCGCCGAAGAAGCGCCGCGCATCGACCAAGTCCCCAACCAAGCACACAGCAGCTGCCACCGGCGATCTTGCCGCAGCTATCAGCGCATAAGGAGAATTCAATGGACGCTTATGAAGTCGCTCGCCTGATCGAAGATATCGGCGCAACCTCATCGCGCGGCGAAAAGGAGAACCTGGTCAAGCAGCTCGCAGAATCCGAGATCGGACTTTTTGTCATCAAGTGGGCCTATGATCCGTTCATCACGTTCGGCATCACCGCCGCTCCCACCCAGAGCGACGATGGGCGCTTCGAGTTCCGTCCGTCTCTAGTCGAGCCGCTGCTGAAGAAGCTGGCGTCCCGCGAGCTGAGCGGTATGGCCGCAGAGCGCGAGATCGGCGATGTTATGCGCGTCCTCAATGCCGACGGAGCACGTCTGCTGTTCCTGATCCTTTCCAAGGATCTCAAGTGCGGCATTGGTGAAAACACGATCAACTCCGCTGTGCCTGGCACGATCCCGACATTTGCAGTCCAGCGCGCTATTACTTACGAGCCGAAGCGCTTCAAGACAGATGAATACTACAAGTCCGAGTTCAAGCTCGACGGCAACCGTAACACCTTCCTCGTGAAGGACGGCAATGGTGGCTTCTTCACACGCTCGGGCAAGCGTGTCGCAGCATTGGACTTCCTGGTGCCAATCGTCATCGAGGCTGCCGTTTATGCCGTGCAGGAATGCAGCGACGAGTTGCGCAAGGTTATGGATCCAGAACTGCGCGGTCAGCGTGAGAGCCTAAGCTTTATGCTCGATGGTGAGGCTATGATGGGTCTGTTCGAAGACACCGGCGCTCTCCGTCGCAAGGGCACTGACGCCGAAGGTGCCGAGCTTCACCTTTACGACATGATGTCATACGAGGATTTCAACACACCTGGTGCAGTGGGTGAGCCGCTCGAAGTCCGTCGCAAGTGGTTGACCGAGTTCGTGCAGCTGGCAAAGGCTGCACTCTCAACCACCGAGCATCCGGAAACCATCCAGATCGTTCCGCAGTTCTTCGTCAATAGCGATGAGGAAGTTCAGGCACTGTTCCAGCGCGCCCGCAGCATGACGCTTGCCGCCTATCTCTCACGCGGTAATCCTGAAAAGGAAGCTGCGCTTCTCAAGGTGCTGATCGACAAGCGCACCAAGAAGCCGGTCGTTCTCGAAGGCATCGTCGTCAAGAACATGAAGGCGAAGTATGAGAAGCGGAAGTCGGCCGCCTGGATGAAGGTCAAGAACGAGGAAACCAAGGATCTGCGCGTCACTGGCGCCTATCCGGGCAAGCCTCACACCAAGTATGAGAACGCGCTGGGCGGCGCCAATGTTGACCACGAAGGCGTCAATGTTGACGTGGGTGGCGGCTGGTCCGATGAGGAGCGTGAGGATCTCTGGGCCAAGTATCACCGCGACATGGCTCGCATCGCGGGTCACGACGACATCACGCCTGCCGAGTATCACGCTCTCGGTTGTGAATTCTTGGGTCGTCTCATCGAGGTCGAATACATGGAAGTGACACCTGATGGCTCACTTCGCCATCCCCGCTTTATTCGTTTCCGCGATGACAAGGACGGCGAAGTCGACAACATGGCGGTCGCCGCGTAACATCAAACGAAAGGGCTGGGTCGCGACCCAGCCCTTTCTTGTTATAGCATAGGCCAAAAATACGGCAGCAGCTCAATGATCCACCCAATGAGGTGAAGCAGTAAGTCTACGTAACGCATCGTTTTCTCCTTCAGGTTCGCATGACCTAAAGGGCTTGAAGTGCTTATTCTTCATTGGTGGCCTCTCGGTCAGCTAATGAAGCAGTTTTAGTGACGTGGTTGCTTTTCACCACTCCCCGCCTAAGTCAGAATTCGCTTGAAAAACCTCGCTACTTGCCGATTAAGGCTACGGTATACAGCACAGCCAACGCCCCCGTTTAGTAGCTATCTCAATTCACGCAAATATTCTGGATCACAGGCACTAAGGGTTAAATTACATTAACCCTATTTTTCCGCAACACGATTCTTTTTAAGTTTGTCTATTTCACGGTCCAGCCTGAAGCGCCCATCAAGAATCAATCTTACTAACACGCGGTAGTAACCACCTAGGTTTCGTATTGGTTCTGAGCCAGGTGTCGGCGTCATCTGCAATTGGACCGCATAGACGAGGGTCGCCGCTGCTAGTAACGGCCCAATTTCGCGCCGGGCCTCCTCCCAAGCCGACGGAGAAACGCCCACCATGCCGCGGAACCGCCCGGCCGCCGCGATCAACTCGCCGTCAGACCGGATTTCGCCCATAAACTCCACCGCATCAGGGCAGGCTGCAACCAGATCCCTCGCATTGGTCCTCGGCTTCGCCTCTTCAACATTCTCATGGCCGTTGTTACAAGGATTCTCAGGGGCATATTTGTTGTTGTCTTTGTGACGGTCGATATTGCCGCCACAGGCGGAATAATATCTTGATTCAGTCTCCATCCTTAGCTGTGACCATGCGTGTAGCACCGCTTCCGTCGATCCCTTTGATGAGCGGCGAGGAGTGACTCTCACAAGCTCCAACGCGCGTTTCATTAGATCTTCGGCGTCAGTGTCAGGGAATTGCTCGGCAAGCGCTCTGAGGGCCTCCTGCGTCGATCTGCGATGCACGGTCAGCTCGTCGTGGGCGGCCAGGCGCAAACGCTCCTGTTCCTTCATGTCAGTGACGATGTCCATGAACTCGGAATAGCGATTGAGGAGAGGGGAGAGATCAAAGCCGAAAGCGGAGACGATCTCACCTGCCGCGTTCCGGCGGGCGAACCTCTTTCCGTTTGGACTATCGACGGCCGCGATCGCTCCCAGCTCCAGTAGGCGGGCGAGGGCGAAACGGATCGTGCGTTCAGAGATTCCGGTGCGCTCCTCGAGGAACTTGTTCGCCGGCCACACCATCATTCGACCACCCACTAGCTTGCCGCCGTAGACGCCTACCAGATGCTCGAGGACGAACCTGCAAGCGGGAGCTAGGTTGAGAGCACGCATAGCGAGCCGTGATGCCTCAAAAAGGTCTTGCTTATCGCTGGTATGCGGTTCCGCTGCCCGTGGCACCACAGGCTTTAGAGCACGCCAGCCGGATGACTGCGCCGACATTGGTAGATCCCCTCGATCAAGGGCAAAGCTTCGCCAATCTCCTCAAGAGAAGAGTTGACAAATCAGCGCTGATTCGGGATAACCAAGGTGTAGCGAGGCGATCCGAAGTCGCTGAGATTTTAAAAAGGCTCCTAGTTTGGCGACTAGGGGCCTTTTACTTTGCCGGTTTAATGTTCCTCAAACTGTGCGACCGCGTGTGCGATCAAATCCGAACGGTTCTTGAACTTCCCGGCCGAAACCAGGCTATCCAGTTTATCTTGCAGATCGGCATTCAGCCACACAGTTACCTGGCTTTCGCCTGCTGCTATGCGCTTCTTGCGATACGTTGCTGCCCGACGGGCATTTCCATTTTCTTCGATTTCCATCGAGCAAAGACTCACTGCGAACCAATCACGTTACCAGTGATGCCACGATTCGGATGAGTGATAAACCCCCACTTACATTTTCCCCAAGTGGCTCTAAGTGATTTGCCGATACGCGTTATAGTGGCATAATCTATTTTATGGAACTTATGCGGGCATTCACGCGTGATTTATGGTCTGCTTAAAGACCAAGACTTGTGCAATAACAATGACCTGATATCGAAAAAGTAAGTATGTGTTGACTTATTTTTTGCTCCGCGTATGAGTCGCTCTGCGTTCCCATCTTCGTCTCGCTATAAAGAAAACAACGAAGCAAGAGCTTCTAGTGATCAGATGGGGGAATACAATGACAACTTTAACCGAAGGTAGAGAGAGCACCGTGATAGCAATCGACACCAAGTCCACAAAACTCAGCCGTAAGGGCGAACCGCTGAGCAGACTGGCACTATTGATAGAGAAGATCACCGCTACATCTAACATAAGCCAGAGAGAAATAGCTGCTGCTGCTGGTTTTAAAAACCAGAACATGATCACCATGATCAAACAAGGCGACGCAAAACTCCCTCTCGACCGTGCGCCAGCGATGGCACGCGCACTGGGTGTAGATCCTCTCCAATTCCTTGACATGGCATTCGAGCAGTATTTCTCGGATGAGGCTCTTCAAGAGCTTCGCTCCATTATGCCTCCGTCTCTCACTCCCGAGGAACGAAAGCTAATCGACTTCTTCCGCGAGAGCGGCAAGAAAGGCAAGGGTCTAAACACCGAGCGCATCAAAGCCATTCGCGACCTTTTCGAATAAGGGTCGCGCTCCCCGCTTCTGCAGGACGATGCGGAATCCGCTATATAGGAATGTAGCGGGTTATTTTTATGCCCTACGAAGTAAGTAAACACATACATATGAGGAATACCATGACCGAGTCTAGCGGCAGTCTCCGTAACATTTCCGTATCGTTTGAGGCCGCCTATGAGGCTGTCGCTCTTCTCGAAAATAGCCAGGTCGAAGAGAGCGGCGGCGTCACAGTCTATTCCGGGCGCCACCCGGAACACGGAAATATTCACATCGCGATTCCGGCAATCGGCAACGGCATGTTGCTTCTCCCTTTTGCTCTCCACGATTTTTGAGCTTAAAAGTAAGTAAGTAGATATTTACAAGCTGGAGTCAAAATGAATAGAGAAATCACTGAACTTCGGGAAGTAGTGCAGAAGCTTGTGCCTATGCTTGCCGGCCGAGGACTGACGGTCACTCAGCGCGGAAGCCAGGCGTATGTGAAAACCAACACTAAGACGCGCAAGCCCGAAATCGTCAACATTCCGAACATCAGTGATAACGCCAAGCCCGACTTCATTGAGGCCATTCAAGGCTTCATCGATCACGAAGTCGGTCACGTCTTACACACGGACTGGAACTTCTATGGTCGCGCACCAACAAGCGAGGATCTCGCCAAGGTGTCGGTTCAGCAGTTCATGAACTCCCACAACATCGTTGAAGACGTGATGATCGAGCGGGAAATGGGCAAAACCTTCCCTGGCTCCAAGCGCAACATCAGCCGCACTCGCAAATACTTCCTGTCCCGCATCACCGAGCCTGCAGTCAAGTCGGCCGGCGCGGATGAAAAGAAGCAGTTTATCTATCTCCTCGTTCCCACCATGCGGGCCCTCGGCGGTCATGAGGAAATGATCGAGTGGATGGACGAAGGCGGCTACTGGAAGAACAAGTATGTGGCTGACGTGGTGCGTCAGCTCAAGCCCGAGACGATCGAGCTCCTCAAGAGCTGTTCCAACACGGAGCAGACACTTGCGATCGCCGAAGAAATGCACGCGATCCTTTACCCACCCAAGCCGCCTGCCCCACCTGCCCCGCCAGAGCCCGATCCTTCCGAGGAAGAGGAAGGTGATGAAGCAGCTGCGCCGTCGTCCCCAAAGAAGCCATCTGCCAAGCCGGCCGATCCCGAGCCGGAAGACAAGCCCGACGAAGAGGCTGGCGGAGGTGACGGCACTGGCGAGCGCGATCACACCGAACCAGCCGAGAGCGGTGAGAAAGAGACCGGCTCCGTCGGGAAGGACGATGATGAAGACGACACGCCTGGAAAGGCAAAGACCACTGAGCCAGAGACGGAAGAGGAAGAAGACACTTCCGGTGGCGACACTGATGACGATGATGATGAACCGTCGTCGTCCGATGATGACATGCCCGAAGTCGATGGTGGCGATCTTGCTTCTGCACTCCATTCGCCCCCCGAGCCCGAGGAGGATGACACTGATGGCGCAGGCGAAGATGGCAGCGATGAGGAAGAAGGCGCAGGCTGGACACCGCCTGGTTCGGCCGGCGGCGACGTCAGTGAAGATGATGACGACGACACGCACGGCGACGATAGCGACGATGGCGGCTCTTCGGGCTTCCGTTCGGAAGGTGATGAAGGCGGCGGCGTAGGTAATATCGACGTTGACGAAGACGGTGACGAGTCCAAGGGTGGTCATGGCGGTGGCGTCGGTAACGAAGCCGCAAAGAGCCTCTTCGACTTTGACGAAGACGCCTTTGACGAAGCTGATATGTCATCCCAGATTGGTATTCTGATCTCGGAAGAAGCGGTCCTGGCGATGGATCCGAAGCAGTATCTGGTCTTCACCCGTGAAGCCGATCGCATCGAGCCCATTGAGCCACCAGATGAAATGAATGAGACCTGGGTTCCGAAGATGGAAGACGAGGTTCGCCAGATGACAGCCAAGATGCGCAAGGATATCGAGCGCATTATGGCTTCGCAGAGCCACGTCATCCGCACACCTGGTCACAAGCGCGGCAAGCTCCATTCTCCGTCGCTGTTCCGCGTCAGCCAGGGCGACCCGCGTGTGTTCTCGCAGAAGCAGGAACACACATCGAAGGACACGGCTGTCTGCCTTCTGGCTGATAACTCCGGCTCCATGTGGGGCGAAAAGATGAAGCTCGCCATGATCGCGTCCTACGCGCTGATGGCTACGCTTGATGCGGTCAAGATCCCGCACGAAGTCCTCGGCTTCACGTCCGGCGACTATTCCGACATGCCCTACTCGCTGCGCGAAGCCATGCAGGCTGACATCGAGAAGTCCAAGATCAACTATGATCGAATCGAGCCGATCATGATCCCGATCTACAAGGCGTTCGATGAGCGCCTGAATGCGACCGTCAAGCGCCGGTTCGCCTATATGATGAACGCGCAGAACGGCTTGAACGGCAACATCGACGGCGAGTCCCTCGAATATGCCGCCGAGCGTCTGATGAAGCGCCGCGAAAAGCGCAAGGTGATGATCGTTCTGTCCGATGGGCAGCCGGCCGGATCCGACAAGAGCGGCCCTCACCTATCCTATGTGACGCGCCAGCTTGAAAAGCAGGGAATTGAGTGCATTGGCATCGGCATTCTCGATGGCTCTGTGCGCAAATATTACAGCAAGCATGTGGTTCTCCGTAACGTGGAAGAGCTACCCAACGAGGTTATGACGGAGATCAAGAAGCTCCTGATGTGATTTCATTTGGCTCGAAAAAATAAGTAAACACATACTTATTTTTCGTATTGCGTCCCACGTCGAATGTAAGTAAACACATACTTAGCGAAACGCGAAATCGCTAAACAATCTGAGGGAAATTTCAATGAGCGAAGCTGCTGAAATGTCCGTCGCGCCAGCGACGGACGGTAAGATCGTTTGCCAAATTGACAACGTGCGCGTCCACTTCGTGCAGGCGCATATCAAACAGAACCACCCTGACTGGTCCATCGAGCGCTACAAGGCTGAGTTTCCTGGCGAGCCGCTGATGTCCGAACACGGCCGCATCATGTATGAGCGGGAAGTCGCCAAGAAGGCTGCTGCAAAGGCAGAGGCCGAAGCCGCCCCAAAGCTTGCTGCGCCAGCTACGATCGCAGGACAGCCTGAAGTCCAGGTTGGCTTCGTCCACACGGCATTCGAAACCCGCAAGGTTCCGATGTTTGAGCTTTTCGAGCTGGGTGCGACGCCGCCACCCGCAACACTCAACAAGAAGAAGCTACCCATTAGCGTGGACGTGTTCTCAGGTCATGACATGGAGAGCATCAACTATCTGGAAGCGGTGGATGACCAGTATGTCTGGAACATCGATCTTCTTAAGAAGGTCATCACCGGTCTGGCGCTGAACAAGAACATTCTTCTCTGGGGCTATCACGGCACCGGCAAGACTTCGGTCATCGAGCAGGTCTGCGCGCGCACCCAGCGTCCGTTCATCCGTAAGCAGCACACCATCAACATGCAGGAGTCCGATGTCCTGGGACAGTGGACAGTGAAGGATGGCTCGACCATCTACCAGCTTGGCCCTCTCGCAATGGCGATGATCCACGGCTGGGTTTACTGCGCCGACGAATACGACGTGGCAATGCCGTCCGTTCTGGCCGTCTACCAGCCGGTCATGGAAGGCAAGCCGCTTCTGATCGCTGACGCTCCGGCTCACTTCCGCAAGATCACGCCGCACCCTGACTTCCGCTTCGTCGCAACCGGCAACACAAACGGCACCGGCGACGAGACTGGTCTCTATCAGGGCACGATGATCCAGAACTCTGCGAACTATTCGCGTTTCGGTATCACCGTCGAAGTCGAATACATGGAGCCGAAGATCGAGGAAGCAATCCTCGTGTCGCGCACCAAGATCGACAAGGTCGCCGCAGGCAAGATCGTCAAGCTCGCCGGCAAGATCCGCGATATGTTCCGCGACGGAAAGATCAGCGCGACGGTGTCGCCGCGTGAAATGATCAATGCCTCACAGCTTGGTATCGCCTACGGCGGCGAATGGCAGCTGGGCATGGAGCTCGCATTCACCAACCGTCTGTCGCGTGTCGATAAGAAGACGCTCGACCAGTATATGCAGCGGGCGTTCGACTAATGGCACAGCGCATCCAATATCGCGATCCAAAGGATAGCGAAAAGGCTATCTCGAAGTTCTCCTCCAAGGTCTTGCGCCGGCTGCATCAGCTGGGCGCCAGGTCACACAGTATCGATGATGTGAAGCAGGAGCTCTGGATCGCGTGGTGCAAGGCCTGTGAGAGCTACGACCCGGCAGCCGGTGCGCAGTTCTCGACCTACCTTCACCTGGGAATGCAGCGTCATATCAACCGCTACATCGAAAAGAACTTCGAGCGTTTTTATGACGGCACCATCGCCCTGTCGCTCGATGGCACAGAGACAGGCGAAGACATGGGCGGCGTTGGAACGCTTGCTGATGTTGTCGCTGACCCGAATGCCCGTCAGGACACGGAGGTCGAACAAGAAAGCTGCTTCGCCTATGCGCTGACACGTCTGTCACCGCGCGCCAAGCAGTTCATCACGATCCTGAAGGAACAGCCGAAGGATCTGATCGAGGAGGTTCGCCGCCTCGAGGACAAGGCAGAATACGCGAAAGAGCGTGGGATCACTTTCGCGACTGCACACCGCATTACGACACCGATGGTCTTCGACTTCATGGGTGCCTCACGAACCGAACGCAAGCAGATCATGGACGAAGTGACCCAGATCGGTGAGCTCATTTCTAATCAGGTAGCAGCATGACTTTCATTCCTCCATTCTCTCCCGGTTGCTTCGGCTCCGCTCTTGCATTCAAGGAAGGCGATGTCGCCTGCTCCGGATGCAAGTTCGCCCAAGCGTGCAAGCCAGTCCACCTCGTAGCTCAGGCTGCGCTCCGGGAGCGTTTTGGGGTCACGACGGCCATTCAGGCGAACGCCGAAAAGGTCAAGGCAAAGGATGAAGCCGCTCCGGTCAATCCCGCGGCCCTGTCGTTGCCTAAGAAGACACAGGAGCTCGTCGCCCGCCTCGATCGCGGTCAGTATGACGTGGTCGGCAGCTTGCAACGCGGTGAAAACCCGTTCGGCTCTGCAATTCCTTTTATGAAGCTCGCTTGCCACCTGCTTCTGCGACTAGCGCAGCCATTGTCTGCCAAGGGTCTCGCCACTGCATATGCCACCAAGTTCGAGTGGCAGCAGGGCACAGCCGACGCACATGCCCGGATGGCAATCCAGGCGCTCACCCATGTCGGCGCGGTCGAAAACCGTGACGGTCTTATCTCCATCCGCAAGGGTTAATCATGCACTCAATTCTCGCAGCGCGCACCGATTTTTCAGTCGGTGAAAGCATCCTCACGACCGAATTTCTGGTCAAGCACGCGGTTGATGCCGGTGCCAAGGCCGTCGCCATGACAGACACAATGTCTATCACCGGCATGGTTGATTTCACGAACCGTTCTTTGAAGGCTGATCTGAAGCCAATCATCGGCGTCCGTCTGCGGTTGAGCGACAATCCTTGCTGGCGCCCAGGTCCAGGTGAGAAGAAGAAGGACATGCCACGCTTCTACTTCCTCACGCTTTATGCGCTGACCGAGCCAGGCATGAAGGCGATCTTCCGCTTGCTGACGCTCGCCAATGAAGACGAGTCCGTAGATCCTGCCACTGGTGAACCAGCGCCGGGTCGTTACTATTATGTTCCAAAGCTTGGCTTTGATGATCTCTATGCCGAACTGCGTGCGCACGGCGAGGATCTCGCAGTGGTCCTGGGTGACGCTCATTCGGTTCTGGAGCATCCAGCTGCTGAAAACATCGTCGCCGTGATCGGTGGTTTCTGCCGTCACACCTATGCGCCCCTCGTGCCCGTCAATACGCCCTACTATGGCAGGCTGAATGAGCTGGCGCTGGGTGCGATCGGCACTGGTTATGCGAAGCCGATTGTTGTGCGTCCTGCTTTCTACGGTCAGGACGAAGCCGACAGCCAGGAAATCATGACGGCCGTGGCTGAGAACCACAAGATCACCGATGGCTGGTTCAAGTCTCGCCATAACCGCGACATGCACGTTATGAGCACGCCGGAACTCGTCGGTGAAATGAAGAAGGCGATCCAGCACCTCGGTCAGCGCGGTGTTGATATCGGTCACGTAACGGCTCGCTTCAAGGAAGGTCTGCTCAACACGGGCGTCCTGGTTGCGGCGGTCACTTATGTCTGGTCGAAGGCAGAGGTTTCTCTCCCCAAGATGGCTGACGACGAATTTCATGCCGTTATGATCGAGTGCATGAAGGGCTGGAAGACGCGCTTCGCCGCTGATGTCTTTGGGCACACCCCGACACAGGCAGAGCTGGTGGAAGTCTATAAGCCGCGCCTGGCATATGAGCTGGAAGTTCTCAAGCGATTAAACTTCTCCGGCTACTTCCTGCTCGTGCAGGACGTGGTTCAGTTCGCCAAGTCGAGTGACATCATGGTTGGACCTGGTCGTGGTTCGGTCGGTGGCTCCCTCGTTGCGTATCTGATGGGTATCACAGAGTGCGATCCGATCCGGTTCGGCCTACTGTTCGAACGCTTCATCAATCCTGAACGTATCGACTTGCCCGACGCCGACCTAGACTTCATGTCTACCCGTCGTCACGAGGTGTTTGAATACCTGACCAAGAAGTATGGCCCTGCCCGCACGGCCGGCGTCAACAACTTCAGCACGCTCGGCTCCCGGTCGGCACTCCGCGACGTTGGGCGCGTGTCTGGTATTCCCGAGAAGGACTATTCTGTCTCGAAGTTCGTTCCCAAGCTGCACGGTAACGATCTCACCCTGTCCGAGGCGCGTGAAAAGGTTCCAGAGATCGACGCATTCGCGACCAACTACCCCGACTTCTGGCCGGTCATGGAACGTCTTGAAGGCACTATGCGCGGCTTCTCCAAGCACGCAGGCGGCTTCATCGTCGGTGGTGTCGATCTCGTGGAGCGTGCGGTTGTCGAAAAGCGTAAGGATGGCAATGTCGTCTGCTGGGACAAGCGGATCGTTGAAGATCAGGGCCTGGTCAAGATGGATATCTTGGGCCTCACAACGCTCGACCTTATCACGACGGCGCTGACCTATATTCGTGAGCGCACCGGCAAGCGTATCGATATCGGGCGGATCCCGCTTGACGACGCTGCGGTGCTGGAGAACTTCGCCAAGGGCAACACGACGGCTATCTTCCAGTTCGAGTCCGGCGGTATGCGCCGCCTGCTCAAGGAGCTCGGCTCTGACGGCCTCATTACCTTTGACGACATCACGGCCGCAACCGCTCTTTATCGTCCTGGTCCGATGGAGTCGGGCATGATGGACAGCTTCTATCTGCGTAAGCAGGGTCACGAGGCGGTCGAATATGACCATCCGCTCATGGAAGATGTGCTGAAGGAAACCTTCGGCGTCATCGTCTACCAGGAGCAGGTTATGAAGATCTCCCAGGTCATCGCTGGCTACTCTGGTGCGGCCGCTGACAAGCTCCGTAAGATCATGGGTAAGAAGCTGCCCGAGGAAATGAAGAAGGAGCGTCAGAAGTTCTGTGACGGCTGCGTTGCGACGATCGAGGCGACTGAAGAGTGGGCAGGCGCGCTATTCGACAAGATCGAAGGCTTCGCCGGCTACGGCTTCAACAAGAGCCACTCGGTCGAATACACGCTCGTTTCCTATATGGCGATGTATCTGAAGGTGAACTACGGCGTCGAATTCTATGCCGCAGCTCTGACCGTGCTGGGTGAGGACAAGCTGCCGGGCATCATCCGCGATGCGAAGAGTTTTGGGATCGATGTCGGCTTCCCGGATATCAATATCTCAACCAACCGGTTCGAGATTGCGACTGACGTGCGCCTGGTTATGCCGCTTCAGGCGATCAGGGGCCTGTCGGACAAGGCAACGAACGCGATCATGAAGGCGCGTGAGGCTGGGCCGTTCGAAAGCAAGGCAGATTTCATCGGCCGAGTTGAGCGCCGCGTCTGCAACATCAAGGTTCAGACGGCGCTCGACCTCGTCGGTGCATTCTCACGCATCGAGGTAGGTCAGCTTCCGGCAAACGATCCCACGCGCATCAAGGATCAGATCGAGCTCCTGCCAGGTCTTGTCGCCGCGCATGTGCCGATCGACCGCGAAATGGATACGAGCAAGGACGCCAAGGAAGATATCGGCGTGCTGGTTGGTGAATATCGCACGGATCACGGCCCCGGCTCTGGTCAGGTCGATGGAATGCCGGTCAAGCCGTCGTTCGGCCGCAACGCTGACTTCATGCTGATCCAGGACGCGCCAAACAACGAGGACGACGGCCAGGGCTTCCTTGGTCACTCCATGTCGTGCATCAGCGTCATCGAGGCGATGTCCGAAGTCGGTCTGGGTCGTGACAACGCCTATTGGACATCGCTCATCAAGCGCCCCAAGCGTGGAAAGCAGGTGTCGCCCGACGAGATCGCGACCTATGCGCCATATCTGGAGCGCGAGATCGAGATCCTGAAGCCTGCAATCATCGTCCTGCTTGGTTCGATGAGCGTTCGCCACTTCCTGCCTGACCTGAAGGGCAAGGCATCCGACAGCGCCGGCAAGGTGGTCTACTCCAAGAAGTATGACGCCAATCTGATTATCGGCTTCTCACCGGGTGAAATCTACCATGATCCGGACAAGCAGGTGAACATGAATGAGGTGTTCGGCTCAGTCGCGGACTTGCTGGCATGAGCACGGTCACTGCCACGGTCGAGCGGAGGCGTATGACGCGCGTTAAGACTGCGGCTGGCTGGAGCGCGTGGGTAAGGACAGAGGATATCCCGGCAGTGCCGGGCGATCACCTCCTCTACTACGAGGATCTGCCTGTCACCGATGTCGAACACAAGATTGTTTCAGATGACCCGATGGAGGGTCTTCGCGAGTCTCTAGCGCAGGACGTTGAGCGCCAGATGGTAAATCTGTTGAGCGGCTGGACACAAGGCGCGGTCGCCGGGAGCAAGTTGACCAGTGCCTTCGACAAGGCGTTGGAGCGAGATAAGGAAGAGCAACTTTATGCCGGAGTCGATGGCTTCGGTGAATTTTAAGGAGAAGAAAATGACGACCCCCACGACCGCTGATCCCGCGACGGCAGCGACCGTCTATCAGGTCAAGGACTTCATCGATGCCCAGCTGCTGCGCCGCGATCAGGCTATCAACGGCAACGATCTGTCCTCGGCGATGATGGAGCAGGCAGCAATGTTCTCCCACTACGGCGTCCTGGCGGCTGAAGCCTCAAAGCAGGTTGATGTGGTGAAGATGCTGCTCGAGAACACCGAAGCGGCTGTCTATCAGCTCGAGCGCGCCGCTGCCAACCAGGCCGCCGTAGAAGCCGCTGCCACCAAGTCTCCGGTTGAGAAGGTGACGGAAGCGATGCTCGAAAAGAAGATCGCACGTCATCCCCGCGTCATCGCCATGAAGAAGGCACTCAACGACGCAAAGCGCATCGAGGCGACCGGTAAGATCGCCGTCGAAAGCTTCCGCCACCGCCGCGATATGCTGGTCCAGCTCGGTCTGATTTCCCGCGAGGAAATGAAGGGTGAGTTGAAGATCGGCGTTGCAAATGCCCGTGAAGAGGCAACAAAGATCCAGGGCGAGCGTGCGCTCTCGGCAATCCGCAATCGTCACACAACCGACGAATAATTCTCTGCAATCCCATTTCATTTGCGTTATAAAGTAAGTAAGCACTTACTTACAACGTGTGAAACTTCAAAGGACGATCCTTATGGACGCAATCATCGCATACCTCCGCAAGCTGGTTGGCCTCGAGCTGACTATCGACAGCGTTACCGCCCGCCAGAGCAAGGTCGTCCGCGATCTCGACAAGCTGGAAACGATCTACAAGGGCAAGTGCGACAAGGCAACAAAGCGCGCCCAGAAGGCCGCCAAGGCTGCTGAGCTGGCACGCCAGGAAGCTGACGAAGCCGCCAAGTTGTCCAGCAACTGGAAGAATTCGGGTCTGGTTCGCACCCCACGTTCCGCCAACACCAACGCTGAAGTCTCCAAGACGGAAGCCGACGTAGAGGCTGCGTAAAAGCGAGCTACCTTAGCGACCCCACATCAAAGTTCGCTATAAAGAAATAGCTAGATACTGAAATACTGATTTCAGTGAAGGCAGCACAAAGCACCAAAGCGCAAAGCACGAAAGGCACAAAGCAATGGCTCTTAATCCCGCACTCCGTAAGATGGTCTCGACTGCAAAGGCCAAGTATGCAGGCAACTCCGGTTCCTCGGCCAAGCCCAAGGACGGACGCAACGTCTACCGCCTGCTGGCACCGACCAACGATCAGGCCGATTGGGTTCCTGAAGGTGGTCAGTTCTGGGCCGACCTCGGCGTTCACTGGATCAAGCCCGGTAAGAACGACAAGCCCGTAGCTGTCGTTGGCGACTGCGATACCGTTTATCAGCAGCCGTCTGTCATCAACACCGCGATCGAAATGGCTATCAATTCGGCCCACGACGAAGACTCCAAGAAGCTCTACGAGGAGTGGAAGGCCCGCAAGTCGGTCCTGGTCAACGTTATCAATCGCGACGGTGACGAAACCGAAGTCCTCGAACTCACCCCGACCACATGGGGCAAGGTTCTCGACCTCATCATGCTCTACGCAGATGCCGGTCAGGACATCACCGACCCGAACGAAGGCGCTGATATCGTCATCACGCGCACTGGCAAGGGTCTGAACACCAACTACGACGTTGCAATCGCTCCGGTCATCCCGTCGGCACCTTTCAAGGCTGTCCCGCTGGAAACCGTCAAGCGTGCGACCGACCTCAATGCCTTCATCGCATCGAACTTCTTCCGCGGTGAAGAACAGAAGGCGCTCAACTTCATCGCGCAGATTGCCGGTGTTGCTGTTCCCCGCCTGGGCGGTCCTACGGGTGCATCTGGCGTGAAGACGCCGACTGCTGCACTCACCTCGTCCTCGGCATCCGTCGATGGTGCGCAGGTAGACGCTGAAGCCGAAGCCGCAAAGGTTGAAGCCGCACGGGTCGCTGCTGCCAAGAGGGCTGCCGCAGCAGCTGCTGCTGCAAGCACGACTACCGCAGAGACTGCGGCAGTTGATCCGGTCGCTGCAAAGCGCGCCGAAATCCTCGCCCGTCAGAAGGAAGCGGAAGCTGAACTCTTGGCGATGGAAGCTGCTGCTGAAGCAGCAAAGGCACCGGTCGTAGACGCTGCATCCGCGGCTCCCACTTCCGGTATCTCCTCGCTGCCTACTTCAGAGCAGGACGCGATCCTCGCTGAGCTTGACGGCCTCATGTGATCTGTCAGTCGCGGTCCCTCCCGCGACATGACCGGAGCCTCAGAAGTCGCGTTCTGAGGCTTCACCTTTGGCCCTCGTGCTAACTGTCCAGGTCCGCACGAGGGCCTCTTATCTGAGTTGAGGTTCTCATGTCCAAGAATTATTTGCTGATCGACGGAAATAGCCTCGGTCACTACTACAATAATGGAGCCCAGCTCTCGATCGGCGGCACGCATGTCCAGGCCATTTATGGCTTCCTGCGCGGTTTGCGGTCTGAGATCGCGCTCTACCAGACCTATTCCCCAATCGTTCTGTGGGACGGCGCTTCGTGGCGCAAGATGATGTTTCCAACCTACAAGGAAATTCGCGACCGCGAAGAGACCAAGGCCGAGATCAAGCTGAAGGCGATGAAGGAGGGCTACAAGAAGCAGGCTCCCTACATCAAGAAGGCGTTGCGCTTCCTGGGTATTCCGCAGGTTTCAGCCATGAACATGGAAGCTGACGATCTCGGTGCCATCCTCACCGATCGCTACTCCGGACAGGGCGGCAAGATCGTTCTCCTCACCGGTGACAAGGACTGGCTTCAGCTCGTCGGGCCGAACGTGTCCTGGAAGGATCCGCTCAACGGCCGGATGGTCAATGCGACCAAGATGAACAAGGAAGGCACCAAGACCATGTTCGAGGAGCTGACCGGCGTTGATACCGTCGAGAAGTTCGTTCAGGTCAAGGCGCTCTGCGGTGACGCTGGCGACAGTGTTCCCGGCGTCGGTGGCATCGGCCAGAAGGGCGCAGTCGATTTCATCAACGAATACGGCACGTTCTCCAATTTCCTGAACGAAGCACTCCTCGGCACCTCCATCGATGTGAAGAAGCTGCCGAAGAAGTTCCGCAACCTGGTCGAAGACGAGGAAAAGGGCATCACCTTTAAGCGCAACATTGAGCTGATGGATCTGCGCTCACCGGCGCGTCCCGCTCCCTTCAACCTGGTCGTGGACAAGGGCGATCCTTCCTACGTGAAGTTCCACCAGTTCTGCGAAGTCCTTCTCTTCAAGTCCATCACACAGGAGCTCGCGGACTGGCTCCGTGTGTTCCCGGCATTCCGCGAAATTGAAAGCATCGGCGACCTCGCCGCATAAGGAGAATCCATTGAGCAGCGCAGAAGAAATCATGAAGGCCCTTGTCGGCGAAATCGGCAAGAACGACAACGAAGCGACAGTGAAGACCTATCTCGACACCGGGTTCCCTCCCCTCAATCACGGCGCATCGTCCGATTGGGATGGCGGCATCGGCGTTGGGCGCATGGGTGAAATCGCTGGTCCTCCATCTGCCGGCAAGACCGCGATCGCTACCGAGATCATGGCGTGCGCGCAGCGTATGGGCGGTGTAGCGGGCTTCGGCGATCACGAACGTTCCCTGTCGTTCAAGCTGGCTGAAAAGCTCGGCCTTGATACCACTCCCGGCCGCTTCATCTATCGCACGCCGCGCACCTTTGAAGAGAGCCTTCAGATTTGCGTCGTCGCCGCAACCATCATCCGTGAGAAGAAGCTGATCCCGAAGGACGCGCCGATCTGCTGGGTGTTCGATAGCTTGGCCGCGATGGTTCCGCGTTCGGCGCTCTACGAAATGAAGGCAGGCAAGATCGTCGGCGAGAAGTCGCTCGAGGATCGCAACATGAACGATAACACCGCCCTCGCCCGCGCAACGTCCAATGCGTTCCCGGCATTCAACCAGCACGTCGAGGAGCTCGGTATCGCTGCCATCTTCCTCAACCAGCTGCGCACGGATATCAACGTCAAGTTCGGCGACCCGCGCAAGTCCACCGGGGGCAATGCACCCGCGTTCTACTTCTCGTGGCGCCTGTGGCTGTCTGCATCGCAGATCAAGCATCCGAAGGATGGCATCATCGGTCAGGAAGTCACCGGCAAGTTCATGAAGAACAAGATCAGCCGGCCGTTCCAGGAAGCCAAGTGGCGCTTCGTCTACCAGCCTGACGGCACTGGTCGCTTCGATAAGGAACGATCGCTGGTCGAGTTCCTCGCCGAAGAGAACTGCTTCGATGAAAAGGCTGCCGACGGTAAGACGCCTGGTCCCGGCAAGGTCATCTGGGAAGGCAAGCAGATCTTCAAGGAAGCTCTGGCACGCTTGATCGAGGCGGAAGGCCCTGCTGGTTATGATAAGTTGAAGGCGCGTCTGCCGGCCAAGTATGAGCCGCCTGTGGTCGCTGTTGTTGACACCGACGAAGAGGGTCTTGCTGAAGCGGCGTAGGCTTAAAATCAGTAGGCGCTGCACCTAAATATGCAGCGCCTACCAGAAGGAGAACGGCATGAAAACTGCAAACATTGTGTTTGAACCTAATACTCGCCTCGGCACGGAACCTCGCCAGTATAACCTCAAAGTCGGGACGGCGTTCGTGATCGCTGGAACGAGCGAAGCTGAACGTGAGAAAGCCATCCTTTCGCTTGGCAAAAAGGCCATACGTCATGGCGAGGCCACCGATATACTGAAAATGGTTGAACATCGTATTGCGCAAGCCAACAATGCGTATTTGCGCTACGAAATCGAATTCAAACAAGTCCTTGAGGCTGCCCAGCAGGAGCTAGGCTCGATCACTATCAGGAATGCTTTGGTGGCGATGGACGCTACGACTGATGAAGTCATTCGGCTCCGGTTTGAGGCAGCCGAGGGTGAAAAGGTCCGCGTAATTCATATCGAAGCCACAGAAGACGACGGCAAGACTACCTTGAAAGAGATTGATCCTTTTGATCTCGTTGAGGCGATCGAATACAAGTTCTAATCCCGATCAAGCATCCCGTGCCCGATCTGCTATAAAGAAAATAGCGAAACAGATCGGGCACGATACATGAAGGTAATATCCATATCACAGCCCTTTGCCTCTTTGAAGGTGAAGGGCTTTAAGGTCAACGAAACAAGAACCTGGCCCGCGCCACGATCCGTCATCGGACAGATAGTCGGCATCGCCTCAACCAAAACCGTAAAGCCCGTCGGTCACGAATTTTATGCCGACGAGAAGTTCGCCCATTACTACACCCGCACAGGTATGCCGCCGCTCGAGGAGCTACCTAACGGATGCCTTCTTGGCTATGGAACGCTCCTAGACAGCGTGCTGATGACCGAAGAATACATGGACGATGTCTCCGAAGAGGAGAAGACATACGGGTTTTGGGAAGAAGGCTTCTATGCCTGGCAGTTCATCAACATGGTTGAGCTACCAACACCGATCCCGGTTCGCGGCGCCCAAGGTATCTGGGAATGGCATGGAGATCTAAATGCCCCGCGTGAAGAAAATCCGCCCGCTCGTGCGAGTGAAGAAGGGTCGCCGGCACTACGGCAACATCTACGCCTTGTCTGACGGCACGGAAATCTACATCGCGCTCCGTTTCCAGCATCATTTCTTCCGTGGCGGTGAGAAGTCCCTCTCCGCTGCGGCAGCCGCCGGTAAGCTCGAATGGGCACTCGATGACGACACGCTCCGCATGTTGCGCGGTCGCGGTATCGAGACGGTAGGCGTCCGCGTCAAGGACACCAGGGACCACTACATGACCAGTCTGGAGAACTTCTTCAACCCGCTGTTGGTCCGGTTCCATGATTACCGTTCACGCGGCGGCGAACTCCAGCGCTACTTGAATGTCGCCTATTTCCGGGTGAAATACGCCCCGATGAAGATCAAGTAATTTCGCACATCACCTACGCACTCCCATGTGAGATCACGCTATAAAGTAAGTAAGTATTTACTTACGCGAGGACAGCATGATTTACGGCGTCGTATCTGACATTCACGCAAACGCCTGGAGCGTCTTCTCCACGATCAATCCGGACGGCGTGAACTCGCGCCTCCGAATCATTCTCAACGAGCTGCTGCGCGCCGCAAACACCGTCAAGAAGATGGGTGGTAAGACGCTCATCATCGGTGGCGATATCCTCCACACACGCGGCTCGATTGATCCAGAAGTCATCAACCCGGTTCGCGACACATTCAAGCAGATCCTCGCATCGGGTATCAGCTGCTACGCGATCCCCGGCAACCACGACATGAAGTCCAAGACCAGCACCAAGCTGTCGTCATCGATCCAGAACCTCGAGGAAATCTCCCTTGAAGGCACAGAGTTCCGCATCTTCAATGATCCAACTGTGGTTGAAATTGATGGTGACGTCTTTGGCTTCGTGCCCTGGCGCTACACGATGGCAGAGCTTCTGTCCGACCTGAAGAATATGTCCGCGCATCCGAGTGCTGCCAAGATGGACGTATTCATTCACGCCGGTATTGATGGTGTTCTGTCCGGTGTATCTGCTCACGGCCTCACGCACGAAATGCTGGCTGAGTTCGGTTTCCGCAACGTCATGGCCGGGGATTATCACAATTTCAAGCGGATGGGGAATATCTGGTCGATCGGTGCCACCACACACCAGAATTGGGGTGATGTGAACACCAAGGCTGGCTTCCTCACCGTTAATGATGGCGATGTGACCTGGCACGATACGATGGCCCCAAAGTTCATCGATGTGTCGGTGATGGATGAGCTGGAAATGGAGGCCGAGTGCCTCAACAACTATGTCCGTTTTCGTGGCCCTGCGATGTTGCAGTCCCAGATCACTGAACTGCGCAATCAGTTCCGTGCGTGGGGCGCGCTAGGCACCTCCATCGAGGTGCCAAAGGCAACCGCTGCGACACGCCCTTCGGCTGGTCCCACCAAGGCTCTATCGCTCAATGACTCCGTTGAGACCTACGTCCGTGGCCTGAAGACCCTACCCGATCACGTAGATGTTGACCGTGTCGCAAAGCGTTCAGCCGAAGTTCTGAGCGCTACCCAGCTGGTTTACGAAGAAGCCTGACGCTTCCCAGCAGTTGATATGCGAAAGTGTATCAAGTGACTGAAATTATACAGGAAAAGACATCATGCAGCTTGTGACAGTCCGCTTCACAACCAAGAACGTTGTTAGTCAGTTTGACGCACACGGCGTCAAAACTGGCGAATACGAGACCGAGATCCAGCAGTGCATCACTGGTATCCCGAAGTCCACGGCTGATGGCTACAGGAAGTTCGGGAACTGGTCGATCGAACCATACCACGTCGATCCGGATCTGAAGCTGGGCGGTCGCGGTATAAAGAAGGGCGATGTCAAGATCGTCATGTCCTCACGCCGCGCTGGGAAGTCTTTCGTCTCCAAGGTCACAGCCGCAGCTGCCACTGGAGACCTCGCCGCAGCGCTCAACACATGACGAAGGATTGGCGCAAGCGCGACGAACGCCGTCGCGAGGAAGAAGAGAGGCGTGAGCGTGAAAACCAGGCGATCGCTGACGAAATCGCCCGCAAGGACGAAGCCTCGCTCGATTACATCATCGAATACGAAACGAACGACATGGAGGGTGTTCGCTACGTCCTTCAGCGTCTTGCGCGGGCGCAACAGCTCCAGCTCGACCTCATCAAAAGGAATATGAAGTGACGGCATCGCATCCGACATTCGCATCTGGTCATTGCTTTATGGTGGAGACCCTCAACAAACCGGAAGTCGAGTTCCTTGGTGAGCTGCTGCACCGCAGACTTGCCTGTATGCGCGCCACTGTCCCGGCGCGCGTCGAGCCTTCCGAATATAGAATTGAAGTCAAGCGCATCAATGCCATCCTGAAGAAGATGGATCACCCGCTTTTTGAGGAATAAACAATGAAGTTCCCCGAACTCGTCATCCATAACTTTCTGGCGATCACCGATGCCACCATTGACCTCGCCGATCGCGGCCTGGTCGCCATCATGGGTGAAAATCACGCTGACACCTCGGCGCTGTCGAACGGCACCGGCAAGTCGTCGGTCGCGGATGCGCTGTGCTGGTGCTGGTTCGGCGTCACTGCACGCGGTGAGACCGGCGACGACATCATCAACAACCTGACCGGCAAAGACTGCTACGTGCGCTCCACGGTCATCGATGGCCCAATCACCTACGTCGCGACCCGCCATCGCAAGCACAAGGTCTTCAAGAACTCCTTGCAGATCGTCATGACCGACGGCACTACCGAAACGGATCTCACGAAGGGCACTGACAAGCTGACCCAGGAGGTCGCAAACCAGATCATCGGTTGTTCGCTCGACGTGTTCGCAGGCTCGATCTACGCCGGCCAGGAGAAGATGCCTGACCTTCCGGCGATGACCGACAAGGGTCTCAAGATGCTGATCGAGGAAGCAGCCGGAACAACGGTTCTGGAAGCTGCCTACAAGAAGGCACGCGAAGATGCGGCCGCTGTTCACGCCAAGATGTTGGCAATCTCCGCAGAGCGTGACCGTGCATCCCACACGATCGACCTGATGAAGGGTCATCTGGATGGCGTTGAAACCCAGATCATTGGCTGGGACGAAAACCGCGACGTTCGGCGTGAAGATATCAAGACCCAGATCAGCGTCATGATCCCGGCGCTCAAGCGGTTGCAGGAAGACATCGCCGTCTTCGACATTCCCGCCCTGGATGCGTCCATCAAGGAATGCGACGACAAGGTCGCCGCTGTCACGTCGGAACAGGCCGAGCTGCGCAAATACGATCTCGCCGTCGCCGAAGCGCGAGGTATGGTCAACACTGCAATCCACAAGTTCACGCTCGTTTCCAAGGAACACTCGATCATCGAGGCGGAGATCAGCCGGATCAGTCACAAGATCGGCTGCCCTTGCAGTGAGTGCGGCCGACCTATGACAGAAGCAGAGCTTGGCGCTGCCCGAGCGAGTGCCGAAAGCCGGCTTGAGTTCAAGGCCGAGGAGTTGATTGGCGTGAAGACAGAACACGATAGCGCCGTTGACGCACAGGCGCGCGCTGAGAGCGTTCGGGACGTTTTCGCTGCGTCGATGACTGACATCAGCGCGGTCGCAGCCCAGCGCGCTGAATACGTCTCTATGCGTTCAGCCGTGAACGCTCTTGTCGCACGTCAGGCGTCTGTCACAACGCAGGCAAAGGCGTTGCGTGATCGAATGGTTGCGCTGACGGCCGAGGTCAATCCGTATCACGCACAGAAGGAAAAGCTCGAGGCGGATATCACGGCGGCCGAGGATAAGCTGATTGAGATCGAACAGCGCTACCTGGAAGCTGAAACCGATTACGCCGTCGAAGCGGAGGTCGTGAAGGTGTTCTCGCCTGCTGGTGTGCGCGCCCATATCCTCGACGAGGTGACACCGTTCCTCAATGAGCAGACGGCGAAGTATCTCACGACGCTCTCCGATGGGAATATGGAAGCCACCTGGTCAACGCTCACCCCGGACAGCAAGGGCGTGCTGAAGGAGAAGTTCACCATCGACGTGACGCACGCCAAGGGCGGCGGCAAGTTCGGTCTGATCTCCGGCGGCGAGAAGCGCAAGGCGCGCATTGCGACAGCCCTCGCCCTTCAGGATCTGGTGTCCACCCGTGCGTCAAAGCCGATCGAACTCTTCATCGGTGACGAAATTGACGATGCCTTGGACGCCGCCGGTCTGGAGCGCCTCATGATCGTGCTCGAGGACAAGGCGCGCGAACGCGGTTCCGTATTCATCATCAGCCACAATGAGCTGCGCGATCACATTCGCCAGGTCATCAATATCGAGAAGATGGAAGACATGACCACCCGGATTTCGGAGACAAGTTCATAGTCATAAAGTTTGACTAGAAAACCCTGTGCCAATCTCCTTCCTCGGAAACCAACTTGAGATCAGGAACCATACAAGCAAAGAGTTCTAGGGCGTGGGACTTCAGGCAAGCCAGGAATAGCCCCTGAAAGGTCGCTATCGCGGCTGGAAGATTCTGAGATACCGCACCAACCACAATGCCAGCGATTGCAGCGTCTTGTAGGCAGTGTTCGAGAATGTTGACGATTCCGTCTTGGTCTGCCGAGTAGATTAGGGTGGCGTATAGGACGGGATAGGTCTCCTTAGAATACGGAACATCGAGGCAAACCCGCGTCTTGAAGCAGTCGTTCTCTTCCCAATGGCATTCATTCTCTTTCTTTAGTTCAACCAAAGATGGAATTGGTAAGCGAATGATGCGTCTATTGATAGTTCTGAGTGCTTCACACCCCTGGCCCTGCAAGCGTTCTCGATCCTGTGCCAAGGCATTGTCAACCGCCTGTTGTGGATCTTCTCCCGGCCTGATTGGAAGAACGTTTTTGTTGGGAGGTATATTAGGGGAGTCAATCCAGTCCTCGCCGACGTAGACGAGGGAGAATTGCTCCGTTTGCGTATACATTTTGGTGATCTGCTCGTCTTGAGCGAGGTCTAATATTGGCGGCCCCATCAGAACCAGTTCGTATCGGAATATCAGCTCGAAGTCCTTCTCGCTTATTCCATTTACACTAGCGTGCTTCGTGATGAACTCCTCAATCGAGCCATCAGACGAGGGATTAAATGAACCGAAGGCGCTGGAGATCAACGCTGCCTTACTTGGCTCCAGCGCTTCCAAAATAAGTAAGGTTGCAATGTATCTGATAACCAACGAAAATTTCACTGTAACAGTCGTGCTAACCTTGCCGATATAGATTGACCGAGGCTTCCCGTTGTAAATTCCGTTTTCGTAAATATTGTAATTACGCTGCAAAAACAAATACGCACTGACTGATGTGTTGCTTACACCTGGCGGAGTTGGCCTGTCGCCGCTATGTTTGAGCTTCTTTTTGACTAGATAATCAATATCAATTGGAGACTGGTAAGAAGGCATCCCAGATTTCAGGAAATCTTTTACTTCTGGGCTAGAAAGCTCTACGTGAATGCTACGGTCAACTGCCATTATCTTCACTCCGTTGCCTAGTGTTTCTATTACGTAATTAAATACAATGTAGAGTCAACTGCTAGCTGTAACCGCGAGGTAGAAATGATTTAAGATAGCTTCTAGACCGCGCAAAAATTGCGCAATCCCAGCGTCATTTGCGCTATAAAGTAAGTAAGCACTTATTTATCGAAAGGATTATCGAAATGGCTAAGGGAAAGCGTCCTGTCGTATCGACCGTCTCCGCTGAAACGAAGGAATTTATCGAGCAGTGCGGCAAGGAAATCATTGCCAAGCTGGGCGACCAGTTCTTCGAGGTCGATGGAACGCCGACTGCGACGGTGAAATATGCTGACGGTCAGTTCAAGAAGAAGCCGCTCATTGCCGGCTGGAACTTCAAGCTGGAATACTGCTACGTCGGCCAGCGCGGAAAGCTGATCTTCGGCCTGTCGCCGGAAGATAGCCAGGAATACGAGTTCATCGAAATGGATCCGAAGGAGCTGGACTACACGTTTCCGCTTGTCGGCCCTGCGGTGGCTCCCTTGTTCAATCTGGAAGGCGAGAAGCTGACCGAGATCCTTGAAGCCGTGATCGCCCAGAAGACCAGCGACGAAGTCAAGGCCAAGGAAATCGAGAAGATTGAGGCCGAGAAGGCTGTGCTCTCCTACGAGGAAAACGAAGAGTTTGGCATCTTTTGATGTCGAACAAACCTCATTCAGATAGGAGGCTCATATGAGCAAGATCCTGATCGCGGGCCTTGATGGCTCGCTGCGCAACTTCGGCGTTGCGACCGCCTGGCTTGATCTCCAGACCCTTGATCTCGAGATCAAGGAACTCACCATCATCAAGACCGCTAACGAAAAGGGTAAGCAGGTTCGCGTGTCGTCGGACTACATGCGCCGCGCTTTGGATATCCGGACTGGTGTCCACGCTGCACTCAAGGGCGTCACGACGGCATTCTACGAAGTCCCGTCAGGCGGCCAGGATTACAAGTCGGTCATGGGTTTTGGCATCGTCATCGGCACATATGCCGGCATCCCTGTTCCTGGCTCCGAAGTCTCGCCTGGTGAGACGAAGATCGCCGCAGTGGGCACACGCACGGCGTCGAAGGAAGAAATGATCGCCTGGGCTTTCGAAAAGTATCCTGACGCTCCGTGGCGCACCCGCAAGTTCAAGGGTGAGATCGTCCCGACCGCGGATAACGAGCACATCGCTGATGCGGTGGCAATCATGGAAGCTGGAATCAAGACGCCATCATTCCAGCAGACGCTGGCAATTCTTCGGTCACATACACTGGCGAGAGCCGCATAATTATTTGTCAAGTCTAGTAAGTAAACACTTACTTACATATAGTGTGAGCCCGCACCTTCTTTGCGGGTTTGCTCACCTCCAAAATTCACGAGAACCATCATGCTTTTTGAACGCCAGGTCGAGCGATTGCCCGATCACTACCCCTGGGCACAGGACTTCATCGAAGCTATGCAGGAAGGCTTTTGGACCGCCAAGAAGTTCACCTTTGATAGCGACGTAACCGACTTCGACCTTCACCTGCTGCCTTCTGAGCGTGAAGTCATCACCCGTGTTCTGGCTGCCATCGCGCAGATCGAGATCGCGGTGAAGAAGTTCTGGGTCCACCTCGGCGATAACCTCCCTCACCCGTCGATCACTGATCTCGGCATCACGATGGGCTACATCGAGGTCATCCATAACAACGCCTATGAAAAGCTGCTCAAGAAGCTGCGCCTGATCGACGTGTTCAAGGAGAACATGAAGGTTCCGGCTCTCGCTAACCGGGTCGCCTATCTGAATAAGCACAACGAAAAGGTCTATGGCGACGACCGCAAGCAGTATGTCTACAGCCTGATCCTGTTCACGCTGTTTGTTGAGAATGTCAGCCTTTTCAGCCAGTTCTTCGTCATCCTGTGGTTCAACCGGTTCGATAATCGGTTCAAGGATGCAGCTCAGCAGGTCAAGTATACCCGCAACGAGGAGCTGCTCCACGCCCAGGCTGGCATCCGCATCATCAACACGCTCCGGAAGGAATATCCGGAACTGTTTGACGCCGAGCTTGAAGCCAAGATCGTGGAAGAGACCCGAGAGGCGTTCCTAGCCGAGTGCGCCATGATCGACTGGATGATCGGTGATCTCTCCAAGGTTGGGCATGATGAGCGCGGCCAGGAGTGCCACCTCAACAAGCACACCCTCAAGGCATATCTCGCTGACCGTTTCAACGAGAGCCTGATTGCCATCGGCTACGAGCGCCAGTTCGTCGCGCCGAAGGATCTCCTCGCCCAGACCTTCTGGATGACCGAGGGGCTCTATGCTCCGTCCAAGGTCGATTTCTTCCACGGCGAACCTACCGAATACGCGCAGGCTGACCAGTCTGACGAAGACGACTTCTAAGAAAGGAAATTACATGCGTCCCGATTATGCGCACCTCAATACGGTGTCGCTGAAGACCCTCTCGCGCGGGTATCTCGGCGAGGGGATTGCCCCTGAAAATCTCAAGGGTGAAGCCATCAATCGTTCCGAGGCGATGGTTGATGAAGCTGAACGCCGCCTCGGCTTCAAGCTCCCGATGGTTCGCCACGGTATGCGCCGCGGCTGGGTTTCGCCCGCCTCCCCGGTCTGGTCGAACTTCGGCGTGGGCCGTGGTCTGCCGATCTCTTGCAACGGCTCCTACATGGCCGACGACATGGACTCCATCCTCTTCAAGAATGCCGAGATTGGCATGATGACGAAGGAAGGCGCTGGCACGTCGCTGTTCATGGGAGAACTCCGTGGCTTTGGCTCCGATATTAGCGGCGGTGGTCACTCTGAAGGCCCGACCCACTTTGCGCGTCTGCCGCAGGAGCAGGTTACGGTTGTCTCGCAGTCAAACGTCCGTCGCGGTAACTGCGCGGTCTGGCTGCCGATCGAACATGCCGACGCCGATCGTTGGATGGAAATTCGTTCGATCTCCGGCGGCGTTCATCACCCGATCCAGCATCTGTCCTTTGGTGTCACCATTACCGACGCCTGGATGAATGAAATGCTTGCGGAGCCGAAGGGTGGCCCGAAGCGCAAGATGATGGCGAAGATCCGCAACAAGCGCCGCGAAACCGGCTTCCCCTACATCATGTTCACGGACAACGCGAACAATGCACGGCCGGAAATTCTCAAGCGCCTCAACCTGCTGATCTACGCATCAAACCTCTGCACCGAGATCATGCTGCCGTCCTCACCGACGGAAAGCTTCGTCTGTGATCTGTCCTCCGTCAACCTGCTCTATTACCATGAGTGGAAGGGCACGACCTTCGTCCGCGAAATGATCTACTTCCTTGACGCGATCATGTCGGAATACATCGAGAAGACTGAAGGCAAGCGGCTGCTTGCGGATGCGCATCGCTTCGCTGTTCGGTGGCGTGCGCTGGGTCTGGGCACTCTTGGTTGGCACTCGTTCCTTCAGTCTCGCATGATCGCAATCGAGAGCCAGGTGGCGCGCGATTACAACATCGAGATCCACAAGTATGTCGCAGAAGAGTCCCACGCCGCATCCCGCGAGCTGGCTAACCTCTTCGGCGAACCTGAAGGTCTGGTTGGGACGGGCTATCGCAACCTCACGGTCAATGCGATTGCACCGACCACGTCGTCCTCGATCATCTGCGGTCAGGTTTCACAGTCTCGCGAGCCCTGGACAGCCAATATCTTCGAAAACGACAATGCCAAGGGTGTCTTCACCCAGCGTAACGTCCATCTCGAGGAGCTGCTGGAGAACAAGGGTCACAATACCCAGGAAGTCTGGCTCTCGATCCTGCAGAACGCTGGCTCGGTTCAGCATCTGGATATCCTGACGACGCACGAAAAGAACGTCTTCAAGACCTTCGTGGAAATCGACCAGGCTGAACTCATCCGGCAGACCGCTGACTGCCAGAAGCATGTTGACCAGGGCATCAGTCACAACATCATCCTTCCTCCGGAAGCGACGATGAAGGAGGACATCGACCTGATCGTGCTTGCGTGGCAGCTGGGCATGAAGTCGCTCTACTACCGCAAGGGTCTCAATAAGGCACAGGAACTCGCTCGTGCGAACGCCTCGTGCGCAGCGTGCGAGGCATAACATGGCGTATCTGATCATGACCAAGCCGGGTTGCAATTACTGCACCCGCGCCAAGGCTTTGCTCAAGAGCAACCAGCTGACCTTTTCGGAGTCGCACTATGACACGCCGGAGAAGCAGGAGAAGTTCAAGGCCGCAGGTTGGACTTCCTACCCGCAAATCTTCCATGAAGGCGTGCTGGTGGGCGGTTACGACGATCTGGTCGAATACCTGGACTTTTAGTCGATAACAATCGCGAGCATCCCAGCGATGCTCGCGTTATAAAGTAAGTAAGCACTTATTTACACTCAAGTTTAGAAAGACGTTCAATGGCTGGTAAGGAAGAAATGTTCGTCAAGGTGATCCGGGCTTCGAAGTCCGCACTTGGCGGCTCCACCCTGTTCACCGTTCACGCCCGCTACCCACGCATCTTCCATTCGGAACTGATGACGCACCGGGATTTCTCGCGTAACGCCGGTTCCTCACGCGCGAAGCCGATCGCCAAGGTGATCGCCGAAGTGTGGAACAAGCCGTTCATTCCTTGGCATTGGGGTGCCAATCAGAAGGGGATGCAGGCTGGTGCGCCGATCACTGGCTGGAAGCTCAAGGTCGCCCGTGGCGTCTGGGTTGGAATGTCAAAGGTCGCGTGTGTTGCGGCCTATGCGCTCGACAAGCTCGGCTTCCACAAGCAGATCCCGAACCGTCTGCTCGAGCCGTTCACCTACATCGACGTGCTGATCTCCTCAACCAAGTGGGATAATTTCCTCTGGCTGCGTGATCACAAGGATGCTGAGCCGCACTTCCAGGATTTGGCTGCTATGTTCCGCGTGGCACTCGAAGACGCTCTGCCGGAGATCCTCGAGCCTGGTCAGTGGCACCTGCCCTACGTCGCCTGGGAAGAACGCCGACTGATCCTCGATGTCCAGCAGAAGCTGTCCGTCGCCCGCTGCGCCCGCATCAGCTACACGCCGTTCGATGGTGATCCTTCGATCGAGAAGGAATTGCAGCGTTACAACCTGTTGGTCGGATCGTCGCCGCTCCACGCCTCGCCGGCTGAGCATCAGGCAACGCCTGACACCTTCTCTACACGCAACGAGTTCCAGTTCGCGAATGAGGAGCTATCCGGCAATTTCGACGCTGGTTGGATCCAGTATCGCAAGACGCTCAAGGGCGAAGTTGTGAGGAAGGCAGCATGAAGAAGCTTCTTCTGATCGCGGCGCTGGCCGCCTCCCTCACCTCTTGCGGTGTCGATCCTGGCTCTGCCAGGCGCGCACTGGAGGCGCAGGGTATCACCAACGTCACCATCGGTGGCTACGCCTGGTTCGGTTGCTCCAAGGGCGACAACATGCGCTCCAGGTTCGTCGGTATCGGCGCTAACGGCAAGGTAGTCAGTGGCGTTGTCTGTGGCGGCTGGATGAAGGGCACCACGGTTCGCTATGACTGACATGGTGCTCACCTACGAAATGGAAGAGACCGGCGATGGCTGGTTCTTCCGTCAGGATGAGGCCTTGCCTTGGCAGGGTCCGTTCCCGACCCAAGAGGCGGCCAATGCAGCCGCCCTCAAGTTCATCGAATCCCTTCTGACCTACCACGCCGGCGAAATGCTCGGCCTGTCCAATTGAGGAGCCACAATTATGGGCGCATCTATTCCTGCACACGTCATTTCCGTCCCTGTTAAGCGCCTGAGCGAACACGCCAAGCTTCCGAGCTACGGCTCCGCTGAAGCCGCCGGTATGGACCTCTACGTCGATCTGTCCGGCATGAAGGGTTTTACCCCTGAAATTGAGGGGGGAAACGTCGAGTTCACGCTTTACGCCGGTCAGCGGGCGCTCCTTCAGACCAATGTGGCCGTTGAGCTGCCGACAGGAACCTTTGGCGACATTCGCGGCCGCTCCGGTCTTGCCAACAAGAATGGCATCGCGGTTCTGGGCGGTATTATCGACAGTGACTATCGCGGCCCGTTGGGTGTGATCTTGCTCAACACCGGTTCCGAGAACATCAAGTTCAAGCACCATGACCGGATTGCGCAGATGATCGTCACGCCGCACAACACCGCGCACCTGGTCGAGGTTGAAGAACTGTCCGGCAGCGAACGCGGCACCGGCGCTCTGGGCTCAACGGGTCGCTAATGCTCTACGGCATCGCAGGATCATCTGGCACTGGCAAGACCACTCTTGCCAAGGCCGTCGCCGAGTCCCTGGGGATCACGTATATCCCCACCTCCATCACTGAGAGCGCCAACAGGCACGGGTTTAACCCGGTTGGCTTTCTCTCCATTCAGGATCGGCTTAAGATGCAGTGGCACCTTCTTCAGGACCACATTGAGCTGATTACGGCTACGCCTGGCCCTTGCATCACAGATCGCACGCCTATCGACTTCATTGGCTACATGCTCTGCGAACTGGATATGCAGTCGCATATGCGCATTTCGGCCAAGGATATTCAGGAGATCGAGTCCTACAAGGATCGGTGCCTGAAGGACGTGGTCAGATTCTACGACCATATCTTTGTGGCGACCCAGCTCGATGATTATGAGGTTGCAAACACGCGGCCGGCAGACAATCGGGCTTACCAGTCCCACAGTCAGCTGGTCATGGAAGGTGCAATCTACTCACTCACCGGCCAGGTGAACTTCTCTGTCATGCGGCCGCAGGATCGTGATGTTCGTGAAACTCATGTCCACGACACAATCGTCAAGCGGCTCGATGCGATCTGCACACTCAGGAAGTCCGCAGCGCATATCCATTGAGATTTCGCTCACTACCTGACGCATCCCAGCACAGAAGTCGCTATAAAGAAATAGTTAGTAAGTAAGCACATATAGCAGAACACGAGGCGGTGATGAAGATTAGTTTCGGACACTTCATGATCGCCTCGGCCTATCTCTTCGTTCTCGCGCTGTGCTTCATCCAATTTTGAAACCGGAGAAGTTCATGACTGCAACTGATAAGCCCACCGACCCAACTCTCCGCTCGCTCCGTATTGAGCGGACCAATGCGCAAGCTGCCCGTGACGAGGCCGATCGCCTGCGCGTGAAGACTGCCAAGCTGGCGCAGCTGGTGAGCCTTGAGATTGAACTCGACAAGCTTCTCGAGCGCCTGGAGGCCGCAGAGCGCGCCAAGAAGGATCTGGTGGCGATCTCCACCGACGAGACGATTACGTCTGAGCAGCTGGACGTTGTGACGAAGAACGTCACGGACGCGCTCTACGGCAAGGATGGTCCTGTCTCGATCGGTATTCTTGTTGCTGCACCTGCACCATTCGCACAGCCGCCGGCACGCTTCGCCGCATAACACGAATGGCCGGTGCTTCGGACACCGGTCAAGGCAACCACTGCTTCCGAAAGGTGTAAGTCAGGGTAATAGGTTCACGTAGTGGGCCGGCTGCCGCTAGAGGCACCCCAGGGTCGCGCCCAGGGCGACGAGTGAAATCGTGACAAGCAGGGAGAGACCTGCACAAAGTTCAACTGTCGAATCTTCCTTTTCGAAGGAGAAGCGAGTTTTGCCGAGGTGAGTTCGACTAGCCGAAGCCGAGGGATCGCCCTCGTAATGTATAGACCAAACGCGGGCCAGAGACTGGCGATTAAACAGCGTGACTGCGGTGAGAGTGCCGCAAACGTCCCGCCGCTCGAAGGCAATAGGATGAACTGTCCGGACGGTTCGCCTGGCGCAAGGGAAGGCCACAGAGAGCAGTGACCAAGGTAGTGCGCAACGCCAAGGTCCAAGAGGTTCGACTCCTCGGCGGGGCATCAAATTCAAATGTTTAGCCAGCCTCCGGCAAGTTGGAGACTAACGCAGAGTGGGGTGCTGGATCCCTTACTCATCGCCCCAAGTCAGCACGGGCATCGCAGTCGCAAGGTTGAGCGTCGAGCAGCTGATGGAAGAACAACCGATATTCGCTCGATGAGCGTCCGAGGGTGGTCCGGTTCAATTCCGGCTCGCTGACCGAGATCTGGTGAGTAATTAGGGTTCAAGTCCCTACCTGCCCGGCGAATGCTGCGGGGTCACTGTCGCAATGGGTGCGAGGTCTGACGGTTCGGAAAGACGAACTATGGAGTGGCGATACCGTAAGGGTTCGTCCGGCACAGGCTGAGATCGATGCTCTCGGCGCTCCTGGGATTTCGCCCGAATGGGCAACACAGGTTGAGGTAGCTCAGTGCAGAAAGCGAGTAGCCGGCGACGGCTGGCGGAAGCGAGTATGCGGTGATGCAAGGCAAGACAGGCTGGCACCGGTTAAACAGCATGTCCGAAACTGCATTAGGCAAGAGCGTCGTCCTGCTTGGGACGAAGGTCGAACGTTAGAGTCGTTCCCTCGACACCAAATTCGCCCAAACGGGCAACGAGGTGGACAGACGTAGCCGAAGACCAACCGCATACTAAAATGGGTGACGGTGGAGAGGAGCAACTCCGGTTAAACGCTCACGGACTGGTAGCTTAGTGGATAGAGCGCTCGCTTTCCAGCGAGGACGCCGGTTCGAATCCGGCCCAGACCCCTCTCTTTTACGCACATCACCTGCGCAATCCCACGCGATACTGCGCTATAAAGTAAGTAAACATTTATTTATACTCGGAGGTCAGAAAATGGCAAAGCGTCGCTTGAAAAACACAGACAAGGTCGAGCTGTTCGGCCTGGCTATTAGCAAGTTCGTTGATAAAAAGCTGCGATCGGCTGAAGACAAGGCCGGCAAGGCGTTCGCCAAGTCGCTTGTTGCGGACTGGAAGAAGTCGATCAGCCCTGTGGTTCCCTATCTTCAGGCGATGGGTGTCAATTCCACCGTCAAGACCGTCGAGCTTCCCGAACTGGTGCCAGTCATGGCTACCGGCCAGGAGTTCACGCGCCCGGACGGCGTTCAGGTTAAGCGTGACGACAAGATGGTCGCCATGTCTGCTCCGCTGGCGCGCACCATGAACAAGAACGAAGAGACCATGCGGGCATTCGTGAATGGTGGCGAGGATCGCCCTTACCTGAAGGTCAGCTCCTGGAGTTCGCGACACGCCCGATCCCTGATCAGTTCGCTGGAGCTTCCGGAGTCGATCTTCCTGAGCACCAACACCTTGAAGCTGGAATACACCCGCGAGAAGAACAAGGATCCAGAACCATTCGTGTTCCAGGTGAACGGCAAGGTCGCAACCTGGATCTCTCAGAAGACGCTGGATCTTCTGGTGCCTTTCTTCGAAGCGGGTAAGGCCCGCGCGGATGCTGAAAACATTCTGTGGCGCTCGATCGGCAGGTTGATCTGGACCTCCATCAGTTTCGAAGACCTTCTCCACTACTGGCCCGAGGCCAAGATGCTCGAGGCCGACCTATTCCCACCCAAGAGCCTCGGTGCGCTTGTGCCTGTCTCTGCCGCAGAACAGGAAGCTCTCTGCCGAAACATGAGCAGTCGCGGTGTTGAAGCGCCAATCTGCGCCATCGCTGCCTGATGTCTTCGGGCATGGTTCTCCGGATTGGGCAAAGAGTCCGCTGGACCGCCGCCCAGACCTGGCGAGAGGGAATTATCACCGCAATCGTTCCGGCAGGCATCGTTCCAGATGGGCCTGCCGGCTCCACCAAGCCTCGTGACCACGTCAGCTATGTGGTCACAGCACAGAAACTCAATTCCCGCGCACAGCGGCACGGTGGCGCCAGTGAATACTGGCCGAAGATCGAGCTTCTCCGCTGCGTTTGAAAGGACACACAATGATCGAACTTGACGCACAGGGCCGGAAGGCAAATCGCGGCCAGTATATGCACAGCTCCAACGGCCGGAAGATTTTCCCGTTCGACCCGCGCGCCGAAGAGATCGACATCGAGGTCGTGGCGCATCACCTGGCAACCAACAACCGCTGGAACGGCGCAACGCAGCACAAGCGGTTCAAGAGCCGCATCAGCTACTCCGTCGCCGAGCACTCCGTCTATTGCTCCCGCTACATTCGTGACGTGTTGAAGCGCCCGGATCTCGAGCTGGAGGCGCTGCTGCATGACGGCCCTGAATATGTCACCGGCGACATGATCCGGCCTCTCAAGCACGATCCTCGCATCCATCCGGTCTACAAGCCGATCGAGGACAATTGGGAAAAGGCATTCGCTGATAAGTGGAACCTGATCTTCCCGCTGCCCAAGGAAGTAAAGCTTGCTGACGAGGCCGTCTGCGCAGCTGAAGCCGCCCAGATCGTTCCGAAGGATGATCGTGAAGAATGGCAGTCCGGTAAGATGCACAGCGATGTGAATGTCGCACCATACGAAATCATGATGCTCGACGCCTACACCGCCAAGGAATTCTTCCTGATGGAGTATGAAGACGCCGTGCGCCGCCGTGAGCGTTTCCGCGCACTCCCACGTAACTTTGCGCAATAAAGTAAGTAAATGTTTACTTAGGAAGGCGCGATGTTTGACACAAATAATTGGCCGAGCCTCGGTGAGGAGCTCGGTCGAAAGATTACCGAGGTGCTCGAAAAGCGCCTCACCCAATACGAGGAGGGAAAGCTGTCGTTTCGGGAAATCTACCTGATCGTCAGCGACCTCTATGACACCACAAGCGGCCTGGCGCCTTCGGATATCACGAACATGCTGGCCGACGTTCACCAAGGATTAAGACTTGAGCAACAGCGAAAAGAGCGAACCGGCACCTAGCTTCTACCTGACGTGCGACGAGTGCGGTCACAATGTAGACTTTGCCTGCGACATGACACGCGACCACATCGGCTACCCCTGCCCGCGCTGTGCGGCCGATATGCTGACCGAAGAGGACTTTCTCGTCGGTGTGCAGCTTATGGCGATGAACAAGACCCTGATCGCTTTGGGTCTGGCACGCCAGGGTCATCGTGGCGAGGCACCTGGCGAAGGTGAGGAAATGGTCCGCGTTCATCACCACGCTGGCAAGACCACCATCGAGAAGCTTTGATGGCTAGGCCCTTCCCCAAGGACAAGTGGATCATGGCGGCTCTTCGGAACCGCTACCTCATTCCAAATGAGGACGGCACCATTCAGCGCGCCAACAAGGCTGATCCACGGACAGGTATTGTTGATACCGCCCGTGGCTACAAGCAGGTCTCGGTCCAGGTCCACAAGAAGACGGGTCGCGTCTATTTCAACATGACGTTCATGGGCTTCACCAAGTCCGTCCTCGTCAACCGGGTGATTGCGCTGGCCTTCCTGCCTAATCCGAACGACCTGCCGCAGGTGAACCACATCGATGGCGACAAGGAGCACAACTACCTACGCCAGCCGACCAAGGAGCTGCGCGTCAAGTGGGGCGAATACCAGCTCGAATGGTCATCCGGCTCCGACAACGAGAAGCACGCCCACCGCACTGGCCTGAAGTCCGGCCGCGGGTCTGCCAATTCGAATGCCAAGGTCTCTGTGGCTGACGTTCATGCGATCCGTGCAGCGGCTGATCCCGTGCGCGCATCTAATCCGGAGCTATTTCCCGCCTTGGTCAAGTCGATGGTCGAACAGTATGGCGTCAGTCGCTCCACCATCATCAATATCGTAACGCGCGCCACATGGAGCCACGTATGACCTACTTTCCTGTCGTCGCCGGTATCGACCTTGAAACTACCGGCCTCCTCTCGTCGGATCACCGCATCATTGAAGCCTACGTTGGCCTCTGGAAGCGTTCGACGCGCATTTGGCAGTATGACCAGCGGATTGACCCGCAGCGCTCTATCGCCGCCGATGCGCAGCGTGTGCATAAGATCTCCTCGGCTGATCTGATTGGAAAGCCGACCTGGGAAATGGTTGGTCCGACCATCCACTCGGTCCTTCAGCGTGCCGACTATTATGTTTGGCACAATGGCGACGAGTTCGACGGCCCATTCTTGGCGCAGGAATTCAAGCGCATTGGCCTGGAGCTTCCGGACAAGCCGTCGATCGACACGATGCAGGATGGCGTATGGGCCACTCCAGACGGCAAGAAGCCGCGCCTCAGTGAACTCGCATTCGCTTGTGGTGTCGAATATGACCCCGAAAAGGGCCACGCCGCCTTCTACGACGTGGAAGTCATGATGGACTGCTACTTCAAGGGCCTCGAGTGGGGCTTCTACACCGCGCCTGAAATGGCAGGGATCGCTCTCGCAGCGTAATTATCCTGCCGCTCTCCAAGTGTTGCTGCGCTATAACTTAAACATAGACAAAACAAACAGTTAGCGCAGCAGCAAAGGAGCTTCTCATGCCCGTAATGAACAATGTAGCGAACGCAATGCCCGCAGATGACCTCGCAGCCCTGGATGCTGCACTGGCAGACTTTGACCTCGATGGCGACGATGACGCGATCATTGAACCGGATATGTCCGTCGAAAGTGAAGAGCTGGGTGAGCTGACGCTCGCCGATGTCCACGAACTCGCTGCGACTGAGATCGCCGACGAAGACACCCTCGCCGACCTCGACCTCAAGCTTGAAATGCAGGAAGGTTATCAGGACCAGGCGACCACTGGTTCGCTGGAAGATCTGACCAACACAGCGCCAGCCGCCGTGAAGCCTACCAAGGCAGCGAAGGCACCAAAAGCACCCAAGGCGCCGAAGGCAGCCGGTGTCACCCGCACACCACGCGACATCAACGCCGTCACCCCTGAATTCTTCGTCACCTCTGGTGACGTGAGTGTCATGTCGGAAGAAGAACTCGCCGATGCCAAGACACACACCATGTCGCTCAAGCCGACCCAGGTGAAGGTCGCAGAGAAGTTCGAAAACCTCTTCACCGCTCTGTCGGTCAACAAGGCACCCTCGAAGTTCACCATGATCGCATTCGACGCCCTCCAGAAGGGCACTCTGACCTCGACCGAACTCGTCGGTGCCTACAAGGCTTCCGGTCTCGGTGAAGGCACTGCGCGCAGCCAGGCCGGTCAGATGATGAACCTCTTCGCAGCCGTCCGCATCGCTGACCGCAGCGGACAGACACTTGCTTTGCGCGATGACAGCCTCATCGCCCAGCGTATTCGCAACCTCCCGGCCGCTGCTGCCGCTTAACAGCCGAGAGATTGCGAAGCGGGTGGTGGATCCCACGTCTGCCACCCGCTCACTATTTAGCGCATCCCATTTCGTTTGCGCTATAAAGTAAGTAAGCATTTATTTACAAACGGAGACTACAGCATGACCGCCATCAATACCGCCGTTGCAGGCAGCCTCGCCAGCATCCTTGCTATCAACGAAAATATCACCAAGCTTCAGGAGGAGGCAAAGGCCGCTCGCGAAGCCGCGCTTGAGCCCTTCCTGGCGGCGCTTGCCGAATCCGGCGAAGTCTCGTTGATCGTGGTCTATGGCTCCACGCCTGGCTTCAATGATGGCGAGCCCTGCACGCATTCATATGACTACTTCGTCAACGTCGAACAGGCGCGGGACGAAGACTGCTTCGATCGTGGGTTCGATCTTGACGACCTCGAGGAATTGCTCACCGACGAAGACGGCTGCATCACGGAGGAATCTACGAAGGCCGCCGGTCATGTTTACGGAGCGCCGTCGAAGGAAATTAAGACCGCCATCGGTCAGCTCATTGTTGAAACCGTCGATGAGGAAGAAGGCACAGACTATTACGTCACCTATGTCCTCAAGGACGGAAAGTTCGAGAAGAATTCCGGCGAATACGACTGCGGCTACTAATTCCTTGACGGCTGGAGAATTGACATGACCAAGATGACCTTCAACAGCCGTCCACCGATCGTTACCAATCTCAGGTTCACCCCTGAGATTGGCGACTGGCCGGTCGATGATTGGAAATATGCCGACGTGCAACACGTCTACCCGCGCACCAGTGACCTGGTTCGTAAAATTATCGACGCCACGCCGATATCCGCTGAATTCAGGCGCGTCCTGATCGATGTAAAGGTTCAGGATCTGACGCCGGATATCTATTCTTGCATTCCTGGATGGCACATAGACGGTAAGTTTCCCTGCCCAGGCGTAGAGCCTGACCGCCACCACCTCTTCGTTATGAACGGCCCACTGACGGAGTTCATTGCAGAGCCGGTTGATATCGATGTCCGCTACGTGGCTAAGGGAAACAAAGGCGCCGTGCTACCAGACATGGCTGCTATCCTTCGGCAGATCCCTAGCGACGTGAAGGTTGCGACCTGCGCCGAGAATGCCATCACCACCTTTACCAGCTACGATTTCCATCGCGGCGTAATGGCTAAAGAGCCTACGCGCCGGCTGCTGGTCCGTCTGACCGAAACCAACACGGTGATCGCCTACAATAAGCCGAAGGCACCAAGCCAGGGCGCTCGCAAGTAGCGCTCATCACCTTCTGCATTCCACAAACGAGTGCGTTATAAAGTAAATAAGCACTTATTTACACGAGGCATCAGATGTCTAAGAAATGGGCAGTTACAAAGGGCCATGATGCCCTCATCTATTATGAAAAAGTCTTCACGGCTGAAACGGCCGAGGAGGCGAACCAGCTGGCCGACGCCGACAAGTATGGCGAAGGGTGGCACTCCATTCAGGAGACCGCCGAATACGACCACTGCGATATTATCAAGGAGCGGACGGAAGAGTTCGTTCCTGAAGATGAGCCTACCACCCTCACTCTGCTCCCGGCTGAACGCGATGTCATCATCGCTGCTCTTCGCCATTGGCAGGCAGCAGAAGACAGCGTGCCGGAAGCTCTGATTGGTCTCGCCACCAATGGTCGTGAAGATCATCTGACCGATAGCGAGATCGACACCCTCATCGAAGGGAAGATCAATGTCTAGGCGCGTCCTGAAATACACCCACGCTGTCGCCGACCGCTTCACGCTGGACATTCCGCACTGTTCAAAACTGATCCATGTTGACCGTGATACCCGGCATCCGGACGACCTGGCCTTCTGGTTTGAGGTTGACGATCGCGAGTTCCCAACCACGCCTCGCCCTTATTTCGTCGTCGGCACTGGTGCGTTTCTTCCCAATGAAGCCACCAACCATCTTGCCTCGATCAAGATGGGCTACTTCATCTGGCACGTCTACGAAGGTGCTGTCTGATGTGGATCCAGATGAACGACCGACAGGCAGCGATTGTCAAAGCCCTCCTCGGTCAGCAGATCGCGCAGGCCAACCTTGGCGGTGCCACTCTTACGACCGTCGCGGATGAAGTCTCGCTCCTCGATAATATCCGCAATGCGTCAACCGATGACGACCCTCACCGCAATTACCTGAAAGGCAAGGCCGATGACGAAATGGAAGTGGATGACGATGCTGTTGTCTCGCCTGGTAGTGATGCCGGTGCCTTCGTCCATGCCTGGATATGGGTCACGAATGAGCAGGCAGGCATCTTCGTCTGTGACGAGTGTGATGGAGAATTTACCCTCGACCGGCGTGGAAGCCCTGAATGCGATGTCTGTGACGAGTGCTTCGCCAAGGAAGACGACGAAGACGGCTGTAGCGAGTGCGGCGAATCCCTAGACGACGCCGGCGATGGTTGGGACGGCATGTGCCCAAGCTGTGCCGACAACGCTGCGGCGAAAGACACTTACCCTGAAAACTGGACGAAGGACGACGGCTAATGAACAATATCTCTGGAAAAACCCTCGGCTCGTGGGGGCTGGACTCCGGCGCTTGGTTTAAGGACGCCATCCCGGTCGCCAACGAAATGCGCGCGGAAGGTAAGTCCGACAAGGAGATCATCGCACACCTGTTCGTCATGCGCGCCAGGTTCGCGGTCGATGAGGGCCACATGCTGCGCACCAACAATATCCCGTTCAATCAGTTCCTCGATACCCTGTCGATGACTGATCCGATTGAGCAGGCGAACGCCGCCTCAGTTATCGCTCATATGGACGCACTGATGCGCGTTCCGACGATCAAGCACGGCGCGATTATGCCTGACGCCTGCCCTTCCGGCTCACAGATGGGCACCATCCCCGTCGGCGGTGTCGTAGCGTGTGAAGATGCCATTCACCCCGGCTTCCACTCAGCGGACGTGTGCTGCTCGATGGCGATCTCCGTCTTCAAGCGCGGTGAAAGCGTCGGCAAGATCCTCGATGCCGCGATGAAGGCTTCACACTTTGGCCCTGGCGGCCGCAAGGATGCAGGGTCACTCCCGCCTCATCCGGAGCTGGCGCGCCTAGTGGCAGGTTTCGAGGACAACTCCTTCCTGAAGGGCCTCGAGAATTACGCCTTTGACCACTTCATGACCCAGGGGGACGGCAACCACTTCTTCTACGTGGGTGAGCTGGAATCGACTGGACAGACCGTTATCGTCACGCACCACGGCTCACGCGGTCTCGGCGGCAACCTCTACAAGCGCGGCAAGGCTGCTGCGGAACGCCACACGCGCATCGTCGCGCCGCGGATCCCGCTGCACAATGCCTGGATGAAGGCTGACAGCGACCAGGGCCGTGAATACTGGCAGGCGCTCCAGGCTGTTCGCCTCTGGACGAAGATGAACCACTTCGCAATCCACCGTGAGGTTGCCTCCATCATCGGCAACAAGATCGACGGCCAGTTCTGGAATGAGCACAATTTCGTCTTCCAGAAGTCCGACGGACTGTTCTATCACGCCAAGGGCGCGACGCCGTCCTTCCCTGGCTTTGCCAAGGACGATCAGGGCCTCACGCTGATCCCGATGAACATGGCCCAGCCGATCCTGATTGCCGGTCACGCCAACAACGCAGCAGCACTCGGCTTTGCACCGCATGGTGCAGGGCGCAATCAGTCTCGCACCGCACACATCAAGACCTTGATGGAAGAATTTGGCGACACCCGCGGTCTCGGCCCTAATGCCAAGGCGACGATCCTCGAGCGCGAGACAAAGGGTCTCGATATCCGCTTCTACACTGGTGACGCCGACGTGTCGGAGCTTCCGAGCGCCTACAAGAACGCAGATGAGGTGCAGCGTCAGATCGACCTCTACCAGCTGGCCCGCATTCAGGATCGCATCCTGCCGCGTGGCTCGATCATGGCCGGTGAAATGCCCTGGCACAAGGCCAAGAAGCCCAAGAAGGAAGTTGCGCCCGCAGCGTAGCTCCCTCCCGCATCCCAATCAAACCTGAACGATAGTCAATCTATCGACAACGAGAGACATTCACATGACCGCTGTTTCCGGCGTGAGTTCGCACGTCCACAATCACGACGATCCATCCTTCCTCCCGTTCGGCGATGCCGTGCGCCACACCTTTGCCAAGGCGACCATTGCCGGCGATCCTTTGTTCACGACCGACGTGGACGCCGACGAATTGTGGGAAGCCTACCTCTCCGGCTACACGACGCCGCATGACCGCCAGCTCCATAACTGCAATTGCTGCAAGTCCTTCATCAAGCGCTACGGCGCACTGGTGACGATCGAGGGCAATGGTGCCATCCGTGAAGTCATGTGGGACGTGGTCGGCACACCAGCGTATTTCGCACCGTCCGTCGCCAATATGGTGGCGCTCATTCGCAAGGCGAACGTCAACGGCGTCTTCGTCTCGGCCGATAAGGTCTGGGGCAATGCCAAGACGGGTGATTGGAACCACTTTGCTGTCACACCGCCCGCATCCATTCTGCATAAGAACCGCGCCCTTGAGCCGCATCAGGTGATGGCACAGAAGAAGCAGGACTTCGGAACGCTGTCGCACGGCCTGGCTGATTACCCACGCGAGGTCGTAGCCTCTGCGCTGGGTCTGATTCAGGCTGAGGCGCTGTTCCGCTCCGAAAAGGTGCTTGGCCCTGCCGCGTTCCTGCTTGCTCTCCACGACGCTTATACGGGCAAGGATCGCAAGCGCCGCGCCAACTATATCTGGAAGGCTGTCGCGACCGCACCTGTTGGTTTCGCAACGCCGCGCTCTGGTGTGATCGGCACACTGTTGGACGACCTGAAGGAAGGTCTGCCGGTCGAAGACGTGCGCCGCAAGTTTGCCGACAAGCTCGACCCGCTCAAGTATCAGCGCCCGCAGACGGAAGCGTCCGACGGTAACATCGCCCAGGCTGAAAAGCTGGTGGAGAAGATGGGTATCGCGCCTTCGCTCGAGCGCCGCTTTGCGCGCTTTGAAGAAGTCACGACCGTCTGGACACCGACGCCGGACATTCCTGTTGCCCGTGGTGGCGTATTCGGCTCTCTCAAGGGGTCTAAGACACCTGCATCTGGCGGCATTGCCATCCCGGTTCAGAACATCACCTGGGAGAAGTTTGCCCGCACCGTGCTGGCTGGTGCCAAGTCAATGAAGGTGCAGCTTAACGTCGCGCGTCAGCCTTTCGCCGCACTTGTCACGGCGGTCAATGCAGATGCGCCGCCGATCTTTCAGTGGGACTACGAAGAAGCGCGCAATCCGTTCTCCTGGTATGTCTATAACGGCGGCTCCCTTCCGCGTGACTGGAACCTTGCACCCGGATGGGTCGATGTCACCGGCATCACGCTGAAGCCTTCGATGTGGGGCGGCGAGGATAAGCATCGCAATCAGGGCAATGGTGCGTTGTTCCTTCTCAAGGGCGCAGTCGATCAGCGCCAGTCTGGCCTTGCTCTCTTCCCGGAATGCCTGAAGGCCGAGCTCCACCCGATCCGCAAGACCATCGAGAACTTCTCCAGGCGTGGAATGCTCGCGGGCCGCGAAGAAGCGTCTGCCTGCGGTCTGCTCTTCGGTCGGGAAGGCAACACCGCCATCGTTCGTGTCACGACCGAGCACGGCACTGCCGACTATCGCATCGATCGTTGGGACTAATTTATTAGGACGAATCATTTAACGGCTAGGTTGATCTTAATCTAGCCGTTATACACCCCTGCCGCATTCCAACATTGAACGTGCGATAAGTAATTATCGAAACAAAACATAGAGTTAAAGAAATGAAAATTAAGACAATCGTTCTCATCGCCGCAGTGCTCACATGTGCAGCACCAGTAGCAAATGCAGCCCCAGACGCCGTCCCGATGGCGCGTCCTTCTGGTGATGGTCTTGCGGATATGCACTGTAAGTCCAATGGCTTCGGCGGAAAGAAGTGCGTCAACCGTGGTGAATACCAGGCAATGAAGCGCGCCTTCGCTGACAAGATCCTGCCGAAGCTGAAGCGCGACGGTTATCCTGACCGTATCACGGTCAACAAGGCGTCGGAATGGGATACCGTTAAGAGCGGCTGGTATGTCCGTCAGGACTGTAATCGCCTGCCGGAGAAGTATCGCTCTTCCGACTCCCGCGTGAACCAGGCAAAGGTCACGTATTGCGCCTACAAGGCGCTGGGCCTCAACATTCCGAAGCCTGAGATCGCGAAGGGCTACTAATGATATCGGGAGCGCTCATCATCTGCGCGCTCCCGCATTTCTTTGCGCTATAAAGTAAGTAAACGTTTATTTACGAGAGGTCACATGAGCGAAGCACAGTCAGTAGTCGTCACCGCGGTTATCAAGAATGCGCGGTTCTTTGATATCGGGCAGAAACAGGTCGTGATGGGTCAGATTTACGACGATGCGCGTGGGCGTTTTCCCGACGGCCACCAGATCAACACGTCCGAGGTGTTGGACGTTAAGGGTGATATTGTCACCACGAAGAACTCCACCTACCGCATTGAACGGCGGGCAGCCTGATGCGGGACTTTCATTACGGCATCTACATCGGCCGCTTTCAGCCACTTCATATCGGCCACGAGCAGATTATCCGCGGTGCGCTCGAAAAGGTCGAGACGCTGATCCTCATCGTCGGCTCAAGTCACATCGCTCGCAACCCACACAACCCGTTCTCCTATGAAGAGCGCGCCGAAATGCTGCGCTCAGTCTTCAGCCACGAGATCGCCACCGGCCGGATCATTCTGACGCCGCTCTACGATTATGAGCACGACTATGATTGGGCCGCCAATCTCAAGAAGGGCGTCAATGAGGCCATCCTCGAGCACGCCAACAAGGGCGGCGTCCGTCTGCACGGCTTGAATGATTTCAAGATCGCACTCGCCGGCTTCGGTAAGGACTCCTCGTCCTATTATCTGAAGATGTTCCCGGATTGGGCATCGATCCAGGTGGACGCGCAGCACGGCACGATCAACGCCTCTGATATCCGCTACGATTACTTCCGGCGGCTCCCACGTATGCCGCATGACGCCGTGTCCGATCGCATCCTTGCCTGGCTCAAGGGCTTCTCACTGAGCGAGCCCTTCAAGGATCTCGTCGCGTGGAAGCACGCACTCCAGCAGGAATGGACCGACTACGGCAAGGGTCCAGCAATGGCGGGCGATGCGCTTATCACCTGGCGCGGCATGATCCTGCTGGTCAAGCGTGGCAAGGCCATCGGCAAGGGTCAGCTCGCTATGCCTGGTGGCATGGTGAACGATGACGAGCGTGTCTATGACGCCTCTATCCGCGAGCTGCGCGAAGAGACCTCATTTTCAGGGATCGACCTGGATGAGTTTTACGCCGGGTGCCTGTTCAATGACCGGCCGAACCGCTCTACCCGCCGTCGCATGTATTCCATGCTCTATCACTTCGCCATTCCCGACGCGATCGAGGTGAAGCAGGTAGTGGCCGGAGACGATGCGGCTGAAGCAGGCTGGTATTTCTTCGAAGCCTTGTCCTCGAGCGATTTCTTCGAGGACCACTACGACATCATCAAGTCCTATCTCATGGGAGAAAACAACTGATGCACAGCATCCTTCTCGCTTCCGACAGCTACAAGCACAGCCACTTCCTTCAGTATCCACCTGGAACGCAGCACATCAGCTCCTACGTCGAAGCCCGCGCCGGGTCTGACAAGGATCAGATCACCATGTTCCTCGGCATCCAGGCGTTCATCCGTCAGTATCTCACTGATCCTATCACGATGACGGATATCGAAGATGCGGCTGAAATCTGCAAGGATCACGGCGTTCCGTTTAACCAGGCGGGCTGGGAGCGAATTGTCACCCACCACGGCGGCTATCTGCCGATCGAGATCCAGGCACTTCCCGAAGGCACTGTCGTTCCGCGCGGCACACCAATGGTTCAGGTTCATAACTCTGACCCAGAACTGCCTTGGTTGACCTCTTTCATCGAGACGGCACTTCTCCGCTCGATCTGGTATCCCTCCTCGGTTGCCACGCTTTCGTTCTTGACCAAGGCGATCATTTATAACGGTCTGCTTCGCACGTCTGACAACCCGGAAGCCGGTTTGCCATTCAAGCTGCATGACTTCGGCGCTCGCGGCGTATCGTCCGGAGAATCGGCTGCATTGGGCGGCCTGGCGCATCTGGTGAACTTCAAGGGCACTGACACCCTCGAGGCCATTCAGGCCGTCTACGCGCTCTATCCGAGCGTCTACGACATGCCTGGTTTCTCGATCCCGGCGTCCGAGCACTCCACGATGACTGCATGGGGTGAAAGGGGCGAAAGTGACGCCTACGCCAATATGATGGACAGGTTCGGCACCGGAATGTTCTCTATCGTGTCGGACAGCTACGACTTGTGGTTCGCACTCCAGACGGTCTTCGGCGGCACGCTGAAGGAGAAGATTGAAAACCTCGAAGGCAAGCTGATCGTGCGCCCAGATAGCGGCGATCCGGTTCAGACGCCACTGCGTGTTCTCCAGGAACTTTGGGATATGTTCGGCGGCACGATCAACGACAAGGGCTTCAAGGTTCTGCACCCCAAGCTCGGCGTTATCCAGGGCGACGGTATGAACGGTCACACAATCGGTCAGCTGGTCTTTGCCTGTATCGAAGCTGGTTTCTCCCTCGACAACATCGCCTTCGGCATGGGTGGCGGTCTGCTGCAGGGGCATATGCGTGATGACATGCGCTTTGCAATGAAGGCGAACGCTATCGACACCGGCAATGGCTGGCAGGACGTGCAGAAGAAGCCTGCGACCGATCCCACCAAGGCATCCAAGGCTGGCCGGGTTGCGGTCATCCAGAATGCCTACGAGGAATACTTCACGGTTCGTGAGGATGAGTTGCACGAAGAAGACACGCCCAATCTCCTCCGCACGGTCTACGCGAACGGCGAAATCTTCCACGAGGAATCCTTCGATCAGGTGCGTGCCCGCGCACATGCCTCGCTACTGCTGTTCCACGACCTCGTGTTCGCTGAGAAGGCCGCAGAAGCAGCCTAATTCGGTTCGCTCACTACCTGCTGCATCCCAGCTCGCTTGTCGTTATAAGTAAATAGTTACTTACGACTACAAGCAAACAATTCTTACAAAAAGAGAGGCAAGCATGAAGCCTTACATCACTGGCGAACGCCGCATCGATGAGCCCGACAGTGGGCAGACCCGGATCGAGACCACCTGGAGCGATGGCTTCATCGGTAATCGCTACGAGCACCTCGAGCCAACCTCGCCTCTCAGCGTCAACGGCACAGCCTACAATGGCAACCGAGGCGCAATAATCGTCGCTACCCTGTTCGGTGGCGCTCTGGTCCTTGCTGTTGGTTTTGAAGCCCTCAAGGCCGCTTTCTAAGGAACTATCCAT
>NZ_JBNWDZ010000009.1:0-150931 GCF_053521645.1 Agrobacterium sp. CG674 | reverse complement strand
AGCTAGGCGCAGACATAGAAGCTCACAGTTTGTGAATCGTCTATCTGCAATACAGCCGTACGATCTAACTACGCCAGATGGGGTCAGCTTCCCGCTTACCATGAGAGAGCGCACCTGACATCAACATCCTGTGTGCGCTGACGCCAGCCAGGCTGCCATCGCCCACAGCCAGTGCAACGGAGGCCATAGGACGCGCGGCATCTCCACAGGCGAAGACACCCGGGATGGAGGTTGCCTTCATGGCATCGGTTTTGATCGTTGCGCCGAGCGGTCCCTGCTCCATTTCAAGGCCGAGCTGCTGCGGGATCGGCGTTGCAATCTCAATGGGAGCCAGTGCAAACAAGCCTGAGAAGGATAACGCCCGGCCGCCAGCAAGCTGGACATCAGCGTGCCCGGTGATCGCCTCGACACGGCCGTGCTCGACGATGACGACACGAGCTGTAAGGGCTGCAAGCTGGTCAGTGTTCGGCTCGAATGCGTCGTTGAGGAGTAGGGTTGTTGGCCCCCAATCAGGCAACATCAGCGCATGGTGCATGGAAAGCTCAGAGCCCGCGATAACCCCAATTTTGCCCTGATTCAGCTCATAGCCATGGCAATATGGGCAGTGAAACACAAACTTGCCCCAGCGCTCCGCCAGGCCATCGATGTCAGGAAGCTTGTCTCTCACACCGAGAGCCAGGATTAAAAGCCGCGATAAGTGACGGGTTTCTCCAACCGTGACAGCAAAGGAGAACGCGTGCGACCCCGCCTCCCCTTTTCGTTCGACAGAATCGGCACGCCCAGCCAGCCATTCGACCGTACTGTACTTCATCAGTTGCGCGCGCGCGTCTGCGGCAATTGCGGCGGGATCGGCACCATCTTGCGTGATGAAGCCGTGCGAGTGCGACGCGAAACGGTTGCGTTTGAGGCCTTCATCGATGATCAGAACCTTGCGCCTGGCACGACCAAGCTGCATCGCAGCCGACAGTCCGGCATAGCTTCCGCCGATAATGATAACGTCGTGGATGATGTCGCTCATAAACTTCTCCTGTTTCATGTAACAACATAGGTGCCATGAAGGAGACATGTCAACACTCATGATACTCCGATTGTATCGTGAGTGCGCTTCATGCTATCGTTGATGGGCGACCATTGAGTGGGGAACAGGACATGAGGCAAGACAGTCGACTTTCGCGGATGCTCCACGTTTTGATCCATATGAGACGCCATGATGGAGCCATGACATCCGAGATGATTGCACAAATGCTGGACGCCAATCCTGTTGTCATCCGTCGCACCATGGCGGGCCTGCGCGACGAGGGATATGTCAGCTCAGTCAAGGGTCATGGTGGTGGCTGGACGCTGGCACGACCGCTTGAGGAACTGACACTTCTCGACATCTACCGTGCAGTTGGAGAACCATCCCTCTTTGCGGTTGGCCCCGCCTATGACATGCCGGGTTGTCTTATTGAGCAGGCGGTCAATGGCGCGTTAAAAGATGTCTTCAGCGAAGCCGAGGAACTTCTCCGCAAGAGGCTTGGCGGCGTGACACTGGCTGACGTGGCCAACGGTTTTCCCATCGCTTCCGACAATGATGGCGGCAAAGGTTGCGCGTCTCAGTAGCGGTGATTTTCATGTCGAACTGGGGCGGGTTTGCGCGAGGATCTGCTACCGGCTTGTATGCAAACGGATCTCACCTAGCGCATCCTGCAATAAAATAAGCTCTTGAACCCGCTAAAAATCCCAGGGATTGAAAAGGGTGAGATCTGTCGTGTCAAAATCCTTGAGATTTCGCGTTGCCAAACGGCCACCATTGACACGCGCTATTGCGGCGATCATCCCGTCGGGTGCTGACATTGCGCGTCCCTGACGGGCCGCCTGCCCCATGATTTCGCCGTAGGCTAATGCGGCTTCGTCAGTGAGACTAAATATTCGATCGAAAAACCGACGACGCCATTCCGTCAGGCCCTGCTCCAAACGCTCCGCTCGCTGATCCGGTCTGATCTTTTGGATACCGAAAGCGATCTCCGCGATTGTCACAGTTGGCAAAGCCAATTCGGAATCGAACCGAACAAGCCAAGCGATGACAGCTTCGTTTGGATCCTTTCGCAACGTCTCAGAGAGGACGTTCGTATCGAGGAAAATCAAAGCTCTATACCGTGGTGAAGTTGGCGGTTTTCACGAATAAACTGATCGAGATCAATCTCCGTGGCGGCCTGTGTGTTGACGCGCCGGTAGAAATTTGCAGCTGGTTCCCGACCAGTCTCGCGTGTCTCGTAGGCTTCAAGCGCTCGCTCGACGACCTCTGCAATCGAACGATTTTCACGGCGGGCCAGTCTGTGTGCCAGATCTTTTGCTTTAGAACTCCGGACAGAGAGTTGTGGTGCAGCCATCGCAATCTCCTTTGCCATATATATACCCCATTAACCTCCTGCCATCAAGATGTCAGCTGCTGGCTTGCCAGCAATTACCGAACTTTACGTGTGGGAACGCTTAGCCCCGTTGGATCGGCAGAAGGTGTATTAGCCCTCCTGGCCGAAAAGCCTACTCTGATTCATGCAAGTCGTCAGGGCGGTCGAGCGAAGAACTCTATAGCGTCATCGCGGAGACCGGCAGATATTAGAAATACCACGCCCCCTCCCTGCTCCAACCACACTTACAGAGACGCTTCTGACGAATAATAGCCATTATAGTCATTTTGGTTTTAGGTGAGACGATGCAAACATCAACGCACAATGATATGAACTGGACGGTCGCAGACGCGAAGGCAAAGCTTTCGGAAGTCATGGAGCGCGCAATCGGCACCTCAGACAATTACCCGCAGTGGAAAGCCTAGCGTCGTGGTTGTTTCTGTAGAAGAATGGCAAAGGAAGACAGCACGCAGGGGATCGCTAGCGGAATTTCTGCTTTCATCGCCTCTGCGTGGTACCGATCTGGATATCGAGCGACAACACGGCGAGCCGCGTGACTTTTCGCTATGAGATTATTCCTCGATACGAATATTCTGTCGTAAGTTACCGAACCTCGGTCCGATGAAGATGTTCTTAAGGTGCTGCACGGGCTGGATGAGGACCGCACATTCATCAGCATCCCATCGATCGCTGAAATTCGCCGTGGTGTTGCATTGTGGGAAGTGGGAGAAAGCGCGACGCTCTGGACGAATGGCTCACGAATGATCTGCCCCAACGCTTCGAGAACAGGATTATTCCAGTGGAAGTGCCTGTCGCCATTGCCTGGGGCGACCTCATGGCGCTTGCCAAGCGAAGTGGTCGGGGGCTTGCCTCGATGGACGGCTTGATTGCCGCTACAGCCGTCGCTCACCAATTGACCCTTGCAACGCGCAACACCAGGGATTTCGAAGGCTTCGGGATAGATATCATCGACCCATGGACTGCTTGATCAGCCGTTGTTCGTCGATGGAAAGGAACAGTCTGAATGCTCTCCTACAGTTTGCTCAAAAACCACGCCGGCATCCTGCTCGTCCGAAACCACCCCGACCTGGCTACATGAGATCATGCATAACGTGAATGGCCGCCGCTTGTCATAGACAAGGAGGGCTCTTTTCCTGGCTTGGCCAACGATGTGCGTAAAGCATTTGAGCGCCGGTCAGAGTTCCCAGGGTCGCTGCCAATAATGACATGATGCATCCGATTCCCTAAATGGAACAGACACTTAATTAGGTTTCTCGAAAGTACGATCGAAAACCACCATTTCTAACTTTTCCAACATCCCGGTCGTAATTTCGCTATAGAGCTTGAATTCAAGTGCGTGACGACGAAGGTCCTATCGCTCGAAATGTAAGACAATATGGAGTTCCCATGACGGCGACGCCGGAGACCCTTAAACCACTTCTGTGGGAACCGAAAAATCTGGTGCGTGCCATCGAAGCTGCCGGGGTCACTCTTTGGTCCTGGAACGTTAACACTGATGCATTTGCAATGGACGACCATTCCTACGAGCTGTGGGGCGTTCCCAAAGGTCGCGACGTTACATTCGAGGATCTTTCCGCGCACATCCATCCGGCCGATCGGGACCGGGTTCGTGCAGCCTTTACGGCCACACGTTCCATCATCGGTGCCTATGAGATCGATTTCCGGATCATGATCGGCGATGAACTTAAATGGATTTCCGCGCGTGGCCAGGGTGACGATGCCGGCATGGTCCAGGGGATCATGTTTGGGATTTTCATTGATGTCACCGGACGTAAGCAGGCCGAGGAAGGTCGCGAGTTGCTGGCGGGAGAAATGAGCCACCGCGTGAAAAACCTTCTTGCCATAGCTTCTAGCCTGACCGCCATTACCTCACGGTCAACGACAACGGTCGAGGACATGGCCCGCGAGTTGACGCTCAGGCTGAAAGCTTTGGGGCGGGCCCATGATCTGGTCCGGCCGGTCCCAGGGCAAACAGAGGCGCCATCAGCATTGCTGGGCGACCTTCTAACCGTGCTTCTCGCCCCTTATGACAACTTGGGAGCTTTCAGCGGCCGTATCCGGGTTTCCGTGCCACGGATGAGTGTTGGTGACGCGTCAACGACCGTCGTAGCGTTGATTGTCCATGAGCTGGCCACCAATTCTCTGAAGTACGGCGCACTCTCTTCCGATACGGGAACGCTCGACGTTTCGTGCTCAGCGCATAACGAGGCAGTCACGATTGTATGGACTGAAAACGGAGGCCCTAAAGTGTCCACACCGCAATCCAAGGCTGGCTACGGCAGCAAGTTGGTGGAACGCAGTGTGACAGGCCATCTGCGTGGCTCGATCAATTACAATTGGGCCAAAGACGGCCTCGTCGTTACACTGGTCGTCGATCCAGACCGCTTGGCAAATTAGGGTCCACTAGGATCACAGAAGTAGACTGCAATACGATCAGCTAAAAGAGCATCAGATCGCCCGCAGCCGCATTCGCCTCATCCATGGAAGCATCCAGCGTTGCCTTAAGAATACGAAGCTCTGCCATAAGGCGTGGACTGAGATCCCTTTGCTGCCAATCTGTCAGTTTCTGCTGCCACTCGGCAACCTCAACGATAAGCTGACGTGACCGGTCGGCCGTTTCCGGATTGACGGCACGGGCGGCCCGCTCTGCGTTCTCCGCAAGCTCGACCAGTTCGACCGTGCTGACGATCCATGTCGGGAGCGCCTCCCGCAGGGTCGCGATTTCAGTGAGAACCGATTTATCAGCGGCATAGTCATTCATGTTGTTCCCGATCATTCGCAAGATTGAAAATAAGAATAAGCGCCTGCTGTGGACGTTGTTACATCTGCCTAACCCAGCCCAGAGTCAGCGTTCCATCGGGCATCAAGCCTCTTCACTACTCGATGATGCCAATTGGCTACGCAACGCAGTCGTGAGACATTCGCGGCTATAGGGCTTTGGTATAAAGGGTATGCTATCGGGGAGTGCCGCTGGTTTTACCCGGCCAGACGTGACGACGATACGCACCGTCGGGAATTGCTGTTTCGCGCGGACCGCCAGATCGAGACCGGAAGAACCATCGGCAAGATCGACCTCGGTAAACAGGATCGAAATCCCGTCCACGTCAGTCAGCAAGCACATTGCCTCATTTATGGTCCGCGCTTCGAAAACGATAAAACCGAGGTCGGACAGGAGGTCGCATGCCAGCATGCCGATCAGCGGCTCGTCTTCAACCACAAGGGCTGCTTGGCTTTTGACGGTCACTTCGTGCTCACCGTTGGCGCGAGGGTCTTGTCGATACTAGCGATGTTGGAAACAAGGCTCTGGAAAATAGCATCGTTTTTGGCACGCCAGTCCTTGTCATCGAGCCAGAGATAATCCTGATCGGGCATCAAAGGTACCGACTTCACCTGGTCGCTGGTGACGGGCAGGAAGAAGCTGGTTCGTGCACGATCTATCACCAGCGATAAAAGTGGCACCACGAGGCTGTCTTTTCCAGGGACGAAAAAGCCCCCGGACGCCACAATCACATAATCTCTCTGGTCTTTCGTTCCGATTACGACATTGCGGACCTCACCGACAATTTTGTCGTCGGATGTTCTGACCTCTGCACCGACTATCTCGTTGACCAGAAGGCCCGGATCAAGCGCACTGATCGGTACGAGGGGACCTTCATTGACAGAGCCGCGGCTGCCTTTGACCTTGCCCAACCGTTGTTGCAATGGCTCGCCTGCGGCCTGCTGCTGATCGACGGCATCTTCGTCACTCGTGCCGCGTTCGCCGATTGAAGGTGATGCGATAAGTTCCTTGATGTTGCCAATTAGCCGTTCGCAATCATCTTCCAGCCCGTACGTCCACAGCAGGAAAGCCGCATCACGCAACGTTCTGAGATCGAGCACGAGGTAGCGGTTCTCAGGATCACGCAACTCGGGCTTTTGCAAAATCGCTTCTTCAAGCTTTGTATCAGAAATATTACAGGCCGCCAGCACGGGCGTGGCAGACAGAGCAAAGGCAAGCCCAACGGCAACAGCCGCTGCTTTAAGGATGGTCATGAAATGGGTCCGATCGGCGGATTTTGCTTCGACCTCGTGGTGTAAAGCACGTCAATCCGGAAAGAGCGTACCGCGTGACGCCTCGATCATAATATCAGAACGAGGTATGTCTTATTTTGTTCCAATCTCGAACGGAAATTGGTACGCAACCTACGTGTTACGACATAAAAAAAATCTATCACATTGATATATAACGATTATCTACATTTTCAAAGTTGAACAGAGCGGGTACCATAGGACCACCTATATGTCTTTTTTTATAGTGAGTGTCTTCCAAATGTGTAATGCCTGTTATGCGTCGACATGGATTCTGACACCATCTGTTTGTGATTAAATGCCGCTTTCATTCAACCTCAAGACAACCCAATGAACGCAGCTGTATCAAAGTCCCCCGCCGTACGGATCGAGGAAATGGGTGAGCATCGGATCATGGTGACTGGCGCAACGCCAAGCTCTAAGCCATTTGCGACGCGAAAAGCTGTCCCATCGTCTCATTTCTCACACTGCGGAAGCATTCACGATTACGAGGTTTGCCAGCGGTAAAGAGAGGAAATGCCGCCGTCGTTTGCACTCGTTACTGACAGGGCCGTCACAGTCATTCCATGCGTGGCTCACCGCAGTTACGGGTGCCCAGGGAAGTTGCCAGCCGGAAACTTTAAGAAAACACACAAATATCTGTTTAATATCCGATACTTAGTCGATTATTTTGGTGGAATGACATCTACTATGCTGCGATACGGGCAGAATGGTGTCATGACATGTTGGCCTGTGGACTCCAACACCAAGCACGAAATGACCAGGGCAAACCCGCACAGCCATGCATCGTGCCGAGATGGCCAAAGCTGTCGTTAATAAGGTCGCTGCCCCCTCCCAAGGGTGAGGTTGGCTAAAACAATGAGAATAGGTGCCGCCATAGCGAGGCTTCGGTTCCCCTAGCCTTAAATGGCAGCAGCTCAGCAACTGAGCACAAATCAATTTAAACAGAACTGTCTGCTGCCGGATGTTGACCCCCTAGGGATCCCCGGCAAGATGGTGCGGGCACCGTACTGGACGGTCTAAAGATTGGGTTCCTCAAACGGGCCGTTCATATCTGCGTAAACACCTCAAAAGGCCATCTTCTGGCGCTCGAGCCGAGATACCGGCAGCCAAAATAATGATTTTGACAACGCACGCAGCACGGCTTCGGGCTCCTTCTCCATCACGCCGAAGCATTCGAACAGCGCCGGATGGCAGTCGAGCCCTGCTCCCATGTTGATGGGCTGGTCCAAAGGAAAGCAGCCATTTCATCTTGGGTCAGGTGCAGCTTTTGGCGGATCGCCTTGGAATCTACGTTTTCCAAATCAACGGCAGTGATACGAAGTCCAGCAACGTCCCTGCCCTTCGCATGAACCAGAGCTTCGGTCATAGCCTGAATCAGATCCTCGCCAAATTTTGTTGTCTCACTCATGGATTGCTCCCGCCTGTCGTCTTGATCGCCTTCGAACGCAGCAACTCCCTTGTCCCCTTCCGGCTACGAATCGGTCTTTTCATTCTTGCCGTAGACGAGAGATGCATAAAACCGGCGCATCATCGCTGTACCAGTAATAAATAACGTGGGCGCCCCCTTATTCGCCTTTGACCTTAGCATCAAATCTCAGCTTTCAGATACCACCCGCACCCAGCATTTCATCACCCACCTGAGGATGGTTGGCCAAAACGTTGATCAGATCCTAGCGCTCGTCGCTTGAAAGTCGTTTGAAAAAAGAGCTGCGGTCTGTTTGACGAAGAGCGATGTTTCAGCAACTGCTTGCATTTTGTTATAACCCATTGGGTGTTATCCACGATATACGCTGTTTCTGTTAGAGATCATTCACGCCGACCGCTTTCCAGCTTCGCCGTTTAACCGCAGCAGTGCCATCACCATCGGCCCGAGCGAAAACTCGCCACGCGCCGCCCGGTTGGTGAGATCACGCAGATATCCGCCAGCCGAATTGATGTGCCCTGCCCTCTCCAGGATACAGGCAATCGCAACCGCTGCATTTTCAGGCCCCATGGTTTCACACGCCTCTTGATACGCCGACGGGCTGACGCCCAGCATCGACCTCACCACGACCGCGGCCGACATGAGATCGCGCCAACCACCCACAGTCCCGGCCGGTCCGTAGTCGATAATCTGTGGGCATGCCTTCAGCACAACACCCAAAGGAAAGGCCTTCAGCGTCTCAGTTTGAGGTTGGCGTCTCTTGCTCGGCTTTTCGCCCTGCTCTTTTTCAGAGCTAGGTTCAAGTTCAGTGAAGGATTCGGATTTTGAATTCTGTATGTGCTGCTCAATATGAGCATCATTGGTGCTATTAAATTCTGAATTTGACTGCTTATCCAACAGACTAAGGATTTCCTCGCGCAGAAGCTCCAACTCGTCGAGGATACTGGCGACGTCGGCGATGCTCGGAGAGCGTGGAATGCGGGCTACGAGGTCGATATACATAGCCTCGATCGCCATCCAGTCGCCATCCGCCCCCTCTTCTATGGCTGCCGTGATAAGCTTGCGGACATCCCGGCGGCAGATTGTCAGGTTCTCTTTCGCCTTGCGGAAGGCGGAACGAGCAGCAACGACTTTCTGCGCGATGACAGCAAGCTCCTCAGACCGCGCAAGGATGGGCGAGAGGTCGAAGCCAAACGCATTCTCGATCTCGCCGGCACCGTTCTTCCTCGCATAGCGCTTGCCGTTGGCACTGTCCTTGCGAACGATGAGACCAGCGTCAACCAACAATGCGAGATGCCGACGCAGCGTGGCGCCTGCCATGCCGTGGGCTCGAAGAATCAATTGCGCGTTTGACGGAAACACGACGAGCTGCGCGTCCTGGCGCAATTCGTTTTCCGGATAGAAGCTTAGAAGCGCGTCGAGCACAGCCAGGCTGTTCGACTGCAAGCCAAGCTCTTCTCTCGCTTCCGAGGCGTCACGGAAGACTTTCCATTTCTCGACCGTCTTGCCTGCTTTGATCTCTTTCCTGGCCACTTGCCGCTTCACCAAGGCGAGCGTCATTGGCCGCCGCCCAAAGGGCGTCGTCACACTTCCTGTCTGCATTTCTTTCACCTCTCAAAAGGCAAAGAAAAGGCTCTGCCAAACCGGCAGTGACTCTTGACTGTGATTCCGGGAAATGCGATTCTCTAAGCGACCAAACTGAGAGAGGCCTTCTGGAACACTGTTTCGGAGGGCTTTTTCTTTGCTCTAACGATCCTTTCGTTGTTGACTCGCCTACTGCTTCGACTGCTTGAACGAAGCATAGATTTCTGGAAGTGCCGACATCAGGTACTCTGCGAATTCCGGAGCTGCTTTTTTGTCGATCATTAAAGTCAGTGTTCGCTTGTCTTGCTTGTATCGAGCAGCCTTCGTGCCATCTTCAGCTTTCCAAACCTCTGCTTCAGCCTTCACCGACTTTTTTTTCTTAGGAGCAACAGCTTCGAATACCCGAGCGAATCGCTCGTCAGAATTCAAGCTTTTCACCGCGTCGTCTTTGAGCAACGCACGGGCAGTTTCCGCTGCGCCATCCTGCCCGAGACGGCCTGACAATTCGTACCAACGGTCCCGACCGGTTTTTGGGGCAGCGCCAATCAAGCGGATAATATCTGCGGGAAGTTGCTTTGCAGCCTGGATCAAGCGGGATAGATTGCTTTTATCAACTGCAAGCGCCGCCATGATGACTGGCCGCTGAAATCCACCGGCTTCAAGCTCTGCGGCGTATAGGGCGCGCTCGATAAAGGAAAGATCCTGCCGAGCGCTGTTTTCTTGCCCCTGAGCCAGAACCAACTCGTCATCCGACAGAGCGCGAACAGCGGCTTTAACCTGGATACCGGCAGCCTTGACTGCTTTCAGGCGTCTACGCCCGTAGGCAATCTGGTATCGACCTTCAACAGACGGGTGAGGGCGGACAAGGATAGGGACCTGCTGCCCGTGCTCCTTTATGTTACGAGCAAACTCTTCGAATTGATCGGCAGACTCTTCCAATCGATCCGCCACGAGTGGTGCGTCGATGAGATCCGGATCGAGTTCCGTAAGCGATTGAGACTTCAAAAGCTCAATGGAGCGCGAAACAGCACCTATCGCGCCACGTGGGGAATACTGCGGAGTAGCAGCATCCTGCGCGGCAATGTTCTCGGAGTTTCCGGCTGGCAACTTTGGTCCACCGAGATCGGACAGCAGGTGTTTTCTAGCCATTGGTAGCCCCCTCGGGTGTCGCGGTTGCAAACCTAAAATAAGAGGCTTCTCGAAAGTTTCCGGCTGACAACTTTTGCGCTTTTACGCGAGATTCTGTCGTTCTCATTTGCGCCCCCATGCGCTTTGAATGAGCTGCGCGATTTCAGTGTTTACATTGTCGAGCGACTCCATCGCACGGTCGTAGGTCGCGCGTGTAAACTGATCACGGCTGACTTCATAGAGCGTCTGCTTGGTAATGCCCGCGTCGGAGATAGCTGTGCTCTTCAACATTGGATGGTTGAGGACATGGTCACCAAACATTGTCCTCATAAACGACACCATCTGGTTCTGAGGACCATCACCGGGCTCATAGCGAGTGACGAGGTACCTCATCCAGTCGTAATTCATACTTCCGCCTGCATCGGCGACGACGCTCAGCAATTCCGACGTCATTAAAAGAAACTGGCACATGGACATTACGTCCAGCATCTGCGGATGAACTGTGACAAGAACGGCGGTCGCTGCGCACAGAGCGGAGATGGTTAGGAAGCCGAGCTGCGGAGGGCAGTCTACTACGACGACATCATAGTCGTCTGCGACTGAAGCAATCGCGTCGTCCATGCGCGTGAAGAAGATGTTTTTCCGATCGTTCGAGCCCAACACTTTTGCCGTATCGTGCTCGAACTCCATCAGCTCAAGGTTGCCTGGCACCAGATCAAGGTTGGCGAAGTAGGTCTTCTTGATCACGTCCTTCAACGGACGACGCTCAGCGTCATAGCGCATCGCACCGTAAAGCGTTTCATTGTCCTTGACGTCGAACTCCGGCTGGAAGCCGTGAAGTGCCGACATACTGGCCTGCGGATCAAGATCAATTGCAAGAACACGATAGCCGTTCAGGGCGAGATATTGCGCCAAGTGCGCAGCTGTCGTCGTCTTTCCGCTGCCACCTTTGAAGTTGACGACTGTGATGACTTGCAAGTGCTCTTTGCCGGAGCGTTTGGGTGAATAGCGCCGATCGTTTTTCCCGGTTAAGTCCAGGTATTCTCGAAGGGCTTGGATTGTTTCGACGGTGTACGAGCGGCGGTTATTGTTGCCAATTTCGGGTTGGGGACCTTTACCCTCGAGGGAGAGGTGACGAAGGTACCCGTCGTTGACACCGATAAGCTTTGCGGCTTCCGTCGAGGAGAAGGAACGCAATGTTTTACGCGCCTCTGGGGGGTACAACTTCACACGGTGTTCGTGCAAAGCACCTGAGAGGTCGCGCGCGTGGGCGCCGATCAGTTTATGAATAGCCTTCTGAAGCTGCGCCGAATTTTCCACGACTTCCTCTCGTACACACGGTAATTGTCGTAAACACACCTATTTACCGTGGATAACTCATCCGATTCCAACATCGTTTGCAAGGTATTTAAAGTTAATCAATAGTTAACGCGTTTTAGCCGGATCTGGAGCTTATTCAGATTCAGTCATATGAATCTGTCACTTACATCTGTTTCCGCATGTGGATCTCGTCAGGACCAAATGCAGATTTGCACATGAATCTCGTCTGCATCGCTTACGAGCCGCTCGCATTCTAAGGGAGAGACGCGCGACTCGCTAGAATCACCTGAGGTGCAAATCTGCACATAGGCACACGCTCGAGGAAATGATTTTTGTCCGGATGACCTTGTTTAACCGGAGATCATCATGCGGATATTGACCATCGCACCCGAGCATTACAAGCGCCACCGCGACTTCCTGAGACAGATGCACCGTCTTCGCGCGACGGTATTTGCCGGACGTTTCGCCTGGGACGTTACCATCAATAAGGGAGAAGAGCGCGACCAGTACGACGATTGCAAGCCGACATACCTTCTGGCAATTGCCGATGGTGGAAAGGTCGCAGGTTGCGTTCGTCTTCTTCCAGCTTCGGGCCCGACAATGCTGGAGCAGACCTTCCCCCAGCTTCTCGATGCGGGTTTGCTTCGCCCCCATTCCGGCATGGTTGAAAGCTCTCGCTTCTGCGTGGACACATCCTTGCCCGCGGGCAGGGGAGAGGGCCAACTCCATTTTGCGACACTTACGATGTTTGCCGGGATCGTCGAATGGTCGATGGCAAACGGCTACTACGAGATTGTTACGGCAACCGATCTGCGCTTCGAGCGCATCCTGAACCGGGCCGGATGGCAGATGAAGCGGCTTGGCGATCCCGTGACTATCGGCAACACCGTGGCTGTCGCCGGAACCCTGCCAGCCAATCGGGAAAGTTTTGAACGAGTTTGCCCGCATTGCTACCGCTCGATCACCGTCGAAGATCACAGCCGTCAGATCCGGAGCGCTGCGTGACCCAGCTCCGCTCTCATCCCCGCCTCGTCCGCAAACTACAGGACGCACTCAGCGACCAACTCTGCATCGCGCTCGACGACGCCACCGTCGTCGAGATCATGCTCAATCCGGATGGACGCCTCTTCATCGAACGGCTGGGGCACGGCGTGGCACCTGCCGGCACAATGAGCACCGCCGCAGCCGAGGTTGTCATCGGCAGTGTTGCGCATGCCCTGCAGTCGGAGGCCGACAACGAGCAGCCGATCATCTCTGGCGAACTTCCGATTGGTGGACATCGCTTCGAGGGGCTGTTGCCGCCGGTGGTCTCTGGACCGGCATTCACGATCCGCCGTCGCGCTTCGCGTCTCATTCCGATGGCAGAGTATGTGAAGTCGAAGGTGATGACGCAAGCCCAGGCATCGGCAATTCGAAGCGCGATCGACGCTCGGATGAACATCGTCATCTCCGGTGGCACGGGGTCGGGCAAAACGACGCTTGCCAATACCATCATCGCCGAGATCGTCACTGCCGCCCCGGACGATCGGATGGTCATTCTCGAAGACACTGCCGAAATCCAGTGCGCGGCCGAGAATGCCGTGTCGCTGCACACCAGCGATACCATCGATATGGCCCGCCTACTGAAAAGCACGATGCGTCTGCGTCCTGACCGTATCATTGTCGGCGAGGTCCGCGATGGTGCGGCCCTGACGCTGCTCAAGGCCTGGAATACCGGCCACCCGGGCGGCGTCACCACGATCCATTCCAACACCGCCATGTCAGCCTTGCGGCGGCTTGAGCAGCTGACGGCGGAAACCAGTCAGCAGCCGATGCAGGAGGTGATCGGCGAGGCCGTTGACCTCGTTGTTTCCATTGAACGAACGGGGAAGGGGAGGCGGGTCCGCGAGGTGATCCACATCGAAGGATACCGCAACGGACGCTACAAGACTGAACACTACGCGCATATCGATGAGGACAGCCATGTCGCATAAAATCTCTATCCTTCTTAGCTGCGCGGCGCTTGTCGCCATTCCCATTGGCTTTACCGATTCCGCATTCGCTGCCTCAGGAGGCGGCGGTCTTCCGTGGGAATCGCCACTGCAACAGATCCAGCAGTCAATCACCGGACCTGTCGCCGGGTTTATCGCGCTGGCCGCGGTCGCCATTGCTGGCGCCATGCTGATCTTCGGAGGCGAACTGAATGATTTCGCGAGACGGCTTTGCTATGTTGCACTGGTTGGGGGCGTTCTGCTTGGAGCCACCCAGATCGTGGCTCTCTTCGGTGCGACCGGAGCCTCGATCGGCGAGGGCCACGCACAGGCCGAGCAAAGAACTTCCGAACCGAAGGCGACGCCGGCCACAGTAGGGGAGGGGGCTCATGGCTGACGCCGCATCTTCTCTGGCGCGCGCGCGTGTGCACAGGGCGTTATCACGTCCTAACCTGTTGATGGGCGCCGACCGCGAGCTCGTGCTGCTAACGGCGCTGGCCGCCATCATCCTGATCTTCGTCGTTCTGACCTGGTACGCGGCACTGTTCGGCATCGCGATCTGGCTGGTCGCAGTCGCGGCGCTGCGCATGATGGCCAAATCCGATCCGCTGATGCGCCGGGTCTATCTTCGTCACATTGCCTACAAGACGTCTTATCGCGCGACGTCGTCGCCGTGGCGCAAGTTCTGAGGGATTGTGATGGTCGCCCTCAAATCATTCCGCCATTCCGGACCGTCCTTTGCCGATCTCGTTCCCTATGCCGGCCTCGTCGATAATGGGGTCATTCTGCTGAAAGACGGCTCGCTGATGGCCGGCTGGTATTTTGCCGGGCCGGACAGCGAAAGCTCGACCGACGCCGAGCGCAACGAGGTCTCGCGGCAGATCAACGCCACCCTTTCGCGGCTCGGCTCTGGATGGATGATCCAGGTCGAGGCCATCAGGGTGCCGACCGGTGATTACCCGACCGAGACTGAATCCCACTTTCCCGATCCCGTCACACGCGCCATCGACGATGAGCGACGAGCGCACTTTCAGAAGGAGAGGGGGCATTTCGAGAGCGGGCATGCACTGATCCTGACCTGGCGACCACCGGAGCCGCGACGCTCCGGGTTGACGCGATATGTCTATTCGGATGTCGCAAGCCGCTCCGCCACGTACGCCGACAGGGCACTCGAGAGTTTCCTGACCTCGATCCGGGAGGTCGAGCAGTATCTCGCCAATGTCGTGTCGATCCGACGGATGATGACGCGGGAAACGTCGGAGCGCGGCGGCTATCGCGTTGCGCGATACGACGAGCTCTTCCAGTTTATCCGCTTCTGCGTGACCGGCGAGAACCATCCGGTTCGCCTGCCAGACATCCCCATGTATCTCGACTGGCTAGTGACGGCCGAGTTGCAGCATGGCTTGACCCCAATGGTCGAGAACCGCTTTCTCGGCGTGGTGGCGATCGACGGTCTGCCGGCCGAAAGCTGCCCGGGAATCCTCAATACGCTCGACCGGATGCCGCTCACGTATCGCTGGTCTTCCCGCTTCGTCTTCCTCGACGCTGAGGAAGCAAGGGCGCGGCTCGAGCGCACCCGCAAGAAATGGCAGCAGAAGGTGCGACCATTCTTCGACCAGCTTTTTCAGACGCAGAGCCGTTCGGTCGATCAGGACGCCATGCTGATGGTGGCGGAAACCGAGGATGCCATCGCCGAAGCGTCGTCGCAGCTCGTCGCCTATGGCTATTACACACCAGTCATTGTGATCTTTGAAGAAGACCCGACCCGCCTCCAGGAAAAGTGCGAGGCCATCCGCCGGCTGATCCAGGCGGAAGGTTTTGGAGCGCGGATCGAAACGCTGAACGCCACGGATGCCTTTCTCGGCAGTCTGCCCGGTGTCTCCTACGCCAACATCCGCGAGCCGCTGATCAACACCCGCAATCTTGCCGACCTCATTCCGCTTAATTCTGTCTGGTCGGGCAGTCCAGTAGCACCTTGCCCATTCTATCCGCCGGCCTCGCCACCCTTGATGCAGGTCGCATCCGGCTCGACGCCGTTCCGGCTGAACCTGCATGTCGATGATGTCGGACACACTCTGATCTTCGGGCCAACAGGTTCTGGCAAATCGACGCTGCTGGCGCTGATTGCCGCGCAGTTCCGGCGTTATGCCGATGCCCAGGTGTTCGCTTTTGACAAGGGCGGATCGATGCTGCCGCTGACCCTCGGTCTCAACGGCGATCACTACCAGATCGGCGGCGATATCGGCCCGCGGGCTGGTGGTGAGGTGAAGGCGCTTGCCTTCTGCCCGCTCGCCGAACTCTCGACCGACGGCGACCGAGCTTGGGCCTCCGAGTGGATCGAGATGCTGGTGGCGCTGCAAGGTGTGACCATCACCCCGGATTATCGCAACGCCATCTCCCGGCAGTTGGCGCTGATGGCAGAATCGCGCGGCCGCTCGCTATCGGACTTTGTCTCGGGCGTGCAGATGCGCGAGATCAAGGACGCACTGCATCACTATACCGTTGATGGTCCGATGGGCCAGTTGCTCGACGCCGAGCAGGACGGCTTGTCGCTCGGCGCCTTTCAGTGCTTCGAGATCGAGGAACTGATGAACATGGGCGAGCGCAATCTTGTCCCCGTTCTCACCTACCTGTTTCGTCGTATCGAGAAACGCCTGACCGGCGCGCCTAGCCTGATCATTCTCGACGAGGCCTGGTTGATGCTCGGCCATCCCGTGTTTCGGGACAAGATCCGGGAATGGTTGAAGGTGCTGCGAAAGGCCAATTGTGCTGTCGTGCTCGCCACCCAGTCGATCTCGGATGCGGAGCGGTCCGGGATCATAGATGTGCTGAAGGATTCCTGCCCAACGAAAATCTGCCTCCCAAATGGCGCGGCACGCGAACCGGGCACGCGTGAGTTCTATGAGCGCATCGGTTTTAACGAGCGGCAGATCGAGATCGTCGCGACCGCCATTCCCAAGCGCGAATATTACGTCGTCTCACCGGAGGGCCGAAGGCTCTTCAATATGGCGCTTGGTCCAGTCGCGCTCTCGTTTGTCGGGGCGACGGGTAGGCAAGACCTCAAGCGCATTCGAACCCTTCACTCCGAACACGGGGCTGCATGGCCTCTTCACTGGCTCCAGCAAAGAGGGATCGCCCATGCCGAGACACTTTTTTCTGCCAAATAGAATGAAGGGCGCCACTGCCATAGCGGCCATCATTCTTCCCGTCGTGTTTTCGGTTTCAGTTCAGGCGGGCGGCGTGACGGGCCAGGCGACCGAATGGACACAGATCGCCAACAATACCGAACTGATTTCGCTGGTCGGAAAGTCGGCCGAGCAGGTCAACAACCAGATCACCCAGATCTCGCAGCTTGCCGAGCAGATCCAGAACCAGATCAACATCTACAACAACATGCTGCAGAACACCGCGCAGTTGCCGAGCCACATCTGGGGTCAGGTCGAAAGCGACCTGAAGAACCTGCAGAACGTCGTGGAGCAGGGGCAGGGCGTCGCTTTCTCGATGGGCAACATCGACGACGTGCTCAAGCAGCGGTTCCAGGGTTTTGCCGAGATGAAGACCAATCTGCCTGACGGAGCAGGGTTCTCGTCCACCTATCAGAACTGGTCCGATACCAACCGCGATACGATCGGAGGCACGCTGAAGGCCGCAAACCTGACAGCCGATCAGTTTTCGAGCGAGGAAACCACGATGTCGTCGCTACGCTCGATGTCAGAGACAGCCGACGGGCAGATGAAGGCGTTGCAAGTTGGACATCAGATCGCTGCCCAGCAGATCGCACAAATGCAAAAGCTGCGGGGCCTCGTTGCTAGCCAAATGACCATGATGGGCACGTGGTTTCAGTCGGAGCAGGCACAAAAGGATCTCGCCCAGGCGCGCCGGGAAAAATTCTTCAGCGGAAGCGAGCATGACATCCGCGGCGGGCAGACGATGGAGCCCCGCTGGTGAACCCGCGCCTTGTCATCATCCTTGCTGTCGTGGGGATCATCGCGTCCGGCGTCGGCATCGCCAGGTGGATCGTCCAGCCGGGACCGACTCCCATGTCCGGAGCGGAAGAAGCATCGCCAGAGGCTGCATCCGACGCCGACCGCCGTGCTCACCGCGAAAAGTTCTTTGGTGGTGATGCCAACCGCGACATTCACGGCGGCCAGGAGATGAAGCCGAGATGGTGATCGTTCCCTCCCGGGTCATCGAGATCGCCGTGGTCGCTATCGGTCTTGTTCTTATCGCGGCCGCGCCGGCTCTGGCGCAGCAGGGGCAAGTTCTGACGACCCTGGAGAACTCCGTCGTTGCCGCAGCCAAAGGCTGGGAGACGACAGTCATGAATGCGGCCCGCTCGCTGTTCTGGATCCTGGCTGGCATCGAGATCGGTATCGCCGCTGTATGGCTGGCAATTAATGCCGCGTCGCTCGACAGCTGGTTTGCAGAGCTTGTGAAACGCATCATGTTCATCGGGCTGTTTGCCTTCATCCTCAATGAGGGACCGGCATTTGCAAAAGCCGTGGTCGATAGCCTCTACCAGATCGGCGCCAGCGGTGGCTCGGCCTCTCCCGCCAACATTTTTGACGCCGGTATTCGCGTTGCAACCAAGATGTCCGAACAGGCGAAGTTCGGCCTCTTCGAGGATAACTCCCTGGCGATCGCCGCCGTCTTCGCCATGGTCGTGGTCGTCGTGTGCTTCTCGCTCGTTGCTGCGATCTTCGTCTCGGTGATGGTGGAAATGTATGTTGGCCTGCTCGCCGGCATGATCATGCTCGGATTGGGCGGTACGTCCTATACCAAGGACTTTGCCATAAAATATCTGGTCTACGCCTTCTCCGTCGGCATGAAGCTGATGGCGCTGGTGATGATCGCCAAGATCGGCTCGGATATCCTGCTCGGCTTGGCCGAGGCACAGACAGCAACCTCCGAGCAGTTCATAACCACACTCGCGATCGCCGGCATCTCTGTCGTGGTCTTCGTCATCGCCATGTATGTGCCGCCAATCCTGCAGGGTGTCGTTCAGGGCGCCTCCGTTTCCGGCGGCATGGAGTCGATCCGCCACGGCGGACAGGCCGCATCCTTTGCGGCGGGAGCCGGCTTCTTGGCTACCGCGGCAGCCAGCAAAGGGTTTCAGGCAGCAGGCGCGGCAAGGGCAGGGGGAGCATCCCTCGGGGGTGCCGCCATGCGTGGCATGGAGGCAGGCATCGGCGGTGTGGCAGGTGCGCTCAGTTCGGCCGCCAAGGACAAGGCGGTCGGATCACCCGGCGCCTATGCCGGATCTCTGCTCGGGCTTGCCAATGCCAAACTCGACCAGCAGCAGGGTCGTACCGCATCGCCGCCTCCACCGCCGCCCCTTAACGAGACCAAATAACTGGAGGCCGATCCGCCATGGCCGGACACAATCCGCTCGATAATCCCGATCTTGCCAATCCGTACATCGCCGCCCGCAACGAATGGAACGAGCGTTATGGCTCCTATGTCAGATCCGCCGCCGCGTGGCGCATCGTCGGCATAGCCGGCATGACCATGGCTGTGATCGGTTTTGGCTACGCGCTCTACCAAAGCACGCAGGTCAAGCTCGTTCCCTATATCGTCGAGGTCGACAAGCTCGGCACATCAGTCAATGCCGGATTTCCTCAGCAGATAGAATATGCCGATCCGCGTGTCGTGCGCGCCACGCTTGGCAGCTTCGTCTCGAATTTTCGGAGTGTGACGCCGGATGCGGTCGTGCAGAAGCAGTATATCGACCGAACCTATGGGCTGCTCAGGACATCCGATCCGGCGACCGAGAAGGTCAATGCCTGGTTTCGCTCCAACTCACCCTTCGAGAAAGCGAAGAACTCGACGGTGGCCATTGAGGTGAACAACATCGTCGCGCTGTCGAACCAGAGCTACCAGCTGGATTGGACCGAATTCGAGCGCGACCGGCGCGGCAAGGAAACCGCCGTCCGCCGTTTCCGCGGTATCGCAACCGTGACCCTGACGCCGCCGCAGGATGAGGGCGTCATTCGCTTGAACCCCATCGGTCTTTATCTCCGCGACTTCGACTGGACAGCACAGCTTTGAAAGGCATGGCCCCTGATATGATCATCCCACGCACAAGAACACGGGCCACGCTGACGGGCGCTCTCGCCTTGGCACTGTTGGTGTCTTCGGTAGTCGCTCCTCTGCATGCATATGCTGCCGATGGCGTCACAGCCAACGAAGCAAAGGGTATGGGGATCTCTACCCAATGGCGCGGGTCCCCCGGCTTGGTGACCAAGGGTGCCGACGGAAAGGTAATCTTCCTTTATGGCGAGGTACAGCCCTCTGTCGTCTGCTCGCCGCTACAGGTTTGCGACATTGAATTGCAAGGCGGCGAGGTGGTTCGCGACGTGCTGGTCGGCGACACGGTGCGTTGGAAGGTAGAACCGGCAACCTCAGGTGCTGCCGGCGGTCAGGCCATCCATCTGATCGTTAAACCATCGGAGCCTGGTCTTGTGACCTCGATGGTAGTGACGACATCACGGCGGACCTATCACATTCAGCTTAAGTCGCATCCCACCCAGTATATGGCACGTGTCGGCTTTGAATATCCGGAGGACGTTTCGACAAAGCTTGCCGACATCAACGCAAGGCTGGAAGCGAGCACCATTCCGGGTGCAGGCGTCCCCGCCGAGCAGCTGAACTTTGCCTATTCGGTCTCGGGCAACGCCGGCTGGCGGCCTACGCGGGTCTACTCCGATGGGCTCAAGACCTACATCCAGTTTCCACGCTCGATCTCCGGCCAGGATGCGCCGGTTTTGTTCGTCACCTCAGGCGGGCAGAACCGGATCGTCAACTACCGGATGAAGGGCGACATGATGGTCGTCGATTACCATGTCGATCGCGCGGTGCTCGTTTCCGGTGTTGGTTGGAAACAGGAAAAGATCACCATCAAGCGGGGAGGGCGGTAATGAACATCCCTCTCTCCTATTCGCGCGCCTTGCGACCTCTCCACAATTTTGCCGCAGCCTGCACCCTCACCATCCTTCTTTCCGGATGCCAGTCGACCGGAACAGAAGGGCTCGTTTCCAGCACAGCGCCGCCGGAAATCTCCGGTCCCGCCGCCAGCGCAATCGCCGGCGATATGGTGAGCCGCCTTGCCGAACAGATCGGGCCGGGAAAAGCGACCGTTGCGCTCAAGACTGATACATCGCCGTTCGGACAGGCGATGGAAGCGGCGCTGAAGGGATGGGGCTATGCCGTCGTCACCGATCAGAAGACAGATAGCGGCGCGACGGTCATCCCGCTCGCTTATGTGATCTTAGACGTCGATGGTCAGGTGTTGGCTCGGCTTTCGACAAACAGCGTCGAGCTCGGCCGTGCTTATTCCGTCACGGCAAGTGGCGCGACGCCAGCGAGCGCCGTGTCGCTCATGCGGCGCGGGTGAGGGAGGGTCATATGGTGCAATCTCTCAATCTCGGCGGCGCGCAAAAAAGCCAGTCCCCATCCACTATCCGGCGAATCAACCGCCTGCCGATCGTCGTCATTATCTTCTTGGTGGTCGCGTTTCTTGGTGTCATCTTTTACGGGCTCGCCTCGCGCGGGCTCTACTTCGGCAAGGACAACGGTCCAGAGACGAGTTCGGGCAACCCCGCCTCGACGTTCGCCGACCAGATCAAACGCGGCGTCACTGATGGTATTATCGGCGAGCCGCAGCAGCAGACCATCTTCCAGCCGACACCCGTCGAGACGAAACAAGTCGAGGAAAAGGCCAACGACCCCTTCACGCCGCAGCCAGGGCAACACGAGGTGCAGCAGCGCGGTCAAGAACTCGAAGCGGAAGCCGTCTGGCGGGCTCGCCTCGCGAGAGAACAACAGGAACAGGTTCTGCGGGAGCAGCAGCGCCAGCGCATGGCCCGCCTGCAGGCGAACAACGCTGCCTACGATGCGCCGCTTGCGATCGATAGGGTCAAACTGGTCGGGCGTGCTGAATTGCATGATGCGACCGCGGACACGAAAGCAAGAGCCGCAACGACGTCGGCAAACACGGCAAGTGGTCCCGATCTCTATGCGGCCGCGTTGCGCGCCGGGCTCGGTGGTCAGAACGTTGATCCCAATGCCCAAGGCGCCAAGGAAGAATTCTTCAACGCCGACCTGAAAGAGCTTGGCTACCTGCCGAACCGTGTCGTGCCTCAACAATCGCCTTTCGAGCTGAAGCGAGGCTCGGTCATACCGGCGACACTGATTACGGGCATCAATTCTGATCTACCGGGGAGGATCACCGCCCAGGTGAGCCAAAGCGTTTATGACAGCGCGACAGGACATCGTCTGCTCATTCCGCAAGGAACAAAGCTCTTCGGTCGCTATGACAGCAAAGTGTCCTTTGGACAAAAACGCGTTCTCGTCGTGTGGACCGACATCATCTTCCCGAACGGCTCGACTTTACAGATCGGCGGCATGTCGGGGGCGGACGCGGAGGGGTATGGCGGTTTCAGCGACAAGGTGAACAATCATTATTTGAAAACGTTCGGCTCGGCCGTGCTGATCGCCCTGATCGGGACCGGTATCGACATGGCCGTTCCGGAAAGCTCGACGCTCGCGACCCGGGACACTGCCTCGGATGCGACGCGGCGGAATTTCGCAGAGACGTTCGGGCGGGTTGCTGATCGTACCATCCAACGGAATATGGATGTTCAGCCGACCCTGCAAATTCGCCCCGGCTACAAGTTCAATGTTCTTGTCGATCAAGACATTGTTTTTCCTATCCCATATAGGAATTAAAAGGGCAAGCGAGGTTCGATCCCCTTCAAGGCGTAGAAAACGCCATCAAGCTGTGACCGAACCTAGATTTTCGCGCATTGTTAAAACTGCACTTAAGTCAGTAATATGATAGTTATCCTAAGTATTTTTAGTAATTTAAAACATCGCAATTATTTAAATCCAATAGGCATATGCATTCGAAGGTCCCATTGCGATGAAGAAGAAATTTGGTCTGGCTGCAACTTCGATCTGTCCAATCGGTGTACACCTAATCGGTGATAGGAACGGCAATTTCGCGTTGCTGGCAGCATTGATGACACCGATCTTGCTTGTGGTTGCTGGTGGGTCAGTCGATGTCATGAATGCTATGACTGAAAAGCAGCACTTGCAGGAGAAACTCGACGCCGGTGTTTTAGCCGCAGCATCGAAACCCACGCTGCAAGCGCAACGAAATGAGGTCGAGAATTTTCTGAGCGATCTGGTTTCTGAGGATGGTCAGCCGATTGATCTGCAACACGCCGTGACTGTTGCGTCGAACCCGGACGGAAGCGTGACTGGCAATTTCCATGCTGATTTTACGCCTTCATTTTTGCCACTTATCGGGATGAAGACAATGCCCATTTCGGTTACGGCAACAGCGTCCGCGCCGAAGGCTAAGGCGTCTGGTGCCTGCATCTATGTGCTTGGAAATAAAAGTCAGGCTGTGCTGGTCAACTCGGGTGCCCGAGTGAAAGCTGAGAACTGCGGTATCGACATACAGTCGATCAGCAATCCTGCCTTCATCATGAACAGTGGCTCGACCATCGAAACGACGCGGTTTTGCGTCAAGGGCACGCAGTACATCAAAAATGGTGGCACGTTGACGAATTTGCAGGTCGGTTGCAACGCAGCTGCCGATCCCTACGCCGGTAAAATGGCAGAGCCGAAATTGCCGACGAACTGCACTGACAGCGGGACAAAGGACGGCCAAACCCAGTCTATAAAGCCCGGCATGCATTGCGACCTGACCTTTAATGGAAGTCCAACGATCACGTTTGAACCGGGCCTTCACATTATCAAGGGACAAATGATCATCAATAGTAACTCGAGTGTAGCGGCAACTGACGTGACGTTCTATTTCCCCGATGTCGACAGCGAAATACGGGCTAATGGCGGTCTCACCTTCAAAGCGTCGGCACCTACGAGTGGCGCTTACAAGGGCGTTTTGATGTTCGAGAAAACCAGCAACGCGGCGGTCGGATCCAACACCCGTCAATACATATTCAACGGTTCGAACGGCGAAACGCTTGAAGGCATCATTTACCTGCCGAACCGAGACGTTACGTACAATTCGACGACCAATCAGACGAACAAGATTTCCATGGTGGTGAACACTATGATCGTTAACTCAGCCAACTGGAACCTTAAACCCTATGATGGCGCAGACAGTGGGGTGAGAACTGCTGCAAGGCTTGTCAAATAGGACGACATCACATTTTCCAGGAAAAGCGCGATGTCCACGGCATTCAGCGCAGCGGAGAAGAAGACCTCGAGCGAGAAGAATTCCTCTCGGTCAAGCTCGACGACCGGATCATCCTGGTCCGATCTACGTAACGCTGATCGAGGTCGAAGACGAGGAAGGCCTCTCCCTCATCTGGTCCCGGTCGAACCGGGACTGATACTGGATACCCCGCCTGGCAAGGCGGGGCTGTCCACCTCAGGGATCACTTGTTCAGTGCATCCTTCAGCGCCTTGGCAGGCGCGAAGGTGAGCTTCTTGGAAGCCGCAACCGTCATTTGATGTTGCGAGATCTCGTCCAACTTTTCCGGTTGATCATCCCAGATCGGCATCGATAGAGATAAAAGATACCCGCCGGAGCTGGCATGAATGATTCCGTCAGCTATATACGACAAGGAAGTCAGCCCAGCGAATGCTATTGGCTGGTAGGGTATTACAGGATGGGACTTCTGCCACGTTCTTTTTCAGTGCCTCGTTTCCTAACTCGGCTGACGCTGCCCCAACTTCATTCTCCTATTTCCCCGTAAGCTCAAGTAAGCATGAAAAAAGAGCGAAACAAAAAATCCCACGCCAGCCAAGGCCATGTATGCCGCAAGCCTGTTTGAAGCGTTCTGCCACCCGGCCAGTATTGCCGCTGCGCTAAGCGCCATCAGAAACATCCCCACGAGGAAAAAGCACATTGCCGCTTTCCATGGCCCAGATGTTTTTGCGATGTAGGTTTTTAGCCAGGACTGGTGCTTGCTCAACGCGTTTTGCCTCCGAGGCGCTCGATGTACTGCACGCTTGGTAGGCCCAAAAGATCGTATGCTTCTCCCATTTCGTGCGCGTCCACCAGGTTGCCGTTCACTTCTGAGTTTAGGTCAGTGAAGATCCGAAGACCGTCCATTATGCGTCATGGTCATTCTTGCGCATGTCGCGGTCTTCGCTCGGATTTTGCAATTTGCACCTCTTAACCAGCTTTCTTTCGGCCAACAATTTCAGAGAACATTTCCGCCTGAAGCTCAGTAGCCGCTCAAATAGCCTTCAGTTGAAACAACATATTTCCGAAAGCGGCAACCAAGACGAATCCTACGACGGCGGGGATCGCCTAAGGCAGCAACCCCGTAAGTACGATGAATGCAGGCCAACTTCCGCTGGTGACCATTCGCCGTAGGGGCGTGATGATTCCAGGGGCCGTGGTCTAGGCACATGTTGACGTCCCAGTCATAGAAATCCCAGTTTATACGACGAGCTAAACGCACCGACCCAAATCAATCGTCGCCCGTAGCTAGGGTCACCACAAGTCTCCGAATGAAGGACTCAGATCGCCAGCTAACGCCTTACGGCCTCCAACGGGATCTCGAGTGTAACTACTAGACCGTCGCGCATGAACGATCTCTCGATCGTTCCCATCAACTGCGCCTCTATGGTTCTTGCCACCATCTTTGTTCCAAAGCCCTCTCTAGTCGGCGTTTCGGACACTGGAGGCCCGCCGACCTCGCGCCACACGATCCTGAATGTGTTGCCATCGCAACTGCACTGCAGATCGATGCGACCATCAGCGGTCGAGAGCGCACCATATTTCGCCGAGTTTGTTGCAAGCTCATGGACGACTAGGGAAAGCGCCGCCGCTGATCTCTCGCCCACTGACAATGATGGACAGGAAAAAATAACCTGCCTGGTATCCCGCTTGAAGGGGGCGAGTAATGCATCAATCAAGTCGGCAACGCTGCTTGTAGACCCATCGTCGCCCGGCCTGACGTTGACTATGAAATCATTTGCCTTGCTGAGCGCCTGTATCCGCCCCGTGATGCTTCGCACATAGTTATCGAGATCGGTCTCAGTCCTTGCCGATACGAGCAGCAGGCTTGAAATTACCGCGAAGATATTTTTGCTCCTATGGGCAAGCTCGCCCTGAATGAGCGATCGCTGTTCGTCAAATCTTGCCAGTTCCTCAACCCGTTCTCGCAACGCTATCTGTTCTTCGACGAGTTTGCCGAAGTCCACCAATATAGCCTGATCCCTGTCTGTCCATCGGTGCGGTTGAGAATCGATTGCGCAGAGCGAGCCCAGAATGTGACCGGTGCTACTCAACAAGGGAATGCCAAGATAAGCGCGGACGTTCAGATCAGGAATGGCAAGATTGTCGCAGACGAGGGGATCGAGCGTTGCGTCCACGATTACGAGAGGCGACGCGTTCGCAACAACGTGCTGGCAAAACGAGTGCGTCAACGGCGTTTCGCGCTGCGTTTTCCACGGCTCTGGAAGACCGAAGGTACTTTTGAAGAACTGCCGCTTTGTGTCGACAAGTGATACGAGCGCCACAGGCACCGATAGTGTCATGGCGACCAGTCGCGTCAACCTATCAAAACGTTCCTCCGGGCCGCTATCCATCAGTTCGGTCTGGTAGAGAGCTTCCACACGTTGGCTGGCGAGATCTGCGGGTTCTGCCGCGTCGCCTGTCGAGGGTGATGATAATTCCGTTGGGTAGGTCAAATAAGATCCTTGGGAAAAGCTCAAAATTTGCGCGAGCCGTTAAGTCGGAATTGTGCCCACGATCTGCGGTGACGATCGCTTGCGAAACTGTCGGACTAAGGATCGGTTTGACCCACAATCCGACAGCGCCCTTGCTCTCCCCATGAAGCTGCAAACGAAGGCGAGGCCGTGAAGCTGTTCGGCTGCGGGACAGTCGGCGGCGGATCGCAGACGCCCTCTTGCAGGTATTTCATGGCTGAGAGAAAGCCGTTCCGGGACAGCGGTTTGGGCATGACACCGTGAGCGCCGGCAAAATCAGCAGGAATGATCTTGGGGTTTGCAGTCACGAAGACGATGATGGTATTAGGCCACCGTTTTTGAATGAGTTTCGAAACATCAAGGCCGCTGGTGTTTTGCGCTAACTGAATATCGACAAAAGCCAAGTGCGGTAGCAAGTCCGCCGCCAATGCCTCTGCGTCGTATAGTGACGTTGCTTCCGCAATGACGGAATGCCCGGCGTCTTCCACCATCATTTCCAGATCCATTGCGATCAGCGGCTCGTCCTCGACGATCAGGATGTTGAGGGGCGGCTTAGGTCTCTGCATGATTATTGCTCACTGGAATACGGATCGTCGCGCTCATATCGTCGAGCGAACAATTCCAGGTCACATGTGCCTTCAGCTGTGATGCCAATCTGGTAATAAGTTTCGCACTTGTAGGAGACAATTCGTGTTGCGGGGTTTTGCTCGACAGCCGGTTGCCAACGGTGATTGTGATTGTCGTCCCGTCTGAATGGCAACTGACTTTCACAGCCGATAGCGGCAGGTAGCTGTCGAAGAGATGAAGGAGTACCTCGTTTATCAAGAGCCCGGCGGAGGTTGCTTGCTCGGACGGCAAGACTGTCCGCTGAATGCTGGATACGATAGTCAACGTGTCATAGGCACTGGCGCTCACCGCATCCTGAATTAGATTTGAAACAAATGACGATAACTCGAAATATCGAACATCGTCTGCCTGATACAGGCGCCGATGAATCGCGGCCATCGCGTCAACCCGTTCCATTGTTGATCGCAAAGCTCGCCTGACAATTGGCTCTTCTGTCTCGCGGATTTGCATTCGTAGCAATGAACCGATTACAGACAGATTGTTTTTAACCCGGTGGTCAACCTCATGGAGAAGCAGCGATTGTGCTTCCAGCGATGCCTCAAGATCAGCAGTCCGAACTCTAACCTCGTGATCGACCTGCTCCTTCTGGTTAGCAATTCGCCTTTGTGCTTCCACGCGTTCCGTTACGTCTAACTGGGAAGCGAAGAAGAACTGCACTGTTCCATCTTCACCGCGCGCTGGGCTAAGGTAAAGAGCGTTCCAAAAGGTGGTGCCGTTTTTTTTATAGTTGAGCAAATCGATCGCAATATCCTCGCCTTTCGCAATTGCCTCACCCACTTTTGCCACAGCTATAGGGTCAGTGTTCGGACCTTGAAGAAACCGGCAATTTCTCCCGATGCACTCTTCGCGGCTGTATCCAGTGAGGAGCTGAAATGCTTCGTTGACGAAGACAATCGGGTTGTCCAGTTGGGCAGGATCGGTGATCGCCATTGGCATTCGGGTGGACCGAACGGCAGCAGCAAAGGGATCAGCTTTACCCTTTTCGGCATGAAGTAGATCAGTCAGATGCCAGTTATCGCGTTGGTCCATGCCTACCGCCAAAATAGTAACAACGCCGAGTAATGCACAGGCCTCCACTTTGTTCCCTCACCTCAGGGACTGTGCCCGTCAGAACACTCAGAGGTTTCCTTCCGCCGACACTGGAAGAATAAAGTCATTGAAGAGGCTGGCCTCTGAGACATCCCTAATAAACTCGTTTTCTCCCCAGAAAAGAGCGGGAGAGCAACGATGCACCAAAAACCAAGAATTCACTGCTTTTATTGGATTCCGCTATTTTTGTCGAAGGTCCGATTCCTATCAAGGCGTACGAGGTAGAGCGTCGTGCACGCGATTGGGAAAGGCGTTGTCAGCTTTGCCACCAGATTATCAACTGAGCTTGCAGGCCATCCTGTAGCGTTAAGGTTTTTGAAAAGATGCCGGCCGTTCTTTATTATTGGGGTGAGTAAAAGCAGCTTGCCGTATCTTGGCCGTCACCTGCGAGGAACGACAGGTCCAAGCTCAGCGCGCTAAGCGACGGAGCGAAATAAGAGTTGCCCAGCGTGTCAACCGAACCTGATCTGTCGCTTTGTAACCGGTTCGATTGGGTGCTGTTTGCCAAGGCATGAACTTCTCAACGAAATTAGCGTTATTGCATCTGTGACATCTCTACGTCGGAGTGTCTGAACATATCGAAGGGGTTTTTTATGGCAACTGGAACGGTAAAATGGTTCAACGCTACAAAGGGTTTCGGTTTTATCCAGCCTGACAGCGGCGGCGAAGACGCTTTTGTCCACATTTCCGCTGTTGAGCGGGCAGGGATGCGGGAAATCGTTGAAGGGCAAAAGCTCAGCTACGACCTAGAGCGAGACAAGAAGTCCGGCAAGAATTCGGCAACTAATCTTCAGTCTGTTTGAACAGTACGCTGCCGCTCTCAGTTATCTCTTCGAAAATGGGCGATACGAGGTCGGGCGGCAGTCCGGCCTTTTTAGTTGCCTCAGAGCGGATGCCATAGCTTAAGGCGTCGACGGAACTGAAGCAATCATGGCAAGCGTATCTGTCCCTTACATCTAACCTGTTTTGGTACCCTCTAACCTCGATCATCCTGTCGAGTTTGGCGATAAGATCGTCATCGATTTTGATCCGCCGCATGGGTAATCCTCCTGACCCCCGTTACCTCACGCCTCATTTACTTTGTATGCGCCCTGCTCTGATCACTCCGAATAACAAGGACTCGGAGTTGCTAGCAAAGCTCCTCACGTTCATTACTCGAAGTTTTTTAGGGTCTTCTTATTACGAGCTTGCTCCTCGCGAATTGGAGAGTATTTTAGTGCATGGTAAACTCGAGGTTCACATTGATCACGGCACGACCTGCTTTCCTGCTTCTCTGCTCTGCGCTTATTCCTGCGCTGCTGCTCGCGACATTTATGGGCTGGTACGTTATCCGCGAGTGACAAGCGGCGTTGGTTCACGCGCTACAGGATAAGGCAAAGCTCATTGCGGCCGCTGTCCAACGTGACCTTGAGACCCAGATTCAGCTTCTTTCCATCATTGCAGAGTCTCCCAGACTGGATCTTCCTGTCGCCAGATCTAGCTTCGCTGAGACGGCGCGCCGGCTTAGGGCACGAGCACCTCAATGGGAGCAAATCAGGGTCTCTGACGACGAAGGTAATGTCGTCCTATCCTATCCTCCATTGTCGGCATCCGCTTCCAGGAAAGTGGTTGACCAGGAGAGTCATGACCGCGTGCTTAAGTCAGGCGTCGGGCTTGTCGGAAATGTAGTCGTCGGCTCCGGAGGAAAACCTGCTTTCGCGATACGCGTGCCGATCCAACGCAACGAACAGACACGAGCCGTATTGTCTGCAGTAATTCGACCTGAGATGATTGCTTCGATCCTGAAAGATAGCGGACTACCGCCAGGATGGTCGGCATGGGTAATCGATAGCCAGGAACGGCTCGTTGCCGCTACGGTGACCTCTAACCGTGAAGCTCAACCAGCAACCAACTTCGGTCGCGTCATCGAAGCCGAGCGATTTGAGTTGTTCGATGGATCGAGCGTTCAGACCGCCGGTGCACCTCTCTTGGGTATGCCGTGGCGAGTGAGGGTTGGGTTGCCTTCAGTGGACTACACGCGCCCGGCCGAACAGGCCGTGCTGCTGCTCGTTGTGGCCAGTGCCCTGATCGTTCTACTATGTGCTTCGGCAGCCTTTCTAGGTTACCGCGAGTTGCAAGCGCGGACGGTCGGCCGAGAGAGCATGGCGAACTGGCAGCGAATGGATGCACTCGGAAAGCTGACAGGGCAGGCAGCCCATGACTTTAATAATCTGCTCATGGTTTTTCAGTCTGGCGTCGAAGGAATAGAGCGGCGCAGGAATGATGAGGAGCGCGTGACGCGGCTTCTAGGTCATATGAAAGAGGGTCTGACGAGAGGAAAATCCATTACTCGCCGGCTCCTTTCTTTTGCTCGACGATCCAATCAGGGCGCTGAACACACCGAACTTAGAGCCAAGTTCCAGGAAATGATCCCGCTTCTTAGGCAAGCGCTCAACGACAGCATAGTGTTCGAGTCAAACCTGCCTGTCGATCTCTGGGCGATTCATGCTGATCCGGTTGGACTGGAGATCGCGCTAATCAATCTTCTGACGAATTCTCGCGAGGCGATGCCCGATGGGGGAACCGTGACCATAACTGCCCGCAACGTCCCGGAGGGATCGTTTGAAGACGAGCGAATTCATGGCCCGGTCGTCGCAATCACAGTGGTCGATACCGGGAGCGGGATTTCATCTGCCGACCTGCAGCGGATGTTCGAGCCGTTCTTCACGACGAAATCAAACGGAGGACCGGGTCTAGGTTTGACGCAGGTTCATGGTTTTGCGACAAGCTCTGGCGGTGTGGTCAGAGGTGCAAGTCTGCCGGGCCGCGGAAGCGCGATCACTCTCTTGCTGCCGAAGTCGAACGCCTCAAGCCAGATTGTAGAGAGTTCCTCGTATACCGATCTTCCAAAATGCATCCTGATTGTGGACGACACACCCGCCTCTCTGGAATCTACGCGTGTTGCATTGGACGGGCTGGTAGGCGAGGTCTTCACGGCGTCAAGCGGACTGGAAGCTCTTCAACTGCTGCAGCGCAAGCCTGATATAGACGCCGTTATCAGTGATATCATGATGCCCGGCATGTCGGGCATCGAGTTAGCGGAGGAAATTGCCCGCCGGAAGCCCGAACTTCCCGTCGTGTTGATGACTGGATACAGTGACAAGCTGGAAGCAGGAGCAGCCGTGTCGTGGCCAGTCCTCACCAAGCCGTTCGCGATTAAGGAACTTGCCGCCGGCCTGCTCAAGGCGCGTTTATCGGTCCCGGATCTGACAAACGTCGTTCGTCTGGATCAGTCAACACGATCTTGAGCAGGATGTTGGCTTACATCTACTGGTGGCGCCGCCTTAACCATGTAAGACGCGATAGTCGTCTCGGCTTGGAATTCAGGCCTCAATCTACAAAGCGATTTCCCGCCAGGTGCTGATGGCGTTTAAGCGAAGCTAGCGATGATCTGCAGATGACAGATGTTTTCGGTGAAGAAGGAAGAGATTGCGATCTGGCCATGAATTGAGACGAACCGCTGGCTCGAGCGCGAAAGGATCAAACGAGACACTATCCGAAAGCGCCGCTTGAACCACCTGAGAAAAGCCTCTTAAATCAAACTGAAAACCGAGCCGGAAACTCCATTCTTCCGAAGCCAAAAAAGTCTCAAATCATTCGACGTCGGACTATGGAGGTTCTGAACAATCGCATGGAGCCGGGGTCGTATGCCAAAACCTATGCCTTGACCATGAAGAAGGGGTCAGAGAGGTCACAGCCCTTTCTCCGACCTTGAAAATTAGGCTGCTATGCGACGCGCGGCCTTGTCTGATGCTTTGCGGTCCGCTCCATATTGCTCTATAATTTTGGCGGCATCCTCAACGCTAATACGGTGCTTTTTCGCAAGCGTTTTTACATCGTAAGCTTTCGTCGACGTCGACGTTTCGCTGACTGGATTCATTGGTTTTCCTTGGATTCAGGTTTGTCCGCCCGGTAGGACGGTTGAATAAATGAGGGTGATTGCGGTGTGCATCACGAGCCGCTCCCAGGCAGGGATGTCTTCAGTATGAAGGCCTGGCCTAAGTAGGCGCGCTACGGATCGAAGCGTGTCGGGTATTTCAAGTGAACAGTTGGAGCTTGGCCGCGGCGGCGTTTGCTTCATCCGTAGAGAAATCCAGAGTAGCCTTAAGAATGCGAAGCTCGGCCAGAAGGCGTGGGATTAAAGCGAGGGTCTGCCTGTCGTGCAATGTCTGCTCCCATTCTCCAACTTCAACAATGAACTTGCGAAACCGATCGGCTGTTTCAGGATTGACGTCCTTGGCAGCACGTTCGGAATTCTCTGCGAGTTCACCAGCTCCACAGTGCTGACGACCCATGTGGGCAGCGCAATGATACGTGTGTCAATCTCGGAAACGACAGCTTCGTTCAACGGATAACTTGGCATTTCCGACACCTGTAGGCGGCGAGGTTGGTCCGCATTGAGATAGAACTCGCAGACGCAAGCCTACAACGTATCAACACAACCTCATGAATGGTCTTTAGTTATCTGATTTCTGGCGCGCATTTTAATGAAACCGGAAACCGCCTTCGTGCGGTCGGCCAATTCCTTCGCGATGCGGGCTTCACGAAGGCGAAGGGTTTTGGCTTCACGAGCCTGGACGATGAAATCCAACTCTTCCGCCGCATGGTCCTTGGAAAAAAACTGCGTTTGAATATTACCGAAAGCGATTTCGGCCTGCTGGCGCGATTTGCTGTATCTCTGGGTGATGGGTTGATCTCCAAATTACCGTTCGACTGCGCGAGCGGACATAAAAAAGCCGGGCATCAGGCCCGGCTCGATTGGATAAGTGCTTTCAACAGTGCCAGTACATCCGTGGTCAATGGAAAGCATATACCGAATTATGCAGCCTGGAGATTGCAGGCCGACATCTTGCCAGACTTGTTGTCGCGCTCCAATTCGTAGCCAATCTTCTGGCCTTCGACGATTTCGCGCATTCCGGCGCGCTCGACGGCAGAGATATGAACGAAGGCGTCAGCGCCGCCGTTGTCAGGCTGAATGAAGCCGAAGCCTTTTGTGGAATTAAACCATTTTACGGTGCCAGTGGTCATGATGAACCCTTTCATAGCAATGGAGACGACCGCTACGCGAATGCGTTGCGGATGATGATAGCGATTGTTTTAAAGGGAGGGTTCGTTCAAAGCGCGGTGCCAATCGCGCGGTAACCAAAGCTCAGCAAGAAAATATCGATAAACCATCAATACTTGTATTGGCGCAGATTGTCAACTTTTAGTTTCTGGGATTGGTTCGCACGTCGCCGCAACATGGAGCCAAGGGCGCAAAGCCGCATTGCCGCGCGGTTCCGGCATGCTCATTTCAGGCCATGACGACAGGAGCACCGGTCTCCTATGTGTCTACAGAGTTCCACATGACTACGAAGATCAGTTACCGACGGCCTTGGGATATCAGCATTGTGCGAATGCGCGCGCAACGGCTCAAAGGCGCGTCGCATTTAGAATCCCGGTGAACCAAGGCGGCGCCAGAGTGAACCTCGGGTTACCGCGCCGAAGTCGGAGGGCCAAATGCCTAGATACTCGTTCAATGTCATTACTGGATGGAATTCACAAAGACCTTGAGGGAAGCGAGCTTACAGATCTTGAGAAAGCTCGGGTGAAGACCGCGGATGACGCACGATCTTTGATGAGTGATGCCATGCTACAAGGCCAGGACGCATCGTCTCAGCGGCTAGATTTGGAATGTGATGGGGCGTCGTTGTTCACCCTGCCATTCAAAGACGCGATCAAGACCATTGCCTAACTCTTTTTACTCGCGACTCACCCCAAGAACCTTTTCATATTCGCGCTCTGGCGCACCCACGAGCTTCCCATGCTGAGGACATGTATAGCTACACGTGTACGAGAGAGCGTATGCACATCTTCAGAAATCGGCAATATTGTCCTTTCGTGCGACAACGTTGAGTTGGGCGTCAAGTCGCCACAGGAACGTCCCATGCAGCCATCGTCTTGATCCCCCTTTCCCGATCACCGCACGTGGAATCTCTCTCAGAGCCTGATCCCAGATGCCCGCCTAGGCCCATTGTACGAAATGGTAGTATATGGACCCTATCAATCGGGATCGGGTAGCCCTTCTGCCGGTAGCAGACAACAGTTCCCTGCACCCACTCAAGGTGCCCAGCATTGGTGACATGTGCAATGGCATCAATATCGGCTGTGCAGATCGGAATGACATGAAGAAAAAGGCTGGAACCATTACGACCGCCCAGTGTTCGAGTTTGATATCAACAGAGGATATGACTATGGGTATGAAGTCGCCAAAGGAAGGTGCAGCAGGAACAACGGACCAGTCGCCGCGCTGGGAGGGTCCACAGGAAAATACCCCGCGGGGTTATCTGCCAGCAAAGGACGACCCTGATACCGACCGTGATGCTGTGGGAGAAACGAATGCTGACCCGCTAAAGCGGAAGGTCACAGACGCAATGAAGACAAAAGGCGATTGACTTATCCTCTAGCGCTACAGGCCGTAGCGAATCTTGCTGGTCGCGGCTGTAGGTCGCGAGGCTGACCAAGCTCCCTGCCTAGTCGATGTGACCTTTACACACGATCAAGAAATTCTGCAGTGGAGGAAATTTCCAACTGTACCGAGAACCGATCGCCTAACAATTCGAGCGAAGCGTCATGGGTATCATCGGCGCCACTACAAACAGCATCCTTCAAGAGGATAACGCGATAGCCGAGGTCGATGGCGCCAAGAGCTGCAGCCAGCACACACACATCCGTCTCCCCACCCGAGATCACGAGTGTCTCGACACCCTCCGCCCCTAGGACGCGATGGAGTTCGCCGGTTGTCCATGGCGAATAGGTCAATTTGTCGAAGATTCGCGCAGGCGGCACCAAAGCTTTTAAGGAAGGGACGAGATCGACCATGTCGGGTCCCAGCCGAGCCAGGGTCATGATGTCCCATTTCTGGTAGTAGCTGCGCCACATGCCCGACATATCCTCAGCTCGCTTGGGCGGAACGAAGCGCGTGAAAACGGTGCGCTGCGGGTGGCGCTGGGCGATTTCCTGGACCTGAGGCGACGCCTCCCGCATCCACGGGACATGCCACGGTGTTTCCTCGGCGAACATCCGCTGCATATCGATGCACAAGTGGATCCAGCGACTGTCTTTCATCGTTTCCTCCCTAAAACGAGAACCGACATCACAGCCAACTGTTCCCGGCAGGTAACTCCGTCCGTTTGCGTGGAAGGGCGGCGAACGGGCCGCCTGTGTCGGCACAATCTTCATACCCATGGCGGCCGAGCCTTGTCATCCTGCCATTGAGCCGTTTGGTGCCACTGGAAGTGCGCGTTTGTGGCCGCTCGCCCGATAGGTCGCTACAATCCAATGCCGTGTGGGCTCTGCGACCGGCTTGCCTTCAAGGAAATCATCGATGTCATCATAGGTGACGCCGTAGACGTCTTCGTCGGGCCGAAGAGGCGCATCTGATTCCAGATCTGCAGTCGGAACCTTGAATATCAGTTCCTGCGGAGCCCCCATATGCTCAGCTATGGCTCTCACCCGTCGTTTGGTCAGGCCAGCAAGTGGCAGTATGTCAGCTGCTCCATCGCCGAACTTTGTGAAGAACCCCATGAGAGCCTCGGCCGCCTGATCAGTCCCGATGACCAGTCCTCTGGTTGACCCAGCCAACGCATACTGTGCAATCATTCGCTGCCGCGCTTTGATGTTTCCAAGGTGAAAGTGCTTGCGAGCCGAGTCCACCAGGTCCTCTCCTTCGACCATGATCGCATCGAGCATGGCGTCTGCTGCTGGCTTGATATCCACTGTGACGATACGATCCGGGCCGATGACGCCGAGGGACTTTTGCGCGTCTGTCTCGTCTGCCTGAACACCGTAGGGCAATCGAGCTGCAATAAATTTCGCGTCGTATCCACCGGCGCGAAGTTCCGAAACTGCCGCTTGAGCCAGAAGGCCGGCGGTAAGCGAGTCCACGCCCCCGCTTATCCCGAGAACATATGTTCGGCATGACGTCTGGCGCATATAGTGGCTCAGAAAATCAATGCGATGCCGAGCCTCAAGCGCAGCATCGAAATGGGCAGTAACCCCAAGCGTTCGTGATATTGACTGCTGTTCGTTGTCCATTTGTAATCCGTAGCTTATCTGGCGTGTTGTATTCACCCAAGGTGTTCAGGACCGCAACGGCTGCTCTTTTTTCCAGTCGCGGTAAGGCACCAGCATCTGCCCGGGAAATCGCCGTTCGATTTCTTCTTCCACGAGGGTCATGCGGGAGAGGATTTCCTCCCGATCACTGGCGTCGTCCTCGCTGTGCTTTTCCAACGAGCTCATGACGGCAAAAACCTCATCACTCGTCATCGCCTCAAGCCTGGTCGCAAAATCCGAAACATCCTCGTTCAAAATGTCATTAGCTGCCATCACATGTCTCCCTGCATGTCCTTCAAACCATAGGAGCATGAAATTGTTCCTTCTGAGGGAGCTCGAGCAGCGGGCGAAGATGGCAAAGTCGGAGCCGGGGGAGCACCTCACGGTTATCACCCCGCTTGAAGGGCGTGGTGGCAAATTGGCATCTTCGGAACAATGTTGAGCCCGCGAAGTTCGGGCCGCCAGAAGCAAACGTGTTGTGACATTTCGCGGCACAATGGGCAGAGGGCCGAATGATGCATTCTCGAGCAATTGGGGGACTGCCATCCGTTTCAAGGCTTGGTAGCAGCCGTAACATGCGTCTGCGACCGACCGGCCTGCAATTTGTTCCCGCTTATATCGCGGCCCTAAGATTATAGTCATTCGATCAAAGGAGAGACTACATATGACGCCTTTATATGTTTTCACCACAGTCGTTGCCCTGTCACTCGTCCCGATCAAGTTCGCAAGCGCGCAATCGAAATCGCAATTTGCCACGACAGCTGCATCCTTCAGCCGCTTCGAGGTCGAATCCAGCCGACTGGCGGAAGAGAAGGCGCAGAATAGCGCAACGAAGTTGTTCGCGAGGGATCTTTTACGCGAGCACGAGGATGCGCTGGAAGACCTCGCCGATACTGCGCAGAAGGATGGTGAAGCGCTTCCCACTACATTGGACACCGAATACGGCCAGAAACTTGATGCTCTGAAAGCTGCGTCTGCGGCTGAATTCGATCAAGCTTATCTTTCCTCCCAGGTCTCTGTCCACGAGGGAGCAAAAACCCAGTTCGAAACTTACATCAACACGGGCACTTCGGGATCGTTACGATCTTACGCTGAAAATCGGCTGGGCACTCTACGAACCTACACTGTGCGTGTTCAGGGTCTGACATCCAAATAGCAAAGCCCAGTCTCGGCCATCGGCAAAGTCCACACATCACGCTTACAAGTTTAAAACTCTGTGACTTATTGGCTTAGGTGCCGCAGCTTTATACAGGACAGGAAAATCTCAGTGGCTACCTCAGGCAAAGCAAACGCGAAACCACTCTCGGGAAACGTCACGTATGCCGGTGCAGCGCTCGGCTTCGGGTTGGGCGGCTTCTTCGATGGCATATTGCTTCATCAGGTTTTGCAGTGGCACCACTTGCTAAGCGGTTTGGAGGATGCCCGTCGTGATATCCGGACACTGATCCTGACGGACGGCCTTTTTCATGTCCTGATGTACGTCATCACTTGCTGGGGCTTGTGGATGCTATGGCGCGCAAGAAGAGAGGTTGACTGGCGGTCCTCTAACCGCAGAATGGCTGCCTTTGCCGTAGCAGGCTTCGGGACATGGCACATTGTCGACGGCATCCTGTCGCATTGGATCCTCGGAATTCACCGCGTCAGGATGGATGTCGATAACCCACTTCTTTGGGACTTGGCCTGGTTTGTTGCATTCGGAATTTTGCCCCTGCTCGTGGCCGTCTATTGGTTAAACGTTAGGCCTTCCACACATGGTCGCGTCTTGAGTTCGCCCTTGGCGCTCATACTTGCCGTCGGCGTGGCAGGTCCGTGCTCGCTTATCCCGCCACCTCAGTCAGACACGGTAATGGTGATGTTTCAGCCTGGAACAAGCACAGCAAAGGCCCTGGATGCCATCAGTTCCGTTGAGGGCACAATCTTGTGGACTGATGAAACCCAACAGGTCTGGGCAATTCGTCTTGATGAGCCTCCAAGGGGTCTTGAACTCTATCGGAGGGGCGCGCTGATCGTCGGCAACTCCATAGTGCCGACGGGCTGCTTTGGATGGACCAAAGCTGCTTGAAAAATAGCAGGGCACGGCTTCACTTAAATGTGCTGTAGCTGATATTCGCGGAACCGAGGGCATAGACGCCAGTTCGTTGGCGATGAAAACCATCGCATCAAGCCATCCTCTTCACGGACGCTATATCGGCGTTCATGGGCGTCGCGTGCATTTCCTGGAGCACGGAGACAAAGCAGCGCCTTCAGTTGTCCTCTTACATGGTTGTGGCAGTCTGGCTCAGGAGGTGCTCGCCCCTCTTAGAGAAACTGACATGCACATTGTCGCGCCCGATCGACCGGGTTACGGCTTCAGTGAGTGTTTGGCAGGCAGTCGTGGCCCGCTGGCGCAGTCTTATTGGTTGGAGCAGCTGATTGATGCCCTGCGACTGCATGATGTTGTACTTGTGGGTCATTCGATTGGCTGCGCGCCGCTTTTGATCCTTGCCGAGAGACGACCGGATCTCGTCAGTGGTCTGTGTCTAATCGCCCCATTTTGTCGGCCAACACCAGAAGAGACGATGCTTCTTCTCCGCCTTGCGGTGGCGCCCGCTGTTGGCCCTTTGTTTACGCGTCACATCGTTCAGCGGTTTGCCGGGTATTTCGGTCAACGTGCCATGCGCGCTGCTCACCATCCCAATCCGATACCGCAGCATCTGCTTGAGTTTCCCTACCGGCACGCAGCCAATTACCAGGCGATTTGCACAATGGCTGACGAGTTGTTGGGATTTAATGGCGACATGGAGCGAGCCTCTGAACTTGAGATCGTTTGCCCGGTCAAGATCCTTTATGGCGACGCAGATGGAGCGGTAGATCCGCATTGGCATCTTGAATGGCTCGCACGACGAGTTCCTCAAGCGGATATCACGTGGTTGGAAGGGGTCGGACACAACCCCCATCACGCTGCGCCGGGTATCATTTGCGGCATGGTCAGAGCTATGGCCTATGCATCGGACAAAAGGAGCCGCTGACGCCTGAGTGCGGTTTCGTACACGCACTTGCGTGGAACTTCATGGGTCGTCCGATGTTCGCGACGCCTGATATTGGGGAGGCGACCATGCACCGGAGCAAAGCGATTTTCGGATTAGCGCCAGCAGATCTTTTGCCGATGGCTGGTCACACACCGTGCCTCTACGCCTGGAAAATCATGGCATCGAACAGAGATCCTATCGAAGGTATCACGACACTAAGCGAGCTTGAGGCCTGTCTGATGGAATGTCGTCTTCCCATGAGGCAGAGCCCTGCCGACATAATCACGCAGACGCTCATTATGGAACATGAAGGAGAGGGGGTGTACAGACACAGGGAACAAGACGTTTATTGGACACTGTTATGGGTTGCGCTGCGCTCATAATGACTACGGATCTGCAGCATATCCGGCCTCTGGTTCTGTCAGTGTCGTTTATCATATCGAGGAACTTCCATAGTTTTCCAGAGTTCCAATTTTTGTTTTGAACGGAATTGGAGATGAACATGAAGTCACCTGTCGCACTTGTTACAGGAGCAGGCTCTGGTATTGGACGCGCGGCGGCTCTCGCCCTTGCCAGGGATGGCTTCAAGGTTGGCGTATTGGGGCATACTTGGCAAGATATTGCCTCCGTGGCTGATGGGATCGTTGCCGATGGGCACGAGGCAATCCCACTGCTTGCAGACATTTCTGACGAAGATCAGATGGCTAAGGGGGTTGAGCAATTGGTCAAGCAATTCGGTCGGCTCGATGTTGTTGTTGCCAACGCTGGTATCAACGGCGCATGGGCGCCAATCGATGATCTTAGTCTCAGCGAATGGAATGAGACGATTGCAATCAATCTGACCGGCACCTTCCTGACAATTCGTGCCGCAGTGCCGGAACTGAAGAGAGCGGGTGGCGGCTCAATCATCGTTGTGTCCTCCATCAATGGGACAAGAACGTTTACGACACCGGGTGCGACCGCCTATACGGCCACGAAAGCTGGGCAGGTCGCAATGGTCCAACAACTTGCTCTTGAGCTTGCTCGCCACCACATCCGTATCAACGCCGTGTGCCCGGGCGAGGTCGAGACCAATATCGAAGCCAATACGAGCCTGCGGAAAGAGGACGAGACGGCTATCCCCGTCATTTGGCCACAGGGTCAGGTGCCTATCACTGGCGGTCGCCCTAGGCGGAGCGAGGATATTGCGGAGGTCATCAGCTTTCTGGCATCCGACAAGTCTCGCCACATCACAGGATCCCCGACATGGGTGGACGGTGGTCAGGGACTACTCCGTTAGGCCATAATTCAGTCAAAAGCCTCACCAAACCTGTCAAGATCGTGAACGAGCCTCCATTATAGTCGGTGCTCACGCTCGCCCTTAGATCAATGGTGAAGCTCGGCCTCGTGGGCAGCACATAGAAACTTCTCGCGGGCTTCTTCAGGCGTCGTCCTTCCGGCAATGGCGGCGCGGCATGTACTGCGTGCACGGACATAGGCGGGTCCCCGCAAATCAGGCCACTCATCCAGTAGAATAATCAATGCCGCGAACGGGCTTTCGACGGTCTGGTATCCGCTGACTGGCGTATTGATCCTGATGGGCTCTTCCCACTGCGTGATCGGCATTTGGTCTCTCCTCGCAAAGTTCGCATCGAACCATGCGACACCACAGATGTTCCTGTTGCATCGAAAAATTTTCGCGTTGCAAATCAGATGGGTCGCCCACCCACCTGCCGTGACCAGGTCTCAAGCGACAACAGAAATGTACGGTTTCTGACAAACGGGGAACAGTTGGGGGGTGCCAGAGTTGGCACCGTGTCCCGAACAAAGGGCAGAAGCGCGATGAAGACGCCGGGTCCTCAAGTCATAGCTCACGGAGAAGAACATGATTACCGATACCGACAGACAGTTAAGAGCTTACAAATTATGGGAAAGTGAAGGCCGCCCAGAAGGTCGTCATGTTGAACATTGGCAAGCGGCGGGCATGGCGACTGAAGATGCAGCCGGCGAACAATCCGACACAGAAGCAAGCCAAGAACCCGCCGAAGGTTCGCGCCAGGTTGTCGACAAGGAATTGGCCGAGCAGGAACGTCAAACGAAGTGACTACCCAGCCCCTCATCGGGCCTTTTTTCCATAATTTCAAACTTCTAAAACGAGGATAATGCAATGAAAACGATGAACCTCATCACCTTACTGCTGATCATTGTCGGAGGGATCAACTGGTTGCTCGTTGGTCTGGCGGACTTTGATCTTGTCGCTACTGTGTTCGGCGGAAGGGACAGCGCGCTAGCCACGATCGTGTACATCCTCGTTGGTATTTCTGCTTTGTACCAGTTGGTGCCGTTTTCCAAGGCGCTCTCTCGTGGCGAAGTCAACGCGGAAAGCTCACGCAGGTGAGAAAAGCGACGGGAGCCGTGGCTCCCGTTCCTTCGCCTTAAAGCGTAAAGACTGCCGTTCAGAAAAACCGGATTTTAGCGCCGATCAGGCGCTCATATTCGTTTTCCGGCACTCCATAACTTCCCCCCGCGATCTCTTCCAATTTGTTTCTGTCAAGAATGCGCACATTGCCGCGCGTCGATCTGATAGCGCCAATGCCTTCCAGCATATGCAGCTGATCGGTAATCCCCGACCGCCGCACCCCAAGCATGATCGACAGAAATTGATGGGTTAGGCCCAGATCGTCACCCAGACGGTCCTGGCACATCAGCAGCCAGCGGGATAACCGTTCGTAGATGCTGAGCCGGGCATTGGCGAGCGCCGTATATGAAACCTGAATCGTAAACGAATGCAGATATCTCAAAATAAGAGCACGATCTTCCGGTGATGTATCCATCACAGATCTGACTACGTCGGCGGGCATCAGGTAGCCATGTCCCTCGCCTTGCATAAACGTTCTCGTCGGGGACCTGTCGGCATTAAGGACCGTATGTAATCCCGTTGCTCCCTCAAAACCGATATGCCCGACTTCGACCATTTCGTCGTCAGTTGTGATCGCTACGACGGAAGCAAGTCCCTTCTCCAAGAAGCATATCTTGTCAGTTGATTGATCCTGCTCCACAAGCGCAAAGTTCAGAGGCAGTTCAATATGTCGCATATGAGGAGCAAGCAGCGCAAAGGCTGCGGGACTTGCGGCACGAAGTAAAAGATTTCGCACTTTGTCCTGAAGAGGCGGAGTCATATCTCCTCCGAATGAAGAGCGGGGATAGTTGTTTAAGCACATGATCAACGGCTTATGCTGCAACCTTGATCTGATTTCCATATCCTGTTTGAATCTGTACGATATCCGACAATTAGACCATGTTTTGAGCTGGCGGCTGCAGACAGGTCTGCTCTCTGAAACTCAATTGCTGGGGGCACAAGCCGTAAGGATGCAAAAGCATTTGGTATGGGACCTATTGCTTCGCTGCGTGGTTGGGGAGGCCTAGGGCAAAACTCGATTTGAGTGGCCTGACAGGAGATATGATATGTCGAAGACCATCAAAGACAAAGAGAGCGATGCAACGCGCACGGACAGCGAAAATGCTGATGCGGCAAGGGAGAAGCTGAAGGAAGAAGCAAGAAAAGGTCTGCGCCGGGTGAACCGCGATCTCGAGGAGGATGAAAAATGAACCGCAGCGCAGGCAAGAGCAGATGGATGTTTGTCGCCATACTCGTGGTATTGATCGTTACCTCAGTAGCATTTTCCTTGATCTATCTAACACCTGAAACCCGCCAGCAAGGGCAACCCTCGCCCCATGCGTTGCAACAGGACGAGTGACCGCCCCCGATCTATTGATCCAGAAGGTAACGGGCCGTTGCTGCCGCCGCCGGCATGTATGTTGGGCAGTCCGTGCTGCTAAGCTGTGTAGCTGAACCTTCGCGAGGCCTGTCGCCCTACTGCCGGAGACAGAGGCGACGAGAGCGCCTGATATTTCGGTAAAAATCCAAAAAAGCAGCGTAATTTAAATCCGGTTGGCGAGGGGGCACGTATACACAAGACAAACTTGCGGAGTCGACTATTTTGGATAAGCATCTTCAGATATTCAAGGGTAAGAGGATCCTTGTCGTAGAGGATGACACGTTGCTTGATGAGCAGAGCCGCCGGGCGCTTGAAAAGCTCGGCGCAACGATCGCAGGCCGGACAGCCAGTGCTGAGAAGGCACTCCTTCTCCTTGAGGAACACAAGGTCGATGCTGCTATCCTTGATGTCTTTCTGGACGACGCGCTCGTGTTCCCTGTCGTGAAAATGCTGGAGGAGATGGAGATACCCTACGTCTTTGCGACGTCCTATGTTGCCTCCATAGTCCCAGACAAATTCAGCGGATATATCCTTTCCGCAGAAGCAGAAGAGCTTGCCAAAGTCTCCCGGGGACTGTTCAGCGGGCAACGGCATAATTGAACCGAGCGCCCTTTACTTTGTGTTAGCCCGCCCGACTTTATTCTCGTCTATGATCCGCGCGCCTCTCTGCTTGGTAAAATATCTGGAAATCCACTGGATGGATACAAGCAGTCGTTTTTCGAAGTTGATGAGGAGGTAAACATGGACGATGGCCCAAAGAAACCAGGCGGCACGGCCTTTCAGTGTCCACGAGCCGAAGTCGAACACTGCGGAGTTTCTGCCCACTACAGCGGTATTGCCCCTGTTTTTGAAAACAAATGGCTCTAATTGCGCTCCGCTCTCGATATGACGCCGGAGATTTTTACCGAGATGCTCACCTTGCTGTTTAGCAACCTGGGCAAGTGCCGGTAGGGGTTTTCCGTCTCCACCAACAACCAGTGCCGTATCTCCAATAGCAAAGTGATGGGGAAATCCGCTGACTTCAAGGCTTGATGACACCGGCAGACGCCCAATTCTATCTCCTGACAACCCGAACCATGAAGCCGCTGGCGACGCCTTGATGCCCGCCCCCCAAACGATAGTGCCACATTTGATGCGTGTTTCATTTATAACGACGTCATGAGCGCTGATATCTGTCACCCTCGACCCCAGAAGAACGTCGACACCAACGTTTCGCAAATGATTTTCCGCATATTGCGCCAGCTTTTCCGGGAAGGTCGCAAGCAGTCTTGGCCCGGCTTCCACGAGCATCACGTGCATTTCATCAGGGGACAGATTGCGAAAATCCCGTGCAATCATGAAACGACCCAGCTCCGAGATCGCCCCGGCCATTTCTACGCCGGTAGGTCCGCCACCGATCACAACCGTTGTCAAACACGCACGCTTTTCCTCTGGCGATGTTGCGAGTTCAGCCTTCTCAAACGCCATGAGAAGTCTTTGACGTATCTGTCGCGAGTCTCGCAGAGACTTGAGCCCTGGCGCGAATTCCTTCCAGTCATCATGTCCGAAATAATTATATTCGGACCCCGTCGCCAAGATGAGATAATCGTAAGCGTGGATGTGACCATCATCGGTCACAAGCGTTTGACCCTGGGGATCAACGCTTACCACCTCCCCCAATACGACAGATATGTTTTTATGACGCGAAAGAGTTTTACGGATCGGCTCAGCAATATCGGCAGGAGACAAAGCTGCAGTTGCCACCTGATATAGAAGCGGTTGAAAGAGGTGATGATTTCGCCGGTCGATGACAACGATATCGACCGGCGAGGGGCCGAGAGCGCCAGCACATGACAAGCCACCAAAGCCTGCCCCTACGATAATGACTTTGGGCCGATGGCGTTGCCCATTCTTAGGTGATGACTGAACTTTGCTCTCTGGTGTGCTCATGGACCCTTCCTTTTGGCGGCCCAACCACAGGTGCCCGCTTAGGTTCCGAAAAACTCCCTGGAGATTTCGGAACAATGAATGGAAACGAAGGTTCGGCGGCCTCCAACAAAGGAGAGATCGATGTTCTATACAGATGGAAAACTGCAATTCCCGGTACGGGTGGAGACGCCAGACCCCATGTTCGCCAGAGCGCTCCAGCAAGCGATCGGAGGTGTGGAAGGCGAGATCCGCGTCGCGATGCAATACTTCTTTCAGGCTTGCGGCGCCCGAGGCAACCCAAAGTTCCGCGACCTTCTTATGAACACCGCAGCAGAAGAACTGGGGCATATCGAAATGCTGGCGACGGCGGTTGCTCTCAATCTTGAGGGTGCGCCCGTTGAGATCAAGGATGAGATTGCGGCCGACCCAGTTGCAAGTGCGGTGTTGGGTGGTTTGAACATGAAGAACCTGCTGTCGGCAGGACTGTCGGCCATGCCCGTCGATTCCGATGGCGTACCTTTCGATATGTCGCACATCTACGCCAGTGGAAATATCGCTGCGGACATGACCGCCAATGTGGCCGCTGAGTCGACTGGCCGTGTCCTCGCGACCCGGCTTTTCAATCTGACAACCGATCCTGGAATGAAGGAAATGCTGTCATACCTGATCGCGCGTGACACGATGCACCAGAACCAGTGGCTGGCAGCGCTGGAGGAGCTGGGAGGTGAGAAGGGCGTGTTCCCGATACCCAACAGCTTCCCACAGGAGCAGGAAAATCGGGATTTCAGTTACGCCTATCTTGGCTTCCAGCAGGACGGAAGTGCTCCTGCCCCCGGACGGTGGTCCTCTGGTTCATCAATCGACGGGAAAGGCGAATTCATCTCCGCGAATATGATGCCGCTTGGACAAACGCCGGATCTTGGAGCCGCCAAGCCCAATAGCGGCGCGCAGAAAGAGCAGCTTTAATGCTGATTGAGCCCTTGGGTGGCGGGCCTGCAGGTCCGCCTCCCTTATTTGTCCTTATGTACGCTTTCGTACAGCAACATTCCCCAAGAGCACGCATTGTTTAGACAAGCCTAAAATTTCCTGGAGGGGAAAATATGCAGGACGGAAACGACTTCCACAAAAGCCTGACGGATCTGGAGGAGCCGCTACGCCGCTTTGCGAGGCGCTTCGTGAGTGATGACAACGATGTGAATGATCTCGTTCAGGAGACCTTTCTCAAGGCTTTGAAGTATTCCCACCAGTTCAATCCTGGAACATCACTAAAATCCTGGCTTTTCACAATTCTGAGGAACACCTTTTGTACGGCTTACCGCAAGCGAATTCGGGAGCCGGTGATCGCTGAAAGTTTACCCCACCTGGCGATGACCTCAGAAGCCCCACAACTCGCCCATGTCCGCTATGGCGAGCTGCGGCGCGCCTTGGAAACTCTACCGGAAGAGACAAGGACTGCGCTCATCCTGACTGCCTCAGGAACGAGTTACGAGGAAGTGGCGGTAATATGCGGGTGCAAAACCGGTACGGTCAAAAGCCGTATCAATAGGGCGCGCCACGATTTGGCGGTTGCTATGGGAGATAAGGACGCCGCCAGTAGCCGCAACTAGAACTCTCCTGTTTCAACAATGGAATTTGAGAGCAAGCCGTTCCCATAAAGTCGCAAATTTGACGAATGTAAGAAGTTGTGTGTAAAAAATAACCTTTCCCCTGGTTGTTCATGGACCAGTTAAGCGATTGAAATAGATCCATTAAAGTGACTTTTTGCTCGAAACCGTACGTAGAATAGAATTACGTGCTGAGCACGTTAAGGTTGGCAATGTCATTCATGACGCAGCCGCAAGGAGCAAATCGGTCTCCATGCCCGCAGGGAGTGCCACAGCATGTCAGTTTCACATGATGAAGACAGGTACAATGAAACACACATTGGGCTCTTTCTCTTGGATCTCGCCGGACACTTCACTCAACATAAGCACATGAAGCGAAGGATCGCAGATCGTGCCATCGCGTGCTTGATCGACAATCCACCTCTGGAGACAGACGCACTTGAGCGTGAGTTGTTCTCCCTTGTCTTACGGATTGCGCGGGATGAACTCGAACTGCGCTCGAAAAATAGAAAGCTTACGCATGAGAGCCTGCGATCAGACCAGCCTGCCCTGTAGGCACTGCTTAACGGTCGATCGCCGGATGTCGCCTGCACTTTGTGCCCGTGCACCTTCCGGAACCGGATCTCCACTCGTGCGGAACCGTACGGTAAGGAACCCCGCCAGATAGGGGTTGTTAGTGCTGAAGGAGGTGCTTCATGCCAAATTTAATCATTGAAACCAAATTCACTGTAACGTGGAACAGACCAGTTTACGTCAGGATCGGAAACGGTGCCGTAGAGGCCGTTCGCGGCCCGGAGGACGGTCTACATTATCTGTACCATCGTTGGCCTTATACGCAAGACGACCTCGGCGAACTTGCTCAGTGTGATTGTCTCAAGGCCATTCAGAAGGAGTTGCCATGCGACAAGGCGCGCGACGCCTTTGTTAACGCGGCAGTGCGTGCGGGAATGCTGGCGTGAGTATCACGCGCGATCCCTAGCAACGGAAGCGTCAGGCAAGGCGAAGGTCAATAAATCCGGGGTGGCGGCTCAGCTGCGTAGTAGCGCTGGCCACGGGAGCAAAGATAGACTTCTCGCTCCGGATTTTCCTCAATCACAAAGCCGGAGCTACGCAACATGGCCTCCATCGCCGAACTATTGGGTACGAACCAGTTCGTCGGATCGCTGGCAAAGCGTTCCTCAACGAAAAACAGCTTGGGGTAGTCTGGCCGGTCGAATATGGCCCACTCGGAGAAGTCATAATTCTCTTCCAAAACGGGCTTTCTGCCGTCGCCACGTTGCAGGCACTGGAACAAGAGCTTGTCTCTGACGACGTGTTCGTAGAGCAGGTCAAGCGCCAGCAAGGGGTGCCGCAAATGGTATAAAACACCCATGAAGATTACCAGGTCGAATGTCTCATTCAGTTTGGCGACATCGTAGACCGTCATCTGCCTGAACTCGACATCGAGCCCCGATCGCTTGGCAGCGAACTCGGCTTGGCGAAGATAATGCGGATCCGAATCGATCCCGACGACCCTGGCGGCATTGCGGCGTTTCATTTCAAGGCTGTAGAAGCCTGCATTGCAGCCCACGTCCAGCACGGTCTTCCCATCCAGATCCTCCGGAATGATATTCTTGAACCCTTGCCATTTGAAGCTCGGGTAATCGCCCAGAAAGTGGTCCGGTGCGGTTTGAACGCCGTTTATATCGAGGTTGTGAAACCATGGTTCAAGATCGTTGATCTCTTGTCTCAATGCGTCTTTGCTGATCATGACATCTGCATCCATGCTTATGCGCGAACAGGTTCGCAATGAACGCTTGCAACGTTATCCCTCGCGGGCCGTGCAGCTCTGTCGCCTGGTTGTTCGGAAGTGATGGCGGTAAACCAGGCTGCGGTTTGCCGCAGCCCCTCGGATAGTGGAATACGCGGCTGCCAGCCCAGCAACTCCTTCGCACGGGATATGTCAGGGCGTCGTCTCTGTGGATCATCCTCCGGCAGCGGCTGATGGATTATCTTGTTCGCGGAAGGAACCATCGCGATGACCATGGATGCCAACTCGTTGATCGTAAATTCTCCCGGATTGCCCAGATTGACCGGGGCACCTGGGTTCGGGTCTACATTCATGAGAGCCATCAGCCCGGCGACGAGGTCGCTGACGAAGCAGAACGAGCGCGTTTGCTCACCGGTGCCGTAGATCGTCAAAGCATCTCCCTTCAACGCCTGAACGAGCAGGTTTGAGATGATGCGGCCATCATTGGGCTGCATGCGCGGACCATAGGTATTGAATATACGTGCGACCCGCGCGTCCACTTTTCCCGTGCGCAGCACATCAAAGCACAGCGCCTCGGCAGCCCGCTTTCCTTCGTCGTAGCAGGCGCGGGGTCCTATACAGTTCACATTGCCACGGTATTCCTCTCGTTGAGGATGTTCGGCTGGATCGCCGTAAACTTCGCTGGTCGAGGCTTGAAGAAAACTTGCATCGTGTTGCTCTGCAAGCTTGAGCAAATTGCCTGTACCCGCAACGCACGTCATCATCGTATGGACGGGATCGGCCTGATAGTGTGGCGGTGATGCTGGGCAGGCAAGATTGTAAATCTGTTCGACCGGCTCATCCAGCCGATACAAGTCGCAAATATCTTTTTCGATCAGCCGAAAATTCGGGTGGTTCGCCAGTGGTCGGACATTGTCTTTCGAGCCCGTGATGTAACTATCGACGCAGATGACCCTTTCGCCATGAGCAAGAAGCGCATCACACAGATGCGAGCCCACAAAGCCTGCCCCGCCTGCGACAAGAACGGTCTTACCTTTGCCATTGGACGTTTTCTGCAGCATCTCAGTTCTCCTCATGGTGAAACTTGGTGGCGAACCCGCGCTCGGATAATGTTTCCGGCTCAGGTCCGCGATTGCCCTCACAAATTCGCGGGCCCGCGCTACCCCGATGTGGCTTTCCATGACGATCGCACGTGCGCGCTCAGCCATCTTGCTTCGATGCACATCATCCATTCCGGTCAGGGCATCGATGATATCTTGAGTGGCCTGCGCGATGGTGATCGAGCTGTCGTTGGCAAACAGCTCCTCAAGCCCGCGCCATTCATCGCTGATAATGGGGGTTCCGCAGGCCGCAGCTTCAAACAGCCGCACACTCGGCGACCAGCCCGCAGCGATCATGTCAGCACGGGTTACATTCAGGGTGAAGCGTTGGCGGCTGTAAAAGGACGAATGGTCGCGCGGTGCAAGGTGCTCTATCCGTTCGACATTGGCTGGCCAATCGATACTCTCGGGATATTGCGGTCCCGCGACCACAAAGCGCAGATGCGGCAACCGGCGTGCAGGTTCGATCAGCAGCCTTTCCAGAGTGGGCTGACGGTCCGGGCTGTAGGTTCCGAGATAACCGAGATCCCAGACATGCGACTCACCGGTGGGGCTATATCGGCGCTCGTCGACAGAACAATAGAGAGCGATCGCACGGCCCACCCCGTAACGCCTCTCCAGACGATCAAGAACCTCACCTCCTGAAAAAGAGAAGTAGGCGTCGAAGATCGGCATTTGACGCTTCGCGAGGTAGTCCTCTTCTCCGCTGTCGAGCTTGGCGAGTGTGACCGGGGTGTCGATGTCGTAAAAGCAGAAGTTGGAGATGCCGATTTCGGTCAGGCGGTCGATCACTTCGACACCATCGGGCACATATGACCCCACGATAGTGGCGTCAGCCTGCTCAAGGCGAGGCCGATATGTCTCGATCAGGCCGTCAACATCGGAGTAATAGGCAAGTTCGCAAAAATCGGGATCGGCGAGATCGCGGTTGCTGGCGTACCATGGCACATCCCTCTCCAGAAAAAGGACGCGGTGGCCTTCTGCGTCGAGCCCCCGGATCAGGGAACGGAACGTCGTTGCGTGACCGTTTCCCCAAGAGGAAGACAATGAAAGACCTATAAAGACGATGTTCATTCGTTGGGTCACTGGGCTGCCTCCGTTTACTGCGGAATGCGGGTGCGAAACACGGCGTCAACATCCGCAGCCCTGCTCGTGTAAGTGTGCTCGGCTATAACGCGGCGGAGAGCATTTCTTCCCGTCAACATGGCGGTCTCGGCAGTCAGCCCGGCCATGATCTCAATGACATCCTGTCCATCGCGGGCCACGAGAACTTCCTCACCCGGCTTCAGGAAGAGGTCTATTCCCTCCCAATAGTCGGTAATCAGGCATGCCCCCGCCCCAGCGGCCTCGAACACCCGAGTGGCAGGCGAGAAGCCGGTTTCAGCCATGCTTGAGCGGGAGATGTTGAGAACGGCTTTCGGTGTCACGTTAAAAGCATTGTGATCACGCGTGGAAATGTGGCCGAGATAGGAGACGTTCCCAGACATGGGCTTGTCATTCCATCCAGACCCACCGAGAAGAAAGCTCGCGGTAGGTAGCTTTGCTGCCGGCTCCAGAAAGAAACGCTCCATCCGCGCTTCCCGGTCCGGAAGCCGATTGCCCAGAAAACCCAGATCCGCCTCGAAACGAGCGTCTCGTTGGACGGGATGATGGGTCTCGGGATCCAGCGCGTTATAGATCGGTATGCAATCCCGCGCGCCGAGGGCACGATAGGCCTTCACCACCGGGTCCCCACCGCCATAAGTCAGCACAAGGTCAAGCATACCAAGGGCTTTCCGGAATGGATGATCAGGCGCCGCATGCAATTCAGCCAGTGTCGCAGGCGCATCGACGTCCCAGAAAATCTTGAGTGCATCGGGCCGGGCGGCAGAGAGTATCTCATTGAGCAGAAGGTCGTCCTCAAAGCCGACGCCGCTTGCCTTGATGACGATATCCGCCTTGCCTGCCTCTGCGGCGACCGACCTGGCGGCACTGACGGTGCCGTCATAGACAACAACCTTGCACCAGTCCGGTGGCTCCATGTCACGGTTCTTTTGACGGTCGTACACATCAGGTTCATAAAAGGTGATGGCATAGCCTCTCTGCGCAAGCGCACGGATGAGGCCGCGATAATAGGTGGCCGCTCCGTTCCAATAGGCAGAGACAAGGCTTGATCCATAAAACGCGATCTTCATGCTACAGCCTCCTGCGTTGCGATTTGGCGTGTCACCCGGTCGGTGCCGCAGCTTGAAAGAATGGAAAACAGCTCATTAACGCGGTGTCGGCACGTGTGCCGGGCGGCGATGGTTTCAAGGCCTGAACGGGAAAGCGACGAGGCTAATTCCGGGTCGGACAGGATGTCGTGAAGCAGCGCCTTCATTTCATCGCCATCACGGGCAGTGAGATAGTCCTCACCGCGACGAAACAAATGTTCGGCATCGTCCCAGGGTGCGCAAATCAGAGGAATGCCGCATGCCATTGCCTCGAACGGACGGATCGTGGGTATGCCCGACAGATGCTCAACATAGGGACGACGCGGAATATGAACCGTTGCCCTGTAGCGGGCAAAGGCGGCCGGCACCATGGCATTGGCAATCCAGCCGCCGAATGAGATTCCGGCTTTGCTCAGTGCATCAAGGGCATGGTCAGGATATCGAACCCCGTGCACCCACGTTTTCAGCTCCAGTTCCTTGGAAGGCTCCACAAGGAATTCGATGATTTCTGCCGATCTTTCGTCGTCGCCCCAGTTACCCACCCAGATCAGGTCGCCGATTTTTTCGACATCCGGCATGGGTTTGAACAGGCTGTCATCTGCCGCTTCGTGCCATGTAAACACCGTGCGGCCCCAACCGGCTGCAAAGTAGCGTTGCCGTAAGGTTTCTCCAAAGGCGAGAATCCCGTCGTATTCCTGCAGCATCATCGCAGCGATATCTGCGTGCGCGGAGACTGCGCGGTGGTGGGTATCATGAAAAAGCAAGGTGAAGGCGCCACCCCGGCCACGAATACGGCCTATTTCGGCGATGATAGCAGGGTCGGTCCATTCGTGAACCACCACCACATCCGCGTCAGAAACGGCTGCTTCGTGATCAAATCCAGTGTCATAGCTAACGCTTCGGAGCTCTGGAAATGTTGTGGCGAAATCAGCCAACGGCGCATCACCCTGATCTTGCAGAAGGTTGAGGCGGCTCCAGGAATCCACAGGCTCCAGCGCAACCGCATCATGACCGCGCCGGATCAGGTCCCGCATGATGCCGCGCAGGAAATGCGCGTTGCCATGGTTCCAGTCGGACATCAGGGAGTGGGTGTAAAAGATGAATTTCATGATAGCTCCATGTGACGAAAGGAGGAGCTGCGGCGCAGCAGCCTGTTGTAAAGATCGGCGATGGCCACCGCCTGTCGTTCGATCTCGAAATTTTGGGATCGTTGCGCTGCCTTCTCAGCCAGCCGCCGTCGCAAAGGTTCATCGTCCCACAGACGGTTGATTGCAGAGGCAAAGGCGGTCGCGTTATGTGGATCCGCAAACAAGGCCGCATCGTGCCAGAGTTCGCGGTAGGTCGGTATGTCCGCCAGAACCATTGCATTGCCGGCGCGTGCCGCTTCCAAAACCGCCAGTCCGAAGGGTTCATAAACAGATGGCGATACGAAGATGGAGGAATGCCGCATCAGTGCCGCAACCTCATCATGCTTCAGCTCTCCCCGGTGGTCGGCGTGGCGGATCGGCAGATACTGCCCCTGTGGCCCTCTGTTTGCGCCCGCCATAATGATCGTGCCGTGAACAGATTTTGCGGCTTCGTCGAGGATATGGCCATTCTTCCCCTCGTCCCACCACCGTCCCGCCGCAACGATCAAGGCATCTTTTTCGGCAGCACCCGGCTCTGCTCGGGTGGCGTTATAAACCACCGTCAGATTGCGGATTGCGCCATAGGCATGTTTTAACATCGTCGCATGGCTGCGGCTTGGGGCAAATACGGCGTCGGCACGGTCAAAGCCTTGACGGTTCAATCGTCTGTGCCATTGCCAGTCTAGCGGCACATCCTGTCCCCGCACCCCTGCAAACCACGTGACCACACATGAATGCGACATTGCGACGACTGGAAGGTCAGTGGCGAGCATGGCCGCCTGCGACGGCAGATTCAGGTGCAGGAGATGGACATCTTCGGATCTAGCGACTTCTTCAAGAGCAGGGCCAACCTGCGCCAGCGCCTCTTCTTCCTGCACCATCCAGTCGAGCGGAGCGTCGAGCCAGCACAGCGTTCCCAATGTCTCAGCCTCCGCTCGCTGCGCGTCAGAAGGTTGCGGTCCCAGACCGACAAACACCACATCGACATCAAGCAGTCGAAGACCTGCGGCAAGGTCCATCGCATACCGCCAGACACCGCCAACGGCATCCACTGTCATCAACACGCGCGTTGTTTCGCTCTGGCCGGGCCTCATCATGCCAAAGCCTCACGCTTGTCAGCATTGGACGGCAAGCGCCCGCCGAAGCGATTTTCAACCAGCCATTCCGTCAGATGCCTGAGGCCGTCACGCCATGAAACGGTCGGTTTCCATGACAGCGCTGAATCCAGCTTGTGTGTGTCGGCAACAAAATAATACTGGTCACCCGCGCGCCAGTCTGCGAACTCGACCTGCAATTGCTGTCCTGCCAGATCTTCGATGGCGTTGAGAACGCTGAGAATACTGACTGCATTGCCCGGCCCACCGCCCAGATTGAAGGCCTGACCTTTCACCTGGTCAATCGATCGAAGCAGGGCGCGATATGCTGTGACAGCATCATCAACGTGCAGGATATCGCGGACCTGCTTGCCATCGCCATAAATGGATATCTTCCGACCTGAGAGGGCCTGGATCAGGAAATGTGCCACCCAGCCCTGATCTTCCGTGCCGAACTGACGGGGACCGTAAATGCAGCTCATGCGCAGCACGGCTGTCGGAATATCGAACGATTTCGCGTAATCAAGCACATATTGATCCGCTACGCCCTTCGAGCATCCGTACGGTGTGCAGAAATCAAGCGGACGTTCCTCCCCAATGCCTCGCGAGCGGATTGTTTCGTCTGCCGGGACGTAGCGATCATCCGTTTGAAGCATCTCTATATCTTCGAGTGCGCCATACACCTTGTTCGTGCTGGCAAAGATCACAGGTGCCCGCTTGCATGCCTTGCGGACGGCTTCCAGCACATTGATTGTTCCGCGAGCATTGGCTTCGAAATCATCCAATGGATGTGCCAGACTTGTTGTAACGGCGGTCTGTGCTGCAAGATGGTAGACGGCTTTTGCATCCGTAAACGCGGCCTCTATGCTGCGCATATCGCGCACATCTGCAAGAACTGGGTGAACACGTTCGCCATAGCGTGCCGTTAGCCATGCAAGATTTTGATCAACCCCCGGACGCCCCAGATTGTCGAGAATGATGACATCGTCACCATCTTCCAACAGGCTGGCCGCCAGATTGGATCCTATGAAACCACTTCCTCCGGTGACCACGGTAGGGGCCGCCCCGGTGGCGAGATTTGGAGTGGCAAGCCGCGTGACCTCCTCCAGCCTTGCCACGCCGCCTTCCAGCAAAAGGCGCGCCAATAATTTGGGCTGGTGATCATGTGTCACAGCGCCGAGATGATAATGGCGCGGATCAAACCACAGCCCCTCCTGAACGGGAACATCGGGTGAGACATCCTGCCAGGAATACCAATACATGCGGTCTGCAGGAACGTGCAGCGCCTTCATGAAGCGGCGCGCCTGCTCCATCTCGTCACTGCGCCATGTGGAATAACCGGTTTCGGTAATCCATATTTGAGCCTGCGGATTGAAGCGGTTCAGGATTTTGCGCATCTCCCCCAGATGCATATCCCATCCGCCCCACGCACCTTCTTCACTGTCCCAGGTTCCAGGAAAGCCGTGGAAACCGACCGCGTCCACAACGCCTAAAACACCGCGCTCACCCATCAGATTGAGCCAATAGGGGTCGAAAGGGCAGGGCCCTCCCAGAACGGGCTTGAAACCGCGCTCTTTTGCCCAGAAGGCGGCACCGCCGACCATCTCGCAAAACAGCTGGAAATCGCTGTCTTCGCGCCAATCCCAGTCGAGCAGATTGTTAGGTTCATTCCATAGCTCGATATGGCGGAAATATTTGCCGTATCGTGTCAGAACGTGGTCGACGAAGTCAGCATAGGATTTGAGGTCGTGAGGTGCGCCCGATGCGCGGCCTGTACGCGACATGGAAGGCGGTGTGTAGTGCACGCAGGGAAGAAGGTCGATGCCTCCACCCAACCGGGGAATGAGCCAGTCGAACCAGGCCTCGCCGCCAGGCGCCAGATATTCTGCCCATGAAAGATGAGTTCGGAGATAGCTGGCACCGCTGGCGAGGATTTGAGGAAGAAGTCGTTCCGTGCGCTCATATTCGCCGGGGCGGAACCACTCGACAAACCCGTATGTATCCTTGGGAGACGGGCCTTTTGGATCAGAGGACGTCATGAGACCAGCCCTCTTTGTTCCAGGTGCCGCTTCATCTCGGCACTGCGATCCACCGCTCCCGTGCTACGGACCCACTCGGCAAACGGCCCGAGTGAGTTTTCCAGCCAATGCTTCGGTTCAAAGCCAAGGACAGCGCGCGCCCTCGAAATGTCCGCAAAGCAGTTGCGGATATCTCCAGAGCGGGATTTGTTCATGATGTCGGGCGTAATCTCCGGAACACCCATGGCATCGGCGAGAAGGGCAGCGACCTGTTCGATCGTATAGGCTTGCCCGCTGCCAATGTTGATGACTTGACCCCGCGCCTCAGGTGTTTGCAATGCGAGGCGAAACGCACGGGCAACGTCTCTGACGTGAACAAAGTCCCGCTTTTGTTGTCCGTCTTCAAAAATCATCGGTGGTTGTCGGTTGGCGAGCCGCGATGCGAAGTTTGCCAGAACGCCCGTATAGGGATTGGAAAGCGCCTGCCCGGCACCAAACACATTGAAAAGACGCAGCGCGACCGCGTCCACTCCATAGGCTTCTCCGAAAATCAGGACCTGCTTTTCCTGCGCATATTTCGTGAGGGCATAAATGGAAGCGAGATCGACTGGTTTCCCTTCATCGGTTGCCACAGGAACCAGAGATCGACCTTCGGGGGAAAGCGGGTTCCACTCAGCCTTCCTGATGTTTTCCGCACTGCGACGCGCCACATCAAGCGATTGTCCCTCGGTCGTGGTATATCGCCCTTCACCATAGACGCTCATGGAAGATGCGACGACGATCTTCTTGATGGGTTTGCCGATCATCGCTTCGAGAAGGACGGCCGTTCCCAGATCATTGCCCCCAACATAGCGGGCGATTTCATACATCGACTGGCCGACCCCGACCTCGGCTGCCAGATGAATGACACCCTCAACGCCCTCCAGCGCTGCCTCGACCACGGCCTTGTCTCTGACATCGCCACGAACGACCTCTGCGCCTTGCGGCATCACGGCCTGTGCGTCCGCGTGAACCTGATCTATAAGCGCATCGAGGATGCGCACCTCGTATTTGTTGTTCAGAAGTTCTTCGGCGACGTGACGACCAATAAAACCGCACCCACCGGTGACCAAAATCCTTGTCATGGATACCCCATAAATTGCTTTTCAGGCGTTTTGACGAGCGCCGAACAACAGCGGGTTGGAAAAGTTCCTTCTTCTTTGATATCTTTGACAACATCATTGACTTCATCAATGACAGCGGTGATCCAGATGCAAAATCCGCCTCATCGACAGAGATAGCTCATTGAAAAATATTGATAAATTGAGCCTTTGCTATTTTGGTCTGCCTTGTCTTCATTGATGATTTCTGTGAAAATTGTTCGGAACTCTGCCGATTTTTGTAAGTTCGGTCGGCCCGAATGCCAATGGCGTTTGGAAAGCGCCAATTGTGAGAGCAGCAACATGCCTGCCGTTCAACGCCAGCGTTTCAACAGTCTTCACAGGAAATTTTGGATCAGCACATGGATATGGAAAACTCAAACTCATTGCAACGCACGCAGCTGACGGCGGCCATCATTCCAGCCGCTGGGCAGGTGACGATTTCAAATTCTGTCTTGCGCCAGCCTTCACCGGGAGAGGTACGAATCCAACTGGAAGGCTGCGGCGTTTGCGCTTCAAACCTCACGCCCTGGGCTGGCCCGGAGTGGATGGAGTTTCCCACCGAACCAGGCGACCTCGGCCACGAGGGGTGGGGCAGGATCGACGCTGTCGGAGAAGGTATCGATGATTTTAAAGTGGGAGACAGGGTCGCCGCACTGTCTTACAATGCCTATGCCAGTCACGATTTTGCAACGACCGACCGAGTCGTAAGGCTCCCGTCGGCTCTGGATGGAAAGCCCTTTCCGGGCGAGCCGCTCGGTTGCGCCATGAATATTTTCAAACGTGCAGAGATCCGAGAAGGCCAGACGGTGGCCATTATCGGCATTGGTTTCCTTGGTGCCCTCCTGACGCAGCTTGCGGTCAGCGTTGGGGCCAGGGTCATCGCGATTTCCCGCCGTTCCGAACCGCTGGAGATGGCAAAGCGTCTTGGCGCATCGCATGTGATCACCATGGATGACCATTGGCGGATCATCGAAGAGGTAAAAGCGCTAACAGGCGAGAGACGGTGTGATTGTGTCATTGAAGCGGTGGGCAAGCAATGGCCGCTCGATCTGGCCGCCGAACTGACCATGGAGCGCGGCCGTCTGGTAGTCGCAGGCTATCATCAGGATGGACCCAGACAGGTCAACATGCAGATGTGGAACTGGCGGGGATTAGACGTCATCAATGCCCATGAGCGTGACCCCGCTGTTTACATCCAAGGCATTCGGGACGCGGTGGAGGCGGTGTGCGATGGCCGACTTGATCCGTCGTCTCTCTATACACACACCTATCCTCTCCATCATCTGGACCAAGCTCTCAACGACGCACGGGATCGTCCAGGGAATTTCGTCAAGGCATTGGTGGTCAACCCATGAACAGCATAATCAAACTGGAAGATGTCCGCCGTGCCACGAAGCCAGCCCGACTGGGATTTCTGGGCGTCGGCTGGATCGGGAAAAGCCGCATGGAGACCATGCTGGCGACAGGGCTGGTAACTGCGCAAGCTATTGCCGATCCCTGCGCGCAAACGCTGGAAGCAGCATTGACCGCTGCACCGGCAGCCGAGGGCGTTCGGACGTTGGATGAACTTCTAGACCGCGACCTCGACGGTATCGTGATCGCAACGCCCAGCGCACAGCATGCTGATCAAGCCATTCGCGCCCTGAATGCTGGTGTAGCGGTGTTTTGCCAAAAGCCGCTGGGGCGCGATGCGGCCGAAGTGCGCGCTGTCGTCGATGCCGCCCGAACAGCCAATGTTCTTCTCGGCGTAGATCTGTCTTACCGACACACCAAGGGAATGCAGCGCATTAGGGAGTTGCTCGACGCACGGGCGCTCGGCGATGTCATGGCTGTGGATCTGACATTTCACAATGCCTATGGTCCCGACAAACCCTGGTTCTATGACAGGGAACAGTCCGGTGGCGGATGCCTGATTGATCTGGGCGTACATCTTATCGATCTTGCGCTCTGGGCTCTGGATTTTCCCCGGATTGTCAGTGTTTCCAGCCACTTGATGGCACAAGGCAAGCCATTATTGGACCTGTCCGGTCCGGTTGAAGATTTCGCAGTCGCTACCCTCCAACTGGAAGATGGCACGGTGGTTCGCATAGCCTGTTCCTGGCGGCTCAATGCTGGAACTGATTGCGTCATCGACGCCACCTTCTATGGCACAGACGGAGGTGCTGCCATGCGCAACATCAACGGCTCCTTCTATGACTTCGCGACGGAGAAGTTCTCCGGGACATCGAAAGAGCCTTTGGTCATGCCGCCGGATGACTGGGGTGCGCAAGCGGCGATCGCCTGGGCAAAGCAGCTTAGTCTCGGGAACCTTTTTGATCCGGCCAGCGAGAACCTGGTCACGGTTTCAAAGACGATCGATCAAATCTACCGCAGTTCGAAGGTTTGAAACCGGCCAGGAGGTGCAGATGTCGAGGCAGCGACTGACCCCCGGAAAAAAGAATCGCACTTTACCGAGCGACATGCTGGGCAAAAGTCATCTTCCTCGCTGGATCATAAATGCTCTCGAAAAAAGCGGCGTGAAAAAGGTGAGCGCTGTCGCTACTCTTTCCGACATACAGCTTCTGGCGATGCCCGGCATTGGGCTCCGGTCGGTCGCATTGATCCGTGCAGAACAACGCAGGATCAATGCCGAACGCCGGAAGTGTCTACAGGATGAGCAAACCCAAGCCTAGCATTTCCTTACGCCTCACCCTTGCGCTCTATGTGATCGAGTATGGCCTCCGGCCGCACCTCTTTCTTGAGTTCTGAGACCCCGTCCTCTTCGCCATCAGAGACGTTAAGTTTTGCCGCAATGGCTTCAACCATGTATATCAGGCGGGTTGTTTCTCGCTCATTGAGTAGGTTTACCTGCAAGTCGAGGTCAGCGCGGAGGTTGTCCTGCGCCGCCATCCTGTTCTGGTTGATGAGTACGAATGTCGACAGAAAAATTGCCTCGACCGATGCTTCCATGGCGAGGATGACGAGAGATGGATCCCATGCGGGCAGCACCGGTATCCAGCCTGTGTTTACGACAATCCAGATGCCATAGAAGACAATGTGAATGTAGACGAACGGCATGGAGCCGACGAACCGGCTGATGGATGAGGCAGCGCGTTCCTGTATGCCAGCCTGTTTTTCACTTGCGCGTCGACGCTCTATGAGAGCGTCGATATTGGTCCTCAGCACAGGGCCTAGTTCATCGTCCTCGGGCGCTGTCACTGCTCTTAGCTCGCCATCGTTCATTCACGCTCAACGAACTTGTTGAAGCGACTCGTCTCGCCATCTTTCGTCTTGTCCTGATAAAGAAATGCAAGCCTGCCCTCTTCGAAGATCGTGAAGAACTCTTCCCAACCGATCTCCTCGAACTCCTCTTCCTTGTCACCAAAGTCGATCCGCAGAATGCCACCTTTACCGTTGGTACGAATGACGGAGGGACACCCATCGCGTGCCTCAACCCACTTTTTAATCGTATCGTGATTGGTCGTTGTTTCAGAGCTCATCGGAACCTCCTTTTGGGCTCAACCGCCCCACTCAGATTGGTGCAGGCAGCCAGTGCAATAGCAACCAGACAGATTGAACCAACAGCGGCTATTCGCCTGCTCATGATTTCAGACCTTTGCCTTCTCTCCGGCTTCGGACAGGGAGATGAAGCGGCTGGTGACCATGGAAAGATGCTCTTCAAGCCAGGCAGCCATTGCCTGCTCCTCACGAAGATTTTCATTGAGTGCCGAGACGGCACTCGTAAATCCGCCATTCTCACCCATCAGCAAAAGCGACCTGTAGGCTGCAATCTCGAAATTTTCGAAGGCGAAGTTGGCAAAAGAATTCTTGAGGATCTCGTCGCCTGCCATCGTATGACCCATGGCCGCCATAGACCCCGATATTGAAAGCCCGACATCTTTCAATGTCGAGTGTGTTTCCGACAGTCCGTGCAATATTTCTTCCAGACGCGAAATCTGACCTTCGGTTTCCCTGATATGAGCCTCGATCCTGTCAGCGACCTCCGGGTAATGTTCGATGCGGGTAAGTTGCGGATTCAAGATCGACAAGGCCTGCTTTTCCATCGCGTGGGCATTGCGAATGCCTGTGACGAAGATGCTGCGTGCGTAATCGGTTTCCATTTTATGACTCCAGTTTAAGGTGCCATCGAACATTCCCGAGGGGAATTGGTTCCTGAAAAACATGGCCCCTGTTCGGTCCTAGACCCTCCTCTGCCTTTTGCATTCGGCGGCGATGGAACAATGTGGCCAAGCAAAGGTTTGGCGCGGACGCTTCTTGTGCTCGCAAACTGGCTGTTTTCCTGGGGAATCGGCATGATTGCAATCCTCGCATTGCTGAAGATTTTCCTTGTCCACGCATGATACGCCGGCATGACGCATGGATTGTTGAGTGCAGTCCGCATGGACTTCCAGTCCACAGTCAAAACTGGCGCATGGAATTCGTCCTTTGCTCAGGAACCCGAGGCTGCGATGCCAGTTAGTGCGCCCATCACCAACAGGAGTAATATGTCATGAAGAAAATCATACTTCTCGCATCCATCGTCTTGGCAGCTGCCGGATCGACAGCAATCGCACAATCGACCGCTGAAAAGACGGGCGTTAATTCCGTGATGGGGATGGCGCCCAAGACAGAGGATTTTGTACTGGAAGCTGCAAGCAGCGACATGTTCGAGATCGAGTCCAGCAAACTTGCGTTGGAGCGTGCCGATGAAAAGACAAAGGATTTTGCTCAACAGATGCTGACGGACCACCAGAAAACCTCCGAAGAGTTGAAGGCCATGGTGACGTCCGGGAAAGTAAAAGCCAATATTCCCACCGCCATGTCTTCTGCTCACCAAGAAATGCTTGATGAACTGAAGAAGCTCCAGGGTGAAGAATTCACCAAGCAATACCATTCGGATCAGGAAGACGTGCATGAGGATGCTGTTGACCTGTTCACACGCTACGGTGAGGAGGGTGAAAACAGCGACCTCAAGAGCTGGGCCGCCAAGACCCGGCCAGCTTTGGAACATCATCTTAAGATGGCCACCGATATGAACCAGTAGGTTATCGGCCTGTCCCCGGCATGGCGGGGGACATCGCCCTCATGGCCACGTTGATAGAAATCCTCGTGGCGTGTCATTGGTCATCGGCTTCCCGCCATGCAGGCTCACATTATCGGCTGCCTGGTTCCGAATTGGCATCGGCAGGACCGGCAGGCGCGTTTTCCTCTGTCTGCCCTCTGTCCGGCGGATTTGAGGGAGCCGTCTCTGGGACAGTTCTGACGAAATAGACAATTGCAAACATGGCAACCACGACGATAGCGGCACAGATAAATGGCCAAATTGTTCGGTTGTTCTTCATCTGAATGACTTTCCGTTAATCGCCTTCATAAAGTTTCTCGAACTTTCGTTTCCGTTCCTGCTTCTCCTAGAGTGTTGGCTCACGTTGTCGAAGCAGGACGAAAATGAAGACGGCGCCCAGTAAAAGTGGACCGCCCGCAACGACGGCAAGCCATAGTGGGTCTGCCATAGTGTTTCTCCTTTCCAGGGGGTTATGGCGCTGTTCTGCTCCCGAACTTCATCGCCAGCCCACGGTTCCGAAGTTATCTGGTGAATACAGTTTGACAGACCAGCGTCGGTCGGGAACTCAACGGCATTCGCGAAGTTTGTGGAGATCGAAAATCTGGAGACGTGGCATGCGATTTGTTCCGACAAAGTTTCATGGATTTGTGGATTATCTGGTGGGGCTGGTCATGATGGGCCTGCCGTATGTTCTGGGACTGAATGGCACTCCGCAAATGGCTCTCGTCATTCTGGGCGTTGTTGTCATCTTCTACAGTCTCATCACCGACTATGAGCTTGGGATGCTCCGGTTCCTGCGAGTCCGCTTCCATTTGTTTCTCGATGGGCTCCTTGGCATAGCCCTGCTGGTATTTTTTTCGCTGTTTGATCTCCCATTTTCGTTGATATGGCCCGTTTATGTGATCGGCGCGACCGCACTTTTCTTTGCTGCTACCACCCAGGTTCAGGCAAAGTAACAGCCACCTCGGCCAGTGAACCTTGACCTGTTCGTAATTCTGCCGTCGGAAGAGGCGAATGCAGGGGCTTGGATCGAGCGATCAGTGATCTTGCCGCCGGCTATTCGTCCGACGTGATCGCGTCTTTCATCGAAAACGTGGAGAGGACCTGCCCAGCTTCATCGCATATCTGAATGCGGCGCGAGGAGATGTCCCGGCCTTGCCTGACGGCATTACTCATGAGGTGAAGCGCATCGCGGAGCGCCTCGATTTTCGCGATGGAAAGGTTAGGGAGTTCGGTGCCTTCCTCATCTAATATCACTCCTGATGTCGTCAATTGATGAAAGAAGAATAATGGCATCAGTTATAACTCCACCGGCCCCGTCACATCGCGCGTATTTCATAACAATGATTAAAGGGCGTGCGTTCGATATCGTTCAACGAGAATTGGACCTAACATGACTTGTGTGCAGAAGCGTACATAACGAGCGACTGATTTCTTATCACGCTGACGGGCATGCAGCTTTGATGAAAACACTAGAACTGCAGGCAATGATTCCCAGCCTTCTTAATGACCTAGTTAGATGAGATAATTATTCATCATCCGCTTTCAACCAAGGCGCGGATGGCTAGGAGCCCCATTCTGCTCTTGCCTTACTGGGAGCGAAGCCGATGGCTCGATATTTTTTCAATTTTCATGACGGTGTTTCTTTCCTCGACACCGTCGGATCTGAACATTCAGACGTAGACAGCGCCAGAAACGAAGCTGTCGAAACGGTCGCCGAGCGGCTTAAAGGCGCACTTCTCAACAAGTCTGATTCGTCTTCCTGGCTTATGAACGTCACGGATGAAAATGGCCTTACCGTTATCATCCTGTCGTTTTCAGCGACCGTCCAGATAGTCGATCCCTTTGCTCTGGCTGATGCCCGCAGGTCTGCTCAATAGAAATGTCAAAACCGCACAGAAGCCGTCCGCCTCTTGGCGTGCCAATGCTGTTTGACGCATAAGCTTAAGATTGTTGACGTCACACCCCGTCAGCATGAGAACGGGCTCAATCCCGCCGGAGGCTGGACAATGTCCGACATTTCTCAGTCAACTGTACAAAACCTTCTTCTTCGTTCTCTGCCTGAAGAGGCATTCGCGTTGTTGAAACCTGACATGAAGCGGGTTGGTCTACCGTTGCGCTCAGAGTTGGTCTCACCCGATCTGCCGATTGAAGATGTCAATTTCCTTGAGAGCGGATTAGCCTCGGTTGTTGCTACGAATTCCGACGATGAGTCAGTTGAGGTAGGCCATGTGGGATTTGAGGGAATGTCAGGTACGCATCTTGTCCTGGGTGTCGAGAGCACTCCCAACAAAACCTTCATGCAGGTCGAAGGCAGCGCAATCGCCATACCGGCAGCCACACTCCTCTCTGTCATAGAGCAGTTACCGGAAGCGAAAAAAATCATCCTGAGATATGTTCACTGCCGCGACATGCAACTTTCACATTCTGCCCTCGCAAACGCTCGCTATAATATGTCCGAGCGCTTGGCGCGGTGGATATTGATGTGTCACGACAGGCTGCGGACCAATGATCTGCCGCTTACCCATGAATTCCTCTCACTGATGCTAGGCGTCCGGCGCTCCGGAGTGACCAACGAAATTCACATCCTCGAAGGTGTGCATGCCATCAAGGCGACCCGGGGAAACATCAAGATACTCGACAGGCAGAAGCTCGAAGAAATGGCGAGCGGCTCTTACGGCATTCCGGAACGCGAATATGAGCGCTACATCGGCTGGTCAATTCGCTGGGCATAAGCCTCTGTTGATCGACGATCTATGCACCGCCTTCATCGGCCCCCCGGATCGTGGCCGAAATTGCAAAACAGGCGCTCACGAACGCATCGTCGTTGCAGTCCGTCGCCTGATCGCTTTTCCAGCAAGTGGCCGGTTTGGCAAAATTGCCGGACATACAGGCTCGTAATCAGCGTGACGCCTTACGTCGCAGCGTACACAATCACAGAAGCTACGGTTCGAGTACTGCGTGTCTTGCACGGGGCTCAGGAGTGACCTGAAGCTTTTTTAGTTAATTAGCCTAGCCTAATAGCTTTCGGATCGGGGTGTTGGTGGTTCGCTTCCTTTCAAGGCGTTCTACTTTTTTCAACTTGACCCGCCGAAAACACTCGGTGCTTCAGTTCAACCTTCACTTGATCGGCGTGTTGATGGCTGCAAACGAATTCGCATTGTCGCGAGGGGTCGATCTCTGGCGCCGAAGAAATTGATGAGGTAACCCCGGTAAAAGCGCTTGAATGTGACCGATATCGGTTCTCCCGGCTCCACATTGCCCACATAAGACACGTGTCTGGAGGCTAAAAGCTCCGGTCGCCTTTCCCCGGCCTGGAAGAGGGCGCGGTCTGCGATTGCGCTATAGGATGGAAAGTAAAGAAGGGCGGCGGCGTTGAAGTCCGTCGCAGGGCAGGGAAGGATTTTTTCTTCGGTGAAGGCGTCTAGCCCGGTTCGATTCTTCTGAAGGATCGAACGGGCAGCGGCGGACCCTCTGTCAACACTGCGTTGGACCGACAATGGTGCATCTGGCGGAACCGCCATGACTTTCGGGCTGCGCCGAACAATCGTGTGGTTGGTTCCATCGGCAGAACGGCCCACAAATGTGGATGACAGTATCAACTCACCGATGATGTCTCCCTCGAACCTAATCCTTTGTCGGGATGCGAGCCGCTGCTGCGATGTGCGGAACAGTTCTCCTGATAATTCAAGACGTCCCCCGAGAGAGGGCATGTCGGGATTGCTGAAGCGCAGGCTCGTGGAACAGAAGGCTGCATAAAGCGGCTCCCCCTTTGCGCATTTGAAATACGCCTCCTGCTGGCCCATTGCTTTTGCAATCAGCCGCCAATGCAGATCGCCCGCCCGTCGTAACAGCCATTGCTCGGAAAGGCCGCGATAACCCATTTCGGCCATGCCGAGGACATGGCTCTCTGTTTCGTCCTGTTGCGACTGCGTCGGGCACGGCCTGAGACTCATGCTGCAAACCTTGCCTTTTGGCGGGCGACAATTTCCTTGGCGAGGAACTGGCTATCTTCATCGATCCCGAGAAATCGGCCTGAACCCCATGTGTTAAGCCAACCCAGACCAATGAAGTAGAGGCCCGCTGCGTTGGTCACGCCGCGCTGGAACTTTGGCCTGCCTCGTTCGTCGAAGCAATCCACCTTGAGCCAGGAGTAGTTGGGACGGAAGCCGATGGCCCAGATGATCGATGATATCCCGGCTGCCGCAATATCGACCTCCTCGATTTCTCGTTCCGGTCTCCATACCTTCTCGAAGGGTGGCTCTTCGGGTGCATCAATGCCTTGGGCACTGATCCAGGCGTCGATCTGCTTGCAAATTCCCAGATAGCTCCGGTCTGCGTCATCGAGATTTTTCTCAAGGTCCGGAAGGAAATTCATGGTACACCCCGCGCCGCCCGCGACAGAGCCGTACAACTTGACCCCTTCATTTGCGTATTTCCGCAGGTCGATTTCCTTCCCGCCATCTCTGCCCGACATGTAATGGTTGGTTTGCGTAAGCGCTTTTACCGGGTCCGGGTGCTTATCAATGGTCACATCATAAATGCCGGCATCATAGAGCCAGTCCGTGGCGTCACGACCACGATACTTACGCGGGCTACGCGGAGCAGGACCGACGGCGAGGTGAACCGGGCGACCTTCCAGATGAAAATCGTCCATGATCTGAACACCGGATTGGCCCGTTCCGACGATGAGGGCCGCGCCGTCTGGCAGTTGCGAGGGCCTGCGATACTCGCGCGAGTGAATCTGCACGATGGCGGGATCGATGTCCTTGGCAAAATCAGGCACGATGGGATGATCGTAGCCACCCGTGGCGATGACAACCTGATCGGCCAGCCAATGACCTGCAGTGGTTTCGACACGGTAGCCGCCCTCGGCGCGAGGCTCGACCTTTGTTACATCCACGCCTTCGATCAAAGGCGGATTGAAGCTCTGCGCAAAGCCGTCGAGATAATCAACGATCTCGTCTTTGCGCATAAATCCATTCGGATCCTTGCCACTATAGGACCAGCCCGGCAGGCGGCATTGCCAATTCGGAGTCACCAGACAGAAACTGTCCCAGCGATTGTTCCTCCAGCTCTCAAACCGGCTGTGGCGCTCGATCACCACATGTTCAATACCTTCACGGGTGAGATACCAGCTCACGGACAAGCCAGCCTGACCACCTCCGATGATGATAACCGGAATATTGGACTCTCGACGTTCAGTCATGTCTTGTTCCTTCAGGAAAATGACAGGCAAGCAACGTGGCCATCGGGGGCCTGGCTTGCAGCTGTCTGTTCAATTCTGGCCAACTGATCCATCGCGGAGGAGCAGGCGAAACCGTATTTGGCGGCGACACGGTCCGAGGCCTCATTGAGACCGGCCCGTACGTGCTGCAGGAACTCGGGAACCGGATAGGTCTGCCCTGTCTGCAGGTGGCTCCTTATGGCCGTCGAGGGAGAGTAACATTGCTCTTCCAACCCATCCGGCCAGCGGATCGTAAAGTGAACTTCAGGCATGGGAAACCTCCTTGGGAAGAGAGAGATAAGGCGCAACGCCGTAATCCCAGAACGGTGCAATTGAAGCTCCGCGCTTGAAATTGACCTGCTCACCCGCCGTGGCTTGCCCGATGACCTCAGCGCATATGTCACGTGCAGCGAATGTCGCGCAGACGCGCTCGGCATGGGCAGGATCGACAGACAGCAGGAAGCCAAAGCTGGGGAATGTTCGCAACCATCGGCCCAATTCGGCGCCCTCAGGCAGAGAGATCGCGTCAAGGTCAATGTCGAAGCCGCAGCGTGAGCATTCTGCCAGCATCAATGCCGTGCCTGCTATTCCGCCTTGGCTGATATCCTTGCCTGTTGTGACAAGCCCGACCTCAGCCAATTGCGGCAACAACTCGTAGTCGCCGCGAAGGCGGTCATGAGGTGCATCGAGGGCCGCGCACCAATTATCGAAACGTGGACGATAATGGCCGCGATGATCAATCGCTGCGACAAGGACGTCACCGGGTTGCGCAGTAAAGCTGGAGATCAACCGCGTTGCACGGCCAAGGACGGAAACCGAAAGGCCGAGCTCTGAGGTTTGAAGGTTGGTATGTCCGCCGACAATGGGCACGCCATAGGCTGCTACCGCATCCCTGAGGCCCTTGAGAAGAGGGGCGGCGGTCGCAACATCCGGTGCCCAGATCGTGTCCAAAAGTGCTGTTGCGCGACCGCCCATCGCTGCGATGTCGGACAGGTTGACCATGACGCCGCACCAGCCCGCAAACCACGGATCGTCGCTTACGAATTGCGGTATAAAACCTTCGCCCGCAAACAGATCAAAGCCCCCTTCCGGTCGCACGATAACGGCGGCATCATCGCCGGGAAGGCCAATCGTTGCTGCGGTTATCCCAAGAGCTTTGGTGGACGACGCAATATCAAGCTTGCTGCGTATCGAGGGATGAGTGGCAATCTCTTTTGCAAGCGCTTCCAGCGTCATCCCACCCTCCGCGGTCTGGTGCACCATCCTGTTTCGGGGCTGAGAATTGCGGGGTAATGGGCCAGCGAAGCGCGCATATGCATGTGAGGTACGCCGTGAAGCTGGACAGTCTCGACACAGTCCCAGTGCAGGCGGCGGAAAAGGGGGACGTTCTGTTCCTGGACATGAGCGTTGAATTCGGTGCATCCCATGCCGTTTGCAGAGCAGACCGCAAGCCGGATCAATTCTGCGCCAAGCTTGCCCACGCGCCGGTAATGTTGATCGACGGCCAGACGCGATCCCCACCAGATGCCTGGCGAAGGCTCATGAATGCGGACGGTTCCCACGATTTCGGCTGGCTCTGCCGCCATTGTCGTAATGGCCGCAAGAGGGATGGCGACTTGGTCGATTTCATCGCGGTCGTGCAGTTTGAATATGCCCTGCTCATCAACGAACACGGCGTGGCGAAGCTGCGCAACGCCTTGAAGTTCCCAGTTTTCGGTTGCAGCACGAATAATGAATTCCGGGCTGATAAAAGATGAGTGGCTTATTCCGCTCATGCTGGAACCCTCAGCTTTTCATAGGTTGAAAGCGCTGAACATGCACCGCATTTGCCGCAGCCAGCCTTGATGTCCGTTGCTCGCAGCCCACCATCTACGATGATCTGCGACAATGGGTTCAGGATGCTGGCCATGAACTCGGAGCTGGGCGCTGGATGGCTTTCCAGCGGCGTGCCGGAAATCGGAACGAATGGAACAACGAAGGGATAGACGCCCATTCGCACTAGCCGGTCAGAGATTTTAAGGATTGCTTCGCTCGTATCGCCAAGACCTGCCAGAATATAAGTCGAAACCTGACCACGTCCGAAGACCTTGACGGCCGCTTCGAAGCTGGTGAAGTATTTCTCGAGCGGCACGGAGGCTTTGCCCGGCATGATCCTGTTGCGAACATCAGGCGTGACGGCCTCCAGATGCATGCCCAGCGCATCGGCTCCGGCATCTTTCATGCGTTGGTGCCACACATCGTCTTCTGGCGGTTCGCACTGGACCTGAATGGGCAGGTTGACGACGGCTTTTACAGCACGGGCACTATCCGCAAGGATCGATGCACCGCGATCCTGCCCTGGCGGCGTACCTGTCGTCATGACCATGTGTTTCACGCCATCCAGCTCTACCGCAGCTTTTGCAACTTCAGCCAGTTGCTGGGGTGTCTTGTGGGCAATGGTTCTTCCAGCCGCGAGGCTTTGCCCGATGGAACAGAATTGACACGTCTTTTTCCGGCTCTCATAGCGGATGCAGGTTTGCAACACCGTGGTGGCAAGAACGTCGCGGGAATGAAGCACCGCAATCTTGTTATAGGGAATGCCGTCTTCGGTTGTCAGATCGTAGAATTTTGGCCGGTTCGGGAAGCGGATCTTGGCGACCACCTCACCGTGTTTGGTGACCCGCGAGCGCCCTTCCAGATCAGGCGCTTCCACGAGATAGGGGCTGTTGAAGGCCGGCGCTGTGTGAACAGGGATCATGACCGTCGTGTCACCGAAGCTCACAGCCTTGTGGTCGGAAGGGCCAGCTCCACCGCGACGGCTCTCATGTCCAGCGCGCGGATCGACAAGACGCATGCCCTTTGTCTGCAGGTCGTTGATCAGCTCGGGAATAGCTGTGCTAGCATTATCACGCATCTTCACGCTCCTGCTTTACGTGGGTGTCATTGGCATCGCGCGGGGCAAGCTCAGGTTGGAACATTTCAAGCGGTTGCGCCGGCCGCGCATCGTGGACGAGGTGGAGAAGCTCCGGTCTCGCATAGTGTCCAACGCTGTCCATCATACGCTTGCGTTTTGTAATCAGCTTCATGTCGAGGTCAGCAATCAGTATGCCCTCCCCATCGACAAGGGGCGGCACGACATGGCGCCCCTCCGGGGTGATGATGCAGGTCATGCAGCCGTCTCGCAGACCTTTTTGCAGTTTTGGATCCGGATTGATTGAGGCGATCTGATCCTCGCTCAGCCATGCCGTTGCATTCACGACAAAACATCCGGCTTCCAGCGCATGGTGGCGCATCGTGACCTCGATCTGCTCACCGAAAATCGGGCCGACCAGTGAGCCGGGGAAGTGAGCCGCGTGAATTTCCTCATGCTGAGCCATCAGCGCATATCGGGCGAGGGGGTTATAATGTTCCCAGCAGGCCAATGCGCCCACACGGCCAACGGCGGTATCCACAACCTTCAGGCCAGAGCCATCGCCTTGACCCCAGATCATGCGTTCATGGTAGGTTGGCGTGATCTTGCGGCGCTTGAGTTTCAGGCTTCCGTCTGCATCAAAGATCAGCTGGGTGTTGTAGAGAGAGCCATGATCGCGTTCATTGACGCCGAGGACAACAACAATGCCCCTTTTGCGTGCCGCATCCGCAACCGCCATCGTCTCCATGGAAGGAACAGTGACCGCCTCTTCGTACAAACGAAGGTGTTCGGCACCCTGTAACATCGGCGGCATCACGAAACTGAAATAGGGATACCAGGGGACGAAAGTCTCGGGAAAGACGATGAATTGCGCGCCCTTGTCAGCGGCCTCGCCGATGGCGTTGAGCACTCGCTCCATCGTACCTGCACGCGATGTGAGGTCGGGCGATATTTGCACGGCGGCGGCGCGAACGATTCTGGACACGGCTGGCTCCTTTACGATCATCAGGCTGGCGCGCGACGCGAAACAGTCGCGCCGCGCAAGCGTCGATTACACAGTCCAAGTATCAATGATCAGCGCGTTGGCCTTCTTGTGGATCAACACGCAGTCAAGCACGTCCTGCGGGAGGATGGGGATGATCCCGGGGATCAGCGATGGCTCGCCGTGACCGTAGAGCGCCTGAAGGGCAAAGCGACATGCGTAGATCTTGCCGCCTTCCTTCATGAAGCGTTCGAGGTTCTTGTTGAAATTCAGGTGGCCGGGAAATGCTTCGTCGCCAAGTTTGGGAAAACCACGCTGGATGCCGAGCGTAACGCCCGGGCCGTAAAGTAGAATAGAGGTCTCATAACCCTTACGCTGAAGGCGGATCGCGTTGAGGATATTGACGAGGCCGATAGAGCCTTCGAAAGCGACTGTGTGGAAGGTAACAAGAGCTTTTTCGCCCGGATCTGCCTTCACATCTTCAAAAACCTTGGACTCGTAATCCACGAAGAAATCGCCGTCCTTATGGGCTTCCTGCGTTACCTGAGGCATCTATCTCGCTCCTTGTTTGCGGTTTGGATGTTGAAGCGTACGACGAAAATTGTATGAATCAATACCAAGTGTAATATCCATACAATAAAAGCTGAAACGGCTCATTGATTCTGCCGTAGTGCAAAGATTTGATGCTGTTTGCTTAGAAAATAGGCGCAAATTGGCGAAATATTGCGCGGTTTTTAAACTTGAAATATGGCAAACATCTCGCTTGAAACCGCATTAAATGATCCATACAATTGCAAACAATACAGAACCGATGTGAGAATCCAAGCCTATGCCGAGTTGGCCTCCAATATTAAAGCCGGATGGAAAGCCGCGATATCTGCAGATTGTGGATGCCATTGAGGCCGCCATAAAACGCGGTGAATTTTCGCCGGGCGAGAGGCTTCCACCCCAACGCAAGCTGGCGGAGCGGCTGGGCATCGATTTTACAACCGTCACCCGCGCTTACGCCGAGGCGAATGCGAGACGGTTGGTGGAAAGCCATGTCGGGCGTGGCACATTCGCTTGCGCTCCGGCTCATTCCCGCCATGAGGCGAACCCGCATCGTTCCCGGGATGAAGATCTGTCGATGAACATGCCGCCTGAACCGCAGGATGGTGAGCTCATTGCGCGGATGCAGGACGGCCTTCGCACGGTATCGGCCAATCTGATTTCGCTGCTTCGATATCAATCAACGATTGGCGGCAATCAGGATAAGGCGGCAGCATCCTCCTGGCTTTCCAAAAGAGGAATGGTCCCAAGCCTTGAACGCATCGCCATTACGCCCGGTGCACATGCGACGATGACGGCCATATTGTCGACAATGACGCGTCAGGGTGACGTCATACTTTGCGAGGCGATCACCTATCCCGGTCTGCGGGCCATTGCGGCGCGCATGGGACTTCAGCTGGTTGGCATACCCATGGACAGTGCGGGAATTCTTCCCGACAAACTGGATGCCGCCATCCATCTCCATGAACCCAAGGCACTCTACCTCAATCCCACCGTCCAGAACCCCACGACAATAACGATACCGCAGGCGCGTCGCATGGAGATCGCCGAAGTGCTGATCCGGCATCGGCTGACCCTGATCGAAGACGATGCTTACGGCTTCATTCCGGCGTCGGCTCCAGCTCCCTTCGCGACCATGGCACCCAATCTCACCTGGCACATCGGCGGGCTGGCCAAATGCCTCGGTGCCGGTCTGCGTCTTGCCTACACGGTCGCGCCGAGCGCCAAGGCTGCCTATTCGCTCGCGCAAGCGCTGCGAGCCAGTGCGGTCATGCCCTCTCCAATTTGTATGGCCCTTGCAACGCGATGGATCGAGGACGGTACGGCGGACGCCATCCGCCGCTTTGTTCGCACGGAAAGTGCGGTACGTCAGAAAATCGCCTCCGAGACATTGAGAGGGTACGAGTTTCTGGGAGAGCCTGAGGCCTTCAACATCTGGCTGAAATTGCCGATGGGTGCCAGTCGAGCCGAGTTGATGGGCCGTATGGCAGGTCGCCATGTGGGATTGATGCCATCGGATGCCTTCACCGTCCTGGGTGCTCCCGACGAACATGTCAGAGTTTGCCTCGGGGGAACGGTGAGCCGCGAGGAACTCCAGGCAGGCCTCTCATTCATGGCAAACACACTCTCGGATATTGGCTGGATGGGTTAGCGTTGGAGAGTTGAGACGTATGACGGGATTGTGTTTCGGCAAGCATCTGACCGCGCTATAGGCACCCAGGCATGACCTCAGCTGGAAAAAAATAATACACATCACCAACTCAGTTCGTAGAATGTGGGGTTACGGCAGCCCGTCAGCTATTTTGACCAGGTGAGCGACCGACGTAGCCTTCATCTTTTGCAGCATATGGCCTCGATGGAGCTTCACGGTGGGCTCGGCGATCTGCAACTCTGCCGCGATCTGCTTGTTAAGCTTTCCCGCCATGACCAATGCCATTATTTGGCGCTCCCGTTCGGTTAGCGACTTGTAACTGGTTTGGACGGTGGCCCTTATAGTTCTTTCCAGCCTGCGAAGTGCATCATGGGCAATGGCCCGGTTTACGGCTTCGAGCAAATCCTGTTCACGAACAGGTTTGGTCAGTACATCGATGGCACCAGCCTTCATTGCTCGCACGGCCATGGGTACATCGACATGAGCGCTAATTAAGACGACGGATCTGGGCTAGTCGCTTTGCGCCAACGCTTCCTGAAACTCAAGTCCGCTCTGGCCGGGAAGGCGGATGTCGAGGACGATGCATCCAGCCTTTTCGGGATCGTCTGCGTTGATAAACTCCTTCACGGAGGCATGTGTCTCGGCGCTGAGTCCTACAGACTCAAACAGTCCCTTCAGAGCTTCGCGGACACTGTGATCATCGTCGATGACGATAACCGTGGGGCGCCTGTTCTTTTTGTCATCTATCAACGGCTGTCTCCTCGAAGCTGGACAGCGTGAAGGTAAATGACGCCACCCCGGGGTAGTTGTTAGTAGCCCAGATGCGGCCACCATGCGCTTCAACGATAGATCGGCAGATAGAAAGGCCCATTCCTATCCCGTCCGTGTTGATTTTCACTGAGAATTGACCCGGCGGGGGTGCGGCGAGCATCAACTGCGCCAATCTTCTCAATATCAGCACAAATGTCAGAATTTGCCTCAGTATCGACAGCGGCGCGGGAGGAATGACTGGTGGCGTTCGAACCATGGCTGGTGGCTCTAACATGCTTCAGTATCAGCTTTATCAGGATGCATCGCGAACCATACCTTGGGGCACAGCCAATCATAACTTGCTCGGAGCGCCTCGGCCACTTGACTTCCTGTTGCTACCATTGACAACGCTGGCGACGACTAGGACCGTTTACGCTCGCGTCCTTCCTAACCAGCAGACGGTTCCCGGGGGAGCTTACTCTTCCGCCTTTTCTAGCGCCCATGCCCGGGTCACCTGGGCACCTTACACTTTGATCGCCCCGTCCTGCGTATCGATCACTCAAAATCCAAGCAGTGCCGCGTTCAATATACTGAGCTTCGTGGATCGGACATGCAGTGTCTCAGCTCAGACCCTGAGCTTTGGGAGCCACGGCTTGCTTAAAAGCCAGATCGACTCTGCCAGCCAAATCGCCGTTAACTGCACAGCAGGTCTTCCTTTTTCCATCAGTCTCAATGGGGGCTTGGCCAACGCTGCCCCAGTTGCACGCAAGATGACCAATGGTAGCCATTCGATTACCTATGGTTTGTTCAGAGATGCCGCCAGATCTCAACTCTGGGGCGCCGTCTCGAACCTCCTGGCGGGGGGAACGGGTAACGGGCTCATCCAAAACCTGACGGTCTACGGTCGCGTGCCACCACAGACTACCCCCCCGGCTGGAACCTACACAGATACCGTTGGCGTCACGGTGACGTATTGAGATTTTGGCTTATGGCGGGGGTGTCAGTTACCGGGTAAACGGTTCATATCACATCAAGGCGTGCAGATAGAACCGCCGTCGTGGCGTGGTCAGTTTGCCGTTAGGTTATCGTGCCTAGGCAGGAGATTACTCACTCGAGTTGGGCCACCACCTTCTGGGCTCGTCTCAGGGAATTTGCCGCTTTCCCCAGAAAAGTTGATTTCGTCTATCATATTTGTTGATTGTAATAAATTCAGTTCTTATACGTCGAGTTGGCGAACATCCCGCTCGGCGACCTTCCTCGCTGCTCCCCTTCATCTGTGACCTTCCGGATCACTACCGAAATCTGCCGCTCGCCGAAGAGGATAGGGCAATGAAATTTTCTTTCGACCATTTCCCGAAAAATCGCAATCTTCTAACCTCCACAATACTCGCTGGTGCGATGGCCACAGGTTTCACGCCTTGCATCGCATTTGCGCAGGATGCCGCTGGCGGTACGACACAACTTGAGACAATCATTGTACAAGGCTCCGGAAAGACGATCAGTGAGGACAATGATACCATCGTTCCAACACGCGCCGTCTCTGCCTTGAAAACCGACACGCCGTTGGTGGAGACACCGCGGTCGATTTCTGTTGTCACGCGAACGGAAATGGAACAGCGCGGCGCGACTGACATGGTTCAAGCGACGCGGTACAGTTCTGGGGTGAGTACGGGTGGTTTCGGCTACGACCCGCGATTTGACCAGATTACTATCCGAGGGATCGAAACAACTGAGAGCGGTGATTTCCGCGACGGTCTGCGCCAGCCCGTGATGAACTACGGTGCTTTCACAACCGAAATTTACACGCTCGACCGTGTTGAAGTTCTGAAAGGTCCTGTCTCAGTCATGTACGGAGCTGCGAGCGCTGCCGGCATCGTCAACAAGATTTCCAAGCTTCCTCTAAAGGATGCGCATCACGAGATTGAGGTTCAGTACGGCACCATTGCGCGCAAGCAGGCGGCATTCGATTTTGGTGGACCAATCGGCGAAAGCGACGAACTGTTCTACCGCGTCGTCGGTCTCGTTCGTCAAGGGAAGAGCAACTACGACATCCAGGATGACCGCTACTTGCTGCAGCCATCATTCACATGGGAACCAACCGAGGCGACTAAATTCACAATCTACGGCCTGGCTCAGGATACCGAAACAGAATCGAGCGCGTGGACTTTCGAGAACGACGGGAAAATTTATCGCGTCAGCGACCCGGACTACGACTACCAGAAGGTTCGGCAGTATCAGCTAGGCTATCAGTTGGAGCATGAATTTGATAATGGCCTTACGTTTAGGCAAAACGCGCGAGCGAGCGATCTTGATCTCAGGGCGCGATATGCAGACCGTCGAACCATGTTCAGCGCTCCCGCCGATCCTTGGCCCACTGCAGCTGTAACTGACAAAGTGCGCGCCTATCAGATTGATAACCAGTTGCAGGCCAAATTCGATACCGGCGCCATTTCCCATACGCTCCTCGCGGGATTAGATTACACCAGTGTGAATTCGGATTTCGCCGACGGATATGGTTCGACCCTCCCTGCTGATATCGGCAACGCACCGTCTCCGGCACTAACGGGCTTTACCAGTAACGATCTCCGCCAGACGGGACTTTACACGCAAGAGCAGGCGGAAATCGGAAATTGGCGTTTCGTCGGCGGCCTGCGCTACGACTGGCTGCATCAGGAAACACGGGACAAGGTGGCTGCGACCGGTTCCCAGAAGGATGACGGCGCTCTGTCCGGACAGGTTGGGCTCCTCTATCTCTTCGACAATGGCCTTGCTCCTTACGTGAGCTATGGAACCTCCTTTGTGCCCTCGACGCAGCGTTCCGCGAACGGTGGCGTGCTTGATCCAACGGAAGGCCGCCAGATTGAAGCCGGGATAAAATACCAGCCCGACGGTGAAAATTATTCTCTCAGCACTTCGGTCTACAAGCTGGTCGAAACAGGCAAGCCACAATATGCGGGCTTTTCCGCTCCGCTCTTTCTCTATGAAAATTCGGGTGAAAATACCTTCACCGGCTTTGAGGTCGAAGGTCGCACTACGTTTGACAACGGTATCAGTCTGGTCGCTGCCTACACCTACACCCATGGAGAAATCACGGGAAATCTCGACACCTCCATCATAGGTAACACGCCGACAACTACGCCCCGGCATATGGCTTCGTTGTGGGCCAATTACACCGTAGCGGAAGATCTGATTATCGGTGGTTTCAGCATCGGTGGTGGAATACGTGCAACAAGCGAATCCTTTACCGATGACATCAATACGGCCAAGAATGCCGGCGCAGTCTATTTTGATGCTTCACTCTCTTACGATTTCGGTGTGAAGTCACCCGACCTGAAAGGTCTTTCGCTTGCTGTGAGCGCGACAAACCTCGCCGGCCGTCAAGAGCAGGTTTGCAATGGGGGGTACTGCTACTTCGGCCAGGGCCGTACGGTTTTAGGGTCGCTGAAATATAAGTGGTGACGGGGTCAACCACAGCCTCAATCAATCGATTCGGTCGTCCTAAAGATAACACTCAGGCCGGAGCGAAATGCTGAGACATCTGTCGAATGGTGCCCCTGAAAAACCCAGAGCGAGATGAGCATGACTGAAGAGCGATATGCGTTGCCCGGAGCCCTTTACTTCGACGTGCAACCATCTGCGGGCGGCGAACCGTACCGTATATTCTTGTATATGCCCGCAGGAGAACCGCCTGCCGAGGGATGGCCGCTTCTCGTCATGACAGATGGCAATGCGACCTTTCCCTTTGCGGTTGCCAGTCTGGTGACGCAAGCGCCTTATCCCACGGGAACAAATGTCGGTTGGGGCGTTATCGCGGCAATCGGATATCCGTCCGACCAACCCTATGATGCATTGCGCAGGGCGTGGGACCTGGGTCCGCCGCCGCTCAAATCCTATCCGCCGTATTTCGAAGGTGGTCCACCGGTCCGTATTGGTGGGACGGGGGAACTACTCGACTTCATCGAAAAACAACTGTTGCCTCTGCTTGCCGATCGGGTGCCAATCAATGGGGAGCGTCGGTCGCTTTTTGGGCATTCCTTTGGCGGTCTTTTCACACTCTACGCTCTTTTTGAACGTCCAGATCTCTTTGCCAACTGGATTGCCGCGAGCCCGACCATCTATTGGGAAGGTAGTGAAATTCATAACAACGAGGCTAACCGCAAGAGGATAGGACGGTCGTCTTTCCTGCATCTTTCGGCCGGTGAGCATGAGGGCGATGACCTTGCGCCCTTCCAGTACCGAAACGCAGATGCAGCATCGCGCCTGGAGAGGCGGAAAGCTGAGCGGACTGTGGCATTGGCCAAGGAGATGGCAGAACGATTGAATGCCGTTGACGGCATTCGCACGCAGTTCGAAGTTTTTGCAGGGCAGACCCACATGTCCGTCGTCGGACCGGCCGTCAATCGTGCCGTCGGCATTGCCTTTGACTTGGTAACTACGAATGCGTGACAAGCACCTTCGTTTTCGCCGTTCCATATTACGATAGAGGAGTTGACGTGGTCTCAGTCCAGCTAGCTCAGAACGCGCCTGACACAATGCGAGCGTTTGCAGTCGACAACGTCGGTCTTATGATCGACGAGCGCGCAATCCTATCGGATGTCAGCCTCGATTTTCCGGCAGGAGAGGTCGTGGCTTTAGTCGGGCACAATGGATCGGGCAAATCCAGCCTCTTGAAAATTCTGGCGCGGCAGATCACGCCGACCTCGGGTTACGTCGCCTATGGTGGTCGTAACATAACGCAATATCACAGTCGCGACTTTGCGAGGTCTGTCGCCTACTTGCCGCAAGACCTCGGGACAGGATCAGAAATGACGATCCGAGAACTCGTTGGTTGCGGCCGCTATCCGTGGCACGGAGCTCTTGGCCGGTTCTCTGCTCTCGACAAGGAAAAGGTGGAGGCGGCCATTGCTGCAACGCATATCGAGGCTTTTGCAGAACGTGTAGTCGGAACACTCTCCGGTGGCGAGCGACAGCGGGCCTGGATTGCGATGCTGATCGCGCAGGATGCCGGATGTTTGTTGCTTGACGAGCCAACTGCTGCGCTGGATATCGCCCATCAGGTCGAAGTGCTCTCTCTCGTGCGGCAGTTGGCTCGCGAATACGGTCGGAGCGTCATTGTCGTTCTTCACGACATTAACATGGCCGCACGTTTCTGCGATCGAATTCACGCCCTGAAAGGCGGGAGGGTAGTGGCAAGCGGGACGCCTGGGGAAATTCTGGTGCCGACGACGCTTCATGCCATTTACGGTATCGACATGGACGTGATTTCCGTTCCGCACCTGTCGTATCCGCTCGCTTATGCGTGCTGAGGTTATGGCCAGAATGAAGATTTCACGGCGTTCATTTCTCCATTACGCGGCGGCTATGACCATATCAACGCCGACGTCTCTGCTGGCCGAGGTGGTCGGAAAAAGGGTAGTCAGTCTCGATTACGGAGCGACGTCGACGCTGTTATCGCTTGGGGTGACGCCGGTTGGAATATCAGAGCTCGCGGACTGGGGCAGGTGGGTTGTCGATCCTGTCGTACCAAAGTCGGTTATCGACATCGGAAGTTCCTATGAAGTCGATTTTGAACGCCTCATACAGTTGAAACCGGACATCATTGTCACAACACCTTACCTTGACGAGCTACTGCCGAAGCTTCAACCGATTGCAAAAATCTTTCGGATGGAAATCTTTACGCCAGATGCGGGCCAAATTTTGCCGGCGGCTATGACGGCGACCAGAAAACTGGCAGCCGAACTCGAACGTGATATCGAGGGCGAGCAGTTTCTGGAACGGTCCGACGCATTCTTCAACGAATGCCACAGGCGGCTGGCTGGCATAGCCGTTCCACCGGTCGTGCTGGTAAGCTTTATGGATGCGCGACATGTCCGTGTCTATTCGGCTCCAGGTCTGTTTCACAATGCACTTGAGCGCATTGGCGTACGCAACGCTTGGACACGGCAGTCAAACTATTGGGGCTTTGAGACGATCGGCATAGAGGAGCTTTCCGTGATAACCCAAACGGACGCAAAGCTGATCGCATTCGATCCCATTCCGCCAGACGTCTTGCCGAAACTCGCGGAGAGCCCCTTGTGGCAAGCGCTGCCATTTTCGAGACCGGGTCAGTTTTCGGTCGTCCCGCCAGCGCTGATGTTCGGCATGGTCAACGAGGCCGTTCGGTTCGCAGGTCTGGTAACCGATCTACTGGAACAAGACGCATGAACGGAATTTGGCGTGATAATCTCGGGCCGGCCATTGTGTCTGTCGTGCTTCTCTGCGGCGGGTGCTTGGCATCATGGCTTCTGGTGGAGCCGGCACTTTCGGAAACAACATTACACAACTACGACATTCAGCGCATGGTGCTCTACTATTCGACCTTGCCTCGTCTCGGCACGGCGGTGCTTGCCGGAGGTGCGCTTGCGTTGTCCGGGGCCCTTTTCCAGCAGGTTTTGCGAAATCCGCTGGCTGATCCAACGACGCTGGGCGTATCGGCTGGTGCCAATCTTGCACTGGTTCTGGTGTCGCTCTTCATGCCTGGCCTTCTCGGTGCCGGCCGCGACGTCGTCGCTTTGCTGGGAAGTTCTGTCGCTGCTGCAATCGTCGTGGGTTTTGGCGCGCGCCGGGGCTTTTCTCCTTATTCTCTCGTTCTCGCGGGCCTTGTGCTGAGCCTCTGGTGCGGCGGACTTGCGGCGATCTTAACATATCTCAATCAGCGATATCTCGCGAGCCTCTTCATCTGGGGTGCCGGTTCATTATCGCAGCAGAGCTGGGTGATCCCCTTGTCGCTCAGCTGGAAAATTGCCGTCATTGCTTTCATCTGCGCACTCGTGATGCGGCCGCTGTCGCTGCTTGATCTGGGAGAAAGCAGTTCGGCAGCACTTGGGGTGAGGCTGGTCCGCCTTCGCATTGTTGTTGTCGCCTGTGCGGTGACGCTTGCTGCTTTTGTCACAAGCGCTGTTGGCGTCATTGGCTTCATCGGGCTGGTCGCTCCCACACTTGCAAGGCTTACCGGCGCACGTCGGCCCATGCAGTTGATCATATGGTCACCCATCATCGGTGCTGGCCTACTTCTGCTTGCCGATTCCGTCCTGCAACTCACTGCAGGAGGGCTCGGCGACTTTCTACCGACTGGCGCAGTCACGGCAATATTTGGTTCGCCGTTGCTTCTGGCACTGCTACCGCGGTTGAAAATTCGCCATAGACTTCAGCCGGTTGTATCTGGCCCGCGACCCAGAAAATGGAATACAAAAGCTTTGGCAGTCGTCGCTTTTACCGGCATCTTGGTTCTTCTGATTGTCAGCCTTTTTGTTGGCCGAGGGCAGGCTGGCGGCTGGACATTCCTTTCCGGGGAATACGTCGATGATATTCTTGCGATCCGCGCGCCAAAAGTGTTCGCGGCGCTTGCGTCCGGCGCGATGCTTGGCGTGGCCGGATCGATCCTCCAGAGGTTGACCGGGAATGAAATGGCAAGTCCGGAAGTTTTAGGAATCAGCGCGGGCGCGACCTTTGGGGTGGCCATCGCGCTGTTTGCCATTGCCCCTGGTTTTTCCGGCCAGTTCGTATTTGCCGTTGGCGGTGCCGTCTCCGTTCTTACCGTTATTCTGTTAACTTCGAGACAGTCCAATTTCGCTCCGGAACGCATTCTGCTGGCAGGCATTGCGCTCAGCGCGATGGTTGATGCGGTCGTCGGTATACTAAGTTCGACAGGAGACCCGAGAGCGGTCCTGCTAATGCGCTGGATGAGCGGCTCAACATATTTGGTCTCAGGCACGACCGCTGCGGCGGAAGTGGCTATTGGAGCAGTATTGATCGCAGCCGCTTTGGGTGCGCGCCGCTGGTTAAACATCCTCCCGCTTGGGCCAGCGACGTCAACTGCCGTTGGTATGCCTTTGGCAAAATCAAGATTGGCGCTATTTGGGCTCGCCGGACTTATGACCGCGGCCGCGACGCTGACCGTCGGTCCATTGTCCTTCGTGGGTCTCATGGGTCCCCATCTTGCCAGGGAGGCGGGTGTCACGCGAGCCCTGCCGCAGATGATAGGTGCCGCCGTCATCGGCGGCGGGCTGATGGTCGCAGCGGATTTTATCGGTCGCACGATCGCCGCTCCTTACCAAATCCCTGCAGGCCTCGTCTCCGCTCTCGTCGGAGCTCCCTTCTTAATGTTTTTGTTGAGCAGGAGGTAATTTATGGCGAATTGCGATCTCACGGGTGGTCGCGGGTTCGTGGTTTTTCAAAAGCCGGTCATCCTACATGGTGGAAAGGCACTAGCTAAACGAGCGCGTGGACTCTAAGCCTTTGACATCCCTCAGGGTCTAGATGAGATCGACGCGAAGCAACAGCGCGGTCGTAGGTTCTACTCCGCTCAAGAGCTGTAATTGCGACCTCATCATTAGTTTGACAAACTTTGCCATCATCCAGTATGTTGAGGCATAAGGAGACTCGAATGGCGACGATGAATGTATCTCTGCCAGACCCCATGAAAGATTGGGTTGAAGCACAGGCCAAGACAGGTCGATACTCGAATGCGAGCGATTATGTCCGGGACCTGATCCGCAGAGACCAAGCCCGTACGGATAAGATTGCCGAGATGCAGCGATTTGTCGACGACGGGATCGGAAGCGGAGTTGGGAGCCGTTCAACGGAAGAGTTGTTTGCTTTAGCCACCTCTCGAGCCGCCATCAGCCGCGGACGCGCTTAATGCCATTCAGCCTATCGGTCCAAGCGGAAGAGGATATTATTTCCATTGCAGAAGAAGGCATCCGCATCTTCGGAGCACTAGTCGCCAAACGATATCACGATGAGCTTTTTGCCTTGCTCGAGCTAATCGCCACCAACCCAAGAATGGCACGCGAGCGCCATGAGATTTCTCCTCCTGTCAGGATCCATCCTTTCAAGGCTCACCTTGTCGTGTATCGCATCATTGAAGACGGGAGCGTATTCGTCATCCGCATACGGCACGGCCATGAAGATTGGGCGGGAGATTCTTTCTAACCAACCACTTCGCCGAATTTATAACATACTGGTCGTAAGTGCGAATCTCATCAAGCAACTTTTTGACCACATATGCCTTCAGGATTGTGGCTCATCACGCCGGTCCAAGCATGATGTAGGTTTCGCTCTTAGCCACTCCGTTGGTGGCGCGCACCGTCGAGATCAATTCATTCAGCTGTAACATCGTTGACACTTCAATCTCTGCGATCATGTCCCAGATGCCATTGGTGTTGGACAGCGCCTTGACACCAGGGAGACGTTTTATAGCGGAAATCGTCGCCTTCGGAGAGCCTTCCACTTCGATCACAATGAACGCCCGGATAAAGTCCTTCCCTACATCGTCCCGCAGTCGGACCGTGAAACCCTTGATGTCACCGTTGCCGATCAGCCGATCCAGGCGTTTTTGGGCCGTGGCGCGAGCAACGCCAAGCAATTGTGCCAGTTCAGGAACGGAAGCGCGACCATTAACGCGCAACTCCGAAATCAGTCGCTTGTCCAGCTCATCCATGGTGAAATTCCTTTTTCGTCAAAATATTGATTATATCGTCAAATGTATAGAAAAAACGACAGTTCCTGTTCTTTTTTGTTCAGGCGACAATCGCTAGAACCAATTCAGTCGGGGCTTCATGACAACCAAAAATGCGGGATCAAGCTTAAAGCAAACGGGTCTGACGCTTCCGATCGATCAATGCCGCTTACACATGTAACCGCTGATTAAACAGTAATCCGGTGAGTCGGATTATGATGGGAGATGGATTTATGAGACTGTCGCGCGTTTTTTCCTCAATGCTCGTTATTGCTGGCTTGTGCGCCACCGTGACTGCAGCGCATGCGGATGACCTTCAGAAGATCGAGAAGGCCGGAAAGCTTTCGGTCGCTCTTTCCGGTGCGTTTCCACCCTTTAGCTTTGTTGATGAAACCAACAAGGTTGTTGGTTTCGATGTTGATATTGGAACCGAGATGGCGCGTCGCCTCAAGGTTGAGCCAAACATCGTAACCACGGCTTGGGACGGTATTATCGCCGGCCTGGTGACCGGGCGTTATGATACCGTCATCGGCTCCATGGGCATCACAGACGAGCGTAAGAAAGCTATCGACTTTGTAGGTCCTTACTATCGCTCGGGGCTTGGTTTGTTTGTTGCCAAAGGCGCCTCTGTCAAGAGCATTGGTGACCTCGAAGGTAAAACCATTGGCGTGACTTTGGGCGAGACGTCGGAAAAATGGGTTCGCGACCAGAACAAGTTTACGGTTCGCACCTATAAGGGCTTGCCAGAAATGCTTCTCGACCTCGGCGCTGGTCGCGTCGATGCAATTGTTGCAGATGACGTTCCGGTTCTTGTTGCGATCAACAAGAGCAGCGCGGCCATCGAGCAGGTCAAGGATTCCACATTGCCGCGCTTTGATATCGGCATCGCAATTCGCAAGAACAATCCAGAACTCGCTGCAGCAATGCAGAAGGCGCTGGAAGACATGATGGCAGACGGCACATACGAAGCCATTTCGAAAAAGTGGATTGGTTCGGACATCCGTTAAATGGTGCTGCTCCGGGGCGACAACAGTTCCCGGAGCATTGCATTCCAGCGGATACATCACAATCACCGCGTCAGGCGTTATCTTCTCCAGCGCAAGCCTGTGACGGGATTTCGCGCAACCAGTGAGATGGTTCTTTCGCCATTTTTGCGTGAAAGCCCAATCCGGAAAGGCCGAAATGGATATCGAACTCATCAAGCGGATTTTCCCGTTCATGGTCGAGGCGTCCTTGATGACCCTGAGCCTGACCGCTGCGTCGCTGGCCATAGGGCTTGTCATCGCAACAGCCATCACCACTGCACTCTTCTCCAAGACGGGACCTTTGCGGTGGTTCGGTGCGGCCTATGTCAGCATCATGCGGGGCACGCCCTTGCTTGTGCAGCTTTTCCTGGTCTATTTCGGTGGCCCGCAATTTGGCCTGGACCTCACACCATTTATTGCCGGGGTGTTGACCATGGGCCTCAATATCGGTGCTTACATGTCGGTCGGCATGAAAGGTGCCATTCTGGCCGTTGAGAGCGGGCAGACAGAGGCTGCTCGCTCAATCGGGTTTGGTCGCTTCGCAACCATGCGGCTCTTTGTTTTGCCACAGGCGGCGCCGTTGATGATCCGTTCTCTCGGTGTCAACACCGTTATTCTATCGAAAAGCACAGCTCTGGTGTCAACAATCGGCGTGGTGGAGCTAACCTATTCCGCACAGCGCCTGGTAACCTCTACCTATAAACCTTTCGAAGTCTTCGCCCTGGCTGGCCTGTCCTATCTGGTCATCGTCGCCGCCATTTCGCTGATGGTGCGAACAATTGAACGGATGTGCGACACAAGCAAGAGGGCAAGCGCATGAGCCTCGATTTAAGCGTCGTCCCGTCCTACTGGGAAATCCTCTTCACTGGACTACTCTGGACTATCCTCATTACCGTGCTTGCCGGTGCGATCAGCATTGTACTCGGTATGCTGATAGCCACGACAACACTCTACGGCCCAAAGCTTGTCAGCCTGCCGATCCGCGGCGTCATGTTCCTTTTCATGGGCACGCCACTGCTTTTGCAACTTTATCTGCTCTATTACGGCCTATCGCAAGTCGGCATCCTGTTGCCAGCCTTCTGGACAGGGGTCATCGGTCTGGGCCTGCATTATGCGGCCTACAATGCCGATATTTTCGGAGCATCGCTGAGAGGTGTCGATTCCGGCCAGACAGAAGCAGCTAGAACGCTTGGTTTTGGCAAGGGTGCGACCTTACGGTACTTCATCGTGCCTCAGGCGGTGCTTGCAGCGCTTCCGCAGGTTGGAAACAACAGTATCATTCTTTTGAAGGATACGGCGGTCCTTTCGGTCCTCGGTATCGCAGAACTTGTGCTGAACGCGCAGCGCGCCATCAGCGAAACCTATCGTCCATTTGAATTCTATCTCACTGCGGCGGTTCTCTATTACATCGTCAATATCGCGATGGAGCTTGTTTTGAAGCAGGCAGCCAGAAAAGCGGAAGCAATCCGATGACAGCACAAAACCCCATGATCCAACTCCGACAAATCCGCAAATCCTACGGCGACCACGAGGTACTGAAGGGCATCGACATGAGTGTCGCGCGCGGAAAGATCATCTCAATCATAGGGCCAAGTGGTTCGGGCAAGAGTACGCTGCTGCGTTCTATCAATATGCTGGAAGCAATTTCCAGTGGCGAAATCTGGCTGGATGGAGAGCAGGTGAACCGGCCGCTGAAAGGCCGCGCCTTCGAAAACCACATCAACCATATCCGACAGGAAATGGGCATGGTGTTCCAGCAGTTCAATCTGTTTCCACACTTGACGGTCCTGCAGAACATCATGATCGGGCCGATGAGACTCAAGGGTCTGGCCAAAGCCGAGGCATTGGACAGAGCGAATACACTGCTTGCGAAGGTGGGGCTTGCCGATAAGGGAAATGCTTATCCGTCCCGCTTATCCGGTGGACAGAAACAACGCGTTGCCATCGCACGCGCTCTCGCCATGCAACCCAAAGTCATGTTGTTCGATGAAGCAACGTCCGCCCTCGATCCGGAGCTCGTGGAGGAAGTGAACCAGGTCATGAAACAACTTGCCGCTGAACAGATGACCATGCTGATTGTGACGCATGAAATGCGATTTGCTGCCGAGGTCTGTGATCACGTCATGTTCATGGACGGTGGTGTGGTGGTCGAGGAGGGTGCGCCAGGCGATGTCCTGTCAAATCCTGTGGAAGATCGGACCCGTGCGTTCCTGCGCAAGCATCTCTCCTATTAAGCAAAGACCCCTGTCATGAGCCTACATAAAAATTCACCGCTGGATCCTGCATATGTACGAGATCTGGCCCTGCGCCTTGTCTCTTGGCCCAGTGAAACTGGAACAGCGGGAGAGGCAGAATTCGCCGACCGCCTGCATGCGTTGCTCCTGGAAATTCCTTACTTTCGCGACCACCCGGAGGACCTTCGCCTGATCGAAAGCCATGGCGATCCATTGACGCGAAATGTGGTCGCACTGGTGCGCGGCACGGGCCGCAAAACAATCGCTTTGGCTGGCCATTTCGATACGGTTTCGACCGACAATTATCACGAACTCAAGCCGCTTGCCTGCGACAGCCTCAAGCTGAAAGACACGTTGATTGCCGACCTCTCGGCCAGGGCACGCTCCGAACAGGAAGAGCGGGCTTTGCAGGATCTGCTGAGCGGTGATTTTCTGCCCGGACGCGGTATGCTGGACATGAAAAGCGGTGACGCGGCAGGCATCGCCTGTCTTGAGCATTTTGCAAACTGTCCTGATCGCAAGGGCAATCTGCTGCTGATCATCACGCCTGATGAAGAGCGTGAAAGCCGCGGCATGCGTTCGCTGCGCGATGCTCTGCCAGACATTGCCCAAGCCTTCGATATCGAGATATCCGCCGCTGTTAACATGGATGTCACGTCCGACCAGGGTGATGGCAGCGAAGGCCGCGCCGTTTACGCAGGCACAATCGGCAAGCTTTTGCCGTTTGCGCTTGTCATCGGTTGCAGCTCCCATGCAAGCTACCCGTTTGAGGGCGTCAGCGCGCAGGCCATGGCTGCTGGTATTCTGTCGCGTTTCGAGGGCAACGCTGCACTCGCTGACAAGGATGACAGCGATGTTTCGCCGCCGCCAATCTGCCTTGAAGCCAAAGACCTGCGTGACGGATACGAGGTCACAACGCCTGAACGTTTCTGGATCGCCTTCAATTGGCTGTACCACGCTATGTCGGCGGAAGACCTGTTCGAGCGTTTCCGCAATGAGGTTTTGACCGGCGCCGTTGAGGCTGTCGATCGCTTCGCTGCTCAGGCTCTGGAATATGGCAGGCTAGTGGGAAAGAGTGCCGGCCCTGCGCCTGCGACCCCACGTCTCGTTACGTTTGCGGAACTGCGTGCGCTCGCGTCGCAGGTGGCGGGAGAAGGCTTCGAAGCACACTATGCTGAGAAGGAATCCAGTCTTTCTGCCATCGACAACCCTCTGTCATTAACCCGCCAGCTTACCGAATGGCTAATCGGTGTGGCGCGCCTCTCGGGGCCAGCCATCGTCGTTGGCTTTTCCGGGCTGCACTATCCACCCAGCCGTCTGCGCATGGAGTACGTCAACGACAGCGCGCTGCACACGGCGATTGAAAAGGCACGGGTTTCTCTTGGCAACGAGCTAGACCGGAGCCTGACCTGGAAACCGCATTTTCAGGGCATTTCCGATATGAGTTTCCTCGGTCAAGCGGCGACTGGCAGCGATGTGGTTTCTCAGAACACGCCGATTTCGCGCCTGATCGACCGCCCTCCTGCGAATGCGCTGCGCTTTCCAGCGGTCAACATAGGGCCATGGGGGCGTGAGTTTCATCAAAAGCTTGAGCGGGTCCATGCCCCCTATGCTTTTGAGGTTCTGCCCAATCTCATCGCAAACATTGTGGACCAATTCCTCAACGACGCCAGCAACGATATTTGACGCAGCTTGGAGGAGACAACACTGCGTGTCTCAATCCGCTGCCAAAAGCCAACGGGATAACATCCATGACCACCCCTGCAAATCTGAACACAGTTCCTTTCGTCAGTGTCGATCATATGATGAAGCTTGTCCTGACGGTTGGAACCGACACGTTTCTGACCGAGCTTGCCGCCGTGATCGAGGAGGACTTCCTCCGCTGGGAGCAGTTCGACAAGACGCCGCGCATTGCCTCGCATTCCGATGAAGGTGTTATCGAATTGATGCCGACGAGTGACGGAACGCTCTACGGCTTCAAATATGTCAACGGCCATCCCAAGAATACGAAGGAGGGACGCCAGACTGTCACGGCGTTCGGCGTGCTATCGGATGTCGGAAACGGATATCCAATGCTGCTTTCCGAAATGACGATTTTGACAGCTTTGCGCACCGCCGCTATGTCCGCCGTCGCCGCCAAGCATTTGGCGCGCAAAGGCTCGAAAACAATGGCGATTATCGGCAATGGGGCGCAGAGCGAATTCCAGGCGCTGGCCTTCAAAGCGATCGTTGGCGTGAACGTGTTGCGCCTTTACGATCTTGATCCTTCTGCAACAGACCGCTGCGCCAGCAATCTTGCGGGGCAAGGCTTTACGATTATCAAATGCGCCACGTCACAGGAAGCGGTCGAAGGGGCTGACATCATCACGACCGTCACGGCCGACAAGCAATGCGCCACCATCCTTTCCGACAACATGGTCGGCCCAGGCGTCCACATTAACGCCGTTGGTGGCGATTGCCCAGGCAAGACAGAACTGCACAAGGACATCTTGCTGCGCTCCGACATCTTTGTCGAATATCCGCCGCAAACACGCATTGAAGGTGAGATTCAACAACTAGATGCCGACTACCCTGTGAAGGAACTTTGGGAAGTGATGGCAGGAAAAAACGAGGGACGTCAGTCCGACCGCGCCATTACGCTCTTCGATAGTGTAGGTTTCGCCATAGAGGACTTTTCCGCTCTACGATACGTTCGTAGCAAACTTCAGGAGACGGGGCTCTACGTCGAACTCGACCTTCTGGCTGATCCGGATGAACCAAAAGACCTTTACGGCATGCTTTTGCGCTGCAAGCAAAACTTTTAAAGTGCCCGATTTTGTGTGATTTTGATCCGTTTCCAGTGGTGGCGCACGCTGGCCGGAATTTGTCGGCACTGTTTCGGTAATCAGCTCAGACATGGTCGAACGACCAGACCTAACGCCTTGGGTTGCTCATGTTTGGGTAGATCCGTAATATCGCAGACATCGAATGGGGTCGGCGCTTGTCAATGCAGCCGAACAGCTTGTGACCGCAAGAGGAGAGGATGTGCTGTACCTATGCTGCGTGCCAGAGCGACGCACCTTCTATGCGGCCTAGGATGGACGGAAATTGAGGCGAATGTCGTCCGGGAAAAAGCGTGCATTTTTGAAAAGTCGATGACGCAGAACGCGCTGGTTCCGTAGTGGACGCTACACACTTTGCCACTGCCGTACCGCATGTCATGTCCGTTTTGAGGTGGTCTTCGCGTTTATTTCAGGGCTGAGTTGGGTCGAGAGCCGTCATCTAGCGGGCCAGTGCGCTACAGCACCGCAGCCTTGGTGAGGTTGACCCGGAATGTATCCGGCCAGCGCTGGTAGCGTCTCGTCGTCTCGGCCGACACGTCTCCGACGCACGTCGCAGAATTCCGAGCTTTCGCTGAACATGACGTGAGAAAGAACGTGTTTGGGCATTCTCACTCCGTTTCTCTCTGGCACCAGTGCTGAGGGCGAGCGGGAATAAGGGCCTGCTTTTAACATAGCATTTATGTTGAGATACGGCTTGCGGACCGAGGGGAATCCATTTCGAAAACCGATAGATGATATTTAAAAGGATCAATTTGCAAAGATTGATCCGTTTTAGTTTCTTTTATGTTGACCGAGCTCAGAATGTTTGAGATGGCTTGTTCCCTTCAGGAAAACGTTTGGGTAGGTAAGATGGCACGGTCTGAGTCAGATGCCCTGTTGGAAATCGGGCAGTTGCTGAAGTCTACGCGAAAAGTCCAGCGACTGACGCAGGAGCAGGTTGCCGACATGGCGGGTATATCGCGTCCTCGCTATCGTGAGATAGAAGCCGGAAGTAGTGCCGCGCGCACAACGACCCTGATCAACATTGCCCGCGCGCTTAGCCTTGAGTTGATGCTCATACCACAAGCCATGGTACCGGCCGTCGATGCGCTAATGCGGCCGCATGACGATCTTGATGATCTTCCAGCATTCATGGCTCATCCAGACGGGAATGAGAATGTCTGAGGCATCCTCCGATCCCCGATCGATTTCGTCCCTCAACGTGCTGCTGAACGATATGAGGGTCGGCACAATCGTTCGGACGCCTGGCGACTTCAACGCCTTCAGCTTCGAGGGCAGCTATCGCGCGACCGGCGGCTTCCCGGTGCTCAGCCTGTCTTTTCGCGCAGCCACTGGCGGCTTGCGCAAGGACCCGAAACCCGTTGCCAGAGCGTTGCCGACGTTCTTTGCCAATCTGCTCCCAGAAGACAAACTGCGTGAGGCGATGGAAAAACACCACGCGGGGGGTGTTCGTGCGGGCAACGATTTCGACCTGCTCGTCGCACTCGGCTCGGACCTGCCGGGGGCTGTCCGCGTCGTGCCAAGTGACGGAACCGTTGCGTGTCTCGACAACCTGTCTGCTCCCAAGCCGAAAGCACGGTTTTCGCTCGCCGGCGTCCAGATGAAGCTTTCCGTGATCAAGAATACTGGAAAGGGGGGTGGATTAACGCTGCCGCTCGGTGACGACCAGGGATCATACATAGCCAAGTTTCCATCGACCTCGTTTCCTGGCGTGTCGGAAAACGAATATGCCAATCTCGCATTGGCCGAAGCGATCGGAATGGAGGTCCCGGAACGCGAACTGGTCGAGCAATCGGAGTTCGAAGGTATTCCAAAGGAGTTCGAGACGCTGTCGGACGGAAAAGTCCTGCTCGTCAAACGTTTCGATCGCGGCGCAAACGGCGAGCGGATCCATATCGAGGATTTCGCGCAGGTGTTCGGCGTCAATCCTTCGCGGAAGTACGAAGGTGCCGCCTATCATGATATCGCCGCAGCCTTAAACGTGGCCGTTTCGTCTGCGGCCGCACTCGAATTCGTCCGCAGGCTGGCTCTCGCTGCGATCACCGGCAACGGCGACATGCACCTCAAGAACTGGTCGCTCATCTATCGCGAAGCTGGCGACACGCCGCAACTCGCGCCTGTCTACGACCTACTCTCGACAGTGCCTTACATCCCCGCAGATGCTATGGCGCTGTCGCTTGCCGGCGAGCGCCCCTTCAAGGCGATGACGGTACAGCGTTGGAAAGCCTTCTCCAATCGCGCCCGCCTGCCGGAAGCAGCCGTCCTCAGGGCAGTGGCCGACACGGTCGAGCGTGTCAACGAACTTTGGTGGTCACTGCCGGAACGCCAAGTCGTGCCGCAGAAAGTTCTCGAACGTGTCGATACGCATGTCAGGCTGATGACACCGATCCTTAGCACCTGTGCGGATTGAAGCTGTCCGGCCGAACGGTGACAACTCTATCCTAGCCCGTGCGCCAGTTCTCCTGGCGCACCTTCACCCGTTGCCAGAGGGTGCCTTCGACGATTCTGAGCGAAGACACCTCCTGCACGACATGGTGCCCGGCTGCATTCTCCCGTGAGACCTGACGTTCTTTCGAGGCAGTAGCGTGCCTCGACTCCTACGGAACAGATCAGCGGATCCATTCATTCCAGCGCTGTATCAGCATGCTCATGTTCGCATTGATCCATTGTGCATCAGGTACGATAATGCGCTGCTCGACATCTGACGATGATGGGAGACTGTCGCGGGCTGTCTGAGACATCATAGAAATTGCTATTTGGCTTGGAGGAGTGCACGAAAGGGTCTCGCAAGCCTTCGCCTGAACCGATGGGTTTTTTAGCCAGTACGTGATCAGCCTCAAAGCATTTTCGCGGTTTTCCGCACCTCGAATGAGCGCGATGCGGTCGCCCACGAGGAAAGCTCCGTCGTAACTCCAGCCAATGTCAAACCCTTCAGCCTGCAGCGCTTTAGCCCGTGTCAGCCATATCTGTCCGAGGCGATACTCATCGTTGCGAAAGCCCTGCACGCTTTGGTCACCGGTCTTCCACCACAGTTGGACAGCGGGTCGAATTTCATCCAGCTTGCGGAATGCGCGATCAACGTCGATTGGGAAAAGCTCTTCCTTCGCAACGCCATCAGCAAGCAATGCCGCGGCGAGCACCCGCCAAGGGTCATCGAAGTTCGGGAATGCTCGCCCACCTGGAAATTTTTCAACGTTCCACATATCCGCCCATGTTCTGGGGTCACTGCCATTTCCGCCTGGCTTGTAGGCCAACAGGGTAGCGGTCGACTGCAATCGCGCCCCGCCGCGTGTGCACGCGTCGGCCACGAGATGAGTTTCAACATCGAACTGCCGGCAATATTCTGAGAGATCCTCAGTTATTTTATGATGAGCGTCGGATCCTGCCTGAATTTCCCCGTCCAGATAGAGGTCCCATGTCACGTTGTTGGTTTGTACCATGGCCGTGACCTTGGCTCGTTTTTCCGCGTCTGTGGCAGATACCGTAACAACTTCTATCCCAGTTTCCTTGGTGAAGGGGATGAACCAGGCGTCCCGCAGGGCCTTTTCATAGGTGCCACCCGTCGTGGCGATGACGACGCGCTCGTTTGCATGTGCATTGGTGAGGTTAAGAGATGTTGTGAAAGCGAGTGCCAACATCATCCCAAGACCTGATTTCAGGCAAGCCTTCGGCGTTTGATCCAGTTTGATCATTTCAATTCCCTTTATTTGTAAAGTTGAGTCAGCGTCTGCGTTGTGATGTCAACAGTTGTGCTCCGGTCATCAGTGCAAGCGAGATAGCAACGAGCACTGTCGATGCTGCAGCGATGACAGGTGTCAGATTGAAATCGATATCCTCAAACATCTTGCGTCCGATCGACTTGCCCCCAATGTCAGATATGAAGAACGAAACTGTCGCGTCGTCGAAAGAAGCTAGAAAGGCAAATACGGAAGCCGACGCTACGCTCGGCCCGATGCTGGGCAGCATGACAAGAAAGAAGGCTTGAACTCTATTGGCACCGCAGTTCAGTGCCGCCAGTTCCAATGACGAGTCGAACTTCTGAACTGCCGCTCCGACCACAATCATGACATAGGGTATGGCCAGAACCGTATGGGCGATCACAAAGCCACTGAGCGTCCCGGTCATCCTCCAGGGCGAAAAGACGAGGTAAAGTGCGACACCGAGGACCACGTGTGGCACGATCATAGGCCCCAGAGCCAAGCCTTGCAGAAAACCCTTGAAGGGAAGTTTACTCTTTGCGAGAGCCAACGCGGCCATTGTCCCCGTGACGGTCGCAACAAGCGATGTTGCCAGAGCGATCTGGAGGCTGAATGCCGTGGCAGCCATCCAATCTGGGTCAGAGAAATACGCGGCATACCACTTCCAAGTCAGCCCTTGTGGTGGGAACGCCAGATAGCTGCTTTCATTCAAGCTCATTGGAATGACCAGAAATGTCGGCAAAATAAGAAAGATCATGATTGCGCAGACCAAAAGGCCTGCAGCATACGTGGCAACAATGCTGCGACGAGACCCTCGTGATGACCCTAGAGAATTGGTCAGGAACTGCGTTTCAAATGTCGGGTTGTCAGATGCCATTGTTCAGCCCCTTGCTCAACGATAGTGTCTTGCGGAACGCGACAATTACCGCGAGTGTGACGATGAGAAGTGTTGTAGAGAGGGCTGCTGCAAAAGGCCAATCCAGCAAGACAATGGTCTGTTGGCCAATCAGCGTCGCCATCATGAGTGAACCTGCACCTCCGACGAGTGCCGGTGTGACATAAAATCCAAGCGCAAGAACAAAGCTCATGACACAGCCTGCAAATATGCCAGGCAGGCTCAATGGAACCGTAACCTTGCAGAATGCGTGTGCAGGGCCCGAGCCAAGGTTTCTGGCTGCCTTCACATACTCGTCCGGAATTGCCCGCAACGCGGCGAAGATCGGCAATATCATGAAGGGAAGAAGGACATGCGTCATAGCCAAAATGACTGCACCTTGCGTGTAGATCATTCGCAAAGGTTCATCCAGGAGGCCTGCTGAGACCAGAGCTTGGTTGATGATGCCGTTGCGCTGAAGCAAAATAATCCACGCGTATGATCGGATCAGGACGGATGTCCAAAGCGGGATAAACACGCACGCTGTTACAATTGTCGCCCACGGCTTTTTTAGTCGTGCCATGGCGTAGGCCACAGGAAAGCCAAGGAGAAGGCTGGCGCACATAACAACGAGTGCGATAAATACAGTCGAGAGCAGAACGTCCAGATAGAGGGGTTCTCTAAAGATGCGCTGATAGTACTCCAGGCTCATCGCTGGCATGCTAATAGCCACGAGCTTGGCGAGCGGATAAGCGAACCCCGCAATCAGGAACACTGCTGCCGGCGACAGCAAGAGAAGTGCTGTAGCGTGAGGGTAAGTCTTTGCAGTGCTCGATGAAAACAGCCTATGAGCCATTTTGCGAGGCGCGTGACGGGCGATAGAGAAAGCAGTCATGCTGCGCGCCTCTCATGTTCAAGAAAACAGCTGGCTGCTTCCGGATCGGGTAGAAGATCAACGCTTTGACCTATCGAGAACTCCGCTTCCCTGCCTGTGACCACCTGAACCTCGACCGCTGGTGATCCAGGCAATTCCAGCCGGACAAGGAAAACGTGGAACGAGCCGGTGAAGACGGAGCTTTCGATGACACCTGGTATTGCTCCAAGGGTCCGAGATCCGCGGCTCATGAGTGCCAATCGCTCAGGCCGCATCGCAAAGCATATGTTCTCGCCTTCTCGCGGTTTTGTTAGGGCGACCTGTGAACTGGCTGTGGTGCGAACGACCACATCCCCGGATAGTCGTATAAGCACCTTGTCATGCTCCACAGAGAGGATTTTTCCGTCAAGGAAGTTCATTTTCCCAATGAAATCAGCAACAAAGCGGTTGGATGGCTCATGATAAAGCGCAGCAGGGGTTCCCATCTGGACGACACGTCCAGCATGCATGATCGCGACCCGATCTGACATGGTCAGCGCCTCTTCCTGGTCATGGGTGACGTAGAGGACGGTTGCTCCGACCTGTTTCTGAATTCGCTTGATCTCGAATTGCATTGCTTCCCGCAGTTTTTTATCGAGTGCGCCGAGAGGCTCGTCCATAAGCATCACCGGGGGCTCGAACGCTAGCGCACGTGCCACGGCCACACGTTGTTGCTGGCCGCCAGAAAGTTCTGAAGGCAGTCTGTCTGCAAGATGGCCCATCTGCACCAGTTCCAACATCTCGTCGGCCCGTTGTTTCCATCCCGACTTCCACTTCGATCGGAGCTTGAGAGGAAATGCGATATTCTGACGTACCGTGAGATGGGGGAAGAGTGCATATTTCTGGAAAACCATCCCAATATTGCGTTTGTTCGGTGCAAGGTTAGTAATATCCCGGCCACCGATAGTGATCCTCCCTGCAGACGGGCGCTCGAAACCTGCGATCATTGTCAGAACGCTAGTTTTGCCGGACCCCGACGGTCCAAGAACCGAAACGAATTCTCCAGGCAATACACGGATTTCAACTCCATCCACCGCAATCGTATCTCCGTAACTCTTTACCAGGCCCTCGAGATTTAATGCTTCGCCTATCAATTGAGTCCCCTTTTATTAGTGCTTTCCCAAATCCTGATTTTCGTTTTGACCAGATGCAGCGTTATTCTGCTTTCCGATGCGACAACATCTGAAATCAATGATATCCAATCTTTGATGTCACATAGCCTTCGCAAAAGCTTTGTATTTGATTTTTGTGACATCAAAAATATGACGAGTCAACGTGCTATGGAGGTAAAATGGTCGAAAATTCACGTCAAGAGGGTGATGCAAACCTGCCCCACCAGAGAATGGGGAGCGCAGTCTATGATATCCTTCGCGAGAGGATGATCCGCGGCGCCTACCCTCCAGGGTATAAGTTCACAGTGCGCGGCGTAGCCGGGGAACTCGACGTGAGTACAACACCTGCGCGCGATGCCCTGAACCGGCTGATCACGGAGTCTGCGCTCATCTTCTCTGGGCCCAAGACACTGGTAGTGCCAACACTGACCAAAGCGCAATTGCGCGATATCACGGTAACGCGGATAGCGCTTGAAGGTGTAGCGGCGGAGTACGGCGCCAGGACCTTCGACGAGAAAACTGTATTAAAACTTCAAGATATTCAGCGTCTTATAAACGGTAGCCTTGAGACTGGCCGCTATCATGACGCACTCTGGCATAACAAAGAATTTCATTTTGCAATATACGAGCTTTCGGGAATGCCTGGTCTTTTGAGTATGATTGAATCACTCTGGGTAAGGATCGGTCCGACGCTTCTCAATCTTTATCCAGAGTATGCGCAACACCGCCAGGGCGTTCACAATCACATGGTGGCAATTGAAGCGCTGGCAGACCGGGACCCGACAGGCGTGAGGGCTGCTATTGAGAATGACATCCGGGAAGGCTACCGAAAACTGCGTTCCGCGGCGTCAGATAGCTCGGACTAAGAACTATACCTAAAATTGACGTCACATATTGACTCTTCATATTTTTGTTGCAACAAAACTGTGAAGGACGGGTAAACTTTGCCCGTTTTTCTCCATGGAAGGATGAGGAGCAATGCAATCACCTAGAAATGCTGTTCGTAACCTTGCACTCACGCGGCAAAGGTCGATCGAATTCTTTGAACGGGCCCAATCGGTTTTTCCGGGGGGAGTAACACGTTCCACTATCGAGCTGGATCCTCACCCGATCTTTGTTTCGTATGGAGAAGGTGCGTACGTGACCGATATTGATGGTCATCGGATGCTTGATCTCAACAATAATTTCACCACACTGATTCACGGACACGCTTTCCCCCCCATAACCGAGGCTGTTGCTGATCTTTTGCGGGTGGGAAGCTGTTTCGCGAATCCTATGACCCACGAAATCGATCTAGCAGAACTGCTGATCGACCGTATTCCCGCTGTCGAACATCTGCGTTTCGTCGTTAGCGGAACAGAGGCGGTGATGTTCGCTATCAAAGCTGCACGGGCTGCGACTGGTCGCGTCGCAATTGCGAGGATCGAAGGCGCTTATCACGGAGCTTATGACTGGGCTGAGGCTGGCCAGTCTGCATCGAAGACCACGCCCCGCGGCGCATATCTTGGAACGCCTGAAAGTGTGCTTGATGATGTGGTCGTCATTCAGTTTAACAACGTCCAGAATCTGGAACAGCAGGTATCGAAACACTCGGAGCGTCTGGCGGCTATCCTTATCGATCCGATGCCAAGTCGCGCGGGCCTGATACCACCGACGCCGGAGTTCATGAAAGCAGTCAACGCCGTTGGCAAGCGCTACGGAATTGTCATCATCGCCGATGAAGTCCTTAACCTTCGACAAGGGCATGCGGGCGCCTCCGCACGGTACGGCCTTGAGCCAGACCTTGTTACGATGGGCAAGATCATCGGTGGTGGTTTTCCTGTTGGCGCAATAGGAGGCCGCATGGAAATTATGTCGATGTTCGGCAAAACTGGAGGCAAACCAGTTGTACCCCAAGGCGGTACTTTCTCGGCCAATCCGGTTTCGATGCTTGCGGGACGCCTCGCCATGGAAGCGCTAAACGAAGAGGCTTTCGAACATCTTGAAGGTCTCGGCAATTTCGTGCGTGACGGGTTAAGGTCAAGGATTGCGCATCATGGTGTCGATTTGTGTGTCACGGGAGCAGCATCCCTTTTTCGCATTCACGCAAGGGCATCCGAACCCTCTTCGTTTCGCGAAAGCCTGCCGACGCCAGCCGGGGAGAATGCCCTGAAGATGCTGAGCCGCCACTTCTTAAGCAACGGCATCTTGATGCCATGCGGAGCAGCGGCGTCGATTTCAACACCAATGACTGAAGAGGACGTGAGCAACATCATCTCCGTCTTCGACGATTTCCTCGTAAATTTCAAAACGTGTGCCGGGGAGGCAGCCTGATGGACCGTGAAACTCATACAACCACCGTCGCTGAACGGATCGCGCTTGCGCTGAAGCGGCATGGCGTCGAGGTCATATTTGGCCAAAGCCTTCCGTCCGCTGTCATACTTGCAGCTGAGAATATTGGCATTAGACAAGTATCCTACCGGCAGGAGAATATGGGCGGCGCCATGGCTGACGGTTATGCCCGGCGCTCTGGCAAGGTCGGGATCGTGGCCGCCCAGAATGGGCCAGCTGCTGCACTGCTCGTCGCTCCGTTGGCAGAGGCACTCAAGGCGAGCGTTCCGGTTGTTGCCCTTGTGCAGGATGTGGAGCGCGAACAGACCGATCGCAACGCTTTTCAGGATCTTGATCACATCAGTCTTTTCCAGTCTTGCACGAAGTGGGTTCGACGTTTGTCGGTTGAAGAGCGCGTGGAAGACTACGTCGATGCCGCTTTCACCGCAGCAACATCAGGTCGCGCCGGCCCCGCCGCCCTGCTGTTGCCTGCAGATTTGCTTCGATCCGCAGGCGTTGCTTCCTCAAAAGCCCGTCGAAAAAATCTTGGCCATTGGCCACTGGACAGACCCCGTCCTGCCGACAACGATCTCGACATTGCAGCGCAGGCGATCGCTGCCGCGAGAGCACCGGTCGTGATTGCGGGCGGCGGCGTCCACGCCTCCGGTGCTGCACCGCAATTGCGAATGCTCCAGGACGAGGGCTCTTTACCCGTCTTCACGACCAATATGGGCAAGGGTGCGGTCGACGAGTGGCATCCATTGTCCGCAGGCGTTTTGGCATCACTGGTTGGACCAAGATCACTTGGCCGACATACAGTCGAAATGGTGCGGGAGGCAGACCTTGTCGTTCTGGTCGGCACAAGGACCAACCAGAATGGTACTGACAGCTGGCGTCAATATCATCCAGATGCTGATATCATTCACATAGATGCCGATCCTCAGGAGGTGGGCCGAAACTACGAAGCAATCCGACTTGTCGGCGACGCTCGCGAGACCCTTGCAGGGCTACGTGAAAGGATCCAGCTTTGCGATCTGCATCTCAGGTCCGGATCGCGCGAGGCACTCAGTGAGCGCATCCGCGCATGCTGGGAAAACTTCAACAACGATCGTCAGGTTTTCTACGGCTCCGATGCAAGCCCGCTGCGCCCTGAAAGGGTCATGGCTGAACTCCAAAACATCATCGGCGAAAACACAACGGTTGTTGCGGACGCCAGTTATTCCTCGATGTGGGTTCTAGGTCAGTTGAGGGTGGCATCAGAAAAAACACGTGTTATCACACCCCGTGGGCTTGCTGGCCTTGGGTGGGGCGTGCCGCTTGCAATCGGGGCAAAAGTCGCAGCACCACATTCTGATGTTGTTGCATTGGTGGGTGATGGCGGATTTGCACATAGCTGGGCGGAGCTCGAAACGCTGGTACGCATGCAAATTCCAATTACGATTATCGTACTCAACAACGGTATTCTTGGTTTTCAGCGTGACGCGGAAACCGTGAAGTTTGGCAAGTACACGACCGCGTGCCATTTTGCGGAGGTGGATCATGTCAAAATCGCACAGGCATGTGGATGTGAGGCCGTCCGGATCAGCCAGACACGGGAACTTGAAGCCCAAATCAAAAAAATCAGCGGTCGCAACGTTCCATTGCTCATTGAAGTGGTCACAGATCCAGAGGCTCACCCGGCCATCTCCCTGTTCGCGCAGATGGACAGCGCCGCATGATGCAAACTAGTAGAAGCAGGGTGGCCGTCGTTGCCGGTGGAACCTCAGGTATTGGCTTGTCGGTTGCGCATCACCTCCTCGGCCTTGACCATAGGGTTGCACTGTTTGGACACACGGAGGGCGCGGCAGAAGCCGCGCGCTCCACCTTTCGAAGTGAAATCGAGTCCAACCGTGCCATGGTCGAATGCTGCGACGTGAGAAGCCAGAGTGAGATGAGGGGTTTCTTCAAGGATCTTGAGTGCCAGTGGTCTGCTCCCGACATTCTTGTCTATTGCGCGGGCATCTCGCCCAAAGGGCCGGATGGCTCGGCCCAGCCTTTTGTGTCAATCGATCTGGATGAATGGAAGAATGTGCTCGACGTGAACCTGACCGGGGCCATGGTCTGCTGCCAATCTGCAATTCCCGGTATGGTTGCCAATGGTTTCGGTCGTATTGTGCTGATAGGGTCACTTGCAGGGCGTACTCGACCGATGATTGCTGGAGCGGCCTACGCCGCCTCAAAAGCCGGACTTAGTGGTCTCGCCCGCGCGCTTGTCAGTGAAGTCTCGTCAAACGGCATTACCGTCAATGTCGTCGCACCCGGACGCATTATCACGCCGATGACGGGAAGCCGAACAGGCCAGGTTAATCTCGAAGCTGCAAAACGAATACCGGCTGGACGAGCAGGAGAAAGCGACGAGGTTGCGGCGCTGGTGGGCTTCCTCATCTCCGACGAAGCAGCTTTCATCAATGGAGCTATCGTTGACATCAATGGTGGCGAATACACGCCCGCATAACGACCGAGCGATCAGCAGAACACAGCTTTATGGGAGATGCATGTGCGCCACTCGCTCCTTATCCACACGACAGACCCCGAATTTTATCTCATTTTACGGTACATACTTGAAGAGGCGGGCCATGGTGTGGATCTGGTACCCAATCTCGATGTTTTGCTGCACGCGGTACCGCCAGCACATGCCAAGCTTGACACGATCCTTCTCTGCCTTGCGGCAGATGATCTACTCCGCACCTCCTCGGTGATAAAAAAAGAACGGCCAGACTTACGTATTATCGGTCTTCCTCTTGGAACTAAACCAATCGACGAAGCGAACCTCGGCTTTTTCGACCATGTGGTGAAACGCCCCTTCGATCCGTTGGACCTGCTTAACTCTCTTCAATTCGTCGAAGTTTCAAAACCCCAAGCAAAATACAATAATACAGTGACGTTGGCGGATGTCGAAATCGATCTGGCGGCAATACGCGTCCGCCGTGGAGATGCTGACATCACTCTTTCACCATTACATTTCAGGCTGCTTGTTCATCTTGCGAAACACGCTGATAGAGTCATCAGTCGTGACGAACTTATTGCGTGTTGCTGGCCCACCGGAGCGATCGTGGAGCCTCGTACGGTCGACATCCATGTCGGCCGGATCAGGCAGGCGTTGAACCGGTCCGGCGACAACGTGATCCGAACGGTTCGATCAATCGGATACGCCGCCGCAAAAGGTCGATGAGCCTGTTTGCGTCAATCGCGCGTCAGTGTGTGGAATACGGACGTCCAGAACCGAAAATCACTGTCTCTGCCGTCAAGGCGTGCATCAAGGGCACTGAATGCGACCGCAAGTGCTGCGTTTGCACCAAATAGTTTGCATGCTGCGGATGCCATATCGAATGCATCATAATGCGTCGAGATCGCCTCGCCGAGGCCGTTGTCGACGTTGGTACTGACTCTAATCTGCATGTAACCTCCTACGAGCCTGGCGCAGGATCTTGAATTGCCGGGCGTTTAGCCTCGTTTCAGAGATGCAGGACTGTCAAACAGCTGCATTTTCGCCCCTGGCAAGTCATCGCGGTTACAAAAATTTCCACCCTCCATATCACGACAGTCAAAAGCGCGCTATTGATGTCACAAAAATATATTCAATATCAAGTCAATAAGACAAAATATGGTGATTTCTTCTAATTCCCCTCAGAGATTTAGCATTGTAACCATAATTTGTATATTTTTTGTGACATCATAAACGCCTATCATGGCTAAATGTCGGGGAGCTGGAATGCAACAGAATTTCGATACGACAACAGCAGTCGCCATCATCACACGAAGTGCTGACTACTTCGCTATCCTGAAGCATATTCTATCGACGGAGGGCATAAGAGCAGTGTTGTGCAACGAAACGGATGTAGACATTAGATGTGCAGATCCCGATATCGTTGGACTCATCATCGATGTAGACGCCGATGGCGAAGACGCCAGCATGATTTGTCATCGCATAAAATACAGCGCGTCAGGGAAAAGCCTGCAGGTCCTAGCAGTTATTCCCAACGGGCAGACCGAGACCTATATGGCCCTCATGCGTGCAGGGGCAGACCAGTGCTTGATACGTCCTTTCTGGCCGCCACATCTTCTTACGTTTCTCAATGGCATTAATCCTGCTCAAACGGATCGATCAGTACCGCTGTCGGACACTCGTCTGAAGCTTGGAGACATCGAGCTTTGGCCAGAGCGCAAGCGCGCGACGGTCAACGGAGCAGAACTCCTCCTTGGTCCGATTGAATTCAAGCTCCTAGAACATCTACTCACCGACCCAGGCAGGATATTCAGTCGCGACGATTTGATTGCGGCGGCGTGGCCACAGGAAGTCTACGTGCAGCCAAGGACTGTCGACGTTCACATAGGCCGCATCAGACGGCACCTCAAAAAGGCGACGGGATCAAATGTGATCCGGACTGCTCGCTCCAGCGGTTACGCAATCGAATTGGTAAAAGGGGATGAAAGTGCGGTTCATATGATTCAATGACAACAGCTTTCACAAAGCTTTCTCAAAAGATTCTGCAACCGTTTGTTGATCAATTTGTCCATTCACCGATCCTGCCGTCATCCGTTACGATCAAGGATCAAAGAGATGCCCACCAGTGAAGACCGTCGTAGTACGCACCGAAACACAGCCGGACTTATAAGTCACGCGGAAGGCTATTTCACCGCTGCGCATTATCAAGGACTGATGGCACTCTATGCTCAGCCGCGGCCGGGCAGGGAGGTCGATATCGTCTTCGATGGCGTAGACGCTCAGCGGGTCACCGATTTCGTCCGGTGTTCCTATCTTGGGCTCGACAATCATCCAATGGTGGTTGACGGAGCAATTGAGGCATTGCAGGAATACAGAGCCCTGCATTGGTCCTGCGCGAGAACCCGGCTCAATTTCGCGATACTTCGTGATCTGGAGATGACGCTTGCGGACCTTTTCCAGGCTAGGGTCATAACCTATACCACCGTCTTGGCAGCGAACATGGGTGCACTACCCATTGTCGCTTCGGGCCACCTCACGGGTGGGGTCAGGCCGCTGATGGCCTTTGATCGGCACGCACATGCGACACTGGCGTTCCACAAGGGTACAATAGCGCTGGAAACGCAGGTCCGCACAATTGGACATAATGATCTGAATATGCTGGAAGATCTTTGCAAGACGAACCAATCTGTCGCCTATATCTGTGATGGTGTCTATTCCATGGGCGGAAATGCACCGATGCACGATTTGCTCTCTTTGCAGGATCGATATGGCCTTTTCCTCTATATTGACGACGCTCACGGGATCTCGATATGGGGGAAACAAGGCGAGGGTTTTGCCCGGTCACACTTCGGCAGCGATCTCGGCACGCGGACAATTATTGCTGCATCTCTGGGAAAGGGGTTTGGTGCCTCGGGCGGGATGCTGATGCTGGGCACGGCACGGCAAGAGGAGCTCTTCAGACGCTTTGCCGTAGCGCACGCATTTTCTGCATCACTCAACGTCGCGGCAATCGGCGCAGCGCTTGGATCGGCGGCGATCCATCGTAGTGAAGAGCTCGCCGAGCGACAAACCGCGCTCAGATCGAACATTGAGTTGCTGGACTCGCTTCTGTGCACAGAACAGGCGGGCGCACCATTGCCTATCCGCACAGTCGATCTTGGTTCGGAGGAACGTGCCGTGGCTGTCACGAGAGGACTATTGGACAGGGGCATTTACGGTTCTGCTATCTTTTTCCCCACTGTTGCAAAGGGAAGGGCAGGAATTCGTGTTTGTGTTACTGCGGACCATACATCCGAACAGGTCCATGATCTTTGCGCGGCCCTATCTGATGCTATGGATTTTCAAACGGTGGAGTAGGGAAGACGGGGCGCCACGCGTCGGAAAAGCATGACCCTCTCGCGAGCAACCAACCGAATACACCCGCAAACCAAAGGCCGCTATTGCTGTTACGAGATTTGCTGAGAGAGAGGTGATGGGTATGCATTTGTGGTTTGGCACGGGTGATGTAAACTACTGAACTGATGCATGAAACATGTCCTTGTCGTCGCGCAAAAAGACCTTTATCGACCATGAAAAACACGATTGACCACATTCCTCCACAAAAACAGCGGCAGCTTTCGAAAGCTCTCGAAATCCTTCACGAGGAGTTCGAAGACGCATTGAAGGACGCGACCGCAGACTTCAAAAAACGCGGTCGGATCCTGAAAATCATATTGTTCGGATCCTATGCCAAGGCAACCTATGTGGATGAGCCCTTCACATCGAAAGGGTACAGATCCGATTTCGACATTCTCATCATCGTCAACAACCGCAAGCTCACGGATTTTGCAGAGTATTGGCACAAAGCGGACGACAGGTTGATACGGGATAAGGAAATAGAATTACCGGTTCAGTTCATCGTGCATTCGCTGCGCGAGGTGAATACCTCGTTGAAGGAGGGCCATCATTTCTTCTCGGATATTCGCAAGGAAGGCATCGTCCTTTACGAGCTGAATGACGAACCACTGGCCGAACCCAAAGAATTGGAACCGAGTGAACGGCTGCGGGTGGCAAAAGAGCACTTTGATCAAAGATTCTCAACCGCATCGAAATACCACAAAGGCTTTGGTTTCTATGTTCAGGAAGGCGATAGCAAGGAGGCCGCGTTTCTCCTGCACCAATCTCTAGAGCAGGCATATTCGTGCGTTCTATTGACCCTAACCAACTACGCTCCACCATCTCACAATCTTAAAATCTTGCGTTCTTTCGCCGAGGAACAGGACCGCCGATTGGCGGAAGCATTTCCCCGCGAGCATCACAGGGAACGAGCGGCGTTCAATGTCATAAACGAAGCTTATGTGAAGGCCCGCTACTCGAACCACTACAAAATCAGCGCGGAGGCACTCGAATGGCTAGGCGAGCACACCGCAGTTCTGCTTGTTCTCGTGAATGTGGTTTGTACCGATCATATATCGGCACTCCAGCAAGCCGCAAATAAGCCGATCTGACGAAAAGTTCCATAAGATAGATTATGCGATTTTAGATTTATTCTAAAATGAGTGTTATAACAAGCTCTGAGTGGCTCGCGTGGCCTGTTTCACCCAATCACCAAAACGGAGTGAGAAATGCAGCACTGGCTGGACAAGCTGACCGATCTTGCGGCGATACAAGGCGACGAAAGCATTCTAACGCAGGGCCTTTCCGACCTCGCCCAACATTTTGGCTTCACCGGCTACGCCTATCTGCACATCCAGCACAAGCATAGCATCGCAGTCACCAATTATCATCGCGAGTGGCGGTCGACATATTTCGAGAAGAGCCTGGATAAGCTCGATCCGGTCGTCAAGCGCGCGAAATCCAGAAAGCAAGTTTTTGCGTGGTCCGGGGAACAGGATCGTGCGAAGCAATCTAAGGAAGAGCGTGCTTTCTACGCGCACGCTGCCGATTTTGGTATCCGCTCCGGCCTCACTGTTCCGATCAAGACTGCCAACGGCTCAATGTCGATGTTCACCTTAGCATCAGAAAGGCCTTCAATCGATCTCGACCGTGAGATTGACGCGGTTGCAGCCGCCGCTGCCGTCGGACAACTCCATGCCCGCATATCGTTCCTTCAAACCACTCCGACCGTGGAAGATGCCGCCTGGCTTGATCCTAAAGAGGCGACCTATCTCAGATGGATCGCTGTCGGCATGACGATGGAGGACATCGCTGATGTGGAGGGCATCAAATACAATAGCGTCCGTGTCAAGCTCCGCGAGGCTATGAAGCGCTTCAACGTCCGGAGCAAAGCCCAACTGACCGCACTCGCAATTCGTAGAAAGCTGATCTGAAGGACCGGTGTCCGACTCCGCTTGATCTTTCATGCAGGCTTGACCCAAACACCCGGATCAGTTCGCGGCCATCTTGGGAATGTACCCGAGAACGCCCAAGAGCGTGTTGACCGCGCTCATCTGTGCATGCATCTCGATCATTGCTTCGATATATTCGAGATGCTGAACCCCGCCATTGGCTTTTCCCGTCCTGTAGTCCTCTGGCAAAGCCTGGAACAGTTGATCCGCCTTCTCCAAGAGCTGCCTGTGCAGCCGAATGGCATTGACCGTCAGCCTCTCGAGGTCTGACGTTGCCAGGCCATCCGTCAGCCCGATCACCGGGCGCAGTTTACATGTGGCCACTTCTGAATCTTCCGAATCCATTTGTGTTTCAACCCTTGATATTGTCTGCGGTTTGCCCCCGTAAACGTTGAACGTCGAGAGGTTTCGACAGCCTGGGGCAACGCGTACGGCCTTGTCCGCCCTCATAGAATATGTATTTTTTTTTCGCTAGTGCGATGGACGAACAATGGCCGTGCAGATCTGCAGATGCGAAGGTGTCAGCGCTTGGCACCAATGCTGGACAGGTAGATCCTTATCCCTGCTGTGTTGGGATCGGATCCCGAAGCTCCGGCTGGCGTTTCGGGCTTGGCTTCATCCTCCGAAAGGCCCGCTTGTGTGTCGACGCCTTCGCGGCTGACCGGCCCTGGCTGCCAGAGCGCCACGATATCAGATAGCTTTCGTAGATCGTCTAGCTCCGATGCTACTCAAGGTCCGACATCGACTTCGGTTGAAAAAACATACCATGCCGCTGGGCCTAACTGTCGCAAACAGATTTTTGCTGGCTTCGCCGGCTGGTGAAACGCGAACGGTCGCGGATTATTTCGATCGCCCGAGAGGAGCCTTCAAAGCCAAGTGGTAGTTGACCAACATTTGTGTTAATGTGGGTTTGTGACAATATCCGGAGCTTGTTGTATGAGCCGACTGACAATCGACATTACCGACCAGCAGCATCAAAATCTGAAGGCAACTGCCGCTTTACAGGGAAAGACGATCAAGCAATATGCGCTCGCACGCCTTTTTCCCGGAGACGCGGATGGTGAAGTGGCATGTGGTGAAGTGGCATGGCAGCAGTTGAAGTCGCTGCTGAGCGATCGCATCTGTGAAAGTCTGGCAGGAAAAGTGTCCACCCGTAGCGTAAGCGAGGTTCTTGACGAGGAACTGGCTAAGAATAGCCGCGGTTGACCACAACCTATATTCCTGGCGAATTGCGCGGAAACCGGCCTGCGCGAAATCATTCGCTATACGCGCAAACAATGGAGCGAGGCGCAGGTTCGCCGCTACATTACTAGGCTGGAGCAAGATTTTTCCCGGCTCGCCTCGGGGCAGCCACCGTTCAGAGACGTGGGCGAGCTCTATCCGACGCTACGCATGGCTCATTGCGAGCACCACTATGTCTTCTGTCTGCCGCGCGACAACGAGCCCGCGCTGGTTGTCGGCATTTTCCATGAGCGCATGGACCTGATGACGAAGTTGAGCGAAAGGCTGGGTGTGACGAACACGTAAGGTCCCGGCCCAGTCCTATGGTTTGCGAGCGCCGATCCCCGACAGATCGATGCGAATGCCGGCACTGGTCGGATCGGATGGAGCATCGTCCTTTTTCGCACGTTCGGCGTTGCCACTGGCCGGAGCCTCATCGATGATCGGTTCAATTTCGCCCCTTTCCACAGATTCTGGATCGGCGAGTTTCATCTTACCGGGATCCTCCGCCCGAAACACTGCCATCCCCTCAAAGTTTCCTGTCTGCCAGGCGATGATCGCATCATCTAACACTTGCGGCAGGACATCCTTGGCCGTTGGATTTCCATACCATTTGGTCACGATCCGATAGACCTTGGCGAAGAGTGCCGTGCCCATGCGCATGTTCTCGCAAGCATCGACCAGGTCCGGCTTCATCTGGCCCGCCTCCACAATGCTGAGCCCGGCGGGATATTGTGTGATCCCGACGCGAACGGTATTGCGACCGAGGTTGTCTCCGATCAGCGCCAACGCCTCCTCCGCTGTATTCGGCCTAGGCACGGGCACCACCCGGTTCCCAAAGCTGACCGTGACCGCAAGCGGGTCCGGTGCCCCTGCCCGCTCGATGAACTGCTGTACGATCGCCGGCTTCAGGCCGGGATCGCTGCATTCCTTGATGAGAGCGGCATCGACCATCGCGAACATCTCCTTATCTATTGAAAGCCGCGACGACGGGCAGTCCGAACAGCTTTGCCCAGGCGACCACGCTCGCGTTCTGAATGGCGACGATCGACGTTCCCGCGGTCCACCATCCGTTGCCTGGGGCGACGATTGCGGTGGGGGAATGCAGCATCGAGTGCAAGACCGGCCAGAGGGGAAGTTGTTCGTAGCAGATCAGCACGGCGAGCTTCTGACCGCCGATCCCCATGACTGGATTGCCGAAGAGGTCGGCGCGAGCTCCACCGCCCTGCCCGGTCCATGCCCGCCATGGCTGCCACATGGACACCGGGACCGGCATTCGTTCGCGGTAGAGAATTCGTGCTTCGTCAGCCGAAATCTCCACCATGACATTGTCATAGCCGCCCGGATTAATGACGGCCGCCCCGGCGATCACAGTGAGCTCCGAGCCTCGCAAGCTTTGACTCCAGAGCTTTGCCACGGTCGGCGTCCAGAAGCCCAGTGCACTTTCGGGAAGAACGATGAGCCGGGTTTTCACTGATACCGCCGCGCGCACCGTTGCGATCAGGCCATGGTGATAGTCGAGCGAGCCGTCTCGTCCGAGGATCTCGCCCAGTTCGAGGTCTACGCCCTTCCATCCCTCGGGTAGTTCAGGTGATGTCCACGTGGCAGTGGACCAGAGCCACAATCCTCCCAGGACGATGGCGGTAGCCGGCCAATAACGCGATGTCATCATCGCGAGGCCTGCTGTCATCGCGACCAGCCCCCACCATCCCCATCCCGGAAAAAGCACACCAGTAGCGGTGAGCGGATGTGCCCAGCCGGTTATGCCGAGGGGCGGCAGTCCCATGAGCATCGCCGCCGCCAGATAGCGCCCCGCCGTTGTCAATCCCGTTCGACCTTCTCCCGGAGATTTCCCTTCCGGTTGCGCCTTCCAGAGCGTTGCATGCACGCAGGCGAAAGAGAGCGAAGCAGCTGCCCACAGCAGAAGGCCGGGCCAGAGATCGGCGGCATAGAAGTTGGCGACACCCTGCGGCAGCCCACGCGAGGCGCCTAAAAAATATCCGGCCGACACGAGCAACGCCGTCAGCCGCGACGGCGACATCGCCCAGAGCGCTGGGAACAGCACCGCGACCGGAAGGGTCAGGACATGGCCGCTCCAGGCAGTCCAGCCGCACGCGACGGATACGGCGATGAGCAGGTAGGATCGCTGCCACTTACGGTTCGAACGTGAGGACCGGCCGCGCCAGGCCGAGAAGGCCCGAGTCGGGAACGGGCCCGAAATACCGACTATCATAGGAGCTCGCAAAGGATGAGTGAAGATACAGATGTCTCAGTGGCACGAGGCCGGTTTTGAACGGTGTGATCGGCCTGCCCTCGCCATCACTCGTTCGAACGATCGATGAGGCAAGAGGCCTGCCGTCGACAGTGATATCAGCACCGATTTCGACATGCTGTCCGGGAAGTGCCGCGACTGTCTTGATCAACGGCGCAAAGCCACCGGGGCAGAGGCCACGCCTGACATAGCCGCGGCGGCGTGCCTCCTCGAATGACGCGGTCGGCGGTGGGCAGATGAACACGAGATAGCCGGTCTCGACCGGACGCTGCAGGGCCACGATACGCCAGAGCCCAAGCGGCTCGCTCGGTGTCAGGTTCAACCGAAAGCCGCCTATATAGGCGACTGCCGCTAGACCCACGATCACTGCGCCCACGCAGGCCAAGAACAGGGGAAGCCGCCGCCTCATTGCTTCATCACCGGCGTCTGGCGCGGGGCGAGACGCAAATCCTCGGCCTGCCGCAGGGTCTGGACGGTGCGCTCGTGAGCGGCGAGCTGCTGGGACGCGCGCATGATCGGCCAGGCTTCCTTAAGCCGCTCCTTCTGCTCGGGCTGCATCCCTTCGGAGAGTTTGTCGAAGAGCTTTCCGGAGGGTTCGCGCGCGGCGTTGGTGAGCATGGTACGCTCGCCAAAGCGTTCGGTGACGGCCTGGTTGAAACCGTCAATTTCCAACTTGGTTTCCCGATTGCTCAGTGCGTATGCCATGGCCGCCGGCAGATCGTTGCGGTCGATCGCATCACGCACGCGCTCCAGCACCACATGTGCTGCCGGCGACAATGCCGGAATGTCGATCGACACGCGCCGACGCAATACCTGTTCATCCGCCTGCAGCCGCTGCACGGCGGTCTCGCGCATCCTCAGATACTGTTCAAGATCGCGCTTCAGGGCCGGAATATTGAGGTCTGCAACGCGACGGTCCTCCCGGTCTGCCTTGCTGGCAAGAATGCCGGTCTTGCCCCTGAGCGGTCCAATCGACGCCGGGGCGGTCGTCAGCGTCTGAAGCGCCAGTTTGGCCATTTCCTTATCCGCCAAAACAGCATCGAAGTTCATGGCCCGGAAGGCGGTCTCGGGATCGGCAAAGACGTAAGTAAAACGGGCCGAGACCTCTTCCCATTGTTGTCTGAGGGCTGGATCATTATCGAGCTCTTGCTCCACCGTCTCGGCAACGGAACCGGAAAATGTCTTGATGCCTGCGACCATGGGCGCGGCCTCCTTCATCGTTTGGGTTTTTAAGGGATGGTGCAGACCGAGACGCTCTGCAAAGTCTGCAAGGCGCCTGCCGAGATCGACCAATTTCGTCTTCTGGCGTAGCGTCCAGTCGAGCCGGTCGCGCACGAGCGTGCGGGCCACCTGGACGATGTTGAGCCCGCGGCTCTCCGCAAACCGCAGCGCCTCGCGGTAAAGCTTTCCGCGCTCGTAATCGAGCGTGGTCTCCTTGGCATTCTTCCGGGAAAGAACTTTGCTCAGCCCCCCATTGAAGGCGAAGGATCGTGTCCCGTAATAGAGCTGCAAATCCTCGCGATGGCGGGTCATCGCCACATAGGTCAGATGCCGGTCCAGCGAGAGGCCTGCCAACACCTTCACGCGGTCGACGGTCGCGCCTTGGCTTTTATGGATCGTGGTGGCGTAACCATGATCGAGATTGCTGTAGAAGCGTTGCTCGACCGTTACATGCCGGCTTTGATCACCCTCTCCGATGACAGCAACGATCCTGTTTGGTGCGGCCTCAATGACATGAGCGATCATGCCGTTTTTGACGCCGAGCGACACTTCGTTCTTCAGGAAGACGATCTGGTCGCCCGCGTCGAACTGCCTGACACCGTCAGCCGTTTTGAAGACATGGCCCTCACCGACAATGCCACGTTCAACGAGTTTTTCGCGGGCCATAATGTTCAGCATCCGAACGTCGCGACGCAGATGCGCGAGGATCAGGGTTGTCCTCGTCTGATCGTAATCGTGGTTCCAGTCGCCGATCAGACGCTCGACCGCTTCGGCCTTGAGGCGCATTCCCGTGATTCTGACATTGGCATCATAGGCGGTCAGCGCCTTTTCCACGTTGCCTCGCGCCAGATCGAGAGACGCCTTGCGCATCCAGTCCTCGCGCTGGCGATAGATCGTCTCGAGTTCGGCATAACCGATGCGGTCGACAATGGCGCGGAAGGCAGCCCCCGCTTCGATTGGTTGAAGTTGTTCGGGATCGCCGACCAGAACGATCTTGGCACCTGCCCTGACAACGGCATCGACAAAGCCGGCCATCTGCTTTGAGGCGACCATGCCGGCCTCGTCCATGACGAAGACGGTTTTGTCATCAAGAACGTCACGACCACGGTTCCAACGCAACTCCCATGATGCCAGCGTGCGGCTTTCGATGCCTGCTTCCTTTTCCAGCCCCTCCGCCGCCTTGCCGGCAAGCGCGCCACCGACAACCCGGTATCCGGCCAGTTCCCAAACCTCCCGGGCGGCTTTCATCATCGTGGTCTTGCCGGCGCCGGCGCGTCCAACGACGGCTGCAATCCGGGCGGGACAAGCGATCCGCTCGATTGCCGCTTTCTGCTCCTGGGACAACCGCTCATGCCGCCGAAACGTCGCGTCCAGAGCAGCTTTAGAGACAGCTTGACCGTCCCGGTTCGACAGCCACAAAGCCTGTCGCACCATCGTCGCCTCAACGCGGATCATCGCCCCGGTCGAATAAAGGGCCGGCACCCTTTCTCCGGTCGCGAACTCGATCGTGTCGCGCTGCAGCCTGAGTACCTCGGGGTTCTGGATGATGCGCAACAGCAGTTGCTGGAAGACAGCCGGATCATCAACATAGCGATGCAGAACCTTGGCGACATCGCGCTCGTCGAAAACGCTCTTTTCTCGCGTGATCAGGTCGAGAACGATGGCTGGATTGTTCAGAATGCGGCGGGTGTTTTCGCTCCGCCGCTCTTCGTTCAATTCGAGGCGCTCAAGCTCTGGCCGGATGCCCTGCTCCTGCGCCTTGCGCTCGATCGCCTTGGCGCCAACGCCGAGATGGATCGTCGGTTCGAGGTCGATACCCTGCTTCTCGTAGGAACGGCCGTCGATACGGAGATCGATGCCGCCGAGCGCCAGGTGATCGTTCAGCCGCTCGAACCATCCATCGCGCAGGACGTTGAAGTCGTCGGTCGAACCCGCCCAGAGCTCATAGAGGATTTTCCCGGACTTCGTGCGGACCGGCTGGCCGTCCTTGGCCGTGACCGCCACCTTCTTCGATCCGAACCCGTCCTCGGTCAGCGGACGCAATGTGGTCATCAGATGGATATGCGGATTGCCGGGATTGTCATGATAAACCCAGTCGGCGACCATACCTTTTGCGAGGATATGCGTCTCAACGAAGTCCCGCACCAGGGCGATGTTCTGCTCGGACGACAGCTCCACTGGAAGCGCTATGGTCAGGTCGCGAGCGAGCTGCGCATCGGAACGCTTCTCGAAGGCCTCGACCTTGTTCCAGAAGGCTTCCGAAGCTCCAGCGACAGAGCGGTCGGCGATCATCGCGCGGACCCATTTCGGGGCTTCGGCCGGGAGCAGGAATTCCTCATGCAGCAGCCCCTCTTTACGGGTGTAGTCGATGGTGCGGGCCTCGCGCTCAAATTCCATCTTCGCGCAGTGCCGGTAGGCCGCAGACAGCACCGCACTGCGGCCCGAGCCGCGGCTGACGATACTGGCTGAGAAATGGGCGATGGCCACGGCAGTAGAGCTCCCGGTTTGAACGTCGTTCGTCGGGAGCGGTCAGGCCATGGTCGGCCCCACTTCGGGCTCTGAGCAAGGCGTCGCGTCAGCGACGTATAATTGCGCCCTTGGATCCGCTCTCGTCGAGCGGCGGGATCATCCTCCAAAGTGTCGGCTTTGCCGACGTGCAGATCTGCACATTCCTTCAGACGTGCTTTTGAGGAAATCTTGCAGCGGAACAGACGCCCAAGATTTCCAGGGAGATGCGACCGGAATGAAGAAACCACCATCGAAGATCAGGGAAGAAATCGCCAGATTGCAGGATCAACTGAGACATGCGGAAACACGCGAGGCCGAGCGCATCGGCCGGATCGCGCTGAAGGCCGGTCTCGGTGAGATCGAGATCGAGGAAATCGAGCTACAGGCTGCGTTCGAAGAGATCACTGGGCGGCTTCGCGGAGGCAAGGCGGCTTCGACCGGGAAGAAAAGTGCCGGTGACGGCAGGACCGCAGGCGAGACGGTCACGACGATCGAGACTGGCACTGCTGCGGGCAGCGGTCGTGAGGCTTGAACGGATGGCCCGCACGAAGACGACTGACGCGCGAAAGAAAGACACGCGCGAAAAAATCGAACTAGGTGGCCTGATCGTCAAGGCAGGACTGCGCTACGAGAAGCGGGCACTACTGCTCGGCCTGCTGATCGATGCCAGTCGCCGCCTGAAGGGCGACGATGCCGAGCAATCGCGCCTAACAGTGATAGGCGCGGAGGCGTTCGCTCATGACGGTGAATAAACTGCTCCTCGCTGCCATCCCGGCTGCGATGATGATCGCCGTTGTGGTGTTCATGCCGGGGATCGAACACTGGCTGGCCGCGCTCGGCAAGACCGCGCTGGCCAAGCTGATGCTCGGGCGGATTGGCCTCGCGCTACCCTATGCCACCGCTGCGGCAATCGGCACGATCTTCCTGTTTGCGGCAAATGGCGCAGTGGGTATCAAGGCTGCAGGATGGGGCGTCGTTAGCGGAAATGGTGTGGCCATCCTGGTCGCTCTCCTGCGCGAGGCGGTCCGCCTGGCCGAGATATCTGGCAACGTTCCGAAAGGGCAATCCGTGCTCGGATATGCGGACCCCGCAACGGTGCTTGGCGCATCAACGACGTTCCTCGCCGGCGTCTTCGCACTGCGCGTCGCGACGAAGGGTAACGCAGCCTTTGCCAAAGCCGCACCACGCCGGATTGGGGGAAAGCGAGCGGTGCATGGCGAGGCCGACTGGATGAAGGTGCAGGACGCTGCAAAACTTTTCCCCGAGCCAGGCGGGATCGTCCTCGGCGAACGGTATCGCGTCGATCGCGATAGCGTTGCGGCTGTGTCGTTCCGCGCCGACGATCCGTCGACCTGGGGCGAGGGGGGCAAGAACCCGCTCCTATGCTTCGATGGTTCGTTCGGCTCCTCGCACGGTATCGTCTTTGCCGGATCCGGCGGCTTCAAGACGATGTCGGTAACGGTCCCGACCGCGCTCAAGTGGGGTGGCGGTCTTGTCGTCCTCGATCCGTCGAGCGAGGTCGCGCCGATGGTATCAGAGCATCGCCGCAAGGCTGGCCGCAAGGTGATCATTCTCGATCCCTCGGCGTCAGGCGTCGGCTTCAACGCGCTCGACTGGATTGGGCGACATGGCAGCACGAAAGAAGAGGACATCGTCGCCGTCGCAACGTGGATTATGACAGACAATCCCCGCTCGACCTCTGCGCGCGACGACTTCTTCCGCGCGTCGGCCATGCAGCTTCTCACGGCCCTCATCGCCGACGTCTGCCTGTCCGGTCACACGAACGAGGAAGACCAGACGTTGCGCCGGGTGAGAGCCAATCTCTCGGAGCCGGAGCCCAAGCTGCGGGGACGTTTGACGGAAATTTACGAACAGTCGGAGTCACACTTCGTGAAGGAGAACGTCTCGGTCTTCGTCAACATGACGCCGGAGACGTTTTCCGGGGTCTACGCCAATGCGGTGAAGGAGACGCACTGGCTTTCCTATTCGAACTATGCCGCGCTCGTCTCTGGCGACAGTTTCTCGACCGGCGATCTCGCCAAAGGCGAGACAGACATCTTCATCGCGCTCGATCTAAAAGTCCTCGAAGCCCATCCGGGACTGGCACGTGTGGTTATCGGATCGCTGCTCAATGCCATCTACAATCGGAACGGCGATGTGAAAGGTCGCGCTCTCTTCCTGCTCGATGAGGTCGCCAGGCTCGGCTATCTGCGCATCTTAGAGACCGCACGCGACGCCGGGCGCAAATATGGCATCACGCTGACGATGATCTTCCAGTCCATCGGCCAGATGCGCGAGGCCTATGGCGGGCGGGACGCGACGAGCAAATGGTTCGAATCCGCATCGTGGATCTCGTTTGCTGCGATCAACGATCCTGATACGGCCGACTATATCTCGAAACGCTGCGGCGATACGACGGTCGAAGTCGACCAGACAAACCGCTCGTCTGGGATGAAGGGATCTTCGCGCTCACGTTCCCGGCAGCTCAGCCGCCGGCCACTGATCCTGCCGCATGAGGTGCTGCGCATGCGTGCCGACGAGCAGATCGTGTTCACATCAGGCAATCCGCCCCTCAGATGCGGTCGCGCCATCTGGTTCAGACGCAAGGACATGAGCATGTCCGTCGGTGAGAACCGGTTTCACAAACAAGCCACAGACGGTGTGAAGAGCTATAAGGCCGCTCCGAATACAGACAATGACGAGACATGACAGTGAAACTTTTTACGGCAATTGCCAGCCTATCCCCCTTAGCCATTGGCTTCCTCGCATCTGTTGCCTCAGCCCAGCCTTCAAGCAGTGCAAGCAGAGCGAACGAAGCCTTCTCTATCTGCGGAAGCGGCCAACGCGTTAACTGCGTGGTGGACGGCGATACGTTCTGGTTTCGAGGCGAAAAGATCCGGATCGCCGACATCGATACGCCGGAGCTCAGCCCGCCGAGATGTGAGCGCGAACGCGAGCGAGGTCTTGCGGCGAAACAGCGTCTGCTCGACATCCTCAATTCCGGTCCGCTCTCGTTCAAGACGACCGCCAGGGATGAAGATCGCTTCGGTCGCAAGCTTAGGATCGTCTACCGCGAGCGACGATCGGTCGGCGATATTCTCATCGCCGAAGGCCTGGCTCGGAAGTGGCAAGGATCGCGCGGGAGTTGGTGCGAATGAGACCGACGCACGGATCAACGTTGTGAATCGATGATGTCCCTTCGATTCAAAACTCTCATTGGACGGCGGAATCGGAACGCGCGATTCTGCTCTTATGATCACACAGCCCTACCACCTCTATGTCGAACGTATCGTGCCGGAGAAGAACATGGCGCGGTTCTACGCACTTGCCGTTCAGCCGACATTGTTTGGCGAAGTGTCGCTTGTGCGCGCCTGGGGGCGGATCGGAACGCGCGGGCAACAGATGGAACACCTGTTTGACAATGAGAGCCAGGCCATCAACCTGTTCCTCGACGTGCTTCGCGAGAAGCGCAAACGGGGTTATCGGCCGAAACCACCTGTGGACATCCAGCGGATCTAACCATCATCCCTATCGTGGCCAATGACAATTCGATCATAAGCTGGCACGGATTTTGTCTTTGACAACAAGATGCGAGGAATCCCATGACCACCACCAATGAAATCGCCGACAAGATCGCCACCGACAACGGCCTGACGAAGGTTCAGGCCAAAGGCATTGTCGAGGCCGTGTTCCAGGCCATCGCCGATGCCGCAGCCTCCGACGCCGAAACCTCGATCCCCGGCTTCGGAAAATTCAAGGTGAAGGCATCGCCTGAGCGCGAGGGTCGCAATCCTGCAACGGGAGAGAAGATGACGGTTGCCGCTTCGAAGAAGCTGACCTTCGCGCCTGCCAAGGCGCTCAAGGATGCACTGAACAAGTGATCCCTGACGTGGAGAGCCCCACCTTGGCAGGCGGGGCATCCAGTATCAGTCCCGGTTCGACCGGGACCAGATAAGGGAGAGGCCTTCTTCGCCTTCGACCTCGATCAGCGTTGCGTAGATCGGAGCCGGTAAGCTCGGGTCGTCGAGCTTGACGGAGAGGTAATCGCGACCTTCGTTCGAGGTCTTCTTCCAGGCTGCGCCGAATTCCGTGGCTCCCGCGAGGATGCGGTAGTCCGGGCCCTTTTCGGAAGTGCGCTCGACGGCGCGGATGGTTGCCTTGACGTTGACGTTGAGGGTCTTGATGGTGCCGGAGAAGCCGTTGCCGGAAGCGGTGAAAGAGCCGATGGTTGCCATTGTCATTTTCCTTTTCGGTTGTTCGGGCCGCGTCCATCGTGGCCTCGATGGCAGTCGATAGGACCGGGGACGATCGGGCTGCACCTGAAAGGCCGAAACGCAGTGGAGGACGGCCAAAGGAGAGGCTTTCTTGTTTCGCGAGGAATGGGCGTTTTAGCGCACAGGGGAAGAAAACGAGCCGGCCGTTGCGGATGCCGATCGAGCCGAGCAGCACGAGGGGGTCTTTGGTCAGACATGCCCCATCGAGACCGCAGTGGACGTGCCAGCTGGCAGATCAGGGCGTACGACTATGCGTCATCTGCGCGTGATCGAAGTGAAATGAATCGCTGAGCGCCCAACCGGCCTGATCGAGAGCAAAAGTCAAAAGCCACGCTTACTGACAAGAAATCTGCACACAGAACTGAAACCCATTCTTCCAGGGGGCCCCGAATGCTCGCTGAATGAAGGACGAGTTGATGGCATGCTTTCCGAACTCGATGATATCTGCCGCGCTACCCAATGATGCCGCAGATCGCATCGAGCGCCAGCAATGTGGCGCCCGGTCTCTCTCAAATTTCGAAACTTTCGTCGATGGTATTGTACGTCATCTCGCGCAAACTCCCAGAAGCCATCAATCGTTGAGGATCTGCGCGGCAACATTCGCGCGCTTCCTGCCTGTATGTATCCCGTGGTGGAGACAATAACGCGCGACACTCGTGCCCAAGAGGAAGAAAATGCGCCAGGGCTTTATTAATGTGCTCAGCAGTAGCGCCGATGAGCGCCGGGGCTTGTTCGAAACGGTGGCGTCCGGGTCAAGTGACCGCAGGACATTAAAGGAAATTCCTATGCCTACCGGTACAGCTAAAATTTTAATGATAACAATGGCTTGGCATGACTATACTTGGGAATGGTGGAACGGACGTGTTCGTTTACATATCTGCCTCGCAACAGGGTGGGCCGCTGAGAGTATGTGACAAGGTCACTTTCGAAGTTGGCCAGGACCGAAAAATCGAAGGCAAAGAAAGTTAGCGTGCTTTGACCTGCGGGCCGCGAGACCAGCCTGACAGCTAAATATCGTCAAGCCGGCGTCGCTCTTTCATGGATTTACTGAAAATTCCGGCTTTTCACCTTCAGCGTGTCGATGTGCAAATCCCGCACGAAGATGTCCCGCGCCTCAGGAACCGGTTTCTGTCTATCTCTAGAATCGCCACCACCCGCCGAGCCGTGAGCGAACTCGTCTCCACGTCCCGATGGTGCTTTAAACACGACATCCATGTCAGCGAGACCAGAGAGGTCCGCAGAAAGGTCGAATAGCTGCTGGGCGACCAGGTGCACGACCTCCCCTTCCCGCTGGATCCGTCCGTTGATGGCCATCATGCTTGATCCGAGTACAACCCGGCGCCGCTTCTCAAAGAGACTCGGCCAGACGACGACATTCGCAGGACCTGTCTCGTCCTCGATAGTGATGAACATCACGCCTTTCGCGCTTCCCGGCTTTTGTCGAACCAGAACGAGACCTGCGGTGTAGACCCACCGACCGTCACGCGCCGACATCGCGTCGTCACACGTCATCATGCTGCGCTTGGTCAAGCTCTCCCGTAGGAATGCCATTGGATGTTCGCGCAGTGTCAGGCCGACGTTTCCGTAGTCCGCTACAACGTTATGGCCTTCAGTCATCTGCCTGAGATCGACTTCAGGCTCCGCCTGCTCGGCGATCGATTTCTGCTCCCTGTCGGCGGCGGCTGCAAACAGCGGTAATGGCTCGTCGCGCAGCGCTTTGATCGACCATAGTGCATCGCGGCGTTCGAGTAGAAGGGATGGCCGGAAGGCGTCGGCCTCTGCAAGCTCGACCAGGGAAGCAGCAGGAACACCGGACCGACGCCACATATCATCGACTGAACTAAAACCATCATCCATGCGCGCGGCAACGATCCGGGCCGCGTCTGACGCTGCCAATCCCTTCACCAGCCGCATTCCCAAGCGCACGGCATGCCGACCGGTATCACTAATCGGCTCCAGCGTGCAGTCCCAGCGGGATCGGTTGATGCAGACAGGCCGGATCTCGACGGCGTGGACGCGGGCATCGCCAACGATCTGCGCTGGGGCATAGAAACCCATCGGCTGTGAATTCAGGAGTGCCGCGCAGAATACATCCGGAAAATGACACTTTATGTAATTCGAGGCATAGGCTATCAGCGCGAATGATGCAGCATGGGACTCAGGGAAACCATAGGATCCAAAGCCTTCGAGCTGCGAAAACGTCTTCTCGGCAAATTCAGCGGTATAGCCATTTCGCACCATGCCGGAGACCAGCTTCTCCTTAAACCTGCTGACACCGCCCGTAAATTTGAAAGTCGCCATGCTTTTTCGAAGTTGATCAGCCTCTCCCCCAGTAAAACCTGCACAGACCATGGCGACGCGCATGGCACTTTCCTGAAACAATGGCACGCCCAATGTTTTGCCCAGCACGGCTTCTAGTTCCGGTGTCGGATATTCGACCTTTTCCTTGCCCTCGCGACGGCGCAGATAGGGATGGACCATGTCTCCCTGGATAGGACCGGGGCGCACAATCGCTACCTGGACGACGAGATCATAAAATGTCCGAGGCTTCAGGCGCGGCAACATCGCCATCTGGGCTCTGGATTCAATCTGAAATGTGCCGAGGGTGTCGGCTTTGCGGATCATCGCGTAGGTTGCCGGATCCTCCTGGGTGATCTTTGCGAGATCCAGATCATCGTCCTTATGCTCACGGATCAGGTCGAATGCTTTGGACATGCAGGTCAGCATGCCCAGCGCCAGGACGTCGACCTTCATGAACTTGAGCGCCTCCACGTCATCCTTGTCCCATTCGATGATCTGTCGGTCTTCCATGGTGGCAGGCTCGATCGGAACGAGGTCATCGAGGCGGTCGTGGGTCAGCACGAACCCGCCGGGATGCTGGCCCAAATGACGTGGTGCGCCCATCAGTTGCTGTGCAAGCTGCAGCGTCAGTTTCAGCCTACGGTCATCCGGATTGAGGTTTAATTCCTTCACATTGCGGTCACTGACTTCTTCCGACCAGGACCACATGCCTGAAGACAACGCCTTGATCACATCCTCAGGCAGGCCAAGCACCTTGCCGACGTCGCGAATGGCACCCTTGGCACGGTAACGGCTGACGGTCGCACACAGTGCCGCCTTCTCGCGGGTATAGGTCTTGTAAATCCATTGAATGACCTCCTCTCGCCGTTCGTGCTCGAAATCGACATCGATATCCGGCGGTTCGTCACGCTCCTGGCTGATGAAGCGCTCGAACAAAAGGTCATTCGTTGAAGGGTCGATGCTGGTGACACCGAGAATATAACAGACGGCAGAGTTCGCAGCCGATCCTCGCCCCTGGCAGAGGATTCCCTGCGAGCGCGCGAACTGAACGATGGAAAACACCGTCAGAAAATACGGCGCATATTTCATCTTCTGGATCAGGTCGAGTTCATGCCGGACCGTAGCCAAAACCTCTGGCGGCATACCTTCCGGGTATCGGTCTGGTACACATTCCCAGACATAGTGTTCGAGAGACTCCTGTGCGGTCTTTCCTGGAACGATTGCTTCCTCAGGGTACTGATAGGTCAATTCCTCGAGTGAAAACTTGCACTGATCGACAATCTCCATCGTCCGCCGCAATGCTTCGGGATAGCGCGGAAACAGGCGTTCCATTTCTTCTGGCGGCTTGAGATATCTGTCGGCATGACGTTCGCGCTCGAAGCCGACGTCGTCGATGGTCGATTTGGTACGAATGCAAGTGACGATGTCCTGAAGCTGCCGCCGTCCGGGTTCATGAAACAGCACGTCGTTGGTGACGACGGTTTTGACCTTGTGGCGCGTGGCCATGTTGGAAAGATCGTGTAGCCGAAGCTGATCATTTGGTCTGCGGCGCAGGCAAAGGGAAACATAGGCGCGATTGCCGAACACCTCCGCCGTCTTCCTGAGCTGAAAGGCACATGTGTCGTCGGCGAGATCGGGTATGAGGATGCCGATCATGCCATCGGCGTAGGTCATCACGTCGTCCCAATGGAGGATGCAGTTGTTCTTGCCGCCTCGCCCCTTGCCGAGCGTGATCAGCCGGGTCAGACGTGAATAAGCGGCGCGGTCCGTCGGATAGACCAGGATCGACATGCCATCCTGTAAATCCAATCGGCAACCGACGACGAGCCTCAGACCTGTCGCGCGCGACGCTTCCAGTGCCCGGATGATGCCCGCAAGTGAATTGCGGTCGGTGACACCGATGGCATCGATGTCGAGGCTTTTGGCGGTCTCGAAGAGTTCGGTCGCGCTACTGGCACCGCGCAAAAACGAGAAATGGGTGGTGACCTGAAGCTCGGCGTATCTCATGCGAATATTCCCTGGACGAACCATTTGTGCGACCCGGTTTCGCTATCCACGCCGTCGCCTGCCCGAAAAACCCAGAGACGTTCGCCTGCTTCGTCCTCGATCATGAAATAGTCCCGCACTGCGGCCCACTCGGATGTTCGCTGCCACCACTCGCCGAATATCCGCTCCGGGCCATCGGCGCGTTTCACCTTGCGGCGCTTGCCACGCCATGTGACGGAAACGGGAGGGTGGTCGGGCATCAACGCGATAACCTCGACCAGTTCGGGACGAGCGAGCAGTCGCACCGGACGCGGCCAGTGATGGGACCAGGAAACGACAATGTCATCTGCAACAGGCGCAATACGCTGAACGCTGCGCTCGGGAACGTCGGAGGCAACGGGTGCAAGACGATAGACACGCTGTCCACGGTTGCCGAAGATGTCGATGAGCGGGGTGATGTCCGCGATCTCGTCTTCGACAAGCGAAGACGCCCTCTGTGTCTCTTCAAGCGGCTCGACCATGATGGCCGCAAGGGTAAGCTTCTCGATCCCGAAACCCGGATCAATCTTCTCGGTCCTGTCGCGAAACAACTTCGTCAACCATGAGACATCGCGGGCGGCCTTTGCTGTTCCTGCGCGCAGTGCCTGGGTCGTGTTGTCGACCTTATGAACAATAAGATCGACGCGGCGAACACCCAGGCCCTTTTTCTGGAGTTGATTGCAGAGTTCGGTGACCAGGCGACCAACATATTTGTCGATCGTTTCGGCTGCCCCGATCGGCTCCTGGAAAATGCGGCTGACTTCGATCCGTTCGGGCGTGCGAATGGGGTCTATGGGTTCGCCGATGCGGCCGAAGATCTGGTCGAGGCGGCGTGCGATTTCTGGTCCGAAGCGCAGTGTCAACGGTGCCCGCGGCGTCGCAGAAAGCTCACTAATGGTTCGAAAGCCGAGCGTTCTCAGATCGCCGGTCATCTTTTCAGGCAGACGCAGCAGGGAAATCGGCAATCGCTCGACCGCTTTTACGGTTTCGCCGCGCGGTACGATCACCGTCTCTCTGGTGATGGCACGTGCGCAGGCATGAGCGGCACCCCATGTATCGGCAATGGCGACACGGGCGGTCAGCCCCCTGCCCCGAAAGCGATTGGCAATCCCCGTCAACATGGCAAGCTCTCCGCCCCGGAGATGGTCGGCACCATCTGTGTCCATGACGATGCCATCTGGCGCATCGACTGCGACGATCGGAGAGTATTGGCTCAGTGCCCAGAAGGTAATGCGCTCCAGCGCGTCGGCGTCAGCCTTAGGATCGGCATCGATCATCATCAGCCCCTGAAACAAGGCCTGTGCCTTTGCTGCCTGCATGCCAACACGCAGGCCTGCCTTTTTCGCTGCAGCATCGGCTGCCGAAACCCAGCGTTTCGCTCCGGATTTAGCGATCACGGCGATGGCCTGTTCAGCCGGAATGCCGGGATCGGCTCGACGTATGCGATCCGTCGACAGATCCGGAAGGTAGATCGATACGACCCTGGTCATCACACGCTCCAACGATAAATTCGGCACATTCGCCAGCACGCGACCGCATTAGTTCCAGCAACCATCTTGCCCGCCCGACACCAGGCACGGGTAAGTCCTGCGACGGCAGCACACTCACCCTCCACCGGGTGGTCGACGCCGTCGGCTGCCCAAAATCATTGGCTTCCGTCTGTCGTCGCCACCTGCGGACAACAAGCGCCAGGCTTCCCTTTTTTTCCGCCGCAAGCTGAAGCCGCCGGCTCGCCAACATCGGCAGCCGCACGACCTCGCCGACGACAGCGCCTAGACCACCGAAGGACAGCGCCTCCTCCATAGAGGCGAGAACATCCTCCTCGCGATCGCTTTCCACGAAGATCACCCGGTTAGCGTTGAGACCTGCTTGCGCGAGTGCAGGAAAGAACAAATCTGGCCGTGTCAGACACCAGACGATCTTGCCTTTGGTGCGGGCGGCAACGCCTGCCACGAACAGGGCCGCTGCCGCGCCATCTACGGTTCCGGCGCCCCCGCCAGCGAATTCGTGAACCGCACCTCTGGTGAGACCGCCGCCTGGAAGCACCGCGTCGATCGCGCTCACCCCGAACGGAAGACATTCCGACTGCTTCGCGACCACGCCTTGCAGTAAGGAGATGCGATCACGCAGATCGGCTATGACATGCTCGCGCGCAGCAGCCATCGTTCACGCAATCCTTCCGGCTCGTGTGGTTTAGGGGAACGACTTCATGCCGCTTTCAATGTTGAAGTTCACGTTCTGTTCCTGCGCGCAATAAGAGTCAAGAGGCGCCAAATTAGGAACGCAGTCCTCTATCTTTAGCAATTCGAGAGATTCGCAAATTGAATCAGTGAGTAAGATTTGGACTCGCGCCTGGTGACAGGAGCAAAATAATTTTCCTGTGCTGACGATCAGATGCATTTAAGAGGACATTCAAGCTGGGCCTATCGGCAGGCGTCCTAATCCTGCACGTGATAAGCTCACTCGCGCCAAACTGATCAAGGATTTAATAGCCGCACGCCGGGCAGTTCGCCACGCATCAGCCAGCTCGCCAGAAATTTTCGAAGCGCGAAAGAGAGTAGACGCCACCAAGGTCGCCCTTGGAGCACGCGGTCCGGCTTGGTGGGATGACTGGGCGGCAGATTTCAACCGGCACCTCGCCAAGAATACTCCATACGCAGCCTCGTTCGAAAAATTCAAAAGGGCCTGAGGTGGCAACCCCTGTCAAAGTCGATCAGCGATCTTGATGATAAGCTTGCCGACTTTCTCCGTCAAAAGGCATGATAACGGCAAAGTCGGGCTTATCGACGAAGCCGTAAATTGCGGAACTGCCATCGCTCCGTCGGATGCCGTCTTCCCTGACCTTCATCCACCTATTTTCATAAACGACCCTGCAGTTGATCCTTTCTATATCTGGCTTCGTGTCACTCATCGTTTACCTTGCAGATATTTTAAAGAATTACAGACCACATGACCGGCCTTCCCCTTTTTATTGCAAGGGAGGGGCGGTGTTCGCAAACAACTCCAGACAAATCTGCGACATCCAAGGTCTTGAACCAATTCGAACCGTCGGCTCAGTTTCCCTTGGTGAAGGATTGCAAGGCGACCAAAGACTTAGCCGGTCGAGAGCGGTTACTTTGGGGCGGCAAGCGAAGTTCTGGTTATAGGCGCCGTGTAGGAATAGCCGCCACAATGTGGAGGCTCGCTTCGCATACCGCGAGCCAAATCAAGGAAAGCGCAGTCGGCGCTGCGCATAACTCTTTTGCTGCTACCCCAGTTCAATGCAATCCAAACAACCCGAGCAGTTCCTCCCGCTGTCGCACGAAACTTGAAGCGCTACGATCGCGAGGCCGGGGCAAATCAATGTTGATCAGCAGAGGTTCACCGCCCTTTTCTCGCGGAAGGATCAGAATGCGGTCGGCAAGGAAAATAGCTTCTTCGAGATCGTGGGTCACGAGCACCGTCGTCACGTCCTCCTCCTTCCAGATCCGCGCCAGTTCTTGCTGCATGCTGATCTTGGTCATGGCATCAAGCGCACCCAGTGGTTCGTCGAGCAGTAGTATCTCCGGCTGGACGGCGAGAGCCCGAGCGATGCCGACCCTTTGCGCCATTCCGCCTGAGAGTTGACGCGGATAGGCGGTTTCGAAGCCCTTCAGCCCGACCAGGTCGACATAGCGCTGGGAGACAAAGCGCGATTCCTCGCGGGAAACGCCCCTGGTTTCCAAGCCAAAGGCGATGTTGTCGATAACCGTCAGCCACGGGAGAAGACGGGGCTCTTGGAAGATGACGGCCCGCTCGGTTCCGACGCCGCGGACGCGGCGACCATCGATCAGTACGTCGCCGCTGTCAGCCTCCTCAAGCCCCGCGAGAATGCGCAGGAGCGTCGTCTTGCCGGAGCCGCTGGCACCGACGATGGCGAGGCTTTCGCCGGAGCGGATGGTAAGGTTCAGGTCTTTCAGGATCGGCAGCGGCTGTCCGTTTAGGGTGAAGGTCTTGGAGAGGTGACGGATCGTCACCTCTCCACAGATGGTGTTGAACTGAGCGAGGGCCATGGATCAGTTGCTCGCAGTTTCGGAGGTGTAGAGAAGATCAATGGCCGAGAGCTGGCCTTGCTTCAATTTGCCCTCTCGGACCAGAACGTCGATCCAGAACTGCAGGTCACGCTCGACCGCCTTGCCGCCTTGACGCACACCATAACCACGGAAGTACTGAGCGATATCACCGTTCTCGCCGCGTTCGGCCAGAGCCTTGGCGAAGATTACCGTGGTTTCCTTAGGATGCTCGCGGGCATAGTCGAGAGCGCGCTCGGACTGTTCGACGAAGACCTTGGCGGCTTCCGGGTGCTTTTCGATGAAGTCCCGGCGCAGCACGACGAAGCCACCGGCGATTTCGCCGAGCACATCGGTATCGTCGAAGATCGCACGTAGACCGCCCTTCTGCTTCGCCACGCCTTCAAAGGTCGTCTGCCAGTAACCGAAGGCCGAGATGTCGACCTGCCCCGAACGGAGGACCTGTTCAAGCTGCGGCCCCGGAACGACGATTTGGTTGGCGGCATCCGTCGGCAAACCGACGGAGTGCAAGGCTTCCCGGATCGTGTAGTCGAGATGGGCACCGAGCGTGTTCACTGCAATGCTTTTTCCGGCAATGTCCTTGATGTCGCGAATGGGACTGTCTTCCAGCACGTAAAAGATCGACTGCACTTCATCGTTGATGCCATTCGACGGATAGGCAGCGACAAAATCGTTGCCGCCGATGATTGAGTTCAAGACGGCAGAGGTGGCGGCACTGCCGATTTCGACATCGCCCGAGGCGAGCGCAATGAGCGATGCCGGGCCACCCGTGGCGTAACCGACATTCTCGATGGTGATGCCGGTGCCATCGAAATAGCCGAGTTCGGCGGCGAGTTCATGCGCCGACAAGCCGCCTTGGCTGGCGAGATAGCGAAACTTTACCTCTTCTGCGGCGAAGGCTGAGCCTGAGAGGGCGAAGGTGATTGCAGCGGAGAGGAGGAGCTTGCGGGAATGGAATGTCATGGGAAAATCCTTCGGATCACGAATTTTTGGATGAACTTTGGTACCTGGTTAGGCCCAGCGGCACAGATGCCGTTGCATAAGGACGAGAGCGGCATTGGCGGCGAGGCCGAGCAGCGCGAGAAGCAGGATCGCTGCGAACATAAGCGGGATCTGGAAATTATATTGGGCGTTCATCACCTGGAAGCCGATGCCCTTGTTGGCACCGATCATCTCGGCGGCGATGAGGAGCAGCAGTGCCGTCGTCGCGGAAAGACGCAGGCCGACGAAAATCGCGGGGACCGAGGCCGGCAGAACCACGCGGCGGAATATCTGTAGCGATCCGGCACCGTAGGTGCGGGCCATCTCGATAAGTTTCTGATCCACCTCCTTCACGCCGCCAATCGTCGACAACAGGACCGGGAAGAGCGTAGCCCAGAAGATGACGAATATTTTCGACGTTTCCCCGAGGCCTAGAAGCAGGATGAAAACGGGATAGAGGGCGAGCGCCGAGGTCTGGCGAAAGAACTGCAAGAGAGGATCGAGGGCTCGCTCAATGGCCCTCACCTGGCCCATGAACAGGCCAAGCGGGACGCCGAGCCCGACGGCAGCGACGAAGGCTATGCCTGATCGCTGTAAACTGATGGCTATATCGTCGACGAAGGCACCAGTTGCAATCGCGGTCCACAAGGCCCTGATGATCTGGTCCAACGGCGGAAAGACGGATGGGTTGACCCAGCCCAAGGTAGACGACGCCTGCCAGAGAACCAGGAAGGCAATCACAACTCCATAGCGCGCAAGGAAGGGTGTGATTGCCAACATCGCGTGGCTTAGCCAGCGTGGCGGGCGCGCCGCATCTGGGGCAGGGTCTAGGCCATAGGCCCTTCCGTGGCGGATATCTTCATAGGACATGGCGGACCTCACTCGGCTGCCTGCACGACCGAGCGGTCGGCTGCGTAGCGGTTGATTGGGAACGGCAAGCCGAGGTTTTCGCGGAGCGTTTGCCCCTCATAGGCGGTGCGGAACAGACCACGGCGCTGCAGCTCTGGGATGACGAGATCAACGAAGTCGTTAAGGCCCGTCGGCAGCCATGGCGGCAGGATGTTGAAGCCATCAGCCGCTTCGTTCTCGAACCATTCCTGCAGCGTGTCGGCGATCTGACCGGGGGTACCGACAATGGTGAAGTGACCGCGTGCCGAGGCGACCCATTGATAGAGCTGACGAATCGAGAAATTGTTCTCGTCGGCAATCTGGCGGATCAGCGCCTGGCGGCTCTTCATACCTTCCGTTGGCGGGGCGGGCGGCAGCGGCCCATCAAGATCGTAACCCTTCAGATCGAGCGTGCCACCTGTCAGGCCGTTGAGAAGACCAATACCGTCCTCTTCCAAGATGAGCGAGGTTAGGCGGTCATACTTCTCCCGCGCCTCAGCTTCAGTGCGACCGACAAAGGGCGAGACGCCGGGCATGACCAGAACGTGATCCGGATAGCGACCGAGGCCACGGGCCCGGTTCTTGATGTCGCGGTAGAATTCCTGGGCGGTCTCGATGTGCTGATGGGCGGTGAAGATCACTTCCGCTGTTGCTGCGGCAAGCCCCCGCCCGTCATCGGACTGGCCCGCCTGAACAATGACGGGATGCCCTTGGCGCGACCGGAAAACGTTCAGCGGGCCCTTCACACTGAAATACTCGCCCTTGTGAGCGGTATCATGTAGCTTCGCGGGATCAAAGAAGACGCCCGTTTGCTTGTCGCGAATGAACGCATCTTCTTCAAAACTGTCCCAGAGCTTCTTGACGACATCGACATGCTCGGCGGCCCGCTTGTAGCGGTCAGCGTGCGGTAGTTGTGTCTCGCGATTGAAGTTCTGCGCCGTGACGTCGCCTGTCGTTGTCACGACGTTCCAACCAGCCCGGCCGTCAGAGATGAGGTCGAGCGAGGCGAATTTGCGCGCAGTGTTATAAGGCTCCTCGTAGGTCGTCGAGGCTGTCGCTATGAAACCGAGATGGGTGGTGAACGGGGCGAGCGCCGAAAACAGCGTGACGGGCTCGAACCCGGCGACGCGTGCGTTGCCGCCTTCGCGCGCACCGCCGAACCCAATGGCAAGACCGTCGGCCAGGAAATAGGCGTCGAACAGACCCCTCTCGGCCGTCAGAGCCAATTGCTTATGAAACTCGAAGCTGACGGCGCCGTCGACCGGTTGATCCGGGTGCCTCCAAGAAGCGATATGCTGTCCACCACCTGGAAGAAATGCTCCTAGTCTGATCTTGCGTGTCATGGCTGGTCCTCTCTCAGTCGATGATCGAATATCAGCAGCCTATATTGTCTATCGTTTTTATGGAGAAATGAGATTTCGAAGATTGAGCCGGATCGCAAATGGATTTGCGGGCCAAGCGATCGATGCGAACAAGCCTGCCGCAGATTTCGAAACGGTGCGAAGAAGGGATATGGTCGCGACAATCAGGGCTTGAACAGATAATTTATAAAAACTATGTAATTTGGACAAATTCAATCGCGATGGCCATTGGCCGGATGTCTCAACAATGCTTACTAAAAAAGGCAAATATGGCCTGAAAGCGCTGGTCGACCTCGCCGGTCTGGAGCCAGGGCAGACAGCTTTCGTGACTGACATCGCCACGCGAAACAATATTTCAAAAAAATTCCTCGACACGATCTTGCTGGAACTGCGCAACAACGGCTTCCTGCGCTCGAAAAAAGGACCGAATGGCGGATATGCACTGTCCAAACCTGCCGACGAGATCATGATTGGTCAGGTCATCCGCGCCCTCGACGGGCCGCTTGCGCCGATCCGCTGCGCCAGTCGTACGGCATTCGAAGCCTGTGACGACTGCCGGGATCCCACCTCGTGCCAGATCCGTATTTCCATGACGCAGGTCCGGGATGCGATGGCCGCCGTTCTCGACACGATGACGCTGACGCAATTCGTGGCGTCAGGGCAGCCAGATCAGGATTTGATCGCTGGCGAATGATCTCCAGAACAGCGTAATAGCGCTGTGTCCAGCGCCTGGCAATATCGATCTATTTGTTCAAGGTCGATCGGCGGATCGTCCACTTGAATGACATCGATAAGGGATGCGGCCTTTTGGATCATCCCGTCCAAGAGTTCGACTTCAACTGCCATGGCGGGTTCCGGCGGATTTGTCCGCATCTGGGCTTTGACGTGTCCGCGTGTGTAAGCAGCCTTTAGAAATGCTGTCATCAGACGCGCGAGACAGTCTGTGTTTTCACCCAGTGAAAGAACGTGTTCCGGGTGAACGGTCAAACCCGATGATGAGTCTTCATTGCGCACCGACACGTGCTTATGGTCCAGAATAGCGACCACCGGCTCAGAACCGGCGCCAGATGCCCCTATGATTTGCCAGTCAACCGCGCTGTTCGCTGGAACCGATCCACCGTGCTCCAGAGCGAAAGCCAGACCCGACCGCACCAGTCTTGGTGGCACGGCGCCCTCGCGACGACTGCTAAGTTCGAAGACATCACCCAGCACGACGCGTGCGTAAATCGCTTTGCGCTGTTCTGTCGATCCGCTGGTCCGGATTATTTCCAGGGCGATAAGATGTCCGAGAAGCCGCTCGGCCAAGGTGGTGCTCCACGTCGCGATCCGGCTGACGGCCTCTGCAACGATCAGGTTCGAAATATCCGGACCCCCGAAGGTCGCCGGAATGGACATGGCGAGAAGCCCGCTTGCGGGGAGAACAGAGGACTGGTCCAAATTGCCGCTGGTCGCCAACGCTTCCAACCGATCGAGTGCGACCATGACATCACCCTCCCTTGTCAGGGCAGGCGGCACTGGTCGCAATCGATCAGAGGTCGTTACCATCATGCAGGCCATCCTTCACTCAGACTGATCTCACGTCAACTTGTGGTATTTACCATTCTGATACAGCAGTGAACTGCCACCACCGAGGCGTATCGACAGAACCCTTCCGATCAGGATGACATGGCTATGTCGCTCGATCGCCTCCTCGACCTCGCAATCGAGCGCGGCAACCGCACCTTCCAGGACTGGCGCTCCGCTGGCAAGCCTCGTCCATTCGGCGCCGACATAGCGCTCTGCCCCTCTCAAGCCCCCGACGCCCGCAAACCGGTTTGCTACGTCCTGATGATCGGCGCCAATCACATTGACCGCGAAATGTCTGTAACGCTCAACGACGGGCCAGGTGGAGGAGGATCTGTTGAGGGATACTAACATGCGCGGGGGATCGACGGACAATGCCGTTGCGGAGGTGACTGTCGCGCCTGTGCGTTCCGCGCCGTCACCTGCCGTGATCACACTGACGCCGCCGCCCAGCGTTCTCAAGGCCTCCTTCAAACCAGCCGCATCTGCCGGGCGATCCGACACTGAGCGCGTCCGGGGCTCCTGAAATTCACCTCCGGTAAAAATGTTCATCTGACCTCTCCGTGCACGCTTCATCTGAACCATGGGTAACAGCCGCGGAACCCAAGCAGTAGACAAGCGTTTTTAATCTCCATATATTTTATAGAAAATATGCCCAGATCTAACCCCGCGGACCGGAAGGAAGACTGCCATGTTGAAGATTAGGATGTCATCGCCAAGACTGCAGGCACAAACGACACGCCCGGCCTCTCGCGTCGTCATCATCGGCGGCGGATACACCGGTGCGATTATTGCCAAACTAATGGTCGAGCGCGGATTGCGCGACATTGAAGAGGTGACTGTTTTCGAGCCTCGCGAGCAGCTCGGTTGTGGCCTGGCCTATGATGTCCAGAACATCGATGTTCGCCTCAACGTCGCTGCGCACAGAATGCGCGCCATCCCCGGCTCGCCCACAGCCTTTCTCGACTGGCTGCAGACCAGCGGAACTCTGACTGTCGATCCCGAGGCCGTGACCCCGGAAGGCATCTTTGCCCGCCGCAGTGATTTCGGGCGCTTTATGCAGGCACAACTTGCGCCACATCTGGACAGCGGCGCGATCAGGCACCTTCGCCAAACCGTTCGGAGCGTTGATCGCCAGAACGAGCATTGGCGGATCACGGACTCCAGCGGCACCGCGATCTTGGCCGATATTCTGATCATCGCTACAGGGCATCCTCCTCTATCGAGACCGCCCGTGATCGACAATCTCGATCCTGTCACGGCGTCTCATATCGCCGATGTCTTCGCGCCGAACGTATTTGACGGCATCGGCAAATCCGACCCGATCCTGATTCTAGGTTCTGGGCTTACAGCCCTAGACGCACTCAGCCGCCTTGATGCCCTCGGCCACGACGGGGAGATCACGCTTCTTTCCCGCTCCGGCCTGATGCCAAGGCCGCATGCAGGCGGAGGCTTCTCGCCCTTTGGTGACTTTCGCAGCGCCGAGCTCACCTCCGCCAGAAAGCTGCTGGCAAAGGTGCGGGCGACGATCGCCGATGCGGAAATACAGGGTATTCCATGGCAATCCGTTTTCGATGCGCTACGACAGGATGCGCAGGAGTTATGGCAGGGTCTACCGATGCCCGAGCGGCAGAAGTTTCTGCGACGCCTTCGCCGCTGGTACGACGTCCACCGCTACCGAATGCCGCCACAGGCTACCCATGCTTTGGAAAAGAGCCTCGGCACAGGTCGCCTCACAGCAGAGCGCGGTACTCTCGCATCCATCACCCGAGATGGGCAAAGCCTTCTCGCGGCGATCGAAACCCGCGCCGGTATGACCAAGGTCCGCTGTCGCCACATCCTTATGGCTACGGGCCCGGATTTCCGAGACTATGCGGCCAACCAGAGGTTTCTGCTCTGCATGCACCGGGATGGCTTCATCCAGTCGGATCCTCTCGGTCTCGGCCTTGCCTGCGACACGGCAGGCCGCGCACTCACGGTAACCGGAACTCCAAACACCAGTATCTTTATCGGCGGCCCGCCCGCCCGCGCGGCGTACGGGGAGCTTACAGGCGTTCCTGAAATTGCTACCCAGTCTGCGAATATGGTGGACAGGATTATTCGCAGTTGCGCGCGAGAAACAAGGACGATGGTCATCTATCAATCGGGTTGAGTTGCAGGCCTCTGCCTTTGGTGAACGATTGTTTGTGCAAACGACAACACCGCGACAGCCAACGGCATCAGCACTGATGTCGGCGGCTGCGTCGTATTCGTTACAGCGGCGGGCGCGCCAGACCGAGATGATCGCGCAACGTTGATCCTTCGTATTCCGTGCGGAACAGGCCCCTTTCCTGAAGGATCGGGACGACCAGCTGCGTGAAATCCTCAAGCCCTTCCGGGAAGAAGGAAGGCATGACGTTGAAGCCATCGGCGGCGCGTCCGTCAAACCATTCCTGCATCCGGTCGGCAATTTCGACTGGTGTACCAAGGACGATATGATGACCGCGACCGGCGGCTACACGCAGAGCCAGCTGACGTATCGTCAGGCTTTCACGGCGTGCAAGAGCCGTCAGCAGTTCAGCTCGGCTGCGCAATTGGTCCGATATCGGCAGATCCGGCAACGGACCATCGGGATCGTAGTCGGTAAGGCTGTGGCCAATGCGCTCTTCGAGAAGCGGCATAGCGCTTTTCAGCTCGGTCCACTGGTCGAGCTCGGCAAGTTTTTCCGCCGCTTCCTTGGAGGTGCGCCCGACCACCGGCAAGAAGCCGGGCATGACGGCAACATCATCAGGCTTGCGACCAAACTTCTCGACGCGGGATTTCAGGCTTTTGTAGAATGCCTGCGCTTCGGCGAGGCTCTGCTGAGCCGTAAACACCACGTCAGCCGTGCGGGCGGCGAGATCCTGTCCGGGGCCTGATGACCCGGCCTGAATGAGGATCGGATGGCCCTGTGGAGAACGGGGAATGTTGAGCGGACCTTTGACCGAGTAATATTTACCCGCGTGGTCAAGCATGTGCACCTTGTTTGGGTCGGCATAGACGCCGTTCTGCTTGTCCTTGATAAAGGCGTCATCATCCCAGCTGTCCCACAGTCCGCGAACGACATCGACGAATTCTTCGGCCACCGCGTAACGTTCGTCATGTTCGGGATGCGATTTCGAAAAATTGTTCGCCGTGCGGGCATAGGATGTCGTCACGATGTTCCATGCGGCACGACCGTGGCTCAGATGGTCGATTGAAGAGAAGGAACGCGCTGTGTGGTATGGCTCGCCATAGGTGGTCGAGGACGTCGCGGCCAGACCGATCTTCTCGGTGACAAGCGCAAGTGCGGCAAGCAATGTCAGCGGTTCGAAGCGCGCAATTGTCGACGGATGCGCATCCACACCGCTGGTCAGGCCGTCCGCCAGGAAAACCATATCGAACTTCGCCTGCTCGGCCATTTGCGAAACGCGGCGCAGCAGATCGAAGTTTTCGCTGCCTGCTTCCGCATTCGGGTGACGCCATCCAGAAACGTGGTGGCCCGCACCCTGAAGAAAAAGACCCAGATGAATTTGTCTCTTGGCACTCATGGTAAAATCTCTCGTCAAACGAAGTTCTGATTGAGCAGCGCAAGAAGCCGGGCAAAATCTGCCTCACTCCTCATGCTGCGGACAAGGTCGGGAATATCTGCAAAAATCGGTTTGCCCGCAGTTGTGTCCTGGAATTTTTGCGTTGGATCGGTCATACCCGGCAGGCCATTGAAACGGCGCTGGATGGTGCTGCCATCTTTGAGCGCAATATCCAGCACGACAAAACGCGTGGTCGGATCACTCGTCATCCGTGGTGCCGTTTCATCATGCTGGCGGAAGGCAAGGCTGGCGAGCGCCATGATGCGGCTCTCGACCGGACGTTCATCGAAATGGTCAAGCCGCAATGCGCCATCGAGCAATGCTGCGGAAAACACATATTCCGGGCTGAACCGCGCTTCGATGCCGTTGCCCGGCTTTGTCACGACCAAAGCGGCATCCGCACCGGGCGGATAGGTGAAGGTGATCCTGTCAATCTGCTCGGCTTTTAGCCCTTCACCGTGAAGTTCGATGCCGAGTGACGCCACAGGGTGGCTGGCCGTGCAGCAGGGATAGGCCTTGAGCGTCAGGCCGGGCGACAGGATCTGCCACGGCTCACCCCAGTTTTTGCTCGTCAGTTCTGGCTGTCCTGCGCCAAACGCATAGGCGGCGTAGAAGCTGACTGGATTATCCAGAAAATCTGGCGCGCCACCGAAGCCTGCGGCAGCCAATCGAGCGGCGAGAAGGCCAGACCGTGCGGCCATGCCTGCATGATAAGGCTTTGCATCAAACCCGAACTGCAACCGCAGCCCGGCGGCCTGTGTTGCGGCTAGGCCAAGCGAAATGGCTGTCTCTTCCACCGTAGCGCCGCTCAGGTGGCAGATCGCGGCTGCGACACCAACGGGGCCGAGCGTTGCGGTGGCGTGAAATCCGGTTTCGTAATGCTTGGAGCCTACAGAAAGCCCCAGCCGCGCCATGGCTTCCAGCCCCACGGTGTAAGACGCGATGAAAGCATCTGCGCTGAAGGTCCGTTCAGCGGCCAGCGCCAGCAGTGCTGGCACAATCACTGTTGTTGGGTGCCCTCGCACGCTTGCATGAACATCGTCATAGTCCAGCACATGGCCCGCATAGGCATTCAACACTGCCGCGACCAACGGATCTGTTTGTCTGGCTCGACCGACCAGAATTGCCTTTCCCGGCAAATCGGCGCCGATGACATCACCAAGAACACCCGCCGTGCGGTCATTGGCTCCGGCAATCATGCAGGCCAGAAAATCTGTTATCGCCGTGCGCGCCGCACCCATTGCGGCGTGATCCCCGCTTGGATCGGATTGGACGATTGCCTTGGCAAAAGCAGTCGTGACTTTGGCATTTTCCATGGTCAGATACCTTCGCCGTCACGCACCGAGGCACGAGCGCCGGACAAGCCGCCGACGAATTGTCGGATACGGGAATTGTCGGAATCGTGAAAAATCTTCTTCGGCGAACCATGAGCAACGACGCGGCCGTTTTCCGTAAACACCACCGTGTCGCTGATTTCTTCGGCAAAACGCATTTCGTGGGTAACGAGGATGCTGGTCATGCCATCGCGGATGAGGTCACGGATGACCCAGAGAACCTCGCCCACCGTTTCAGGGTCGAGCGCCGATGTCACTTCGTCAAACAGCACGAGTTCGGGCTTCATGGCCAATGCGCGGGCAATTGCCACGCGCTGCTGTTGGCCGCCGGAAAGCTGACCGGGATAGGCGTCAGCCTTTTCAGACAGCCGGACTTTTTCCAGCAATTCGCGCGCAAGTTTCTCGGTCGCCGTGCGGTCGGCACTCAGAATGCGCGTCGGCGCAAGCACGATATTGTCAAGAACGGTCAAATGCGGAAATAAATTATATTGCTGGAACACAATGCCAACACGCTTGCGCAGCTCGATGCGCTCGCTTTCCTTCGTCAGCGTGTCTACCCGTGTGCCCGCCACGGTGATCCGACCGCTTTGCGGCATGGCCAGCGCGTTGATACAGCGCAGCAGGGTAGACTTGCCGGAGCCGGAAGGGCCGATAATAGAGACGGCATCACCTTTGTTGACGGTGAGATCTATGCCCTTGAGCACCTGCGTATTGCCGAAAGACAGGTGAACATCTTCCAGTTTTACGATTGCGGTATCTGTGGATGCAGTCATCGTCAAAATCCTTCAGCCCGCGTTGAAGCGCTGTTCGAGGCGGCGGGTAAGCCGGGATATCGGGTAGCAGAGCGTGAAAAACGCAGCCATGACAACAACATAGGCGATAATGGTGAAATCAAGCCTGCGCACCGCGGTGCTGGCATCGGTCGCTGCATGCATCAATTCGTGTACGCCCACAAGCGAAGCCAGCGATGTACCCATGGCAATCGAAGACGCGACATTCATCCATGGCGGCAGTGAGCGGCGCACACATTGCGGCAGAATGACGAAACGTAGCGATTGCAGGCGGGAAAAGCCAAGCCCCTTGGCCGCTTCCCACTGCGTTGTCGGTATGGAGAGCACGGCACCGCGGGTAATTTCGGCTATGTAGGCGCTGGCAAGAATAGCAAGGCCGATCACCGCCTTGATCCAGTCCGGAAACGCCAGATAATTGCCGAACAGCACGATCTCAAAGGGAAAGATGTAGGTGGTGGCAAAGATCAGGACGAGCGCCGGTGCGTTGCGAAAAATCTGGACGTAGATGGCCGCTGGCCAGCGAATGAACCAGTAAGGCGCCAGTTGCATGAGGCCAAGCAAAACACCTGCCGTCGTGCCGATCGTGATCGCACAAAGCGTGATCACGATATTCATCGAAAAGCCGGAAGCAAGATAGGGCAGCCACATCACCAGTTCCTTGCCCAGAGTCAGGTCAATAAGGGACCAGACAATGACCAGCAGCGGCATGGCAAAAAAGCCGGCATAACGCAGAATACGGCTGCTTTTCTTGGGTGCATGGGTCTGTGTCATGCTGATAACCCATATCCCGGAACGGCCAGCTTTCGCTCCACCCACGAACCGGCGCGGGCGATCAGAAAATTGATCAGGCTGAAAAAGGCGAGAAGGACAATCATCAGCTCAACGACGTTGTCGCGCTGTGTCCAAACCATAATCGATGCATAGGTGATTTCACTGACGGCAATGGCATTGCCCACGGTTGTCGATTTGACCAGGCTGATAAGCCCGTTGACGATAGCGGGCAGGCAGGCGCGAAACGCCAGCGGTATCTGCACATAACGCAGGATTTCGAACTGGCTGAAGCCCATGCCTCGCGCAGCCTCGATCATTGATGATGGTACAGCCTCAATGCCGCCGCGGATGGCTTCTGCATGCAGCGCCGCGACATGCAGCCCAACCACGGCAACCACCCAGAAAAAGGGCGACAGCGGATTGTGTTGCGCTCCGCCAAACAGGTTGGAGACAAATGTGTTCAGCACCAGAAAGCTGAACATGAGCTGCACGAGTGTCGGCGTGTTGCGGGTTAACTCCACAAAGGCACGCACGGGCGCGGACAGCCAAAGCCTGCCTGACGTGAGGCAGCCTGCAAAAATCAATCCAAAAATCAGACTGACGGGAATGGTGATGGCGACAAGATAGAGCGTGGTTATGAAACCATCGCGCCATATCTGCGCCTCGTAACCCGTTGCCAGGAATTCATAATTGAGACCAAGCCTGCTCGTCAGATCGACGAACAGGCTTGTGAAATTCACATCATTCATCAGGATTTACCGCTGGCTTCCGCTCATTGTACGGCGGAAAGCTTCTTGTTCTCTTCCTCCAGATACTTGGTATTGAGCAAGCGGTTTTCCTTCGCCATCTCAAGCAGCTTGCCTGTTTTGTGAAGCTTCTTCACAGTGGCATCAAGAGCAGTATTGGTGTCGCTTTCGTCCTTGCGCAGCCAGATCACGGAGTCGGACGGGATCAGCTCGGTTGGAAACGGAATGGCATAGTCTTTCCACTCGTCGGCGCGGTCAACCAGCAGCAAGCCCACGGTGGCACCCACGTGAACGGCTGCAACGCAGTTGCCGCCCTGAAGGGCTAGCAGCGATTCCGGCTGGCTTGGCAGCGCCTTCACGATTGCTCCATATTCTTCCGCCAGTGGCTGGGCGTAATTCGAACCTTGAGAAATGCACACCGGCTTGCCCTTGAGATCAGCCCAGTCCTTCAGGCCGCTATCCTTGCGCACAACGGCAGCGCCACCGGCACGGTCATAGGCGGTTGGCACGTAATCGAGAATTTTTGCGCGCTCGTCGGTATATTGCATGTTGGCGATGAGAATATCGACCTTGCCCTGCTGCAGAAACTGGACACGGTTTGGCGGCGTTACGGTGACTGTTTCCAGCTCGACGCCGAGATCCGCGGCCAACGCTTTCGCGAGGTCCACATTGTAGCCTTTCTGCTCCTGCGACTTGGGATCGATAAATCCAAACGGCGCGCCTGAGAGAATAACGCCAACAGTCAGCTTGCCCCGGCCTTTTATCCGGTCAAGCGTAGCATCCGCAAAAGCCTGAGTGCTCACCAGTGTTGCGAGCGAAATGGAACCTGCGAAAATAGCTTTAGTAAAGGCTTTGGCAAACATCGATGACTCCTCGTTTGCGGAGAAGATAGACAAAGCCACTGACCGCAGCGAGGAGAGATTTTCCAAGAAGTCGGCCGACACGGAAATAATTTTACGTCAAAAGGAATTCTCTCCTGCGTGGTCGCGGGAGATGGCGGAAAGGATGACGAGGGCGATCTGTCATGAAGAATTCGGAACCAGATGCACGCTTTTGTGTTTGCAAATCAACCTATGAGAGGAGCGATGGGCAATATGACGGCAAAAACGAGCATTGGAGAGCGGCGATTTTGGTCGATTGCATCTGGTGCCTCCCCTGTTATCGGCACAGCCATTCATGATGGCCACGGCACACGTGAAGATGTAAGCGGGCTGATGGCACTATCCGATGTGCAAAGGCTGCGTGAAGAAGACCCGTTTACGGCGCAGATGATCGCGGCTCTGGTCAATCGCATCGTGGTTCACCAGTCACGCTTCGAGGTTGATCTCAACCGCGCAAAAGAAGCAGCCATCTACCTTGAACCCGAGCAAGCCTGGGGGCTGAAGGTCTGGAAGGAAAGTCCCTCGGACGAGACGATTTCGCGGTCGCTTCAATTTCACGACGATTATTACTCGACGCTGGAGCATGCGCTGAAACAGATCGAACGACGGCACAGGGCATTTGTCCTTCTGGATGTGCACAGCTACAACCACCGCCGCGATGGCGCTGACGCCATGCCAACCCCGCAAGACGATGCGCCCGACATCAATATCGGAACAATCTCGATGGATAGAGATCGTTGGGCTGATGTGATCGAGGCGACGATCAACCATTTCAGCTCAGCCCAAATCGGTGGTCGACACCTCGATGTTCGGGAAAATGTCGCCTTTCAGGGCAAGGGCGAGCAGGCACGTTTCGTGCATGAGCGTTTTCCCGAAAACGGCTGTGCGATTGCGATCGAGTTCAAGAAAATCTTCATGGATGAATGGACCGGCGAGCCAGACGTGCAAATGATCGAGGACCTTCAAGAGGCGATAACCTCGCTTGAACCGGTCCTCAAGAAGCTGCTGGATGGGCGCCGATGAGCGCGTTGCATGCCATAAACCTGAACGGCTCATCCCAACAGCTGGATCAACTGTCAAAGCTCTTGCAAGAGGGAAAGGCGATCCGGCAGGACATTGGCCGTGAAGGGCGTCTGCATATCGACCGGCCGTTGCCATTCATCTGCCTGCATTTGATCAATGGCACAAAGGATTTGGCCGCGCGTGATGTCGCAGCTGCCAACGCGTCTTACCTCATTGCTTCCGATATTGCTGAAGCGATGCCTGTTATCTCTCAGGTCGGCGCTGAGATGAAGAAGCGGTTTGGCACATTCATCGTGTTGGATATGGGTGAATTGGAGCAAGACGTTTTGCTGGCCGATGACTCACCCTTTCTTCCCCATTACGCGGTGAAGGTTTCGTCAACGCCAGAAGGGGAAACCGAAAACGCCAAACAGGTTTTCGTCAAAGCCGTCTCTGACGCGGATATCCGCTTTCGCACGCCTCATATAACGGCCCCCGAACCGGAAGACGACCCGCTCTTGAAGCTGAGGGCTGCCGGGCTTCAATTTCCCTGCATCAGCGTGCGGTTTGCGCCCATCTACCGGCAGCCGGAATCTGGCATTGATTATCCCGCTTTGCGCGAGACGATGATCGCAGATCTGTTCGATGCTGGGCTCCGCGCATTTGCCGCTTTTTCCAATGGCGTAGAAACGCTCAAGGTCACCTCGCACCGCGCTTTGGGCCGCAAGGCGTTCGTGGACGCTGTGCGCCGAGCCGACCGATCGATCGATGATATCGCCGCATCTTTCGACTTTCTCCTGTCCGTCACACCGATCAACGCGCGCGAGGCGTTTGCTGATTTCAAGGAAAGCGGCTTCCAAGACGCGCCGCACTTCCTCTATCGGCCCTTGAGCGTTGATGTCGAAGAGCAGAAGCGGAAGCTTTACTCCGTTGCCTTTGATCATCTGGAAGACCCTGTTCTCTACAATTTGTACCGTGAAAAACAGCAGGAGATCGATCTGCAACTGAGCATGCTGGCGCATTTGCACAGGCGCCAGTTTATGGATTTCAGCCGCGCCCTTTACGGTTCTGTAGAGCCGCAATTGCTGACACTTGCTGAAATTGTCCTGGCGAGCTGCCCCAGCCCCGATCATAGCGGTGAGCTCGCCAAGGTGGATTGCTACGAGGTGACGCGAAAAGCCCGTGAGATGGTGGATGCCTATCACACTGAGGACGCCGCGTTCGATGCCGTGGTGGATATTCGAGACGATTTGCCGCCGGGCCTGATGGTGTCAGGCAACAAGCTGCTCGTTTCCCGGCACACGGTCATGGAGAAAAGGCGGCTGCACGCTCTTCTGCACCATGAGATTGGCGTCCATCTGCTGACCTATTTCAACGGCTCCGCTCAGGGCTTGCGGCTCTTTCGAACCGGCCTTTCCGGCTATGAGGGCGTTCAGGAGGGGCTGGCCGTACTGGCCGAGCACCTATCCGGCGGCATGACGCGGGAACGGCTGCGGCTGATCGCCGGGCGCGTGGTTGGCTGTGCCGCCATGCTGAATGGAGCGGACTTCGTGCAGACTTTTCGCATCATGACGCAAGACCATGGTTTTGATGATGCCGCGGCCTTTAACATGGTGCTGAGAATCTACCGTGGTGGCGGGCTCTCGAAGGATGCGATCTATCTTCGCGGCCTGAATGAGATTCTGGAACACCTTCGCAAAGGCGGGTCACTTGATCCGTTCTGGATGGGAAAAATTTCCGCAGCCCATTTCCCCATCATGCAGGAGCTGGCCTTGCGTGGATTGCTGCGGCCGCCTGCAATCCAACCAGCGTTTCTTGCGCCAGCGCAAGCCAGTGAACGCCTTGAGACAATACGTTCAGGATTATCGATCGCCGAAATGGCAAATTTATAAGTGAGGGCACATGCGTATAGCGTTTTTCGTCAATTCAATCGAGGGCGAGCAGCCGACATTCGCAACCGGGCTGCTGGCCATGGCAGCACTCAATCGTGGCCATGAGGTCATCTATCTCACTCCAGGCGATTTCACCCTTCGCCCGGATGATTCCCTGGTGGTGCATGCACTGGTTATTCCCCGCCAGAAATATAAGAAAACTGAAAGCTTCCACACGGTTCTTCAGGACAAGAAGCTGGACCGGGAGACCATCAACATCGAGGATATTGATGTTCTTATGCTGCGCAATGATCCGTCTCTCGATCAGACTGCCCGTCCATGGGCCGTCCATTCCGGCATTCTGTTCGGTCGGTTGGCAGAACAGCGCGGCGTTGTCGTGCTGAATGATCCTGAAGGTCTGGCGCTTGCCCAGAACAAGCTCTACTTCCAGAGTTTTCCAGAAATCGTCCGGCCCACGACACTCATTTCACGCAATGTCGAAGAAATCCGTGCCTTTGCTGATGCCCATCCAAAAGGTGTCATTGTAAAGCCCCTGCAGGGCTCGGGCGGCAAGAACGTCTTCAAGATCGAGTCGAGCAAGGAGACCAATCTCAACCAGATCTTCGAGGCCGTCAGCGTGGAGGGATATCTGATTGCACAGGCCTATCTGCCCGCTGCAAAAGAGGGCGATATTCGCTTCTTCATGATGAACGGAGAGCCGCTGATGCGAGATGGCCAGTATGCTGCGCTTCGCCGCGTTCCGGCAAAGGGAGACCTTCGCTCCAACATCCATGCCAGCGGCACGGCAGAAGCAGTCGAGGTCAGCGAGTCCGTAATTGCGCTGGCGGAAATGATGCGGCCAAAACTGGTTGAGGACGGCATGTTCCTCGTCGGCCTGGACATCGTTGGCGATAAGATCCTTGAGGTCAATGTGTTCTCGCCCGGTGGCCTGTCGCACATCCGTGAATTGGCCAATGTGGATTTTACCGACACGATAATCGAAGCAGTTGAAAAGAAGGTCGCCATGCAACAGGCATCTGCAAGCATGTTGAACAATCGCTTGCTGGCCACGCTCTAAGCGCCCATGAGATAGCAATCGCGAGCGCGTAGCCACATGGATCGCAGTCCCTCAGAACGAACATTTTCGAACAGGTTCCGAAAGGGCTGGCCCCAAGAATCAATCGAGTAACGTCCATGTAAGCGCAGACTATGCACTCTAACGCGCAAAGACTGAGGGAAACCATTCCATCCAGACTTACGACTTCCCGATGCGTGAAATGTCTAATTGCCGCCGGAAATTGCGTGATGAGTTGCTAAGCGCGTTGCGTCGCAACAAACTCGAACTCTACTATCAACCGCAGGTCAATCTCGCCAATCGCAGGATCGTCGGTTTCGAACCTCTTATCCGATGGAACCACCGAACCACCCTGTTAGGGGCCTACTTGCCCCAGGAGGTTTCCTGCCAGCTTTGGATCAAAGCTCCCTAGCTCTAGAAATTGGCTGGTGGACGCTTGACCAAGCGGCGAGAAGGGCCGGCGAACTAAAGGCCGCCGGGCTCCAAATCCGGGTCAGTGTAAATTCGTTTCCTGGACAGCTGCGAGCACTAAATCTCATTCATAAAGCGACCAATGCTCTCTAGCGGTGCATGTTGGAACCCGACAGGCTTGAACTGGAGGTAGCTGAAACCATCGCATTGGCCAATGACGATAAGTCTCTCGAGCCGATGACACCCCTTCGCGATGGCGGCGTGCGGATTGCCTTCGATGATTTTGGTTCCGGCTACGCGTCGCTGAGTTCACTGCAACGCTATTCGATTACAACGCTCAGGGTTGACCAAGGATTTATTGGAGCGATGATTCAAAAACCCGGTAATCGCGTGATCGGTCGCGTACTGATTGCTCTTAGCCAGTACATGGCGCTGGAAACGATTGCCGAGGGTATTGAAACTATAGAACAGGAACAAGCCCTCATTGCCCTCGGCTGTTCCCTTCCGCAAGGGTATCTATACGGCAAGGCCATGCGGTTTGAAGATGCTATGGCGCTCTTAACATTAGAGTGATGTCAGTGGCCCAGCCTCGACCTTAAAACTCTCAGACTAGAGGAACCTCCGGAGGGATAACCCCAGATTCTATGATACAAGTTGGTGATGTGTAATAGTTTTTTCTAGCTGGGATCATTCTTTGGCGCCGATAGGGGCGGCAGATGCTTTGCTGAAACACAATCTAGACGGCGCCGTCAGAGTGGCACTGGCTGAATCCAAATAGACTTATCTCGGTGATGCCATATATTTCAGAAAGCTAATTAGATTTTAAGCAGAAGCTGACATAGTTCTTCCATACGAGTGGAAAGTGCTATGATTTCTCGACGAAAATTCGGGCAAACCGGTCGCGGCAAACGTGTCGAGCGACCACAGGCTGATGAACCTGCGGTGACGAACGTCGCGAAGGTTATAGCCGATCAATTACAGCAGGCGATATTCACGCCGGCTATCTGGCCGGCATTTCAGCCTTTGGTTGATTTACCAAGCGGAGCAATCGTCGGGTTTGAGGTATTGGCCCGCTGGACTGATACATGCGGAGACGCCATTTCGCCAGCGCGTTTCATCGCTGTCGCCGAAGCAACTGGTCTGATCAACGCTTTAACGAAGAAGATCGTTTCCGAAGCCTGTCAGCAAGCCACCCTTTGGCCGGGAACATTCGTTCTTGCGATAAACCTATCTCCGACGCAGTTTCGCGACCCCGACTTGTTCGAATTCATCACCGAAACGGTTCGGACAACAGGGTTTCCACTGAACCGCATTCATATTGAAATCACGGAAAGTGCTTTGCTCGAGGAGGATGAGACCGTACGCGCCACGATCGCTTCACTTAGATCTGCCGGCATAGGCATCGCGCTAGACGATTTTGGGACCGGTTTTGCAAGCCTTACACGGTTACACGCCTTTCCCTTTGACAAGCTTAAGATTGATATGAGCTTCGTACGCTCGATGCAGCACGACAGCGGCAGCCGCAAGATCGTTGCGTCAGTGATTGGACTTGGACAAAGCTTAGGTATGACTGTTGTAGCAGAAGGTGTGGAAACGGAGGAACAAGCTACCATGCTCCGCCGCCTGGGATGTGATGTGGGACAAGGCTGGTTGTTTGGCAAACCTCTCAACGGCGCGCAAACGGCAGAGTTGCTGGAGACTCGGAAGCAGCAGACGTTGTCTCCCCGAGTCATTAATACTTCGCTATTCCAACGCGTTCATCATTTGGACGCTTTGTACAAGGCGGCCCCAATTGGCCTGTGCTTCCTCGACATGAACCTGCGGCATGTCAGCGTTAACGATCGCTTTGCGGAAATGCTTGGTCTGTGTCCTGATGACATGATTGGGCATACCGTTCACAATTTTATGCCCAACAGAGCAGCCCGTCGGGTAACCAAGGATCTGCATCGCGTCCTCGGCGGCGAGACTGTGGTGATTGACGAGTACCAGCCGGTCGGCAGCAAATGCGCCTTTCTGGTTATAAATCAGCGTGTTGATGACGATGCTGGCGAACCTATCGGAATTTCGGTTACGGCAATTGAGGTGACGAATCGCAAAGAAATTGAAACAGCTTTGCGTGAAACCGAAGATCATGCTCGCTGGTCGATCGAGCTCAGCCCCAACATACCGTGGTCAAGCGACGCAAAAGGCGTTGTCAACTTCATGGGCCCGACGCCCGATGGCTCAGTGAAAAGTACGCCTGATCGAATTGCAGATTGGTACGATCGTATGCATCCCGATGATCGTCTGCGGGTGAGGCAGGAGTGGCTTGCTTGGTTGCCATCCGGCCAGCCATTTGAAACGATGTTCCGGATGAGGTTTCGCGACAATGACTGGAGATGGATGCTCAGCCGCGCGAGACCGCATCGCAACGTCAAAGGCAAGATTGTCAAATGGTATGGTGTCATTACTGAGATCCTGGTTCAAGAAAGGCTCGAGGCAAAAAGGGCGGAATTAGAGAATTTATCTACGATCGGAGGCATTAGATTACAGGCCGGCTTGATCAACGCGCTTGGACCAGCGAACGCCCCCATCTATTTGCCAGTTTCCCAACTTGACCAAGGATTGGCTGAAGACGCTGCCCCGGAAGCGGACGACGTCTTGCCAACCGGGCTTCTCGTATCGATGCTAATGCGGATGTTCGAGTTTGCACCAATAGCAATGTCCATCACGACAAGCGACACAAAGACATCAAGCTATCTCAAAGTTAACCGAGCCTACCTCCGGCTTACCGGGCTGAAGTGGGATGATATCAAGGGTAAAAAGCTTACCGCTGGCGGCGCGGCGATTGATAATCCGGCGCGTGACCGCCGTCATCGTCTCTTGGCGGAAGAAGGCTCATATGAGCTTGAAGAGGTCGATATTGCATATGCAGACGGCACCGTCATTCCGACCTTGATCTCCGCGCAACGAACCGTCATCGACGGCGCATCTTTCGATGTTGAGGTTATCATTGATGTTTCCGCCCGCGTCAGGCAGCAGCTTGAACTCGAGATCGCTCTCAAGACCTCGGCCCGAACTGATGCGCTTTCTGGCCTGCCCAACCGAGCTCGTTTCGATGAGGTTCTCGCCGACGCTGTTGCGCGCAACCTCCTGAACGACAGGAAACTTGCGCTAGCATTCATCGACTTGAACAAATTCAAGACAGTCAACGATACGCTTGGTCATTCGGCCGGCGATGAAGTTCTAAGAACGATCGCAAGCCGATTAAGGGAGAATTTTCGGGCGACGGATTTCATTGCAAGGATCGGTGGCGACGAATTTGTCGTAATGCTCGACATAGATCGGAAACTTGCTGGCGATTTGCAGTCCCATCTTCAGAAAACGATGGAGCGCGTTTTTAAACCGATCCCAATAAATGGACAGGTCACATTCACCGGTGCGGCGGTTGGCGTTACGTTCCTGCGGTCGGATGATACTGCCAAGTCCTACGTCGATCGAGCTGATGAGTACATGTACATTGCGAAAAACACCGGGGAACGCGTTGCAGTGGTCTGTTTTGGCCAAATCCTTGAACCGTCAAGTCCAACCCGCGGACCCGAGAAATACCGATTCACCAATTGAACGTACTTGCATTCGTCCGAAATCACTAAGGATGGCGGCGAGCGCAATCGTGTCGAGTGAGGCGATCTGAGCCAGTTGGCTTGGGCAAATACCCGCCTAGGCAGCTTTGCGCCAGTAGAGGTGGAGCCACTCTCCAATGGAAGACCTCTGCGCTCTTTGCAACGGTTCCCAATAAGAATGACGGCACTCAAATAGGTCCATTGACCCCTTGGATATTACTATCAGCCTTTGCTTCTAGCTCCGCGAGATAGGTGCTTACAGAAGATGCGGGAAGGAAGCTCGTTGTGAAGCTGTTGCGAACAAGCTCCAGTAACTCCGTACGTGTCAACGCACCCTCCTGCACGAGCGCGATGTAGTTCTCCGTGAGAGAGCCGAACCAGGCCGGATCGTCGGAATTCACCGAAGGTCGCAGCCCGTCCGCGAGCATCCGGCGAACGGGATGCGCAGAGAGCGACGCAACTACCGCCAACTGGACCTCAGCGCGTGGGCAAACTGTCACAGCGGCGCCCGCATCGCCAACCCGACGAGCCAGTTCAGGCTTTTCGTAGATCCGGTTTCCGTGGTCCACCCGATTCACATGAAGAATGTCAATTGCCTCCTCAATGTCCGTCAGCGGACCTTCAAACCCGGCATGGGTTACCAGCTTCAGCCCCATCGTGCGCGCTTCCTGGAAGAGGCGGGCGAACTTTCGAGGCGGATGGCCTATTTCGACCGAGTCGATCCCAAGAGCTACGATTTGTGACCGGTAGGGCTCCAAGGACTCAAGCAGTTCGAGCGCTTCCTCCTCGTCCCGCTCCCGCATGAAGTTCACAATCAGCAATGTGGAGAGATCATTGCGTGTCGCACTGTCCCGGGCCTTCTCAAGCCCTTCGAGCACTGTTTCAATTGCAACCCCCCGTATGGTGTGAGCTTGCGGATCGAACATCAGTTCGACATGGCGGACGCCCTCAGCCACAGCGCTGTCGAAATAGGCTGATGCGACCTCGGCGAAGTCGTCAGCAAGCAGCAGGACCTCTGACGCCTTCGCGAAACTTTGGAGGAAAGAGTCCAGGCTTGGCACATCGTAAGCGGCCCGTGCCGCCTCAACGCTCTCGAACAGATCAACGCCTTTCCGTCGCCCGATCGCAACTACCTGTTCGGGTGTGATGCATCCTTCCAGATGGACGTGAAGTTCCGCCTTTGGCAGCGAATGAATGAAAGCAGCAAGATCAGTCATGTCCGCCACTATAGGCTGTCTGACCATTTGGAAAAGGTCGCTTTCGTGTCTTAGGTATGAAACAGAACGGGAGATTTTCGCTTCATGTCCACCCCCCCCTTTGCCAAAAGAATAGTGTGTTGCGTTCGCCCCGTGAGCCCACCGCCAAACGCAGACATTCTACACCACGCTCTTGATGAGACTCGAACCAGCGACCCATAATTCTAAAGGCTTATGCGGCCCAGGGATTGATAACTCTCAATCCGGCTGCTTCAAATGGGCTTGTATCTCGCGTTGCGACCGCGAGATGGTTTTCTGCAGCCGTAGCAGCAATGTATCCATCAGCCTTCCCGATCGCCTTTCCGGATGTTCGCCCGCTGGCCATCAGGTCTGCGTAGAATTGGGAGGTACCTACATTAAAGGGCAGAATGCGCCCGTCAAAAATCGGTAGAACTTCACCTTCAAGGCGATCATGGAGAATCGTCTGACGCTTTCCCGATGGCATTGAGGCAATCCCGAAACGAAGTTCGGCAATTGAAATCGCGGAAATGAAAAGAGTTTCGATGGCCTGTGCATCCAGCCAAGTCAGCACAGCAGTATCGGGAGCCGGCTTCCAAGGCTCTGATATTACATTAGTGTCTAGCAAGATCATTCGAAAGTCATTGGTACTGCCGGGGTCCTGTCGCGCTGTTGTTGCAGCGCTTCGACGTCACTGTTTGACATTTCGGCGTCACGGCCAATGGCCGCGAGAAGCGAGCCAAGTTTCACGCGCCCAGATGGACGAACAGCGGCTTCGAGAATGTCACGAATTTCGGCCTCGGTACTACGACCGTGGTAGGCTGCTCTTGCGCGTAACGCCCGATGAGTTTCATCAGAGAGGTTTCGTATGGTCACCGCCGCCATTTATCCGATCCTATCTATATTTCCGTTGTGATATCACTACCACAGAAATGATAGCATTTTCAAGTCGTACTATGAGAAAGTAACCGGTACTTGTGCGCGTTCTCACGCCTGGAACATATCTGAATCGCTGGCCCTGTTGGAAATGCGCACTCATCTGTAATTTCGTAGCACCAGCGCGAGCTTGAGGATGAATGGCAGGCTTGTTCCGGTTGCCAACAGGCGGCTCTTATATAGACCAAAACGATGTAGACATTTAACGCGGCGTGCTCAGTCGGACCTGGCGGCGGCGGCTTCGCTTCATCACCTAAAATTCCTGTCGCTCGCCTAAGGAACTGGTCTTTCAATTGCTTGATCTGGTGTGTGCCGATCAAGCCTGACTCTTGCGGCGTCAATAGAAATAGCAACATAGTCATACCGATCGACCGGTTATGACCATGATGCCGTGGCAACTTAGGGGTAGAAAAGAGATGGCGAAGTTGATGGTGTCAAAGCGCACAAAAGCCTCGGTGCTAGCCCTTTTGGTGAACGCAGGTTCGGCAGCATCGCAGCATGCTGAGCCTATCCAGTCCTATGATAGCTATCAAAGCTGGTTCGTCGTCTGTGACAACACGCTAAGCTGCGTGGCCAAGGGTTTCGACGATACGAGCGGCGGGGCGGAGATCCGGATCGAGCGGGAGGCAGGAGCATCGGGAGCGCTTGTGGCCTCGATCAGTAGCGTCGCCAGCTTTGTGCCGCACGATATCAAGATCGATGGCGCCCCAGCAGGCCTGCACGGCGCAGAATGGAAATATACGAGTTCGCAGGGCGGAAGCTCGCTTACGACCAACGATTTCGCCACGGTTCGCACGCTGGTGCAGCAGCTGCGCAATGCGTCTAAAGTTACAATGGGCGAAGCGACTGTCCCGCTCAACGGCTTCAGTGCAGCGGTGCTGCGCCTCGATGATCGTCAGGGCAGGATTGGCGGCGAGACCGCGCTGCTCAAGACCGGCCTCAAAGCCGCATCAGACGTTCCAGCCGCGCCTCTCCTGCCGCACATCCCCAGCCATCCAATTCCTGAGCGTTTGACGCCAGGTGAGGAAGAGCAATTGATCGCGCTGGTTCGCGCCGACCAGAAGGCGGTATTCGTCAAGGAGGAATGCGGGGATACGCCGCAGCAGCCCGAGGCGTATGCGCTAGATGAAGCCCAAGCGCTCGTTCTTATCCCCTGCATTATGGGTGCCTATCAGGGGTCGTCACTTGCATTTATTGCGCAACGGGGCAGCGGACAGGCACAACGGCTGATAGCGCCAACGCCCTATCTTGGCAACGATCCGGATCGCGCCAACGCAGCTTATGTTACGGAAGGCAGCTTCGATGCCGAACGAGGCATGCTTAGTATGGCTGCGAAGGGACGTGGGCTTGCCGATTGTGGCATGTTAGCGAGCTGGATCTGGGACGGCGGGGCATTTCGTCTGTCGGTAAGCGGCAAGCTGAGGCCGTTCAGGCCCTGTAGCTCCACGGCATAAGGGTATGGATTTCGCTGCTAGGCCAGCCATTTGCAAGGCGCTCAAGCGTC
>NZ_JBNWDZ010000008.1:0-172712 GCF_053521645.1 Agrobacterium sp. CG674 | reverse complement strand
AAGGACATCGTCGCTAGCAGCGCCGCCGCCCTCGTCAGTGAGCGGACTTATAGAACTACACCCCTGATATAGTCAACAGGGGCATAGACAGAAAATACAGAAAAACACTAAGTTATTGGTTATAAAGCGGTATTTTCGGTTTCCTGCGGTTTTGCTAATTTTCCCAGCGGAATTTAATAGCTCTCTATAGATGACAAGCGCTTCAAGAGTGGGCATCTCGCCATTCTATGAGTGACTGCCACGTTTTGGACATTAGCGCGGCCTATCCCGAGACATATCGAAGTTGTCACTATAAAGGCGTGGAACACGGGCAAGGCCATATGGCTCCCGTTTGACTCCGGTCTTTGAAAGTTGCACATCTTCGACTTAAGTGTTTCTGGAGATCGAATGAACGACTGGTCGCAACGGGCATGATGACGGATCGAGACATGATCCGCTCGCTTGGAACCGAACCGCCTATTCTGGCGGAGGGTCGGCGCGCTCCTGATCGTCGTGAAATTTCCCTGCGCTGGTTGAGTGGCACCTTTCTCACCGGCATCACATCTTCCATCCTTATGGGCGTTGCCCTTTTTGCAGCGCTCGATGGGCGTCAGCAGCTTGCCATTCCGGCTGAAGCCTTTGCGCGGGCTGATATGGAGCAGGACGCGTCCGAGACCGTCCGGCGCGGTACGCGTCTTATTGGCCAGAATATAGCGGCGCGCCCTTCAGACCGTTCGGTGATGGAAGTTTCGACCGTCATTCATGATGGTGACAAGGAAGTGGTGCGGAAAGTGCCCTTTTCCCATGTGAAGATCGCACTTGCTGCCAATTACAATAATCAGGAGGATTATCCTCCGTTCGATCCGCTGAACATATTTGCGACCAACGATGATGCATCGCCTGCCGCAAGCAGGACCGGGACGATCTATGGTTCCGAGGTGGAATCGGAGGTTAGCCTCAAGACTGTGGCTTTTCCGACCAAGGATAGCCCCTTTGCCTTTGCGGGTTCGATGAGCTTCGATGAGGTGGAGGAAGCCGTTCGCTCCAACGGTTCAATGTTGACAGACGGCAAAGAGCAGCTTTCCGCGCTCTATTACATCGATCCACGCCGTTTTGAGGCAACCGAAGATGTTGATGTGACAGCCGGGTTGGCGGCGCGGGTGGTTGAGCAGAATATGTCTGTTTCCACGCCACAGGCATCCACAGTCAAATTCCAGGAATATGCTGATGACGTCATCCCGGTCCGACAGGCCGAGACGATGGAAGAGGCGCTTTTCGGTGCGGGTTACTCAAAGGAGCAGGCCAAGCAGACCGCTGCGGTGCTTGGTGCTGAGAACGGCGCTTCGAATGTGGAGCCCGGCGACGTGCTCCGGATCGGCATTCTGCAAAGCGAAGAGAAAAGCGACATTGTGCGGGCCACGCTTTATCGCAAGGGTCGGCATATGATGACCGTCGCGACTAGCGATAGCCATAAATTCGTAAGGGCAAGCGAGCCACCGCATTTGGATGCCGTTGCCACCGCATTTGATAGCAGCAACGCGCCTTTGACGGCCAACCGCGATTTGCCGCGGGTGTACGACGGTGTCTACCGGGCGGCCCTCACCTATGGCATGAACCAGACGATGGTCGCGCAACTGGTGAAACTTCTGGCAAGCAGCGTAGATTTCCAGGCGCAGTTGAAACCGACAGATTCCCTTGAGGCCTTCTTCTCAGTTCAGGGGCCGGATGGAAAAGCGACCGATCAGTCCGAGTTGCTCTATGTGAATGCCAAGTTCGGCGAAAACGAAACGCGCTTTTATCGCTTCCAGAACTCCGATGATGGCAGCGTCGATTATTTCGACGGCCAGGGCAAAAGTATCCGCCAGTTCCTGATCCGCAATCCGGTCCCGAACGGCCGCATGACATCGGGCTTCGGCATGCGCCGTCACCCTGTTCTGCGGTTTAGCCGTATGCATACCGGCACGGATTGGGCGGCACCGCGCGGAACGCCGATTATTGCGACCGGCAATGGTGTGGTCGAAAAATCAGGCTGGGCTTCCGGTTATGGCAATCAGACGCTGATCCGCCATGCGAATGGATATGTGTCCTCCTATAATCACCAGAATGCCATCGCCAAGGGCGTGACCGAAGGAGCCCGCGTCACGCAGGGCCAGGTGATTGGCTATGTTGGATCGACAGGTCTTTCGACCGGTGCGCATCTGCATTACGAGTTGATCGTCAATGGTACGAAGGTCGATGCGATGAAGGTGCGCCTGCCGGGTGGAAAATCGCTCTCCGGCGAAGCATTGGCTCGTTTTTCCGATGAACGCCGTCGTATCGATACACTGCTGAATATCGAGACCAAGCCTGATCAGGTTGCGAGCCGCTAGCACCATTTCCATCTAGATCAGCACACATAAAAAGGGCTCCCTTGCAGGAGCCCTTTTTGTTTCGTCATGCCGCGTCGGCGGTTTCCACATTTGGCAACAGGGGCTTGATGTTGAATAGCAGCCTGTCTGTGCCGGATGTTACCTTGACGCGGGAACCGTCGGGGATCTCGCCGTTGAGGATGAGCTCGGCCAGGCGGTCCTGCACGTTTTTCTGAATGACGCGCTTTAGTGGGCGGGCACCGTAGGCGGGGTCGTAACCCTTGTCAGCCAGCCAGTTGCGGGCGTCCTCATCCAGTTCCAGCACGATCTTGCGGTCGCTGAGCAGCGCGACAAGGCGATGCAGCTGGATTTCGACGATGGCACCCATTTCATTGCGATGCAGGCGATGGAACAGGATGATGTCATCGATGCGGTTGAGGAATTCCGGCCGAAAGTGGCCGCGGACACGTTCCATGACCAGTTCGCGAACCGAACCGACATCATCATTGTCGCCCATCTGCGTCAGGAACTCGGAACCGAGGTTCGAGGTCATGATGATGATGGTGTTCTTGAAATCGACGGTGCGGCCCTGACCATCGGTCAGGCGGCCATCATCCAGCACCTGCAACAGAACGTTGAAGACGTCCGGGTGTGCCTTTTCGATCTCGTCGAACAGAACGACCTGATAGGGACGCCGACGGATGGCTTCCGTCAATGCGCCACCTTCCTCATAGCCGACATAGCCGGGAGGTGCACCGATCAGGCGGGCAACGGAGTGTTTCTCCATATATTCCGACATGTCGAGGCGAACCATGGCCGTTTCATCATCGAAGAGGAAGCGCGCCAAGGCCTTGGTCAACTCGGTCTTGCCCACACCGGTTGGCCCTAGGAAGATGAACGAGCCGATTGGACGATTGGGATCCTGCAAACCGGCACGCGAACGGCGGACAGCTCTGGACACGGCCTGAACCGCCTCACCCTGTCCGACCACGGACTTTGCCAGATCGTCTTCCATGCGCAGCAGCTTCTCGCGCTGACCTTCCAGCATTCTGTCAACCGGGATGCCGGTCCAGCGCGAGATGACATGGGCGATATTGTCGGCTGTCACCACTTCCTGAACCATGGATGCAGCACCGCTGCTATCATGCTGTTCGGCGGTTGCCAGTTGCTTTTCCAGACCCGGAATGATGCCATAGGTCAACTCACCGGCGCGCTGGAACTGTCCATTGCGCTGGGCAGTTGCCAACTCGTTACGGGCTTCATCCAGCTGCTTTTTCAGATCCGCCGCATGGCCGAGCTTCTGCTTTTCCGCCTGCCAGCGGGCCGTCAGCGCATCGGCCTTTTCTTCCGTGTCGGCCAGCTCATCTTCCAGCCTTTTCAGGCGATCCGCCGAGGAGGCATCCGTTTCCTGCTTCAAGGCTTCGCGCTCGATCTTCAGCTGGATGATCCGGCGATCCAGTTCGTCCAGTTCCTCGGGCTTGGAATCCACCTGCATGCGAAGACGCGATGCGGCTTCGTCCATGAGATCGATGGCCTTATCCGGCAAGAAGCGATCGGTGATGTAGCGGTTGGACAGGGTCGCGGCAGCCACCAGAGCCGAATCGGAGATGCGAACCTTGTGATGTTGCTCGTATTTTTCCTTCAAACCGCGCAGGATCGAAATCGTGTCCTCGACCGTCGGTTCGCTGACGATGACAGGCTGGAAGCGACGGGCGAGAGCCGGATCTTTTTCAACATGCTTGCGATATTCATCCAGCGTGGTGGCACCGACGCAATGAAGCTCGCCGCGCGCAAGCGCCGGCTTGAGCAGGTTGGACGCATCCATGGCGCCATCGGCCTTGCCCGCGCCAACAAGCGTATGCATTTCATCGATGAAGAGAATGATGCCGCCAGCTTCCGCCTGAACTTCGTTCAGAACAGCCTTCAGACGCTCTTCGAACTCACCGCGATATTTGGCACCGGCGATCAAGGCGCCCATATCCAGCGCCATCAACTTCTTGTCTTTCAGGCTTTCAGGAACATCGCCATTGATGATGCGAATGGCCAGACCTTCGGCAATCGCCGTCTTGCCGACGCCGGGCTCACCGATCAGAACCGGGTTGTTCTTGGTGCGGCGCGACAGAACCTGCATGGTGCGACGAATTTCATCATCGCGACCGATCACGGGATCAAGCCGACCGTCCCGCGCTTCGGCGGTCAGATCGCGGGCATATTTCTTCAGCGCATCAAAGCCCTGCTCGGCATTGGCACCATCCGCGGTGCGGCCCTTGCGGATATCATTGATGACCTGATTGAGCGCCTGCGCTGTCACGCCAGCCTTTTTCAAGGAGGCGGAGGTGGATGCGGAGGTTTCGACGGCAAGAGCCTGTAACAGACGCTCAACCGTGACGAAACTGTCACCGGCCTTTTTGGCTATGTCTTCTGCGGTGGAAAAGACTTTGGCGAGGGGGCCGGTCAGTGAAAGACCGCCATTGCCGCCGGAAACCTTCGGCAATTTGGCAAGAGCCGCATCATTGGCGAGCCGCGCTTCCTTGGCGTTGCCACCGCCGCGCTCGATCAAGGCTGCTGCCATGCCCTGATCATCATCGAGCAGGACCTTCAGGACGTGCTCGGCTGCAAATTGCTGGTGGTTTTCGTTCAGCGCGTAGGTCTGTGCCGATTGCAGAAAACCGCGAACGCGTTCGGAATATTTTTCGATATTCATCTCATAACTCCTTTTACCGCCCTGCCCGATCTCGGCACAGGTTGGAATGTTAGGGTTGAGGCTCCCTGAAGCGGCAAGCCCCGCTGCGAAAAAGGCCTTTATATATAGAGGCTTCTATCGCCTTGAACGACATGCCGCCCCATGGTTTGGCACGCTGCTCTGGTAGGCTTGATATGGTACGCGAATTTGCAGGTTTAAAGAGGCTGGATGAAGCCTTGCGTTGATTTTTTAGACGAGGGCGACGCACATTTCACGCGATAGCACCAAGTCGATCGAACGCTCTTATAAAGTTCCCGAAATCCCTTTGGCCAAGCTTCGCCGTTCACGCGGCATGTTCTGCCCGTCGCTTGATCTTTTCAGTCTGACCATCGCCGTTTTGCGGCCATGGGTATTTCGGACGGGGCGCTGGAAGTTGCCTCGTTGGGTAGTAGTAGTATTGGCACCTTTCAGCGCCCCGTTCAGCGGTTATTGTCCGCCCACGATCTCTTGCCACGGCTGGCTGTTCCCGGATGGCGAGGGCGAACCTTGCCGAAAAACCGGTCGGACATAACCAAGGTCCAACCCTTCCCCATTCCGGGCGGCGGCACCCATAGAGGATGCCACCTGCCAGTTCGGCCACACCTGCCTTCGCCTGAACTCCGCGCCGATTGATCGAGGCGCGGGCACAAGCGATCAGTTTTTCGCAAGGTAGGCATCCGCCGATCAGCCGATGCCCGCCCTCACGATCCGTCCGCACCATTTGCGATGCGGGGCAGATGCAGCGTGTTCCTGTGTACCGCCTGACTTTCGCCGGTCCGCCATCCGGTCGCGTTCGACCATAGGCGGAGGGCTGTCGGTACGCCCGGTGGATGACGAACCGGACTGATGCAGACACTTTACGAAGCCGTAAGGCATTCGCAACGCGCAAGCATCAGGCCGGATCGAACATGGAGGAGACTACGCCAGCCGGTCCGAAACCCGCGCTATCCCCTCACCCGTTACCACCGGGGAGATCGCTGCCAGACCCCGGCGATGAAAGGTTGCGTAGCCTCATCACCACCAGCGCCGGTTCCGCCTCGCCGCAACGCCTTGCGGTGTATCCGAGGGCGGAACGGGGACATTGTGCTGGTGATTCGCCCGCCATTGAGAAACTGCAGATCGATTTTTTGCGGATTTTCCGGTTTTTTGAATAAGTCATTGTTTTGCAAAGGGTTATTTTCAGATGCGCAATCTAACTGCCGAAACTGAAAAAACCCCGGCGAACCGGGGTTTTTCAAACTTATGACCTAACAGGGTGAACTGGCTTATTCGCCAGCATTTTCCAGCGTTGGGGCGGCGTCGCCTTCGCCACCTTCAGGCGCTGCTTCACCGTCTTCACCCGCCGTGCGGCGTGGACGACGGGGACGAGGGGTGGCGCTGCGAGCACGACGCGGTGCGCGTTCCGTCGCAGTTGCGTTAACCTGCGCTTCCTCTTCGACCGCTACTTCCTTGGGCGTACCCTCGATGACCGGCTGAGGTGCAGAGCTTGCGTCGTAAACGGGTGCGGCAACTGGCGCTGCAGCCACCTCTTCCTGCTCCTCGCGGGGCTGGCGTTCGGGCCTTGCGGGGCGCTCGCGACGATCACGGCGTTCACCGCGGTCCTGACGCTCGGCGCGCTCAGGGCGCTCCTGTCTTTCAGGGCGATCCTGACGCTCTTGCTGATCGTTACGCTGGGCCTGATCATTGCGCTGTGGCTGATCGTTGCGCTGGGCGCGCTGCTGGTCCTGCTGATCATGCTGGCCTGGCATGGAAACAATGACGTCGTCATTGTCATCGCCATCGATATCGTCGCCGTCGCGTTCCTGCTGGAACTCGCCGCGCTCATCGCGCTGGAAACGTTCCTGCATCTGGGCCTGCGCCGAGGCAATGATACGGTTATAATGTTCGGCGTGCTGCAAATAGTTTTCAGCCATAACGCGGTCGCCGGAGCTTTGGGCGTCACGTGCGAGCGTGGAATATTTCTCGGCTATGTGCTGGGCGGTGCCACGAATCTTAACGTCAGGGCCAGAACTGTCATAGCTTCTCGTGAGCGGGTTGCCGCCCTTGCGATTGAAGTTATTATTGTTGTTGCTACCGCTGCTACCACCGCCGCCGCCGCCATTGTTATTGCTACCACGCCCCCGGCCGCGCTTGTTTTGCTGTCCTGGCCTCATCAATTGCTCACCTGAATTCTGTTTTCTGATAATTTCGTTGTTACGATACAATGACGGATGGACGCATATCAAAGTCCGGTTTTCCGAAATTGCTCCCATTACGCGACGTGCACCAAAAGGCCAAGACTTCGCGTTTAATGCCCGGATGCGCAAATGCTGCATCGAGCTGCCTGCGAACAAAGTTTCCTGAATCACATGCCGGGAATGCCCAGCCTTCAGGGTTTCCACAAAAACCCGCTTCGGGACTGATCAAAACCCAGCGAATCTAAATTCGCCCTCAGCCACCCAACATGTTGCGGGCAAACTAGCCCGCTTCCTTTCGAAATCCAAGCCTTTTCTTTTGCTGTGCAAAATATCAATGCACATAACCATCATCGTGACAGTCAATCGAGCCTGGAAAAGAGCAGAGCGCGGTCGTTGCTGCCGTAATCCTTAACTGCCTCCACACAGCGATATCCGTAGCTTGCAAAAATGGCTGTCACATCCGCTTTCTGATCATAGCCGATTTCCAGCCCGATCAAACCGCCAACATCAAGATAATCCACCGCTTTTTCAGCGATGACACGGTATGGGAAAAGACCATCCGCACCACCGTCAAGCGCTGCCATGGGATCGAAATTGCGCACATCGCGATCAAGCGTTTCGATGTCTGCACTCTTGATATAGGGCGGATTCGACACGATGATGTCAAAGCGCCCGGAAATATTCGCGAACCAATCGCTTTCCACGGTCTTGAAACGCGGGCTCAAGCCATGCCGCGCTGCATTCTTTTCTGCCGTTTCAATCGCATCGCGGGAAATATCGCTGCCGACACCCGATGCCTCCACGCATTCGTGCAGAAGCGCCAGGCATATGGCACCGGTACCGATACCCATATCCAAAATCCGCGCCTGCCCCTTTTGCGCAGCAATGCGCCGCAAATGGGGAAGAAGCGCATCGACCAGCACTTCCGTATCCGGCCTTGGCTCCAGCGTGCCGGATGAGAGGATGAGGTCCAGACCGTAAAATTCCCGGTGACCGAGAATGCGGTGGACGGGCTCGCCCTTCTCGCGGCGCAGAACCATGGTTTCGATCTGTGCTGCCTCGCCATCGCTGACGATGCGGGCGCCATTCAGCACGAAATCCGTCAGCGAAAAGCCGATGACGCTACCGATCAGCAGCCGCGTATCCGTCACGGGATCGGCAACACCTGCTGTTTCCAGGCGTTTGCGCACCTCTGCAACGAGCGTGCTGACGGGCTTCGTCACTGCTGTTCGCCAAGCTGGGCGAGCTGGCCTGCCTGATAATCGGCAATCAGCGCATCCACCATTTCGTCGATATCACCTTCGATCATGCGGTCCAGCTTATAGAGCGTGAGATTGATACGGTGATCGGTGACGCGGCCCTGCGGAAAATTATAGGTGCGGATGCGCTCGGAGCGGTCACCCGAACCCACCTGGCTCTTGCGGTCTGCGGACCGTTCGCTATCCACCTTCTGGCGCTCGATATCGTAGAGGCGCGAACGCAGAACCTGCATCGCCTTGGCGCGGTTCTGGTGCTGCGACTTTTCAGAGCTGGTGACGATCAACCCCGTTGGCAGGTGGGTGATGCGAACCGCGGAGTCGGTGGTGTTGACGTGCTGGCCACCGGCGCCGGATGCGCGCATCGTATCGATGCGGATATCATCGGGGCGGATTTCAATGTCGATCTCTTCGGCTTCCGGCAAAACCGCGACGGTTGCTGCAGATGTGTGAATACGCCCGCTGGCCTCCGTGTCTGGCACACGCTGGACGCGGTGGACGCCGGATTCGAATTTCAGCTTGGAAAACACGCCGCGCCCGGTAATCGTCGCGATGATTTCCTTGTAGCCACCCGCTTCGCCTTCGCTGGCCGAGAGGATTTCCACCTTCCAGCCCTTGGTGCTGGAAAAGCGTTCATACATGCGAAACAGATCGCCCGCGAAGAGCGCGGCTTCCGAACCACCGGTGCCGGCGCGAATTTCAACGATGGCGCTTTTCTCGTCGGCAGCATCCTTGGGCAGGAGAAGGATCTGCATGTCCTTCTCAAGCTGCTCGATCTGCGCCTGAAGCTCGGGAAGCTCGGCTTCGGCGAGATCGCGCATGTCCTTGTCGCTGGATCTATCGGCGGCAATCGCTTCCAGATCGGCCGTTTCGGCAAGCGCCTTTTCGTATTCGCGGATGGTTTTGACGACCGGCTGCAATTCCGAATATTCCGACGCCAGCTTCACATAGACATCTGCCGCAGGGCCGGACGCCATGCGCGCTTCGATTTCACCGAAACGACGCTCAAGCTCACGCATTTTTTCGACGGGGAGCTTAGCCACCTGTCACGCACTCCAATTTCTGTTGGTTCTCAGATAGGGATAGAATGGGTCGCGGCAAAGCGCAAAAGCAGCTGACGCGGACTTTCCACCGACTTTTGATCGTCCAGCGCCGCTTCCAGCTCCTCAGACAGCAGTCCGACATCCAGCCCCAACAACATTGCCTTCACCGGGCCGATGGATGTGGGAGACATGGAGATGGAGCGGAAGCCGAGGCCGATCAGCGCCATGGCCGAGAGCGGCTTGCTTGCCATCTCGCCGCACAGCGTGACCTTGGTGTTGTTGCGGTCTCCGGCGCGAACGATATCACGCAGGATCCGCAGGAACGGTTTGCCGAGATTATCGAAGCGATCCGACACGCGGGCATTGCCGCGATCCACCGCCATGGTGAACTGGAAGAGGTCGTTGGAGCCGACCGATACGAAATCGACCTCCGACATCAGCTCATCCAGCTGCCACATGAGCGAGGGCACTTCGAGCATGGCGCCGAATTGTAGCTTTCGCGGCAGCGAATGGCCGAATTTCGACAGGTGCTGCACCTCCTTCTGGAACAGCTCACGGGCCGCGCGGATTTCGGCGACTTCCGTGATCATCGGCAGCATGATGCGCAGTTCGGCCCCTGACGCCGCGCGCAGCAGCGCGCGCATCTGCGTGCGCATGAGGCCGGGGCGATCCAGCGACAGACGGATGGCGCGCCAACCGAGAGCCGGGTTTTCCTCTTCCTGACCGCGCATATAGGAGACGACCTTATCACCGCCGATATCAAGCGTGCGGAAGGTGACCGGCTTGCCCTTGGCGTTGCGCAGAACGCTTCGATAGAAAGCTTCCTGCTCCTCGCCCTTGGGCATGTTGGAGGCGATCATGAATTGCAGCTCGGTGCGGAACAGGCCGATACCGTCAGCACCGGATTCTTCCAGCTGCGGCAGATCGACCAGCAAGCCGGCATTCATCTTCAGATCAACCCGGACACCATCCTTGGTGACAGGCTCAACATCGCGCAACGCACGGAACTGCTCCTGACGCTTGGCGCGCAGACGAACCTTTTCCTCATAGGCACGCTGCAAATCGGCGACGGGGCGAAGATGCACCTGTCCGTCATCACCATCGATGATGATCGGGTCGTTGTTTTCCGCGAACGCGACGATACCCGCCGCCTGCCCGATGATGGGAATTCCCATGGCACGCGCCACGATGACGACGTGGCTGGTGACCGCGCCATCTTCCAGAACCAGACCGCGCAGCTTTTCACGCGGGTAATCCAGAAGTTCCGCCGCACCCATGGCGCGGGCGAGAACGATGGCATCCGCCGGGAAATCCTGTTCCGGACCACGAATGCCAAAGCCCATCAACTGACGCAACAGACGGTTGGCCAGATCGTCGAAATCGTGCATCCGCTCGCGCAGATAGGGATCGGTCAGGCGCATCATGCGCGCCTTGGTGTCGCTCTGGACCTTCTCCACAGCGGCTTCCGCTGTCAGGCCGTTGCGGATGGCTTCTTCCATGCGCCGCACCCAGCCCTGATCATGTGCGAACATGCGGTATGTTTCCAGAACCTCGCGGTGCTCACCTTCGGTGGCGACATCGCGGCGCTGGAGCATGTCATCAATGGACAGGCGAAGAGAGCCGATGGCTTCCGCCAGGCGGCGGGTTTCCATTTCGGCATCTTCGTTGAGAAGATTGGTAACGACGATGCGGGGATCATGCAGAACAACGTGACCAAGGCCAATGCCTTCGCCATAGGCATCGCCTTTGATGGAGACGGCCCGTGTCAGGTCCAGTTCCACGCCGGGGCGGGTGATTTTTTTCAATTCACCGCTCGCCACAATCTCCGCAATGAGCATTGCGGTTGTTTCAAGCGCTTCAACTTCGTCCTCCCGGTATGTTCGGCTGGTCTTGTTCTGAACGACAAGAACGCCAAGAGTGCGACCGGATCTCAAAATCGGCACGCCCAGGAAGGAATGATAAATTTCTTCACCCGTTTCAGGGAGATAGCGGAATGCGGGATGCGCCTGCGCATCGGAAAGATTGAGCGGCTGGGCAGATGCGGCGATGGTGCCGACAAGACCTTGCCCCATTTTCAGCTGGGCAAGATGCACGGCATCCTTGTTCAGACCTTCGGTGGCGTAAAGCTCGAGCACGCTGTCGGAGCGCAGTACATAGACGGAGCACACCTCCGCCACCATGTTGCTGGCGATTTGCCGAACGATCTGGTCGAGGCGTTCCTGTGGCTCAAGGTGCTCCGCCATCATCTCGCGAAGCCGCTTGAGAAGAACGCGTGGACCTGCAGAAAGGTCTCTCATTGCGGTGCTCCCTGACACCTCCGCATGCGCGCCAAGACGACCCGCATGAAAGGATCCACCAAAACAAAGCCTGCACAGCAAGCCGGACGGCAGGGATGCGCAGTCGATGCAACGTCAACCATTCATCACCCCGAAAAGAATCGGATGACGTGTATCGACGTTACAGAATCAACTCTTATCCAGACCGTAAGCAGAATGCAAAGTACGAACTGCAAGTTCCGCGTAGGCACCATCAATAAGAATGGAAATCTTGATTTCCGATGTCGTGATGGCTTTGATGTTGATGTTTTTTTCAGCAAGTGCCTTGAAAGCGCTGGCGGCAACGCCCGCATGGCTGCGCATGCCGATACCGATGACCGATACCTTGGCCAGACCCGTTTCGTTCTGAACGACGTCAAAACCGATTTGCGTCTTGTTGTCTTCCAGAACCTTGATGGCCTTGGGCATATCGCCCGATGGCACGGTAAAGGTCATGTCGGTGCGCGAACCATCTTCGGAGATGTTCTGCACGATCATGTCGACATTGATATGGGCTTCAGCCAAAGGTCCGAAAATGGCAGCAGACACGCCCGGCCGATCTGACAAGCGGCGCAGCGAGATTTGTGCTTCATCCTTGGCATAGGCGATGCCGGTTACGACTTCCTGTTCCACGATTTCTTCCTCGTCACAAATCAAAGTACCGGGCGGATTGATAAGGTCACCCATGCCCGGAGCATCAGGATCCTCGAAACTGGAGCGCACGAAGGTGCGAACCTTGTGCACCATGGCAAGCTCGACCGAGCGAACCTGCAGAACCTTCGCGCCAAGAGACGCCATTTCCAGCATTTCTTCAAATGCTACCTTCTTCAGGCGGCGCGCCTTCGGTACGATGCGTGGATCGGTGGTGTAGACGCCATCGACATCGGTATAGATATCGCAACGGTCTGCCTTGACGGCAGCGGCGATGGCAACAGCCGACGTATCCGAGCCGCCACGACCAAGCGTCGCAATGCGGTTATCCGGGCCCAGACCTTGAAAACCGGCAACGACGGCCACCTGGCCTTCACCCATGCGGCGAACGATATCAGAGCCATCAATATCAAGAATGCGGGCGGCGCCATGGGCGTTATCGGTGCGAATGGGGATCTGCCAGCCCTGCCAGGAGCGTGCATTGACACCCATGGACTGCAAGGCGATGGCCAGAAGACCCGATGTGACCTGCTCACCCGAGGCGACGATGGCATCATATTCGCGCGCGTCGTAGAAGGACGTTTCCTTGGAACCGGCAACCTTCGGCGTGTTCTGAACCCAGTCCACCAACTCGTTGGTTTTGCCGGACATGGCGGAAACGACAACGGCCACTTCATGGCCAGCATCCACTTCGCGTTTCACATGCCGCGCGACATTATGAATGCGTTCGAGATTTGCGACGGACGTGCCGCCGAATTTCATGACAATGCGAGCCATAGTTGACCAGTACCATCCCAATTTGCCGCCAGATGCAGCGGACAAGAGCACAACCCAGCCGGCTTTTCGTTTCAAAAAAGCCTCAAGTTGCCGGTCTCATATCGAAAAGGCAGGGTGCACGCAATGCCGTTTATGGACCGTGCGGTACGCCTTTCATGAGGCGAGCCGACCCACCAGACGTGTTTCAATGCGTCAACCGTACCGCTGTGGCCTGTACAAACGTCAACATTTCCAGTATGAGCGCGTCAATTACAACTGGCTGAATGGCCGAAATGGCCCGTATCGGCTGCTTTATAACCCTTATGATCTAATGGTTTCAAGCGGATGCAGGCAGCCCAATATCCGAAAGACGGTATATGACAGAAACCCAGGGTATCGCCCCGGCGATTGCACAGGCGTTGGAAAAACGCGGCTATAAAGATTTGACACCTGTTCAGAAGGCGATGCTTGCGCCTGAACTGGAAGGACAGGACGCGCTTGTTTCCGCCCAGACGGGCTCTGGCAAGACCGTTGCCTTCGGCATGGCCATTGCGTCGACATTGCTACAGAAGAACGGCCGTTTCGGCCCCGCCGGTGCGCCACTCGGCATCGCCATTGCCCCAACCCGCGAACTTGCGATGCAGGTGAAGCGCGAGCTGGAATGGCTTTACGAGTTCACTGGCGTTTCCATTGCGTCTTGCGTTGGCGGCATGGATATCCGCGCCGAGCGCCGCACGCTGGAACGCGGTGCGCACATCATCGTTGGCACGCCTGGTCGTCTTTGCGACCACATCAAGCGCAAGGCGCTGGACCTTTCGTCCATTCGCGCCGTGGTGCTGGATGAGGCCGACGAAATGCTCGACCTCGGTTTCCGCGAAGATCTGGAATTCATTCTGGAAGAATCGCCAGCGGAGCGCCGCACACTGATGTTCTCGGCCACGGTTTCGCGCTCCATTGCCAAGCTTGCCGAAAGCTACCAGAAGAATGCCGTGCGCGTTGCAACGACATCCGAGCAGAAGCAGCACGTCGATATCGAATACCGCGCCATGGTGGTTTCGCCATCCGACCGCGAGAACGCCATCATCAATGCGCTGCGCTTTTATGAAGCCCGCAATGCCATCGTGTTCTGCTCCACCCGCGCCGCCGTCAACCATCTGACTGCCCGCCTGAACAATCGCGGCTTCTCCGTCGTGGCACTGTCTGGCGAATTGAGCCAGAACGAGCGTACGCACGCGTTGCAGGCCATGCGTGATGGCCGTGCCCGCGTTTGCGTGGCGACCGACGTTGCCGCACGCGGTATCGATCTGCCCGGTCTCGAACTCGTTATCCATGCCGATCTGCCGACCAATTCCGATACGCTTCTGCACCGCTCTGGCCGTACTGGCCGTGCCGGACAGAAGGGCATCAGCGCCATTGTCGTGCCGATGAGCCAGCGCCGCAAGGCCGAGCGCCTTCTCGAAGGTGCCAAGGTTAGCCCGGCCTGGGTTCGCCCGCCATCTGCCGAAGAGATTACCGAACGCGATGGCGAACGCCTTCTGGCCGATGCTTCGCTGACGGAAAATGTTGGTGATGACGAGCGCGACTTCGTCAACAAGCTGCTGGAACAGCACGGCCCTGAAAAGGTAGCCGCCGCTTTCGTGCGTCTTTACCATGCGGGTCGTTCCGCACCTGAGGACATCGCCGAAGTTTCGCTGGATGGTAGCCGCAAGCCGCGCCGCGAAGGTTTCGAGACCGTTGAAAACAACGAGCCACGCCGGGATCGTTCCGACTTTTCCGACAGCGGCTGGTTTACGCTGTCTGTTGGCCGCAAGCAGAATGCCGAGCCACGCTGGCTCATTCCAATGCTGTGCCGCTTTGGCAAGCTGACACGCCAGGATATTGGCGCGATCCGCATGCAGCAGACCGAGACCTATGTGGAGTTGGCCGCTGATGCGGTTGAGCGCTTCACATCTGCGCTTGGCAAGGACATGATGCTGGAAAAGGGCATCCGCGTGAAGGCTATGGACGGCAAGCCGGACATGTCTGCAAGCCCCCGCGAAGAAGCGCGTCCGGCCAGACCACCGCGTAAATTCGACGCCAAGCCAGCAGCCGGTGGCGAACGCCGCACGGAAGACAAGCCTTGGAAGAAGAAGGCGCCCGCTGGTGACAGACCAGCGAAGTTCGAAGGCAAAAAAGACAAGCCTTTTGAAAAGCGCGCTCCAAAGAAAAAATGATCGCACCTAAACAAAAACCCGGCGGATATGATCCGCCGGGTTTTTTCGTTCTACAGTATCGATCTTATCGAGGGGCTTGGCAGCCCGGAGAGCCGACGATGCAGCCAAACTGCTGGCCACCCTCAGGTGGACGCGGGGCCTGGTTGACACCGGGACGACGGCTGCCCTCATCATTCTGACGGCGCTGGTCGTTCGCGTCGCGGTTCTGATCCCGGTTCATGTCCCGGTCCCTGTTCACGTCGCCTCTGTTGCGATCACGGTCACGATTGTCATTGTCCCACCGTGGGCGGTCACGATCGCGGTCGCGGTTGTCGTTATCCCAGCGCGGGCGATCATTATCGCGTGGCGGGCGTGGGCGGTCGTTCTGGTTCCAGTCGCCGTAGCGTTCTTCCCAGCGGCCATCATTTGGACCACGACCGCGTGGGTCACGGTCTCGCTGATCACGCCATTCATCGCGTGGTGGACGCGGGCGTTCATAACCACCGCGTGGCGGCGGAGCATTCCAGTACCCGCCACCGGCGGGACGACGCCAGCGGTCGCGTTCACGATAGAAATCGCGGTCGCGGTAATATCTGTCCCAGTAGCGTCCGGCTTCAAAGGTGATGACGGGAACACCGAGGTCACGGTAATAACGTGGCTCGACGTAGACGCGGTTCTGGCGATAGATGGCCTGAACATAACGTCCGGCAACCCAGCCACGACCATAGCTGAACGAGACGTCACACCATGGTGTATCAGACAGGCAGCCGTGGATTGTCAGCGGTGCGCCATTGGGAATGACAACGACAGCTGGATAAGCGGTGCTGGGACCAGAACGCATATTGACGTTGGCGGTGGAAAAGCCTTGTGTCGCCGCTTGCGCGAGTGCCGGGGCGGCGACAAGCGCGAGAAGCGCAAAAGCCCCAAACAGTTTCTTCTTCACGTTCATTCTCCCTCAAGCAAAAGGCTTGGTCGCCGTTACAGGCATTCAACTGTGTGAAAATACGCGCCCGATGATGAACGCAGCATGAAACGGAAATGCCCCGAAATCGGTTCCTTTTGCCCGCGACAACAGGGCGCAGCAGCCCCCACCCCCTTGACTTCGAGGGTCAGGCATCCGACTTCAGGAGGCAGGACAAGAAGGAGCACACCATGAGCGAAGCCGCAAAGACCACCGTCGACCAGAGTGAAGTGGACCGGTTTTCAGCCATGGCTGCGGAATGGTGGAGCCCGACGGGGAAATTCCGCCCGCTGCACAAGTTCAACCCCGTGCGGCTCGACTATATTCGCAATCGCGCCTGCGAGAACTTTGGCCGGGACCCCAAGGCGCATCGCCCACTGGAAGGACTGCGCGTGCTCGACATTGGTTGTGGTGGCGGCCTTCTGTCTGAGCCCTTAGCGCGCATGGGCGCCAGTGTGGTGGGTGCTGACCCGTCGGAAAAGAACATCGGCATCGCTTCCACACACGCACGCGAAAATAATGTTGAGGTCGATTACCGCGCCGTGACGGCTGAGCAGCTGTTTGAGGCGGGCGAGACCTTCGACATCATTCTCAACATGGAAGTCGTGGAGCATGTGGCTGATGTCGAGCTTTTCGTGGGAACCTGCGCCAAGATGGTGCGGCCCGGTGGGCTGATGTTTGCAGCCACCATCAACAGAACGTTGAAAGCGCGGGCTCTTGCGATTTTTGCCGCTGAAAACGTGCTTCGCTGGCTGCCGCGCGGAACCCACCAATATGAAAAGCTGGTGCGCCCGGACGAGCTGGAAAAGCCTGTCGTCGCCACCGGTATGCATATCATTCACCGCACGGGCGTGTTCTACAATCTGTTGCAGGACCGCTGGAACCTGTCACCCGACATGGACGTGAACTACATGGTTCTGGCCAAGCGCCCGGCGTAACGACGCCTCAGTTCACATCATCCGGCAGGACGGGCAGCGGCGCAACGGCGATGCCCTCCTCAATCAGCGCCTTGGCTTCCTGAGGCGAGGCCTGCCCGATGATGCCACGCTCTTCCTTTTCGCCGTAATGGATCTTGCGGGCTTCCTCGGGAAATTTATCGCCCACATCTTCCGCATTGGCGCGGATGCTGGCGAGCGTTTCCTTGATCTTGGCGAATGCCTGTTTCTGCGCGGTATCCATGGCCAAAGTGCGCGTTTGCTCGCGTTCTCGCGCCGTGGAGACTGATGGCGCCATCAGCATCTTGCCGACTTTCGGGGAGCCGCAAACAGGGCAGGTGACCAGCCCGCGTTGAAGCTGGCCGTCAAAATCCGCGCTACCGGAAAACCAGCCCTCAAACTCATGGGCCTGTTCGCAATTGAGCGCGTAGCGGATCACTGCGCGCCCGCCCCTGCAATGACGGTGTTGATGACCGTATCGAGGTTAAAATCCCGGGCGTTTTTCAGATTGGGGATCTTGGCGCGTGCACCCGCCACAGCGGATGGATCGATGTCGGCATAGACGATCTCTTCCCCCTCGCCACCGGCTGAGGCCAGCACATTGCCCCAGGGATCGATGACCATTGAGTGGCCGAACGTCTCGCGGCCATCGTCATGCGTGCCGGCTTGAGCTGCAGCGATGACGAAGGCGCCGTTTTCAATGGCGCGGGCGCGCAGCAGGACTTCCCAGTGGGCTTGGCCCGTCTGCTTTGTGAAGGCGGCAGGCACTGTCAGAATTTCGGCTCCGGCTATTGCTTCGGCACGAAACAGCGCCGGGAAGCGCACGTCGTAGCAGATGGCAAAGCCGAATTTGGCGAGCGGCAGGTCCGCGACGCGCGCTTCCGTGCCCGGCTCATAGGCTGAGCTTTCGCGCCAGCTTTCACCATTGTCCAGATCCACATCGAACATGTGGATCTTGTCATATGTGCAGATGCGCTCTCCATCGGGCGCAAACAGAAAGCCGCGATTGGCGATCTTGCCATCGGTGCGGGCAATGGCGGTTGAACCAACATGGACGTAAATACCGAGTTCACGCGCCAGCTTTGCCGCCGTAAGAACGATGATATCGCCCTTCTCGTCCTTCAGGCATGCGCGCAAGGCATCGCGGTCCTTCTGAATCGCGCCGGTCATCTCAGGTGTCTGAACATAGACAGCGCCCTGCTCGGCCGCTTCACGAATGAGGCGTTCCATTGCCGCGGCGTTGGTCTTGGGGTCTGTGCCTGAGCACATCTGGATTGCTGCGGCCCTGAAGCTCATCTGTTCGGTCCCTTTTCACGTCTTTTTATTGGAATATCGTGCTTGTCTCAGGCGGCCAGAAGCGGATCGAGCTTGCCATCGCGGTCCAGCGCGTGAAGATCGTCGCAGCCGCCAACATGGTTTTCACCGATGAAGATTTGCGGGAAGGTGTTGCGGCCCGATTTATCCATCATTTCCTGGCGATAATCAGGGTTTTCGGTGGCATTGTACTCGGTGAAGGCAACGCCCTTGCTCTGCAGAAGAGACTTGGCGCGGGCGCAAAAGCCGCAGAGATCGCGTGTGTAAATCGTGACGGAAGCCATTGTTATCGGTCCTTGCACTCTTGATAAAACCACATGTTCTGACGTTTCATATAGGACCGGAAATCGCCATTGCAAAGGTCAAAACGGTGACGTCGCGGGCACCTGCCTTCTTCAAACGGCGGGCGGCGGCCGCAACCGTGGCACCTGTGGTGTAGACATCATCCACCAGAACGACACGCTTGCCCACGAAGTCGGACTCGCGACCGGGCGCAATCGCAAAGGCACCGCGCACATTTTTCTTGCGCGCCCGCGCCGATAGGCCCACCTGCCGGCTGGTCGGTTTAATGCGGACAAGGGCAGATGCGACCAGAGGCTTGCTGGCCAGAACGGACACATGCCGCGCAAGCTCGGCAGACTGGTTGAAGCGGCGTGCCAGAAAGCGCCGCCTGTGGAGCGGCACCGGCACGATACAGTCACAGGCCGCAACCGCCCCATCACTGGCGCGCAGCATCCAGCGCGCCATGAGACGCGCGAGGTCGGTGCGATCCATGTATTTCAGCTGATGGACGAGCTTTCGCGCTGGACCATCATGCACCGTGGCTGCACGCAGGCGCTCAAAGGGCGGTGGCTCGGCGATGGCCTGAGCGCACAGGATTCCGGGGCCGTGGTCACGCGCAAAGGGAATGCCGAGCACCTCGCAATAGGGCCGCTCGATGAACTGAACGTCCACCCAGCAGATCGGGCACAGGGCGCCGCCCTGTCTGGTCTTGCAGCCACACCCCACGCAGGATGGCGGATAGACGAGATCGGCCACCGCACGCCAGACGGCGCGCAGCACACCCACCTCGACATCGCTTGCAACAGGCTTTTCCCACTGGACCATGAGGTTGACAATAGGCTCGAACGGGTGCCTTTGCGATAGCAAAATTTGGATGGATGACGGCATGGATATCGTTTTTGACACAGGCTTGATCGAAAAGAACCGCATGCGCGCCTGGCGCGTGCGCGATGAAAAGGCTGCGTTTCTGCTCGATATAACGGCGGATGAACTTGCCGATCGCATCGCCATCATCGAGCGCTATTTCGACAATGCCGTGGAGTTGCACGGCGCGACAGGCATAACGGCAAGGCGTCTGCTGGAAACCGGCAAGGTCGGGAGCGTCAGGCGCGTTGAGATTGATCCGGCTTTCGCAGACGGCGATGAGCAGATGCTGGTGGCACCCATCGAGCATCTGCCGCTTGAGCCGCAATCGCAAAATCTGGTGGTTTCGCCGCTCAGCCTGCATCTAACCAATGACACGCCGGGCACCCTGATACAGATCCGCCGCGCCCTGAAGCCCGACGGGCTTTTCATGGCCGCCATTCCTGGAGCTGGCACGCTACAGGAATTGCGTGATGTTCTGTTGTCAACCGAGGCAGAGATGAGCGGCGGCGCGAGCCCCCGTGTCATACCCTTTGCCGATGTGCGTGATGTTGGCGCACTGTTGCAGCGGGCGGGCTTTGCGCTGCCGGTGACGGATACGGAAACCTATACGGTGCGCTACGATTCGATCCTGCCGCTGATGCGTGACCTGCGCGCCATGGGCATGGCCAACCCGATGATAGGACGCAGCAAAAGACCGCTGAACCGCAGTTTTTTGATGCGCGCCGCGCAATTATACGCGGAAAGATACAGTGACCCCGATGGCCGCATCCGCGCGACATTCTCGATCATCTTCGTATCGGGCTGGGCACCGCATGAGAGCCAGCAAAAGCCGCTGAGACCCGGCTCTGCCAAGACACGGCTGGCGGACGCGCTGAAAACAACCGAAATCAAGCTGCCGAAGCGCGGTGACGAATAGGAAAATCAGGCGAGTGAGTTGGCGAGCGTATCGCTGATAAGCTTGAAGATCGCCAGCAGATTATCTCGAATGCTTTCCATGCCCAGAATCAAGGAAGCGGCGATGATACCGATGATAAGGCCGTATTCGATGGCCGTCGCGCCTCGGCTGTCCGCAGCCAGAGCCATCAATTTGCGTGCCACGAAATCCGTTCTGCCTGTCATGCCCAACACCCTTTACCCCCGCGCGTTCGAGACACGCAGATGAAACCCACGGGCAACTTAGCGCAATAAGATGTGCAAACTGTTACGCCGAGACCGACCATGCCGCCGCACGGAATGCGTCGACAGCCTGGCCGTCTTAATTTCACCGCTGAAACCTTTCATGAAGAAGAATATTATAATAAAAACGAATACCCAGATATGAACGAAGAGCGATAGGCCACTGCTAGAGATTGATCCTCCCCTTCAGGATTTCTTCCAAAAATCGACTATCGCCCTTGCTCTGTCCCACGCTGGCGGTGACCAGCATCTTGCCCTGGTGAACCAGAAATTCTGCACATTGACGGGCTATGGCAGCGACGACGTGGTTGGTAAAAACTGCCGAATGCTGCAGACCAGCCAGAACGGAACGAATGCGCCCAACACCGAGGCTCGTGGCAAGATCCACGCATTTCTCAAAGCCGACGGTCCAGCGACGATGCGCACGACAATCGTCAATTTTCGCAAGGACAGCAGTCCTTTTGTGAATTTGCTCTTCATGTCGAAGTTGAAGGCAAACTCGGGACAGGTTCGCTACATCCTTGCCTCACAGTTCGATGTCAGCCGTGCCCATAAGCACCTGCTTCAAGCCTATGACCTGGAGCTGGACGACACCCTGAAGACGCTCAAGCCGCTGCTTGATGACCACAATATCATGATCGAGGGGACCCTTGCGATGATTGCAAACTCCACCAACACGATAGCTCAGGCAAAACTCACTTTGGCGGAACTGGAACAAAACACCCCGTATTGATCGTTCCCGTTTTTTGATCGCTCCAGCTTTGGACATTTCAAGGACCCATTTTGTCTCAGGAAAATATCGCTCATTCCGTGCCCGTTGTCGGCGTAGGCTCTTCTGCTGGTGGCCTGGAAGCTCTGCGTGAGATGCTGAGCGCAGCCGATGTGCCGACCGGGCTTGCCTTCGTGGTGGTGCAACATCTTGATCCGCACCATGAAAGCATGCTTGCTGAGCTTCTGGACCGACACACAAGGCTGGACGTGCTGCAATGCGAGGGTGGCGAAGCCATCACGGCTGATACGGTTTTCATCATCCCTCCGGGCAAGGGTCTGAGCATCGAACAGGGACGCCTTGTTCTCAACGACTTTGCGCAGCCGCGCGGCCTGCGTCGTCCCATTGACGACTTCTTCATATCGCTGGCAAACGACCAGCAATCGAATGCGGCCTGTGTCATTCTATCCGGCACCGGGGCAGATGGCTCGACAGGACTTCGCGCCATCAAGGAAAATGGTGGCCTCTGCGTCGTTCAGGAGCCATCGACCGCCAAATACGATGGTATGCCGGTTTCTGCGACAGGCACGGGGCTGGTGGATTTCGTGAAGCCACCGCAGCAGATCCTGTCCTGCATTGGCGGCTTTTTCTTCCGCAAGAACCAGAGTGCGGAAGAGCGGGAACGCAATGACGTTGCCGACATTGTCGATGACCTGTGCTCGGCACTGCGCCGCACCATCGGTCATGATTTCGCCGGTTACAAGCAGACCACCTTCGTGCGGCGGGTTGAGCGGCGCATGCATGTGTTGGGCATCAGCCGAGGCTATGAGTATCTGCAGCGCGTCCAGCGCGACCACGACGAATGCGAGGCGCTGTTTCGTGATCTTCTGATCAATGTGACCCGCTTTTTCCGGGATCGCTCGTCCTTCGACGTGCTGAACGAACACGCCATCACGAGGCTGATGCAGGATTCCGCCGGCAGCCAGGAGGGCGTGCGGGTCTGGATACCCGGCTGCTCCAGCGGCGAGGAAGCCTATACGATTGCAATTCTGTTTGCGCAGGCCGCCAAAACCCTCAACCTGCCGTGCAATGTGCAGATTTTTGCGACCGATATCGACGAAAGCATGCTGAGGATTGCGCGGGAAGGCTCCTATCCGATCGCGCAGCTGGCCGACATACCGCATGAATTGCAGGAGCAATATGTCATTCCGCACAAGGAGCGGTTCAATTTCATCGGCCAGATCCGCGACATGATCCGGTTTTCCGGCCACAGCCTGATCAAGGATCCGCCTTTTTCCAAGGTCGATCTGGTGTCCTGCCGCAACCTGCTGATCTATTTTGACGACACATTGCAGAAAACGGTCATGCCGCTTCTGCATTATGCGATCCGCCCAGGCGGCTTTCTGTTTCTCGGCTCGTCTGAAACCGTTGGTCGGTTCGACACTGTGTTTTCCGTCATCGACCAGAAAGCCAGACTGTTCGAGCGCCTTCCCGGCTCTCCGACATACCCTATTCCGCTGCCCGGCGAGCAGAATGCCAGACGCTCTGCTCAATCGCGTGGGCAAGTGGCCCGCACGCCCGAACCCATCGAGCAACTTGCCGCATCCAAGCTGCTTGAGCGCTATGTTCCTGCAAGTGTCGTGCTGGACAATGACGGGCAGATTGTTGCCGCCTATGGTCGCCTGAGCCGCTTCTTCGAATTTCCCACGGGTGCCAGCGAAACCAGCGCGGCAGCGCTGGCGCGCCCCGGTGTGAGGGAAAATCTGGGTGCTCTGGTGCGGCAGGCGCGTGCCAGTGGCAAGCGCATCATTGCGCGCAATGTGGATGTGTTGACGGATTTCGGGTCTCTGAAGACAGAGATCATCTGTGATCCTCTCGACGGCGACACCTGTCTGCTCGTTTTTCAGGAAACATCGGTGTTTACCCCGCTGGAAGCCAGCGAGCTGGTGGAACTGGAACCGGGCGACGACCATGTCGAGGCGCTGGAACGGGAGCTGCGTCTGGCAAAGCACAGGCTTCGCTCAGCCACCGAAGAGCTGGAAACGGCCAATGAAGAGCTGAAAAGCTCCAATGAAGAAATGATGTCGATGAACGAGGAGCTTCAATCGACGAATGAGGAACTATCGACCGTCAATGACGAGCTGAAGACGAAGGTCGATGAGGTGACAGTCGCCAATACGGACCTGCGGAATTTCTTCGATTCCACTAGCCTTGCCGTGATCGTGCTGGATAGCGCCATGCGGCTGCGCTCCTATACGCGTGCGGCCACAGCCATATTCCCGTTGCAGCCGACCGACCGTGGACGCCCGCTGTTTGAGGTAGCGAGCCGGTTCCCGTCTCTCGACTTTTCCACACGCGTCCACGCCGTGATGGAAGACGGCGTCGAATATAACCAGACCGTCAATGACAGCGAGCAGGAGCGGACATTTTCGCTGCGCATTCTGCCCTATCGCACCGCCGATGGCACGATAGACGGTGCAACCATCATCATGACCGATATTTCTCACGCGCTGCGGGTTGAAAGCCAGCTGAACGCCGAACGCGAGCGGTATCAGCTTGCAATCGAGGCAGCGGGTATTGGTGTGTGGGAATTCCTGCCGGACCGGGGTGAGTTCGTGCTGGGCGGGACGGCGATGGAGTTGCTTCAGACCCGCGATGGAACACCGGCACTTCAGGCGGTGCTGGAAAGCTTCAGCGACACAGACCGCCAGCAACTGCGCAAGGCGCTGGAAACAGCGATCGATGACCATACGGGATTCGAGCTGACATCCCGCATTACCAGCCATGACGGCCAGCCGCGCTGGCTGAAAACCTTTGCGCGCCATGTGAACGAAAGCAACCCCGGGCGAGTGATTGGCGTGAGTGTGGATGTGACCGCCGAATACGAGCTTTCCGAAGCCCGCGAGTTGATGCTGAACGAGATGAACCACCGCGTCAAAAACCTTTTCGCGATGATCGGCGGCATTCTGCGCATGGCAGCGCGAAAGCATGAGACTGTTGGCGGGTTGGTGCAGGATGTCGAGGGCCGGATTCTGGCGCTGGGGAGCGCGCATTCGCTTGCTTCCAACCAGAAACGCACATCGGCCGTTCGCATTCACGATCTCATCGAAACAATTCTGACGCCCTATAACCAGCACGCGACGATGGACATCAAGGGCGGTGAGTTGCTGATCTCCGTCAACTTCATCACGCCACTGACGCTCATTCTTCACGAATGGTCCACGAATGCCCTCAAGCACGGCATTCTAAGCAAGCCGGATGGCAAGCTGCACATTCAGTGGGAAGAGCGTGACGCGCATATTCATCTGACATGGAACGAAATTGGCCCTGAGGCCGTTGAGGCCCCAGGAGAAGCTGGATTTGGAACAGTTCTTCTGGCTGGCGCTGCGAGGCAACTCGGGGGCACAGTCTCAACTGATATCGCTGGAGAAGGGCTGACCCACACTCTGACGATGCCGATCAAGGTTCGACATGTCGCATAAAACTGTACTGCTTGTTGAAGACGAAACATTCGTGGCAATGGATATACAGATGACTCTCGAAGACGAGGGTTGGACCGTTGCAGGACCTTTTCCAAGCACGGCTGAAGCGCTTTCCTACCTTGAAGAGAACAAGCCTACGTGCGCCATCCTGGATGTGCGGCTGGTGGACGGAGATGTGTTTCCTGTCGCCGACAAGCTGAGAGACACCAACATTCCCTTCGTGTTTCACTCCGGCCATGCGGATGGCCGCACGCTGGAGCAGGTCTATCCGCAATCTGCCTTCTGTCCCAAGCCGTGCCTGCCGACCAGCCTCGTGAGAGAAGTGAACCAGCTTGTGACACAGATTGAACCCTTCCGCCGCACTGGCTGATCTTTACATTTTCCCTTGTCTCGCCTGTCATGTCGGGCGACAAAAGCGCCTCGATATGAGGAGTGCGGACGATGGACGAGATGCAAGCCGGGCAGAGCCACTTTCTTGAACGGGAAGACAGGCTTCAGATCCTGACATGGGAACGCCTGCCCGAAGACATCGACGCTCCAGCCCAGCGGGCCATCAAACGCAACCTTTCAGCAGTTGCCGGAGCCGATATAGCGCAGTCTGCCTATGTGGCGCGGGACGCGCAGATTTTCACTTCACGGCTGAAACTGGGCGACCGATCCTGGATTGCGGGCCATGCCATCGTGCGCGGTGACGTGGAGTTCGGTGCCAATTGCAGCGTCAACCCCTATGCCTGCATCTCCGGCAAGGTACGCTGCGGCGATGGTGTTCGCATAGCTTCCCTCGTCTCGATTGTCGGTTTCAACCACGGCTTCGATGATCCCGACGTGCCGATCTATCAGCAAAAGCATGAGATGCTGGGCATCACCATTGGCGACGATGTGTGGATTGGCGCCAATGCCGTTATTCTCGATGGCGTAACCATCGGAAACGGTGCCGTCATCGCTGCCGGTTCCGTTGTCGTGAAAGACATTCCCGACATGGCGATTGCGGGCGGTGTGCCAGCCAAAGTCATTCGCAAACGGGGCGAAAAGGCCGGTTTAACAAAATCGCGCCGCAGCGAAGTTTCTGAAGCCTTGCAGAGGGTCGGCAAGGCCGGGGCCGCGCAATGGCGAACCATTGTGGAGCGGGCGAAAACCGATGGCCACTATCTGTCGCCGGGCGCAAATGGTGTTCCCCATCAAAGCCTCAGACATGAGTGCGACGCCATCGAAATCGCAGCAGGCTTTGGCTGCGTGCCAAAGGGCGATGAGGCGCAGGAACTCGTGACGAGGCTGCGGGGATTTCAAGATCCGGCCACCGGGTTTTTCCCGGATCCGTTTTTGCAGCCAAAGCCCGACAGCGATATTTTCGAGGATTCTGCAGCGCTCTACAATGTGCTGGCCATCGGCTATGCGCTGGAGGTTCTGGGGTCTCATCCACAGCATGCCGTGACATCAGCGCAAATGGATGCGGCTTCCCTTTGTGGCTGGCTCTATGGTTTGCCATGGAGCAACCGCGCCTGGCGGTGCGGGGACCGGATCGATGCCATCGGCACCGCGCTCTATTTCAATGCACGCTATTTCGGGGTTGCAACCGGCAGGGAAGCCCTGTTCGGCTGGCTGACCATGCATGCCGACCGGACGACGGGACTGTGGGGCAAGCTGACGGCGACGGAAGGCCTGCTGCAACCGGTCAACGGCTTTTACCGCCTGACGCGCGGCACCTATGCCCAGTTTGGCTTGCCAGTGCCCTACCCCGAGGCCACGATCAATTCCGTCATCACCAACTACCGAAATTACGGTGGCTTTTCGGGCGAGACGTTTACCGCATGCAATCTGCTCGACACGGTCCATCCGCTCTGGCTGTGCCTGAAGCAGACGGATGCGAGGAAGCCAGACGCAGAAGCTATTGCCGAGAGCGTTATACTGCGCTGCGCGCAGATGTGGCAGGACAATCAAGGTTTTGCCTTTGCGAGCGGCCAGCAACCGGGTCTGCAAGGCACGGAGATGTGGCTTTCGACACTGCACATCGCCGCTGACATTCTGGGGATGGCCGATGAGTTTGCTTTCGTGCCAAAAGGTATCCACCGCACACAGGCTGTGGGTTTGGGATTATAGAGGCACCTTCGCACCAAAAGCCTTGAGCTCCGGGCTTTGCGCCGGTGACGGACGGGGAGAGAATAATGAAACTGCCACGCACGATCGAGCCAACATTCAGACAACTCATTGATGTCCCGCTGAAAGTCGGTGAATCACCCGTTTGGGATGAGCGGACGGGTGATCTCTGGTTTGTCGATATTCCGGCGCCTGCCGTCTTTTGCCTTCGCTATGGCGGCAAGCTGGAGCGTTTCGAGATGCCGGCTCCGGTCGGCTGTCTTGGCCTGTGTGAAAGCAAGATGATCGTTGTCGGTCTTCAAAACGGCGTGCACCTCCTAGACCCGGCCAATGGTCGGCTCGAGTTGCTGTGCGACCCTGATGAGGGGCGGCCTGACAGCCGTCTGAACGATGGTAAAATAGGGCCGGATGGCCATTTTTGGGTGGGGACACGCGATGAGGCGGTGCCGCCGACTGCCAATGCGCGGCTTTACCGTGTCGCGCCAAACGGTGATGTACAGCGTAAGATCGATCAAAACATGTTCACGTCAAACGGCTTGGCTTGGAGCCCGGACGGGCAGAGAATGTACCACTCCGATAGCAGTGGTCTGCTGCTCCAGGTTTTCGATTTCGAGCCACAGACCGGGAAAATCGGCGCTCCACAGCGCCTGCACGATTTCAAAGATGGCGAAGGTAGACCCGATGGAGGGGCGACCGATAGCGAGGGTTTCTATTGGAGTGCGGGCGTTCAGGCTGGAAAGCTGAACCGCTTTTCGCCAGATGGCGAGATCGTTGAAATCTACACCTTGCCGTTCAAGGGGCCGACGATGCCCTGCTTCGGCGGACCTGACATGAAGACGCTCTATGTCACGAGCCTCACAACTGAAAATGACGGCACCAGCGTAGCTGGAACCGTCATTGCGTTTGATGCGCCTGCGCCCGGAGTACCGGTTCACAGGTTTGCGAGGTAACCTCTAGAGAACCCGTGGAATGTCGTCATTCTCATCCGGGTTGGGATTAGGGAAGGTGTCCGGCAATGTATCCGGTTCAGGCTCCTGAACGGGCGGAAGATCCGGCTGGGGAGCAAGCGGCGGCATATCGCCCGGAACGGGTTCGACGGGTATAACTGTCATCAGTTTTCACCTCACAAATTGCGACGGGCAGTCAGTGTCTCACATCGCCCCATGGTCCACTTTCGTTCGCCACTTCAGGTCCAGTTGAACTCTGTCCTGCCCGTCTTGCAGTCTCATAAGGTAAACGTTGGCAACCCCATGGGGTTCCAAATAGATTGAAGATCAGGCGAAGCCGAGAGATCCACGGGCCACCTGCCGGCTGTTGCCGTAATCGCGAATATGCGCTTCATGACCCGGCTCAGGCGTTGATGTGCGGGCAGCCTGAAGCTCTGCCATTTGCAGGAAAGCGTCGGCATAGGTGCCGGTCTCATCGTCCGAGACGGTGGAGACGCGTGGTGTTTTCAAGAAATCGAACATGGCTTCCTCCCATTTGACATCTCAACGCTTCGATTGGTGCCCGCGTTCCCTCCAGACCGGCACCAAATCATCCGCGAGACCACAATATAACATGTCCGCTTGATAATCCGTTACGCTGCTCCGCTCAAATTTTCGTTCAGTGGGCCAGATGATTGCCGCAGAACGAGATCGACAGGCCAAAGCTCCTGACATTCGCTCACCGGCCGCCCCGCAATGATCTGCAGCAGCAGGTCTGTCACACGCTCTCCCGCCTTGCGTTGGGACGAACGGGTGGTTGAAAGAGAAGGCAGCATGCTTTCAGGCGTGAGGTAGGGAAACACGTCGTCATGGGCAATCACCGACACATCCCGGCCAATAACGAGGCCCAGCTGGCTTGCCGCCCGGTACACACCCTGCGCCGTCATCATGGCGCCTGCCACGAATGCAGTCGGGCGGGAGGCCTGCTCCAGAAGGGAGCGGGCAAACTGGAACGCCGTTTCCTCGCTGAACGGCGCAGACATCATCAACCGTGGATCCGGCCCGATATCCATCAATGCCAGAGCATCGCGATAGCCCTTCTCACGATCGATGACGAAGGTTCTGCCCTGCGGGCCGTTGATGAACGCTATCTTTCGGTGTCCGCGCTCCAGAAGATGAACCGTGGACAGGTGGGCAACCGCGTGGTTGTCGATATCCAGCCAGGCATGTTCAAGCCGCGTTTTCGAGCGCCCATGGACAATGAAGGGAAGCCCGAGCTTGTGAAGCAGTTCAATGCGTTCGTCATCGGGACGCGGCGAATGAATGATGATGCCATCCACCCGCCCGCTTTCGGCCAGACGGCTGAAGATTTTAAGCTCCTGCGCCATGTCATTGTCCGTCGTGACACTGACGAGCATATCGGTGTCTTCGGTCTCCAGACGCGTGGCCATGCCGCCCATGAATTCGGAAAAGAAATGCCCGCCGCCACTGCGCCCCATCACAACGCCGATGGCCCCTGCCCGGCCCGTTGCGAGGCGAACGGCATTCGCATTTGGCCTGTAGCCATACTTGCGGGCAGCCTCGGCCACGCGGTCGCGGGTTTCCTGGCGCACTTCCGGGTAGCCGCCAAGCGCGCGGCTGACCGTGGTAGGCGACAACCCTACTTTTTCGGCAAATTCCTTGAGCTTCATCATCCCCCCGTCTTCTACTGAATGCGATCATCAGAAAAAAGATTCAAGCGCAATAATTGAAATCGCTTTCAATTTTTATTCGATTGATCATGAGGTTACGCCCCTCAATCGCCTAGGCCTCATCATAAGGCGCCAGAAATGAAGGATATTCAACTCTTTGAGCGCCTATTGACAGACAAATGAGAATTTGCCAGCTTCCGTAAGTCGAAAGCGCTTTCAATTTTGGGAAAAGATTGGGCGCGTCATGGAGGAGGTTTGACAATGGGTGATTCAATGAGAGTGATTGCGCTGTGCAGCGCCGTGCTGGCGGCAGGCGTATCTGCGCAGGCTGCCGAGATTTCGATGGCGGCGAATTCGACCGGCAAGAATCTGAATTTTATCCGTGAGCGTCTGGTGGAGTTTGAAAAACAGAGCGGCCACAAGGTCAAGCTTGTGACCATGCCACCATCGTCAAGCGAACAATTCAGCCAGTATCGCCTGTGGCTTGCCGCTGGAAACACCGATGTTGACGTGTACCAGACAGATATTGTTTGGGCCCCACAGCTGGCTGAGCAATTCGTGGATCTGAGCGCCGCTGCCAAGGATGTCGTTGCCAAGCATTTCCCTTCCGTCGTCGCGTCGCAGACAGTCGATGGCAAGCTGGTGGCCATGCCGATGTACACGGATGCACCCGCCCTGTTCTACCGAAAGGACTTGCTGGAGAAATACGGCAAGCAGCCACCCAAGACGTGGGCAGAGATGTCGCAGACCGCCAAGGAAATTCAGGACAAGGAACGCGAAGGCGGCCAGAAGGACATGTGGGGCTTCGTGTTTCAGGGCAGCGCCTATGAGGGCCTGACGTGTAACGCGCTGGAGTGGATCGCATCGGCGGGCGGCGGGCGCATCGTTGAAACCAATGGCGATATCAGCATCAACAATGAGAAGGCGGCAGCGGCTCTGGAGATGGCCAAAAGCTGGATCGGCACGATCTCTCCGCAGGGCGCGCTTGCTTACAAGGAAGAGGAAGCACGCGGCATCTGGCAGACGGGCAATTCCGTGTTCATGCGAAACTGGCCCTATGTCTATGCGCTGGGCAATGGCGATGACAGTTCCATCAAGGGCAAGTTCGGCGTCGTGCCACTGCCAGCGGGAACCGAGGGCGAAGAAGGTGCCTCCACTCTGGGCGGCTGGAACGCTGCGGTTTCGAAATATTCGAAGAACCAGGAAGCCGCGATTGCTCTGGTGAAATTCCTTGGTTCCGAGGAAACACAGAAGAAGCGGGCGATCGAGCTTTCCAACATGCCGACCATCGCCTCGCTCTATGACGACAAGGATGTCGCAGCCGCGCAGCCTTTCATGCCACTGTGGAAGCCGATCTTCGAGACCGCTGTGCCACGTCCATCGGCGGCAACCAAGGTGAAGTATAACGAGGTTTCCGCCAAGTTCTGGGGCGCGGTTCACAACACGCTATCGGGAACCGGCACCGCTGCCGAGAACCTCGAACTTCTCGAAGTCGAGCTGACCGATCTCAAGGGAAACAGCTGGTAATCTGGCGCATCGAGGTCGAGCGCCTTTCACCGGCCGCTTGACCTCTTCAGCAATGGTGGAAATCCCTGATGAAAACGATACCCCCTGACAGGCCCGCGGCCTCGGCAGGCTCTGACCTGCATTCGCAGCGTCTGCGCTCCGCCTGGCTGTTTCTCGCCCCGACATTTCTGACGCTGGCGCTCGTGGCTGGCTGGCCGCTGGTCCGTACCGTATGGTTCAGCCTGACGGATGCGTCGCTGACCAATCTTTCCGACGCGCAATTCGTCGGCCTCAAGAACTATCTTTCCTGGATTACGCTGAGCAGCGGTCGCACCATCTATCGCGGCCTTCTGGCAGATGCGGCCTGGTGGGCAGCCGTGTGGAACACGTTAAAGTTCACCATGCTTTCGGTTTCGATCGAAACCGTGCTGGGGCTCATCGTCGCGCTGGTCCTGAATGCGGAGTTCAAGGGTCGCGGGCTGGTGCGGGCCGCCATTCTCATTCCCTGGGCCATTCCGACCATCGTTTCGGCCCGCATGTGGGCCTGGATGCTGAATGACCAGTTCGGCATCCTGAACGATATGATGCTAAACCTTGGCCTGATATCGCAAAAGATCGCCTGGACCGCCAACCCTGAAACAGCGATGACGGCTGTGCTGATCGTCGATGTCTGGAAGACCACGCCCTTCATGGCGCTGCTGATCTTGGCCGGTTTGCAGATGGTGCCGAAGGATATGTATGAGGCCGCAAAGGTCGATGGTATTCACCCCATCAAGGTGTTCTGGCGTGTGACATTGCCGATGATCCGCCCTGCCTTGATGGTCGCGGTCATCTTCCGCATGCTGGATGCCATGCGGGTCTTCGACCTCATCTATATTCTGACGCCGAACAATTCCCAGACCAGAACCATGTCTGTGCTTGCCCGCGAGAACCTGTTCGATTTCGACAAGTTCGCCTATGGCGCGGCGGCATCCACCATGCTGTTTCTCATCATCGCGTCCATCACCATCATCTATATGTGGCTTGGCCGGGTTAACACGGATGGAGGAGCACGATGACAGCTTCCAGCTTCATCAAGACGACGGCGTTTTATGCGCTTGTCGCCATTATCGTGATCGTTGCGATCTTTCCGTTCTACTATGCCATTCTGACAAGCTTCAAGACAGGAACGGCGCTGTTCGAGATCAACTATCTGCCGAAGAACATATCCTTCAGCAATTACAGCGACGTGCTGGGCAATGACAGCTTTTTGCGCAATCTGGGCAATTCGCTGCTGGTTGCAACCTGCGTCGTGGTGCTGTCGCTGTTTCTGGCCGTGACAGCGGCATACGCCTTGGCGCGTGTCCGGTTCAAGGGACGCTCGCTTCTGCTGCTGACGATCCTGTCTGTCTCCATGTTTCCGCAAATCGCGGTTCTGGCCGGATTGTTCGAGCTGATCCGCTGGGCGGGTGTGTTCAACACACCACTCGCGCTGATCTTCTCCTACATGATCTTCACACTGCCCTTCACGGTGTGGGTGCTGACAACCTTCATGCGTGATCTGCCGATGGAAATCGAAGAGGCAGCGATTGTCGATGGCGCTTCGCCCTGGGTCATCATCACGCAGGTGTTTATGCCGTTGATGTGGCCAGCGCTGGTCACGACAGGCCTTCTGGCCTTCATTGCCGCGTGGAACGAGTTCCTGTTTGCGCTGACCTTTACGTCATCAAACGACCAGCGAACGGTGCCGGTGGCCATCGCGCTTCTGTCAGGCAGTTCGCAATTTGAAATTCCATGGGGAACGATCATGGCGGCTTCCGTCATCGTCACCGTGCCCCTCGTCATTCTCGTTCTGATCTTCCAGCGGCGCATCATTTCCGGCCTCACGGCTGGTGGCGTCAAGGGTTAGGAGACTTTTCATGACCAGCATAAAACTGCGCAATATCAAAAAATCCTTCGGCGCTTTCGATGTCATCAAGGGCATCGACATGGATATTCACTCCGGCGAGTTCATGGTCTTTGTCGGCCCATCCGGCTGCGGCAAGTCCACACTTTTGCGGCTGATCTGCGGGCTGGAAGAAATCACCGGCGGCGAGCTTTCCTTTGAGGACGAGGTCGTCAACCGGCTTGCGCCCGCACAGCGGGGTGTGGCCATGGTGTTTCAATCCTATGCGCTTTACCCGCATATGACCGTGTTCGAGAATATGGCCTTTGGCCTGAAGCTTGCCGGATCCAGCAAGGAAGACAGGCGCAAACGGGTGGAGGCGGCAGCGGACATGCTGCAATTGACGCCTTACCTACAACGCCTGCCCAAGCAGCTTTCCGGTGGCCAGCGCCAGCGCGTGGCCATTGGTCGCGCCATCGTGCGCGACCCCAAGGTCTTCCTGTTCGATGAGCCGCTATCCAACCTCGATGCGGCGCTTCGCGTGGCGACCCGTCTCGAAATCGCCAAATTGAACCGCACTATGCCTGACACAACAATGATTTACGTGACGCATGATCAGGTAGAAGCCATGACGCTGGCAGACAGGATTTGCGTGTTACGGGATGGCCGTGTGGAACAGGTGGGTACGCCGCTGGAGCTTTATGAAGCACCCGTCAACACATTCGTCGCAGGCTTCATCGGATCTCCGAAGATGAATTTTCTGACCGGCAAGCTTGCGGAAGCCTATGGTGCTCATACCGTCGGCATCCGGCCCGAACACATTACCGCGACCGACGGCACCGGCGGCTGGACAGGCGATATTGTGCATGCCGAAATGCTGGGGTCTGACACCTATATCTATGTCGATATGGGCACGGAAGAGCCAGTCGTGGTGCGCGAGGAAGGCGTGTCCGCCCGGCAAGCCGGCCACAAGCTGACTTTGGCACCATTGGCTGAACATATTCACCGCTTCGACGCGCAGGGCAATGCGCTGCCCGGAACCCGTTCGCGTGCCGCATAGTTGAACAACCATCTTCACCGGGCGGCTGTCCAGCCGCGCCGGTTCACCAGGGAGCATAGACATGACCATTAATACCGTCGTCTGGGGCGAGAATATTCACGAGCATATCAACGAGACAGTTGGTGCCCTGTACCCCAACGGCATGCACACGGCGATTGCGGACGCCCTCAACAAGGAACCCGAGATCAACGCAACGACAGCCACACTTCAGGAGCCGGAACACGGGCTTTCGCAGGAGCGGCTCGACAAGACTGACGTGCTGATCTGGTGGGGCCACAAGGACCATGGCGCTGTGGACGACGAGATCGTCGAGCGCGTGGCAAAACGCGTCTGGGAAGGCATGGGCCTCATTGTGCTGCATTCCGGCCACTTCTCCAAGCCGTTCAAGCGCCTGATGGGCACACCCTGCGCGCTGAAATGGCGCGAGGCGGGTGAGCGCGAGCGCATCTGGACCATCAATCCCCGCCACCCGATTGCGGCAGGATTGCCAGAGCATTTCGAGCTTGAGAACGAAGAGATGTATGGCGAGCAGTTTTCCGTTCCCGAACCGCTTGAAACCGTGTTCATTTCCTGGTTCCAGGGTGGCGAAGTCTTCCGCTCCGGCCTCACATGGCGTCGCGGCGCGGGCAACATCTTCTATTTCCGCCCCGGCCACGAAACCTACCCCACCTATCACGACGCCAACGTGCAGAAGGTCATCAGCAATTCGGTAAAGTGGGCCTATAATCCCGCCGGTGCGCTGAAAACCATTCACGATGCGCCCAACGTGCCGGTGGAGGAAGCACCGGAAAAAATCGAGGAGCGCGGTCCCAAGCTGCACTCCGCTGGCGAAGCAGGGTACAGGTAATCCATCATGAGACTTGTCATTCTAGGAACAGGCGGCATGGCCAATACCCATGCCATGCACTTCTCGCTGATTTCAGGCGTTGAACTTGTTGCCGCTGTGGATGTGGACGATGTGGTCGTGCGTGCTTTCGCCGCCCGCCACAACATTCCATCGACCTTCACCTCGCTCGACGATGCGATTGAATGGGGCGAATTCGATGCCGTTGCAAATGTCACGCCGGATGCCATCCACCATCCGACCAGCCTGAAACTTCTGGCCGCAGGCAAGCACGTGTTCTGCGAAAAGCCGCTGGCGGAAACCTATGTCAAGGCGGCTGAGATGGCAGATGCGGCGGAAAAAGCCGGCCTCGTCGCCATGGTCAACCTGACCTACCGAAATGTTGCCCCGCTGCAGGTCGCGCGGCAGATGGTTTTAGGCGGAAAGATCGGCAAGCTACGGCATATGGAAGCCTCCTATCTTCAGAGCTGGCTGGTTTCCAAGGCCTGGGGCGACTGGATGACCGAGAGCAAATGGCTCTGGCGTCTGTCCACCAAGCATGGGTCGAACGGCGTGCTGGGCGATGTAGGCATCCACATTCTCGACTTCGCCTCCTATGGCGCAGGCAGCGATGTGGAACGCATTTTCACGCGCCTGAAGACCTTCGACAAATATGAAGGCAACAAGATCGACGTTTACGACCTCGACGCCAATGACAGTTTCACCATGACGGCGGAACTGGAAAACGGTGCCATGGGCGTCATTCACGCCAGCCGCTGGGCAACAGGGCATCTCAACGAGCTGCGGCTTCGCCTGCATGGCGACAAGGGAGCTGTCGAGGTCATCCACACGCCTGAATATTCCACTTTGCGTGGCTGCCTGGGCGATGATGTGGAAAAGGCCGTCTGGCGCGACATCGAGGTGGACCCTGTCGAGACGAACTACGAGAAATTCGCGCGCGCCGTGATGCAGGGCGGACCGGCCGACCCAGATTTCCGCCACGCCGCCAATCTCCAGAAGGTTCTCGATCTTTCCATCGTTACCGACCGCGAGAGGCGCGAGATCGCCGTCTCCGCCTGACATATTAAAGCTTGAAATCGAAGGGGCCGTTCACACGCGGCCCCTTTTTCGTTGCAAGAAAATTTCCCTTCCGTGAAAAAATCACGCGGCTCGGTCGTCTCTCCATCATGGCACATCCAGGAGTTGGACGAGGAACCGCATGATGCAAGATCGACATTTTTCAGCACCATTCCGACCTCGCTTTCCGATCAATAGCCAGCGCGGGCGAATCGTATAATGCCTGCTGCCTGGAAAGCTGCGGAGGCAGCCACATTTCAAAGCTTCGCCAATTGCTATATGCGCGAGATCGACGCGGGTGCGTCCGTCCATCATGACGTATTCCCGCGCAAGATCGACAGCGTCGAATGGCTGCTGAGCGGCGAGCGCATGGTGATCAGGGCCGAGGTGACATCCGCCTCGCTGTGCGGTCCGCACCATTTTGGCCGCATATGGCAGCGCTCTCTTTCCGAAACCGTCTGGCACGACTGGTCACCCATATCAGCCGTGCAGGCGCTGATGCGGGAGGCCTATCGCAAACCGGCGGTCGCCGGACGCGGCAATCTCAACCGCTGCGAAACTGAGCTTCTGCTGCGCGTGATGGACAGCCATCAGCAGATCAGCACCAATATAGAACATGCGCTGGAAAATGCCGACGAGCGCGATGATTTCATCGCGGCAGAACAATCTCTCGTCTACGGCCACTGGCTGCATCCCACACCGAAAAGCCGGCAGGGCATGACATTCTGGCAGCAGAAGACCTATGCGCCGGAGTTCAACGGTCGTTTTCAGCTGCATTATTTCGCAGCCAAGCGCCACCTGATCGCCCAAGCCTCCGCAACCAGCCAGCCCGCCGACGCGATCATTGCAGAGCTTGCCGGACGAAGCGCGCGGGATTTGACCATCGGTGACGATGAAACGCTCCTGCCGATGCACCCCTTGCAGGCGCAGGCATTGATGCTTGATCCTGATATTGAAATCCTGATGCGCGATGGCAGCCTGCGGGCGCTGGGGCCTGCCGGTGCAGCCTTCACCGCCACATCATCCGTGCGCACCGTCTGGAGCGATGAAGCAGAGTGGATGCTGAAATTCTCGCTCCCTGTTCGCATCACCAATTCGGTGCGCATCAACGGGCGCGATGAACTGGATGCAGGCGTTGCCATGGCAAGGCTGATCGATGGTCTCGACCTTTCAGCAAACATGCCCTCATTCCGCATCATCAGGGACCCTGCCTTCATAACGCTCGATATTCCCGGCCGCAGAGAAAGCGGCTTCGAGACCATCTTCCGGGAAAATCCGTTCCGGGCAGAGGGCGCTGCGGGCATTGTCACGCTTGCCGCCTTGACGGCTGAGGCCCTTCCCGGTCGCCTGTCACGCATGGAGCGGCTGATCCGTCGCGTTCACGCAACCGAGGCAGGCAGCATCGCATCCTCCGCTCTCACCTGGTTCAGGACCTATGTTGACTGCGCCGTGCTGCCGGTCATCGATATCTATGAGAGATACGGCATCGCACTGGAGGCCCACCAGCAGAACAGCCTCCTCGACATCGGCAGCGGCTATCCGCGCATGGGCTATTACCGGGACAATCAGGGTTTCTACCTTTCCAAAAAGCACCAGGCAGCGATTGCCGCCATCGTGCCGGAAACAGAAACCATCAACTCCCTCTATTTCCCGGAAACGGAAATCCGTGACCGCTTTGCCTATTACCTGATCGTCAATCAGGTGTTTTCCGTCATCAGCCGCTTGGCGCATGATGGGCTGGCTGAGGAAACGGCACTGCTGCGCATGCTGCGCGAGCGGCTGGAGAGCCATGCGCTCTCCATGGGCGGTCTCGGTCTCGATTTCATCCGGCATATTCTGGATAATGGCGATATCGGCACCAAGGCCAATCTGGCAACCCGACTGGCTGATATGGACGAGCTGAGTTCGACTGTTGATCACGGGCTTTATCGCAAAATGCCGAACCCGTTGTTTTCAAGCGCACGCATCATGACCGACACTGTGAGGCCCCATGCCCTTGCCTCTTGAAATCACCGCCACACCGCAGGACAGGGTCTTGCGGCAATTGGTGGCCGCAGCGCTGTTTGAAGGTCTGGTACCGTTCCGCATCGAGCCGGGCGACATGCTGGTCTTTACTGTCGAGGGACAGGAATACCGCTGCAAGGCATCGCTTGGCACCTTTGGTCGTCCGCGTATTCTTGCCCACTCGGTGGAAGTGAAGATAGGTGACAATGACTGGGCACGACCCTCGCTGGACGTCATCGTCGCGGGCCTTCCCGGCAATGATGTGACGCGCAGCAAACTGCTGGGTGAACTCAACCACACGGCAACGCTCTGCCAATGGAATGAGGACAACATACCCTCGCGCAACCGTCGCGACTTGGGCTTTGCGCAGCTGGATGGCGCGATGCATGAGGGGCACCCTTACCATCCGTGTTTCAAAGCACGCTTTGGTTTCACCACCGCAGACAATGAGCGTTTCGGTCCTGAGACGGCAGAGCCGTTCCAGCTTTTCTGGGCATTGCATGAGCGTAGCGATCTTCGCCAGCAACTTGACCTTGATGAGGCGGATTTCTGGCAGCGCGAATTGGGCGCGGACACATGGAGCCAGATTGACGACGCCCGCCGAGAAAAAGGTCTCGACTGGCAGGACTTTGCGCTAGTGCCGATGCATCCATGGCAATGGCAACGCTTGAAGGATGGAGCAGGCGCAAGCCTGATCGCTGCGGGCACACTCCATGGCCTTGGGCATTTCGGCGACCGCTATATCGCCAGCCAATCCTTGCGAAGCCTGCACAATCTCGACCGACCGCTGGCGGCGAGCATCAAGCTGCCGCTTGAAGTCGTCAACACATCGTCCCTGCGCGTTCTCGATCCGCATTCCGTCTGCACCGCACCTGTTCTGTCACGCTGGATCGGCGGGATGGTGGATGGGGACGCCGCGTTTCATGACGCATATCCTCTTGATATTCTGAGCGAATATGCAGGCATTCTGGCAGAGCGTGAGGGCGATCTTTCAGGCCGCATCGGTGCCATCTGGCGCGAGAGTGCGCAGGCCAAGCTGCAACCCGGCGAAGAGGTTATTCCCTTCAACGCCCTGATGATGCTGGAAGCGGACCAGAAACCCTTCGTCGCGCCGTGGGTCGAGCAATTCGGCCTCATGCCGTGGCTCAATCGCCTGCTGGAAATTTCCGTTCTCCCGGTCTGGCACCTCCTCGTCCATCATGGTCTGGCGGTCGAAGCGCATGGCCAGAACATGCTGTTGGTGCACAAAAACGGCTGGCCGGTGCGGCTGATGCTGCGGGATTTCCACGAAAGCGTCGAATTCTGCCCCTCCTTCCTGCGCGAGCCGGCAAAGGCTCCGGATTTCATGGCGCTGGATGCGCGTTATCGAAACGCCGAGCCGGACCAGTATTACTGGACGGACAATATGGATTCTTTGCGCGAACTGGTGGTCGATACGCTGTTTGTCTATAATCTGGCAGAAATCGCCCATCTTTTCGAGCATGCCTACCAGCTTCCCGAGGCAAGCTTCTGGCAGCGGGTGCAGAGCCTGCTCGCAACCTACGCCGCGCAACATGGTGCGAGTGAACGTATGGCCACACTTGGCTACGACGATCCAACCATCCGCACCGAATCTCTTCTCACCCGAAAATTGCTCGCTCGCGAGCCGGAATATCACCACACCGTGCCGAACTTCCTCGTGAAAGCTTCAGCCGAACGGAGGACCATGCCATGATCACCATTGGCGACCAGTTTTATGACAAAGCGCATTTCGAAAAGCGATCCGCAGAGCTTGCCGCATTGGCGGGCTTTTCACGCTCCGAGCGTTATGCCGTGTGCTTTGCCGATACGGCTGAATGGCTTGCCCTGTTTTTCGCAATCCGGGATGCCGGTGCCAGCGTCTTGCCTATCCACCCCAGCACACCCTTTGAGGCAGCGAAAAAGCTGGCCTTGCAGGCGGGTTGCGCAAAGCTGTTTTACAACAGCTTTGCCGGTGAAGTCCTTCCACAAAGTATTGCGGCTAGCGAAGGTGGCGAGTTGCTACAAATGAGTTCCGGCACCACAGGTGCACCGAAACTGATTGCGCGGACATGGCAGAGTATCGACGCCGAGATTGCGAGCTACGTGGAGAGTTTTACCGCCTCCGCCACCATGACGCCCATCGTCGCCTGCCCGACAACCCATTCCTATGGGCTGATCTGCGGCATTCTGGTTGCCTTGCATCGCGGCATCGCCCCCATCGTGGTCGAGACCTCAAATCCGAAATATATCCTCAAAGTCATGCGCGAAACGGAGCGGCCCCTACTCTATTCATCGCCCGCTATCCTCCACATGCTGGCGCAGCTCTTGCCAGTGGGAGAAAAAATGCATGCAGCCATGACCTCAGGCACGCTTTTGCCAGAACCCTGGTTCGTTCGCATTCGCGAAAAATGCGATAATCTGTTCCAGCAATATGGCTGCTCGGAAGCAGGCTGCGTCGCCATCAACCCGGACCTCACCGCCGCCCAGGACATGGGCTACGTTCTGCCGCATGTGACGGCCAAAGCAGGCGCAGAGCTCGACGCCGCATCGGAGATCATCATCGACAAGGCCGATGGGCAGCCGATCCACACCCGCGATCTCGGCTATATCAGAGCCGATGGTATGCTGGTGTTCGTGTCCCGCATGGACGACATGATCAATGTCGCTGGCCTCAACGTCTATCCCAAAGACGTTGAAGATGCAGCAACCGCCATGCCCGGCATATCGGACGCCGTCGCCTTCCGCAAAAGCGATCGGTTTGCCGGAGAGCGCGTGGCCCTTCTCTACAGCGCCGAAACCGCGGTTTCGACCGCCACGTTGCGGGAATGGCTGAGCCAACAGCTGGCCAGCCATCAGTTGCCATCGGAAATGATCCAGGTGGCGGATATTCCCCGTCAGGCCAATGGCAAGATCAGCCGTCGCGATGTTGCCGCGCGCCATGCCGCCGGTGCATTTCTTCCCGCCCAGCCCGGAGTGGCATCATGACCCGGGACGATATCTATTCCGCCGTAAAAACCGTTCTTACCGACCATATGTCGCATCCGCACATGGATGGGTTCGGGCCAGATGCCCGCCTGAATGAAGATCTCTACCTGGATTCGGTTCTGGTGCTTCAGGTCTTCCTGAACCTTGAACTGGAATTTGGCCTTGCCATGCCGGAAAAGGCGATCTCGGGTGAGGACATCCAGACTGTCGATGATCTGGTGCGCCTCTATCTGCCGGAGACCTCGTCTCTGCCTGTGCCGAGCTTTCCGATGACCGGCGGCGAAACCGATGAGGGCGTTCACGGCGAAGCCTATTACGACATCAAAGTGCATTGCTTCGTCAGTTGCGTCTGCGACGGGCTGAAGAAGCGCGGTCTGGATCACCGCGCCTTCTATTGCGGCATCTGGGACACGAAATTTGCCGTCAGTGACCGTTACCAGCTGCGCTACCACGCCAGCGATATCAGCCAGGAGTTTTTCCGCTCATGGTTTGAACGGCTCTACGGCGTCCAGATGCGCGAATGGTACGACCCGGCCTTGAGCAAGGCGGACAATCTGGCTGTGATGACCGAGCTGGTTCGCACATGCAAGGACACCGATTGCGTCATGGTGATGCTGGACATGTTCCACATGCCCGAGCGCGAGAACAAGTTCAACCAGAACCCGTTTCCGCACTATCTGATGCTGCAGGAAACCGGAGATGACGCGACGTGGTTCGTCCATGATCCCGATTATCGCTGGGAAGGGGTGATGGAACGCGACAAGGTGATCCACGCCATCATGCAGCCGACAGTCGGCGGCGGTTATGTGTTTGATATTGCGCAGGCGCGGGCGCCTGACGCTGATGATCTCAGGGCCTATTTTGAAAGCTGCCTGATTGTTGAGCGAAATCCCATTGTGGACGCAGTCCGGACCATCATTGCCGCCCATCTCAATGGTGAGGCTGGGCTAACCCTGTCTGACCTCGAGCTTGCTGTTCGTGAACTGCCCGTCCTAACCATTCGGAAATACGCCTATGAGCACGGCTTTGCCTTCTTCTGGCGCGCTCTAAAGCTGCCATCTGCGGAATTCGAGACGTGGTGCGAAGAGATCGAAGCCCTCGTTCAGTCGCTCAAGAACCTTCACTATGCCTGCATGAGACTTTCCCAGACACAAGACCCGGCGCAGGCGACAGCCGTCCATGCGCAACTGGATGAGGCTGACCGCCTTGAGACAAAGCTCAAGACCAGACTTGGCGAGGTCTTCTCGCAATGGCGCGAGGAAAATTGTGCGTCGTCTGCGACTGCTCAGCGGAGGCTGGCCGGTTGAACATTTCCCTATGCACGATCACCTTCCGCCACCAGCTGATCTCGCTTGGGGAAATTGCACGGTTTGCCCAACAAAGCGGGTTCGATGGTATCGAACTATGGGGCGCCCATGCCCGCAATCTCAAAGCCCAGACCGATAAGAATGCCGACTGGCTTCATAATTATGGGCTCGTTGTTCCGATGATCAGCGATTACCTGCCGCTTGAGGGCGATATAGAGGTGCTGCGTGAGAGGACAGTCGAGCTTTGCCAACTCGCACGTCGCTGGAGAGCGGGCAAGATCCGGACATTTGCCGGGGGAAAGGCGAGCGCGAGCACATCCGCCGAGGAACGCAGCCATCTCGTCGCCCGCCTTCGTGACGTTGCAGCCGTCGTTCAGCAGCATGGCGTGACCCTGTTGATCGAAACCCATCCCGATACGCTGGCCGACAGTGCGGTATCGACCATTCGGCTGCTCGAGGAGATCAACCACCCGGCAGTAGCGATCAATTTCGATGTTCTGCATGTTTGGGAGGCGGGGGATGATCCCGTGGCGCTTCACCGAGAGATCGGTGAATTCGTGCAGCATTATCACTTCAAGAACATCACCGAGCGCCGCCACCTGGCAGTTTTCAAACCCGGCAATGTCTATTCGGCAGCGGGTGACCGCACCGGCATGACACCCCTGTTCAAGGGCGCAATAGACTATGCCGCACTGATCCCTGCCCTGGACGATGTGAAGCATGCCGACATTTCGCTTGAATGGTTCGGCGATGATCCCTCAAGAGTTCTCCGCGACGACTGCAAAGCTCTTCGCCGCGCAATTGGATTTGAAAACCCCTTTGAACTAAGGGGAACAAGGCCCATCCGGCGCGCGAGGCCGTAAAGTTTTCAAATATGACTTCTAGATCATGTTTTTGCTGTTAGAGAGTCGCTCCGCAGCGTCTTCACGACGTGTGAGCAACTTTTGGTCGATCTATCACCTATCGGAAGACAGCGTGCAAGAAGGACAGGCGAAGCAGAAACTGGATGTCAGCATCGATGCCGATACCCTTTTCATGGGGCATCGCGGGGCATTGATCAGCTATTCCGCACGCATTCTGGGCTCTCGGGATGCGGCTGAGGACATTGTGCAGGAAGCCTATCTGCGCTTCGGCAACGGCCATTCCCCAACGCAGAGCGCGCGTGAGGGCTTGGCCTATCTTTACCGCATCGTGCGCAATCTCTCTCTCGACATCGTCAAGCGTCGCAAGATCGAACAGCGGGCGCAAAATGTTGACCCGCCCTTCTGGATCGTTCCGCGCGCCACCGAAACGCCGGAGCAGACAACGATGTTCTGTGATGAAGTGCGCATCGCACAGCACGTTCTGGCCTCTCTGCCGCGGGATATTCAAATCGCGGTAGAAATGCACCGGCATGGCGGCTGCACGCTGGAGGCCGTGGCCGACCATTTGGGCATATCAGTTGCAACGGCTCACCGGCATGTCAAAACCGCCATGATGAAGATCGCCATCGCGCTTGACAGAAAAAATTCCTGATCTTCGTTATTTTCACGAAAAATTTGCCCGCCTCAATCGTACTACACTCGATCAGCAAAGTCGGATATGAGCTTTACAGGATCCGAAGCGGGTATGACGTGACGCGGCACAACCAAACAGATGAAGAACTGCTGGACGAAGCGATGGACTGGTTCCTGCGCCTGCGCGAGCCATCGCGCTCCAACAGTGATGATCTGGCTTTTGCGGCCTGGATGGGGCGATCTCCCACCCACCAGCGGGCATGGGCGAAAGCCTGTCGCACCTGGGAAATCATGGGGGAGACAATCCCGGTCAACCTGCCCGCCTGGCAGGCTCCGACCCACAAACAAAACACAAAAGCGCGCCGGTTTGGCCGACGGCCAGCTCTGGGCATCGGCATTGCGGCCCTTGCGGCCTGTCTGATCGCGGTCGTGGTTGGCCCGACCGCCTTGACGCATTACGAAGCGGACTACACAACGACGACGGCGCAAACACGCCGCATCGTTCTGGACGATGGCACAACGGTGGACATGAGCGCCGAAAGCGCCATCGCGGTCGATTTCTCAGGGTCTAAGCGGCAGGTTCGCCTGTTGGCCGGTGAAGCTTTCTTCGATGTTGAGCCGGATGCAAACAGGCCATTCACCGTGGATGCGGGCGGTGAGCTTGATATCACCGTTGTCGGAACGGCCTTCGACGTCAGCGTCACGCCACAGCTTGCCAGCATTCAGCTCGCCCATGGGCTTGTGGATCTTTCTGCGCGACAGTCAGGCAATTCGATGAGATTGCGACCGGGCGATTCCGTGTCGCTGGATCGCGGCAGCGGTGAGGTTACCCGTACCGCCATGGACGTAAATGCCATCGCCACCTGGCGGGACGGCAAGCTGTTCGTGCAGGATGTTTCGATTGCGACAGTGGTTGCAGAACTGCAGCGCTATCACCCCTCATGGATCACAGTGGCAAGCGGCGAACTGGGTGCGCGGCGCGTGACCGGTCTCTACGATCTCTCCAATCCGGACCACGCACTGGAAGCGCTGGTTAGCCCCTATGGTGCCAAGGTGCATCACATTTCGCCGTATCTGCGCGTGCTCTCCTTCTTCTAATCTTAAAATTCTCATAAGTTTTTTCGCAAGCCTGTGAAAAATCCTCTCCCGACGATCGTCTCTACCTCATGTGCAAGCAGGGGGCTTGCTGAGTAAGCGTATAGGAGACGGGGCGGCATGGCGCTTCAGGTAAACGGGGAACGTTCGGGTCAATCGAGCCGGGGTCAGGTTCTGGCACTGCGGTTGATGGCATCGGTGGCCATCGCCACGGTCACATTGGCGCAAACGCCAGCAGCAAATGCGCAGAGCGCACAGCAGAGCTACAATATTCCAGCCCAGCCACTGGCTTCGGCACTGAATGCTTTCGGCAGGCAGTCCGGTTTGCAGGTGTCGTTGGCCGCCGCCACATCGCAGGGTCTGACCTCCCGCGCCGTTTCCGGCAATTTGTCGCAGCAAGCCGCGCTGGCACAGCTTCTGGCCGGCACCGGAATTTCCTACAGCATTTCCAATGGGACAGCCGTTATCGGAGGCGCAGCCAGCGCGCCGGTTGCAGCCTCCGATGGTAGCACCGTTCTTGCGCCAATCGTCGTCCAGGGCCAGACGACTGGCCAGGGCGGTGTTGGCGAAACAGTGATCGGACAGGAAAAGCTGGAGCGGATCAACCCGACCAGCGTCGCAGATGTTTTCCGCGAAGAGGCCGGTATTCAGGTTGGCAGCTCGCTGCCCATGTCGCAGAAAGTCTATGTCCACGGCGTCGAAGAAACCAACCTTGCCGTCAGCATCGATGGTGCCCGCCAGAACAACAAGGTCTTCCACCACAACGCGACAAACATTATCGACCCGTCGATCCTGAAGGCTGTGGATGTGGATGCAGGCATTGCGCCCGCCGATGCTGGCCCCGGCGCACTCGCAGGCGCGATCAACTACGAAACGCGCGATGCAAAAGACCTTCTGGAAGACGGAAAGACATTTGGCGGCTTCGTCACCTCGACCTACAATTTCAACAGCGAAACTGTTGTGACCGGCCTTTCGGCCTATGGCATGAAGGACGGCTTCGATTATCTGGGCTACATCACCTATGGTAACGGAAATAATTTCGAAGGCGGCAACGGCGATATCGTTGATGGCACGAAGACCAACCTCATGAGTGGCCTCGGCAAGGTTGGATACGAGTTCGAAAGCGGTGATCGCTTCGAGATCAGCCATGATCGCGTCGTCGATGACGCACCGCGTCCTTACCGCGCCAATGCGGGCATTGTTACGGGAGGACGCCCTGGCGAGCCGTTGATTCGTGACTACCGCCTCGACCGGCAAAACACTGTTTTAACATACACGGATGAAACACCCGAAGGCTGGTGGGACCCTAAAGTCATGTTGGCCTATGGCTCGACCAAAGTGACTGTACCGATCTACAGAGGCCCGACCTATCTTCAACACGATAGTGGCAAGACCTCTACATTCAACGGAAAGTTCGAAAACAAGTTCTCGTTCGATATTGGCAATGTCGTCGCTGGTTTCGATTTCTACAATGACCGCGCATCGCTGAAAGACCCATCTGATGCCGGTCGCGAAAGAGCCAGCAATATTGGCATCTATGCCCAGGCGCGACTTGAGCCTTGGGAGCACACGCGGATTTCCTTCGGCGGCCGTGCCGACCAGCAATGGTTCACCGGCGTCAACGATAGCGACTTCAACAATAATGGTCTGAGCTTCAACATTTCAGGTGAATATGATCTAACGGAGATCTTCACCGCGAAAGCTGGCTTCTCCCATGTCTGGGCTGGCATCCCGCTAGCGGAAAATTTCATCATCAACCCTTCCTGGAACTATGGTGCAGATGGTCCTGAGCCCGTCACGGCCAACAACTATCTGGTCGGCCTGGAAGCAGAACATAATGGCTTTACGGCCGAAGCAAGCCTGTTCCGCACCGACATCGACGACGCGCGTGTACCCCTTTACAATTACAATGCCAGCAATCCAGCGCCCTTCCCGGGAGCATTGCCCACCTTGCGCAGTCGCAATCTCACATCCACGGGCTTTGAAATCGGTGGTGGTTACGAATGGACAAGTTCCTATGTGAAGGTGAAATATGCTCATATCGATGTTGAGGTGAACGGTTCGCCAGCCGATTCCGATAGCGGCAATTATCTGGCCACTCCCGGTGGCGATATCATCACCATCAGCGCCGCCCATACATTCGACCAGTGGAACCTGACGGTTGGCGGCGATATCGAAATCGCACCGCAATACGAGGTCTATAAATCCTATGAGGTCGTCAATCTGTTCACGGAATGGAAGCCGGAGCAGTTGCAGAACTTCACCTTCCGTGCGGAAGTGAAGAACCTTCTGGATGAGAGCTATTCCGACCGCGCCAGCTATGGGCAGGAATTTGGCAATGTCACGCCTCTTTATGAGCCGGGCCGCAGCTTCCTGATCACCGCCAAGGCAACGTTCTGAGCCCATGGAGAACCAAGCGCCACCGGTAGGTTATTCGGTGGCGCAGAAAAGGAGAATGCGATGATGGAAACCGTAGCGACGCTGCAAACCGAGCATGGTGCTAAATACATCGCGCAACTGTGCAAGCATTTCGCCCACAAGGTCGATGTTTCCCACGCGGATGGCCATGGCGAATGCCGCTTCACCTGTGGCACTGCGACCATGGATGCGGATGCCGATATGCTGACGATCCGCGTCACGGCTGCGGATGAGGAACAGGTCAAGGAAACGCAACACGTCATCGAAAGTCACCTCTTGCGGTTTGCCTTTCGCGAAGAACTCCAGCCTCTGCAATGGTCGCCGTCCGCGCAAGAAGGCGCAGCCGGGCCATGAGAGCGATGCGGTTCTGGCAGCTTTTTTTCGTCTTCGGCCTGTTCGCAAGCGCTGCCGTAGCAGCCGAGATCAACACGGCGCGTGGACCTGTTGATATTCAAGGGCAGCCGCAACGCGTCGCGGTGTTCGATCTCGCAGGACTCGACACGCTGGACAGTCTTGGCATCAAGCCCGCAGGCGTGCCGCAGAAGCTTTATCTTCCGCAACTGGAACATCTTAAAGACAACGCCGAAGCCGTCGGTGACATTTTCGAGCCGGATCTGGAAGCGCTGAGTTCGCTCGGCCCCGATCTGATCATTCTGGGTGGCCGGTCCTCACCCAAACTGGCCTCCACCTCCCAAGTCGCCACCAGCATCGATATGACGATGGACGGCGATGATCTGGTGGAACAGGCAAAGCTTCGCCTTGCCGACTACGGCACGTTGTTTGGCAAGGAGAGCGAGGCGAAAGCCATAGCGAAAGAGCTGGATGGCGAGATCCAGACAACGCGGGCAGCTGTTGCGGGCAAGGGCAACGCCCTGATCATCATGACCAACGGCCCGAAGGTTACCGCTTACGGCGCCGGATCACGTTTCGGCTGGGTTCACGCCACGCTGTCTCTTCCCTCCGCCGTCAATGCCATGGAGGCGGCCACCCACGGCGAGGCGGTGTCCTTCGAGTTTATCCACAAGGCAAACCCTGACTGGCTTTTCGTGGTGGATAGGGCAGCGGCCATCGGTTCCGGTGATCAGGGCGCACGTGCCACGTTGGATAATGAGCTGGTTGCCGCCACAACCGCGTGGCGCAAAGGCCAGGTCGTTTACCTGCCATCAGCCGATTTCTACATCGCCGCCGGTGGCGTTCAGGCCACAAAGCGGGTGCTTGCCACGATCAGAGAGGCTTTTTCCGCCGCCCAATGATGGTATCTGACAACCCAAACCGGAAATGGCTACTTGGACTGGCGGGCGTGATGCTCGCCTTTCTGTGTTTCGTCAGCCTTCTAATTGGCGCGGGCGATGTCTCCCTATCCGGCCTTTGGACTGCTTCCGAGCAGGGAGAATTGCTGGCAATCAGCCGACTGCCGCGCACGCTGGCGGCGGTTCTGGCCGGTGCCGCTCTGGCGATTGCGGGCCTTATCATGCAGGCTATTGCCCGCAACCGCTTTGTCGAGCCGGCAACGGCTGGCACCGCCCAATCCGCTGAACTTGGCATTCTCCTCGTCACATTTCTTTGGCCAGCCGCGACATTGGGGTTCAAGACGCTGGTCGCAAGCGCTGCCGCCCTCGCAGGCACCGGCCTGTTTCTCATGACCGCGCACCGTCTGCCGCCGACCCAGCCATACCTCGTGCCGTTGTTTGGGTTGGTCTATGGCGGCGTGATCGGTGCTGCTGCCACCTTCATCGCCTGGCAGGCCGATCTCCTTCAATATCTGTCGGTCTGGAGCAATGGTGATTTTTCAGGCGTCCTGCGTGGCCGCTATGAAATGCTGTGGCTAGGCGCGCTGCTGGTGGCAGCAGCCTGGGCCTTTGCCGACCGCCTGACCATCATAGCGCTTGGCCGGGAAACCAGCATCGGTCTTGGCATAGACTACCCGCGCATGCTGCAAATTGGCCTTGTCATCATCTCCATCATTTCAGCCGTTACGGTTGTGGTCATCGGCATTATCCCATTTGTCGGCCTTGTCGTACCCAACCTTGTTTCCCGGCTGATGGGCGACAATATGCGCGCCACACTCCCCGTCACAGCACTATCAGGGGCCATTCTGACCCTGAGCTGCGATATTTTGGGCCGGGTCATGCGGTTTCCCTATGAGATCCCAGTCGGCACCGTCATGGGCGTCGTCGGGGCGCTACTCTTACTGCTCCTGCTATTTCGGCGGCGCAGCGATGCTTAGACGTCCAATGATCCTTTTAAGCCTCGCGGCGCTTGTCAGCATCGTCTGTTTCATGACCATTGGCTTGCGTGGAAACCTCGGTTTCGTTCTCGGCCTGCGGGCCGTCAAGCTTGCGGCGCTGATCGAAGTGGGCGTGGCCATTGCCATTTCCACCGTGGTCTTTCAGACGGTTACGGCCAACCGCATTCTCACACCGTCCATCATGGGCATTGATGCGCTTTACGTGTTCGGGCAGATCCTGCTCGTCTTCCTGTTCGGCGGGCTTGCCTATACGACGATGGATGCGCGGCTGAAATTCGTCGGTGAAATCATTCTGCTGATGGGCCTGACCTGCGGCCTCGTTCTGCCGGTGCTGCGGGCGCGGTTCGATATGGGGCTGATGCTGCTCTCCGGTATCGTCGTCGGCGTTCTATTTCGCAGCCTACATTCGCTGCTGTCGCGCCTGATAGACCCCAATGATTTTGCCGTCGTGCAGGGGGGAAGCTTTGCCAATTTCAACGATGTGAACACCGAGCTTCTGGCCGTGGCATCGCTGATCACCGCAGGCGCGCTGATCTGGACATGGCGGGCACGGCATGTTCTCGACATCGTCGCACTTGGGCGCGATGCGGCAATCGGTCTTGGTATCGAGTGGCAAAAGACCCAGATCATCTGCCTTATGATGGTTTCACTGCTGGTTGCCGTTTCCACCGCACTAGTTGGGCCCGTTGCCTTTCTCGGTCTTCTTTTCGTGGCGCTTGCGGAACGGATCGTCCAGTCACGACGCCATGCCATCCTGATTCCGGCTGCGGCCCTCGTCTCCATCATCGTGCTCACGGGCGGACAGACGCTCTTCCAGCATGGTCTGGGCAACAGTTCGACCCTTGGCGTTGTCATCGAATTTACCGGTGGCATCGTCTTTCTCATCCTCCTCTGGCGCGGGAGCCGCAGATGATCCGCATCGACCATGTCTCGCTGCAATATGGCGCAGCCCGGATTTTGAAGGACGTTTCCCTCACCATTCCCAAGGGCGGCATTACCGCGCTGATTGGGCCGAATGGCGCGGGAAAATCGTCGCTGCTCGGGCTGATTGCGCGCCTCCAGCCCTTGCAGACGGGTTCGATCAGCGTGGATAACCTCTCGGTCGTATCGACCCCATCTAGCGAGCTTGCAAAAAAACTCGCCATTCTGCGGCAGGACAACCAAGTCGCAAGCCGGTTGACGGTGAAAGAACTGGTTGGTTTCGGGCGGTTTCCGCACAATCGCGGTCATCAGACGCAAGCAGATCATCAGATGGTAGAAGAAGCGCTCCAGCTTTTTGATCTGTCTGATCTATCAGGCCGGTTTCTGGAAACGCTCTCCGGCGGACAACGCCAGCGGGCGCTTGTGGCGATGGCGTTTTGTCAGGACACGGATTATCTGCTGCTGGACGAACCGCTGAACAATCTCGACATGTATTTCGCCCGCGAACTGATGCAATCCCTGCGCAAAATTGCCGATCAGGACCGCAAGACCATCATCATCGTTCTGCATGACATCAACTATGCCAGCGGATTTGCCGACCGGATGATCGCGATGCGCGCCGGTGAGATCGTTGCCGATGGCGCACCACAGGCGCTGATGACATCGGAAACGTTGGAAGCGATCTACGGCTTCGGCATTCCTGTTGCACAGGTTGGCCAACAGCGCATCGCCATGCCGTTCATGGCAGAGCCTTACAACGTCAGTTAGTGGACGACCACATCGTCATCGCTCAGGAAGCTGCGAATGCCGTCCTTTTCGCAGGTTGCCAGAAACTCTTCCCAGGCATCCTTGTCGGTGGCAAAGGGCTCTTCCCAGGTTGTCACATCATCTTCTTCACTGACGACTTCTAGCGTCCAGTCATTGTTGGTGCCGGCAGGGCGAAAAATATCCACCAGCACCGTCACGCCGTCATCCTCGAACTCTCCCGAAAATTCGGAATGTTCCAGCTTCTGTTTCTTTTCCATCGAACTCTCCGGTCAAAATGTGCCTGGTCTAGGCATAAATACCAAGGCGCGCCTGTTTCATTGCGGTCAATAATAGCGAATGGGTCAGGACTTTGTAAGAGACGACGGCGCCAGCGAATGTTGAATTGGTATCAATCGCTTACGATGGAAGCCTGCGTTGCAGCAATGATCTCGGCTTTGCTGACCCCTTCAGCGCATTCAACGATCCGAAGGCCACCGGGCACAACATCCAGCACGCCGAGATTGGAAATGATCCTGTCGACCACGCCCTTGCCGGTCAGCGGCATGGTGCAGGCTTTGAGTATTTTCGGCTCGCCCTGCTTGGAGGTGTGGTCCATGACGACGACGACGCGGCCTACACCCGCGACCAGATCCATGGCCCCACCCATGCCCTTGACCAGTTTTCCCGGTATCATCCAGTTGGCCAGATCACCCTCCTCAGACACTTCCATGGCACCGAGAATGGCCATGGCGACCTTGCCGCCACGGATCATGCCGAAGCTTTGGGCGGAGTCGAAATAGGCGGTTTGCGGAAGCTCTGTGATCGTCTGCTTTCCGGCATTGATCAGATCGGCATCCTCCTCGCCCTCAAGCGGGAAAGGCCCCATGCCCAGCATTCCGTTTTCTGACTGAAGCGTGACGGATATTCCCTCGGGAATGTAGTTCGAGACAAGGGTTGGAATGCCTATTCCAAGGTTGACATACCATCCATCCTGCAATTCCAGAGCCGCACGGGCGGCCATTTGGTGACGATCCCACATGGTATGTTCCTAAGAGCGTTTTCTGACTGTGCGCTGTTCGATCCGTTTTTCGTGCTGCCCCTGGACGATGCGGTGCACGTAAATTCCCGGCAGGTGAATGTGATCGGGCTCAAGCCCGCCCATCGGAGCAATCTCCTCGACCTCGGCAACACATATCTTGCCACAGGTGGCGGCGGGTGGATTGAAATTTCGAGCTGTCTTGCGGAAGATCAGATTGCCTTCCGGATCGGCCTTCCAGGCCTTGACGATGGATAGATCCGCGACGATGCCCGTTTCCAGAATGTGGGTCTTGCCGTTGAAATCCTTGTGCTCCTTGCCTTCAGCGATAACAGTGCCGACACCGGTGCGGGTGTAAAAGCCCGCAATGCCTGCGCCCCCTGCCCTCATGCGCTCTGCCAGCGTGCCCTGCGGGTTGAACTCAAGCTCGAGTTCGCCAGAAAGATACTGGCGCATGAACTCGGCATTCTCACCCACATAGGACGAGATCATTTTGCTAACCTGCCGGGTTGCCAGCAGCTGTCCCAAGCCAAAATCATCAACACCGGCATTGTTGGACGCAATGGTGAGGTTCTTAGTGCCAGCATCTCTGATGGCGGCAATCAGCAATTCAGGTATGCCGCAAAGGCCAAAACCGCCAGCAGCAATCAGCATTCCATCAAACAGCACGTCCTCAAGTGCCGCACCCGCATCAGCGTAGATTTTCTGCATTCAATCTCTCGCAACAATGACCCGACACAGACATGCGGGAACCACCCATTGTGACAGTCTACTCAACGCCGATCCATTCACCAGCACTTTTGCTGAGGAGCGGCGCGCGTTGCTGAGGTTTCTCAACCGAACTGCTTTTGAACGCTGCGCTTCATTCCGGCCAAGCTCGGGCCGCGCACCGTTCTGTAACGGGCGGCGATAAGATTATAGGTGCCGAATGCAGCCAAACCGACGGCAATCACAATGAAGATGATGGCTCCGCCGGGCAATTGCCGCAACCACTCCATCGCGTCGCCCATTCCCCCCGCCTGGTCCGGGTTCACCTTGAAGCCCGCATAGGCAAACAGAAAGCCGACGACCGCGAAGACGACGCCTCGTGCCGCAAGGCCGTAAATGCAGACATAGGTAAGCCAGCTGACATGGGCCGGTATAGTGATGTATTTCTCAAATTTGCGCATCAAGCCCTTGAGAAGCGTAACGACGCCGCCGGCGATGAAGCCTAACCCGACAGCGATGGCGAGATAGGAACCAAATGGCTGGGACATGATCCATGCCGCCATCCCGCGTTCTCCCCCACCTTCGCTTGCGCCTCCAAACAGAGCCTGGCTGAGCGCATAGGCTCCAAGACCGATGTAGGTCACGGCACTTCCGAGCAGACTGGCTCTGATCACCAGAGCTTTGCCATCCGTCCCATGACCGTCGCTATCTGCGAGTGCCTGGGCGAAGCGCCATGCAACAAAGCAGAAAAGCCCAATTCCAATCAGCCCTACCCAGATCTTGCCGAAGGGCTGATCCAGCAGCGACGAAATCGCCGATTTGCTGTCCGGCTGGCCACCGACCACGCTGGAAAATAGCGCCAAACCAGCTACCAGCAGAAACACGATGCCTCGCGCAGCATAGCCAAGCTTTGCAAGCATCTCAAAACGAAGTTCCTGTGGCACTGGCTGTCTCCCTGGGCTGCATCCTTGAGGTGCTAACGCCAGAGACGCAGAAAGGTTGTGGAGGTCAGAGAAATTACTGGCTTCTGACGTCTCGCCGCAGGTCATTTCACCCACTGTTTCTGGCAAAACTCACGCTTTGAAACATTTGGTCACGTAAAATGACTTCCTATTTGGGTCAGGGCCGGGCATGTGATGATCAAAGCTCTCACGAGCATTCACACGACAACAGATGTAGCAAAGAGCTGACACCATGGAAAATCCGCTTGCACTGACGCAGCGTTCCGAAAACAGCCTTTTTCGCGAAGGCGATGTTTTCGTTCTATTCGGCGAATTGTTTGGCCGCGGTTACGCAACGGGCCAGATTGAGCAGGCCCGCGCCGCAGGAATGGACATTGTCGGGATTACCGTCGGTCGCCGGGACGAAAACAACAATTTGCGCCCGCTGACTGCGGACGAGCTTGCTGATGCCGAAGCGCGCCTTGGCGGCAAAATCATCAATGTGCCGCTGATGGCCGGTTTCGATCTTGATGCTCCAGCGGGCGGCCTGACACCAACAGATCTCGTGGCAAAGATGACGCTTGAGAGCTGGCAGAGTGACAAGCTGGACTGGGATTACATCGAGCAGTGCCGCCAACTGGCGACGACGCGGTTCACAGATGCGCTGACAGAAGTCATGTCTATTCTGGAAGGTATGATTCCCGCTGGTCGCAATGTGCTTTTCGCGCACACGATGGCGGGTGGCATTCCGAAAGCCAAGGTTTTCCTCGCCATTGCCAACCGCATCTACAAGGGCCGCGGTGCACGTCACATGTCTTCGCAGACCTTGCTCGATAGCGATCTGGGCAAGCTCATCCTGCAGAATTTCGATGAGGTATCTGCCAACACCTTCGGCCATCTGATCGAGCACAGTGCAGCCATTCGTGCCCGCGTCGAAGCCGGTGGCAATCAGGTGCGTTACACCGCCTATGGATATCACGGAACGGCGATCCTGATCGAAGGTCAGTACCGCTGGCAGACCTACACCAACTACACGCAGGGCTATGCCAAGATGCGGTTGGAGAAGATCGCGACGGACGCATGGGCAGCTGGCGTCAAGGCAACCGTCTACAATTGCCCAGAAATTCGCACCAACTCCTCTGACGTCTTCACGGGCATCGAGCTGCCTTTGATTCCTTTGCTGCTTGCGCTGAAAAAGGAAAATGGTGGCGCCTGGGTTGAAGAGCAGTGGAAGGCTTGCGAAGCGCTTCTGGCCGATGGCTTCACGATGAATGACGTTCTGCAGAAGATCAAAGACATGCAGGCCAGCGACGTTATGCGTCCTTTCTATGATTTCACTGCGTGGCCCATGCCCAACAGCCAGGCCCAGGCTGATCTGACCATCGGCACCTCGAATGAAATCACCCAGATGCACCGCGACAACAAGGCGATGATCAGCGATGTGCTGAGCAGTCTCGTTGTCGAGGCGACCGGCCAGCTGATTTTCGGAAACTCATCCGATCCACGCGGTCCGGTGCAGTGGCTGAACCATGATATCGTCGCCCAGCAGCTGAATGCGACACGCGGATATGCGAAGCCCTCAGCGACAGCGCCATCCCAGACAGAGATGGCCTGACACAGACTTGACGCTGTTGCCGGTTGCGGCAACAGCATCATAAATCTTCATCGCCCCGCCGCGATTTTGCGGCCACCGTGCTCAGCAAGGCGCTTGCCGTAGATCCGTTGGCAAGTCCGCGATCCAGATCACAAAGCTGATTTTCGCAAATCGTTCCGCGAACGCTGTCAAAGCCCTTTGGAAACGCTGATACCAAGCGTGCGCGCGGCGGCGTACGCGTATCTATCGATACCCGTTGCTAACATTCTCCAATACATCGAAGGCAGGGCTTGAGCTGTGCCGCGCCAATTGCAGCGTCAGTGGTCAGCGAGATATACCGCACGGTGACGTCCAAACAGCTCAATTCCTAGGTAGCTCATCCTTGCACAGGATGACGCCAAACAGCATGCGATTATTACTTTTATCGCAATAAAATGTCAACAATTGATACAATTGTTCTTGGTGAGCGAGCCGAGCATTATCACGGTGTCAAAGCAGCATAGTATCCCCGATAGATACATTACAGGAACCGAAAACGACCGAGAGCTTTTACCGTTAGCCTGCCACAGCACTGCTCTCACGTAAGCGGCGGCCGAGACCACCGTCATCATCAGGCAACAGGCAACTGTCGCCCCACCCCTCAACCCAGACAATCTCAGGAGTTCGTGAAATGGGCTACATCACCACCACAGACGGCGTCGACATTTTCTTCAAGGATTGGGGTCCGAAGGACGCGCAGCCAATCGTATTCCACCACGGCTGGCCGCTGTCGTCAGACGATTGGGATGCACAAATGCTGTTCTTCGTTTCCAAGGGTTACCGGGTGGTTGCCCATGACCGTCGTGGTCATGGACGCTCGGCACAGGTATCCGAAGGGCACGACATGGACCATTATGCCGCTGATGCCTTTGCGGTGGCCGAACATCTGGACCTGAAAAATGCCGTTCATATCGGCCATTCCACAGGTGGCGGTGAAGTTGCCCGTTATGTTGCAAAGCACGGCGAACCCGCTGGCCGCGTCGCCAAAGCCGTTCTCGTCTCTGCCGTTCCGCCGCTGATGCTGAAGACCGAAAGCAACCCCGAGGGTCTTCCCATGGAAGTCTTTGATGGTTTCCGCTCGGCGCTTGCCGCCAACCGCGCACAGTTCTTCCGCGATGTTCCCGCAGGCCCGTTCTACGGCTTCAACCGGGATGGCGCGACCGTGCATGAAGGCGTCATCCAGAATTGGTGGCGTCAGGGCATGATGGGCAGCGCGAAAGCCCATTATGATGGCATCAAGGCGTTTTCGGAAACCGATCAGACCGAAGATCTGAAAGCCATCAGCGTTCCGACGCTGGTTCTCCATGGCGAAGACGATCAGATCGTTCCGATTGCCGATGCCGCCCACAAGGCCATAAAGCTTTTGAAGAACGGGACGATCAAGACCTACCCCGGCTTCTCCCACGGCATGCTCACGGTCAATGCAGACGTGCTGAACGCTGATCTCCTCGCCTTCATCAAAGGCTAATGCATCGATTGCGCGCTCTTGCCTTCACGCCACGGCGTGGAGCGGGAGCGCGCAGATGTCGATATCCCTCTATCCGGTTCACAGGACTGGAACTTCGGTTCGCCGCTGACGTTTGCCTGTTAACGAAACCAAGCGGGATCACCCATATGACCAAAGACAATGCAGCACAGGAATCCATCGAGGGAAAAGACGAAAAGAACCCGGCCCCGGTCGATAATCCGCCGGCGGGCCCCCACGCCAAAGAAAGCTTAACGGATAAGAGCAAAACGCCGGGCGCAGGCTCGCTGCCAGAAGATGATGCCGATGAGGTCAGCCCCGGCGGAAGCTGAGGCGAGTGCCGCAAGCCCGTGCCACGCAGTTCATCATGACGTTGCAGGGCTTGCACACATGGACGATCAAAACCCGTTTTGCGGTGCTCGAATGAGCAATAGGGTTGACCTCCCCGCAATAAAATTTAAAGCCTTACTAACGCCTTTTTTGACAATTCGAAAAGTAGCAAAGCTAAGCCGTCGCTGACACCGATTTTTTTTGATAAGCTGTGCGGGATCAACGCAGTAGCGAGCTACCTTGTCAAAGAATTCCAGAGCAGGTTCTACCGCACGAACCAAGAAACAACAGCTCCAGCACCTAGAATTCATCTGTCGTATAGCACTTCCAGTAGGTGTTTTCGTCAGCGGGCTGTGGCTGGTACTATTCGTATTCTTGGAAAACTGGTCGCTGGTTCTCTTTGAGGGGCTACTCTTCGCGACCATATCGGGCGGTTGGCTGACGGCGCGCATGGGGCATATGTCCTTGGGAATGCTCATCTCTCAATTCGCCTGCGTCCTATTCATCTTTGGTTTTTCGTTGTTGTTCGATGTGCCCAACGAGGCGGCACCCCGCGTTTCGCACATCTATTTCCTCATCGTAGCGCTTGCAGGTTTCGTCAACCAACAGCTTGACCCCAGTCGCTTCCAGCTGGGCATAATCGCCACGTCGATCGCAGGGTTCATTCTGTTTTCCGCCTCCGCCCTGGATACAAATCTTGCAACGCCATTGCCGGATGATGTGCGAGCCATCACGTCGTGGGTGAACGCCGCAATGTCGGTACTGCTTTTGTGCGGTGGCCTCATGCTGGTCCAATACAAGCTTGGTCCCGAAAGCAGATATGTCCGCGAATTGCGCCACGCACTGGCAAAGAAGCAATTCGAGCTGTTCCTGCAGCCGCAGGTCGACCACGCAGGTAATGTCATCGGCGCAGAGGCCCTGCTGCGATGGAAGCATCCGCGTCTGGGTTACATTCCCCCTGACGAGTTTATTCCGGTCGCAGAACGCGCAAGACTGATGCCAGACATCGGCGGATGGGCGTTGGATACGAGTATCGAAACACTCCGCCAATGGCGCGATCGACCCGAGACGAGAGATCTCGTCCTGTCCGTCAACGTCAGCCCCGACCAGCTTTTTCAGGAAGATTTCGTACCGTGCGTGATCGCAGCGCTGTCGCAAGCATCTGTCGCGCCGCATCTGCTCAAGCTTGAATTGACGGAAACGATGTTCGTCAGCGAGGTGGATCAACTGATCAGCAAGATCAGGACGCTGAAACAGCACGGCATCAACATCGCCCTTGATGATTTCGGCACCGGCTATTCAAGCCTGAGTTACCTTCAGGAACTGCCGCTCCAGCAGCTAAAGATCGACCGCAGCTTCGTTTGGGCTGTTTCGACAGAGCGCGGTGCCAGGCTGGCACGCAACATTTGCAAGATGGGGCATGATCTCGGTCTTCAAATCCTGGCGGAAGGAATTGAGACCGAGGAACAATACAGGTTCATGCTGGACTGCGGCTGCAGCGCCTTTCAGGGCTATTACTTCGGCCGCCCAGTGGCGAGCGATGCGCTGACACGACAGGTACTTCTGTCAGCCAGCTAGATACAGATTTGAGCGCTTGCGGCGCACCCGTCAGAGCTGGCGATAGCCACGCTTGAAGTAGATCAACGCTTCTTCGCCGGCGCTGACGACCGTATCAATAACGTCGCAGATCAGAATGTCATGCGTGCCGCCATCATGGATGGTGCGAATGCGGCAATCGAAGGAGCAAAGCGCACCAGCCAGTACCGGCGCGCCGGTTTGCAACGTGCTCCATTCTCCAGCAGCAAACCGGACATCCACAGGCGTCTTACCGCCGAAAAGACTGCTCAGCTGCTCCTGATCCGCCGCCAGCGTGTTGACGCATAGAACGCCATTTCCGACGACGGATTTATAGGCGGAAGAATTGCGGTTCAGGCACACCAGTACGGTCGGTGGACTGTCTGAAACGCTGCAAACGGCTGTGGCCGCAAAACCGGCTCTGCCTTCCGGGCCATCAGTCGTGACGATATTGACCGCGCCTGCCAGTTGCGACATGGCGTTGCGAAAATCCAGGCTGCGCTGCTCGGCAGTCTTCGTCTCCATTGTAACTTCCTTATCCAGAGACAATGTCTGCATCTAACCAAACCTTCCTAACAAAACATCAAACGAAATCAAGCACATTGGACGACCTCCATCAGGCCGATGCCGGAGCTAAGAGAAATTTCTCCAGGCTGGCGTTAAAAAGCTCGGCACACGTAATGTTGACGGCATGGGCACCTTCCTCAAGTAGAACCAGCTCGGCATTCGGCAGGCCTTCTGCAAGCCTTACAGAGCGCGTATAGGGCACAAGCACGTCATCCCTGGCCGCAATGACCAATGTGCGGTTTTCGATCTCACCAAGACGCGCATCCACATCAAAAGCCCTGAGGGCAGCAATGCGGCGCAGCACATTGTCTTTGCCCTGGAAATGCGTGACCCCATGGGCATCATCCCGGGCAAGCCGCTCGGCATGCTCAGACATCCAGGCAGCCGGATAAAGAAACAGCGGCTGCGCCTTCACAAAGGCCTCGACGCCCGAATTTTCCAGCAACGAGATACGCGTATCGAAACACCGACCGGAGTGGGGATCGGCCTTGCTCCACGCATTGATCAAAACCAGCCTGTCGATGAAGCCGGGCCTGCGCAATGCGAGATCCAGCCCGATGAGGCCACCCAGCGCATGGCCGACAAAGTGGCAGCTCTGGAAATCGAGTTTGTCCGCGATTTCAATCACGTCGTCGGCCATGGCAGAAATGCCATAACCCTCCGGCACCACACCGCCCGTTCTGCCTGTGCCTCTGTGGTCATAAACGACCACGCGGAAATGCCTTTGCAGCATCTCCATCTGCGGCTCGAAATAGGATGCTGAACCGCCGAGCCCCGAGGACAGAAAAACCGTCTCCGCCTCAGGCGCTTCGCGGCCGAGAACCTCGAAATACATCATTGTGCCGCCTAGATCTTATGCGCCGATATGGGCGACGGTGGCGATCTCGATCAGCGCGTCCGGCTTGACCAGCCCGCACAGAATGCAATAGCGCGCGGGCTTATCGCCCGGGAAGTATTCAGCATAGACAGCATTGACCGCCTGGTAATTCGCCCAATCCGTGATGAAAATGTGGTTCATGGTAACATCGTCCATGGTGCCGCCAGCGGTTTCGATCACCGATTTGATGGTTTCCAGAACGTGCCGGGTCTGCGCGGCAGCGTCGCCCACATGCACAACGTCATTGTTCTTGTCGAATGGCAGCGTTCCAGAAACATAGACAACGCCATTGGCCAATGTGCCTGGCGAAAAAGGGGCGATGGGTTTTGATGTGCCTTCCGGCACGATGATGGTCTTTGGCATGGTTTCGTTCTCCTCTGATGGAATGGATCAACCGTCTATCGGTTCAGCTTGCGAGATCACGGCGCAAAAATCATTCGTCGTCGCGACCCAGCCGAAGAATTTCTCGACATTGTAGACCGTCGCTTGCTGAATGAAGTCAGGGCCCAGATGGTGGGTCGCGTCCTCCAGCATCACGCCGAAATATTCGAGATGAAACGCATCCCGCAGCGAGCTTTCCACGCAGACATTGGTCGCTATGCCGACGAAGACCAGATTTCTGATGCCTCGGGCACGCAGGACGCTGTCCATATTGGTGTTGAAGAAGCCGCTATAGCGGGTCTTCGGCACCACGATATCGCCCGGCTGCGGTTGCAGCTCGTCAACGATGGCGTAATCCCAGGTGCCTTTGGCCAGCAGCCTCCCCTGAAGCTCAGGGCGCGCGCGCATGGTTTTCAGCGCATTGGATTTGTGCCAGTTGGGAGAGCCCGGCCCTCCCGCCTCGACATAATTGCTATCCCATCCATTCTGGAAATAGATGACCTGAACGCCCCCTGCCCTTGCCGCCTTCAGCGTCCTGTCGATATTGGCGATGGTGGATTTTGCGCCTGATATGTCAAACCCGGCAAGATCGACATAGCCGCCCTCCGTGGAATAGGCATTTTGCATATCCACTACAACAACCGCCGTCTCGCTCGGCTTTAGCGAGATTGGCTCAGGCCGCGCAGGCAGCGTTACGTTTTTCGAGCGGCTTTCCGGTGGCTCGTAACCTGCAACCACTTGGCTCATTCAGCGGCCTCCAAAGCGTCGCAGACGTGCTTTCGGCTTTTCATGAGCGGCTGTACGAACTGGCCGAATTTCTCGATGCCTTCGACAAAGTCATCAAAGGTCAGCATGACCCCGCCGGTCCCTGGCACTTCGCTCATCTCGTCCAGCATGGCTGCCACTTCCTCATAGGAGCCGATGATCGTTCCCATGTTGATGTTGACGGCGGAGACGGGGTTGGACATGTGGCGCACATTGGTATCCGCACCCGACTTTTTATCCGCGGAGCTTTGCAGACCGAGCCACTTGATCGCCTCCTGATCAGCCCCCGCCTTGTAGTGCTCCCACTTTGCCCAGGCATCCTCTGACTTTTCCTCGGCCAAAACCATGGTCAGCACGAAGGAGCGGACATCGCGACCCGTCTTTTGTGTGGCTGCCAACAGGCGTTCATTGGTGGGCGCGAAGGCTTTCGGCGTGTTGACGCCGACGCCGAAGCAAAAGCTGTAATCGGCAAATTTGGCCGAAAATTCCATGCCCTTGTCGGACGAACCGGCACAGATCAGCTTCACGTCTCCTTCCGGCACCGGCTTCATTCGGCAATCATCCATAGTGAAATATTTGCCCTTCAAATCCGATTGGCCTGTGGAAAGCAGGTCTTTCAGAACGGTGCTGTATTCACTGAGATATTCGTAGCGGTCGCCGAAATAATCATCGCCTGGCCACAGGCCCATCTGGCTATATTCCGGCCTTTGCCATCCCGTAACCAGATTGATGCCGAAGCGACCGCCGGAAATGGAATCGATTGTTGTGGCCATGCGGGCGACAATGGCGGGCGGCATGACCAGAGTGGCTGTCGTGCCGAATAGCTTGATCTTCGATGTAACGGCCGCAAGACCCGCCATCAGCGTGAAGGATTCGAGATTATAGTCCCAGAATTCGGTTTTCCCGCCAAAGCCCCGCAGCTTGATCATCGATAGCGCAAAATCGAAGCCATATTTCTCGGCGGCAAGTGTGATCTGCTTATTCAGCTCAAAGCTTGGCTTATATTGCGGAGCATTTTCCGACAGAAGCCAGCCATTGTTTCCGATTGGAATAAAAACACCTATTTCCATCACGACCTCCAGTTCGGTTTCTCATATTGAGTGTCGGAAAAGGAAAAGCAGTTTTCGTGCCAGTTTGTGATCTTCTATGAAATCAATGACTTGCTGGAAGGATTGGGAGATAGTTTTATCGAATGATAAAAAATTTATCGGATGATAAATTTTCTGCTCATTTTGTCATCATTTCTGGCGGGGTGTTGATGCCGGCCCACATAGTCGGGCCGGCCTTCGCTTGGGAGCAAGAGTGATCGCCAAGAATGGGATCAATCAGTCCATCTGAACATTGGCGTTTTTGACGACGGGAGCCCATTTGGCGATCTCTTGCGAGACATGGGTTTTCAGCTCATCCGGCGTCGAGCCGACAATTTTTGCACTGAAATCAGCCATGCGAGCGGCAACGCTTGGGTCTGCCAGGGCTTTTTTCGCAGCCGCATTCAATCTATCGACCGCTTCTGCCGGTGTGCCAGCTGGCGCAAACAGAGCATTCCATGTGTAGGTCTCATAATTCGGTACGGTCTCTGCGATCGTCGGCACATCGGGGAAGGACGTTGCTCTTTCGGCTGTCGTAACACCTAGCGCTCGCAAAGTGCCAGATTTAATGTGACCCGATGATGAGGGAAGATTATCGAACATGATGGAAACCTGGTTTCCAAGCAGATCGTTCAAGGCAGGACCGGAACCCTTGTAAGGCACATGCTGCATGCTGACGCCCGCCATGCTCTTGAACAGTTCTCCAGACAGGTGAAGCGGCGTTCCATTGCCGGAAGAAGCATAGGCATATTTATCCGGCTCCGCCTTCAACAGGGCAACCAGTTCGGCGACCGTATTCACTGGCAGCTGCGGATTGACGACCAGAACATTGGGAACGACGACAAGCAGCGAGATCGGCGCGAAATCCTTTTCAGGATCGTAGGGTTTGGTCTTGAGAATGAGCGGGTTAAGCGCATGGGTTGCCACAGTGCCCATGAGAACCGTATAGCCGTCAGGCTCTGCCCGTGCCACTCGGTCGGCGCCGAGATTGCCTCCGGCACCGGCAACGTTTTCAACCACGATCTGCTGGCCAAGATCATCGCCCATTTTCTGCGCGATGACGCGAGCAACCACATCCGTGGATCCGCCCGCGGCGAAAGGAACGACAAGCGTTATAGATCTTTCAGGAAAGCTTTGGGCATGAGCCGCGCCACTCATGGCGAGAAGAGAGATGGCCGATGCAGCCAGTTTTAAAGCTGCACGTCGTTTGATGTCTCGATATGTCATTGAACCTCCTAGGAGTGGCCTCCCCGCCACTCTTGCATACTAGCTCAACGATATCTGAGGGCAAGCGATAGGATATGGGACACTTGCCCGGCATAACTTCAAGCCATCATGCGCTTTGCGTGTTCATGGACCTTGCTAAATGCGGCTTTGGCGCCGGCAATGGCACGATCTTCTTCCTCCTGCGTCAGGTCAATGGCATCCAGAGCCGAGACGAAGGTGCGCCAGTGCAATCCGCGTCCTTCCGGTGCTCCAGCCAGGTGTCGTGCGCCGAATGTTTCGCCAAGTCCAAGTTTTGCAGCGTCCTTCAAAAGAAATGCAGCACCGAGGTTTGACCCTTCGACCACGTAAAGCCAGCCAAGGGCCTCGGGCAGGTCGATAGTTTCGGCACTGTCATTGAAGTGGGGGGTCTCGATGTCGGGCTTTGCAACTGTCAAATCCTCAAGGTCCTGTTCGATGAGAGACAGCCGCCTGCGCCCTTTCAGGTCCGGCAGAAGTGCATCGAGGGTCTTGTCGCTGAACAAGGCATCTAGCTCGCTATGAAATAGATGTTGGGTCTGGACAAACTTGCCAAAATTTTCACGGTTCTCGAAGGGTTTTGCGGACATAATGAAGCCGTCAAGTTTTTCGTGGGCAGCGCGTGTAGCAGCCTTCAGGCGCTTGGTGCGGCTCAGTTCAATCTCGTTTTTTTCGACCGCGGCTGCTTGGGCGTTCATTGTCTGTCCTTTGGCAAGTAGTGGCATTTCAGGCGGCATAAAAATCTTTCAGAATGGAGTCAAGTTTTATTCTGGTAGATACTTGGAACAGTATAATTGTCATGCCATCGCGTAGCTGGAGTTTACGGATGATAATCGGGCTCGCAGTAGGGCCATGAGCATTGGTTTAATGGAAAACTGCTTCGAGAGAGCTTTTTCAGTCAGGTTTCTCAGGTAACCGCCCGGAGACTGAATGGTTGCCGATTTTTCCAGAATACACGCGATGATTGTGGTCGCCACAGGTATTCCCATCGCCCTTTCCGCTTCATCATAGGCAGATTGGCTGATGGACAGCATGGTTCTGACGACGCTCGTTGCCTGTTTCATCTCGTGCCAGCTCCTGACAACACCGTTTGGTCCATACAATGCGATCTCTGGGCATGCTTTGATAACGGTTTGCAGATCAAAACTCTCTGAAATTGCCTTTGCTGTCGTTTTTTCTCCGCAAGGTTTCTGTTCAACGTTCTCAACTGCCTTCGGTTCTGCAGGTGGTGTCGGTTGTTTATGTCCTGTTTCATCAACAGCTGCGGTTTCAAATAGAGATTCGGATTCTGAACTCTGTATAAGCCGCTCATTTTGATAGGCATTGGCGCTTATTTTTTGGTTTTCCATGTGATTTTCCAACCAGTTAGCCATTTCCTGGCGCATTTCCGTTAATGTATCGAGCACAAGGGTCAAATGGACGGCTGTCGACTTCCTGTTCAAGGTCGATTTTAGCGCGAGATACCGTTGCTGAACCTGTTCCCAGTTACCCGCGGCCTGTTCCTCGACGGCGATTTCGGAAAATCTGATGATATCGCGACGGCAGATGCTGATTTTGTCGCGCAGGCTTTGCAGGTACAAACGCTCTTCGATGACCTGTGTGGCAATCGACTGGATTTCATCCGCGCGATTGATCAAAGGTGCGAGAGAAAAACCATAGGCGTCATTGATCGCGCCCGAACGGTCTTTTCGCGCATAACGTTTTCCGTTGGGACTATCCTTGCGCAGGATCAGACCGGCATCGATGAGTGTTGCGAGGTGGCGACGCAACGTCTGTTCCGGCATGCCATGGGCGCGTAGTGAAAGCTGCTGGTTCGATGGAAAGACGACGAGACCGTTTTCCTCGCGAAGCTCTGCCTTTGGATAGAAACTGATGAGTGCATTGAGCACAGCCAAGGACCGATCCGTTATACCCAGCATGGGACGGGCTTCGCAAATGGCGCGAAAAAGCTTCCACTTATCGATGCTACGATTCGGATTAACTGTTCTGGATGCGAACTGACTTGCGAGATGGCCAAGGGATCCCCTTCGCCGCCCGAAAGACGTCGTCACAATATCGCTATTCATGTCTTTCACCTTCAAAAAGGCAAAAGAAAATCGCTCACCGAAGAAATATCGATGCCAAAACTCTTGACTATGATTCGCGGAAATGAGATTCTTTGGGTGCTTAGATCAAAGAAAGGCTTCCGTGCGGCAACGTTCGGGGGCTTTTTTCTTTTTGGCCTGCTGCTCCTGTTCGGGGTTAATGGATAAGGGTTGGATTACTGCTTGGTGCGGTGCTCTTCAAACAACGCTTGCAGATGCTCGAGAACGAAGTCTGCGAATTCCGGTGCCTGCCTGCGGTCGATTGAGATCTCGACTCGCTGTTCAGTCTCGACGATTTTCGCGAGCTTCTGGCCGGTCATGCTCGAAAGCACACCCGTCTTTTTTGGCTCTGGTTTTGGCTTCAGAAACTCCAGAATGGATTTGAAGCGCTCTTCCGATGGAAGGCTGGCGACGCTCTCATCATTGAGATAGGCGCGTGCTGCATCATTCACCTTGGAAGACGAGAGCTGTTCGGAAAGATCCATCCAGTTGCGACGACCGACACCGGGGGCAGGGCCAATGGCATCGACAATGTCATCTGGAATGCGGCCAACGACCGAAAGCATATTCGACAGGTCGCCCTTGTAGAGAGACATGGCCGCCATGATGGTCTCGCGCGAAAACCGCATTTGCAGCTTCTGGGCAAACCGCGCTTTTTCGATATAGCTCAAGTCACGGCGTTCGTTGTTCTCCTGGCCCTGGGCAACGACAAGCTGCTCATCGGTGAGGTTACGAACAACGGCGCGAACGGGAATGCCGATCTCAGCCACGGCGCGCAGACGGCGGTGACCGAATGCCACCTGATAGCGGCCGGGATGTTCTGGGTGAGGGCGCACAAGGATAGGAACCTGCTGGCCCTGCTCTCTGATTGCCTCTATCAGGCCTGCATCTGCTTCCAGAGAAGACGGCATGCGATCCGGAATGAAAGACGGATCAACATCCTTCGCATCCAGCGAAACAATGGTGAGGCCCTCAGCCAGCTTGCGCTCAATCTCTTCAGCGCGCTTTGAACGTTCAGACACTTCGTTGAGTGACTGGCCAATCATGCCAACCGGCGAGTTGATCACATCGGTGACGAGTTCTGGCGAGCCAAGAATGGGGCGGATACGAGGGCGCGCACGCTCTGGCGAACCGTCGGCCGCCTCCGTGCCCTTGCCACCGAGATTTGCAAAAATTTCTTTTCTGCTCATGCTGTTCTACCCCAGGCCTTCTTGATCAAGGCTTCGATTTCGCCGTTGACGTTGGTCATGGATTCCAGTGCCCGATCATAGGTCGACCGGGTAAACTGCGTCCGTTCTACTTCGAAGAGTGTCTGATTGGTCAAACCTGCATCGGATACCGCTGTCGTCTTCAGCATTGGATGATTGAGGACATGTTCCCCGAAGATCGAACGCAGGAAAGCGACCATCTGGTTTTGTGGGCCATCGCTGGGCTCAAAGCGGGTGACGAGATAACGCATCCAGTGATAATCCGAACGCGCCCCTGCCCTTCCGATTTCAGCCAGAAGATCGCCAGTCATGGCGAGGAACTGGTTCATGGACATCACATCCAGCATTTGTGGATGGACGGTGACGAGAACAGAGGTTGCTGCAGTCAGCGCCGACAGTGTGAGGTAGCCGAGCTGCGGTGGGCAATCGATAACGACGACATCATAGAAATTCTGCGCCTGCGCAATGGCCTGGCCGATTCTCGCGAAAAACAACGTGTCTCCGGGCGCACGCCGCATCAAGGCGCGTGGCGTATCGTGCTCAAACTCCATGAGCTCAAGATTGCCCGGAATGATATGGAGATCAGGAATATACGTGCCCCGAACAATCTCAGCGATAGGGCGCTGCTCGCTGTCATAGCGGATCGCTCCATAAAGCGTTTCGTTGGGGCCGACATCAAGTTCAGGCTGATGGCCGAACAGAGCCGAGAGACTGGCTTGAGGATCAAGATCGATGGCAAGCACGCGGTAGCCGCGCAATGCCAGATACTGTGCAAGGTGGGCCGACGTGGTCGTTTTGCCAGAGCCACCTTTGAAATTCATGACCGCAATAACCTGAAGGTCTTCGCCCTCGCGACGGTGTGGCAGGTAGCGTCTTGTGCCTCGCGCACCTTGGTCGAGAAACTTCCGGATCTCGTGAATATCTTCGACCGAATAGCTGCGACGCCCGCCGCTTTGCGAGGCGCTTAATTCCGGCTGCTCGGCAGCGATCTGGCGAAGATAGGCTTCCCCGATGCCAATGAGCTTTGCCGTTTCTGATGGCGAGAAATTTCGCATGCTTTTTTCTGCAAGTGGTGCGAAGGTGTTTGCGTTGTGCGCTTGCAGCTGTGCCGACAGCGCGGCCGAATGCTGAAGGATAAGGGCCGTCAGGTCGGGCGCTTTCTCAGCAGATGTCATATCGGCAATTTGAGTCATTCGGCTTTTTCCACTTGCTAGATCAGTTGCGTTTTTTTCCGCTGAAATCGGTTTTTTCCGCAACTGAGATATAAGCGCCGATTCTCTTTTTCGCGCAATAGGCATTCGGAAGGACTAAACATGAATCTTTTCAGCCGACTAACGAGAATTTTTCTTCAAAATTGGAGAGTTCACGGATTCATCTATAGGTGCTCGCTCCTTGTTGTTAGTCAGTTAGCCGCGGCTAACCGGCTCTTGTGAGTGAAGTGCGCGGGAGAATTGCTCTATCCAGAATGATGCCGGACATCATCAGTTTGCCGCGGCTAACTTCTCAATCCTTTCTCTTGTTCCGATGCGGCGCCCACTTCTGGTGGACTCAACATCTGTCCTTAGAGGGTGCGGTCGAGCAGCGACGCCTCCAAAATTGCGAGACATCTCGCTTGCACAAAACTTCGCGGGTGATGACATCGATTCAGACTTTCGGTATTAGTGATCGTTGCCGGTATCTGGCGTCTCACTCGATATTGTGTTCCGCGCCACGTCCTTTGGATACACGCTCGGTCACAGATCACTTCGCCTTCATTTATTTGCCCCCGTTCATCCGCATGATGTTGTGCTTGAGTCGGTCGCGCAGTTCCGCCTCGTGGCTCATTTGATATGTGCTTGCCTGACCCGGTGATGCTCTCAGGTCTGCTTTTGCTTTCGCATCGGCGCCTCAGTGCCAGTTCGGGCACGTGTGGATGTTTGCAGAAGACCGCTTGACAGCAGGTCTGTATTGCGAAATGAATGGAGTGCGCGCTCTATATCGACGGGCCATAGATGCTCAGCCATTACGCGAATTCAGCCGGTAACGCTAGCAGCGCAGCAGTGATAAAACCCCATAAATTGCCATACGAAGTAGCGAAAGCAAATTGGCGTTTAGCTTCGTTATGGCCTGTTTTTCCGAGCGAAATCAGGTCTATAGCCTCAGTGCGTTTTAAGTCTAATTACCGCATATAGGAACGATCACGATCGCTCGCCCGGCGGGAACCTCACGCGTTAGCCACCAACGTTATTATTGCGATATCAGTTTGCTGAGACAATGGGGCTTATGCCATTGGCGGCGAAGTCTTGATGCTTCGGTATGGGACAGTGGTAGGGAAGTAAGGCTTGCGCTGGGTTTTTGTCGCATTGCGCTAAGGGTGCTGAACCGCTTTGTTCGGCGCGATGAATGCCAACTAATGCTTTGTGTGGCATGCCTGAGGCGGGGAGGCGTGTCAGGTCTTGTAGAGGCTAGCGCCTACGGCTGCGTTTCATACAATCGTTCCAGAGCGACCGGAGTGGCCGCTCTGGAGTTTTCTGACATCAGGCGGTGTGATGGATCACGTCGGTGATGATCGAAACGATATCGTCGATCTGGCTCTCTTCGATAATGAGAGGAGGAGAGAGTGCGATGATATCGCCGGTGACGCGCACGAGCAGACCTTTCTTCAGGCACTCCACGAAAACATCATAAGCTCGGGTTCCAGGCGCGCCGTCGCGAGGAGCGAGTTCGATGGCGCCGACGAGGCCGAGATTGCGAACGTCAACCACGTGCGGCGCGCCCTTCAGGGAGTGGAGAGCATCCTGCCATGTTGTGGCAAGCGATGCTGCACGCGTCAGAAGGTCTTCATCCTGATAGATTTCCAGAGTGGCGATGCCGGCGGCGCAGGCGACGGGATGGCCGGAATAGGTGTAGCCGTGGAAAAGCTCGATCTGGTTTTCCGGGCCGTGCATCAGTCCCTCGTAAACCGCACGCTTCGCAAAAACGGCTCCCATCGGAATTGCGCCGTTGGTAATGCCTTTCGCGGTGCAGACGAGATCGGGAACAACACCGAAATAATCCGTTGCAAATGGTTTGCCGAGGCGACCGAAGCCGGTGATGACTTCATCGAAGATGAGGAGGATGCCGTGTTTGTCGGCAATGGCCCGCAAACGCTGAAGATATCCCTCGGGCGGAAGGATGACACCGGCAGAACCAGACAGCGGTTCGACGATGACGGCCGCAATTGTTTCTGCACCGTGCAAAGCCACCAGACGCTCAAGGTCTTCAGCCAGTTCTATGCCATGCGCCGGAAGACCCTTGGAGAAGGCATTTCGATCCAGGTCCAGCGTGTGGCGCATATGGGCGGCAGGGATTTGCGGGAAGACGCGGCGGTTGTTGACGAGGCCGCCAACGGAAATGCCGCCAAAGCCAACGCCGTGATAGCCTTTTTCACGACCGATGATCCGGCTGCGCGTTCCCTGCCCAATTGCGCGCTGATAGGCAATTGCGATTTTGAGCGCGGTATCGACAGATTCCGAGCCTGAACCCGTGAAGAAAATTCTGTCGAGCTGGGCGTCTGGACCACCGGGGCCCATGGCGGCAAGCTTCTCGGCAAATTCGAAAGCGATTGGATGACCCATCTGGAATGTCGGTGCGAAATCCAAAGTCGCGAGTTGACGCTCAACCGCTTGGCTAATGCGTCTGCGGCCGTGACCGGCATTGACGCACCAGAGCCCCGCCGTTCCATCCAGAATTCTTTTGCCGTCAATATCGGTGTAGTACATCCCTTCGGCACTGGCCAGAAGGCGCGGGGCGGCTTTGAACTGACGGTTTGCGGTGAACGGCATCCAGAAATTGGAGAGGTCAGGCGCGTTGGACTTGCTGTGGTCTTCCATTGGGGTCCCCATGTTGAAAGCACCACATTCCAGAACTTCGCATATCAGAACAAGTCCTTTTCTTGTGCGTCTTAAGCCATTGATCTTTATGGAATGTGATGCAAAGTGTTGCGATATATCGAACACATACAATGAAAGATCCGAGATGGTTGTGGATATTGGCAACAGGTTGAGGCATTTGCGCTCTCTTCACAAGATGTCGCAGAGGGAACTGGCCAAGCGGGCCGGTGTGACCAACTCTACGATTTCCCTGATTGAATCGAATTCGACCAATCCATCGGTCGGGGCATTGAAGCGCATCCTGGATGGCATTCCCATCGGTCTTGCGGAGTTCTTCGCGTTTGAGCCCGGCAAACCCAGCAAGGCTTTTTACGCGGCGGAGGAACTGGTCGAGATTGGCAAGGGGCCGATTTCCTATCGCCAGATTGGAGATAACCTGTTTGGCCGAAGTCTTCAGATCTTGAAAGAGTGCTATCAGCCGGGCGCCGGGACGGGGCGGGTGCCGCTGGTGCATGAGGGAGAGGAGGGCGGCATTGTGCTGTCAGGGCGGTTGGAAGTGACCATTGATGACGAGCGGCGAATCCTGGGTCCCGGCGACGCCTATTACTTCGAAAGCCGCAGACCCCATTCCTTCAAGTGTGTGGGGCCGGTGCCGTGTGAAGTGATCAGCGCATGCACACCGCCGAGTTTCTGATATCGGTAGCCGTGTAATTAAATGACCGTTCATTGCAGCTAAGTTGTGGCGCATTGTGTTTCGATAAGGAGAGAAACAACGTCAGGCCCACAAGTGGCGGACTCAGCACGTCATCTTCAGTCCATCCTGCGTGTGTTTCACATGATGTTCTTCGCAATACGGTATATTAACGGGTCGGCCCTAGTTTAACGGATGGTCCAATTTGGAACAGCTGTTTTGCTGATCGCAACGCAGCGTTTAAACGTTCGAGAGCATGACGATGTCAGGAAACGGCCAAAAGCCAGGCAGCAAGAACATGGAATCGTGAAACGAAATGGCGATGAACGAGACCACGTCCTATGAGCCGCAATATCGCGAGCAGGCAAGTGAGCCCAATAATTTGCTCCGCCTTGCCGCATTGCTGTGGCGAAATTCCTTCTTTATCCTGCTGATCGGCATCCTGTGCGCGGCACTTGCCTTTGGCGCGTCGCTGCTGATCCCGAACTATTATGTCGCGACATCGCAGATCCTGCTTGACCCGGAAGGCTCCCGCGTTCTGGAAAGTGACCTGCCGGGCCAGCCAAGGGCTGTCGATTCACACGTCCTCAACCAGCAATATATTATTACGTCGGCACAGGTCCTGTCGCGCATCGTAGACAGCGAGAAGCTTTACGACGATCCGGACTTTGGCGCTGCCGCCCCGCGATATCCTGACGAGGTCAGCCGCAGGAACCTGGCGCTTGATACGTTGCGCAAGGTCACCTCCGTTTCTGCTGTCGGAAAGAGCTTCATTGTTAATGTCTCTGTGAAGTCTGAGAGCCCGCAGCGGGCGGCCGATCTGGCAAACCTCATCGCGTCCACATATTCGCAGGTGCGCATGGAGATGAACAGCGATGTGCTCAAACGCACCGGGGGCGGATTGTCGGCGCAGCTGGATCAGCTTCGCACCGCCGTGGAAGATGGCGACCGCGCTGTTCAGGCCTACAGGGCAGAGCACAATCTGGCCGATATTCAGGGCAGGCCCGATGTCGAGCAACGCATTGCTGACGCCAATACGGAAATATCAAGGTTACAGGCATCCGTGTCTGAAAACGAGGCTCTGGTCGCTGAACTCACTCGGGCCAGAAACGACCGGCAATATTTGCGCTCCATTCCCGACACGTCTTTGACGCCTGCGATCATTTCGCTGCGCGCGCGCTATCAGGAAAGCCGCGAAGAGGAGGCCGTTCAGGCAACTTCACTCGGCGCCCAGCATCCCGCCTTGCAGGCGGCCCGTGCCCGCACCCAATCGCTTGCCAATATTCTTGACGAGCAATTGCGCAATTTCGCAACGGCGACGTCGAGCAATCTGGCGCGGCTGAAGAACCAGTTGGCGCTTTCCACATCAAACGCCGACGCGCTGAAGACCAACCTGAACAGCGACGAGCAGACCATGGTGCGTCTGCGCGAATTGCAGCGAAAGCTGGAAAGCGACCGGGCGGTCTATGAAGCGTTCCTGTTGCGGACCAAGCAGCTTTCGGAACAGCAGGGGACATCAAGCGAAAACCCGCAGATCATCTCCAGTGCGGAGCCACCTTTGCGCAAGGCCGGGCCTCCGCGCACCCTCATGCTTGCGGGTGGTGGTATTTTTGGTCTGATCCTGGGCGCAGGACTTCTCATTTTGCGCGATCAATTTCGTGGCCAGCCGCGCGAGTTGCGCATGGTCCGGAAACCGGCAAATGCGCTTAGCTCAAGCAAAGAGATTGCACCGCCAGAGACAGCCTTGCTGCCAGCAGCAACGGAAAAACCTGTTGCCGCCGCCGCAACGCCCAAGCGGTCGCGGCGCATCGTGCGCCAGCAGGAAGTCGAGGCGTTGAGTGCTGCTGACGATGAGGGGTTCGATGACCTCGCGCGTTTTGTATCAACTGGCCTTACGCCTGCGGGCAAACATACGATACTGGTGGTATCGACGGGTCCGAAAAATCGGTCGCCCTACAGTGCTTTCAATCTGGCGGCTGAGGTTTCGCGGCTCGGGCAGCGCGTTCTTCTGTTGGATGCAGCCATTTATGATCCGCTGACGACCGCCATGCTTTTGCCAGACAGGGGCGAGGACACTGCGGCTTCGTCAGACTTCTACCATGTGGAAACACTGCCGCTCTTGCGTTTTTCACCTGCGGGTGGGTTGAATGCGGGGGATACGCCAAAGGCTGTGGTGGATGAGGAAGGTGCTGCCTTTGATCTTATCGTCATTGATGGCGGTGTGGCGACAAAATCCCAGCTTGATGTCCCGACCCGTTCTGACGTCGATGAAGTCTTCCTCATGCAGCATGAAGACGATGCGGGCAGCGTGGTGATTGCGCTTGTGAGTTTGGAAGAGCGCGGCGTGGACAATATCAAGGTGGTTCGGATGACGCGCTCGGGCCTGCAATATTGAGGGCTGATTTTGGCTGAAAACAACAACAGGACAGCCATGCGCATCCCTTTCCTACAAGGTCGCTCCATCGGCGGGCTCAACGTTATCTTCAATATGGGGCTTCGTGGCTCCACGCTTGTCCTGCGCTTTGCCCTTTCCTTCTATATCGTCAAATTCATGGGCCTTGAGGCCGCTGGTATTTACGGGCTGGCGCTGGGGGTTGTGAATGCGGCACCTGCTGCTCTCGGTTGGGGCCTGAACTATTTCATCGCGCGGGATGTGAGCGGCAAAACATCGGGCATTGCCGGTGTTTATATGAAGACGCGTCTGTTGGTGACGGTGTCCTCACTTGCGGCGATGACGGCAATCGCGCTTTTGGTTGCCTCTTTCATGGGTCACGCGGTCGTCCCGCTCTATTTTCTCATTCTCCTCGTCGTCTGGCTGGAGACGATCTCCTGCGATATCCATGTGCCGCTGATTGCGCAGGAAATGTCGAGCCAGGCGAATGTGCTGTTTTTCCTGCGAACATCATCGTGGATATTGCCGGTTATCGGTCTCGGATTCCTGTTTGAGGGCTTCCGCAACATCGAAACCATCATGGTGGCGTGGAGCCTGGGTTACATCGTGATGTTTATCGGGCTTGCTGCGTTTCTGCGGCAGTGGCCGTTCCGGCGTATTTACCGCTCACGCATGCGGTTGCGCTGGGTTAAAAAACGCATGCGCAAGGCATGGCTGATCTATATCAGCGACATCAGCAATGTCGGGCTTGTCTATGCCGACCGCTATATCGTGTCGCTTTTGCTCACGCTTTCGCTGACGGGCGTCTACACATTCTACTGGTCTCTGGCCAATGCCCTGCAGACGCTGATTTCGACCGCGGTGCTGCAGGTCGCCATCCCCGCCCTGTTCAAAGCTTACAATACCGGATCCATGAAGGAATGGCGCTCGGTGATGATCTGGCAGTTCACGAAAACGGCCGCTGTCGCTTTTGGATTGGGCATTGCTATTTTCGTCAGCGGCAACATTCTCGTCCACCTCATGAACATGCCGGAACTGGGCGAACATCAGGGCATGTTTGCGCTGCTGCTTTTAACCGCTGTCGTTCGCTCCTGCACCGACCTGATGGGCCTTGGCCTGAACAGTTTGCGCAAGGACGGCCATTATGCCTTCGTCAATCTTTCCAGCGTGCTTCTGTCGATCGGCATGAGTTTCGTCCTGATCAGCACCTTTGGTTTCATTGGTGCTGGCCTTTCAGCATTTTTCACGGCGTTGGTCACCGCATCGATATCCAGTTCGTTGCTCTGGCGCGCTTCGAGATCCTAAGACAGACGTTTTCGATTATCCATTTGTAGCAGGAAGGCGATTGAACTGATGGCATCCGATCAGCCCCAACATTCTCTGGGACGCCGCATTTTTAAGAAGCTTTACCATGCAGCTATTCACAGCTTGCCCATCAAGCAGGCGACGCAACTGCAATATTATCGCTACCATAAGCTTTGGGCCAATCTCGATAACCCCAAGACCCTGAATGAACATCTCGCCGCGCGCAAGATTGCATGGACTGGTCCGCACTCAGACCCGCGCCTCATTATGCTGAGCGACAAGATTGCCGTGAAAGATCATGTGGCACGAGTGCTGGGGCAGGAATGGGTTACGCCCACGCTCTGGCGTGGAAAAGACCTCAATGATTGCCCGCCGCTGCCATTTCCCTATGTCATCAAGGTCAATCATGGCTCGGATCGCAACATTTTCGTCTATGGGCCTGACGATCTGATCGGCGCGAAAGAACAATGCGATATCTGGCTTGCGGGGCGCACCGCCTGGCGCTTGGCGGAAGAATGGTACAACCACATAGAGCCCGAAATCTTCATCGAACCCTTTATCGGTGATGATGGGCAGGCGCCGGTTGATTACAAGCTGTTCTGCTTCGAAAACGATATTCCCTGCATCCAGATCGATACCGCACGCTTCACCGATCACCGTCGCTGCTTTTATGACGAGCATTGGAAGAAGCTCGATTTCGGCCATTATTACCCACTGGAAACCGAGGAATTGCCGCGTCCACCCCATCTGGATCAGATTCTTGCTGCGGCCAGAACGCTGGCGCAGGGGTTCGAATTCGTTCGGATTGATTTTTACGACAAGCCGTCCGGCCCGTTGTTTGGAGAGATGACGTTTAGCCCCACATCCGGTTTCGGCGCTTTCAGGCCACCATCGACCGATGCTTGGCTGGGCACGTTCTGGAAAGACCAGCCGGACGGGCGCTTTCGCACCGGTGCGGAGTAACCTCAGCTTTTGGCGGCTGCCGTTTTCTTCCACGGCAGCGGCGCAGCGAGAAGGTAGGACATCACGATGCCGCCCGTCAGCCATGCGACGACCACGTAGACATAGTAAAATCCGGGCGTGAAGACCGCATTGAACAGAAACAGGAAGGCAATATAGCCGCAGGCCACCTTCCGCAGGCCCAACCGGTTGGGCTGCAAATTGTCGTGGACCCACATTTGCAGCTTGCCGAAGTAAAAGCCAAACAGGGTCGCGATGAAAACGACGCCTGATATTCCGAAGTTGAGATAGGCTTCCCCAAACAAAGTGGGGCGAAGGCCAGCGTGAAACTGGGGATCAAGCCCCGCCAATGTGCTGGTGATGATGCCCATGCGGAAATCGTTTCGAAACTCGCTGATGAAGGATGGCACCAGCGCCATATAGCCTGCGAGATAGGTCATGCCATGGTAGAAACGCCCATCAAACCCGCTCAGAATCCAGGCATAATCGCGGAAGTCGGAGAAGTTGTTGCCGAAGAAGATCTGAAAGGAAACGGTTTGCAGAATGTCGACGGTGTTATCACCATCGGCGGTGGACCGTAGAATTCCGATGACGATGGCGACCGTTACAAATCCTGCGATGGAAAGGGTGAAGGCGGCAAGGTTTTTGTAGCGATAGGCAATGATGAGGCAGACCACGAAGATAAACAGCGTTTCGATGCTGGCGCCGCGTGTACCAATCATCAGGCCGAGGCCGCTGCACATCAATCCGGCAAACACAAAAAATCGGTTATGGCCAAAACCATAGACCAGAAGACTGAGCGTTATCGTGGGCAGGATGACGGAATAAAGATTGATCGCAGGGCGCAGCGAGGTGTTTTCAAACGAAAACTGCCGTCCTTCAAAGGGACGCACACCCAGAGCGATCAGGCCCATGGTGGCAAAGATGATGACCACAAGCGAAATCCAGACGCCCGGCTTTGTTTGCCAGAAGGCGTAGCCCTTCTCCACGAAGGTGAACATCGCGCTTTTTCCAGAGCTGAAGGTCGCGAGCCCCATGCCGACCAGCACGAAGACGACGCCGAGAACAGAGAGGTAGAAGGCTTCGTTGATATAATCGCGGATGATGTAGATCGAATTGCCGACCGCTTCCATATTCTGGTCTGAAGACGCGAAGGGCGACATGACCAGAATGGGCAGGACGTTGTAGCGAATCCAGAAATAGGATGAGAATGTCAGCACACCCCATTTGAAGAACGAGCTGACATAATAGAGCGTGAAAATCAGCCAGCCCAAAATGAAAATCAGCCAAGCGAGATGGGACATATCAAACCTTTTAGCCCACGCATGGTGCACGATGCGGCAAGAAACCGGTGGAATGAGCGTCGCAGAAACCGGTTAAGAACCTGTTAGCTATGTTCCAGCGAGGCAGGCTAAATGATTGAGGCGCGCGGGCGTCAGCGACCGGCAGCGGCCGTCAGAACCGTTTCCAGACGTGCGTAATATCCGGATTTCTCGGCTGTGCCTTTGAACTCGGCAAGCCCCTCAAAATGTTCGTTTCTTTTTTCCCACCATTGGGCCTGTCCCAGTTCGAGTGCCTTTGCCATGAGCTCAGCCAAGGCATCGGGCTTGTCCGGATCATAACTCCAGCCGGTCTGATGGTCGCGGATGATTTCGGTGGTGCCGCCACGCATGGTGCCGATGACGGGGATACCATAGACAGCTGCTTCGACCAGGATACGGCTTTGCGGTTCATGCCAACGGGATGGAACGATCATGGCGTCGGCAACGCGGTAGACATCTTCAGGCCGCACGAACCCCTTGAATTCGATCGGCGCGCCCTGCGCCAGTTTTTTGAGACGCGCCACATCGCTTTCACGGCCTCGACCGGCGATGACAAGCCGCGCTTTGTCTCTGCCGGGCAAAGACTTGAATGCGCGGATAACATCATGCACGCCTTTTTCTTCGGCTAGGGCACCGAGATAGCCAAATGTGAAATCGGGCGCGCTGGGCTGGTCTCTGCCAACCAGCGTTGCGTCAAAGCTGTTTTCCGGCATGTTGGTGTTGTGCATCACATGCCAGTTGGCTTTGAGAAGCACTCCATTGCGTATGAAGCTCTGGCGCAAGGCATCGCTGACGGCGATCACCGTCATGTTTTCGCCCGTAATCTCGCGCATCCGCCGGTTCAGGATCGAGCAATCGAAGCAAGGTCGCTCGCAATTGTCGCTGTTTCTGAACATGCTGGATCTGGGGCAGAGCAGGGCATAATCGCGCAGATGCAGACAGATCGGCACATTGGCCCGTTGTGCCGCATAAAACAGGGCGGGCTGCATATAGGCTGAATTTTGCGCATAGATCAGATCGAACTTCTCGCTGATCAGGAACTGCGTCAGTTGGTCCGTACAGATTGCGCCCATTGCAGTGCGCAGATGCCAGCTTGCCTTGTGCAGCAAGCCAGCGGATGATTTTCGCGGCATCGGCAGGTAGCTGTTGTTCCAGGGCAGGCGAACGACACGAATGCCGCCCTGCAAACGGGCTTCACCGGGCGGGGCGATGGCATCGCCTTCCTTGCCGAGTGCGAGTACGGTGACATCGTGCCGCTGGCAAAGCTCCATCGCGCCAAGGCGAGCGGAGATTTCCGCGCCGCCCTCTTCTTGTGGAGCAAAAATTTGCGATACGATGCAGATTTTCAAATCCGCTTACCTCTAGCCGCGATACCCGTTGTTAGTGACATATTGGCAGTAATGGGTCACAACGATTGAGATATATTGAACAGCGCAGCGTCACATTTTCTGTTTTAACCGCTGAGCACAATAAAATGATCAGCCGTGGTGTTCGGGAAACGTTTACCGCAATCATCAGTGGAGTGATGCGAATGCTTTTTCCCCGGCGATATTTTGTCTTGATTAAGAAAATTGCGCTTTAAGTCTCTGGGATAGGGCAGGACATCTTTGATCCGATGCCGTTGAAGAGGTGGATCATGAAGATTCTGCACGTTTTTGAGACCCTGCCGGGTGGACCTGCGACCTATTTTAACGAGATAGCCCCCAAGCAGATCAAAGCGCTGGGCGCTCATAATGTGCGGGCTCTTGTGCCCGATGATCATAGCGGCTTTCTCCGCGACATTCCGCAGGCCTGCGTGGCCACCTTCGCGCGACGAAGCCGGTCAACCGTTTTACCGGGTCTGGCGCGCGCCGTGTGGAATGAGGTCAAGACATTTCAGCCTGACATCATTCACGCGCACTCCACGCTGGCAGGTGGCGTCGTGCGCCTGCTCACCTTATTACCGGGCAAATTTCCACCTGTCGTCTATTGTCCGCATGGCTGGGCGTTTGAAATGGAAACGCCATTCTATATGCGCCACCCCGTTCGCTGGGCGGAGCGGCTTCTGTCACCTCTGGCAAAAGTGATTGTCGCCATTTCAGGCCATGAATATCGGCAGGGCATTGAGGCCGGTATTCCTGCCGCGCGAATGCAGGTGGTTGAAAACGGGATATCGACAAAAATTCCTCTCGCAACGCCAGTAGAATGGAGCGATGCGCGCATAAGAGTGCTGTTTATCGGCCGGCTGGACCGGCAAAAAGGCGTCGATATCCTGTTGAAAGCGGCTGCATCCCTGAAAGACAAGGCTGTGTTTCGGGTGATCGGGTCGCATGTCACGACGAAAAATGATCTCACCACCTCCATGCCGCCCAATGTCGAGTTTCTCGGCTGGAAATCGGCCGAAGACATCGCCGGTCATCTGGCTGTTTGCGATGTTGTCGCCATGCCCTCGCGGTGGGAAGGTTTCGGACTTGTGGCTCTGGAGGCAATGCGCTCTAGAAAACCCGTCATCGCTTCGGCTGTCGGCGGGCTGCAAACCGTTGTCAGCCACGGTGAAACCGGTGTGCTTTTTCCGGCAGGTAACGATGAGGCACTGGCCGTCGCCATCCTGTCTCGCGACAAGGATGAGTGGGCGCAGATGGGCGAGGCTGGTCACGTCCGCTTTCTCGACCGTTACCGAAGCGAGCGTACCAACAGGGAGTTGATGCAGGTTTATCAGCGCATCATGGATGATTTGCCCGCTGAAAGACGCAGGATCGCATGACGACATTTATCAATGGTCGGTTCTTGACCCAGAAAACCAGTGGTGTGCAGCGTTTCGCACGCGAGATCGTCAAGGCGCTCGATCGGCATCTGGCACGCCAGAATAGCTCCGAAGACTGGGTCTTGCTTGCGCCAGAGAATGCACCTCGCGATCTCAACCTTTCGGTTATCAGGCAGCAGAACACAGGCGGGCTTTCCGGTCACATCTGGGAACAGACCCAGCTCTATGCCGCATCCCGGCGGGGACGTCTGATCAATCTTTGCAATAGCGGGCCTGTGCTGCATGGCAGAAGTCTGACCGTTATTCACGATGCCATGATATTTCGAACGCCCGAGAACTTCTCGCGTCCCTATCGGGCCGTGCACGGAACGCTCGGACACGTTCTTTCCCGCCGCGGGCGTATCGCAACCGTTTCGGAATTTTCGAAACGGGAACTGGCGCATACGATCGGCGCGAAAAACGTTTCGGTCATTCCCAACAGCTGCGAACATCTGGCCTCGATCCAGCCAGATGACACGGTGTTGAGCCGTTTGAATCTCGTACCGCAAACCTATCTGCTGTTTGTGGGGTCACCGACCCCGAACAAGAATATCCACCGTGCCGTCGAGGCCATCGGCAGCATGGGTGGCGAGGCACCTCAATTTGTGGTGGTGGGTGCGGCGGCATCGAGCGTTTTCAACGGGGATGCGCAGGATGCAAGCAACAGCCCCGGAACCGACCGCGTCATCTTTACCGGACGCCTGACCGATGAAGAGATTGTCGCGCTCTATGCAAATGCCGCAGCGCTGCTTTTTCCAAGTCTTTACGAAGGCTTCGGCATTCCGCCGCTTGAAGCGATGCTTCTCGGATGCCCGGTCCTGTCATCCAGCATAGAGCCTGCCCAGGAAGTTTGCGGGCGCGCCGCATTGTATTTCGATCCGCATGACGCCCATGATATTGTGCGGGCGATAAGGGATTTGATGACAAATCCGCAATTGCGGAGTGAAATGATTGCGCAGGGTCACCTGCGTGCCGCAGAGTTTTCCTGGGATCGGAGCGCAAACTCCCTTCTCAAAGCGATTTCAGGTCTTTGATGCTATGTTTACTCCTGCTGAAATAAAGTGCCATCCAATATCTTGGCGGTGATATCTGCCGAATGGAGACAATGAGAAGCATGAAAATCTGTATCGTCGCACAGACATTTGCACCCCAGGAGGAGGGGGGAGCCGAGATCGTGGCTCGCATGTGCGCTTTGGAGCTTTCGCGCTACCATGAGGTTTTCATTCTTTCGCTGGGGCTGGAAGGCGACGATATCGCGCCGCCCGGCGAGAGCACCAATGCCGATGGCATCCGGGTTGTGCGGGTCAACTGGAACAACACCTATCTTCCCGGGCCGCGCAAGCCATCGGTTGGCAAGCTGACAAAACTGGCCTGGCATATTCGCAGCGCGCTGGGTGCAACCTCTGCCAACGAGGTTAAGGCGTTGCTGGAGCGTGAGAAGGTCGATCTCGTCTACGCGCATAATTCAGCACGAATGCAGCCTGCCATCTTTGAGGCCACCAGCACGCTGGGCATTCCGCTTTGCCTGCATCTGCACGATTACGCCTTGCTTTGCCCCAAATCGAGCATGTTTCGAAGCACTGGCAACTGTGAAAAACCCTGTATCGAATGCCGCATTTTGACCGCGCGCATCAAATCCAGCAAGGGCGAGGGCGTCACGGCAATTTCTGTCAGCGATGCCCTGCGCCAGCGGTTTGTGCGCAATGACGTTCTACCCCAGGCGGATTGGCATGTTCTCTTGAACGCCAACCGCAGCAAAACCCTGTTCGATGCAGCGCTGATGGGCCGAAGAACAGGCACGAGCGACCACTTCACCTTTGGATATCTGGGCGCGCTTGCGGAAGAAAAAGGTATCGAAGACCTGATCAAGGCGTTTCTGCAACTTCCCCAGAATGAGCCGGCCACCCTGCTGGTTGCTGGAAGGGGCAGGCAGGATTATGAGCAGCACCTCAAATCGCTTGTGGGCAACGCACCCATCAAGTTTCTCGGTTTTGTAGCCCCGGAAGAGGTTTACAAGCGGGCCGATGTCGTTGTTCTGCCATCGCGCTGGCACGAACCGCAAAGCCTTATCCTGATGGAGGCGGCGTCCTATGGTGTGCCGGTAATCGGAACCGAGCGAGGCGGCACGCCTGAAATCCTGCGGGATATGGGAACGGGCTGGTGCTATGATCCTGACCATGAGGATGCTCTGATCAAGACCATGGGGCGTGCGCTTGCAATCGGGCGTGCGAATTGGTGGGATGAGAGGGATACGCATTTTCCCGGAATCAATGATTTTCCCGGAACATCTGAAGTATCGGGATATTATCATAAGCTCAATGATATCCTCATGGCAGCAAAAGCTAAAAGCCCGACAGCGAAAACCAACGTAAATCCTGCTTCAGCAACGCAGTAAACTCTCGTTGCAAGCATTGTTTAACGTCAATAGGCCATGGTGCACCGCTGTTGCTTGAGAGAACTGCTGGGGGTGGGACATGAATGCCGTTTCTAAACTGCTGAACGAGAAGGGTGACACGGCGCAGGTTTCTGCCGATTACCCCATCGCGTTTGCAGAAACGATTGGCCTGTTCCGGCCTTCCGATGCACGGTTGCAGAACAAATCATCTGCGAGCGAGGGGACTGCAACCGTTGCGGATACGGCTGTTCTCTTCGTTGGCTCCTGGGGGTTTGAAGAGCTTTGCGCGCGTAAATTCTGGCAGAAGCTGGCTGTCGAATTATCGAAGCGCGGGCTTGCCAGCATGCGTTTCGATTATCCGGGCACGGGTGATGCACTCGACCACCCGGACTACGCGGCGGGTCTGGATGTGTGGCTCGACACCATCATTGCCGCTGGCAAAACGTTGAAGGATCTTTCCGGCGCAAAGCGCTTGCTGCTGGTTGGCCACGGTATAGGTGGCGCGCTTGCCTGGCGGGCGGCGGAAAGGCTGAACGATGTTTCGGGCCTGGTTCTTGCGGCGCCTGCTTTTTCGGGTCGCCACTGGTTGCGAGAATTCGTGGCATTGAGCCGCATCGCCAATCAGGGTGCTATTGCGACCAGCACTGCGGCAAGTGGCCCCGCAATGGGCGAGCAGGTGATACCTCGGACAGTAACGGAAGGGTTGAAGACGCTCAACATCGCGTCTGCTACCTCTGCACCCGTCGCAAATATTCTTTTGCTCCAGCAGGAAAACCGTCCTGCTGACGCGGCCTTTGCCGAGCATATCAAGACATTGGGGCTGAATGTTCAGGCACAGCTGTTTGAGGGCTATGATCGCTTTATTCGAGATGTGCTGTTTTCGGTGCCGCCAACGGCTTCAATCAACACGATCGCAGAATGGGCAAGCGGCATGTCGACGAGCGTTTCCGTCGGTGCTGATAGAAGTGCCGTATGGTCTGCCGCTTTGCCATCGTCTCAGAAAGGCGATCGTTTTACCGAAACTCCTGTCCGGTTTGGCGATTGCGACAGACTTTACGGGATTGTTTGCGAGCCGGAGGGGCCCCGCCGGGGCGCTACTGTTCTCGTGCTGCCAACGGGTTATGAACGGGCATCCGGCTGGGGCCGCATTTCTGCCAATCTGTGCCGGGATCTTGCACGCAGCGGTGTTGCGAGCCTTCGCTTCGACATGGCCAATATTGCTGACAGCCCGGCGGTGCCGGGTCGTCCAGACCAGATCATCTATGGAGACGGCCAGCTTGCAGATGTCGATGCTGCGATGGATTTTCTCACCGAGAAGAAACTTATGCCCGTGGTCGTGACGGGCCGTTGCAGCGGCGGATGGGCAGCGTTCCGAACCGGCGTGCGCGACAGGCGTTTCAGCGGCGTGGTGCCGGTCAACGTGTTCGATTTCTACATACCACCGGACGCGGATGTTGAGGCGCTGCTGATTTCATCGCGGCAACCGCTTGCCAGCTACGGGGCAAAGCTTCTGCGCGGCAGCTTCTGGCGGAGAGTCTTGAAGGGAGAGGTTCGGGTCCGAAACGGCATCGTTAATCTCTGGGCCATGATTATGGGCAAGGCGCTGTCCTTTGCGACACCCATCATGGTGCGCTTTCCGTTTCTGTCAGCGCGATTCCATCAATTGTCGCAGGATTTCAACGCCATCGCGGCGAATGAGACGCGGATGTCGATTGTTTTCACTGAGGGTGACATTGGCGCGGCCATGCTGGAGACGAACTTCGGGCCGCGTGGACGACTTTTGACATCCCGATACGGGAGCCCCCGCATCGCTTTCATCGAGAATGCCGATCACAATCTGACGACGGCGGAAGCTCGTCACGCCTGGGCCGATGAGGTCAGAGCCATAGCGCTCCAATTTCCCCCTGCGCTCACTCCCTGATAAGATTGAGCGGCCGCGGCTGTCTAGGGCTGCTTCCATTCGGAAATAAAAAACCCGAACAAGAGAGCTTCTCTTGTTCGGGTGCTGGAGGCTTTTGCTTAACGGTCCGGCTTAGCAGTGGCCGGCGCGGACCGATGCCAGATTGATGATCTCGGCATTTGTCATGTCGATTTCGCTTTCGCTTTGCAGCGCCGATTGCAACGCCTGTTTTGCAACATCAATGTACCAGCTTGCTGATGGCGCACCCAACGTTTCGGCGACACCTTCCGCATAGGTCAACATGTTGATGAGAGTGAGAAATTCTTCCTGGCGTTCGTTAATTTCCGCGTCAGTTCTGAAGGAGGCCATCTTTAAACTCATCTGGTATGGATTGCGATGATCCACCTTACGAAGTGCAGACGCAAAGTGCGCGTTGCAAAACCGTTGCACACGCAGTGCTTGATTTCGTGCTGACTTACTCATCTTAGTAACCAGTCAGATACATCTTTCGAAACAGGGGCGTTGCGTTAAAGTCCCAGTCTCTGGGCGCCATCCCGGGCAAATTCTTTTCAATCGCAAAGAGAAGTGCCATGGCGTCGAGTTTCTTCTGATCAACCCAACACGCTTTGAACGCTGCATCGAGCGTTTCAAAAGTGATGCCAGAAAGTGCTGCAATGGTTTTCCACGTCCTCTCCTTGAAGAAGAGACGTTGCGCAGATGTGCGGAGCGTCTCGTATTGCTCGGCATTCACCGCGCCTTGCCGCAGCATATTGCTAATTGTGGCCTCTGCATTGACCAGCGGAATGCTGAGGGGCGGATAGCCGAGTTCGGCTGGTCCGTAGATCAAGGCGACATCCGCATCGTCCACCCGCGCACCGGACGCATAGTCCTCATAGATCTGGCCGATGCCAATCATCCCGAAAGCAGCGCATTCCGCTGCGCGTAGTGCACCCATGCTGGCCGCGCCGAACACCGGAATGCCCTTCGAGAGCGCAAATAACAATTCTTTATGCCAGACCGGTGCCGCCGTTGCGAACTGACCATCGATCAAGCCGATGGCAGTTGCCCCGTCTTGCAACGCCTGCATCACATCCCCCTGGCAGGCAGGCGGGCGGATCTCAATGCCTGACGGAGCAAGGTCGCGTGCGTTTGGCAGGCTTGGTCCGACAAAGACAAGTTTCATCACAATGCTTTCGAAAGTGCGCGAAGGCCAAAACGCCGGTGCCGCTCGCCATCCGGGTTTTCCAACTGCGGTGCAAAGACCTTGACGACTGCAGCGGGAAGCCATTCCGGATTGAGATCGACCGCATAAAGCTGGTCGATGCCTGATTTTTCCAGCTGCTGGAGCACTATATCAAGTGACTGTTCGGTTGATGCCGTGTCGAGAAACGGCAGGTCTTCCAGTCGCTTTTGCGGAGGTGCACCCAGCGCATCCAGCATGGTTGCATCCGCCTGCCGAGAAAAGATAGCCGGCAAAATATCATCACGCGCGCCGGCAATGAATGTCATCCGCGATTGCACAGCTTCGGTGATGGCCCGCATCGCGGCAACTGCGGGAGAGGTGGCGGCTCCAGCGCCATAGGTCAAATCCACGTGGCGAACGGCGCGGGACGGCGTTCTCTTCCTGGGGCCGAGCAAGGCAACGACACAGGGAATGGCCAGATCGGTGGTAATATCGAACAATGCGATATCGAGATCCGCTTGAGCAATTTTTAAGAGCACATCCTGAAAAGCGGGTTCTAACGCCGCCTCCATATTGATGGCGGACTGGTAGCGCCTGGAGGCCGGGGTCATCTGCCACATGGTCAGGGCATCGCGCTCAACGCGCTCCAGCGTAGCATGGAGAATGGCTTCGTTGCGCGTGTTTCCAGATGCAAGGCCGTCAGAAGATTGCCAATAGCGAGGTGTCTCGATGGTGCGGTCGAGGTGAACTGTAGCGAAGGGCAGCCAGAGGCTTTCGCCGGTCAAGAGATGACGGGCGCGCGTCCATTCGATCTCCTCGGCAGTTGCGACGGGCGGCGCGTGCGGGGAAAGCAGAATATCGAGCGTATCGACACGATCCTGCGCTGCCTCCAGCTTTTCGCGGCTGGTGATGATGCGTTTACAGGCGGGATTGGTTGCGACAGCCCTTTCTATGGCCTCCATCGCCGCCGATGTCTGGGCGGCCTTGTCATCGATGCCCTTGCCCTGGGCAATCACGATGGCTTTGGCATTGGGCGCAAAGGCGCACCACACGGCAATGCCGATGTTATCCAGGCCCGTTTGGCGTGCGAGCCTCGTAATGCCCAGCCTAGAGAGAAAAGGCGAAACCCTTGTGAGGGTTTCTCCAGGAGAACAGGCTCGATAATTGTCGAGCTGCAAGATTAGTCATTACCTTCATGGATGCCGGTGGCGGGCAAGTCCGACGTGGAGATTGCGATAGCCAGATCAACGCCTTTGGTCAGGGAAACGCCCGCGCCGCGCAGGGATGCTGCATTGGCAAGCTCACCTGAGAGTTGTCCATTGACTGGCATGATGGTTCCCGACTGCAAATCTGCAACCCAGAGGCCTGTTTCACCTGTAATACCAAGAATAACTGTTTTTGCCATAAATTCCTGCCTAAAATCCGGCCCTCTCGAGGCCTTTGCGATATAATTCAGTCTGCCACGGCTCCTTATGCGGGAGGACCGCCAGCCAACGCTCCAAATCAAAACTTGGGTTGTCTTCAAAGACCTTTGCCCGAAAAGCGCGAGCTCTGTCAATATCGCCGAGCATGCCGTGACATGCCGCTGTCAACCTTGCTGCGGGTCGCTTGTGAGCCATGCGATTTAGGTATTCGAGCGCAAGTTCGAACTCATGAAGAAAGTAGCTGGCACCGGCTGCAACCCAATAATAAAGATCTGGAGCCATGGGATTGAGGGCAATGGCCTGCTTGATCTTGATCATCGCATTGGCAGGATCGCTTCCATGGATCAAGCTATCGGACAGGCTGCACAGCACATCGGCATATTGCGGACTGAGATTTTCAGCCTGCGTGAGCGCATCGAGGCTTTCATCGATCCTGCCCATGAACATGCGGCTGACGCCCAGTTCCTTGAAGCCGCTGGCGGAAACCTCGCTGGCTTTTATAGCAGTGCTGGCGAAGCCTTCCGCCTTGGTCAGAAGTTCGGTGTCGCCGCGGGCCGTCAGCACCCACTCCATGCTGAGCGTTCGCGACATGCCAGCAAGCGCCTCGGGGAAGTCATTCCCATGATCGAGCGCTTCCTTGAAATATTTTCTGGCGCGCCGGATGGATGGCAGGTTGATGCTGGAGAGAGACTGCAAGCCTTTGAGATAAAGGAAGTATGCCTCTGGTCGGCTTGAGAAGTCCCCGAAGGCGTTCTGGTGCATGCCGATTTGCGACATGACTGCCGTCTGCACGGCAGACGCGATTTCGACCCGGTGGGCAGCAATGGAAAAGGGCGATAGTTCAAACCGCTCAGCCCAGATGATTTCCTCTGTGGGTGTAAAGATCAGTTGCAGGAAGAGGTGGGTGTCGGTTCTTCGGCTATCCAGCGCGTAGACGACATTATGTTTTTCGAGCACTGCCGCTTTGTCTTTGGATGCCTGAATGCGCTCGGACGTGTAAGGCGCAACGACGGAAACAGTGCGGCTGCTGCAAAGGCCGATCGTCAAATCCTCGATCAGGGCGTTCGCAATCGATCCGTCTTTGTTGGCTTCTTTCGATGTCAGAGGAGGAAGCAGCGCAATGTGAGGATGGGCATTGAGTTTTCCAGCGGCAAACGGTGTCTGTTCAGGTTCTTCGTGTGAGATCGGCACGGCAGGCAGCGGCGTTGCCGGTGCCGGTGCATTGGTGAGGCCAGATGCCACAATGCGCCTGATGTCATGATCGTTGGGGTCAGCTTCCAGAAGCAGGACGGCGGCACGTCTGAGAACCGGATTGATGTCTGCGTTGGAGCCCTGCGCGCCAGCGCCTTGCATGAACAGTGACCGAAGGATGCCGAGTAGCCTTGAACGGACATCACGAACCCAAACATCGAAAGGCGTCTTACCAGTTCCGCTCAACGGGAGGAACTGCATCGCCACGGCGCTGCAAGCGGCCTCCAGCCGGTCCGCTGGTGTCGGCAGGGCCATCACATCAAGATCGCAGCTTACCACGTCTCGGTTGAGGGAGACGGTGGTGGCGTCGATGCTCATCAAAGGTGATAGCGATTGCCCGGTCGCAAGCTGAAACCGGCGCAATGTCGATCGCAGATTCGTCAATGCGACTTCAGCGTTGCCCGGCCACAGAAAATTAGCGACGTCGCGACGCTGAACCGGCCTTCCCATATCGAACAGATAAGCGGCGATGAGCAGGGACTGAGTGGGTACGCTAATGACGTTCCCACTCTCGTCTTCAAGATTGCATCGCCCCAAAGTCGCTAAGCGGAAGGCCATATCACTCAGTGAGCTGTAGAGGCGGAGGTCTCTGTCGTCTTATGAGCATCCGTCACATTTGCGGTGCTCAAGGACTGAACCAGCTCCAGCACCCTGCGGCGCACGCGGCTGTCTTCAATGCCTGCAAAAGCCTTGGCAAGCGAAATGCCTTCCTTGGAATTCAGGAACTGCGACAAGATGCTGGGAGGTGACACCGGTCGATCTTCAGCCGCGTCAGGTGTTCCCTCGAAAAAATAGGAAATATGCACATCCAGAAGTTCGGAAATATGCTGCAGCCGGCTAGCGCCGACGCGGTTCGTGCCTTTTTCATACTTCTGAACCTGCTGGAACGTGATGCCGAGGCCATCGCCCAGCTTCTCCTGGCTCAGGCCCAACATGACGCGACGCAACCGTATGCGTGATCCGACGTGTATATCTGTTGCGTTGGGTGACTTCTTCATGATGTCGTGAACTCCAAATCCTGTAATTGTGACGAGATTGCCGGAAAATTGACCTGTTCGCAACTGGGTGACAGTGCAATTATGGCGAGTATTTATGCATAAGCTTAAAGAAAAGAATGAATATCGACAAAACCAGCAAGATTAAGGCCGATATGCTTGCAAAGTGGCGCTGGCGCGCCAGCTTTTTCTATCGCATTTTTTCAATGGGCATCGGTTTGAGGCTGCTCATCAATGCGCCGTAGGGCAGCAGCATGATGACGCCGATGAGCACCTTCACGGCGAGGTCTCCGAGTGCCCAGGAGACCCAGCGTGGAGCTTCCCATGCGAAGAGACCCAGAACTGGCGCCTGCTCGATTGCGAAAACATCATTGGGACCGATGAATGCGAAGGTGGTCGCAAAGGCAATCGAGAAGAACAGTGCTGTATCCAGCATGGAGCCGAGCACTGAGCCTGCCAGTGGCGCCCGCCACCAGCTTTGACGCCGCAACCGGTTGAACACTGAAATATCGAGCAACTGACCGATGAGATAGGCCGTCCCGGACGCAACGGCTATCCGTGGCACGGATGTCCAGAAGGACAGGGTCACGCCAACGACGAAGCCAGCAAGCACGACGCGGCGGGCAACGGATGGCCCGAACTGCCGGTTCGTCAAATCAGTGATCAGGAAGGCGATGGGATAGGTAAATGCGCCCCAAGTCAGGAGATCAGCGAGGTTGATTCCAAACAGGTTACCCGAGAGCGGGTATTGGACAAGCACATTGGACGCGACGACAACGAGTGTCATCAGTGCCACGTAGACAAACATATATCTGAGATTGGGCATTTTTTTATCCTGGGTGATGCCACCAGTTGGAGCGATAGGAAACAAGCAAAAGGCTTGAGCGGCAATTGCCATTCAAGCCTTCTGAAAGTTCGTTATGCTGACGTTGCTATTAAGCAGCGGCAACAGCTGTTTCAACGGTCTTCTTGGCGATCTGGCGACGCAGCAAACGAGCGCGCATCGAAAGGTCGCTTTCGCTGGACTTCAGAAGGAACAGGTCAAGACCACCACGGTGCTCAACAGAGCGCAGAGCAGCAGCAGAAACGCGCAAACGGAAGCGCTGGCCAAGAGAATCGGAGATCAACGTAACCTGGCAGAGGTTTGGAAGGAACCGGCGCTTGGTACGGTTGTTGGCGTGGCTGACGTTATTGCCCGTCTGGACGCCCTTGCCGGTCAATTCGCATACACGGGACATGGGTACACCTATTTGTTATCGTCTGTTTCACCAGTGGCTCACTATCCGGCAAAATCCGGTAAGCAATCCAACTGGCAATGATTGGAAAGTTGCGGTTCTATAGTCAGACAGGGACTTCCAGTCAAGCCGCTCGCTCTCATTTGTGAGCGATTTCGCTGGTTTTCCACGTCACTCCGCTTTTTTATTGCCATAAGTAGGGGTATATGATCGGCGCAGAGCACGACTTTCCCGGCTCGTCGAGGTGTTACCTGAATGAATGTGAAGACACAAAGGTTTTTCGCAGCCGCTGCATTTGCATTGGTAAGCCTGTCCCCTGCATTGGCAGCTGAAACGCAGCACGATAGCGAATACAGCATCAATCTTGGAATTTTGCCGATTGCCAAGGCAAACTTCTCGACACGCATGAACGGCGCGACCTATTCGATCTCCGGCTCGTTCAACTCCGCAGGCATTGCCAGTGTGCTGAAGGATATTTCCGGCCGTACCGTCGTATCCGGTGCCAAGCGTGGAAACCGCATGCAGGCCAACGAATATTCGCTGGTTTACAAGGACGGCAAGCGGACGCGCACCTATGATGTGCAATACCGCAACGGCAATGTGACCTCTACGACGGTGAAGCCCGAGCCGAAGCAACGCCCCGACAATTGGGTCGATGTGAAGGATCGCGATCTGCGCTCGGTGCTGGACCCCATTTCAGGGCTCATCTTTCCCGTCGGAGGACGTATCTGCCCGAGCCGTCTACCGATCTATGACGGCGAGTCGAGACTGGATCTGGTCTTGAGTTCCGGAGGCACCAAGCCATTTGCAACCGACGGCTTTAGCGGCGACGCAATCGTATGCAATGCACGCTATGTACCGAAATCAGGCTTCCGCAAAGGGCGCAAGGATATCGAATATCTGAAGTCCATTTCCATGGAGATATGGTTTGCGAAGGCCAGCAACATGGATGTTTATGCGCCGGTTTACGCACGCATACCGACCAAGGTTGGTCAGGTTTACATCACCGCCACCAAATACGGACGCTGAGGCTCAACCTGCTTGGCCCGGCTCCCAGCCGGGCTCTGCCATGATGAAGCTGTTGAATGTGAAGCCCGGCGAGACGGTGCAGCCGACTAGCGTGAAATCGCCAAGGCTTTCGGCTGATTGCCAGCCATTGGCGGGAACGATGGCCTGGGGTCTTTCGCCTTTAAGAACCGACGCACCAAGGATGACCGTTTCGGCTGTATTCCCGTCTGTGCTGATATGAAGCGCGAGCGGCGCGCCGGAATAATAGTGCCAGACCTCCGCCGCATCCGTCACGCGGTGCCAGTGGGAGCGTTGGCCTTTTTCCAGCAGATAGTAGATGGCTGTCGAGTGGCCTCTGTCTTCGCCAGTGCCATCGCGAAAGGTCTGTCGATAAAATCCGCCTTCTGGATGCGGCTTCAGGTCAAGCTCTTCGATAATGGCCGCTGCCGAGACTGGTTCGCGGTTCATCAGAAGTTGTCCTTGCGCGTTCTGATCTCTGCAAAAACGTCCGCGTCGCTTGCATCGACCATGCCCAGATGCGCACGGATATTCTTGTCTATGACGCGCATATAGGGATTTGTCTGTTTCTCGATGCCAATAGTGGTGGGGATGGTGAAATCGCCCTTGCCGCGCATGACTTCCACATCGCTGGCGCGCTGTTTGAGGATCGCGTTTTCGGGGTCTACCGTCAGCGCAAAGCGTGCATTGGCCAGCGTATATTCATGGCCGAAATAGACGCTGACATCATCGGGCAGCGCCATCAGCTTCTGGAAGGAGTGCCACATATCGGCGGCAGGACGTTCAAACAGGCGGCCGCAACCCATGGGAAACAGCGTATCGGCTGCAAACAGAAGGGCGTCATCCGGGAAATAAAAGCAGATATGTCCAGCGGTATGGCCGGGCGTGGCAATGACCTGAACGCGGTGGCCGGCAAATTCGAACTCATCGCCATCGGATGCCGACTGGTCGAGGCCGGGTATGGCAATGGCTTCATCCAGCGGCCCGCGAATTTCACAGTCAAACCGTTCCTTCAGCGCCAGATTGGCCTGGACGTGGTCCTGATGGTGGTGGGTGGTGAAGATATGCGTGAGCTTCCAGCCGCGCCGGTTGAGTGCATCAAGGATGGGCGCTTCTTCCGGTGCGTCGATTGAAACGGTGGCACCGGTCTCGCTATCATGCAGCAAGACACCGAAATTATCGCTGCGGCACAAAAAGACCTCTATCTCCAAAGGCTTCATGTTTTTCTCCATCATTGCTGCGCTATCGATCATAGGGTCCCCAATGTAGGCCACCATGCCTTGAAGTCCAACCGGGGACTGCTACATTCTGACAATGAATACTGACATTGTCGATCTGCGCGAATTCTATCATTCCCCGCTTGGGCGCTCTGCCGAGCAGGCCATTACCATGGCGCTATCGACGCTGTGGCCGCCACTGCCGGATGAGCGGCTTGTGGGTGTCGGTTATGCCGTGCCTTTTCTGGATCGCTTTCGTCACGATACGGAGCGGACATTTGCCTTCATGCCCGCCGGCCAAGGGGCGGTGAACTGGCCCGCAGGCGAGGTGTCTTCGACGGCGCTCGTGTTTGACGAAGAGCTGCCACTGCCCGATTCCTCTATCGACCGGGTGTTGATGGTGCATTCACTGGAATTTGCTGAAAACCCGCGTGAAACGCTGAAAGAACTCTGGCGTGTTCTTGCCCCAGGCGGACGGCTGGTGATCGTTGTTCCCAACCGGCGTGGTGTATGGGCGCGGGTGGAGCACACGCCATTCGGCTCGGGTCGCCCCTATTCGCGCGGACAATTGACGACACTGTTGCGGGAAACCAATTTTACCCCGGGTGCCTCGGCTGAAGCCTTGTTCTTTCCACCGACGAAAGTCCGGTCTGTGTTGAAATTTCGGCGCTATCTGGAGAGCATCGGGCGCAAGCTCTGGCCCGTTTTTTCAGGCGTTATCGTCGTTGAGGCACAAAAACGCCTCTATCAGGGCTTGCCCGTCAGCCAACGTTCGTCGAGGCGGGTTTTCGTTCCGGTGCTTGCGCCGCAAGGCATGCCAACGACACGCACCTTGCAAGGCCCCGGAAAGCCACAGTGACCCTCGACAAAATGACATTTCCTGTCTAATGCCTTCGGCATTGTATTTGCGGTGTTTTCAAAGGTCGATCAAATGAGTTTAGAGCCTAGCCAACCTGTTCCACGTCCGGGCATTCTGGATATTGCCGCCTATGTTCCGGGTAAGGAGCATGCGGATGGCGTGGCGAAGGTTTATAAGCTCTCATCCAACGAAACCCCGCTTGGCGCGAGCCCGAAGGCCATCGAGGCTTTCAAGGCTGCGGCATCCAACCTCGAAATCTATCCCGATGGTCAGGCGACGGCTTTGCGTCAGGCCATTGCAGATGTGCATGGATTAAACCCTGCCAACATCATGTGCGGTAACGGCTCTGACGAATTGCTGGGCCTGCTCTGCCACGTTTATCTGGGCGCGGGCGATGAGGCTATCATCACCGAGCACGGCTTTCTGGTCTATCGCATCCAGATCATGGGTGCGGGGGCAACGCCGGTTACCGTTAAGGAAACCAACTGCGCTGTCGATGTGGATGCCATACTGGCTGCCGTCACCGAAAAGACCAAGATGGTCTTCATCGCCAATCCGGGCAATCCGACCGGCACCTATGTTCCGGTGTCCGACATCCGTCGCCTGCAGGCGAGCCTGCCTGCCCATGTGATGCTGGTTCTGGATGCCGCCTATGCGGAATATGTTCGCAAGAACGATTACGAGGCGGGTCTGGAGCTTGTTTCCGGCAGCAAGAATGTTGTCATGACGCGCACCTTTTCCAAGGTCTACGGGCTGGCCGCGTTGCGCGTTGGCTGGATGTATGGACCAGCGGCAATTATCGACGCGCTGAACCGGGTGCGCGGTCCCTTCAACATGAACGCCCCTGCGATTGCCGCCGGTGCGGCTGCCATCCGCGATCAGGCCTTCATGCAGCAGGCGGTTGCGCATAATCTGGAGTGGATGGAAACGCTGACCAAGGCGTTCAGCGAACTGGGTCTGGAGATGACGCCCTCGGTTACCAATTTCATTCTCATCCATTTCCCTGAGATCGATGGAAAGCGTGCAGCCGATGCCGATGAATTCCTGACGCGGCGCGGCTACATCCTGCGGGCCGTGCGCGGTTACGGCTTTGCCAATGCGCTGCGCATGACGGTGGGATCGGCCGAGGCAAATCTCGGCGTGATTGCTGCGCTCAAGGACTTCATGGGTCAGGGAAAATGAGTGACATTCTGTTTGAGCGGATCGCACTGATCGGCATTGGCCTGATCGGCTCCTCCATAGCACGCGATATTAAGGAACTGGGACTTGCAGGCGAGGTGGTGATTTCCACGCGCAGTGAAGAGACCTTGAAGCGGGCCGAAGAACTGGAACTCGGCACAGCCTATACGATCTCCGCAGCCAAAGCTGTCGAGGGCGCTGATCTTGTTATCGTATCGGTGCCGGTTGGCGCGTCGGAAATGGTTGCGCAACAGATCGCACCCCATTTGAAGTCGGGCGCAATCGTCACCGATGTGGGTTCCACAAAGGCATCCGTCATTGCGCAAATGGCGCCGCATATGCCTGATAATGTCCATTTCATTCCCGGCCACCCATTGGCTGGTACTGAAAAGTCTGGACCGGATGCCGGCTTCTCCGGGCTGTTTCGCGATCGCTGGTGCATCTTCACGCCCTTGGCTGACACCGACCCTGAGGCCCTTGCATCGCTCAGACAGTTCTGGGAGAAGCTGGGTTCTCGTATCGATGAGATGGACCCGGAGCATCACGACAAGGTTTTGGCCATCGTGTCGCACCTTCCGCATATCATTGCTTACAACATTGTCGGCACGGCAGACGATCTGGGCACGGTGACGGAATCGGAAGTCATCAAATATTCAGCGTCCGGTTTCCGCGATTTTACCCGGCTTGCGGCATCCGATCCCACCATGTGGCGCGATGTGTGCCTGCACAACAAGGATGCGATCCTGGAAATGCTGGCACGTTTTTCCGAAGATCTGGCCTATCTTCAGCGGGCTATTCGCTGGGGCGAGGGCGACAAGCTTTTTGAGCTTTTCAGTCGCACACGCAATATTCGCCGCTCCATCGTGCAGGCCGGTCAGGATGTGGACACGCCAGATTTCGGACGCCACACGCTGGACCAGAAAAAATAATCGAATTGAACGAAATGGACCGGAAATGCTGATTTTTTTCCGGTCCATTTCACATCAGGTCATCAGATCGGTGGGATTTTTCCAAGCGGTATGAACCCGCTGACCGTCGCGCGGCCACGGTCCACCACGAGATCGACCGATGCCTTGTCCCCGCCACCTGCCAAAGCGCCGAGCAGCTTGCGGGCTGTATCGATAGTGGATTGCAGTTGCGGGAATGCCTGCTTGGCATTGTCGGCCCAATCGCCGAGCTTTTCAATTTCCAATTTGAACTGGCCGGACAGATAGCCCTGTTCGTCAAAGGAGAATGGGCCGCTGATGCGCATGGTGCGGCCATCGCCAATATCCAGCATCACCCGGCGAAGCTCGCCGCTCGCCCCATAAAGCCCGGTGGCATCGCTGCCGTCGATCATGCCAGCCTTGCCCGAAAGCGTGACGTCTGCGATGGCGTTCAGCCGTGGCAAAAGCTGAGGCCAGTCCTTGATGACGGTAGCGGCGTCCGTCAGGGTAATAGCGCCGTCGAGATCGGGACCGTTTTGCCGAAGGTAGACTTCTGTTTTGGCCGCATCGAAACCAATGGTCTGGGATGTGACGGATGAAACCGCCTGTGCTTTCAAGTTGTCGATCACCAGCGAAGTGCGATCAATGCCCTTGAGTTTGGTTGTGAGGCTGGATTGCAGATTGGCCCACTGCGCCGTGACGGAAAGGCCGTGGCCGGTCTGGATCGAAGCGGGCCCATCCAGCTCCCAGACGATGTGGCCGGGTGCGTAGATCTGGGCCGCCGAGCGCAGGGCACCGAAGGATGCCGTGACATCGTTGCGCGTGTCCTTTACCTCGACCTTGGAGCAGAACAGGCCGATCCGGAATGGATAGCCACGCAGCGCAATATCGCTGCATTCGCCGGAAACACTTTCGGCACCGCCGGGCGCCAGCGTGCGGATAACGGTTTGCTCAAGCCGCTGCGCGGCGTAAAACCAGCCCGCAGTGTACAAGGCAACGAAAACTATTATCCCTAGCCCAAGAAAAAGGAATTTTCTTCCGCTACGGGATTGGCTTGACGCTGCCATGATGATCTCCAATGCTACACACAGGTGATTTGGTTTGGCTTGCGATATGGACGATTTTTGGGTCTTTGGCTACGGTTCGTTGATGTGGAACCCCGGCTTCCCGTTTGAGGAGCGACAACAGGCGCGGCTTTACGGCTATCGCCGCTCGTTGTGCATCCGCTCGAATGTGTACCGGGGAACGGATGAGAACCCCGGACTTGTACTCGGGCTGGAGCGCGGAGGCTCGTGCCATGGCGTGGCATTTCGTGTTGCAGACGCCAACCGCGAAAGTGCGCTCGCTTACCTTCGCGAGCGCGAGCTTATCAGCAACGTATACAAGGAACGCGTCATTGCCGTTGGTCTGGCGGATGGAAGGCGTTGCCCGGCTTTAACCTATGTTGCCGACCCCGCGCATTCACAATTTGCAGGCGGGCTTGCGCTGGATGAGGCAGCGTCAATCGTTTGCCACGCATCAGGCCAGTCAGGTCCCAATGTCGATTATGTCTTCAACACGGTTCGGCATCTGCAAGAGATGGGAATTCGGGACCTCGGTCTGGAGAAGGTCGCGGCAAGCGTGGAGGCTCAGTCTGCCGCGCTGCTCTGAAGCTCGGCCAGCCGCTTTAGAGCTGTCGGTGGCAGGGGAAGTGAAGGGTTGTCGCGTGCAGCTTCCAGCAACAGCTCGTCGCTTGCCTTTTCAGTCACTTCGATCAGCTGCTTGAAAAACACGTCCGGATCGAGACCGGGCTGGATGGGCGGCAGGATACGAACCTTGAAATGTCCCGGATATCGCAGTGTCGATCTGCGCGGCCAGAACAGGCCGGGATGCATGGCGACCGGCACGACGGGAACCTGCAAATCACGGTAGAGCCGTGCAATACCGTAGCGATATTCCGGTTCGGCACCGGGCGGACGGCGTGTGCCTTCCGGGTAGATAATGAGTTCGCGGCCCTTGGCCATTTCTTCACGGGCGCGAACCATGACCTTGAGCATGACTTTTCCACGGGCAGCACGATTGACTGGTATCATCCGCTGCTTGGCGACATACCAGCCGAACAGCGGGATCCACATCAATTCCCGCTTCAGAATATAGACAGGGTCCTTGAGGTTCGGCAGCAGCGCATAGGTATCCCAGAAAGACTGATGCTTGGGCGCGAAGATGCAACCGGTTTCAGGAATGTTCTCCAGCCCCTCGATTTCGAAGGTGGTCCCGACGATCTTTTCCATCAGCCAGTGATTGGAGCGTGCCCAGGCCTTGGGTATTTCGAAAGCCAGCTTGCGCGGCACGATGAAGTAAATCGGCGTCAGCAACAGCATGCGCAATATGAGGTTCATATAGAATGCGGTGTTGAACAGGATTGAACGCAGTCTGAGCATGAAAAAAGCTTCTCCCGGCGCATCCGTATCATCGACAGGAAGCAATCTTCTGTGCCGTGCGCAGGGCTGAACGCCTACACGAAAACAGGGTGTTTCAGCAAGACCCCGCCGCGCTGCTATCCATAGGTAGTGGATTAGGTGCCTGAGACGCTGCTGCGCAGGCCGTTACCCTTGCCAAGGCCGGTCAGATCCCGTGCGGCAACGGCGACAAATTTGATATATTCATAGATCATAATCCGCACCACATCCGGGTTGGAAAACCAGTTGGTCCGGGCAAGATCCGAATTGATGACGGGATAGGCGATAAAATTGGTATCGGGGCTGGAGCTTCTCAGCTCGTGCAGGCTGCGGTGCATGTGGTAATTGTTCGTCACCACCACGACAGACGCATAGCCCTTGTCCTTGATCCACTGCGCCGCCTCATTGGCGTTGCCAATCGTATCGACGGCGCGGTACCCCATATCCACGCAGCAGGCGAAAAGATCGGCGGAACTTTGTGTCGTCTTGCGGATCTGCGCGCGCGTGGTGGCAGGATTGACGCCTGATATCAGCAGACGTTTGCCAACACCGTCCCGCAACAGGCCCACCGCCTGTTCGATCCTGAGGTAGCCGCCGGTCAATACTATGATGGCATCGGCCTTGGCTCCAGATGGCGGGCGCATGGATGCCACAGAATCTGCAAACCACAGAAAGCCGCCGAAGACAGCGCCCATAACGACGAGGCTGATGAAAAGTGTACCGCGCACCAGCCTGCGCAAACGTCCACGCCGCGAAAGCAAACCTTTGCTCAGCGTGTGGGACGATTGGTCATCAGGGTCGGTTCGACTCATTATCATCAGATACCGATAAGCGCGGATTAAGGCAAGGAACGGGCAGTTTATGCCCGAATGAGGCGCTTCAGACACCCTCGCTTTTTGAGGGGTCCGAACGGACGCGGTCGATGTCATCGATGGTGCGGATCACAGTCAGGCGGGCGGTCACCGTCGTCAGCAATGCGATGATGATCATCGTTGCGAAAATGCCGAGATATCCTTCAATCCCGACAGAAAAGGTGCCGAACAGGGCGCTGGCCTGATCGCTCTGTGGTGTTGCAAGCGTATGGCTTTGCCAGAAACCTGCCGCCAGAAAGACGCCTGCTGCCAGCGCGCTGCCCGCGCCGGAACCCTTGAGGCTGATTTTCAGGAAGTGCTTCTGGAATTCCCGCGCCACAAAGCTGCTTTCTGCACCGACGAAATGCAGCACTTCGACAATATGGCGGTTGCCGGAAAGAGCGCCGCGCGTTGCAAAGACGACGGTGAGCACCATTGCGCTGAAGACGAGGATGAGAATGCCAAGGCCGATCATGACAGTGGTGTGGGCCATGGAAACCAGTCGATCCACCCAGGTTCGGTGATCATCCAGGGTCGCTTGTGGAATCTCGGCTTTCAGCATGGACCGCAACGCTTCGAAATCGGGCGGATTGTTTTCATCGATGGTGATGATGACAAGACGCGGGACGGGCAGTTCCGACAGGTCCAGCCCAGCGCCTAGCCACGGTTCCAGAAGGCGGCTCGTCGCCGCCTCATCCATGATCGTGCCTTCCTTTGTGCCGACGAATTTCAGGGCCAGATTGCGCGCCTTGTTCAGCGCCGCAGCCATATCCAAACCCTCTTCCGGCTTGATCTGGATGGTCACTTCGCGAGAAATCTGGCTTTGCCATGTCGATGCGGTTGCCCTGACCATGCTGACGCCGCCAAGCGTGAGACAGGCCAGAAACGCCATGATGGCGATAACGACGATCAGGGCATTGCCCTGAATGTTGGAGGGCGGCAGGATGGGTGCCATCGGCCGGATGCGCATTTGCGGCAGTTTGCGCGCTGGCTGCTGTTCAGGCTTCAGCGTCTTTCGGTTTACCTCATTCATAAACGTCGAGCCGCCCTTCCGTCAGGATCATACGCCGCGCATCCACCTGATCCATCAGTCCAAAGTCGTGCGTTGCAATCACAACGGCAGTGCCGAGCCGATTCAGCTCCAGAAACAGATTGAGCAGCCGCTTGGCCATTGGCGGATCGACGTTACCCGTTGGCTCATCGGCCAGCAGGATTTCCGGCTGGTCCATCAACGCGCGCGCAATGGCGGCACGCTGTTTCTCGCCGCCTGAGAGAATGGCTGGCGGAACATTGATACGTTCTCCAAGGCCAACCCACTTCAAAAGTTCGATGACGTCGTTGCGGTAGGCGCTCTCTTCCTTGCCCCGGACGCGAAGCGGAAGTGCCACATTTTCATAAGTTGTCAGATGGTCCAGCAGGCGGAAGTCCTGAAACACGATGCCGACGCGGCGGCGCAGCAGCGGCAGCTCACTGCGTGGAATGCGCGACACATCGCGGCTGAACATACGAATATGGCCACGCGTTGGCTGCAACGACATCAGAAGCAAACGCAAAAGGGTAGTCTTTCCGGCGCCGGATGGGCCGGTCAGGAACTGAAATGAGCCTTTGGGAATGTCAAAGGTCATGTCCCGCAAAATTTCCGGGCCCATGCCGTACCGCAACCCGACATTTTCAAAATGGATCAACGAACTTCCAGTCTTTTGTTTCTCGTCTTGAGAAGTGTGCGGCATTGCCGGGCTTTCGCCCCGTGGAGAGGCCTGTCGAGAATGTTAAGCCCACAATCTTTGCGAAGCATTAACCAATTAAATTTACGACTAGGCAGGATTTCATTCAATGCCCAAGTTTCTTGAGGCTGAGACTCTGACCGAGGGAACTTCATGGGTATGTTCCGTTCATCCCGCCGGCACGCAACACTTGATCTCGACCTTTTGATGCCTGAAGCGCCTCTTCGCAAAACCGCGCGCACACGTCATGATGCCGATATCATAGACGCGGAGTTTGTCACGATAAAGGAAACGCCTTTTCGTGACTACGGAAACGACAACAGGCGTCGGGTTTTTCAACAGCCAAGGCCGCAACGCGTATCGGCGCTGGGTGCGATACGCTCCCTGATCGACTGGCTCGACCGGAAGCTGTCTGGTCTGTCTGTCGATGGCTATTCGGCCATCGTCGCGGCGGCCGTCGTCGGCGTGTTCTTCATATCAGGCGGATTTACCATGCTCATTCACCAGAGTTCGGCAACGGCGGCTCCCGTCGATCCGCTAGCCATCACCCATATCTCGATTGCCCCGCAGGATGCGGGCGGCATGGGCGTGCTGGTCATCAACGGTGTCATCGAGAACAACAGCGCCGAGCCGCAAACGGTGCCGGCAATCCGTGCCGATCTGTTCGCCTCCAAGGGAGAAAAGGTCGCAAGCATGCTGATCGAGCCTCCTGTTCTTGAAATGAAGGCCGGCAGGCAGTATGGATTTTCAGCAAGACTGCGCCATCCCGGTGGAAAAACGCCAGATATTAAGCTTTCTTTTGCTGGCGCGGGTGTTTCCGAGCACTGATTGTGCTACCGGACGCCCTTCGTTTCGATCCGAGCGATAGTCTGAAGGGCTAAATATCGGAAAAGCGCAGGAGAGAACATGCCCGTCGTTCGTGGAAAAAATATCGAGCCGCTTTACACCGCCGAGCAGATTGCCGAGCGCAATCGTGACATGGCCAAGCGCATTGCAACCGGTCCAACCAATGACCTTCTCGTCATTGCGGTGCTGAAAGGCTCCTTCATTTTCGCAGCCGATCTCATCCGCGCTCTGCACGACAGCGGGCTCGCACCCGAGGTCGAGTTCATCACGCTCTCCAGCTATGGTGCGGGGACGGTGTCGCAAGGTGTGCGCATCGTGAAGGACATCGATAGCGATGTTAAAGATCGCGACGTGCTTCTGATCGATGATATTCTGGAATCCGGACGTACACTCCTTTTCGCAAAAGAACTGCTTTACGAGCGCGGTGCGCGCAACGTTTCCATCGCGGTTCTGCTGGATAAGAAGGTCAAGCGGAAGGAACAGCTCGAGGCTGATTACGTTGGCTTCGAATGCCCCGATTACTTCGTCGTCGGCTATGGAATGGATGTAGCCTACGCTTTCCGCGAACTTCCCTTCGTGGGTGTCGTCACGGGCGACGCCGAGTAATCTCTATTTCCGCGACTGGTTGTATCTGCTAACGCAGAGGCTATGTGAGTGCCTGATCCTTCAAGGGCTGTGCGCGGGTCAGAGCTTCATCGTTTTCAGATTTCGTTACTCCTGCAAAAGGAACACATAAGGTGCTAGCTTTTGGAATTCATGGGGCCATGTGGACCATGGTCTGGGACCATGCCGGTGCAGAACGCGCTATCGCTGGAGCTGCCAGTTACGGACAGGACCTGATCGAGATACCTCTGGTCGATCCAAAGTCCGCCGATGGGAAACACACCCGCAGCCTGCTCGAAAAGCATAAGCTTCGAGCTGCCTGCTCGCTGGTGTTGCCGGAGCCAGCCTGGGCGTCTGTACGCCCCGATGCGGCCATCGCCCACCTTACCACTGCGCTGGACAAGGCCGCCGAAATGGGAGCCGAGGCGCTGACAGGCGTGACCTATGGCGGCACGAACGAGCGAACCGGGTTTCCACCCACGCAGGGCGAATATGACAATATAACCCGCGCCTTGAGTGCCGTTGCTCGCCATGCCAAATCGCTCGGATTGCAGTTCGGTATCGAGGCCGTCAACCGGTACGAAAGCCACCTGATCAATTCCGCTGAGCAGGCGGTTGCCCTTGTCGAGCGCATTGGCATGGACAATGTCTTCGTCCATCTGGACACGTTTCACATGAATATTGAGGAAAAGGGTCTGGCCAACGGCATTCTCGCGGCGCGTGACCACCTCAAATACATGCACATGTCCGAGAGTGACCGAGGCACGCCTGGCTATGGCAACATAGCGTGGGACGCGATCTTCTCTTCTCTCGCCGCCATCGGCTTCAAGGGTGCTTTGACGCTGGAAAGCTTTGCCGGCATGCCAGCCCACATGGCGGGCGCGATTTCCACATGGCGCCCTGTGGCGCGGGATGCGGATGAGGTCTTCGATAACGGAGTGTCGTTCCTGCGCAACAAGGCCATACAGTACGGGCTCGCATAAGTCCGGTTCGCAGAAAGGCCGCTGCGTGCTGAGGCGGACTCGCAAAAACTCCACAAAAAGTAACAGGCCGGGAAATCCCGGCCTGTATCGTCTCTGGTCTGAGGTGTTTCGGGTGTTAGACGATGCCTGACACAACGAAGACGAGCCATGCAATGACGGGCCCGATGATGGCGATGAGCGCGCTGTAGATCAGGAGTTGGCGCAGCACCATGGGCCGTTCGCTATCGGGCGCATTGGCAACAACCAGTGCTCCATTTGTCGAGAACGGGCTGGTATCGACAATGGTGGTGGAAATCGCAATGGCTGCGACAACGCCGATTGCGCTGATATGCCCTTGCAGCAGAAACGGAACGGCAAGCGGGATGATGGCCCCGAGCAGGGCTGTCGAGGATGCAAATGCCGAAACGATTGCGCCAGTGAAGCACAGCAGAAGTGCCACAAGAAGCGGCATGCCAAGGCTAGAAATAGCATCGGCCACATAGGTCACGGTGCCCGCCTTTTCCATGACGCCGACGTAGGTGATGATGCCCGCGATCAACAGCACGGTTGACCAACTGACCTTGTCGATGGCGGCTTTCTGCGTTTCTGGCGATAGCAGGGCCAGAACGACGGCCACTGTCATTGCAACAAGACCCACATTGAACTTGAAGACCAGAGCGCCGACACCGAGAGCAATGAGGCCTACGAGGGTCGTGATGCGCTTACTGTTCAGATGCAGCTTGGGCGCGGTATCGGCAGCGGTTCCGTAAGCATGTTCGCGTGTGGGTGAAGCGGGTGTGCCGCCATGGCCTCTGATGGCCGCTGTTACGCCCTCTGGATGCAGTTCTGGCAGGAAGTCGGACGGGGCAGCGCCCTGGCTCTTCACCTTCGCGCCGCCGAAAACGAAGAAAACCAGCACGGCAATGGCAAGGTTAAAGAAGAAGCTGGAGAGAAACAGAGATGTTGGAGCGAAAGGCAGCCCCGCCTTTTCAACGATCTGGTTGGTGATGCCGCCATAAATACTGATGGGCGAGAACCCGCCCGCCTGCGCGCCGTGGATGACCATGAGGCCCATCATGACGGGGTGGATCCGGTACTGGACGGCGAAGCTCAATGCGACAGGGGCAAGAATAGCGACGGCCGCAGGACCGAGAGCGCCGAAGCCGGTGATAACGGCGGCAATCAGGAACATCATCCATGGGATGAGACCAACCCGCCCGCGAACCATGCGAACGGCACCCTCGACAAGCCAGTCAATCGTGCCGTTGATCTGCGCAATCGCAAAGAGATAGGTGACGGCAACGAGCGTCAAAAACAGATCGCTAGGAAAGCCTGCGAAAATATCGCTGGTTTTCATGCCGATGACGAGAGTGCCGAGAACGAAAGCACCCGCGAATGCCAGCGCACCCATGTTGATGGGCTGTATCGTTGCAATGATGAACATGGCAACGAGCAGTCCTATAGACAGAATTTCAATACCCATAATTCCCCCCGACGACGCCTCCCGCGTCGTCTTGTTTTGAAATCAGATAGACGGTTTCATATGCTCATCATGCTGAACGCCTTGCTCCTCAGCCTTTGGCGTAAAGCTCTGCATAGTTTTGCCTGAGCACGTTCTTCTGGACTTTACCCATGGTGTTTCGCGGCAGGTCATCGACGAAAACAACGCGTTTGGGCTGTTTGTAGCGGGCAAGGCGGTCACTCAATGCACCGATAATCGCTTTTTCATCCACGCTCGCGCCGGGTTTACGCACGACGATGGCCGTGACGCCCTCGCCAAAATCGGGATGCGGGACGCCAATCACAGCGCTCTCGACAACACCGTCGATCGCATCGATTTCGCCTTCGACCTCTTTCGGGTAAATGTTATAGCCACCAGAAATGACGAGGTCCTTGCCGCGGCCGATGATGTGCACATACCCCTCGGCATCGATCTTTCCGAGGTCGCCACTGATGAAGAAGCCGTCTGCCGTGAACTCGGCTGCGGTCTTTTCCGGCATGCGCCAGTAGCCTTTGAAAACATTCGGCCCCTTGATCTCGATCATGCCGGTTTCGCCGGTGGGCAGTTCGGTTCCGGTTGCAGGGTCGGTTATGCGCACGCTGACACCGGGCAGGGGGAAACCGACCGTTCCGGCGATACGCTTGCCATCATAGGGGTTGGAGGTGTTCATGTTGGTTTCGGTCATGCCGTAGCGTTCCAGGATCGCGTGTCCGGTGCGGGCATGGAACTCATTATGGGTTTCGGCAAGCAATGGTGCCGAACCTGATATGAAGAGGCGGATATTGGAGACAGCGTCCTTGTTGAGGTGCGGGCTCTGCAAAAGGCGGACGTAGAAGGTCGGCACACCCATCATCAGGGTGGAATGCGGCATCAGCGACAGAACTTCTTCCGGGTCGAACTTCGTCAGCAGATGCATGCATGCGCCTGATAGCAGCGTCACATTGGTGGCGACGAAGAGGCCGTGCGTGTGAAAGATCGGCAAGGCATGGATCAGCCGATCGTCTGCCGTGACGCGCCAGACATCCTTCAAAGTCCGCGCATTGGACAAGAGGTTGTCATGGGTCAGCATCGCGCCCTTGGACCGCCCTGTGGTGCCCGACGTGTAGAGGATGGCTGCTAGATCATCGCGACCGCGTGAGGCATCGACAAAGTCAGCGGGCGCATCACGTGCCAGATCAAGCAGCGAACCGCTTCCGTCTGCGTTCAGCGTTTCGACCATCGCGCCATATTTTTTGGCAATGGTCTCGACACCATCTCGGGCGGCAGAGGCGACGACCACAAGCCGTGGCTCCGCATCACCGATGAAATAGTCCAGCTCGGCCAGCGTATAGGCGGTATTCAATGGCAGATAGACGGCACCGGCCCGCACACAGGCGAGATACAGGATCAGCGCCTCGGCACTCTTTTCCACCTGCACGGCCACCCGGTCGCCGGGTTGAATGCCCAATCTGTCCATTGCGCTGGCAAAACGGCCCGACAGGGCAACCGCGTCACCATAGGTCCATGTGTGGTCTTTGCCGACGCGAATGAAAGATGCGTCTTCCTGCGCCGCAGACCTGATTGCGTCGAATAGTTGGTTGCTCACTTGCGCGCTCCTCCAAGCGTTGAGTTCATGATCTGGGCGAAGGGCCCTTGTTGGCTGGCCTTCGTCCGACCGTCTTCGATGTGATTGAGAAAGCCTTTGACGTCTGACGAAGCAATCACTTCGCCGCGCTGCGCCATGGCTTCATGGTTTGCGATAATATCGTCCAGCTTGTAGAGATAGTTGACCATCAGCCCATGCGCCTGCTGCATGGCCTTTGCGGAGCGGTCTCCAAGAAAGTTCAACTGTTCGAGCCGCGCTCCATTGCCCAGATGAAAACGGGCAACCGGGTCGACGGGGCGGCCCTCTGGCGTGCGCTCGGTGAGGAAGTAACGCGCGGCAAGCGGTAAAAGCACGCGCTCCAACTCTGCGGTGGCGGCTGCGTTTTCGTCCCAGCCGGGCTCGTCCATCACCATCAGGGTCTTGCGGACTGTTTCGGGCAGGGCGGCTTGCGCCGTTTCTGCGCGCAGTTTCGACAGCCAGCGGGCAAAACCGGGAACAGGAGACAGCGTCACGAAATTCTTCAGGCCCGGCAGGTCCTTGCGTAGATCATCCACCACCTGCTTGATTAGGAAGTTGCCGAATGAAATGCCACGCAATCCATCCTGACAGTTGGAAATCGAATAGAAGACCGCCGTCGTTGCCTCGTCCGCACGGATATGTTCGCGGCCCTCATCCAGCACATCGGCGATGGCGCGGGGCACGGACCGGGTGAGCGCGACCTCGACAAACACTAGGGGTTCATCGACGAGGCGAGGGTGGAAGAATGCAAAGCAGCGGCGGTCGGCAGGGGCCAGACGACGGCGTAGTTCTTCCCATCCTGCTATCTCGTGGACGGCCTCATATTTGATAATTTTTTCAAGGATATAGGCAGGTGTTGACCAGTCGATGGGCCTCAAGGTCAGGAAGCCGCGATTGAACCAGGAGCCGAACAGATGCGTGAAATCGGCGTCGAGCGCACGGTAACCTTCGGACTGGTCCTTTGAGCTGACAAGTTGCTGGCGCATCTGCACAAGGCGTGCGGTGCCGTTGGGCGCGTGGTTCAGCCGGCGAAGAAGCTCCTGACGGCGCGACTCTGCTGCCTGATGCAGCGCGATGATCGAGGCCGAGCTTTTATCGGATTGATACGTCTCGATTGCCTTTTCGAGAGCGCCTGCCTCGGGGCCGAATTTTTCATGCAGCATCTGGAAAAAGCTTTGTATGCCTTCCTCATCCAGTGCCGCCCAGCGGTCCAGAATTTCGGCGGCCAGCGCCATGCCCGATGCCTCGCCGCGGCTCGACAGCAACATCTCGCAGAGTGTTTGAAGATCCAGTTCCGTGGGAGCACGGTTTGCACGCGAGCCAGAAAAAAGCAGCTGGCGACCGCGATCCGTGATGCTTTGCAACATGTCGGTAAAGAAGGAAGCTTCAGACATAGCCAATTTCCTTTATCGCCAGCCGGGCAGTGGCACTTCCCACACCCCGGTTCCACAGATAGTATATAGCAACAGCTTTTTCGTACACGAATTATCCAATCGTGTATACAAGAATAACATTTGCGTATGAAGGAAGCAGTCTGATGTCAGAAAATACCGGCCGCTGGCTTCGCGATGAAATCGAAAATTCTATTCTTTCCAACGAGTTCAAGCCGGGCGAGCGGCTTGACGAGACCGTGCTGGCAACCCGTTTCGGTGTGTCGCGCACCCCTGTTCGTGAGGCGCTGATGCAGCTCGATGCCATCGGCCTGATCGAGATCAGGCCAAGGCGTGGTGCCATCGTGATCGATCCTGGCCCGCACCGCGTCTACGAAATGTTCGAGGTGATGGCCGAGCTTGAAGGTCTTGCCGGGTCGCTTGCCGCACGGCGGCTGGATGCAAGCTCGCGCGAAGCCATTACCGCGACCCATGAAAAGTGCAGGCAATCGGCCGCTGCCGGAGACAGCGACGCCTATTATTACGACAATGAAGAGTTTCACAAAGCAATCTACGCGGCGGGCCGAAGCGCCTTTCTGGAAGAGCAATGTCTGCAATTGCACCGCCGACTACGCCCACACCGCCGTCTCCAGCTTCGCGTTCGCAACCGGCTCTCAACATCCTTTGCGGAGCATTGCGCTGTCGTCGATGCGATCTTTGCCGGAGATGGAGATGAAGCGCGCAACCTGCTGAGACGCCATGTGGGCGTTCAGGGCGAGAGATTCAGTGATCTCGTCGCCAGCATGGCAGCCAGATAGGCCTTTCTATGCTGCCGCTCCACACTGTTTGCGAGACATGGGAACAAATGAGAGTAGGTCGTGTTGTCCTTCCAAGAAGGAGAGCCACCATGACAGAGAAGCCCGACCCCACAAGTGATGCCGCCCGCACGGGCGACAAGCCTGATGAAAACAGGAAAAAGCTGGTCGAAGAGGCGGAACAGGGAATCAAGGACGCGACCCGGGAACGACCTGGGAAAGGCGCCTAGCCACGCAGCATTTGCCAGTTGTTGGCACCCCTCATGACACAGATCAGGAAATTTGATGACCAACTATAGCGCGGATGATTCCGTTGTATCTGAAATTGCCACATTGCGCCTTGCTCTTCCAACGTGGATTGTAAGCACTGTCGAGTTGGTGGAGCTCTCCGAAAATGCAGAGCGTGCAGCCCGGACGGTGAACCCTGAGACTGGCGACAAGTCGCGCGAGCTGATCGTAGAAGTCGCGGAGTGGCAACAGAAACTCGTTGACTGGCAAAAACTCGATTTGAGCCCAAGGCTCAAGGCGGAGCTGCGGATCCTGAAAGCAACCCTCGATGCATCGATGGATGAGGCGAATTCCGCAGCGTCAAAACTCGGCCTGTCTTGAATTTTAGCTGAAATTTTAAATGCAGCTTCGCCCTCGCATCGAGTGAGGGCGAAGATGTGATCAGGCTCTTATCAGACGTGTTGTCCACCATTGATGTGGATTTCTGCCCCATTGATGTAGGACGAGGCCTCGGTGCAGAGAAAATAGATGGTCTCGGCCACCTCTCGCGGATCGCCCAATCGCAGCATCGGCACTTCAGCTGCCACCAGATCGTCCGTCCCTGGCGAAAGAATGGAGGTCGCGATCTCGCCCGGCGCGATGGCGTTGGCTCGCACACCTCGCCGACCGAATTCATGGGCCATTTCGCGTGTCAGCGATCCCAGTGCAGCCTTTGATGCAGCATAGGCCACGCCTGCGAAGGGCTGTACGCGTGTACCGGCAATCGAGGTCACGTTGACGATGGATCCCTTGGCGGCTTCAAGCTCAGGCATCAAGGCCCGCGCAATCAGCGCAGTGGATATGACATTGACATTGAGCACTTGCGTCCAGACATCAGCATCCGTGCCCATCACGCCAAGCCGGCTCTTTTCCGGTCCTTTGGGTGAAATTCCAGCGTTGTTGACCAGCGCATGAAGCCGCCCGTGTGGGAGGCGCTCTCGCACGGTTTCAGCCAGACGCTCAACCTGCGACAGATCGGAAAGATCGGCTTGAATATGGCTTTCGCGGGCAGATGGCCAGGCGCATTCCTCCGAAAACGCCTGCCGCGAGACAGTCAAAATGCGCCAACCTTTCGACTGGAAAAACTTGACGGTTGCGTGGCCAATCCCGCGACTTGCCCCGGTCAACAACATGTAGCGACGTTCTTCGCTCATTCGGACACGCTCCATTGATGTTGACTAGAAGGTAAGGAGCGGCGTGCCGAATTCAAGCCACCCCCGCACCTTCGATGTCGATCAAAGACCTGACGAGGCGCGGGCCGCCGCGACAGCATCCAGAGCGCGCTGAAGCGCGTCGAACATGTCGTCGATCTGCTCGGCTGTGATGATCAATGGGGGGCAGAAGCAAACTGCGTCACCCACGGCGCGGCAAATCACCCCTTCCTTTTCAAGCGCTGCTGCCACCGTCAGTGCCGCATCGCCAACCTTCCCCTCAGCGAAAGGTTTGATTTCCAGCGCGCCAAGCAAGCCCACGCCACGCGACGAATGGGCAAGAGGGTGTTCTGCCAACCCCGAAAGGCGCGACAGGAACTGCGGGGAAAGGCGGGCTGCATTGCCAACCAGATCGCGCTCCTGGATGATCCTCAGGTTCTCAAGTCCAACGGCTGTGGCAACAGGATGGCCCGATGCCGTGAAACCGTGACCGAACACGCCGATCCGCTCAGATTCATCGGCAATTGGCTGGTAGAAACTGTCATTCATCAGGATTGCCGAAAGCGGCATATAGGACGACGTAATCTGTTTGGACACAATGAGCACATCCGGCTCAATGCCATAGGTCTGGCACGCGAACATTTTGCCGGTTCGGCCGAAACCGCAGATGACTTCATCGACAACCAGCAGAATGTCGTATTTCTTCAGGATCTTCTGCACGCCTTCCCAATATCCGTCTGGTGGCACGAGCACGCCGCCCGCGCCCATCACGGGCTCTCCCCAGAAGGCCGCGACGGTTTCCGGGCCTTCCTTGAGAATGAGGTCTTCGAGATCCTTTAGCATGCGGGCTGTGAAATCCGCCTCGCTCTCACCGTCATGGCCAAAATGCACATAGGACGGGCAGGAGGTGTGGACCATCCGATCCAGCGGCAGGTCAAAGCTCTCGTGGTTGCGTAGCAATCCGGTGATAGAGGCAGACGCAATCGTTACCCCGTGGTAGCCCTTGATGCGACCGATGATCTTTTTCTTGTCCTTGTCGCCAAGCGCGTTGGCGCGGTACCAGACCATCTTGCAGGCAAGATCATTGGCTTCCGAACCGGATGATGTGAAATGCACTTTCGACATCGGCACCGGCGCCATCTGGATCAACGTCTCCGCAAGCTCGATGGACGGTCCATGGGTCTTGTAGGCAAAGGTATGGTAGTAGGGCAGCTTTTCCATCTGCGTCTTCGCTGCGTCTACGAGGCGCTGTTCGCCAAAGCCCACGGCAACAGACCAGAGGCCGGCAAGACCTTCAATGTAACGCTTGCCGTTATTGTCGAAAACATAGACGCCATCGCCGGATTCGATGACCAGCCCACCAGTTTTCTCGTACTTTCGCAGATTGACGTTCGGGTGCATCTGATAGGCGATATCGCGGCCTTCTATGGAGTTCGGTTTGATGGTCATGCTGCGTCCTTCGTCCAATTGCATTCGCACCCGGTCCAAGACTGGCCGGTGTATCCTCGTCACTTAAGCACGCACAGTCAGGTGCTGCTATCGTCATTGTGGTTTCGCCTGCAATTTCGTGCCAAATCTGCGGCGATTTTGAGAGAGGCGTATGTCCAGCCTCAACCCGGAAATTTCCGGCTGAGAAACCGCGATTGGGCCATGCCGAAGCGCCAGGGATGGTCGATGGCCTTGGATATGCCGATACGCGGGCCAGCCACTGTGACGGCGGGCGATGCAGCAGCGCTGACAAAAATTGCGTCGCCGGAAAGCGGCGCTCCATCCATCTCCTGCGTAATCCCGAGCGCCTGCGCAAGCTTTCCAGGCCCCGAGCAAAGTCTGGCCGGATCGCTCATGTTGCGGCGAACGGCCATGATGTCGAGACCATCGGTCGGTTCCAGCGCGCGGATCAGAACGGCTGACCCCGGCGTGCAGACTATATTGGCGCACCAGTGCAGCCCGTAGGAGCGATAGACATAGAGATGGCCAGGTTGGCCAAACATGGTGCGGGTTCGCGGCGTCGGTCCATTGAAGCTGTGAGACGCCGGATCATCCGTCCGATAGGCTTCCGTTTCAACGATAATGCCCGCGGTTGAATGAACATGAAATGTGCAGCCGATGAGCGCCTGCGCCACCAGCACAGCGTCTCTTGCGTAGAAGGATGGCGAAAGAGGGATCATCGGTCGCTTCCCATCAGCACGGCCTCACTATGTTGTGTAGTCATGATTAACGAAGCTGTAACGGAAATTCACGACTCTTTGTCCTCTGGGACGGTTGCCGCGATGCGGCCAACTTCTCTATGTACGGTATCGCTTACTGAGGCGGGCAAGGCGTTTTAATGACTAAATCGATGTTTTCGAGGTTCATACCTTCGAATTTACAAGCTGTTGCAAGAACGATGGCACGCGGCGCGGCTGTTGCCGGTCTGTGCGCGGCGCTGGCTGCCTGCACATCCATGGGTCTCGATAGCGCCGAGAAGGCTGCGCCGAAACTCTCCTCCAGGGTTGCTGCCTCCATGTCTGCGAAAGGCATGAAGCCCGAAAGCCCGGTTCTGGTGCGCATCTTCAAGCAGGAAAGTGAACTGGAAGTCTGGAAGGTCGACAAGACCGGCAGCTACGCTTTGTTCAAGACCTATCCCATGTGCCGCTGGTCTGGAAAGCTCGGTCCCAAGACCAAGAGCGGCGACCGTCAGGCGCCTGAAGGTTTTTACCACGTCTCAGCGGGAATGCTGAACCCGAACTCACAATATTTCGTCTCGTTCAATCTGGGCTATCCCAACAAGCTGGAATCCGCGCTGGGTTATACCGGCGAGGCGCTGATGGTGCATGGCGCCTGTTCGTCGTCGGGCTGCTACGCGATGACCGATCAGCAGGTGGGTGAAATCTACGCGATTGTCGACCGTGCGCTGAAAGGCGGACAAAGCCAGTTTCAGGTACAGGCCTTTCCGTTTCGCATGACGGCCCGCAACATGGCTACCTATAAGGACGACCCGAACTTTCCGTTCTGGAAGACGATGAAAGAAGGATACGACACGTTTGAGCTGACAAGACGTCAGCCAAAAGTGTCGGTCTGCGGACGTCGCTACGTGTTCAACGCCGAGTTTGACGGTGGTGAACCAAACGATCCGCTGGCCAGCTGCCCGCCCATGACCACCCAGCCGGACCCGGCAATCGCCGCAAAGCTGAGCGCCGAGCAGCAGAAGCTTGCGCTGGCGCTCAATGGGGTCAAGCCAAGCGCTGTCAGCGCCTATGTCGATGGCGGCATGCATCCCAGCTTCCGTGCGCTTTTGAAAAACAATGGCCCGAAAAGCATGGCAGCAAAAGTTTCCGGTACGAAATACCCCATCAGCCGCCCAGAAGCGGCACTTGCGGACCCTTTTGCGGGTGCAAGATAAAACCTTAAGGACAGAAATTGACGATGCAAGATACGACCCGCAGGTCTTTCCTCTTCGGCACGGGAGGTCTGGCTTTGACCGCGCTTGCCGGATGCACCACCACGCCGCGCGAGGTCGAAAGCAACGTGCAGCCTGTGGCCGACCCGTTCTATGCCGAGATCTACGGCGCCAAGCCTGATGAGCAGTTTCCTCTGCCCGCGATCCCTTACGAAAAAATCGACCGCCGCTTCTATCGCCAGATGGTCACCAACCCAACCGGTGAACGCCCCGGCGTGATCGTCGTCGATACGGCAAATCACTTCCTTTACCTCACCTATGAGGGCGGACAGGCAATGCGTTACGGCGTCGGTCTTGGTCGCGCCGGCTTCGAGTGGGCGGGAAGGGGTGTCATCCAGTACAAGCGTCAATGGCCGCGCTGGACACCGCCGGACGAAATGATTGGCCGCCAGCCGGAACTGGCTCCCTATAGCGCCGCTAATGGCGGCATGGCACCGGGGCTCAACAACCCGCTGGGCGCGCGTGCGCTTTACATTTTCAAGGATGGAGTGGATACGATCTATCGTCTGCATGGTTCACCGGAATGGTGGACCATCGGCAAATCCGTCTCGTCGGGCTGCGTACGGATGATGAACCAGGATATTATCGATCTCTATAACCGTGTGCCGGATGGAACGCCCATTGTCGTCATGTCGGGTGCGCCAGTTGGGCAGTCCGTCGCCTTGGCGCCGATGTTGGACACGATGTAAGGCACCATTATGTTCAGTGGGTGGAACTGTCTTCTTCCCACTGAACGCATATGGAAGCGCCGTTCGATGAGGCTGTGGCAGACTGTGTGAGGTTTGCCCGCAGGCTTTGCGTCATCGCGCCAATCAGACGCGTGCCAAGACCCGTGCCTTTGGGCGGGTTCTCGCCATTGATGCCGACGCCATCATCTTCCACAACCATGCTGATCGTGCCGCTATCGCGGGTCAGATGGATGCGTATTTCGCCCTCGCCGCCGGGATAGGCGTATTTCAATGCGTTGGTGGTCAGTTCGGTTACGATCACGCCCAAAGCAACGGCCTGATCGGGCGTTGCCGTGACGGTGTCCATCCGCGTGGATATGCGGATTTTCTCACTGTCGCGAGAGGATCTAGCCAGATCATTGATGATGGAGGAGAGATACGCATTGAGTTCGACCTCCCCGACATTGTCTGCTGTGTACAGGCTGCGGTGAACGCCGGCGATGGCTGAGATACGGCTTTGGGTTTCCAGAAGCGCTGTGCGCGCTTCCTCCGTCGCGACGGCATTAAGCTGCATGCGGATCATCGCAGATACGAGCGAGAGGCTGTTGGCGATGCGATGGTTCATCTCCTTGGCCATCAGCTCTGCGCGTTCCTTGGCCTGAACCAATTGCCGTTCGGCATCTTCCTTTTCGCGGCGCAACTGGAAATTTTCCAGCGCCTGCTCAATGGAATTGAGCAGAAGCGGAAAGAAATCATCCGCCACATTCTTGATGACGTAATCGGCGGCCCCCGCCTTCAAGGCATCGATGGCGACCTGTGCTTCGCTGGCACCGGTCACGTAGAGAATGGGAATGCGGCGCGATGCCTCGCCGATGGCGGCGAGAAACTGCAGCCCCGTGCCGTTCTGGAAATAGTGATCCAGAACAACGGCATCGAAAGACCCCGCCTCGAACTCCTCCAAGCCCGTGCTGACCGACGCTGCGTGAACCACAGTAATGTCATGACGACCGAGAACCCGCTGCGCGAGCTTTGCGAGCGTTGGGTCGTCATCAACATAGAGGATTCGCAGGGTCATTGGGCTTTCACGGGACCTGGATTACGGAAAAGAATAGGCCGAGATTTCTGATGGCGGTCGCGAAGCCCTCATAGTCCACCGGCTTGGTGATATAGACATTGGCGCCAAGATCATAGCATTTCTGAATCTCTGTCTCGTCGTCCGTGGTCGTCAATACCACAACCGGGAGACGCTTTGTGTATTCATTGCTCTTGATCTGTTCAAGGATCTTGATGCCGGACATATCCGGCAGGTTCAGGTCGAGCAGAATGAGAAGATAGCGGTCCTTGCTGACCAGCCCATCGCGCTCCGGCCCCAGAATGAAATCCAGCGCCTTATGGCCGAGCGTGAAGGGAACGATTTCGTTGTGGACGCCTGCGCGCCGCACATTCTTTTCGATGAGGCGTGCGTGGCCTTCATCGTCTTCGACCATAACAATTGTCACTTCCTGGCCTGTTGCTTTCATATGTCGCTTCCTCGCGTGATTTTTCTAAGGTCTGTCGGCAATGTCAGGTGGAACGTGCTGCCCTTGCCAAGCTCGGACACAACCGTAATGTCTCCGCCTAAATTTCTGATGAGCGAGCGCACATGGGCAAGGCCGATGCCTTCGCCCTGCTGGTCCTGCTCTCCGGCGCGGCGGAAGAGCTCGAAAATGCGCTCGTAATCGTCGTCGGCAATACCGCGACCATTGTCGCTCACATCAACGCGCACAATACCCCGGCCTTGCGGCAGAATGCGGGCGCTCAGCTCAAGCGGGCGTCCGGGCATCTGGTATTTTACGGCGTTATCGAAGAGGTTGCCGAGGATCTGATCCAGAGAAATACGGTCGCTGATGACAGTGAAACTATGCACGTCCACGTCGATCTTGCCGTCAACGGCGGTCACCTGATGCTGCACGCTTGCCGCTGCCGATGTCAGGATTTCCTTAAGGTCGACCTTCTCAGCCTGAAGCTTGCGGCGTCCATCGCGGGAGATTTTCAGGATGGCGTTGATCAACTGGTCCATCTTGCGCGTGGACGAGCGAATGAAGCCCATGGCTTCAGGCAGGTCTTCCTGCACAGCAAGTCGTGCGTCCTGCACTTCCCGCTCCGATAGCGGCTTTCCATCCGCAAGAACAAATGCCTGAACCGGCTTCAGCGATGCATCAAACTCCGAAAGGAAGCCCATGATGTTGACCAGCGGTGCGCGCAGATCATGGGTCACGATATAGGCGAAACGCTGGATTTCCTGATTGGCTCGAATGAGGTCACGGGTTCGCTCATCCACGCGCTCTTCCAGTCCGCGGTTCAGTTCATCCACCTCTTCGCGGGAGCGCATAAGCTCGCGGATATATTTCATGATCAGTGCCAGCGCGCCGCCCAGCACGCCCAGAATGGCAATGGCCCCGCCAATCGTTACCCAGCGAAGGTTCTCTGCCGCCGATAGTTGGTCGGCCACGATGACGCGAAGCCGATCGTCCGTCATCTGCTGGAAGTGGTTGAGCGTGTCGCGGATGGCGCGCATATAGGCAAGGCCGGTATCGCTGCGCACAAGCTCGATGGCCTCAGGCATCCGATCATTTCTGACCAGCTCGATGCCGCGCCCGATTTCGGCCAGCTTGGCGTCGAGGTTGGATTGCAGTGGCTCAAGTTCGGGCTTGTATTCTGGCCGGTCGCCGACGCGTTCAACAAGCAGGGCACGCTTGTTGGCCAGCGTCGCCAATGCGTCCTGATAGGGCACGAGATAGCGCTCGTCACTCGTCAAAAGAAAACCACGCTGTCCGGTTTCTGCATCCTGTACGGTGGTCAGGACGTCGAGAATGGAGGCGCGCAGTCGCCGCAGTTCAGCGGTTTCCTGGGAATATTTGTTGTTTGCCTGGACCAGCCAGAGCGATGTCGCAACCATCCCCACGAGCAGGACAACGCCCACCCCAAGCATGATAAGCGTTCGTTGAATGAACGCAGATAATTTAGCCACCGCAAGCCCCGTATTTTTTTAGATATCGCGTAAATAGTCCAGCGGCGGTTGCTTATGCAAGGCATTGCTACAGCAATGGTTAAGTTGTTCACTTTTATCGAACATGCCGCATGGCATTCGCGGTCACTGCCTGTGGTTTAAACGCAAAAACCCACCCGCTGCGGCGGGTGGGTTCAATTTTTGTCGGCAATTGTGGTTTAGAGGCTGCGGCCGATATCGAGAAACTTCTGGCGGCGTTCAGCGCGCAGCTGCGTGCCTGCCAGCGGAACCAGATCGCGCAGTGCCGCGTCGATGGTTTTGCCGGTTGCTGCGATAACCTTGGCCGGATCACGGTGGGCACCGCCCATCGGTTCGGGAATGATGCCATCAATCACGCCCAACGACCGCAGATCCTCTGAGGTGATGCGCATATTGGTGGCCGCTTCCTTGGCGCGTGTGGAGTCGCGCCACAGAATGGAGGCCGCACCTTCGGGCGAAATCACCGAATAGATCGCGTGTTCCAGCATGTAGACGCGGTTGCCGGTGGCGATAGCGATGGCTCCGCCAGATCCGCCTTCGCCAATGACAACAGAGATGATTGGAACCTTGGCGTTGAGGCACATTTCCGTTGAACGCGCGATGGCTTCCGCCTGTCCGCGCTCTTCGGCACCAACGCCTGGATAGGCGCCTGCAGTGTCGATCAAGGTTACGACGGGAAGACCGAAACGGTCGGCCAGCTCAAGCACGCGGATCGCCTTGCGGTATCCTTCGGGACGCGGGCTGCCGAAATTGTGTTTCAGGCGCGATTTGGTGTCGCTGCCCTTTTCCTGGCCAATGATGGCGACTGCCTGTCCGTTGAAACGGCCGAGACCTGCCTGGATCGCGGCGTCCTCGGCAAATTTGCGGTCGCCAGCCAGCGGCGTAAAATCAGTGAACAGCGCCTTGGCGTAGTCAACGAAGTGGGGCCGCTGGGGATGACGCGCAACCTGCGTCTTCTGCCAGGCGTTCAGTTTGGAGTAGATATCCTGCATCGCGTCCTGAACGCGCGATTCAAGACGGGAAATCTCCTCCGACGTATCTATACTCTCGTCTTCGGCAGCGAGTTTTTTCAACTCGAGAATTTTGCCTTCGAGGTCCGAGATAGGTTTTTCGAAGTCGAGGTAGCTGTGCATGAGATCCGATTCCGATCGTTTTGCGCAAGGTTGTACCGGATTATTCCGGCGGTTTTGGACGCTCTATTCAAGGTTTTTGGCCTGTTTGGCAAGAGGGTGGTGCGTTTGTACCAGCTCTTGCAGCCTTTCTTCCAGCACATGGGTATAGATTTGTGTCGTGGAAATGTCCGAATGGCCAAGCAGTTCCTGCACGGCGCGCAGGTCTGCACCATTTTGGAGCAGGTGGCTGGCAAAAGCGTGCCGTATCACGTGCGGGGATATGGTGGATGGTGACAGCCCGGCGCGAATGGCGATATCTTTTAAGTCGCGGGCAAACACCTGACGTGGCAGATGCCCCTCCTTGCCGTTGGACGGAAATAGCCACGTGCTTTCAGGCTGGCCTTCCTTTTGGGGTGCCAGGGCTTTTCTTGCCTGTTCGTATCTGTCCATTGCCGCCATGGCCGCGCGCGACAACAGCACCATCCGGTCCTTGTTGCCCTTCCCCCGGATCATCAGGAAGCGGCCTTCATGGCGCAAAACCTTGGCCGGAAGGGAAACCAGCTCGCTCACCCGCATGCCGGTCGCATAGAGAAGCTCCAGCAGCAGATGCATGCGAATGCGCGCAAGCTGGCCAGGACCTTCCGTTTCTGCTTCTTGGGAGGCTTGGGCTAAAAGCGCGGTAACATTGGCAACGCTCATGGTTTTTGGCAGGGAGCGACCCTTGCGCGGCGCATCCAGTATGCCCGTCGGGTCATCGCCGCGTAGACCTTCCGAATAGAGAAACTTGTAAAACTGCCGCATGGAGGACAGGCGCCTGGCCTGCGAGGAGGCGGCAAAGCCCTGTGCCGAAAGATGGGTGAGATAGGCAGATAGATCTGATGACGCCGCCTCGCTGAACACCACTTTGCGCTCTGTCAGAAAGTCTGCGAGGTCGTTCAGATCGCGCTCATAGGATGTCAGCGTGTTGGTGGCCGATCCCCGTTCGGCGCTCATCATTTCCAGGAAACTTTCCAGCCGCGCATTGTCCTGAGCCTTCATTGAAGCAGCCTTCGTCCTCAAGGGGTGGGCGGGTTCAGCCGCTCGGATGGAATTCTGACCGTAATTTCCCGTTCCCGCGGCTCCACCAGCATGACGAGCGACAGCATGCTGCCATAGATGATGCCAGCGATGGCGGCCAGAACTAAGATGAAGCGAAAAAGGGTTGGCATGCACACTCCGGTCAGTCTTTGGCTTCATATCAGGCGCAGTTGCGGCAAAGGCAAGGTCCGCACCTCGCATTTGCCATGGCTCGTCGACGCGATTCTCGTTCTATAAGGCGCAATTAGGCTTGACGCTTGGTAAACATTTGCAGATACCGATCCCAAACGGACCATCATTCATGAGCGAACCCAATACAAGTTTTCATCCTGCTACGGGTGAGAAATCGATCGGTGAAAGAGCGCGGGCTGCGCTTGGAAAGCGGAACCTTGTTTTCGTGGGCTTGATGGGTGCGGGCAAGTCCGCCATTGGCAGGCTGGTCGCCCAACAGCTCAGGATACCATTCATCGACACCGACGTTGAAATCGAGCGCGTATCGCGCATGACGATTTCCGAACTGTTTACCGCTTACGGCGAAGACGAGTTCCGGGCGCTCGAAAAGCGGGTCATCAAGCGGCTGTTGCGGGGCGGGCCGAAGGTGGTTTCCACCGGTGGTGGCGCGTTCATCAATGAGGGCACCCGCAGGCACATCAAGCGCGGCAGCATATCCATGTGGCTGAAAGCCGATCTCGACGTGCTGTGGGATCGCGTCAGCAAACGCGAACACCGCCCTTTGCTGAAGACCGAGAACCCGAAGGCCACATTGCAGGCTCTGATGGAGCGCCGCTACCCGATTTATGAAGAAGCCGACATAACGATCGAGTCACGCGATGTCCGCAAGGAAATCATCGTGCACGAAGTGCTGGAAGCAATCGTCGGTGCAGAGCAGAAAGCCTGATCCATGACATCTCACGAAATGCCAGCCGATGAACGCCTCGTGCATGTGCCGCTCCCGGACCGTGCCTATGATATTCTGATCGGGCCTGGCCTCGTCAGCCGTGCAGGGGGCGAGATTTCGTCGCGCCTGAAAGGAAAGCGCGCCGCCATCATCACCGACGAGCATGTTGCGCCGCTCTATCTCGAGGCTTTGATGGATGGTCTTCAGACGGATGGCATCGAGGCTGTCTCCCTGACGCTGCCGGCCGGTGAGAAGACCAAGAGCTTCGAACATCTGATGACCGTTTGCGATACCGTGCTTGCGGCGCGGATTGAGCGAAACGATGCGGTGATTGCGCTGGGTGGCGGCGTCATCGGCGATCTCGCGGGCTTTGCCGCAGGCATTGTTCGTCGTGGCGTTCGCTTCGTGCAGATCCCGACATCGCTTTTGGCGCAGGTCGATTCGTCTGTTGGCGGCAAGACCGGCATCAATTCTCGCCACGGCAAGAACCTTGTTGGCGTGTTTCATCAGCCGGATCTGGTTCTGGCGGATACGGCGGTACTCGATACGTTGAGCCCGCGCGAATTTCGCGCCGGTTATGCGGAAGTCGTCAAATACGGCCTGATCGACAAGCCGGAGTTTTTCGGCTGGCTGGAGAAGAACTGGACCGACATCCTTGCGGGTGGTCCGGCTCGTATCGAGGCCATTGCCGTCAGTTGTCAGGCGAAATCGGATGTGGTGGTTGCCGACGAGAAGGAAAATGGCGTTCGTGCCCTGCTCAATCTGGGCCACACCTTCGGCCACGCGCTCGAAAGTGCGACCGAATACGATAGCCGTCGTCTGGTTCACGGCGAAGGCGTCGCCATCGGCATGGTGCTCGCGCACCAGTTCTCCGCCCGGCTTAATCTGGCAAGCCCCGATGATGCCGCCCGTGTCGAAGCGCACCTGAAGGCCGTCGGCCTTCCGACGACCATGAAGGACATTCCCGGCGCTTTGCCACCGGTTGAAACGCTGCTGACGGCGATTGCCCAGGACAAGAAGGTCAAGGGCGGTAAGCTCACCTTCATCCTCACCCACGGCATCGGCCAGTCCTTCGTGGCAGATGATGTGGCGGCTTCAGAGGTGCAGTCGTTCCTCAGCGAAAAGCATCCGGGCTGATCTCAGAACCGGGTCTTTTCGCCCGGGGCTGCGATCTCAAGCGCAAGCGCGTGCAGACCAGCATCCAGTTCTGGCTTCAGCAGAGCGTTGACGGCGCGGTGGCGGTCAACACGGGACTTGCCCGCGAAGCTTTCTGACACCATCTGAACACGCATATGCGTTTCGTCTGCTCCGGTCATGTCGGGCTGATGTCCCGCATGCATATGACTTTCATCAACGACGTTGAGTCGCTCAGGCGCGAACGCTTCTTTGAGCTTGTTTTCTATGCTGTCGCGCAAGGTCATGTGTGGCGTCTCCAATGGGTCGTGCCTCTAAAAGGGGGTTATCTAAAGACCCGTAACATTCTGCTTTGTCAATTCTTGTTGTGCGCGATTTCGCGCACCATAATCAGGCTACCATGAAACTGGATTCGAAATACTTCGACCGCATTCGCACACGCCGCAGAAAGGACCGGGAGCCTGAGATTCAGACCCCGACCTGTCAGTGGGATGGGTGCGAAAAGCCGGGCGCTCACCGTGCTCCCGTCGGCCGCCATGCCGAAGGGCAATTCTTCATGTTCTGTTTTGAGCACGTGAAGGATTACAACAAGGGTTATAATTATTTTTCCGGCCTGTCGGACGCCGAAATCGCGCGATATCAGAAAGAGGCGATCACCGGGCACCGCCCCACCTGGACGGTTGGCGTCAACAAGAGCGCTGCTGAAAGTGCGCTGCATTCGACGCTTCGATCGGGTTCAGCCAGTGCGACCAATGCGCGCATCCGCGATCCCTTCGGCTTTGCATCCGGGCAGGGGCGCACCGGTGGCCCCCGTTACCAGCAGAGCCGCAAGCTCAAGACCCTGGAACAAAAAGCCTTCGATACGCTTGGGCTTTCTGTGAATGCCAATCAGGACGAAATAAAACGGAGCTATAAGGACCTTGTCAAAAAGCACCATCCTGATGCTAATGGTGGTGATCGCGGTTCGGAGGAGCGTTTTCGTGCTGTAATTCAAGCCTACCAATTGTTAAAGCAAGCAGGTTTCTGCTAAGCCCTTTCCTGTGAGCGCCTGATAGATATTGTGGCCGGGTGGCTGCTACCCGCCTTGGAGTCGTTATGAGCAAAATTGACCTTGATATTACAAACCTGCCGGATACCACAGTCTCTGTGAGAGACGTTTTCGGTATCGACACGGATCTGCGCGTGCCTGCCTATTCGAAGGGTGACGCCTATGTGCCGGATCTTGATCCGGACTACCTGTTCGACCGTGATACCACGCTCGCCATTCTGGCCGGTTTTGCTCACAACCGACGCGTGATGGTCTCGGGCTTTCACGGCACGGGTAAGTCAACCCATATCGAGCAGGTTGCGGCCCGTCTGAACTGGCCTTGCGTGCGCGTCAATCTCGATAGCCATGTCAGCCGTATCGACCTCGTCGGCAAGGATGCCATCGTTCTGAAGGACGGCAAGCAGGTCACAGAATTCAAGGACGGCATTTTGCCCTGGGCCTACCAGCACAATGTGGCGCTGGTATTCGACGAATATGATGCCGGTCGCCCGGACGTGATGTTCGTTATTCAGCGTGTGCTGGAATCATCAGGTCGCCTGACGCTGCTCGACCAGAGCCGTGTTATCCGTCCTCACCCTGCCTTCCGCATTTTTGCAACCGCCAACACGGTTGGTCTCGGCGATACGACCGGCCTCTACCACGGTACGCAGCAAATCAACCAGGCACAGATGGACCGCTGGTCTGTCGTGACAACGCTGAACTATCTGCCGCATGAGCAGGAAGTTGCCATCGTTGTTGCCAAGGTGAAGAGCCTTGATAACGCCAAGGGCCGTGAAACCGCCTCCAAGATGGTGCGCGTTGCCGATCTGACCCGTTCTGCCTTTGTCAATGGCGATCTCTCCACCGTCATGAGCCCGCGCACGGTCATCACCTGGGCAGAAAATGCCGATATTTTCGGTGATGTCGCCTTCGCGTTCCGCGTTACCTTCCTCAACAAGTGCGATGAGCTGGAGCGGACGCTGGTTGCTGAACATTATCAGCGCGCATTTGGCGTCGAGTTGAAGGAAAGCGCTGCGAACATCGTTCTCAGCGCCTGATTTTCCCCGGCATTTCCGGAGAATGTCACCAGTGAGTTGAAGACGCCAGCCCTTCCGCCATCCGGCGGAGGGTGAGCGTTCAGGATCGACAGGAAAGACCCATGGCAGGCCGCGGCGACAATGTGAGACCCAAATCCGGGACGGTGATCGATGCAGAACCGCTGCGTCAGGCCATTACCGGATGTGTGCGCTCGATTGCGGGTGACTCGGAAGTCGAAGTGGTCTTTGCCAATGAACGCCCCGGTCTTGCCGGCGAGCGCATGCGCCTGCCGGAAATCTCCAAGAAGCCAACCGTTCAGGAAATCGCCATTACCCGTGGCCTTGGCGATTCCATGGCGTTGCGTCTGGCCTGCCACGATAGCGATATCCACGCCACCATGTCGCCGCAGGGGCCGGATGCCCGGTTGATTTTCGATGCGGTAGAACAGGCGCGTGTTGAATCCATCGGCGCCATGCGTATGGCTGGGATGGCATCCAACATCAGCGCGATGAATGCCGAGAAATACGCCAAGGCGAATTTCGTCAATATCAGAACCCAGGAAGAGGCACCGCTGGCCGAAGCCATCGCCATGATGGTTCGTGAAAAGCTGACAGGCGAGAAGCCTCCGCAAAGTGCAGGCCAGGTGCTGGATCTCTGGCGGCCTTTCATTGAAGACAAGGCCTCTGCCGATCTTCAGGATCTGTCCAAGGTTGTCGAAGACCAGAAGGCCTTTTCGAAACTCATCCGCAAGATGCTGACCTCCATGCAGATGGCGGAGGATTTTGGCGACGAGGACGACCAGCCCGAAAGCCAGGAAACCGAGAGCGAAGAAGACCAGCCCGCCAGCAACGAGACGCAGGAAGAGCAGGTCGAGGAAGAAGCCGGTTCTGATGCCGCCCCTGCCGAAGAGAGTGAAGCCTCTCAGGAGCAGATGGAAGACGGCGAGATGGATGGCGCCGAGATGTCGGAGGACGAAATGTCCGACGATCTTGATGAGGATTCGGAAACTCCAGGGGAAACCCGCCGTCCCAACAGCCCATTTGATGACTTCAACGAGAAGGTCGATTACCGCATCTTCACCCAGGGATTCGACGAAGAAATTTCCGCCGAAGAACTTTGCGATGAAGCCGAGCTCGACCGTCTGCGGGCGTTCCTCGACAAGCAGCTCGCGCATTTGCAGGGTGCCGTCGGGCGCTTGGCCAACCGTTTGCAACGCCGCCTGATGGCGCAGCAGAACCGGTCCTGGGACTTCGATCTGGAAGAGGGGTATCTCGATCCGGCGCGTCTGGTGCGTCTGGTGATCGACCCCATGCAGCCGCTGTCCTTCAAGAAGGAGCGCGACACTAAGTTCCGCGACACGGTTGTCTCGCTGGTCATCGATAATTCCGGTTCCATGCGTGGCCGCCCCATCACGGTGGCTGCCACCTGCGCCGATATTCTGGCGCGCACGTTGGAACGTTCGGGCGTCAAGGTCGAAATTCTCGGCTTTACGACGAAAGCCTGGAAGGGCGGTCAATCGCGTGAGCAGTGGCTGGCCAATGGCAAGCCGCCATCTCCCGGTCGCCTCAACGATCTGCGCCACATTGTCTACAAGTCCGCAGACGCGCCATGGCGCCGTTCGCGCCGCAATCTCGGCCTTATGATGCGTGAAGGCCTGCTCAAGGAGAATATCGACGGCGAAGCGCTGATGTGGGCACATAACCGCCTCATCAACCGTCCTGAACAGCGCAAGATCATGATGATGATCTCGGACGGCGCGCCGGTGGATGATTCGACGCTTTCGGTCAATCCGGGCAACTATCTGGAGCGGCACCTGCGCGCAGTTATCGAGCAGATCGAGACGCGGTCGTCGGTGGAGCTGCTTGCCATCGGTATCGGCCATGACGTGACGCGCTACTATCGCCGCGCCGTTACCATTGTGGACGCGGACGAATTGGCAGGCGCGATGACCGAGCAACTTGCCGCATTGTTTGAAGATACGAGCGCAGCCCCCCGCCGCTCCGGCAGGATGCGCCGTGCCAGCTAGGTCGGCGTTCGCCTTAGCCTCTACATGGTCTGTTAGATTTCTTTGTCGAGCAATGGTCGCCACCATTGCGTCGGCTGCTGCCCTTTGCCCTTCGGGCTTAGCCGCCGCCACGGTCGATGTATCAGTGACATCGCGTTCGATTGATGTGTTCAAGGTCGGCTCGACCGAGACGCGGTTCGGCAGGCTGGAATTTGTGGGTGGGCTTGTCATGCGCTCGCCCGAACCCCTGTTCGGGGCCATTTCAAGCATTCGCTTCCTGCCGGATGGAACGAACTTTCTCGCTGTGCTGGATACGGGGCATTGGATGAGTGGCGCGATCGAGCGCGGGGCATCCGGCCTTCTTTCAGGCCTGTCAAACGTTCATATAGACCCGATGCTGGACCGAAATGGGCGCGAAGCCAAGCGCAAGGTGGATATGGATGCCGAAGGGCTCGCCCTTCGCGCCGGCAAGGCCTTCGTCAGCTTCGAACAGCAGCCCCGCATCGATATCTACCCCTATGAGGGCAGGGCGACGGCGAAGCCGATTGGACGCTTGCCGCATCTTATTCCGGACGGGGAATTCCGCAGCAATGCGGGCATGGAAACGCTTGCCCTGTCTCCAACCGATGGTCCGCTGAAGGGGGCAATGGTGACCATTGCCGAAACCAGCGTCGATAGCAGAGGTCATCTCCTCGCTGCTGTTCTGGAAGGGCCACGCAAGGGGCTTTTCACCGTTGCAAAGCACAGTGCGTTTTCCGTGACAGACGGTGCTTTCCTGCCCAATGGCGATCTTCTGCTCCTGGAACGCATGTTCGATCTGGCGCTCGGCGTCGGCATGCGCATCCGCCTTATTGAAGCCGATGCGATCAAGCCCGGTGCTGTCGTGGATGGTGAGGTTCTGATCCAGGCGGATTTGTCCGACCAGATCGACAATATCGAAGGCATCGATGTCATCAAGGCGGCGGATGGATCGACGCGCCTGATCCTCGTGTCGGATAATAACCACTCCTTCCTGCAGCGAAACATCATGCTGGAATTCAAACTGGCGGATTGAGCCGTGGCGCGCGGTCGCAGCCGCGCCTTCAGTGCTGCGACCAGATTACAGTAATTTAATCTCCCATCATCTTCCATTTTCAGTGTTTGGCGCGTTAAGTGTGTCAAGAAACAATGACGGTCGCGCCATCGGCTGTCTGTTCATGTATGATTGCAATCGTCGCCTGTTATTATCGCAGCGCGCGAGGCGTGTGAGCTATGAATATACTTCTACTACGGAATTTAATGACGGAATGGGAAATTTACATTTCCTATGCTGCTTTAATATTTCCTGTCTTTCCTGAATTCAGCTGATCTATAACCAGAGTAACCTCTCCAGAGGACTTCTGCATGAAGTATATTTCAACGCTCGTGGTGGTCGCAGCCATTTCGATCCTCCTCTTCGTTTACCGTAGTGACTTTGCAGCCTACCTTCCGGCCTGGGCGGTCGAAGCTTCCTCAGCATCCGATGGCATCCGCGCATCAGCAGACGTGCCATCCAGGCATGGTGAAAGACACGGGTCGTCGCAGCCAGGGGCGCGCATTGTGGCGGTAAAGGTTGCCGTCGTCACGTCAGGGGCTTTGCCGGTTGAGCGGGAAACCATCGGCACCATAGTGCCCGTGGCCTCGACCGCCTTGACCAGCCCGATCTCCGGCATTGTGGCAAATGTGCTGGCCAAGGATGGCGCGGAGGTGAAGGCTGGCGATCTCCTGGTTCAGCTGGATGACCGGACGATCAAAGCCAATATTCAGCGTGATGAGGCGCAGCTTGCCAAGGATCAGGCAACGCTGGATGCCGCCAACGCCACCCTCAGCCGCACCGAGACATTGGCTAGAACCGGCGTAGATACGCAGCAGCAGGTGAGCGATGCCAGCGCCACGGCCCGCCAGGCCGCCGCCACATTGCTGGTCGATCAGGCCAACCTTGCCGCCGACCATGTCACGCTGTCGCAAACGCAAATCCGCGCTCCCTTTGATGGCAGGCTGGGGGCCGTGCTTCTGTCCGTAGGCGCTTATGTCGCGCCGGGTGCCAATGTTGTGCAACTGACACAGATGAAACCTGTCTATGCCGAATTCATGCTGCCGGAACCGGACCTCGCGTTGATCCGCGCCACCATGGCCACCAAAAGCCTGTCCGCCACGGTCTCTCCCACCCAGGCAGACGCGAAAAACCAGAGTGCAACCGGACCCATCGTCTTCATCGATAACAATGTCGATGCAGCCTCTGGCACCTTCAAACTGCGAATGCTGCTGGAGAACAACGCCGAAAACTTCTGGCCGGGACAGTCGCTGAAAGTGGCAGTCACCGCTGGCAAGGCCGATAATCTGGCGATTGTGCCTGTTGTGGCGCTCCAGCCGTTGGCAGGCGGATATGTTTGCTATGTCGTGCGGGCCGACAATACGGTCGAACAACGCAAGGTAACCGTAGCACTCAGCAATGGTGATAGCGCTGGCATGTCTGCAGGGCTTGCCGAGGGTGAAAAGGTTGTCGTCGAAGGACAGGCCAGCTTGACCAATGGAAGCCAGGTTATGGTCAAGCAGACGGATGGTGACACAGGCACAGGCACCGAAACCCGGATATCCCAAAACGGTGTCGCGCCATGAATATTTCCGAAATTTTCATCCGTCGTCCCGTTGCGACAATCCTTTTGATGATCGGCGTGGTGCTTGCCGGTTTCTCCGCCTATCGTAACCTGCCCGTCGCCGCGCTGCCGCAGGCGGATTTCCCCACCATCAATGTCTCCGCCCAGCTGGCCGGTGCCGCACCGGATACGATGGCAAGTTCGGTGGCGACGCCGCTCATCAAGCAGTTTCAAACGATAGCCGGGATCGATACGATCACCGCAAGCTCGTCGCTCGGCAATACTCAGATCACCATCCAGTTCAATCTGTCTCGCAATATCGATGCCGCCGCAGCCGATGTTCAGGCCGCGATTGCGCGAACGCAGCGGCAACTGCCTGATAATATGACGTCGCCGCCCAGCTATCGGAAAGTGAACCCGGCCGATGCCGCCGTCATCATTCTGGCGCTGACCAGCGATGGTGCCGAGTTGACGAAGATGGACGACCTTGCCGAGAACGTGATTTCCCCGGCTCTTTCCACTATTTCAGGCGTGGCGCAGGCGCAGATTTTCGGTGCGAAGACCTATGCGGTGCGGGTGGAGGTCGATCCTGCCAAACTCGCAAGCCGAGGCCTTTCGCTGGACGGCCTTTCCAACACCCTTGCAGCCGCGAACGACCAATCGCCCATCGGCACCCTACAGAATTCCTCGCAGGCACTGACGCTCGATGCCTCCACCCAGCGCACGGATGCGGCTTCGTTCCGTACGCTTATCATTGCCAATCCGGACAATCGTATTGTGCGGCTTCAGGATGTGGCAACGGTGAAGGACAGCGTGGAGGTCGTCAATCAGGGAAGCTGGCTAGATGGTACGCCGGCTATCGTTCTGTCGGTCCAGCGCCAACCCGGCGCAAACACGGTGGCGGTGGTGGATGCTATCAAGGCCAAGCTTCCCGAGTTGCAGGCAAGCCTGCCCGCCAATATGCATATCAACGTTGTCAATGACGCATCGGTCTCGATCCGTGCTGCCGTCGATGATGTCGAGACAACACTGATGGTCACGCTCGGCCTCGTCATTCTGGTCATCTATCTGTTTTTGCGTCAGGTCTGGGCCACGCTCATTCCCGGCCTTGCCGTGCCCCTGTCACTGGTTGCCACCCTCGGTGCCATGTATGCGCTGGGTTTTTCCATCGACAACATATCTCTCCTTGGCCTCACGCTGTCGGTTGGTCTGGTGGTGGATGATGCCATCGTGATGCTGGAAAACATCGTCCGCAAGGTCGAGGAGGGCATGCCTCCGTTTCAGGCGGCCATCGAAGGCAGCCGCGAGGTGACGGGCACCATCATCTCCATGTCGATTTCGCTGGTTGCCGTGTTCCTGCCGATCCTCCTTATGGGCGGCATCGTCGGACGTGTCCTGAACGAGTTCGGCGTGGTCGTTACCCTGGCGATCATGGCATCGGCTATCGTGTCCCTGACGGTCACCCCCATGCTGGCTTCGCGTCTGCCGCACCATGCACCACCTGAGAACCCAAAGAAGACCCTGTTTGACCGGGCAACGGAGTCCTATGGCCGTTCGGTCGGCTGGTGCCTTGTTCACAGGCCCGTGGTCATCATCCTGTTCCTGCTCACGCTGGTCGGTTCGGGCTGGATGTTTTCAAGCCTTGCCCGCAGCTTTTTCCCAACTGAGGATCTGGGCTTGCTGACGGTGTCTACGCAGGCGCGGCAGGATATTTCCTATAAGGCCATGAGCGGCCTTCAGGCCCAAGCCGCGGGTATTTTGTCTGCCGATCCGGCTGTTGCCCACGTCACCTCTACGCTCGGCTCAGGTCCGGGGGGCTCGGCGCTCAACTCCGGCACGCTGCTGGTTCAGCTCAAACCAGCCGACCAGCGCCCGGAACTTCAGGCGACGCTCGGGAGCTTAAGACATTCTCTGGCGGGCATTGCAGGCCTCAAGACCTTTATCACGCCGCAACAGAGCCTGCGCTTTGGCGGGCGCAGCACCCAGAGCCTCTATCAGGTGGTGCTGCAATCCATTGATGCCAACGCGGCGCGCCAATGGTCGCAAACGCTGGCCGATGCCATGCGGGCAGAGAGCGGCACCTTTGTGGATGTCGCCTCGGATTTGCAGGATAATGCCCTGCAGGCCCATGTCGAGGTTGATAAGGACCGCGCAAACAGCCTGGGCGTTTCCTCACAGTCCCTGCGCAAGACGCTGGAAGCAGCCTTTGGCAGCTATGTTGCGACGCAAATCCAGACGACGGGCAACAGCTACGATGTCATTCTGGAATATGATCAGTCTGTTGACTGGACAGAGCAGTCGCTGCGTTCCTTGCGGGTTGCTTCGTCATCTGGGACGCTGGTGCCGCTATCGAGTTTTGCCACGATCAGCCGCAAACCGGGGCCTGTTACGGTCAACCAAACGGGACAGCTCACATCGGTCACACTCTCCTTCAACCTGCCCGCTGGCGTTTCTTTGGGGCAGGCCACGCAGCAGCTTGATGCGCTGAAGCAAAAGATCGCGCTTCCATCGACGGTCACGACCAATCTTGCCGGTGCCGCACAAATCTTCAAGCAGACGAGTGACAGCACCGGTCTCCTCATCGGTGCTGCAATCCTCACCATCTACATCGTGCTGGGCGTGTTCTATGAAAGCTTCCTGCATCCGCTGACAATCCTCTCCGGTCTGCCATCTGCCGCCTTTGGTGCGTTGCTGACGCTGAAACTCTTTGGTTTCGACCTGTCGATTATCGCCCTTATCGGCCTTCTGATGCTGATCGGCATCGTCAAGAAGAACGCCATCATGATGATCGACGTCGCGCTGACCCTGCAGCGGGAGGAGAAAATGCCAACGCTTGAGGCGATCCATGAGGCGGCGGTTCGTCGCCTGCGTCCGATCATGATGACCACATTCTGCGCGTTGTTCGGGGCGCTTCCGATTGCTCTTGGAACAGGTGCCAGCTCGGAGCTGCGCCAGCCGCTGGGTATTGCCGTGGTGGGCGGGCTGATTGTCAGCCAGATCCTGACATTGTTCATGACGCCCGTGATCTTCGTGGAGATCGAGCGGTTTTCAGACTTTCTGAAGTCGCTCTTCAGGAAAAACCGGCATCACCCGGAAATGGAGCCGACCGGAGCTTGAGACCATGTTGTGCTGGCGACTGGCCCGGATCAATCCGGGCCAGTTGGGTCGAAAAGTTTTAGAGACGTTTTCCGTCTGCATCAAACAGATGGAAACGAGCTGCATCGGCCGTGATGGCCATTGTGTCGCCAATCTCGATGGCCGAGCGACCGGCAACACGAAAGACGATCGGGTTCCCGTCCGACATCTCCGCGTGAACATAGCTTTCCGCCCCTACAAGCTCCACGGCTGCAACAGTCACCGGGATGTTGAACGGGCTGGCGGATGATGCCTCTGCAATGGTGAGGTCTTCAGGGCGGATGCCGATTGTCGCGGCACCGGCGGGAATGCTGCCATTCTCAGGTGCTTTCCAGACCTTTCCATCAAGGGGCAAGAGGTTCATGGAAGGAGAGCCGATGAAGGTGGCGACAAAGGATGTCGCCGGCTTCTCGTAAAGCTCGATGGGCGTTCCAACCTGCTCGATGCGCCCGGCATTTAGCACCACAAGGCGGTCAGCCAGCGTCATCGCCTCCATCTGGTCATGGGTGACGTAGATGCTGGTGGTTGCCAGAGAGCGTTGCAAGCGCCGGATTTCCACCCGCATCTGCACTCGCAGCTTCGCATCCAGATTGGACAGCGGCTCATCGAACAGAAACACGGATGGTTTGCGCACGATGGCGCGGCCCATGGCGACGCGCTGGCGCTGGCCGCCGGACAATTGTCTGGGCTTGCGTTCCAGATATTGCTCGATTTCGAGCGCGCGGGCGGCATCATTGATGCGCCTGTCGATCTCGTCCTTCGGTGTGTTGCGGTTCTTCAGCCCATAGGCCAGATTCTGCCGCACGGTCATATGCGGATAGAGCGCATAATTCTGGAACACCATGGCGATATCGCGTTCCGCCGGTTCCAGATCGTTGACGCGCTTGCCGCCAATATCGACATCGCCGGAACTGATGCTTTCAAGCCCGGCCACCATGCGCAGCAGGGTGGATTTGCCGCAGCCGGAAGGGCCGACCAGCACGATCATCTCGCCGTCTTGAATGCTCAGCGATACGCCTTTGATCGCCTCGACATTGCCGCCATAGACCTTGCGAACGTCCTTGAGTTCGATTGTTGCCATTATTTTTCAGTCTCCACCAAGCCTTTGACAAACCAGCGCTGCATCAGCACCACGACGATAACCGGAGGGATGATGGCGAGAATTGCCGTCACCATCACATAATTCCAGGGGGTCGAGGCGTCGGTAAAATCCACCATGCGGCGCAGGCCGATAATGATCGTGTTCATTTCCGCGCGATCCGTCACCAGAAGCGGCCACAGATACTGTGTCCAGCCGTAGATGAAGAGGATCACGAACAGGGCCGCTATGTTCGTTGTTGAAAGCGGCAGCAGAATATCGCGCATGAAGCGGAAGGGTCCTGCATTGTCGATACGGGCTGCTTCCACCATTTCGCCGGGAATGGTCAGGAAGAATTGCCTGAAGAGGAATGTCGCCGTGGCCGATGCCATGAGCGGCAGGGTCAATCCCGCATAGGTGTTCAACAGGCCAAGATCGACGATCACCTTATAGGTCGGCAGAATGCGCACCTCCACCGGCAGCATCAGGGTGATGAAGATCATCCAGAAAAAGCCCATGCGGAAGGGAAAGCGGAAGAAGACGATGGCGAAAGCCGACAGGAACGAAATGATAATCTTGCCGATGGCAATGGCCAGCGCAACCACGAAACTGTTGAACAGCAGCCGTTCAAGGCTGACACCAACCACCCGCTCGACACCACCGGAAATGGCTTCCCCGTAATTTTCCGCAAGGTGCCCTGATGGCAGAAGCGAAAGCGGCGGTCGCAGGATGTCAGTGGATGTCGCTGATGATGCGATGAAGGTGTAATAGATCGGAAAGGCAACGATCACGATGCCGAGGACCAGCATCAGATGCGCCATGAGAGTTGCGATGGGACGGTTCTGGATCATTTATGTTTTCCTCAACCGTAATGCACGCGCCGCTCAACGAAGCGGAACTGGAAGGCTGTGAGCGCAATGACGATCACCATCAGGATAACGGATTGCGCCGCCGATGAACCAAGGTCGAGATTGACGAAACCGTCATTGTACACCTTGTAGACCAGCGTCTCCGTGGCCTTTGCCGGTCCGCCGCCCGTCACGGAATGGATGATGCCGAATGTATCGAAGAAGGCATAGACCGTGTTGACCACCAGCAGGAAGAAGGTGGTGGGTGCGAGCAGCGGGAAGATGATGGTCCAGAACCGACGCGCACCGCGCGCACCATCGATGGCGGCGGCTTCCAGAAGCGATTTTGGAATGGCCTGCAGGCCTGCCACGAAAAACAGAAAGTTATAGCTGATCTGTTTCCATGCGGCCGCCGCAACCACCAGCGTCATCGCCTGATTGCCATTCAGCAGTGGGTCCCAGTCAATGCCGTTTCTGCGCAGAATATAGGCGAAGGTGCCCATGGCCGGGTTGAACATGAACAGCCAGAGCATGCCGGCCACGGCAGGTGCGACCGCATAGGGAATGATCATCATGGTGCGGTAAAAGCCCTTGCCGCGCACCACGAGATCTGCAGCGGTGGCCAGCAAAAGGGCCGCGCCCATGGAGACGAGTGCCGTGGCAATGCTGAAGACGACCGTCACCTGCAAGGCATGCAGGTAGTTCGGATCTGATAGAATGGCAGAGAAATTGTCAAAGCCGACAAAGCGGCTCTGCAGACCGAATGGGTCCTCACTCATGGCAGACTGATACAGTGCCTGACTGGCGGGCCAGAAGAAAAACACCACGGTCAGGATGATCTGCGGGGCGACCAGAAAATAGGGAAGGATTTTGTTGGGAAAGACGACGCTTTGCAAAGGCGGGCTCCTTTAGAGCATCCGACAGGTCATGTCGGATGTCTCACAATAGTCGGATGCTTGTGTAGTCAGGCGGTGCCGCGCAGTGCACACCGCAATGGTATCATGGCTGCCAGCACCTTTAAGCACCAGCAGCCAGGTTTGTTATCGGCCAACGGCCTGCTGAATGGCCGCATTGCCGCGCTCGACAGCCTTATCAAGTGCTGCCTTGGCATCCTGCTTGCCCGCAAGCATCGTCTCGAACTCTTCGTTCATGATGTCGCGGACCTGCGGAAGATTGACGAGGCGCACACCCTTGGAGTTTGCTGTTGGCGGCTTGCCCATCATCTGGAGAAGCGGCGTTTCGCGAGCCGGGTTCTTGCCGTAAAAGCCCGATGCCTTGGTGTCCTCATAGGCGGCCAGTGTCACCGGCATGTAGCCTGAAACCTGGTGCAGGCGAGACTGAATCTTGGTCTGCGACAGGAACTGGAAGAACGCCGCCGTGCCCTTATACTCATCGTCGGATTTGCCGCCGAAGACCCAGAGGCTCGCGCCGCCCGGAATCGTGTTCTGCGGGCGTCCTTCGCCTTCGTAATAAGGCAGCTGGCCGATGCCGTAATTCATGCCGCTCTTGACGATATCGCCAAGGCCGCCGGATGATTCCGTCAGAATGCCGCATTCGCTCGATGTGAACAGCTGCTTTGCCTCAGATGTTCTGCCGCCGTAACGGAATGTGCCATCCTTGGCCAGATCGGCAATGGCCTGAAAATGCTTGACGAATGGCTCGGAATTGAAGGCCAGCTTGACGTCTGTTCCGGCAAGGCCGTTTTCATTGCTGCCATAGGACAGGTTGTTCCAGGCGGCAAAGTTTTCGGTCTGGATCCAGGTCAGCCATGTTGAGGTAAAGCCGCAGGGTGCAGCACCGCTGGACTTGATTTTCTTTGCGGCTTCAAACACGGCAGGCCATGTCTTTGGCGGGTTCTCAGCGTCGAGCCCGGCCTTCGTGAAGATGTCCTTGTTGTAGTACATGATCGGCGAAGAGGAGTTGTAGGGGAAGGACAGCATGGTGCCGTCAGGCTTGGAATAATAGGAAACGATGCCCGGCAGATAGTCGGCCTTGTTGAAGGTCAGGCCAGCTTTTTCCAGAACGTCCGCCACAGGAACGATGGCACCCTGCGCACCCATCATCACGCCGCTGCCTGCATCAAACACCTGAATGATGGCTGGAGGCTGCTTGGCGCGGAAGGCGGCAATGCCCGCATTCAGCGTTTCCGGGTAGGTTCCCTTGAAAACCGGCAGGACCTTGTAATCCTTTTGGCTCTCGTTGAATTCCTTTGAAAGCTGCTCGACAACCTCATTGTTGGCGCCAGTCATGGCATGCCACCATTGAATTTCCGTGGCGGCCATGGCGCTGGACGCCATCAGCAGTGCAGATGTGGCAACGGTGACCGAAGTGAAGACGGCTTTCATGGAATTTCCTCCCTACCATGAACTGATTTTGGGCGATCATGAATCGCCACGTTCTTCATGATCACTTTCAAACATTAGTCGCAACTGATTTCTGTCATAAAACTGTCACAATAGCGGGCGCGGCAGTGGAAACTGCCAAAAATGGACGGGCAGCCCCTCTTTTTTAGGCGTTTTGTTATCCCGGCTAATATCGTAAGTGAACATCATCGACAGGGTTGCGGGGTGCAGGGCAGATGGCTGCGAAAGAAAAACTTGATGACAGGGAAAAGCAGACCCACCGCCGGGGCTTTGGTGTTTCCACCGTCTATGAAACGCTGCGCAACGAAATCATCGAACTGAAGCTTGCCCCCGGAAGCCCCATTGACGAGGTGCAGCTTTCCGAACGTTTCGAGCTTTCCAGAACGCCCATCCGTGAGGCTCTGGTGAAGCTGTCCTCCGAGGGCCTGATCACGACGCTGACCAACCGCGCCACCATCGTCTCGCAGATCGACTTTCTCGGCCTGCCGGAATTTTTCGATGCCTTGACGTTGATGTACAGGGTCACCACACGGCTTGCGGCGGGCCGGCACGAAGAGGCGGATATTCCGCTCATCCTGTCGTCTCAGGCGGCTTTCGAAAGTGCCGTCAACGAGCGCGATGTGCTTGGCATGATTTCCACCAATCGAGACTTCCACGTGGCCATCGCACTTGCTGGGCGCAACCGCCATTACACGGAATTGTTCACCCGCCTGCTGGATGAGGGCAGACGTATTCTGCGGCTCTATTATTCATCCTTCAATGATGTCCTGCCGCGCCACTATGTGACGGAGCATGAGGATATGATCGCCGCCATCATCGAGCGTGATATCGAGAAAGCAGACCGCATCGCCGTTGCCCATGCTGACCAGATCGTCCAGCAGATCCGCTCCTATATCGCTGCCGATACGCGCCAGACCACCAACATGCCGCTTTAAATCCTGCGTTCTGTGGTCATGACGAAGTGCTCTGATCGTGCTCACGCCATTTGTATTTTATTTGTCGACAGAGCTGATGTCCTGTGATAATTCATCTACCCATGATGGATAGGGCGCTCGCGCCTGAGTTTAAACGAGGCTGAACACATGGCAGATACGATCTTCTCCGGCTGCATCCCCGCTCTCATGACGCCGTGCAACCCGGATCGCACACCGGACTTCGACGGTCTGGTAAAGACAGGCAAGGAGCTGATCGCGGCGGGCATGTCTGCGGTTGTCTATTGCGGATCGATGGGCGACTGGCCGCTTCTGACCGATGAGCAGCGCCAGGAAGGCGTGCGCCGCCTTGCCGAAGCGGGCATTCCCGTGATTGTCGGTACCGGCGCCATCAACACCCAATCGGCGGTCAGCCATGCAGCCCATGCCGCAAAGGTTGGCGCGAAGGGCCTGATGGTCATTCCACGCGTTCTGTCGCGCGGTTCGTCCTCATCCGCGCAGAAGGCGCATTTCTCTGCCATTCTGGAAGCAGCAAACGGCTTGCCGGCTGTTATTTATAACAGCCCCTATTATGGCTTTGCCACCCGTGCCGATCTGTTCTTTGACCTGCGGTCGCGCTATTGCAACCTGATCGGCTTCAAGGAATTTGGCGGCAAGGCGGATATGACCTATGCGGCTGAAAACATCACCGCAGGCGATGATGATCTGACCTTGATGGTGGGTGTGGATACCGGCGTCTACCACGGTTTCGTCAATTGCGGCGCAGGCGGTGCCATCACCGGCATCGGCAACGCGCTACCACGCGAGGTTCTCCACCTCGTTTCGCTGTGCGAAAAGGCAGCCAAGGGCGATGCCACAGCGCGCCGTGAGGCGCTTGAGCTCGAAGAAGCTCTCACCGTGCTGTCTTCCTATGATGAAGGCCCGGATCTGGTGCTTCACTACAAATATCTGATGGTGCTGAATGGTGCCGAGGAATATTCGCTGCACTTCAACGAAAGCGATGAACTTAGCGCTTCGCAGCGCCGCCAGCTTGAAAATCAGTATGCGCTGTTCAAGGCCTGGTACGCGTCACGCTATCCGAACTGATATCGTCGATAGCTGAAATGAAAAATGCGCCCGGTGGGGCGCATTTTTTGTTCGTTGTGCAATTCGGTGCAATCAGGCGACAGCCATTTCCTCGAAATTCGCCGGTTCCCGCTCACTGAGATAGTCGACAAGATCCTTGATCGTGACGAGGTGAAGCCCGTGGCGTGCCGCAAACACCTTCAGTTGCGGCAGCCGTGCCATGGTGCCATCATCATTGGCCACTTCACAGATCGTGCCGCTCGGGAACCTGCCCGCAAGGCGGCACAGATCGACAGCTGCTTCCGTATGCCCGGTGCGGCCCAGAACGCCGAGGGGATTTGCGCGTAGCGGGAAGATGTGGCCAGGCCGGGCAAAATCGTCTGGTTTTGCGTCAGCCGATATCAGCGCACGAACCGTGTTGGCACGGTCGCTGGCGGAAATTCCGGTCGTGGTGCCCGGAATATAGTCCACGGAAACGGTAAAGGCCGTCTTGTGGAACTCCGTGTTGCGCGGCACCATCAGGGGAATGTCCAGCTCATCCAGCCTTTCGCCGGGTATGGCCACACAGATCAAGCCACGCGCGTGGTTCATCATGAAAGCAACCTGCTCAGCAGTAATGCTGTCGGAGGCGACAATGATGTCGCCCTCGTTTTCGCGGTTCTCATCATCCACCACGATGACCATGTCACCGCGTGCAATGGCTGCCACCGCCTCTTCAATTTTGGAAATAGTCATGTCTTGCCTTTCAAGGGTTATGCTGTTGCCAGCACTTTCGCGTTTTTTCAAAACGCCAAATCTCCCTTGGGCGAACAACGCAACGCTCCCCCGCTGCGTGCAGGAGATGCCACCTTGTTCTCTTCCATCCGGACTATACCGTCGGCTCCGGCATCTCACCGGATCTGCTGACCTTCCGGCCAGGCCGGAAGCGCTCGCGGGCTCCGGGAAAAATCCCGATACCGCCGGTGGGGAATTGCACCCCGCCCTGAGAACAGATCGAGCATATGGCAAGGAATAGCCGCTAGGCAAGGGGCAAAGATTGCCTGCAAAGAGGCGTTGCTGAAATGAATTTGCGCTGGATCGCAACGTTTTGCTGTTTATCGCACCCCCACGTTTTCATGGGCGTTACTGCTCGCAGATGTCACCAGCTATAGCCTCATAGCACTGTACAGGATACGATACGGTGACACGATCCGAAGTCAAAACAGGCTGTTATGTTGATTATCAATGATCACACTTGAGCAGGTCGCTTTCCGCGCAGGATGCTCCATCAGCACGGCAAGCCGTGTACTGAACAGGACCGGGCCGGTTAGTGCCGAGATGGTGCGTAAGGTGCGCCGTGCGGCGGCGGAAATTGGTTACAGGCATATCGCAAACAAAGCTGGCGATAGCCGTCGATCACGCGCTGTCGTTGGCGTCCTGGTGCCGAGCATTTCCAATCCGGTGTTTGCCGCATCTCTTGCGGGCATTCAGCGTCGCCTGCAGGCCGCTGAGCATAGTGTGTTGATTGCACAGTCCAATTATGATCCGTCCAGCGAGGCTTCGGCTGTCGCATCGCTCCTTGAGGAACACCCGACCGGGTTAATCTTGACGCTCTGCGATCCGCGTTGCAGCGATGCCCTTTCGGCAGCATTGCCACCCACCGTTCTGCTGAACAATTTGCCGATGCCGCGGTTTCAAGCGGCGGTCACCGTCGATAATTTTCAGGCAAGCTACGAGCTTACCCGTTTCTTGATGGATAAGGGTCATCACCATATCCTGTTCGTATCCGGGTATTTCACCTCCTCTGACAGGGCACGGCTGCGTTATGAGGGGCACTGTAAGGCGCTGGCCGACAACGGGCTCAGACCGCTCGAAGCGCTGCAAATTGGCTTTCTCGACGGATACGAAAACCTTGATCTGCTGGATGTGGTGGAAAATATCAGGCCAAGTGCCATCATCGCCTCCAATGACCTTCTGGCGCTTGCTGTCATCAGCGCTCTGAGACGACATGGTATTTCGGTTCCCGGTCATATCTCGGTTTGCGGTTTCGACGGCATTTCCATCGGGCGAATGCTCGAGCGGCCCTTGACCACAATACGGATGCCGGATGCAGACATGGGCACCGCCGCTGCCGCATTGCTGCTGGATATTGCGCAGAACGCAGCGCCACCAAGGCATCTGCGGGTTGGGTATCAATTGTTCGCCGGCGCAACAGTCGCCTAGCATGATTGCCTGGCGCAACAGGCCCGCTTGATCCGAGCTATCTCAAAAAACAAAAAAGGAGGTGACAAAGCCACCTCCTCAACGTCGTGCCTGGTGTCTTCAAGACCTGCGCGGCAGAAGTTTTTTCACTTCATCGGCCGCGTCATTCAAGGCTTCGTCAGGCTTGGCATTCTGCTCGACGATGCGCGACAGGTTTTCAACGATGGTCTGGGTAACCTTTACACCGTTTGTACCCGGGAAAGCGTACCAAGGAATCATGCGCGACATCTGTGAAAGCCCAGCTTGGAACAGCGGGTTTTCCTTGTAGAAATTGCCGAGATATTCCGGTGACTTTGCAGCCAACTCGTTGTTTGGAACATAACCTGTGCCCGGCACGACAACGGATGCACCGTAAGGGCCGGCTGCAAACTTCGCGAAGGTCCATGCAGCCTTTTGCTTTTCGGCATCCTTTGTCAGAATAACCACAGCATTGCCGCCTGTTGGCAGCTTGCCATTTTCTGCGTCGATCAGCGGAATTTGTGCTGTGCGCAGATCGAACTTGTCACCGACATTCTTGATGGTGTTGCGAAGGGCGCCCGTTGTCTGAAACGCAAAGCCGATCTTACCAGCGGCAAAGGCCTGTTCGCCAGCTTGCTTGGTCAGAACCGGAAGACCGCCTTCCTTGACCATCTTGTCGAGAACGGCAACGGCCTTCTGGCCTGCCTCACCATTAAAGGTCACCTTCGTTTCGTCTGCGTTCAGCATGGTGCCGCCTGCGCCGAACAGCAAAGCGGAGAACATCCAGTCATCGCCCTGCCAGCGGAAATCGATGCCTTCATTTCCATCGCCGAGCGCCTTGATCTTCCCGCCAAGCGCAATCACCTCATCCCAGGTCTTTGGCGGAACATCCGGGTTGCCACCGGCTTTGCGAACCAGATCGGCGTTGTAATACATGATCGGGTTCGAGGTTGCGAAGGCGAGGCCAACCTGCTTGCCGTCCACCTGGGCAAGCTTCAGAATATTGTCTGAAAAGCCTTGCTCAGCCATGTTGCCATCGGCTTTGACGAGCGGCCCAAGATCAACAGGAATGTCACGCTCGTTGACCATGCGCAGACGGTTAAGGCCGATGAAGGTCAGATCAGGCATTTCGGCCGTTCCGGCCTGGCGCATGATGGTCTGGATGCCTTCCTCGTAGGTTGCGGAAGGATTGGCGAACTGGATTTTGATCTCTGGGTTCTCTTCCATGAACTTCTTCGAAATGTTGTCCATCACATCCTTGAAGAAGCCCGGCATTGGATAATGCACGGTCAGCACTGTCTCTGCCTTTGCGGGCATGGCAGCAAAGGCAACCGAGACGGCAAGCGCCGTCAATGCGTGTCTGATAAGATTCATGGCACGTTCTCCGTTAAATGGTGAGGGTAGTGTTTATGCTGTCCGGCTCAACCTTTGAGGCCGGTCATGGTGATGCCTTCGATAAAGCTCTTCTGGGCAGCCAGAAACGCAAGAACGAGGGGAAGAGTGATGATGAGCGTTGCAGCCATCAGCGCGCCGTAGTCGTCTCCCGCTTCCGCAGCACGGAAGTAGAGAAGGCCAAGCGGCGGTGTTGCATAGGTCTGGTTCGTCACGACGATCAGCGGCCAGAACAGATCGTTCCAGTGGGCGACGACCGAGAAGATCGCAAAGGCCGTGACCGCTGGCCAGGCATTGGGCAAAATGACACGGGTGACGATGCCAGCTTCGGTCATTCCATCCAGCCGGGCTGCGTGGATAAGATCGTCCGGCATTGCCCGAAAGAACTGCAGGAACAGGAAGATCGCGAACACCGAGATCGAGAAAGGTGCGACCAGCGCCATATAGCTGTTGAGCACCGACATGCGGTCGAAGGCGACATAAAGCGGCAAGGCGGTTGCGTGGATCGGCACCAGCAGCCCCAGCATGACCATGATCATCAATGCCCGCGCCGCCTTGAATTTCAATTTCGCCATGGCGTAGGCGCAGGGCACTGCGACGATAACCTGAATGAACAGGATCAGCGCGCAGACGATGGCACCGTTCAAGAGAAGATGCGGCATGGAAACCCGCGTCATGGCCTTGGTGAAGTTGGCCATGTAGCTCCATGTCTGCGGAATGAGCGACAGAGACGAGGAAAATATCTCGCTTTGCGCTTTGCCAGCCGTCGAAATCATGAAGATGTAGGGCGACAGGAAGATGAGCGCGCCAATTGTCAGAATGCACAGGCGGATCACGCGGCCCAATGTCATCGTTGGTGGGAGAGTGGCGGACTGCGTCATGAGTAATGCACCTTGCGGTCAAGAACGCGGTACTGGAGGAACATCAGGACCACCAGAATGGCGAGGAAGATCACAGTCATGGCTGACGCATAGCCGACGCGCAGATAGACAAACCCTTCCTGATAGATCGTGAAAAGAAGCACTTCGGATGCCTTGTTTGGCCCGCCTTCGGTCAAGGCTTTTACGGTCTCGAAGACCTTGACCGAATTGATGATGCTGATCGTCACCACAAACAGCGTGGTCGGCGCCAGCATCGGCCATGTGACGAGGCGGAAACGCTCGAAACTGGAGCGGACGCCATCCATTTCCGCCGCCGCGTAAAGATCACGTGGAATGGCCGTCAGGCCTGCCAGAAACAGCACCATGTTGAAACCGACGGACTGCCAGATGCCGATGATGGCAAGGCTTGGCAAAACCGTGCTGGACGAACCGAGCCAGTTGGGACCGGCGATGCCGAAGACGCCCAGCATCATGTTCACAGGGCCGATACTCGGGTGCAGCATATATTGCCAGACCGTTGCCATGGCCACCAACAGGGAGGCAACCGGCAGGAAGTAGACTGTGCGGAAAAACGCCTTCGCCCGCGGCTCAGCTTCGATAAGCATGGCAATGCCGAGGCCAAAGAAAATTGAGAAGGGCGTGACAATGGCCGTGTAGACAACAGTGTTCCACAGCGATGTGCGGAACGTGCGGTCACTGAAGAGCTCGACATAGTTCTCAAATCCGACAAAGCGAAAATTGGAATAGCCAAGTTCGAAATCGGTAAAGCCCAGCACGATGACGGCGACCGTCGGAACGATGATGAACAGCATCATGAGGACGATGGCCGGTCCCGCAAGCAGCCATGCGGTGCGGCTTTCGCGCCTGGCGGCGATCTCTGCCTGCGTCGGTGTCGGGGCGGCGAAAACGGATGCGGTCAACTCAGCCATGAAGCAACTCCGGCGCACCAACGATGGAAACCTGCGTTGTGATGCGCTCACCATCGGCACCGAAGAGCAACGCCTTGTCCGGCTGGATTGCCAGATGAACCGGCTTGCCGGGGCCTAGATTTGCTGCGTCAGACGGCGTGAGCTTGACGACGACAGTCTCGCCCATACCGTCAAGGCGTGCAAAGAGGATGACTTCCGAGCCGAGGAACTCAAGACGTTCCACCGTTGCAGCCATCGTGTCTCTGGATTGCGATGCCAGCCTCACAAACTCCGGGCGAATGCCGACGGTGATGTCGTCGCCATGCGACAGGCTCGACGCCGCGATGGTGATGCCACCGAATTGCACCATGCCATTGGCAGTCGCCCTTGTCGGCAGCAGGTTGATCCGAGGCTGGCCGATGAACCGGGCAACCTCGATATGGGAGGGGTCTTCATAAATCGTCTGTGGCGTAGCGAGTTGAAGAAGTCTGCCACCAATCATAACGGCCACACGGCTTGCCATGGACAGTGCTTCCGACTGGTCGTGCGTGACATAGAGTGCCGGAACGCCTGACTTGCGCTGCAGTTCGACGATTTCGCCACGCGCATGGACACGCAGGTTGGCATCGAGGTTGGACAGAGGCTCATCCATCAGGAACAAGGCTGGATGGCGAACCATGGCGCGGGCAAGAGCCACACGCTGGCGCTGACCGCCAGACATCTGGCCGGGCTTGCGATCCAGCAGATGGCCGATCTTCAAGGAGGCAGCCATCGCCTCGACTTCTTTGAGAATGCCTTGGCGGATGGCTTTCTGACCGGGTAAAAGATTGCCGATAATCGGCAGACGTTGCGTGGCGGTGAGGCGACGCATGGCAAGCGGCACTGCGATGTTCTGGCCAGCCGTCAGATGCGGATAGAGCGCATAGGATTGGAACACCATGGCGATGTTGCGGTCAGCGGCTGTCAGGTTCGACAGTATCTTTCCGCCAAGGCTGATCTCACCTTGATCGGCATGGTCCAGACCCGCGACGATGCGAAGAAGCGTGCTCTTGCCGCAGCCGGACGGGCCGACGAGCGCAATGAATTCGCCGGGTTCAGCCTCAAGGCTTACGCCCTTGAGAATATCGTTCGAGCCGAAAGACTTTGTGATGTTGGAGAGAGACAGCACGCTCATTCCGCCGCTTCCTTCTTCTTGAGAGCGGATGGATAGACCTCTGCGACCACATCATCGAGATAATAGGGCTTCAGCCCTTCCACGGAAACCAACTGGCTTTCCACCGTTTCTCCGAGATGGTGAACTGCCGCACCAAGCAGCCGCGATCCCGGCATTTCGCGCTCCATATCTCCCAGAATGAAGGAGGACGGTGGCGCCCAGACGAGGGTGGTGTCGCCGTGACGGCCTATCCAGCTCCAGTGCAGATGGCCGGAACCGACCAGCGCAACATCATGCTTGGCGATAAGCTCCAGCAGCCGCATGCGCGGCTCAAACGGTGCGCTCCAGTATCCCGCTTCCGGTTCGTTGGCGTCATCGACAAAAAGCGGTTTGTGCGTGAAGATTGCGACCCGTCGGCCGTCGCGGCTCTCAAGGGCTTGTTCCAGCCAGCGTTCCTGCGCCTCTTCATCTGCGCCACCAAGCCCGATCAGAAGACTATTAAGGCCGATGATGCGCCAACGATCCGTATCTTCGACCCAGTGGTCGGGGCCGACGAGGCGATGCCAGCGGTCCAAGCGCTCGGCATTGACCGGCTGTGCCGACCCATGGAAATGTCCAACATCGTGATTGCCAGGAACAATCAGCATCGGCACGGACAATTGCCGCATCATGTCCATGGCAAAAGCGATGTCTTCTTCGAAATCGGCACCATCGACGCTGAGATCACCGGTATGAACGACCAGATCAGGCTTTTCGCTTTCGATCCAGTGAACCAGCGGCTCCCAGTTGTCGTTGAAATGTGGCTTGTTGGGGCTGAGATGGGTGTCTGTGATCTGGACGATTTTCAAGATGTAACTCCGGTAACTCAGTTTGTCCGGAGAATGCCCTCAAGCACGACCCCGCCATATGTTGCCGCCTTGTTTAGTCATTGATGATGTCAGTACGGCTACAGTTTCTGTCAGTGGTTTTTCAGTTTTGTTGCAAAACCTTCACACGCTCGATGTTCTCACGAACGACGTTTGAAAACTGGATTTGGCGAAAGAAGCTTTCCTCATGGGATATACACGTCTGCCATACGGCAGACGCGCGATCCCTGTTGCACAATCGTCTCCTCACCGGTCGGATGAGTACGTTGTATTCTGGCGAAACAAGGCAGGACCAAATTACCGCCTGTCTACGCTCCCGCAATGAGCTCTGGCTCCGACGTTTCTAGAACTTACGGCTGATGGAGAGCTTGAAATTACGGCCGGGCATTGCCGACACACCGTCGGAAAGATACGGCTCGTATAGCTTGTCAAAAATGTTCTCTACCCCTGCATGGACCTCTGTTCCGGCCATGAAACCTTCTTTCGGAGTCCAGTCCAGAAACAGTCCGTGAACCGCATATCCCGAGCTTTCGGGGCGGGCGTAGAAGTATCCGGTTCCCTGATTGACGGGCGTATGGGTCTGCGCGGCAACAAAGTGTCCCGTCCAGCCAAACGATAGATCCCAGTCCGGCACACGGTAGCCGAGCGCAGCATTTGCTGTTAGCGGCGACATATCATTTGGATAGGTCTTTGCTCCATAGATGTCATTAATTCATCTTTCATTTTGAGGAACGCTGCTATTGATTGGTACAGGCGATTGCTGAGGTTTTGCGCGGGTGACGCACCTCTTGTCTACGTTAGCTAGGCTAGATTACGGTCGATCATCGGGGCTAAGGAGCTTTCCAGGTCTTCAAAAGCATGCCAACAAATTTCTCCGCAGCTGGAGACAAAACGCTACTGCGTCGTTGAACAATACCTATTGTGCGCGAAACCACCGGCTCGACGATCGGGCGTGATACCAGAAAGGGGTGATCCTCCTGCGGTGTCGCAAGTCTCGGTAACACAGATATTCCCAATCCCGCCTCTACAAGCCCTAGAGACGTATTGAGGTGAGTAACTTCATAGGACCAGTTCAGCTTTAGATTGTGTCTCGCGAGCGCCCCGTCGAGAAGCGTTCTGTTCCCGCTAGATCGATCTACGACCACAAGCGGATATTCCTCCAGTTGATTCCACTGGATCGTTTCGAACTCCGCGAGTGGGTGATCTTTCCTCATGGCGAGAACAAATGGGTCGTCAATAAGTGGCTCAAAGGAAAGATCTGGATCCGAGTTTCCCATGAGGTTGATGCCGAATTCCACCTCACCCCGCGCCACTGCCTGAAGGCCCTCGTTGGCGGTAAGGTCACGGATGCGGAGTCGGATGTGAGGATATTGCTCGCTGAACGTTCTGATGACGATGGGGAGAAAGTAGAACGCTGCCGTTGGAACACAGGCCATGGTGATCAGACCACGCCGTTGCGTGCCGTCTTTCATCGCGAACAGAGAGCCATCAAATTCTTCAAGCATTCGCCGGACGAGCGGCATGACTTCCTGGCCCATAGCCGTCGGCGCGACATGGCGGGTTGTCCGCTCCAGCAATGGCGCCCCGATAGATTGTTCGAGTTTTTGGATGCGCCTTGTCAGTGCAGGCTGTGAGATATGGAGGGCTTCAGCAGCCCTGTGGAAGCTTTCCAGTTCAACCACCGCTTGAAAGGCGCGCAGATCCAAGATTTCGCAATTGATGCTCATATCGCAATAATCCTCCAAAACATTGCATTTAACAAATAGTCCTCTCTTCCTCATATTGCAACAACGCGATGGATTGATCCATCAAATGCAAGATTGAGGCACCCATGAACGATCTTCAAAAGATACCTTGTGTCCTGATGCGGGGCGGCACCTCGCGAGGTCCATTCTTCCTGGCGTCTGATCTGCCAAGCGATCAGGCACAGAAAGACGCAGCACTTTTGTCCATCATGGGCTCTGGCCATCCCCTGCAGATCGACGGCATCGGTGGCGGTAATCCGGTTACCTCGAAAGTCGCAATCATCGGCCCGTCGAATGTGAAGGGTGCAGATATCGATTACCTCTTTGCTCAGGTCAGGACAGACCGCCAGTATGTCGATTACTCGCCCAATTGCGGCAACATGCTGGCCGCCGTCGGCCCGTTTGCAATCGAGGCCGGCCTTGTTTCGGGCCAGGGGGAAGATACGCTCGTTCGTATTCACAACGTGAACACGGGAAAGCTGATTGAAGCCAAAGTTCCTACTCATGGCAATGAGGTCGTTTATCTCGGAAATGCATCTATTGATGGTGTACCCGGCCTTGCGGCGCCGATCGCTTTGACTTTCATGGATGCGTCGGGCGCTAAAACCGGCAAGCTGCTTCCTACGGGCCAGCCCGTGGACGTAATCGATGGAATCGACGTGACCGCAATCGACTGCGCGATGCCAATGGTGCTCATGCGAGCAGCCGATCTCGGCCTTACCGGCTATGAAGACCCCGCCGTTCTGTCAAAAAATCGCGAGTTGATTGATCGGCTCAAACGAATCCGCGTCAAGGCTGGTGCTCTCATGGGAATGGGCGACGTAACCGATATGGTTATTCCCAAGCCCGTTATCATCTCGCCAGCCCGCAATGGCGGGACCCTGTCTGTGCGATACTTCATGCCCGACGAGTGCCATCCGGCACTTGCGACAACCGGAGCGGTCGGTATCGCCACGGCAGCAGTTACCGAGGGAACGGTCGTTTTTGAACAAGCCGGACGACCGACCGTCCCCGCGCAGATACAGATCGAGCATCCCGCGGGCCGTCTTGATGTTCAACTTGAGATGAGAAACGGTGCCATTACCGCCGGTCTGGTCAGAACGGCACGCAGACTTTTTGAGGGTTACGCGTTTGCGAAACCTGCTGAGGCAACTCAGAAATCCGCATAACAGACACAAGATCGATAAAGACAATAGACAATCGGGAGGAGACCCCTATGCGTAAATTCCTTTTAGCAACAGCCGCGCTTTGTGCGCTCGCAGCATCCGCAAACGCTGAATCCGTGAGAATGAGCGTCGGATCCTATAATCTCAACAACCTGCCTTTCCCTGTAGCTGCGAGCCTTGGTTACTACAAGGATGAAGGGCTTGATGTTACAACCGAGAACTTCGCGCAAGGCGGATCCAAGGTTCTCCAGGCACTCGTCGCTGGTTCAACGGATGTTGCGGTCGGTTTTTACGACCACACGATCCAGATGCAGTCTCAGAACAAGCACGTCGTTGGCTTTGTAATGCTGGCACGCAACTCTGGGCTAGTACTGGCTGGCACCAATGATACCGACTTCGACCCTGCAAAGCCTGAGACAATCAAGGGCAAGAAAGTCGGCATCACTTCGCCTGGTTCATCTTCCGACTTCTTCATTCGCTATTACCTGAAGCAACACAATCTGAGTGAAGACGATATTTCCATCATCGGCGTAGGGTCCGGTGCGGCAGCCGTTGCAGCGTTGCAGCAAGGCAAGATCGACCTACTGGTGAATTATGACCCGGCGGCTACGATTGTCGTTGAGCGTGGATTGGGTAAGATCCTGATCGATGCACGCAGCGACCAGGGCGCAAAGGATGTCTACGGCGGCATCTATCCAACCTCCGTTCTCTATGCCACCCAAGAGTACATCGACGCAAATCCAGAAGTCATTCAGAAGGTCACGAATGCGACCGTGAAGGCGCTGCACTGGATGAAGGCGCATTCGGCCGAAGAAATTGTCGAGAAGCTTCCAGAAGACTTCGTGTCTGGCGACAAGCAGACCTACATCAAGGCGGTCGAAGCTGCGAAGGCGATCTTCTCGGACGACGGCAAATTTGTAGCAGGTGATCTGGAAACACCTTTGACTGTCTTGAAAAGCTTCAACGAGGCAGTTGCCAAGGCGACAATCGATCTCAACAGCACCTACACCAACAAGTTCGTCGAGGCCTCGGCTTCGAAGCCAGCTCAGTGAGGGCTTGCCAATGTCCTCGACAATTAGAAAGTTAACGCCAGTGGCAGATACTCAAGCCAAATCAATGGTCGCAATTGATGACGTTACAATGGCGTTCGGCTCGTTCGTCGCCGTTCAGGATGTCAATCTCAAGGTCGGCGATGGAGAGTTCCTCTCCATCGTCGGGCCAACCGGCTGCGGCAAGTCAACCATCCTCAACGCTATCGCTGGCTTGCTGAAGCCAGCGAAAGGGACCGTCGCGATTGATGGCGCTTCAGTCGACGGCGTGCAAAACAACATCGGCTATCTGTTCCAGCAGGACGCTCTCCTTCCTTGGAAAACCGCGTATCAGAATGTCGAGTTGGGTCTCATGTTCAGAGGCGTTCCAGAGGCAGAGCGGCGCAGCAAGGTGCTGGCATGGCTTGAAAAAGTTGGCTTGAAAGGCTTCGAGACACGCTTTCCTCACCAGCTTTCCGGCGGCCAGCGCAAACGTGTGCAGATGGCTCAGGCTCTCATAACCGAGCCGAAGGTCATCTTGATGGACGAGCCATTCTCAGCGCTCGACATCCATACTAGACATCTCATGCAGAACGAGCTTTTGAGACTTTGGCAGGAAGACCGCAGGGCGGTCGTGATGATCACGCATGACCTCGAAGAGGCCATCGCTCTGGGTGACCGCGTTGTCGTTCTGGCTGCAGGCCCAAAAAGCAGGGTGATCGAGAGCTTCCCCGTTGATCTGGAGCGTCCGCGTAACGTCGCGGAAATCAAACTCGATCCGAAATTCATGACTCTGTACCGTGACATCTGGGCATCCCTGCGCGGCGAAGTGGAGAAAAGCTATGCACGCCATTAATATTCGCCTTATTCAGGTCGCGCTCCTTGTTGTCATCCTAGGTGGTTGGCAGCTTGGCGTTGTAACAGGCGTGATCGATCGCTTCTTCTTCCCTGCCCCATTCGATATCGTCAAACAGGTTGTCACATGGATAGCTGACGCTGGTTTTTACAAGCATGTTGGCATTACGCTGAGCGAAACGGTTCTGGGTTACCTCATCGGTACGGGCCTCGGTGTTGCGGCTGGCGTATGGCTTGGACTAAGCCCCTTCGTCGCACGCGTTCTCGATCCCTTCATCAAGGCGGTAAACGCGATTCCCCGCGTTGTTCTCGCTCCGATTTTCGTTCTGTGGCTAGGCTTGGGTCTGTGGTCGAAGGTTGCACTTGCTGTTACGCTCGTGTTCTTCGTTACCTTTTTCAACGCCATGCAGGGCGTCAAGGAAGTGAACCCGGTGGTTCTATCGAACGCCCGCATCCTTGGTGCAAAACGTTCTGACCTCCTGCGTCACGTATATTTCCCTGCAGCAGCGAGCTGGATATTGTCTTCGCTCCGCACCTCGGTTGGCTTTGCGGTCGTGGGCGCTATTATCGGCGAATATCTCGGTGCGTCGGCAGGTCTCGGCTACCTCATCGCCCGTTCGGAAGGCAACTTCGATGCGGTCGGCGTGTTCGCAGGCATCATCATCCTGGCAATGTTCGTCCTCGTCATCGATCTTGTACTTGATTTTGTCGAGAAGAAATTGATTACGTGGCGCCCCAATGCAGGTGAAGAGCGACCTGCATAAGCAAGTTGAGATTGAAACAACTGAAAAGGGGCGATCGATTGATCGCCCCTTTTTCTCGTCGTATCCCTTTTTGTAGCCCCAAGACGAGCCCTAGTGTGCCTAATCACAGCACAGATGGCTTATCCGCCGATCTTCCGCGGAGTTGCCCCAATCAGCTGTAGTTTGCAAAAACGTAAAAGTAGAAATGTCCACGCATGTTGAGCTTGTAGAGATACAGTGTCGGAGGCATGGGAGGCGTTTCTACTCGCAGAATGCGGCTGCCCCACCGTTTCAGTCAACTCGAATGCTGGCGGTCGAGACAATCGCCGACCGCCATGCGTCTTAACTCGCCATTGAATAAACGCGCTGACCAGTCTGCTGACCACCCGCGCCCTTAGAAATCCTGAACCGGCTGATCATTTCGGCCAATGCTTCGGTTTCTTGTGTCAGGCTCTGAGCAGCTGCTGTTGTCTCTTCAACCATCGCGGCATTTTGCTGCGTAACTTTGTCCATCTGGTCGGCGGCAGACGACACTTCGCGCAAGCTGACCGCCTGTTCATTGGCACTTGAAGCAATCTGCCCGATTGTCTGGCTCATGCCAAGAACCTGTTCTACGATTTTGCCCAGGGAGCTGCCCGTGTCTTGAACAAGTTGGACGCCGGACTGTACCTGCGTTGATGACATTGAGATCAGCGTCTTGATTTCTTTGGCCGCCTGAGCTGAACGCTGTGCAAGTTCACGCACCTCTTGGGCAACGACTGCGAAGCCTTTACCGGCTTCGCCTGCGCGCGCTGCTTCTACACCCGCATTGAGTGCCAGGAGGTTGGTCTGGAAAGCGATCTCATCGATGACGCTGATAATATTGCCAATTTTTGAAGACGATTCCTGGATTTCAGTCATAGCCGCAATCGCACGGGCCACCACCTCTCCGCCCATTTCAGCATCGCCACGTGCGACCTTCATGGTTGTCTGGGCCGTGTTGGCACCGTCAGCGGTGTCGTTGACACCCCGGGTTACTTCACCAAGAGCAGCGACAGTCTCCTCCAGAGAGGCCGCCTGTTGTTCAGTACGTCGGGCAAGGTCATTAGAGGCGGTGGAAATCTCCCCGAGGCCAGACCGGATGGCGTACACGGCTTGCACGACATTACCGATAGTGTCTTCGAGTGCCTGTACCGAGGTATTGAAATTATGGCGGATTATCTCGAATTCGGGTGCCAGTTTCTCGTCCATGCGAACAGTCAGATCGCCTGTAGCCAAAATGTCGAAGCGGCTCTTTACGACATCTACGAAACGCTTGAGGTCTTCCGCTTTCGCCTTTTCGAGGCCGGCGCGCGTTGTACGGTCGGCTTCCACCTGTTCCTGCATCGCTTCCTGTTCGGCCTTCAACGTTTCGCCTCGCGCCAATTGATGGCGGAATTTCTCGAGGGCCGATGTCAAACTGCCGAGTTCATCTTTGCTGCCACTTTCGACGATCGGATCCTGATAGTTTCCGTTCGACATTTTCTGAACAGCTGACAGAACGCTTGTCAAAGGCTTGCCGATCAGAGTGCGACTGGCGACCAGGATGACGCCAACTGTGACGATAAGGATCAGCAGTCCGCCGATTGCCGTGCTGTAGATCTGGCTCCACACCGGTGCGGCGAAGACCGCAGCAGGCACATCCAGAACCGCTGCCCAGGTGGTGTTCATACCGGGGGCAGAGAAAGGATAGATCAAGCGAACCCCACCATCCGGCATGTCGGAGAGAACCTTGATCTTACCGTCAGCCAATGCTTGCTTGACGGTTTCAGCACCCTGATCCGCATAGTCGGTCATGAGCTTTGCCTGATCAGGATGTGTCAGCCATTTGGCATTGCTGGCCAGAAGCATGACGTTACCACCTTCAAACGGCTTCATTTGGCTGACCGATGCGGTGAGATCATCAAGTTTGATATCGACGCCCGCCATACCGAACAAAGCGCCGTTCACCATGACCGGCACGGATACGGATGTCACGAGTTTCTTCATGTTGGTGAGATAGGGCGCGGTTATCGCTGCCTTCTGCGAATTCAGGACGAGGGAGTAATACTCATCCTCAGGCTTTATGGTCCAAGTGGAGAACTCCATTTGGCCGCTATCGCCTTTCGTCCAATAGGGTGTGAACACGCCTTCTTTGTTCAAACCGTCGGTTCCAACCGTTTTGATCGGGCTTTTCGGCACAACGAGCTCGCACATCCAAGCACCGAAAACACTGGGATATTGCGGAGCGACGGTTTTAATCATGGCGATGATGTCAGCCCGGTTTTTCGAGCCGTCGCCGATAATGCCGGAAAGGCTGGCCGCGAGGGTCGCGCCGGCCGATGTCGCCTGGGTGATATCCGTTGCTACGCGTTGGCTGACGAGAGCGGCCTTTTCGGTCGCGAGCGCCATAACGTCGCTTTCCGTCTTGGCTGTGATACGAGCAATGTTGAAGGCGGTATAGGCAATAAGAATGCTGGCTATCGCTATGCCTGTCGCCAGAATAAGCTTGCCGGACACAGTCCTCAGTAGAGAATTCATAGTTAGACCCCCAGGTTTTCCGAGGACACTAAGCGATATTCGTGAATAAACTCCAAATCCGCCAGTATCACTAGTAGTGGGGGTACAGAAAGCCCGCCGACCGACCCGAGCATCCTAAATTTCAAATGACGCACTCTGTAAAGACGGTTCGTTCGAACTATTGGCGAGAAACGCAGTTGGAGATGCATGACGGAGATATTGAAGATTGCTCCTCTCATTGCCTCCGATTTTGCGAGCTAGGCGGGGCCTAGCATGATGTAAGTCTCGCTTCTTGCCCTATTGGGACCGAGCCGGTGATGTCGCATCGTTAGGGCTTGCAAGCGAGCGAGATCAATCCTCAAGGCTAAACGTTCAACATGAATCCGAATTTAGGTTGAGGTGACATTGCTATATGAACGTTCCGAGACCCCAAAGAGACATGTGAAATGCTCTCTGAAGGCTGGTAACACGCAAGGGCAGAAATACCGGAGGCAAGAGGAATGACCAGAGAAGAAATGCTTAGCTATTCTCAAGCGGTTTGCGATGGTCTTCGCGAGGACGAAGATGGGGTGAGACGCGAGGTTCTCACCCACGCTGGAAGCAGGTGGTCGCTCGGCGTCATACACACCCTCGGTGTCTATGGTAGGCTCCGCCACGCAGACATCGGAAAACGAATGCACGGCGTGACGCAGCGGATGCTAACTCGCACGCTACGCCAACTCGAACGAGATGGTCTCGTCACGCGTCATGATCTTGTTGAGGTGCCGCCTCGGGTGGAATACGAACTGACAGAGCTGGGAATGGGTCTTCTCATGCGTATGATCCCGTTGTGGACGTGGGTCGTGGAGAATTCCGAGCAGTTCCGAAAGTCGCGCGAGGATTTTGATTCCCGTCCGCCAGAAAAGCCCTCCTGGCAGACGTTTTAACAATCGAGACATGTCGCCGCTCCGCTGATGTCGGCACGGTGTTCGACTCCGTAATGATATTGCTGCGGATCAGCTCTTATTGGGAGCGCGGATATACCGCGCTCCCTTTATTATCTTCTCTCGGCTCGCACCTTCGAGGCCATGTCACTTGCCGCTCAGGTTCGCATTGATCCAATCGGACACTTCCGTCACCTTGATGCCTTCGCGTGCGTTGAACGTGCCTGCCTTGTCCCACGCCATTCCTCGTCCAATACCAAAGGCTGCGCGATACTTGCGCATCATGTTTTGGGGGTCGTTTGCCAGTTCTTCCATAAGGACGGGAACTTTCCATTCGGACCGGTTGAAGGGCCGGTTCAAACCCGCCTCCAGCTTGTCCGCAAGCTCGCCATAGGTGACGGTGTCGCCCGCCAGAAACACGATCTCGTTGCTGATGGTCGGCTCGTAGAAGACGATTTCAGCGGTGAGCACGCCGATGTCGTCGGGCGTCGTCAGCGTGACAGCGGTATCGAAGCTGCCAAGAGCGTTCACTACGTTGTTTTCCAGGTCGACGACGCCGAATTCTGGTTCGAAAAGATAACTCATGAACATGCCGGTGGAGATGATGACCCAATCCGTCTTGCTCTGAGAGCGAAGGAGTTCACGCACATCGAGCTGAGCGTCGAAGATGTCCTGCGGACCGCCTCGACCAATCGCCTCGAAATCGACACCAAACTGCCAGGGGAAATAGCGCGGTATACCGGACTGCAACGCCGCTTTGGCCAGCTTCATCGGTGTATGAATCCCAGCCGCATAGCCAGCGCAGCCAATCACGGTATCGTACTGTGAAAACAGAGATGCGAGTTCATCGATTGAGCTATTTACCAAATCGCCCACTACGATCTCGATCTCCAAGTCGCGGATTTCGGCGACGTCGCGCTGTTTGGCTGGTGAGTCTGAGTTCACGGCACTGCCGCGAAGCAAAACGCTGATCTTTGCGCCCTCAATGCCCTTGGCGCGACGGGCCAGATTGCGAAGGACGGGCATGCCGAGTTCCCCGGCCCCGAGCACGAGAATGTTTCGTGACTTCACGTTGGAAACTGTCTGGTTCATCGATTTCAATCCTTCAAAAACTCCATGTCAACGCTATTTGGCAAGGCGGGACCACGAAGAAAAGAAGGTACACGGATGATACCGCAGCAAAATAGAAGGCGCGTTCAACTACTGACCCATCATCGCGAGCAATGGCTCATCACTGACGCACCGCGACACCGAGTAAGCTTTCAACGACCTCAGGGTGTCCCTTCAAATCTACTGGCGTTCCTCCCCAAGCGATCTGACCTCTTTCCATAATGAAAATATACTGTGCAAAGTCGAGTGCAGCCTTGATGCGCTGCTCCACCAACAAGATCGTTATCTGTCCTGTTTCAGCAAGATGCGAAAACGCTTGCATCAACTCCTCGCATATGACCGGAGCCAAGCCCTCCAGCGGCTCGTCCAGTAGCAGCACACTTGGACGACCAAGGATCGTTCGCGCCGTCGATAACATTTGTTGTTCTCCGCCTGAAAGCTGAGATCCTAGATTTCGGTGGCGCTCCTTCAGGCGTGGAAACATGACGTATGCCTCCTCAACGGCATCGGCGGGGCGTCCTTTAAGGCCAACCAGAAGGTTCTCAGCGACCGTCAGAGAGGGGAATATGCAGCGCAATTGTGGCACATATCCTAGACCAGAGTGAGCCCTTGCGGGGCTCTCCATGGTGGAAATTTCCGCTGTCCCAAGCCGGATCCTGCCACTGTGTCGTTTAGTTTGTCCGGCTATGGTCGCGAGCAACGTCGTTTTGCCGGCTCCGTTTCTCCCCAGTATCGCTACCCGCTTACCCGCTGCTACATCGAAGCTCACGTCTTCAAGAATACGTGTCGCGCCGTAACCTGCTGTAAGCCCGTCTACGCTTAAGGATTGAGCACTCATGCCACATAGCCTCCCAGATAGGCTTCACGAACCCGTGCGTCCTTGACAACGTCCTGCGGCAGGCCGTCGAAGATGATAGCACCTGCGGCCAGCACAATGACTCGATTGGCAAAACGAAAAACAAGATCAAGGTCGTGATCAATCATCAGAACGGCCAGTTCTTGCGGGAAGGCAGCGAGAGCATCTTCAATCCGTTGTGTGTCAGTGCTCGGAACGCCCGCCGCAGGCTCGTCCAACAGAAGAACGTTGGGCTTGAGGGCAAGAGCGAGAGCAATTTCCAAAAGGCGTTGCTGGCCATAGGCCATGTCACTTACTTCTTTGTTCGCAACATGGGCGATCCCGAGCGTTTCGAGGTGCTGTTTCACTTCGGCCATGACGAACGGCATGTTCCGATAGTGACCAACCATGCGCCCGCTTATTCGCAAACGTTGGAGGATGGCCAACGCGATATGCTCCTCTGCGGTCATATCGGCAAAGAGCCGGGTGACCTGGAAGGAGCGGACCAGTCCTTTACCCACTCGCTGCGTTGGAGTGTATCTGGAGATATTCTCGCCACCGAGACTCACCGTGCCTGAATCCGGCACCAAGTGACCCGTGACAATATTTACAAGGGTCGTTTTGCCAGCTCCATTCGGGCCAATAAGAGCGAGCCTGTCCCCGGCTTGCATGGAAAACGAAACATTCTGAGTGACAGGAAGCCCACCAAAGGACTTCTTCAGCGCTTGAGCTTCGAATATTGGCGTCATTCTCGTTGTCCTCTCTTGCGTCGGTATAAATCGGCAACCGAGCCGTAAATGCCTTGCGGAGCGACGAGCACAACGAAAATCAGGAGGGCGCCTACGATAGTGAGCCAATGGAAGGGGTTTGCAGCCGACACATAGTCTTCAAAAAGCATGAAGGACACTGCGCCGATCATTGCACCGTAGAGTGTTCCAACGCCACCCAGCACCAGCATGACCAGTGCTTCGGCTGATAGCCCAAAGCTCACGCTGTCCAGGCCGACAACCTGCGTAGCAATTGCGTTCAATGCCCCCGCGATACCTGCCACAAGGCCGGAGACGGTATACATTTTGAGAAGATTGCGCCGAACCGACGCACCCATCGCCTGCACTCTGACAGGATCTTGCTTGATTCCGCGGCAGAGCATGCCGAACGGCGACCGTGTCACAATCCGCAGCCCCAGAAGGACGAGGAGAAGCAAGGCAACGCCAAGCCAATAGGCAGTGACGCCCCACAGGTCGAAAGTGAACACCCCAAAGAGCGGTGCAGGTGAAATGCCGGACAGCCCGTCGCTGCCACCGGTGAAAGCTGAAGCCTTATTGGCCGCCTCATGCGCCAATTGAACCAAAGCAATGGACAAGACCAATTGCGCCAATCCATGAGCACGCAGGACTACAAGCCCGAATACAAAGGCGGCAGCCGCGCCACCAGCGGCACCAATTGCGACCATCATGATTGGGTCGGATATGCCGTATCGAGCGGAGGCGATACCGGCAGCATAAGAGCCTGCCCCGAAAAGAACGGCATGCCCAAGCGTTGCGATACCGCAAAAGCCTACCACAAGGTCTAGCGACACGACAAACAGAGCGGTGCTCAGAATCCGAGTGAAAAGCCCGAGATTGTTGGGGAACAGGAAGTAACCCATTGCGGCCAGAACGGCGACTGCGACCAGGCCGGAAACATCGCGGACAATTCGGTTACGTCGATCATCTGCAATCCGTATGGAGATATCTTCAGTCTTCATATCACCGCGCTCCGCCTAACAAGCCGTTTGGAAATATGCTGACCACGACTATGACGGCGAGATAGAAGAAGAACTCGCCGAACTCAGGCGCCGCATAGCGTGCAGTTGTTTCGATTGCGCCCAGAAGGAGGCACGCGACAAGGCCCCCACCAATTGATCCTGCGCCACCGACGCAGACGACCACAAGAAAGGTCACCATATAGCGCAGCGCGTAATAAGGTTCGATTGGAAGCAACTCGGCACCGAGTATGCCACCAAGCGCCGACAGGCCGATTGCGACAGCGAAACTCGATGCGTAAATTACTTTGGTGCGCACACCCAAAGAGCCAGCCATTGCAGCATTATCGACGGTTGCACGTAACCGAACGCCAAATGGAGTTCTCTCTGCTACAAACCAAATCGCGCTTGCCACCGCAAAGCCGATGGCGATCACAAAAAGCTTATGGACGGTGATCGTACGGAAACCAATATCGAGTGGCGCTTTCAGCACCTCCGGCAATGGTATGGGCTTCAATGTAGGGCCGGCGACATAGTTGGCTATGCCAATGACGCAAAAGCTGATGCCAATTGTCATGAGGACTTGCGTCAGATCGGAAGAGCCGTAGATCCGGCGATACAGCAACCTCTCAAGCAGTATGCCGACCAGAATAACGACAGCAACTGCGAGAACAAGGCTGACACCATAGCCTAGCCCCAGATTTTGTATGGCATACGATGCGACGTAGCCTCCGACCATTGCAAATGCGCCGTGAGCCAGATTCACAACGCGCATCAATCCCATTGTCACCGAAAGGCCAATCGATATTACAAACAGGACCATGCCATACGCGATGGCATCAATCCCCACGCTCAGAATGGTGAACATAAATAGACTCCCCGCCTACAGCGCCCAGCGCACTATGTGGCGCACAAAGCTTCGCCGTAGCACTCAGATTTGCTGCATGATTTTCTTATGAAATCGATTCCGATTTAACGAATGATGCAGCAGTTCAGCATCAATTGCCTTACTTCGTGGCGGCCAAACCAGGATCGCCTTGGCTTGGGAAGGTTTGGATTTCCTTGTTGAAGTACATCCCGTTCGGCAACTTGCTCACCTCGCGCAGATAGATATTTTGAGTGATGTGACGGGTTTCAGGATCGATGGATACTGGGCCACGAGGGCTTTCCCAAGCCATACCTTTCACCGCGTTGACCGCTTTCGAGGCATCCTTCTTGCCATCGGTTGCCTTGATCATTTCGTAAATCACATGCATGCCGTCGTAGGCACCCACTGCGGGGAAGGAGAGTTCAGCAGGATTGCCAATCGCCTTGCCTGCTGCAGCCACGAATTTCCTGTTCGCATCCGAGTCGTGCGAGACGGAGTAGTGGAATGTTGTCTGCATGCCGATAGCCGCATCCCCCAATACCGGAAGATCTGGCTCTTGCGTCAGATCCCCCGGGGATAGCAATCTAATCCCAGCCTTGGCTATGCCGTTCTCATTGTAGGCCTTTACGAAGCCAAGGGTTGTTGGACCCGATGGCAGAAACGCGAAAACCGCGTCGGCACCTGAGTCTTTGACCCTTTGCATCACCGCACTGAAATCGTTGGTCGAAAGCGGGAGACGCAAGGCTTCTACAACAGTCCCGCCATCAGCCATAAACTGCGACTTGAAGGCGGTCTCTGCGTCCACACCTGGCCCGTAGTCGCTGACGACGGTGATCACTTTCCTGAACCCTTGCGCAAAGGCTACCTTTGCCATGGGTTGGGACGTTTGCCACATTGTGAACGAGGTGCGCAGCACAAGCGGACTTTTGATAACAATCGCAGATGTGCCTGCGTTCATGACGACCATCGGCACGTTCGCTTGCTCCAGAAGCGGTGTCACTGCCATCGCGTCCGGCGTGAAATAGAACCCGGCCAGATACTGAACGGCATCCTTCACCACCAGTTCCTGGGCGCTGGCCTTGGATTGCGCCGGATCCGCCTGCGGAACGTCGCGGTAGATGATCTGAATGTCGTGGCCGCCAACTTGCTGGCCATTCAGCGCCATATAGGCATCAATACCGGCCTTGAAATTCTTTCCCTGCAAGGCAAATGGCCCGGAGAAAGGACCAATGACGCCGACCTTGATCGTATCTGCAAAGGCGGCGGTGGACAGGATCGCTGTTACCACAGCGGTCAACAATGAAAGCTTCATGAAAGTTCCCTCAGTTCTTTTATTTATGTCATGAAGCCTAAGCTTGCCGCCGAGCAAGTACAGCCGTTGCGGATAACCACATCCCTCAATTCCATAGCCATTTCGTCGATTGCCTGGCGGCAGGTCACCGACCCTGTGTCGGACTGTGGCTTGGGCACCAGGGATGCTCGGCAACCAGGATAGCGAATGCCAAAATCGACGGATTTGATCCCTGCACCAAATCCCAATGGCTATTGTTTCTGCAAATATGGCGCACTCTTTTACTTGTCGGTGGCCGCACCTGTGTCGGACTTCGGCTTGGGCATGAGAAGATGCGTGGCGACCAGGATAGCGAGTGCCGAAATCGACGGGATCGCTGCGGCCAAGACGATCTGCTGCGGCGCCCATTCGAGGGCAATGACGACACCACCCAAGGCTGGGCCGATGATAGACCCCACTCGACCCGCCGCCGCAGCACAGCCAATGCCTGTTGTTCGCAGGTGCGGAGGGTAGAAGGATACGGCAAGGGCACTCTGGCCCACGCAGCAAGACAGAAGCCCGAGGCCCAATCCAAAGGCGACTGGCATAAGAAGCTCTTGCCGAAGCTCACCTAACCCGAAAAACAGGATGCATCCGAGGCCGAAAAATGTAAACAGGAACAGAGACTTGAGGACCTTGAGCCTGCCGACGAGGACGGTTAGAAGCACGCCTCCAACCAGCCCGCCCATTGAAAAGGCAGCAGCACTGGCCGGAGCTAACTCCTTGGGCATACCCCAATTGATCAGCAAGGTTGGTATCCAATACAGAAGCGCGTAGGCCTCGACGAATATCGTGAAGGCAAATAGCCAGAGAAGCACGGTCTGCAGTGCCAGATGTCCTTCGAACAGGCCCAATATTGGACTTCGTGTCGAAGATGCGGAGGTTTTGACGCTGACATCTGGAAAATAGCGGTAGATCGCCGGCACCAGAAGCAATGGCAGAATGCCCCCGACGACGAATACGGATTCCCATCCATAATGTCTAATGAGTGGACCGCCGACAATTCCTGCCAGAACGCCGCCAGCAGAAAGACCGGTTGCGATCAAGATTGCAGTGGTGGCCCGCCGGGCTTGCGACACGACAGAGGAGGCGCCACCGATTGCAAGCGGCAGGACGGCGCCCAAACCGATGGAGGTGAAGAGCCGAAACAAAGACAGCGTGACGATATCCGTCGAGAGCGAAGTCGCCAGCGTTCCCAATCCAAATAGAACAACGCTAAACAGAATCACCTTGCGTTCTCCAAACCGCAAAGCGAGCGGGCCCGCTCCAATGTAGCCGACGACCGCTCCCAAACTTGTGGCCAGAAATGCAGGTGCTATAGCCGAAACGGGCAGGCCCCAGATGCCCGCCAGGACCGGTGCCACGAAGGTCACCGTTATGGTGTCGAATCCATCAAGAAGTACGATCAGAAAGCACAGGACGATCAGCGTGATCTTTGATTTACGCTCTCCGGCGGCGGCCTTGTCGAGCCCATGATGAGTAGATTGCATATTCATTTTTGTTCCCCATTTTTTGGATATGCACGTTGAGAATTCTGCTTTTGTCTCCTTGCGTTTTCCTCCCTTGAACGCGGACCGTGATGAGTAGTCCGCTGCCGATGTGCTGCTGGTTCTCAGACAAGATGTCCGTATGCGGCGACACGTTTGTCGAAGTGCATCACTGCGCGCGTCTTGGCAAAGGGCGGCCACTGCGGCAGATCTGCGCCGTTCGGAGACCCGGTAAGGGCAAATGCCGCGAGACTGCCCTGGAATACAGCCGTAAGTGAAGCAACCTCAGCCGGATCGGCTGTGGCCACCATGGGTGCGACACTCCAGACCTTTGGGTTGCCGAACAGGAACGGCAAATCGAGGCAGTGGCCTGCACCCAGTCCAGGCAAGGGTGACTGCCAGTCGAATTGATAGGCATACGAGGCTGTCTGTCCGTGGCTCCATTGGCTCTCGGCAAAGGCAGAGCTGAGAAGAACGAAATCGACGTCGCTGAACATATCGCAGACGACGGAGCGCGCTGTCGGAGGCACCCGTCGAGCCTTGGCTTCTGCCAATTTCTCCCCACCTTCTTCGCCAAACTTGCTTTGGAAAAGCGACAGTAAACCCTCTTCGGTCAAATCGTTGAGCGGTGAAGGCCCCATGGAAAACGAGGCGTGTTCTTCACGCGTGACGCCAATAATCGTCCGGCACCACGCCGCACTGCCCTTTTGAATCGACAGGATAGGGTCCCGTGGAATGAGGTCTCCATCAATAACAGGCATGAACGGAGGTGTTACGTCGCCCACCGCCGCGCCGGGAACCGGCAGGTTGCGCATGCGTGCGATGGCTTCCATTATGGCCGTGATCGGAGCGTCCCGCAGCTTGTCCAAGTCGTCCGGTGAGAAGCCAAGTTCGCTCAACAGTGCAGAGCGAAAACCTGTTGAATCCTCTGCCTTCTTCAAGGGCAGGCCGAGCGGCGTACTCATCAAAATTGCCTGATGGAACAAGCCTTGTCCGACATTTGTGCCCAGCATCACCGCGATGCTGTACGCCCCGGCCGATTGCCCGGCGACAGTCACCCGATCCGGATCTCCGCCGAAAGCACGGATGGCCTGCTGCACCCATCGCAGAGCCGCGATCTGATCATGATGGCCCAGATTGACGGCATCCATTTCAGGAATTGGCATAAAGCCGAGAACGCCCAACCTGTAGGTGATGGTTACGACGACGAGACCGGTCCTTTTCGCAAGTTCGTGACCGTCGTAGCAATCGAGAGACCCACCGCCGGTCATGAAAGCGCCGCCATGGATGAAAGCCAGTACGGGCGCCGAGGCGTCGTGGTCGTGAGGGGTCCAGATATCCACATGCAGGCAATCTTCATCCTGCATCATCGGGTAGGTGCCCATTACGGCATCCAACCGCGACGGCAGTTGCGGCGGAACTGAAGCAGGGCTGCTTGCATCGCGTACGCCATCCCACGCAGGAGGCGTCGTGGGCTTTGCAAAGCGTTCCGTGCCAGTTCGGGGCGAGGAATAGGGTATTCTTCTGAAACAGGAGACACCATCGACTTTTGTTCCGCGAAGCGCGCCGAAGGGTGTATTCACGACAACAGACCCGGACATTTGCATTCTCCATGCTCAATGATTATCCGGTTACTATAGACTCGCTTTTTCCGTTTGCTCGTTCCAAGAATAAGCCTCCTTCGTCCCGAATATGAGACAGTGAATGCCCGGACTCGACGATCTTTACCTCTTCAAAAATGTGGTGGATGCGGATGGTCTGTCCGCTGCTGCTCGACGTCTCAACATACCGAAATCAACCATTGCGAGGCGTATGTCGGAACTGGAAACCCAGTTGGGGATGAAACTTTTCCATCGCAGCTCGCGTCATTTCCAGCTGACGAATTTCGGCGCGATGTGTTACGAGCGATCCGCGAAAATGTCCGCTGAAGCCGACGAGATCTTTGCTTTGGCGGAGGGATCCCGGCAAAACCCTGCCGGAACTCTCCATGTGATTTGCCCGCCATTGCTGGGATCACTGCTCATTGATGGCATCGCGGCGGATTTTGCTGTCGCTGCACCCGATGTCCGCCTTCATCTGGAGGAGACGACAGGCATTTATGACCCACGCGCAGCCCACGCTGACCTTTTGATCTACCCAGCCTTTGAGGCTTTGCCTGACTCGGCATTGGTCGCTCGCAAAATCTTCACGTCACCCTATGTGCTCGTTGCACACCCGGACGTAATAAGGAACGGGCCGGATATCAGCGACCCGCAGTCGTTGCGATTGTTGAAATGCCTTGGGCTGGGCGGGCGCGATACGAATTGGTCGTGGAAGCTGCGCTGTGGACAAAAAACAATCGAGGTGCGGTTCGATCCCGTCTTTACCACCACCTTGCCAACGGCGCTGTTGCAGGCCGCGCGCAAAGGACTCGGTGTAGCATCACTGCCAATGCGTCTTTGCTCTGAAGACCTCGCCTTGGGCCGGCTTGTCCCGGTCCTTAGCGAATGGTCACCCGAGCCGGTCAGCTTCTTCGCAATCTATCCCGGCAGCAGAACAATAACCGCTGCAACCCGCAAGTTTCTGGATCTGCTGCTGGAAAGATTGCCCGCAATGATCAATGGCGTCGCGGAATCGGCGTCTGCGAGCGATCAAGGATCAATCGAGCAAGGCATGCGGGAAGTGAAGCGACTGGATTGAATCGTAAGTCGTTCAGCTGGTGCCGAACGACTTGCGAGCCTCTTCGGCACCGCGCGCCAACAGTCCGGCGTCGATAGCGACAGCGGTGAAAGTGCAGCCGAGCGATATGCATTTCGCTGCAAACTCCTTGTCTGTCGTTAAGATGCCTGACGCATTGCCCATGGCAGTGAGGCGGATGATGGAATCTTCAACTGCCTTCTTCACTTCCGGATGTCCCGGCTGGCCGACATAACCCATGGAAGCAGCCAGATCAGCCGGACCGATGAAGACGCCATCGACGCCATCAACGGCTGCAATATCATCTAGGCGCTCCAGAGCAGTAACTGTCTCAACCTGAACGAGTAGGCAGAGCTCATCTTCGGCGAGCGTGGCGTAATTTGCCACACGGCCGAAACGGGTTGCTCTTGTCAATCCGGAAACACCCCGAATACCTCTAGGAGCATACCGCATCGCAGCCACCGCTTCTCTCGCCTCCTCAGGACTCTGCACATAGGGAATGAGCAATGTCTGCGCTCCAAAGTCGAGCAGGCGTTTTATCAGCACCGCATCATTCGTCGCCGGCCTAACAACCGCAGACACCGGATATGGCGCAACGGCCTGCAATTGCGGTAATACGGTCAGGGGATCTCCTGGAGAATGCTCCGTGTCGAACAACAGCCAATCATAGCCCGAACCCGCTGCAATTTCAGCCGCATAAGGGCCAGGAAGACTGCACCAAAGGCCGATCTGACTGCGCCGCTCGCGTAGCGACGCTTTGAATACGTTACGAGGCAATTCCATTGTCAAGGCTCCTAAATCAGCGTTGTACCGATGCTAGCGTCGCTCATGCTGATGGAACATCCTATGGTCACCATTTCGCATGCGATGTTAAGAAAAAGGCTACCCGACACAGCAGGTGCGCTAGTTTTTCGGTAAATTCCGCCATCCTAAGGTAATGCATTTGGTAAAAATGGCTATTCAACTTGGTAGCCATCATCGCCCTATTTCCTATCATGAGTTCACACGCGGCAAAATCAAGCTGCAACCAATGTTGGGAGATCGATTGCGATGACAGGCAGGCCCGAGAGTATTCTGGATGGTAAAAACCGGCCATTCACCGGAGCCGAATATCTGGAGTCACTCCGTGACGACAGAGAGATTTGGATTTACGGCGAGAGGGTCAAGGATGTCACCACTCATCCCGGCTTTCGAAATGCCGCCGTTTCGATCTCGAAGCTTTACGATGCGCTGCACGACGAGAAGACGAAGTCTCGTCTGACGGTCGAAACAGACACAGGTTCGGGTGGCTATACCCACAAGTTCTTCCGCTATGCTCGCACCAGTCAGGAACTTTTCGCCCAGCGTGACGCCATCGCCGACTGGGCACGCATCACCTATGGCTGGATGGGCCGAAGCCCTGACTACAAGGCTAGTTTCACAAACACGCTCGGCGCAAACCCTGATTTCTACGGTAAGTTCGCTGGGAATGCGCGGTCCTGGTATACCCGCGCCCAGGAATCCGTGGCATTCATCAATCACGCCTTGGTCAATCCTCCCATCGACAGAAACAAGGCGATGGATGACGTCAAGGACGTGTTCATCAATGTGACGAAGGAAACCGATTCAGGGTTTTTCGTTTCGGGCGCGAAGGTGGTTGCGACCTCATCCGCTCTCACGCATTACAACTTCCTCGGCCAAAACCTATCCGCAGAGCTGACCGATGACAGTATGGCGGTAATGTTCATGGCCCCCATGGACACGCCCGGTGTGAAGCTGATCTGCCGTCCATCCTACGAATTGGCGGCGGCTGCGACAGGATCTCCCTTCGACTATCCCTTGACCAGTCGCTTCGATGAGAATGACGCCATCTTCATTTTCGACAATGCCTTCATTCCCTGGGAAAATGTCTTCTGCTATCGCGACAAGGAGATGCTGAAGACCTTCTACAACCGGTCAGGTTTCCTCAACGGCTTCACCTTCCAAGGCTGCACGCGTCTGGCGGTGAAACTCGATTTCATCATCGGCCTGACACAGAAGGCATTGCGCGCGTCCGGTACAGATGATTTCCGCGGCGTGCAGGTGCTTGTTGGGGAAATGATCGGTTGGCGTAATCTGTTCTGGGCGCTGACCGACGCCATGGCGGGTGCGCCCGACGAATGGGTTGGCGGCGCGGTATTGCCCAACGTGAACGCGTCTGTGACTTACCGGATTCTGGCAAGCGAAGCTTATCCAGCCGTACGCGGCATTATCGAGAAGATTGTTGCTTCCGGGCTGATCTATCTACCATCCAGCGCGCTCGACTTCAAAAATCCGTATCTGGACGAGTATTTGAAGCGATACGTCCGTGGTTCAAACGGTGTGGACTACAAAGAGCGTATCAAGATCATGAAGACCCTGTGGGATGCCATAGGCTCTGAATTTGGGGCTCGTCATGAACTGTATGAGCGCAACTATTTCGGTAACCACGAAATGATCCGCATGCAGGCTCTTATGCATGCAAAGGGCAGTGGCAAACTTGCCGCCATGGAAGATCTGGCCGCGGCTGCGATGGCGGATTACGATGAAAACGGTTGGATCGATCCCGCCTATCACAACGTCGACGATGTATCGATCTTCAAAGCTCGCTCTGGGGAGCAGTGAGGATGGTTGACAAAAGCCAATTCCGAGACGCGATGGCGCATATTGCAGCCGCGGTCAACGTCGTGACCACTGACGGCGCCAAAGGACGTTGCGGTTACACATGCACGGCCGTTTGCTCCGTGACTGACGATCCTGCAATCGTGCTGGTATGCCTCAACCGTTCGAGCGCCATGAACGAGGTCTTCAAGCACAACGGCGTCTTCTGCATCAATGTCTTGAGCAACGATCAAAAACATCTTTCGCAGCAATTTTCCGGCAGTGCGGGTGTTGAAATGCAGGACAGGTTTTCCGGTGCAGACTGGTCCCGGATGCCGACCGGATCACCGGGACATCAGCAGGCGCTTTGCCTTATCGATTGCGAGATCACCGAAGTTAAGGAAGTTGGCACACACTCGATTTTGTTTGGCCGAGTGATCAAGATCGACGTCAACCCTAACCCGGATGAAGCTTTGATCTATTGCAACCGGGCATATCACGCCGTGTCGATCGGCCGCCACGCCAACGTTTGAGGAGACCATCATGAAGCTGACACCTTCAAATATGCCGATCAATCTGGACGACTGGATTGACGAAAACGGTGCCACTCTGAAACCGCCGATTGGGAATATCCAGTTTTGGAAAGAGAATTGGCAAAATCTCATGGTGATGATGGTGGGAGGGCCGAATTACAGGCCTGACTATCATGATGATCCCGGCGAGGAATTGTTCATTCAGTTGCGGGGGGATGTTACTCTGCGGCTGATAGACCCAGCCACGCGTGAGAGAAGCGAAGTGGTGGTGCGCGAGGGGGAGATGTTCCTACTCCCGGCACATGTTCGCCATTCCCCCCAACGTCCGGAAGGGTGTATCGGCCTCGTCATCGAGCGATATCGCCAACCGGGTGAGGTCGATGCGTTGGAGTGGTATGATGATGATGGCAATCTCGAGTTTCGCGGAGAATTCCTTGTCAAGAACATCGAGCTGGACCTGAAGCTCGTGCAGGAAAAATGGGCGACGTGGGTAAAGGACCCGGATCGCAGGATCCCGACGACCTGGCGGTCAAGCGGCGAATAATACAGCAAGATAAATAGCTTCCAACACGACAACGAGGATACAGGCCCTTGGCACGAACCATTTACAACAACCCCGCACTGCCCCGTTCCAAATCCCCACATTCAAATGCAGTAAAGATTGGTGGCCTGATATTCGTTTCCGGTTTTCCGGGATATGATTCAAATGTGCAGGTGCCCAAAGGTGATTTTGCTGCGCAGATGCGTCTAGCGCTGCAGCACATCAAGGCGACGCTCGAATATGCGGGAAGCTCTGTTGAAAAGATCGGCAAGATCAACATCTATCTCGACCGCCGCGCAGATTTTGACGAGATGAATGAAATCTATCGGGAGTTCTTCGGCGACGAGCCATCGGGCTGGCCCGCACGAACGACGGTTGAAGCTCGCTTGCCACGCAAAGATTTCCTTTTGGAGATCGACTGCGTCGCAGAAGCCTGAGAAGGACGAAGAAATCAATGCTGACTGACGAACAACGCCGGCAAGGCGCCGCAGACCTGTTCAGGGCGGAACACGACAAGCGTGTGATCCCGCAACTGAGCCGAACCTATCCCGACATCGAATTGCAGGACGCCTACGCCATTCAAAAGCTGTGGGCCGATTTGCACAGGGAAAAGGGCGCGCGCCAAGTTGGCCATAAGATCGGCCTGACCTCTCGCGCTATGCAAATGGCATCAAAGATTACCGAGCCGGACTATGGTCATCTGCTCGACCACATGATGTATCGGGATGGCGCGCAAATCGATACGAGCACATTTATCCGCCCCCGTCTTGAGGTGGAGCTTGCTTTTGTGCTGGCCAGCGATCTGGAGGGGCCCGGCATTCAAATCTATGACGTGATGCGGGCAACCGAATATGTGGTCCCGGCTCTTGAGATCATTGACTATCGCACAGAGGTCCCACGGGCTATCACCGACACCATTGCCGACAATGCAGCCTCGGGTGGTGTGGTCGTCGGTGGCCGGGTCGTTCGCCCGTTCGATGTCGATGTCCGATGGGTCGGGGCAACATTGTCGAAAAACGGGATCATCGAGGAATCCGGAGTTTCGGCGTCGATCATGGGGCATCCGGCTGCGGGAATAGCCTGGCTGGCGAACAAATTGCATGCCGTAGGCGAGAAACTCGAGAAGGGGCAGATTGTCCTCGGCGGCTCGTTCACGCGTCCAGTCGATATCGTCAAAGGGGATGTTATCGAGGCGAACTATGGTGAATTAGGCTCCATCGGCGTAAGCTTTATTTAAGGGGGGTCCGATGACAACACCAGGCAACAGCGAACTCAAGGCAAGTGCGCAAGCTGTGGTGAAGTCATTGGCAATCCAGAAAGGCATACAGGTCCCGGCATTTTTTCTCTTTGGCGAACCTTGCAAGGAAGAGATTTATGCCTTTCTGCACGCCGAGAAACTGGAAGTCCGGAATGCCGAAGTCGATTGGAACATACCGCTTCATGTGCATCCGGATTTCGACCAGCTGTCAATTCTTCTAACTGGATATTGCGAATACGAACACGACGGCATGGTGTTCATCCTGCAAGCGCCATCCTGCGTCTTCACCAAAGCCGGGACGATCCACCGCTTCTCTTACGAACCAGGCTCTGACGGCTTTGTCGTAAGCGTTTCGCCCGATGTAGTGAACGGGCTCGGTTCGACATCCAGTGGAGTATCGCGTGCATATCTGCGCGTGGCGGCGGCGCGATCCTTTGCCATAGATGACCCGCGCGGACACACATCGATCCATCAATTGTTGGCATCCCTCTCCAACCACGTATCTGCCTACCATGAGAACAAGCGCGAGTTGATGCGCCATCTCTTTGCAGCGCTTCTGCTGGAACTTGAGATTTTTGCCGTCAGCAACGAAAGAGGTCAGACCAGAAAGGGAAATATTCAGGCAGTTCAGATGTTTGATCGCTGCCAAGACCTCATTGGCGAAGAGATCAGGCAGCTCGGCATTCGCAAAATGAAAATGAGGTTTCCACCGACGACCTTAAACTTTGCTGAGGCGCTATCCACAACGCCTCATCTATTGAATACGGCGTGCAAACTTGTGGCGGGCGTGAGCGCACGCGAACTGATCCAGGAGGCGTTGCTGTATCAAGCATGCCAATTGCTCCTTTATACGCAGTTCTCCATCAAAGAAATTTCCTACCTTCTGGGCTACTCACATCCGTCGCACTTCGTCCGCTTCTTCAAGGCGCATCGCCGTTTGCCTCCACAAGAATTCCGTCATGGTCTTCAAAAGGGTGACTCACAACTTGAGGACTAAGTAGGAGTTTTACCGCACGCGCACGGCTCGCGTCGGCGTCGATCCCTTCATTGCACAGAGGGGAGACCTGTTCGCACGCTAGGATGAGTTGGAGGCCCTGATAAAAACAGAGACCTACTGTCTATACAAATCGTGGGCATAACAATCCCCTGAAATTGCTCGAAGTCGAGCGTTCCAAAATGGACGATCAGCTCAAAGCCGCACTGTCAGGTATCAGGCAGTTGCGTATTGAAGACGAGAAGCCCGCGCTGGACGTTGTGACTGGGTCAGCACAGACATCCCTCTTTAAGCGTGTAGCTAAGGCGCTCGCCCTCACAGTTTCATCAGCCATCCTAGCTTAGAATAGCAATCGCTCAGGCTTCATACCGCCAAGACGTTATCGATGCGCTCACCAGAGCTTCGGACGCGGGTTTTGCACTGATTAAGGGCGTAGGCGTGATGTCATAAGCCAGCGTGGCGAGGAAGTCGATATGGAGGATCCGCAAAGCGGCTACACTTAGCGTTTTAGACTTTCTTCCTAAGCGGCTGATTTCATTCAGGAGAGATAGTGGCTGGGGAACCTGGATTCGAACCAAGATTAACGGAGTCAGAGTCCGTCGTTCTACCGTTGAACTATTCCCCAACGCCATCAGGAGATGCCTAAGCATTCCGTTGGTCCGTCGTATAAATGATTTTTTTGGGGATGCAAGTCGAAAAATGCGTCGCAAGCGACATTTCTCAATGGCCGGATCTTGTCTGCCTCTAGATGCTACCGATCGTATGCGACTTCTGATGAAAGCCAGCTACCGGGGCTGGCTTTCACGTGCTCGATAATTTCCTTGAGTTCAGCACGTTCGGCAGAATCAAGTGCTTTCACACCAGGTATCCGTACTGGACCCACGTCTGTTCCTAGCATTTTCAACGCTTCTTTGACGACTGTCACATTCGCAACGTTCTGATATCTCGTTCTAAGGGCGTCGAAGCCAGCAATAGCATCAATCAAGCTGCGGGCTGCTTTGTAATTTTCCGCTTCCAAAGTACGTTGAATGGCCTGGGATCGTTCGGGAAAGACATTAACCAGGCCGGATGTAACGCCGTGTGCACCCATGGCATAAAATGCAGGCGCCCATCCTTCTGTCAGGCCCCAGACCAAAATGGTCGCGTGTCCTGCGTCGCACGAATAACTTCGGCCAGAAGCATGAGTTTGCCAGAGGCGTATTTGATACCAGAAATATTGTCGTGAACCGCGAGGTGCCGAAAATCACTCACCGACAGTGCGTCGCTACGACATACGCTCTGACAGGAGTAGTTGAAGCTTCCGCTGGCTCAAGAAAGTATTTCGCTTGATAGCTTGGTCCGGCGAAGGGATCGATCTGATCGTGGCCCATGATTGCGTCGGCGCCTATCAGAGATAGCATCACTTGCGCGTGCTTTAGCATCAGTCAAAGAACGGCCAACAGTTGCGCTGACCAAAGACTTGCCATCACGCCCCTTTATTGTCGTGCGATGCACGAGCCGCACCTTAGCGGTCATTAGGGTGAAAAACTCACCGGTATTACCCGCCGCCATAATGTTCTGGACGCCAGCATCAGCGAGGCGTTTGATAAGCATCGACAGCTTAAATGTGTCGACTTGTCCATCTGTCGCATAAGGTGTCACCGGAATACCGGATACCTTCCAATGCATTTCGAACCTTCACGGTCGCGTCATGAAACTTTTGACGCTCGATCATTCCAGCGAGGTATCGGCTGCGATACTGCATGGATATGATCGTGAAACGTCTCGTTCAGTTCAATCAGTTCATCGGCAGACACATTCATAGTCGCGAAACGCATGTGATCGATCGTTCTCTCAATTGCCTGAATGTCGTTTTGGCCACACCGTTTGGCGGCAAGCCGCGCGATCATCGATTCAAGCGCTGCTCTGCCCAGTATCGTTTCCTCCACTAAGTCTGCGTTGAAACGAATGATGACACCGCTCTCGCAAGCGTTTGGACTAATCCTTCAGCTTCAAGCTAGTGCAGGGTTTCTTTGAGTGGTGTGGTACTGACACCCAGTCGCTCTGCAAGTTCTCGTACGTTGACATGCTCTTCCCATGTAAACCGCGCTGATATTATCGCCTTTCTAACAGCCGATAGACATGGTCCCGAGGCGTCGAGTGTTCAGGGTCGAGGCGCTCAACGGGCGGCTTCAGGACGATAAATTGGTTTCGGCAAAATGTGAGCGCCTAAGACACTGATGCAATTAAATGCATAGGGCTGCGAAAGTTGTTGGAGGGCAGGAGGGTGCACGGCGAATGAGATGATGTTGGCAAGATGCTGGAGCAAGTCCGCCAACGGCGAAACTCGCCTTGTCGTAAGAGTTCCAGCTCTTAAGTCGAAAATACGCCTTTATAACCAATCACTTAGTGTTTTTCTGTATTTTCTGTCTCGGGTGCTGTTGACTATCTGCGGGGGTGTCCTCTATAACCCGCTCACTGACGAGGGCGGCGGCGCTGCTAGCGACGATGTCCTTCGTTCTAGAGAAAACCTGGAATTGGCCGAGAGGTTTGGTTCTGAGGATTGAGAC
>NZ_JBNWDZ010000007.1:0-289673 GCF_053521645.1 Agrobacterium sp. CG674 | reverse complement strand
CCATTCCGAACACGGCCGTGAAACGCCCCAGCGCCAATGGTACTCCGTCTTAAGACGCGGGAGAGTAGGTCGCTGCCAGGTCTGCAAAACGCAACGCATGATAAAAACACTCTTCTCAACACACTCCTTCGGCCCAGCCGATACAAAGGGCCGCGCAAGCGGCCTTTATGCATTTAAGCGAACTGCTCATAAGGCATCTGTTCAGCCCTCTGAGTTCAATAACGGTATTTTGGCTAATGCCAAAAACCGGACCGAGACGACATTTTGCCTCAGGCAAAAGTCGGGTAGAGACGCAAACTCAAAGAGTTTGCTTTGTCGCGGAAATCCCATCGGGATTTACGCTGGTAACGCGGGGTGGAGCAGCCCGGTAGCTCGTCAGGCTCATAACCTGAAGGCCGCAGGTTCAAATCCTGCCCCCGCAACCAAATATTGTAACATTTTCCTTTCAGCCTCCGCCTCGGCGAGAACCGCACGAAAGTGAGACAGAAACTCCAGCTTCTCCTGACTATCCCTGAACTCACCCGCCCTGACACGGCCGGCGGACTCGTTCCTGTGACGATTGGCCTGCTGCCGGTTTCTTGGACACTGAGTTAAGGCGCCTCCAATGAAAACTGGTGCGCACGAATACAACGAAGGAAGTTCAGCCGCGAGTACAAGCTTGAGGCGGTGAGGTTGCTTCGAGAGCTTGCGGACGGCGTTCCACAGGCATCGCGCGATTTGGATGTTCATGAGAATGTCCTGCGCAAGTGGGTCAGGGCATATGGCTCGGACCCAGCACAGGCGTTTCCTGGTTACGGGCAGATGAAGCCTGAGCAGCTTGCTATCAAGAGGCTTAGCAAAGAAGTGGCCAAGCTGAAGGCGGAGCGCGACATCTTAAAAAAGGCCGCCGTCTAGTTTGCAAAGGACGTGATATGAAGTTTGCGTTTATTGGAAAGCACCGTTCGATCTGGCCGATCGCATGGCTCTGCGAAGCGCTGGGTATATCGCGTTCCGGCTTTCATGTTTGGTTAAGCCGGTCTCCGAACCAGCATGCCCGGTATGACGAGGCACTGTTCGACAAGATAAATGACAGCTTCAAGGATAGCGACCGCAGCTACGGCGCACGGCGTGTTTGCACGACCTGCTCGCCGAAGGCCTCTCCTGTGGCTCACATCGTGCCGAGCGTCTCATGCGCGACAATGCATTGAGGAGAGCGATGCCTCGAAGGCGTAGCTTGCCAAAAGACGACGGTGACCGCCCGGTCATCATGCCGAATGTGCTAGACCGACAGTTCGCGGCAGCAAGACCGGACCAGAAATGGGTGCCGATTTTAGCTATCTATAGACGGCTGAGGGCTGGCTCTATGTGGCCGTCGTCATCGACCTGTTCTCGCGACGTGTTGTTTGCTGGTCGATGAACACCAACATGACAGCCCAGCTCGTTACATATGCGTTGATCATGGCCATATGGCGCAGAGGCAAGCCGGATCCGCTGCTCCACCATTCTGACCAGGGTAGCCAATACACAAGCGAGCAGTTCCAGTCTCATGGCCGATGACGGCATCACGTGCTCGATTCGCCGATCTGTCAATGTATGGAACAATGCCGCGATGGAAAGCTTCTTCTCATCACTCACAACGGAGAAGCCAGCTCGCAGATATACAGGACCAATGACGATGCAAAGGCGGACATTTTCGATTACATCGAGCGCTTCTACAATCCAAAGCGTCTCCATTCCATGCAGGGTTACCTCAGCCTATGGAATTTGAAAACAAGGTGGGATCAGCCTAACTGAGTGTTCGAAAAACCGGCAGCAAGACCTAATTTATTGGCGGCATGTAACTGCCGTGAACAGACTGCCGTTATGACCTTGAACATTTTGCATCACGATAGCTTGATTTTGCCGCCTGCTATAGCGATTCCTCTTCTAGATTGTGATATGTATTCCGAGGGAGGATGCGGATGCTATATCGCTCGACGCCAGATTTTCCGGGCTATAGCCGCGTATCAAAAGCCATGCACTGGATTGTGGCTTTGCTTGTTTTCGTGACATGGCCTCTGGGCTTGATGATTGGTTTCGTCAAGGATGACGTCAAGCTGGATTTCTATCTTGTGCATGAAAGCTTCGGCTTTCTCGTGCTGTGGGCCATGCTGCTCAGAGTTGGATTTCGGCTTTTTCAATCACCGCCTCTAGTGGAGAGATCCGCGCTAGAGCGTATTGCGGCCAATACGGTTCACGGGTTGCTTTACCTGTTTTTGATCATCATGCCCGTTTCAGGCTTCTTAGCCACAAATGCCCACGGGTTCCCCCTGCAATGGTTCGGATTGGTGACGATCTGGAGTCCGCTTGGCAAATCTTCGGAGATCGCGCCGACGCTCTCAGCCATCCACGAGTGGAGCGCGTGGATCGTTTTAGGGCTTTTCGCGTTACACATATTGGCAGCGATATTCCATCACCTCATACGCCGAGATGCCACGCTTTACCGAATTCTTTAGACAGGGACGTCGATGCAAAACCTCCATATGAATGACAGGCTTTGGACGCGGCTCCTTTCACTACGCAATGGGAATGGCCTGATCGGCAGGCAAGATGTGGATCCCGCATTTGCGCTTTACGGTCCGATTGCGTCGGCCAAGGATGGGTTTGTCCTTGCGCAGGTCGGTCAGTCTCTTGATGGACGCGTTGCGACTCCAAGTGGGGATGCTCGCGATATTTCAGGACCTGAAGGGCTTGCGCATCTTCACCGTTGTCGCGCCCTCGTTGATGCGGTCATCGTCGGTATCGGAACCGTCCAGAATGATGATCCGCGCCTTTCCGTGCGAGAGGTGACAGGCCCTAGTCCCGCCCGGGTCATCATAGACTGTCGCGGCGAATTGACCGGAGATGAGCGGCTGTTTCAAGACGGCGCTGCACCGGTTATCGTCATCCAAGGTCATGATGCGCCGAGGTCCGCAACGCGGTTCGATGTGGTGAGACTTCAACGTGGCCCATATGGCCTTGACCCTCAGGATATTTTGGACTGTCTTGCCAAGCGCGGCTTGAAGCGGATACTGGTGGAAGGTGGCGCAAGAACAATCGCGCGTTTCATCGATGATGGGCTGGTGGACCGCCTTCATGTGACGATCTCACCTTTGATCATTGGCTCCGGACCATCTGGAATCTCCTTGGCACCCATCACGGAGCTCTGTAACGCTCAGCGCCCCTCAGCAGATGTTTACGTACTGGGAGGCGATGTGCTGTTTGACTGTCGCATGAAAGCGGATGCGTGCCTAAGTGCTGGGAAGGGCCAGAAAGTCCGTATGTCCAACGATGCAGAGGCTGCCGTCGCGGTCAATGTGTGAGTGGCGGAACTCTAGCCACTCCTTGAATGCCAGATCGCTGACATTGCCTATTTCCTGCACTGGCCGATGAAGCCCCGCCAGAAACTCCTTTTGAAGCTCGGCTGAGGACGGGTCAAGGCGCCAGGGGCTATCGGCAATCTCAACCGCAAATCCCAATGCTTCACATCGATGAGAGAGATGGGCAGAAGCGTCGGGTCCCAAGGCTGGGCCAAACCCTTTGTCAGATCGCTGATGAAGGTTAAAATCTGCGGCGATCTGCGCATCCAGCGGATGTTCTATCGACCATGCCATGATGCCGTCATAGTTCAGCGCTGCGTAGAGGCCGATTTTGCGATGGGCCAACGTCTCCACGAAGCGGTCGCAAAAATCCGATGAGCAGAGATCGAAAAGAGCCGATGCGGTGACAATCGCAACGTTATCGAGAAGTGTGTTGTCAAGATCTTTCAGGTCCTGGCGGTGAAATTCGATGTTTTCACGCACACCTATTTGGCGCTTCGCCTCATCCAGCAACACGGTTTCATAGTCCAGAAGCTTCCAATTGCAGTGTGGCAGTTTCTGCGAAAGCGTCCTGTAGGTCGATCCTGTGCCGCACCCTATATCCATGATGACATGCGGTTGCGGAAGGGCATCGAGATACTGACGCACTTTCTCGAGCATCGGCGCCGATCTTGCTTCACGGTCTGCTGGTTCACGAAGTTTCAGCCATTCCTTATCAAACCCGCTCATGCCAACTCTTTCAATGCCGTCGAAATGATTTTCGACGTGTCTTCCCATTGCGGGAGTAAAGCGCCGGCTCTAGCTGCTGCTTCCGCCCGCCGACTGCGTTCCTCATGATCGGTTAGCAACGTCCTCAGCGCGGAGGCGACCGCCTCGACATCGTCTACAGGAACGAGATATCCAGCGTCGGTTGGGACGACGTCTGGTACCGCGCCCGCCTTGCAGGCAATGATAGGCAGGCCGTGAGACAGAGCTTCGGCAAAGACCATGCCATAACCTTCATAACGGCTTGCAAGCGCGAATATGTCGGCTTCGGCATAGGCCGTGGTCAAATCATCGGTTTCTCCAGCAAGATTAATTCGCGCTGAAAGATCAAGCCTTCTGATCTGCTCTTCCAGAGCATTGGCGACAGTCGTGTCTAAATGGGGACTTCCAATGATCGTTGCCTGCCAATCAAGCTCGGAAATACTGGCCATCGCATTGATCAAAACATCATGTCCCTTGCGCGTTGTCAAAGAACCAACAGATAGGATTTGCGGGATTTCGTTCACGACCTTGCGCGATGACGGTGGCCTTACCGTTCCCGGTACTGCGACGCTGATCTTATCAGGCGAAACACCGAAATTTCTCGTCAATTCGCTGGCTGTCATCGGCGAGGTGACAAGAACATGGCGCACTGCCCGCAGGGCTTCCATCTCACTTTGCCGCAAAGGTTCCTGTTGTTCTGCGCTCAGCCCGGTTTCCAGCGCTAGCGGATGATGGATTAACGCCACGATCCTCAGGCGCTGAGCCTCACGGCTTGCCCAGGCATCCATGACACCAAAAGCCAGCCCGTCTATGACAACGAGCGCGCCTTCGTCCAAGGACGACAACCGCTTTTCCGCTTCTGCCAATGTGTCAGGAGTGGGGGAGGGAAAGCCATCTCCAAGCGGCAGAAGGTCGAGCTCCCAGCCGAGATCTCGTAACCCTTTGATGATTTCCCGGTCGTAGCCATATCCCCCGGTCCTCAGTTCGAGGTTGCCGGGGTAAGCGAATGTGAGGCTTGGCTTCAAAGGTCTGCCTCATACCAGCCGCGCGCTGCGTGAGATTCATGCAAGGTAATCTTGAGGCGCGAGATCCGGTGGCTGCCGGGACCCAAACGCTTGGCTGCCACGGCTGCTGCAAGCTCATCGAATATGTGTTTTGCGATGACTTCTGTGGTGCTGATCTTGCCTTTGAAGACATCGACCTCATCCAGATTTTGATAATTCAGCGGCTTCAAAACCTCAGATAGGACAGTCGTTGCTGCGCCGATATCGACCGCGAGACCATCCTCGTCCACGTCCTTTGTGAAAAACGCAGCGTCCACAACGAAGGTGGCGCCGTGCATGCCTTGGGCAGGGCCGAAGACCGGGCGCGGCAGGCTGTGGGCGATCATAATGTGGTCTCGAACTTCGACTGCGAACATGGTCTCTCTTTCATGGGTAGCGGATTCGATGGCAAAGTGTGTCTTGTGATGAGAGGATACGTGGATAATCACTAGCCAGATCATCAAACGACGTTTCGCCGGAAATTAAGTGATCGAGACGATCGTCCCGCAAAAGCTCCAGGGCCTTTGCCATGCGCCGTCCGAACGTCCAGCGCGCCTTGCGAAATGCGGGGATGGAGCCGACCTGCGAGCTGACGAGGGAAAGCCGTTTGGAATGAAACGCGCCGCCGAGCGGGATGGTAACGGTGCCTTCGCCGTACCAGCTTGCCTCCACGATCCGCGCTTCCGTTCCGGCATGTTCAATGGCATTGGCAAGTGCTGCTGATGATGCCGAGGCATTGATGAGCACGTCGAACTCGCCGTTTAGACTGCCAGCTTCTACGAACCGGATGTTCATGGCTTCAACGTGCTTGCGACGATCCGGGTTGACGTCAACGAGGGTGGTTTCTGTTCCCGCAATCCTGCTGGACAGGCTTGCCACAAGTGTTCCCACCACGCCGCTGCCGAGGACGGCCACCCGGTCTCCGGGCTGAATGAGGGCATCCCAAACGATGTTGAGGGCGGTTTCCATATTCGCAGCGAGCACGGCGCGCTCTGGCTGAAGATTGTCCGGCAGAGGTGTGACCATATCCTGCGTCGTGATGAAGACATCCTGATGCGGGTGGAGGCAGAACACCGTTCGACCCAGTAATTCCGCTGGCCCATCCTCGATCATGCCAACGCTGGAGTACCCGTATTTCAGCGGAAACGTGAAATCGCCGACCATATGCGGCCCGCGCATTCTGTCGAACTCGCTTTGGGGAACGCCACCATTGAATACGAGGGATTCCGTTCCCCGACTAATGCCGCTGTACAGGCTGCGAACAAGGACCTCATGGGGTTCAAGGGCCGAGCTCAGGATCTCTTCCTTCTTCGCACATTGGCCTGCGCTCTCTATCCAGAGCGCACGCGCCGGATGGCGCGCGATTGTCGCGGTGTTCTTTGCAAATGCCAAAAGAGTGATCCCATATGTGCGTGTTCAATGGAGCGTATGACGCAGAGCCGCGTTTTGTTCCGTGAGTAAATCAAAATAAATTTACGGCTCACACAAAACCAGCCTGCAAATTTCATCGTAAAACCAAAAAACGCACAGGGAGATTATGTCCGATGTTGAATGCCTCCAAGCCATCTTTTCAGTTCAGCACGCCCGAAATTGACGTAGAACGCGCCGTTTCCGAGTTGCGTTACGGACGCCCCGTTGTGTTGTCATCGAACGAACGGAAGATGGCAGTTCTTGCTCTTGATGCCGTTGCTCCCTCTATTTATGACCAATTCGCAGCTGCCTGCGATCAAACTCATTCGCTGCTGCTGACCGCCCCAAGGGCATTACGGCTCGGTATCGCAGGCCAACAGGATATATTGACGCCACTTGCGGGTGTGAACTTCGAGGCGGCTTCGCGTCTATCCTATGTACTCGGCGCCAAGCGTCCTTCAAGCTGGGTCGCGGCAGATACTCTTGCTTCCCAGACAGCCGAGCTTGCGCGAATTGCTCTTTTGCTTCCCTCCATGATCGTCGCCGACATTTCAGCGACAAGCAACACATTTGCAGGATGCTGCCACTTATCTGCCGCTCACTTGAAAGGTGCAGATGTGGCCCGCCAGCGCTTCCAGCAGGTTGCTCGCACCCGCGTTCCTCTCAAGGAGCTGGGAGATGCTGAATTCGTCGTTTTCCGTGGCGGGCTCGCGCAGAAGGACCAGGTCGCAATTGTCGTTGGCAAGCCTGATACATCCCGCACGGTACCAATCCGCATCCATTCATCCTGCATTACCGGCGATCTCTGTGGCTCGCTGAAATGCGATTGCGGCGATCAGCTTCAAAACGGGCTTGCTCTTCTCAAGGAAGCCGGTGGTGGAGTTCTGCTTTATCTGGATCAGGAAGGCCGGGGCACGGGTATTGGCGCGAAAATGCGCGCTTATGGCTATCAGCACCTCGGTCTGGACACGATCGATGCGGATGCAGAGCTGGGCCTCGCTGAGGATCATCGCCGATATGAGGCAGCCGTTGCGATGCTGTTGCTTATGAAAATTTCCAACGTTGCCGTCTATACGAACAATCCAACGAAAATCAGCGCGCTGAGGGCAGGTGGCATAAAAGTTGATGCGCGTGCGCCGGTCAACGGCACTGTGACAATGGAAAACCAGAATTACCTCCGCACGAAGACACTTCGTGCCGGTCATCTCATGGACTTGAAGGCGCTGGTTGCCGCAGAGTGATGTTTGGCCGCAAGGAGGAATGAATGGCGTTGATCCCAACTTATGCCGCGGAAAAAATGGGGGGCAGACGGCCCCTCATTCATAGCACGCTGGCGAACCTTGCTTGTCTCATGCTCGGCACGATCATCGTTGCAGTCGTCTTGCGCGCGAAACTGTCTTTGGGGTGGGATTTTGTGGCTGCCGCCATCCTGTCCCTTTCCCTCATTTTCGGCTTCGTCATGTATCTCTTGCCGGATTATCCCCACCGCCGCTTCGGCTATGCCAATTTTGTCACGGCATTTCGCAGTACGCTTGTCAGCCTGACGGGCGCCACCGTGATATGCTTCGAAAGCCTCCACCAAGCTGATACCGTTCTGTGGGTGCTCGTCGGGGTCGTTGCCTTCGCTCTGGCGCTTGATGGTATTGATGGTTATCTGGCACGGAAATACCGGCAGGAATCCGAGCTCGGTGCGCGTTTCGACATGGAAGTCGATGCGCTTCTCATCCTCATCCTTTCCGTTGCCGCAGCTATCCTCGCAAAGGCTGGGGCTTGGGTCCTTCTCATTGGCTTGATGCGCTATGGATTTGTCGCTGCTGGCTGGTTCTTCCCCGTCTTGGCTGCCGATTTGCCCACGTCGTTCAGGCGCAAATTTGTGTGTGTGGTCCAGGTGTCAGCGCTATGCCTGATCCTCGTGCCTTTTGTCACCGTTCCTCTGTCGAGCTACCTCGCGGCTATTTCGCTTGCCATGCTTGTGATGTCCTTCGCCATCGATGTCGTCTATCTCCTGCGCAAGGCGACGAGGAAAACTATTCCAGGTGCGGCACCGGCAAGAGACAGCCAACCATAGCTAATGCTCGCGGCAAGACCATCGGCGGAAGATGCGCCCAACAAAGGCCAGAGTGCCATCGCCGCAGCTTCGCGTGTTCCCCAGCCGCCAAAGCCGGTGGGGATCAGCATAGCGACCAGACAGAACGGTATGATCGTCAGGCCTGCAATCCACGTAAGATTGGACCCCATGGCATGGGCCGTTATCAGGAACACGGCGACATAGGCGAAGAGAATAGCGGCGCTTGTCGAGATTTGAAACAGCCATGCCCTGCGCCGGACGAAGACGTTGAGCAGGCTTTCGAGAAGGTTGTTCTCCACGTTTCGCCTTTTGATCCATATGGTGATCAGTATGACGATGGCGATGGCAGCTATTCCGAGGACGAGAAAATGCCCCGAATATTGAACATTGTCCGCGTTCGTCATGAAGGGCCAGATGCACAGGCCAATCAATGCCAGAAGAAAAAGCGCGATCTGGCCGGACAGCCTTTCGAAGATAACGGCCTTGGCAGATTGTTTCCACCCACCGTGCTCATCGCTGCGCATTCTCCAGGCTCTCAAAGCATCACCACCCATGCCGCCCGGCAGGGTTTGGTTCAAAAGGCTGGCGACGTAGTATTCGCGAATTGCCGTGAAAGGCGCTATATCTTGGCCAAGACGTCTCGCCGTGAAGCGCCACCTCAGCGCCGAGAGCACGATTTGCACCTGCACCAGCGCGAGGCAGCATATGATCGCAGTCCAGGAGATGCGCGAGAGCGATTGTGCAAGACCCGCCTGATCGGCGCGCTGGATGATGATGATCAGGAGCGCCAACGTGGCGACGGACACGAATATTCGCAGTTTGTTCAAGCGCGGGCGCCTCTGTATTTTACCTGTTTTTCCAATAGAATCCTACGTGCAGGAGACGGGAGCAGATTGCAGTGATGCGCCAAAGCCCTGTGGATCTCAAACACATTAACTTGAAAGCTGTGGTCGGAGCAGTTCTTTTCTCCGTCACTGCATTTCTGGCTTTCACGCTGCCGGATCACCCGGATGCTCTGGGAATGGATGCATTTTTGCGTTTGCCGCTTGAATGGCCTGCCATCGCCATCCTCGTGCTGATGACACGGGGCTTGCTTAGGCGTCTCATTATTTATCTTTCCAGTTTAGTGGTCTTTGTCGTTCTCTTCCTGAAAATAGCAGATATCGGCGTGCAGACCGCCTTCCAGCGGCAGTTCAATCCCTATCTGGATTTGAAGATGCTGGCTGATGGCTGGAATCTGATTTCGGGTACCATGGGAACGCCTGCTGCCCTCATAGCTTTGACGGGCGGCATCCTTATTGTCCTGCTGGTCGTCATAATCTTTCTGAACTCGCTCCGACAGATGGCTGAGGCCCAAGCAAACCTTCGCAGACTGCTCATCGGCGTTTTTGCGTGCATTATCGCAGGAGCTGCAAGCCTTTTTTGGATCGACAAGACGCGTGTGGAGTTGGCTACACCCACCTATCTGACTGGGCGGCTTGGCCTCGTTGTCCGCTCTTTCGCAGACATGCAGGTGTTCGAACACCAACTCGGGGCAGGCCTTGGGCCCCGGGATGGAAGCGGTCTTTTTCAGGCGGTGAAGGGCAAGGACGTATTTCTCATTTTCGTGGAATCCTATGGGCGTTCGGCAGTGGATGACCCGCGATACTCAGTCGTGACGTTACCCCGGCTCTCTGCAATGCAAGCACAGATCGAGGCGACAGGCCTGCAGGCGGCAAGCGGTTGGGTCACATCGCCCACTGTCGGCGGGCTAAGCTGGTTGGCCCATGGCACGTTGCTATCCGGCCTGTGGGTTGATAGCCAAGCGCGCTATGATCGTCTGATGATCAGCCGCCAGCCAAGCTTGAACCGGCTGTTCCAACAGGCTGGTTGGCAAACGGTTGCAGTCATGCCGGCCATCACCATGGCATGGCCGGAAGCGGACTATTTCGGCTACAATCAGATCCTGTCCGCAACTGGTCTGGAATATCGTGGCAAGCCCTTCAACTGGGTTACGATGCCGGATCAGTACACCCTGTCTGCTTTTGATCGACTGGCTTTGAAGCCCGCATCTTTGCTCGGTCAAAACGTGATGGCTGAAATTGCCCTCATCTCCAGCCATGCACCCTGGACGCCCCTACCAAGACTGGTAGATTGGGATGCTGTTGGCGATGGCTCGATTTTCAACGATCAGGCCACCAGTGGTGATCTTCCCTCTGTGGTTTGGGCTGATCCCGACCGCGTTCGCAGCCAGTACATTCAAACCATCGATTATTCGCTGGCGACACTCGGGGACTTCATGGCAAGGCAGGGGAAGGGTGCGGTCTATATCATACTCGGAGACCATCAGCCCGCCTCCATTATTACCGGCCCTGATGCGTCGAGAGCAGTGCCGGTGCATATCGTCACTGACGATGCACAGCTTCTCGCCCGCTTTCAGAAAGATGGGTTCACCAGCGGAATGACACCTGTCGATGCGACTGGAGAAAGGTCGATGAGCGAGCTACGTCAACTGTTGATCGAGGCGTTCAGCAACGCAGAGAAATAGCGACCTGGACTCTTCCTGACCAAATTCGACTATACTGCCTTCGGAAGTGCGACGATCCATATTTCTCGCTTGATTGGCGGGCGTCGGATCAGGCCTACTTCAACGGGATGGCGCCAATGATCCCGCACTTGCATTCATGGCAAAACCATAAGCTAAAAGCTCGATCCTCTTCAGCCAAACCAAGCTATCACTCTCAGACGATTGGTGTGTGGCTGGAACCATTGAGCGGGTCTGAGCTTGTTACCGCATTATCTTAGTCGTCGCATCTCTGATACGAATGTCTGGCGCTGTCGCGGTGTCGCCTTGGGAGTAAATGCACTTGAATTTCCTGGATGATTTCGACTGGTCGACGACCCCGCTCGGACCAAAAGACCAATGGTCAGTTGCTCTACGGACCATCTACGATCTCATCACTGCATCCGGCTTTGGCATGTGCGCAACATGGGGGGCTGAAGGGACTTTTCTTTATAATGAGGCCTACGCTGAATTCCTCGGCGACCGCCATCCCGAAGCTCTCGGACAGCCCATTGCGCAAGTATGGCCAGAAATATGGGATGACATCAAACCACTCGTTGATCGGGCTATGGTAGGCGAAACCATTCGTCTCGAGAACCTGCATCTGATGATGACCCGCAACGGCTATGAAGAAGACACTTATTGGACGTTTTCCTACAGCCCCTTGCGTGACGGTGACGTGATCTCAGGCTTCCTGAATGTCGCTCATGACACGACAGCGCTCGTCTTTGCGCAAAACCGTGACCGGGTGAATGCTGAGCGGGTGCAATTGGCGCTTGGCGCGGGCGCAATCATCGGCACCTGGTTTTGGGACATACCGACGGACCGCTTTACCATCGATGCCGCTTTTGCAGATAGTTTTGGGCTGGATCCCGCACTCGGCAGGACGGGTATTCCGTTGGAGCAGATCATATCGACTGTGCATCCGGATGATCGCGAAGGCTTGATCGCAGCCATCAATGAGGTCATTTCTCGCGGGGGTGCCTACGCCCATCAATATCGTGTCCTCCGTCGTGATGGAAAGTACTACTGGATCGAAGCCAATGGACGTGTCGATCTTGCCGAAGATGGCTCTCCTTCCAGCTTTCCCGGCGTCTTGATCGATGTCGAAGAGCGCCGTGCGGTAGAGGCTGAACGTGACCGCGCCATTTCCATGTTACGTGCGCTGAATGACCAGCTGGAGCAACGCGTTTCAGAGCGCACATCCGAGTTGCTGAAGGCGCAGGACGCCTTGCGCCAGTCCCAGAAGATGGAGGCCGTCGGCCAACTGACAGGTGGGCTTGCGCACGACTTCAACAATCTTCTGGCGGGCATTTCGGGAAGTCTCGAACTCATGGGGCGCAGATTGTCTCAAGGGCGCGCGAACGAGTTGGATCGATATCTTTCGGCCGCACAAGGGGCCGTCAAGCGGGCGGCTGCGCTCACCCATAGATTGCTGGCCTTTTCCAGGCGCCAGACACTCGATCCAAAGCCAACAGATATCGACAAGCTGATAATAGACCTTCACGACCTGATACAGCGAACCGTCGGTCCATCGATCGATATTGAGGTCACGAAGACATCTGAAACATGGAAAACGCTTGTAGACCAGTCGCAGCTTGAAAATGCTGTTCTCAATCTTTGCATCAATGCGCGGGACGCCATGCCGGATGGTGGCAAAATCACCATCAGAACGGAAAATACAACAATTGAAGCGCAGGCGATGGATGAAGTTGGCCCTTCTGACGGCGAGTATGTCTGTCTGAGAATAACAGACACGGGCACGGGCATTCCAGCAGATGTGATCGACAAGGTCTTCGAGCCATTCTTTACCACCAAGCCACTGGGGCAGGGGACAGGTCTCGGCCTTTCCATGATCTACGGGTTTGCAAAGCAGTCCGGGGGAAAAGTCGAAATATCATCCGAGCAGAATGTTGGAACGACGGTTTGCATCTATCTTCCGCACCATATGATCGAAGGAGATATAGCCACTGAAACTGTGGATTCCCGCACGCCCGGTGGGGCGAGAGCAGAGGAAACTGTGCTGGTTGTCGATGATGAGCCGACAGTTCGGATGCTGATTTCCGATGTGCTTCAGGAGTTCGGTTACACCGTCATCGAAGCCGCTGACAGTGCGACGGGCTTGAAGATATTGCAGTCTGATGTCGGTATCGATCTTCTGGTCAGCGATGTCGGTCTTCCTGGAGGGATGGATGGACGGCAGATGGCCGATGCCGCGCGCCTCAGCCGTCCCGGATTGAAGGTTTTGTTTGTCACAGGCTACGCCGAAAACGCCGCTGTGCGGGACGGCAAACTGGATCCTGGTATGGCTGTGCTGACCAAGCCTTTCGCGGTGGAAACGCTCGCGGCTCAGGTTCGCGAACTCATCGGGTGAGCTTGAGCAGTCAATATCGACCGCCCAAGCGCACTCAGACGTGTAAGCGCCCTAGCTATCCGTTCCGCGCTGCTGAGCGACCGCCATGGCAAAGACGCCGTTTCCAACGCTCCAATCCGAATAATCGTTTTCGTGCATGAATATGAAAACATCTTTCAGAGACACGGCTGCCTTTGTTTCCAGGTTTCTGGTGATGGCAGCATAGAGTGTGCGCTTCATTGCGTCGCTTCGGCCTCTGCGCATCGTGATTTCAACGACGATCACATTGTCCGACCGTGCAATGCCGTTAAAGCTCCGGTCAAAAAAGAAGTCGCCATCCTGATACTCGCTGACCAGATTGAACAATTCGTCCTCTGGCATGCCGATAGCTTCGACCAGGGCATCGTGAATGCCCCAGACGATGTCATGCTTCCGTGACGGTTCTGTTCCCGACGGTATGGCTGTTTTGACAAATGGCATGCTTGATCTCGCTTTTCCTTGATCGATCAGCATGTGTTACCAGACAGAAATCTCTCTCCATATTGACGTCATAGCCGTGCCTATGTGACCTTTGCTCACATGAGAAACCGAAAGAACATACCCGTTGCCGCTTTGCGGGCCTTTGAAGCAGCGTCGCGTCACGGTCGGCTTGTCGCCGCTGCCGAGGAACTGTCTGTGACGCATGGTGCAATCAGCCGCCATGTCAGCCTTCTCGAGACATTGATCGGAACGCAGCTTTTCGAGGGGCCGAGAAATCGTCCACAACTCACTGCTGAAGGGCTGGTATTGGGCTTTGCGCTCACCTCTGCATTCGACCAGATCGAGGATGCGCTGCGGATTGTCAGGCGCGGCGACGACACCATTCTGGATGTCGCTTGCCTCAGCACATTTGCCATGCGCTGGCTCATTCCGCGTCTGCATGATTTCACGACAAAGCATCCGCGCTATGATGTGCGTCTGGCAACAGACGATCGTATGCCGCGAACCCAGGTCGACGTGCAGATTCTGGTGTTGTCGACCGATGCCGAGATGCCGCAGAATTGCTCGCCGCTTTTTCAGGAGCAGCTGGGGCTTATCATTGCACCTGCTGTTGCAAATGGACGAGAAACGCTGGACCATGACGAAGCCTTTGTGCTTCCCCGGTTGGAAACCAAAACGCGCCCGCATGTATGGCAAGAATGGGCTCATCTTACCGGCCAGAAGGATCATGGGAATGGGACGCGAGCCAGCATTTTCGATCACTATCACCTGACCATCGAGGCTGTGCTGAACGGGTTAGGTGCAGCTATCGTGCCATGGCATCTTGTTGCCGGAGACATCGATTGCGGCCGCCTCGCTGCGCCGTTCGGCTTCCTGAAGAGCGATCTTCAATACGTCGTGAAGGTCGAGCGGCCCGGACGGCGGAAGACGGAGCATTTTGTGAGTTGGCTGAAGGAGGAAATTGCAAAGTTTCCTCAATCGGCAAAATGAGCGAATATCTCTAGGCCTCACCTTCAGAGGCAGGCCACCGCGAATTTGTTGTTCGTGGTGGCCTTTAATTAGGGATCCTTCCGGATCAGGCCGTTCTGTAGCGTTCCAGCCAATGGGCGTATGGCGCTGGAAGCGTCCAGGATGGCTTTTCGATACCGAGCTCAAGCGCTGCCTGATATGGCCAATGATTGTTCGCAAGAAGCGGGCGTCCCAGCGATACAAGATCGACAACGTCATCCGCGATCAGCGTATTGGCCTGCTTCGCCTCGCTAATAAGCCAGCTTGTCGTGGCAGGCAGTCCAACTTCACGCCTTACGCGTTGAGCGATGGGTGCCATAAAGCCGGGACCCCACGGAATATTCGCAGTTGGGGTGGAAAACCCGATGCTGACGTCGATAATGTCGAGGCCGCCTGCTTTGAAGCGACGAACCATTTCGATCCCTTCTTCGAGATCGTCCGAGCCATCGAACTCGGTCACGCCGAAGCGGGCAGCGAGCGGCAGATGCTCTGGCCAGACTTCACGCACGGCATCCAGCGTCTCGAGTAGAAACCGCGCTCTTCCATCAAAGTCGCCGCCATAATTGTCTGTGCGCTTGTTCGACCATGTCGAAAAGAAACTCTGGCCGAGATAACCGTGAGCGAAGTGAAGCTCAAGCCATTCGAAACCGGCGGCCAGCGCCCGCTTGGCGGCAGCGACGAAGTCTGCCTTGACCCGCTCAATATCGGCAATCTCCATTGCCTGTGGCACCTTGCCAAGGTTTGCTCCGAAAGCAACGGCGGATGGCGCTATGGTCTCCCAGCCTCGGGTATCGGATTCTGGAATGTGATCGTCGCCTTCCCAAGGGCGGTTGGCGCTCGCTTTGCGGCCAGCATGCGCAATCTGGATTCCGGGAACCGCACCGGCAGCCTTCATCAGGCTCACGGCCTTTTTCCAGGGCTCGATCTGGTCATCGCTCCAGATGCCTGCGCAGCCGGGGGTGATACGGCCTTCCGGTGAAACCGCAGTAGCCTCGGCAACGATCAAACCTGCGCCGCCGCGCGCGAGGCCAGCCAGGTGGACATAATGCCAATCATTGATCGTGCCGTCCTCTGCCGAGTACTGGCACATTGGCGATACGACGATGCGATTTCGCAATGTCACGTCTTTAAGGGTGAAGGGGGTAAAAAGGGATGACATGATTGCTCCAACTGATAATCAGGAACTATCATATATGCTTTCGGTATTTCGATTACAATCGAACTATCCAATAAGATTTTCAGATGCTAGGTTACGTCATGCGCGCAATTCCACATCCCTCGATGAAAGACGTCACGCTCACTCAGGTGCTTTACGCTCTCAGTGATCCTGTCAGGCTCGGCGTTGTGCGTCAGTTGGCGGATGAGGGACAGGCTACATGCTCGGCGCTTGATGGCGGAAGGCCGAAATCTAGCATGTCCCACCATTTCAAAGTCTTGCGCGAAGGTGGCCTTGTTTTTACACGCACCGACGGGCCGTCGCACCTGAATGAGCTGCGTCGTGCAGAGATCGAAGAGCGCTTCCCCGGATTGCTGGACGCTGTTCTTGCCGCATCGGATGAGCGGAGTTGATGGCGATGCTTGCCACGGGCTTTTCAAACGAGCGTCGAGCGCGACGTGCTTCTAGTCCGGCAGGTCTTTGAGGATCAGGAGCCGATTGCCGGGCGCGTAGGCCACGACCTTTTCTTGCTCCAACGCATCCAGAACGGCAATGATCTCGCTCTGCGAGAAGCCTGCCGCATTCATTGGCATTGCGATGTCATTCAAATTGAAGGACATTTCCGGTGATGCCTTGAGGGTGCGCAGACGCTCCAGCAAAGCGACTTCTGTTTCAGAAAATCTGTTCATGTGAGCGTTTATAGGCCTTTTTGCGCTCGTATGTCTTTACCTGATCGGTGCTTATCCATCTACGAACGGATCTGCATGCGTCCCCGCTCATCGGCAATGTAGATTGCTGCAGTATTGTTTATAGTTGAATATATAAATCTAATATATCAGTATAAAATAACGATAAAAATCGTAAAATCTACGCTTATTGATGTAAAAAATAAATTGTGAACGTTTCAATTAAGATTATTTTTACAATCCGGCCCAAGAGTGAAGTGGCGGAAACAGATACTCGCCATGGTCGAAATATCCTTGCGGATGGCATGTGAATGACTTTACCTCTCATTAGAGGTTCGGCCTTTCACTTTCGGGCAGGGGTTGAAGAGGTGCAGTGCGCCGCATATGTGCAGGTCGATGTAGACCTTGCTGCCGGCGGTATGATGCCAACTTCTCCTGGAAGGTATTATGTTCAATTTTCGAGACAGATCCCGCATCGAAGCTATCGTCTGGATCGTGGCTTTTATTATCATTGCGACTTTTGCAGTCATGCTCGATGCGCACGAGGAGATCGATGCGTTTTTTAGATCTCAAGAACATTATCAATTGGACGAAATCGTCACTGCGCTTGCTATCGCTGGTGTCTTCGGCCTTGCTTATTCCGTTCTGCGCTTGAAAGACCTGTGGGTGGAAGGCAACCGACGTCGTCTCGCCGAAGAAAAGGCCGCCAGTGCCGCTTACCACGACGGTTTGACGGGTCTGCCCAACAGACGCTCACTCGACGCCGCAATCAATGAATTTGACATGCGAAAGTCCAGGCGATCCAAGCATGCGGCGTTTTCCATAGACCTTACCGGGTTGAAGAAAGTGAACAGCGAGCTGGGGCAGGCTGGCGGTGATGTCGTTCTGAAGGAAATTGCTATTCGACTGCTAAACCTGGAGCCCGACGACAAGGTATTCCATGTTGGCGGTGATCGTTTCATGCTTGTCACAAACAGTCCAAGTTTTTCCAATCCTGAGGCCTATGCCCACAGGATGTTGACGGCTATTTGTCGACCGATCAAGTTTCAGAATGTCTCGATCGAGATCGCAGCCAACTTGGGCTACGCGTTATTTCCGGACGACGCGAAAGATTTTTCGAGCTTGGTCCGGTTCGCTGAGAGCGCAATGTACGCCGCCAAGAAAAGCGGTCCAAACGTCTTGATGGCCTTCACGCCGGCGATGGACAGACGGGACCGCGAACGGGCACAAATGCTGGCAGATTTAACAGCAGCACTACATGGCAATACCATTTCGCCCCATTATCAGCCATTGGTGGATTTGAAGACCGGGGAGATTGTGGGTTACGAGGCCTTGGCTCGGTGGGAGATTCGGCCCGCTCAATTTGTTTCGCCGTGTGATTTCATTCCGTTGGCTGAAGAGACCGGACTAATCTCGGCGCTGACTGAACGCCTGTTCCGTCAAGCATGTCAGGATGCAATTACCTGGCCCTCGCACACGATGCTTGCTTTCAACCTGTCGGCTTCCCTGTTGGCGGATCGACTACTCGGCCTGAAAATCCTCAGAATTCTCAACGAAACAGGCATGGCGCCTCAAAGGATAGAACTCGAGGTCACGGAGAGCGCGATTATCCAAGATGCCGAGAGCGCGCAGTTCGTTCTCAACAATCTCGTTCAAACCGGAATCAAGCTTGCCCTTGACGATTTTGGCACGGGTTACTCTAGTCTGTCGCAACTCTCGAGTTATCAATTTCATACTCTGAAAATCGACCGTAGTTTCGTTTCAAGCTTCGAGGTGTGTGAGAAACAGGACAAAATCGTGAAAGCGATTATCGCCCTGGGGGCAGGCTTGGGAATGAAGGTGACGGCAGAGGGTATCGAGAACGAGGGTCAACTCGCAAAGCTGGAGGCGCTGGGCTGTGACCTGGGGCAGGGTTATCTGCTGGGCAAACCGATGTCCGCGATAGCCTTACGGTCACACAAAGTGTTCCGTATCCATAATCTCATGCCAGCAGCCAACAATCATTCAGCGTGATACCGGGTCCTGTCTCGGTGCATAGGAGCATGGATCATTAACCATGCCAACGTGATCGCCCCACCCATTTACCTCTTGCAAAGAGAAATGACCGAGGTTGTGGCTCGCTGGAATGAATACCAGGAGCAATGGAAAATGGCGAAAATTCTGATTACTGAAGATGAAGATGCATTGCGCGTCTTCGTGGCCCGCGCATTGCGCCTGGATGGCCATGAAACCCATGAAGCCGCTGATGGTGAGCAGGGGTTCGAGAAGCTGAGCGAACACACGTTCGATCTGTTGCTCTCTGATATCCGCATGCCGGTCATGGACGGGATCGAGCTGGCGCATCGCGCCTCATCGCAATTTCCGAAGCTCAAGATATTATTGATGACAGGCTACGCTGAACAGCGTGAGCGTGCCGACGACCTGATGGAAAAGATCATAGATGTCGTTCCGAAGCCCTTCGCGCTGCCCGATATTCGCAAGGCAGTTGCGCGTGCGCTTGCAGCGCCCCATGCTTGAGGCGGGCGCTGCTAGCCGGATTTTGTGTCTGAAAGCGCGTTCAACCGGCCTATGATGGCGGAAAAATCGTAGGGTTTGGAGAAGAATTCTGCCGATTCTGGAAGGTCGATATCATCGGCTGTCAGGCGGCCAGATGCCACGATGATTCCGGCCTCCGGGAAGCGATCTGCCACAACATGCGCTAGGTCTATGCCGGTCAGTTCGCCCGGCATCTGAATATCTGTGAACAGTAGGTGCACTGTGTGCTCGGAGATGAGAACCATCGCTTCGTCAGCCGTTTCAGCCTCAATGATGCTGAAGCCAGCGTCTTCGAGGGCATCAATCAGCGTCAACCTTATTAAAGGCTCGTCTTCCACCACCAGCACTGTACGCACACGTCACCTCCATTGAAGTATTGTGCAGGAACCCGTAGAGCTTGGATGGGTTCCATGTCCATTTTCGACAAGAGGGGCCTTTGCGATGTGCCTGCCATGTTGACACAGCGCCTCGGTGACCCTGCCAGCAAATGCCAAGAGCGCCCGGATGTATGTCCGGTGCGGTCAGTTTCGAGAGGGAGACGCTTCAATGACGATCCAGGGATCTGCCCAGCCTGAGTGGAATGCAAAGGAGCTGCGCAATGCCATCAAGTCAGCAGGTGTTGCACTCTGGACATGGAGCGTTAGTAACGACAATTTCGTGATGGATGCCAAGGGCTATGAGCTGTGGGACCTTACGGCAAAGGCGTCGTTGAAATTTGAAGACCTATCGATCAAGGTTCACCCTGCCGATCGAGATCGTGTCAGGGCATCGTTTGTTGCTGTCAAAGCCTCTGATGGGCCGTTCGAAATCGATTTTCGCATTTTGACGAGCAATGAGGACGTGCGTTGGATTTCCGCGCGCGGCGAGGGGAACGAGGGTGGCGCCGATTCCGATAAAATGTCGGGAATTTTTCTGGATGTAACAGGCCGCAAGCAGGCAGAGGAAGGTCATGAACTGCTTGCCGGTGAAATGAGCCACCGCGTTAAAAATCTGCTGGCACTCGCATCCGGCCTCACCACCATCACCTCCCGCTCAACCGAGACGAAAGAGGAGATGGCGCAGCAACTGACTCAACGCCTGGCCGCGCTTGGGCGCGCACATGATCTGGTGCGGCCTTTGCCCGATGGGCAGGGAAGTGCTGCGCTGCTGGGAGATCTGTTTGCTGTGTTGTTGGAACCTTACGATGACACGGGCGCGTTTTCCGGTCGGGTGCGCGTCGCTGTGCCGCGCATGGGCCTTGGGGAAAAGGCAGCAACGGGCATCGCTTTGATGATCCACGAACTGGCCACCAACTCCCTTAAATACGGTGCGCTTTCCACTGCGGAAGGATTGCTGGACATTTCGGGAAGCAAAACCGGTGACGACATTGAGATTGTATGGTCCGAACAGGGCAGAAAAGCAGCTCCTCCTAAAACCACCGAAGGATACGGCAGCAAATTGCTGAACCGCACCGTCACAGGTCAGCTCGGCGGCTCTATCGAGTATAACTGGACCGATGGCGGCGTGTTGATCACGCTGCGCATGAAAGGCAGCTTTCTGGCCCGCTAGGACATGACAGCGCCCGTGTGTTAGCGCGCAACGAGCTGCATGTTGAGTGGTTTTTCAGGGCGCAGCGTCAGTCGCATGATTGGCTTTGGAGCGTGTGTTTGAACGGCTGCAAGGCGAACCTTCTGCAGAAGCACCGCCAGAATGGCTACTGCTTCCATCACAGCAAAGGCATTGCCGATGCAAACGCGGGGTCCAGCGCCAAACGGCATGTAAGCGTAGCGATGCCTGGATTTGCTGGCCTCTGGATTGAAGCGCTCCGGATCGAAGACCTCGGCGTCAGGCCAGATCGAGGCATGTCGATGGACCGCATAGATCGGCACCATAAGGACGGTGCCGGCGGGAATGAGATACTCGCCAAGATGGAAATCCTGCAAGGCCGTGCGCGTGATGACAGGTGCTGGTGGATAGAGCCGCATGGCTTCGGAAAAGACCTGGCGGGTATAGGTTAGCTTTGAGATGTGCTCGGCAGTCAGATCCTCGCCTTCCGTCACCCCGTCAATTTCGCTGAGAACCTTTTTCTCAATCTCTGGATGGCGAGCCAACAGGTCGAATGTCCAGGCCAGTCCGAGCGCCGTCGTCTCATGGCCTGCGGTGATGAAGGTCATCAGATTGTCCACAATTTCCATGTCGGTCATTGTTCGGCCCGTCTCAGGATCCGCTGCCGCGAGAAGCATTGAGACCAGATCGGGCCGTTCTGCGGGCGCAGCGCGCCGTGTCTCAACAACGCGCATGAGGCTTGAACGCAGGAATTCAACAGCCGCCCTTGCCTTGCGGCGGCCGGGATAAGGCAGCCACTCCGGTGCTTTCAATATACCAAGAGCAAGGGTCCAGCCTGTTGGTTTCAGGAAGTCGGAAATGCTGCGTTCCACCCTGTCGACGTCAATGCCATGGCCGCCCGACATCATGGTCTCCACGATGATATCGAATGTGGTGTGCATCATCTCGTGACCGATATCGATATTATTAGAGCTGTCTGCAAGCCACTTGTCTCGCGTTCGCTGTGCGGCTGCGATCATCATTGGCTGCAACTCCAGAAGCTTATCGTGCCGAAATGCCCCGGCAACGGATTGGCGCTGCCACTTCCAATGGGCACCATCGGCCGTCAACAAGCCCTGGCCAAGCGCTGGGCCAAGGGCGCGTCTGACCTGATCGCCTTTGCACAAGGCATCCGCATTTTTCACCAGTGCTTCATGTATGAGGACCGGGTCAGCAAGATGCACGGTCACCTGTCCGGCGGTCTTTGAGAAAACAAGCGGCTCCGTAAAAATCGAAGGGGGAATGGCGTCGAGCGGATTGCGGATGATGGCCGCAAGAATTCTGGGCGTTGATTGCGGGGTGACAGGAAAACGCTTCGCCGTTTGTTCCTCAGCTCCGGTCGTCATGTCCATGGCATCTTTCCTTGATTGCGGGCGGCAACGGTTATATTTCATTAAGGTGTTCACCCAAATAAAAGTAAGGTGAACACCTTAATTCTGCAAGGGCAATGCAATGAAATCGACGATGCGTGTTGGCAGCGACAAAAAACTGAGCACACGAGATCGCATTCTCGAAGCGAGCCTTGCCTTGTTGAATGAAAAAGGCCCGGACCGAGTGACGACGGCGGAGATTGCACGCACGGTCGGCATCAATGAAGGCAACCTCTATTACCACTTCAAGACAAAAGAAGCTCTTCTGGTCGCTTTGTTTCAGCAACTCGAAGCAGATGCGATTGCGTTTTCATCCGCCATTGGGGGCAATGAGATCACCGAGGCCGCCGCCTATGCAGCCTTCATGCGCGACTGGTTCTCGATTGTCTGGACGCATCGCTACATGTTCCGTGATCTTCCTGGCATCATGGCCAATGCGCCTTCCCTGAAAGAGCCAATCCGCGTTTTGAGTGGTTCCATACGTCTTGCTGTGCAAGCGGGGATCACGCAAATGAGAGAGGTTGGCCTGATCGACATTCCAGAGGGTGACACCGCCGCACTCTTGGCAAATGTCTGGATCGTATCGACCTATTGGGCAGTTTATCTCAGCCTGCAGGAAGGTATTGAGGATTTGCGTCGGCACCATCTCGATTGGGGGCTAAACCAGGTGACCAGCCTCTTCAGACCTTATCTTTCACCCAACGCATTGCAAGAATTGCAGGCGCTGCTTGCGCAACCTTTTACAATGGACGAGGCGTCCTGAGCAAGCTATGTCTTTTTGCATGGCTGCGGTGCAATGTCGTCTGTTTATTGTGCGTTCGAATTTGGTATTTTGTTTTCATCGAAGCGATGCACCTCCTCCCGCAAAGCTTCGTTTCAGGCAACCCACTCCTCCTCCCAAGGGAAGCCTGATGGAACGACGGCACTCCTCCTCCCAGCCGTTGTTCGGTTCTTTTCGAAAAGCCTGCCGCACCTCCTCCCGCGGCAGGCTTTTTCGCTTGGAGTTATGCTGGGGTGGCTTTCAAATTCCGATCATACCACTGCTCAAGCCGCAAATGCCGGCTCGCCGGCAATCCATGTGCTGATGATCGCGTGGTCCTCATCCAGAACGATGAAGTCAGCGTCAAACTCGGGCTTCAACGATCCTTTTGTGTTGCCAACACCGGCGGCTTGAGCGGGATAGACAGTCGCCATGCGGACGGCTTCCGAAAACTCGATACCGATGACTTTGTGGATAAAGAGCACCGAGGACAACATGTCTATATCGGCACCTGCAAGAGTACCGTCGGCAAGCGTCAGGCGTCCGTCTTTCCGATAAATCTGCCGATCGTTCAGCAAAAGACCGTCAAGATCCGTTCCAATCGTCGACATGGCATCGGTGACGAGGAAGACATGGCCAGGGCCGCGCTTTGCACGGATGGCCGCGCCCAGAGACGCTGGGTGCACGTGAAAACCATCAGCGATAATGCCACAGGAAAGCTCTCCCAGATCGAGCGCGGCTCCAACCAGGCCGGGCGAGCGGTTTTCCAGCGGGCTCATGGCATTGAAAAGATGTGTCACCACCCGTGCGCCAGCATCGGCATAGGCTGTCGCGGTTTCGTATGTTGCGTTGGTGTGACCAAGGCTGACGATGAAACCAGCCTCCGCGAGTGACTTCACCTGCTCAATCGTCGCATTCTCCGGTGCGACCGTGATCATCAGCGCGTCGAACTTGTCTGCGACAGCGAGCAAACGCTGAAGATCAGTGTCTTTCATCGGGCGGATCAGCGCCGGGTGATGCGTGCCTTTGCGCGCCACAGAAAGATGTGGCCCTTCCAGGTGCAGGCCAAGGAAGCCTGGAACACCAGCCGTCTTCGCGTCAAGGCCAGCTTTTATGGCCGCAGCCGTGATTTCGGGCGTATCCGTTATCAGCGTCGGCAGAAGGGCTGTTGTGCCGAATTTGGCATGGGCCGCGCAGATATGGCGTATGCCGTCGACGGATTGGTCGTCGTTGAGCATGACGCCGCCGCCGCCATTGACCTGCAAATCAACAAAGCCGGGAATGATGGTTGCGCCATGGGCGTCAATCAGCTCATGCCCCGATGGCAACTCTGCCATCGGCACGATGCCGGAAACCTTGCCGCCGCTCAGCACAAGCGCACTGTTCTCATGCCAGGAAAAGCCATCGAATATCCGGGCGTTGGTCAGCACTCTTTCCATGGTCAGTGGGTCTCCGTGACTTTTTTAAGAGCAGGCGGCGCGTCAGGGTTGAAGCCCCGCGACCGAGACCATGCTTCCACGAAACCATAGAATGGCACAATGAGAGACAGTGCGTCGGTCAGCGGGTGACCTGTCGCTACAAAGGGAAGGCGGCGCGCATGGGCTGCGCCATCAGCGGTGATGAAGGAAAGTGCGCCTTTTTCACCGAGGCTGTCTGCGGTGGCGAGAACAGAAGATAATGCGGCATCGCGGGCGGCAAATGTCACCACTGGAAATCTCCGGTCGACCAGGGCCACCGGGCCATGCAGAACCTCGGCGCTGGAATAGGCCTCGGCATGCATTTCAGATGTTTCCTTGAACTTCAGCGCTGCCTCGCTGGCAATGGCCAGAGATGGGCCACGGCCCAGCATGAAGAGCGATTCAGCATTGCCCAACTCATCGGCCAAGGCCTGCCAATCCAGCGAGATTGCCTGGGTGAGTTTTTCCGGCAATTGTTGAATGGAGCGCTGAAGCTCTGTGTCTACGGTCCATTCAGCTAGGATGGCGAGGCCCGCCAGCACGGAATTGAAGAAGGACTTGGTCGCCGCAACGGCAAGCTCTGGCCCGGCATTGATATCCACGGCATGTTCTGACGCGTCTGACAAAGGCGAAGGCTGGGTGTTTGTCAATGAGATCGTCAGTGCACCCGATGCGGCTGCCGATTGGGCAAGCGCGACAATATCGGGACTTCTGCCGGATTGCGAAATCGAGATGGCTGCTGCGCGATCCAGTTTCAGGGATTTGCCATAGATCGAGGCTAGCGAAGGCCCAATCGAGGCTACGGCCCTGCCTGCCTGCTGCTCAATCGCATATTTCAGGAAATGAGCCGCATGGTCTGACGACCCTCTGGCGATGGTGATGAGAAAATCCGGGTTGCGATCTCGCAACGCCTTGCCAGCGCTTTGCAAGGCATCATGCGAGCGGGTGAGAAGACGGCTTGCGGCCTCGGGTATTTCGTTGATTTCCTGGCGCATATGCGTTGGCATGGCATTCTCTTTTCTGTCAGTTCAATGGGCGCATCAGCCGTCAGTCAGGGTCATTTCCGCGACGAAGTCATAGGCATCACCGCGATAAAGCGAGCGTGTCAGTTCCACCACGCGGCCGGAATCCAGATAGGAAATGCGCTCGATGGCAAGGCCCGCTGACCCTTCCGGCACCGCCAGTAAGGCTGCATCCTCGCGCGTCACGTTGCAGGCCGAAATGCGCTGCACGGCACGAACCGGCTTAAAACCTGTGCGATGCAGTTCAGCGTAAAGCGATGATGTCACCGCGTGAGGGTCCGGCAGGATATCGGAAGCAAGGCTCGCCCGCTCGATGGCAAGCGGCAATTCATTGGCAATGCGCAGCCGCTCCAGCCGTGCCACCATCATATCAACCTTCAGACCCAGCATCATCATCTCGTCCGATGACGGGTGAAAAAGCCCCCGGCCAAGCCATTCGGAACGGGTCACATAACCGCGCCGCGCCATGTCTTCGGTAAAAGACGTCAGCCGTGACAAGGGCTGTTGCAGACGCGAGACGGGTTTCATGACGAAAGTGCCGGAACCGTGCTTGCGGTTCAACAGTCCGTCCTTCACCAGATCATCCACCGCCTTGCGGACGGTGACCCGGCTCACATTGGCAAATTCAGCCAGATCGCGTTCCGGCGGCAGCGCCTGTCCGTGGCTGAGTTTGCCAGACAGGATCGCATCTTCAAGCGATTGGCGGAGCTTCACGTAAAGCGGTCCTGATCCGCTGGATTGAAGATCATCGGGAGAGAGAAACTGTGATAACCCCTCCATCATGCAGCCCCTTCCATCTCGTTCACGAAGGTTGCTTTCGCAAGGGCGACAGCACCGCAGAGCGCATCTTCGGCTGGAGGTGCAAGCCGTTCACGGTGGCGTGCCGCTAGATATGGCGCATAAAGCGCGGATAAGCCACCTAGCAGACACAGCCTGCCGCCACTCGTTAGCTCTGATACGCGATCAAGCGATGCGTCGATGAAGCCGGCGGCTTGTTTCAAAATGGAGAGTGCCGCCGCATCGCCAGCTGTGGCAAAATCGAAAACGCGGGGTGCGAAGCGCGCGTAATCGCCGGGCTTTGCGCTCTGCGAAAATGCGACCATCTTGCGTGGTTGATTGGAGAACTCTTCAACAAGCGCAATGGTCATTGTCGTTTGCGCAACGATCCCGTCATAGGCCAGCAAGCTTTCCTGCAGTGCCATCTGGCCCAGCCGCCCGCCGCTTCCAAGGTCACCGAGATGATAGCCCCAGCCACCCACATAGTGGATAACGCCTGCGCTGCGGGCAATGTAGATGGTGCCGGTGCCGAGAATAGCCACCGCCCCGTCTCCGTCGCCAAGCGCACCCTGAAGCGCAATCAGGCCATCGGACTCGATCACGGAATGGCGAAATGGTAGGCGTGGCATTACATAGGCGACGGTATTTTCGACGTGGTTACCTGCAAGGCCGAGATAGGCGCAGGCATTTTCAATGAGGCTTGCATCAAGGCCAGCATCCAGAAATGCTGCTTTCGCAGCATCCGCGATATTTGCGATCGCTGTATCCGGCGCCGTCATGATGTTGGATGCGCCGCTTTTGCCCCGACCGAGAATTCGGCCTGATAAATCAGCGACTGCCGCCCGGCAACTCGTGCCGCCACCGTCGATTCCCACGAGATATCGCTGCATGAAACTGTCTCCTGAAAAGAAGATACCAAAAAAATACCAATATCCAAGAGGGAAAAATTAATTTCCATTAAAATCTAAATAAGCAATAAAAATCAGTCAATTAGTCAGACCCTTCTCGCTTCCTGCGCTCAAAAGTAAATCTAATATGAAAAGATGCTGGACAATTGGTATTTTTTTGGCATTAAATTCGCCGGCAGGGAGTTTTTCAATGAGCGCTGGCGGAACTGAAGGTTTGCACGAAAAGGCGAAGGGCCTCGACACCATGGTGCCGGGTGACATTCTGTCGCTTTTGAGCGCGGGCCAGCAGGAGGCGGCGCAATCTGTCAACGCCGCTCATGATGCCATTGCGCGTGCATCGGCGCTTGCTGCAGATGCAATCGCTGCAGGGCGCAAACTGGTTTACGTCGGCGCGGGCAGTTCCGGCCTGATGGCGATGGCTGATGCGTTGGAATTGCCCGGCACTTACGGCATCGGGCGCGAACAGATTGCCATTCTGTTTGCCGGAGGTGCCAGCAATCTCTCCGATATGCCCGGCGCGCCTGAAGATGATGTCGAGCAGGCAAAGATCGACGCCGAGATTATCGGTGAAGGTGACTGTGTCGTTGCTATCACGGCAAGCGGATCGACGCCTTATGCCCTCGCTGTTGTGCAGGTTGCACAGGAAAGAGGCGCGAAAGTCGTAGCGATTGCCAATAATGTCGGCGCAAAAATCTTCGATATGTCGGATGTGTCGGTTCTTCTTAAAACACCCCCGGAATTTGTATCGGGTTCAACCCGGATGGGTGCGGGAACGGCGCAAAAAATTGCGCTCAACATGTTCTCGACATTGATGGCCATTCGCCTCGGCCATGTGCATGACGGCTATATGGTCAACCTGCGGGCGGACAACAAGAAACTCGTCGAGCGCGCTGCACGGATTGTATCCGGCGTGACCGGCGTAGAGATAAGCGAAGCTGGACGATTGGTGGAAAAGGCGTCCGGCTCTGTGAAGATCGCGATCCTGCTAGCAGCAGGCGCGAAGACGAAGAATTCAGCTGAGCATATGCTGGAAGAAAGCGGCCACAATGTGCGGCGCGCGCTTCAGCTGATCAGCGGATGAGACTGGCAAAAATCACAGTTGTTGAGCGCCTTGAGGGCGTTACATCAAGAGGGAGAACAAGATGACCCGCACTATCACCAAGGCACTGCTGGTGGGCGCAAGCCTGTTTGGCTATGCAGGCCTCGCATCTGCGCAGGACGTGACACTGACCATCGAAAGCTGGCGCAACGACGATCTAGCGATCTGGAAAGACAAGCTTATTCCAGCGTTTGAAGCCAAGAACCCCGGCATCAAGCTCTCGTTTCAGCCCATGGCGCCAACTGAGTACAATGCGGCACTGAATGCCAAGCTGGAATCCGGTTCCGCAGGTGATCTCATCACCTGCCGTCCGTTCGACGCCTCGCTTGAGCTTTTCAAGAAGGGCTATCTCGGCGACCTCACCAAGAATGCCGGCATGGAGAACTTCTCCGACGTGGCAAAGACCGCATGGTCAACGGATGATGGCGCACAGACATTCTGCGTGCCGATGGCCTCGGTTATCCATGGCTTTATCTACAACAAAGACGCTTTCGAGGCGTTGAAGATCGAAGTTCCGAAGACGCAGGCCGAGTTCTTCGCCGCGCTCGACAAGATCAAGGCTGATGGCACTTATGTTCCGATGGCGATGGGCACCAAGGATTTGTGGGAAGCCGCGACCATGGGTTACCAGAACATCGGTCCCAACTACTGGAAGGGCGAAGAAGGCCGTCTTGCGCTGATCAAGGGCGAGCAGAAGCTGACCGATGCTGATTGGGTCAAGCCATACGAAGTGCTTGCCAAGTGGAAGGATTATCTCGGCGACGGTTTCGAAGCGCAGACCTATCCTGACAGCCAGAACATGTTCACCCTGGGCCGCGCCGCCATTTACCCGGCCGGTTCTTGGGAAATCTCCGGCTTCAACGCGCAGGCACAATTCAAGATGGGCGCATTCCCACCACCCGTCGAGAAGGCAGGTGATACTTGCTACATCTCCGACCATACCGATATCGGCATGGGTATGAATGCAAAGTCGAAGCACCCTGCTGAAGCTGCAAAATTCCTGGAATGGGTTTCTTCGGCAGAATTTGCAGACCTTTACGCGAACGCCTTGCCTGGCTTCTTCAGCTTGAACAAGACAGCCGTGAAGATGGCTGACCCTGTCGCGCAGGAATTCGTATCCTGGCGCGAAAAGTGCAAGCCAACCATCCGCTCCACTTACCAGATCCTGTCACGCGGCACGCCTAACCTCGAAAACGAGACCTGGGTTGAATCCGCCAATGTGATCAATGGTACGGATACACCGGCTGTTGCTGCTCAAAAGCTGCAAAAGGGCCTCGACGGTTGGTATAAGCCTGCCAAGTAAGTCGATTGGTTCAGGGCGTGGCGGTTCAGAAACCGCCATGCTCTGGAACATCGTCTTGGTCGCATATTATAGCCAGATCATCGGTTGCGCGGGCATGGTTCCGGGTAACACGGCTTCCTTTTTCCAAGAGTTCGGACTGGTCCCATGAGCGCCGATATGATTTCAGACGATCAACGACCGATTAAGCGGCCCGTGCGCTGGCACATTGTCGTGTTCATGCTGCCGGCCTTTCTTGTCTACACCGCCGTTATGATCATTCCGCTTGGCAGCACGCTCTGGCTTTCCTTTTTCAATCAGGTGGATGGTCAGAGAATTTTCGTCGGCCTGCAGAATTTCAGAACGCTGTTCGGGGACGAGCGTTGGTCTGCCGATCTCTGGAATGCGCTCCTCAACAATACGATTTTCTTCATCATTCATATGCTGGTGCAAAACCCCATTGGCGTAGCGCTTGCAGCCTTGCTTTCGCTGCCGAAACTGCGGTTTTCGGCCTTTTATCGCACCGCAATCTTTTTGCCGACTTTGCTGTCATTCGTCATCGTCGGCTTCATCTGGAAGCTTATCCTGTCGCCTCTTTGGGGTGTCGCACCGACACTACTGGATCTCGTCTATCTCAAATCACTGTTTGCGCCGTGGCTTGGCAGGCCTGGATCAGCACTGATCGCGGTGTCGCTGATCTCTGTCTGGCAATATGTCGGAATTCCGATGATGCTGATCTACGCAGCTCTTTTGAACATTCCCGATGAGGTGATCGAGGCCGCAGAGATGGACGGCATTACGGGCTGGAGCCAGTTCTGGAAGATCAAGCTGCCGCTGATCCTGCCTTCCATCGGCATCATTTCCATTCTGACCTTCGTTGGCAATTTCAATGCCTTCGACCTGATCTACACCGTGCAGGGCGCTCTGGCCGGGCCGGATGGATCAACCGATATTCTGGGCACGTTGCTGTATCGCACCTTCTTCGGCTTTCAGCTCCAGCTGGGTGATCGCTCCATGGGCGCGACGATTGCCACCGTCATGTTCCTCATCATTCTTGCCGGTGTCAGCCTCTATCTCTTCGCCATTCAGCGCCGCATGCGCCGCTATCAGTTCTGAAGGGAAACAGCCATGTCGAAAGCACGCTCATCCCTGGCTCGCACGCTCGGTGCCCACGCAGTTCTCATTACCTATACAGCCATTGCGCTGTTTCCGGTGGTTCTGACCATCATCAACTCGTTCAAATCGCGAAATGCGATTTTCCGTAATCCGATGCATCCGCCGCTCCCTTCGACCTTCGATCTGGTGGGTTACACGACGGTACTCGGGCAGGGCGATTTCGTGCACTATATGCAGAATTCGTTGATCGTGACCGTCCTCTCGATTGCACTTGTGCTTTTGTTCGGTGCCATGGCCGCATTTGCGCTGTCGGAATATCGTTTCAGGGGCAATACGTTGCTGGGCCTCTACATGGCGCTGGGTATCATGATCCCCATCCGTTTGGGCACCATCGGCATTTTGCAGGGCATGGTAGCAACAGGACTGGTCAATACCCGAACCGCCCTTGTTCTGGTCTATACCGCGCAGGGCTTGCCGCTTGCCATTTTCATTCTGTCAGAATTCATGCGCACGGTTTCCGATGATCTCAAGAATGCTGGGCGCATCGATGGGCTGTCGGAATACAAGATTTTCTTCCGCCTCGTGCTGCCGCTCATTCGTCCGTCAATGGCAACCGTTGCCGTTTTCACCATGATCCCGATCTGGAACGATCTGTGGTTTCCGCTCATCCTCGCCCCAAGTGAGGCCACGAAAACCATAACGCTCGGTACGCAAATCTTCATCGGGCAGTTCGTGACCAACTGGAATGCTGTTCTCGCCGCGCTTTCGCTCGCAATCGCCCCGGTTCTTGTTCTTTACACGATTTTCTCGCGGCAATTGATCCGCGGCATTACAGCAGGAGCGGTCAAATGAACGTGCAACCTCTGAAGGTTCTGGTCGCCGGTCTTGGAAATATGGGCATGAGCCACGCACTGGCCTATGCTGCCAATCCGGGCTTCGAGATTGTCGGGCTCGTCAACCGCTCCGCGGTTACTTTGCCAGAACCACTGTCAGGCCATGAGATACTGTCATCCTTTGATGATGCGCTGGCGGAGCTGAAGCCGGATCTGTGCTCGATCAATACTTATTCGGACAGCCATGCCGCCTTTGCGATCAAGGCAATGGAAGCGGGCTGCCATGTGTTTGTGGAAAAGCCGCTGGCAACCACGGTAGCAGATGCAGAGCGCGTTGTCGCTTGCGCCCGCGCCAATGGCCGCAAGCTGGTTGTTGGTTACATTCTGCGCCATCACCCATCTTGGATGAAACTCATCTCGCTCGCGCGCGATCTTGGTGGTCCCTATGTGTTCCGCATGAACCTCAACCAGCAGTCTTCTGGTAAGACCTGGGCCACTCACAAGGCGTTGATGCAGACGACACCGCCCATCGTTGATTGCGGCGTGCATTATGTTGATGTGATGTGCCAGATCACGGACGCCAAACCGGTCTCGGTGCGCGGCATGGGCCTGCGCCTGTCCGACGAGATTGCGCCAGAGATGTATAATTACGGCCACTTGCAGGTCACGTTCGATGACGGATCGATTGGCTGGTATGAGGCGGGCTGGGGACCGATGATTTCGGAGACAGCTTTCTTTGTAAAGGACGTGATGTCACCCAAGGGCTGCGTGTCCATCGTGATGGACCCGAACGCAAAGTCTGACGACATCGACACCCACACGAAAACCTCGACAATCCGCCTTCACAAGGCAGCGACGGGCGCGGATGGCACTTTCGTTGAGCCAGACCAGTTTCTGCAGATGGAAGGGGAGCCGGGGCATCAAGAGCTTTGCGACCGCGAGCAAGCTTATGTGCTGAAGGCCATCCGCGAAGACATCGATCTGAACCGACACATGACCGACGCCGTTCAATCGCTGCGCATCTGCCTTGCTGCGGATGAGAGCGTGCGAACCGGCCGCATGGTCGACCTATGAGACTGGAGAGCATCCGTGGGTAATCTGACACTCAAATCCGTCACCAAATCCTTCGGTACCGTTGAGGTACTGAAAGGCATTGATCTGGAGGTCAAGGACGGCGAATTCGTCATCTTCGTTGGTCCATCGGGATGCGGCAAATCCACGCTGTTGCGCACCATTGCCGGGCTTGAAGATATCAGTTCTGGCCAGATCGTCATCGACGGTCGCGAAGTATCTGCCGTGCCACCAGCCAAACGTGGCATTGCCATGGTCTTCCAGTCTTACGCGCTGTATCCGCACCTGACGGTGAAAGACAATATGGGCCTGGGCTTGAAACAGGCGGGAACGCCGAAGGATGAAATCGAAACGCGGGTTGCGAATGCTACGAATTTGCTGTCGCTCGGGCCCTATCTCGAGCGGCGTCCGGCGGAGCTTTCTGGCGGGCAGCGCCAGCGTGTTGCCATTGGGCGTGCGATTGTGCGGGAACCCACGCTCTTTCTGTTCGATGAGCCCCTGTCCAATCTAGACGCTGCTTTGCGTGTTCAAACGCGGCTTGAAATTGCCCGCCTGCACCGACGCCTGAAGGCGACGATGATCTACGTGACCCACGATCAGGTCGAAGCCATGACACTGGCAGACAAGATCGTCGTTCTCAACGCCGGTCGGATCGAGCAGGTCGGCTCACCGATGGAGCTTTACAACCGTCCTGCCAATCTGTTCGTCGCGGGTTTCATCGGCTCTCCGCAGATGAATTTCATCGACGCTGATCGCCTCGGTGAAACCGGGTACAAGACGCTTGGTATCCGTCCGGAACATCTGGTCTTGTCACGCGAGAGTGGAACATGGTCCGGTAAGGTCGTGCATGTCGAGCATCTGGGTGCAGATACGATTGTCTATCTGGAAAGCGAAGCCATTGGTCTCCTCACGGTGCGCCTGTTTGGCGAACACGCCTATGCTCCAGATGATATCGTCCATGCCTCGCCCAGTGGCGGTGCCACCCATCGCTTTGGCGAAGACGGCAATATCGTCGCGTCCTGATCACCATTCCATAGTGAGGCCTCTGGTCCATGGCTGAGATTTTGCTTGAGGTCTGCGTCGATGACGTTGAGGGGCTCCACGCTGCCATCAAGGGTGGTGCGGACCGCATTGAGCTGTGCAGCGCACTTGCTGTGGGCGGGCTTACGCCATCGGTCGGGCTGATGAACCTGGCGGGTCGTTGCCCCATTCCGACCTATGCGATGATCCGACCGCGCGCCGGAGACTTCGTCTACTGCGAGGATGAACTGGCTGTGATGGAGGACGATATCCGATTTGCCGCGACATGCGGTATCTCCGGCATCGTCTTCGGCGCAAACCATGCCGATGGACGTCTGGACGAAGAGGTTTTGAAAAGGCTGTCGGATGTGGTCGACTCCATGCCGCGCACGCTTCACCGGGCCTTCGATCTCGTTCCTGATTTGGCGCAAGCGGTGGACATTGCCGTTGCCTGTGGATTCGAGCGCATCTTGACATCAGGCCGCGCGCCGTCAGTCATCGAAGGCTTGGCCGATTTGAAAGCCACTCTGGATATTGCCGGTGATCGCATCTCCATCATGCCCGGCGCTGGCGTCAATCTTCAAACCATCGATGCTCTGCTGGCTCACGTAACGATAAAGGAGGTGCACTCTTCGTGCTCTTCCAGCGTGGCTGTTGAAAAGCCCGATATCATGGCGTTCGGCTTTTCCGGCCATCATATCAAGCGCACAGACGTCGAGATAATCCGGGCGATGAAAGCCCGATTGGCGAATTGAACCAGTGATCCCCTGAAAACAAAAAGCCGCAGGCAAACCCGCGGCTTTTTCGTTTGGACTTCGGATGTGACCTATACGGCCTCTTCCATCTTGTAGTCAGTGTTTGCAGGCTCTGGCTTGTGCTGGATGAGCGGACGGTTGCCCGACATTTTGCGCACCAGCACATAGAAGACCGGCGTCATGAAAATGCCGAAGATCGTGACCCCGATCATGCCCGAGAACACCGCGATGCCCATGGCCGAGCGCATTTCAGCCCCTGCACCTGTGGAGATGACCAAGGGAACGACACCCATGATGAAGGCAAGGGATGTCATCAGGATCGGGCGCAGGCGAAGGCGACTTGCTTCGATGGCCGCTGCCACAGGCGTTCGGCCTTCAAACTCCAGTTCCCGGGCAAACTCCACGATCAGGATCGCGTTCTTTGCGGACAGACCCACAAGGACGATGAGGCCGATCTGGGTGAAGATGTTGTTGTCACCGCCTGTCAACCAGACGCCCGTCATGGCCGCCAGCACACCCATTGGCACGATCATGATGATCGCAAGCGGCAGTGTGAGGCTTTCATATTGCGCGGCCAGCACCAGATAGACCAGCAAAAGCGCCAGCGGGAAGACAAGGAAACCCGAATTTCCGGCAAGGATCTGCTGATAAGTCAAATCCGTCCACTCATAGGCGATGCCCGCTGGCAGCGTTTCGTTGGCGATGCGCTCTATGGCAGCCTGCGCCTCGCCCGATGAGAAGCCCGGAGCCGGACCGCCATTAATATCGGCAGCGAGAAACCCGTTGTAGCGTGTGGTGCGTTCCGGTCCCGTCGTGGCGTCAACTTTCAGGAGGGCCGAAAGTGGTATCATCTGACCGTTGGATGAGCGCACCTTCAACTGACCAATATCGTCTGCCTGCGCCCGGAACTTCGCATCTGCCTGCACCCGCACACTGTAGGTCCGGCCGAAGGCGTTGAAGTCATTGACGTAAAGAGAGCCGAGATAGATCTGCAACGTCTCAAAAACATCAGTCACGGATACGCCGAGCTGCTCAGCCTTTGCGCGATCCAAATCGGCGTAAAGCTGAGGCACGTTGATCTGGAAGCTGGAGAACAGACCTGCCAGTTCCGGTGTCTGATAGGCTTTCGCAAGGAAGGCCTTGGTCACTTCGTCAAGCTGTTGATATCCGAAGCCCGCGCGGTCCTCTATCTGAAGCTTGAAGCCGCCCGTGGTACCGAGACCGTTGACCGGCGGTGGCGGGAACATGGCGATGAAGGCATCCTGAACAGCGCCGAATTTCTGGTTGAGCGCCATGGCAATGGCACCGCCAGACAGTTCCGGTGTCGTACGCTCCTCGAACGGGCTCAAGGCCACAAAGACGACACCCGCATTGGAGCTGTTGGTAAAGCCGTTGATGGATAGGCCCGGAAACGCAATCGCGTGTTCGACGCCGGGCTGCTGCATGGCGATCTCGCTCATGCGTTTGATGACGTCTTCGGTGCGGTCAAGGCTTGCGGCATCGGGCAATTGCGCAAAGCCGATCAGATACTGCTTGTCCTGTGCGGGCACGAAACCGCCGGGCACCGCGTTAAACATGCCATAGGTGGCGCCCGCCAGCACGACATAGACGATCATCACGATGCTCTTGCGGTTCAACAACCCGCCGACGCTCTTGCCGTATCCATTCGATGCGGCGCCAAAGGCGCGGTTAAAGCCCCGGAAGAAGCCGCCAAAGACCTTGTCCATCCCACGCGTCAGCCAATCCTTTGGCGCGTCGTGATCCTTAAGAAGCAAGGCAGCCAATGCCGGAGACAGGGTCAATGAGTTGATGGCTGAGATGACCGTGGAAATCGCAATCGTCAGCGCGAACTGACGATAGAACTGGCCCGACAGGCCTGAGATGAAGGCAAGCGGTACGAAGACCGCGACGAGGACCAGCGCAATCGCGATGATTGGGCCGGAGACTTCTTTCATGGCGCGATAGGTCGCATCACGAGGCGACAAACCGTTCTCGATATTGCGTTCGACGTTTTCCACTACCACGATGGCATCATCCACGACGATACCGATGGCCAGCACAAGCCCGAAGAGGCTGAGCGCATTGATCGAGAAGCCGAAGACATACATGACCGCAAATGTACCGATAATGGATACGGGAACGGCAATCAGCGGGATGATCGAAGCGCGCCATGTCTGGAGGAACAGGATAACGACGATCACGACAAGTGCGATGGCTTCCAAGAGGGTATCGATGACCTTGTCGATGGAGGCCCGCACAAACTGGGTCGTGTCATAGACGATTTCGTATTTCACGCCGTTGGGCATCGCGGCCTGCAAATCCTGCATGGTTGCGGAAACCTGATCGGAAATGGTGATGGCGTTGGAGCCCGGAGCCTGAAAGACAGGAATGGCCACCGCCGATTCGCCATCCAGCAGTGAACGCAATGCATAATCGGCAGCGCCGAGTTCAACGCGAGCAACGTCACGAAGGCGGGTGATTTCGCCATTCGTGCCGCTTTTCACGATGATGTTGCCGAACTCTTCCGGTGTGGAAAGACGGCCCTGCGCGTTGACGTTAAGCTGAAGATCGACGCCCGTGAGACTTGGCGAAGCGCCGATGGTGCCTGCCGCAGCCTGCACGTTCTGTTCGCGAATGGCATTGCTGATATCGCTGGCAGCCAGATTGTGTTCAGCTGCCTTTTGCGGATCGATCCAGACGCGCATGGAATAATCGCCAGCGCCGAAAATCTGCACCTGTCCCACGCCTTCAATGCGCGCCAGACGGTCCTTGATGTTGAGGACAGCATAGTTGCGCAGATAGGTGAGGTCGTACTGATTTCCGGGCGAGACCAGATGCACGACCATCATCAAGTCTGGCGAGCTTTTGACGGTGGAAACGCCAAGGCTTCTGACTTCGGCGGGCAAGCGCGGTTCTGCCTGCGAGACACGGTTCTGCACCAGCTGCTGCGCCTTGTCTGGGTCCGTTCCGAGCTTGAACGTCACCGTCAGTGTCATGACGCCGTCAGACGTCGCCTGACTGGACATGTAAAGCATGTCCTCGACGCCATTGATCTGCTCTTCCAGCGGTGTTGCAACCGTTTCAGCAATGACTTTCGGGTTTGCGCCGGGATAGGTGGCGCGAACGACGATGGAAGGTGGGACGACTTCTGGATACTCTGAAATCGGTAGCGCGCGCATGCCAATGAGGCCGGCCACGACGATAAGGACCGATAGCACGCCAGCGAAAACCGGCCGGTCTACGAAGAATCTGGAGATGTTCATGATTTAGCCCTCTCCGGGTGAAAATCTGGACGCAGAGGACCCGTCCGGTGGCGATGGCCACCGGCAGATCTTCGTGTCCTGTTCTGATCAATGGGACGGCAGACCCCTTGGGAGCAGGCCCGCCGGATTTTTTATTGCGAGGCCGCAACCTTGTCTTCGGTCTGAGGCGCTACGACAGCGCCGGGGCGGATGCGCTGCAAACCGTTGACGACGATCTTGTCTCCGGCGGCGAGACCGCTTTCAACGACCCGCATGCCATCCGCAGATGGGCCGGGCTTGATCTGCCTGTAGTTCACCTTGTTCTCGCCATCCACGACGAAGACATATTTCTTGTCCTGATCCGTGCCGATGGCGCGATCGCTGATCACGATGCGGTTTTCGGACTTAGGCTCACCCATGCGAACCCGTACGAACTGGCCTGGGATAAGACGCCCATCCGCATTGGCGAAGACGGCGCGAACACCAATTGTGCCGCTTGCGCTATCCACCTGATTGTCGATCAGATGGAGGGTGCCCTTGATCGGTGTGCCCTCATCCGCCAGCGTGCCGACTTCGACAGGAATTTGCTCCAGAGCCTGAAGTGCGCCATCCGATACAGGCAATTGCGACAAGGCTTTTGAGACCATTTCTTCGCTGGCGTTGAAGCCAGCATAGATTGGATCAACGGAGACAAGCGTGGTGAGTGCCGGCGACGTGGAGCCAGCGGCCACAAGGTTGCCAACGGTAATTTCGAGCTTGCCGACACGACCCGACACAGGAGCGCGCAGCTGCGTATAATCAAGGTCCAGTTGCGCTGTTGTCAGTGCCGCCTTTGCGGCTCTTGCTTGTGCCTCTGCGTCAGCAACATTGCTCAGCCGTTGGTCGAGATCACTTTGCGAGATTGTGCGGTTCTCAGACATCCGACGACCACGCTCAAGTTCGGTTCTTGCGAGGCTGACCTTGGCTTCGGCGGAGGCAACCTGAGCTTCCGCACCGGCAACTGTTGCCTGGTAAGGCGCGGGATCGATTGTGAACAGGAGATCACCTGCCTTTACCAATGCCCCTTCACGAAAATGAACCGCCTGGATCTGCCCTGCGACACGAGAGCGGATCTGGACACGCTCAACAGCCTCCAGCCGTCCGGAAAATTGCTGCCAGTTCGTTACATCGCGGCTTTCGACCACCGACACAGTGACAGGAATTGCAGGCGTTTCAGCTAGTGCAGATGCAGCTCTGGCGTCGGTTTTCATGGGAAGGTCGAAAAAAAATGCCGCCGCTGCAACGGACACGGCAAGGCCTAAGCCAGCACCCGCAAGGGCACGGCGCTTGTTCTTGAGCGTCATGGGATACTCCTTGGCTTCTTCAGAAGCCGATCAGTGATTGTGGGTCTGACTATTATTTCTTAAGGTCTTGAATAAAATCCGAAAATTCGGTGCAAACAGCAGGCAGCCACTTGCCACCTTGCCCGCGATAAAGTCCCGTCCAGCCATCGCCAGAAGGGAAAACATGTTGCCGAACCGGCACCCCTGCCGCTATCAGGCGACTGGCGTAGTTGACGGTCTCATCGTGCAGAGGATCATCCTGCGCGGTAAAAATCAGCGCCGGTGCGACACGGTCGAGCCGCGTGCACTGGCACGGTGCGGCATAAGGGTGCACAGAGCCACACGCCTTTGCCAGATAACGGCTCCATCCCTCGGCCCACCTCTGGCGCATGCCAATCTTGTCGGCGTCGCGAAAAGAGATGGATGCCATAAACGGGTCGATCATCGGTGACAGCAAAATCTGCCCTGCGACCTTTCCCGGCATCCGATCCCGCGCCTTCAGCGCCAAACCGGCAGCAACGTTGCCTCCGGCCTCTTCACCGGCCACAAACAGCAGCGACTTTGCACCGCCATATTGCTTTCGGGCGCTGCTCAGGCAATCCAGAGCCTCAAAAGCACAATCGATCACCGCCGGAAATTCATTGCCCGACAGCGTGGTATAGTCGGCCTCGATGACAACGGCACCTTGGTCTGCCAATGCTCTCGCGACCGGCAGTTCAAGTTGCTGGCAGCCCTGTTCCTGAAACGAGCCGCCGCCGAGATAAAGCACCAGCGGCGGAGAGCGGCTCTCGCTTTCGCCCCTGTAGATACGCACGGAAAGAGGTGGCTGCTTTGAGCCGCTGCCTTCCATAGTATGCCACTGCGTGTTCATCTCTTGCCCTCGGCAGGTTGTTCGAAAGAACCGCTCTTGCCGTCACTTCCAAAACCGATATTATTGTTCGGAAGAAAATGCGCAAGTACGAAAAAATGGAAACACTATTCCAAAAATACGGATAATAGAGATTGAGAGGCGCTATGGATCAGCTTTCGGCAATGCGTGTCTTTGCGCGCGTGGTAGAAACAGGCAATTTTACTCGCGCCGCTGCCGCTTTGAACATGCCGAAGACGACTGTCACGAACATGGTGCAGGGTCTGGAGGCGCATCTGCAAACCACCCTTCTGAACCGCACCACGCGCAGGGTTATGGTCACGACCGATGGCGCCCTCTACTACGAACGGGCAATCCAGATCATATCTGAAGTAGACGAACTGGACGCGAGCCTTTCGAGCGCCAATGTTCAGCCCTCGGGCCGGTTGCGCGTGGAGATGGCAGGTGCATTCGCTGACAACATAATCATACCGAACCTATGTGACTTCCATGAACGATATCCTCTCATCCGGCTCGATCTCGGCGTCGGTGACAGACTGGTGGATTACATTGCCGAAAACGTGGATTGTGCGTTGCGCGTGGGAACGCCCCGCGACCAGTCGCTCATTGCCCGCAAAGTGTCTGAACTGGATTTGGTGACGTGTGCAGCCCCACGCTACATCGAAAAATTCGGTGTGCCGTTGCAACCGGAAGATCTGGAAGGTGATCACTTCAGTGTTGGCTACCTGAATGCTACCTCCGGGCACGTCATGAATTTTGCCTTCGACAACGGTACACGCTCAGTCGAGGTCAATCCTCGTTACATCATCGCAGCGAATGACAGCCGGACCTATCAGAATGCTGTTTTGGCGGGCTTGGGTGTTGGGCAACTTGCGCCCTTCACTATTCGCGAAGAACTGACAAAGGGAAGCCTTGTGCGTATTTTGCCCGATTGGAACCATGAGCCCATGCCGATCTACATTGTCTACCCGCAGACGCGGCACGTGACCAATAAAGTTCGCGTCTTCGTAGACTGGGTCGCAAAGTTGCTCAACAGAAGCACGTTGGGAGCATTTTAGGTTCAAGCGGCCTATGCCGATGATCCATCAGGTATAAGTCAGGCATGCGTGGAACGTTGCCTCGCCCATATCGTTTGCTGCACACACTAACAGGAGACAGATATGACCAGTTCAGACACAGATATCGGCAAAGTCTGGGAACTCGCTGACAAAATCGGGTTTTGCATGCTGACCACCCAGACCGGCACCGATTTGCGTGCCCGCCCCATGTCGGCCTATTCCGAACAGCTTGAGAACGCCTTCTATTTTCTCACAGATGTCGCAAGCCACAAGGATGAAGAAATTTCCCGCGCTCCCAATGTCTGCCTCGCATTTGCGGATTCCAAAGGCCAGAAATATGTTTCGATCTCCGGCGTCGCAGAGGTGCAGAATGACCGTGAGAAAATCAAGGAATTGTGGGCCACGCCCGCAAAGGCCTGGTGGGATAGTGCGGAAGATCCATCCATTCGGATTTTGAAAGTGACACCATCCTTCGCAGAATATTGGGACAGCCCAGGCACTGTCATCAGCTACATCAAGATGGCGGCAGCTGCCGTTAGCAACACCCGTCCCGACATGGGTGAAAACGCAAAGGTCGAGATGTAGGAATTTCACTAAACCTCCGATTTTCAATAACTTTAGCATTCTGGTTGGCGCTGGCTCGCGCCAACCTCTCGCTTCCGGTCGGGTTTGCACACTCCTACATGAGACGGACTGCCCCCAGAAAGCTGTCGGATGGTTCATAACAACGCTACCTTAGGTAGTTATTTATTATAAAATCAGCATGGACAGGTTAGCGACTGACGTTCCTCGCAATCAATCTCCGGCCCCAAAGCCTTTCCCCTGCAATTTTGATGGGCCTGACGGAGATAACCCAGTCTGTCATTTTTTAAGTAAGTTTGGATGCATTCCTCCCCAGACTTAGCATTTAAATCAATGAGTAAGAATATAATGCTATTTCATAACTACTTCTATGCTGGATGGGACCGGCACGGTCGTGCGTTTATTCGGGGGGGATTTTAATTGCGCGGATATTTTCTTATTTTTCTTTCAGATTACTTCACGTTTTTGGCGAGTTTGCCGCTAGCAGCCGTTGTGGTGCTGGGGGCTATCGTCACATTGGATACATACCGGGCGTACCAGAAGCTCTTGGATGCTTCGGTGCTTGAAAGTCTCGCTGCCAATGGCGGTCGGCTGATGATTAATCTACCCGTAGAAAGTGCATCGTCTGCTGAGCAGCGCTCCCAGGCGCGTAAGAATACGGATGACGCCTACAACGCAGTTGTCCAGAGCTACGATAAAGTGGTCGCAGAAGGATATGCGGATCCTCTGCTTCTTCAGATCAAGCGTAACGTTGATGAACGATATGCCAAGCTTGCCGAATTTCGAACGAAAGTAGACACAGGAACTGCCGAACCATTGGCCAGTCTGGCATATATGCAGCCGCTGTCTTCAGCATCGATTCGTCTGGCAAGCCGTGCCGGTAACCTTATGGAAGACCGCGACCTTTTGCATGGTGTGACCGGCTACAATGCGTTTTCGCAATACAACGAAGGTTACCTTGTGTTGAACCGTCTCGGTATACAGTATGCGAAAAATGGAACACTTTCGCTTGATGAGTACGCGCGGGTCCACGCAGCTACCACTCAAATTCGCATCTTTAATCAAGGCGTCCAGGAATTTGTCGCCCCTGATGTTGCGGCTCGTCTCGATGCCTTCATGCAGTCCCCTTCAGGACTTATGATCCAAAAAGCCATAGACGGGATGTCGAAGAACACTACCTTCACTCCAGTGCCAGTTGACCTGGAAAACTGGACAAAGGCGATGGTTGAGCGTCGCGATCTTGTCAAGGACCTACTGCTCGCGACCTCCAAAAACGTTAGGACAACTGTCACGTCGAAGCTCGACAAGGCCTATCAATCTCTTCTTGTGTCCCTGTCTATCCTCGCAGCATTCATCATCGTTGCGATCAGTCTGTCGGTAGCGACCGCACGGGGGCTCTCAAGCGCGATCCGCCGCGTTAGTTCTCGCATGTCTGATCTTGCCGCTGGCAACACACAGGATCACATTCCATTTGCTGACCGCAAAGACGAAATTGGGGATATTGCACGCTCTGTTGAAATTTTCAGGGATGCCGCAATTCGCAATCAGTCGCTTGAAGCCGAAGCTGAAGATAGTCGTCGGCGGTCTGAAGGGGAACGTTTGAACCTTCAGCGGCAGGCAGAAGCCGATGCCGAAGCACGCCTCAACCAGGCAACCGCATCGCTTGCTACCAGCCTTCGTCGTCTTGCTGACGGTGATATGCATTGTGAGGTCCGTGAAGCGCTTGCGCCTCAGTTCGAAACACTGCGCGAAGACTTCAACGCGTCCGTTCGCCAGCTTCGTGACGCTCTGCTCAGCGTCAATAATTCTGCCGCGACGGTAGCCGGCGGCTCGAAAGAGATTTCGGACGCATCCGACGATTTGGCGAAGCGCACAGAACAGCAGGCTGCTTCGCTGGAACAGACCGCGGCGGCTCTGGAAGAGATCACCTCTAACGTGGTCGCCACAACAAGCCGCACATCAGAAGCTCGCGATGTTGTCCGCAACGCTCGCTCTCGTGCAGATGAATCAGGCTTGGTTGTGCGTAACGCCGTTGCGGCCATGGAACGTATTGAAACGTCGTCGCAGCAGATTGGTCAGATCATCGGTGTCATTGATGAGATTGCCTTCCAGACAAACCTGTTGGCTCTGAATGCGGGCGTTGAAGCTGCCCGAGCAGGTGAGGCAGGCAAGGGTTTTGCTGTTGTTGCTCAGGAAGTTCGTGAATTGGCGCAGCGGTCTGCGAAAGCGGCCAAGGAAATCAAGACGCTAGTGTCAAATTCAGCTGTCGCGGTTTCGGAAGGCGTGAAGCTTGTTAGCGAGACGGGTGAGGGGCTCATGGCCATCAAGGACCTCGTCCAGACCGTGACGGCCCACATGGATGCTATTGCAACGGCCGCTCAAGAGCAGTCGCTGGGTCTTGCCGAAGTGAATACAGCCGTCAACCACATGGACCAGGCCACGCAACAAAACGCTGCGATGGTGGAAGAGATGAATGCTGCTGGTGCCGCGTTGGCGCAGGAAAGTGGTTCGCTGAGCGAGCTACTCTCCCAGTTCAAGCTCGGAACAACATCCAAGATGAGCTCATCGGCTGGCCGAATGGAGCGTCAGGCTGTTCAATACAGGCGAAGTGCATAATTGCCAGGCGGCTAAAGCTTTGGCTTTCTTCCTCCGTTTGTTCGCAAGGACAAATGGGGGGCGCCATGCCAGCACGGCGAACCGCCAGACTGTCATGACGGTGTGCAATCCATAAAAAAGCGGCGGTCTGCTTGGTGCAGACCGCCGCTTTTCAATTCCGGCAGCTACTCAATCCAAAGGAACAACCTGTTCTGAAACACGTTCAGGCTGGCAGCAAACGTTACGATTAAAGTACGCTAACGTTCTCAGCCTTCGACTTGCCCGTCTTGCGGTCCTGGCCGACTTCAAAGCTGACCTTGTCGCCTTCTCTCAGCGATCCACCGCGCTGCAAGGAAGACACGTGAACGAATACGTCCGTGCCGCCATCTTCCGGCGTGATAAAACCAAAGCCCTTGTCGTCGTTAAAAAATTTTACAGTGCCAGTTGGCATGACAGTTCCTTTCGAGTTCCTGAAGCGATTGCCTTCGCTGCGGACTTTTATAATGCAATTGCTCATCAATCAACTGCCATAGCGGAGATGCAAAAGCTACCGCGAATTCATATCGATGTGGAATGTTCTATGATTTTTTGCGTCGCATCGCCGGTGCTGCCTGGGTCGAGGCGTCACAATGTCCCGCCAAGTTCATCATCGATATGCGCACGGATGATTTCGTCGAAGGATTTCTCTGCTGTAAAACCCAGCCCCTTGGCGCGTGTTGCCTCAAATCCTGGTGCCCAACCGGCGACCATTTTCATGATCATGTCATCCGGTTCGCGGCGGATCAGGCCAACAGCACTTTCTCCTGCAACCCGTCGCAGCGCTTCAATCTGTTCACCCACAGTGGCGCTCAGCCCCGGCATGGAAAGCGCGCGTCGCGGGCCGACCTTATCGAGGTCAATCGTTGCGCCATGCAAGAGAAAACCGACCGCGGAACGTGGCGATGTGTGCCAATGGCGCACATCGTCCGAAACAGGGAGTATGGCTTCGCGCCCGATCAGAGGCTCTCGCAATATGTTGGAAAAGAAGCCGGATGCGGCTTTGTTGGGCGTGCCAGGGCGAATGCAGATTGTTGGCAGGCGAATGGCGATGCCGTCAAAAAAGCCGCGACGGCTGTAATCAGACAGGAGGAGTTCGCAGATTGCCTTCTGGGTGCCATAACTCGTCAGCGGCGTCGTGTGGTAATCGTCTGAAATCGGGTAGGGCAGGGGTGCGCCGAACACTGCGATGGAAGAGGTAAAGACGACGCGAGGCCTGTAGCCATCCACGCCATGGGCAAGGCGAATTGCATCGAAGAGATAGCGCGTGCCATCCAGATTGATGCGATAGCCCTTGTCGAAATCAAGCTCTGCTTCGCCAGACACAATGGCCGCCAGATGAAAAATCACATCGGGGCGCGTTACTACGAGCTTTTCGGCCTCTCCCACCGTGGACAAATCCGTTTCCCACGCGTCGACAACGCCATCATAACCAGCGGGACCTTCTGGCGCGATGACATCGACCAATGTCATTTTGGAGACCTGATCTCCGCCCATATCTCCTTCGCTTGCCAATTTGGCCGCGAGCTTGCGGCCTACCATGCCAGCCGCGCCTATGATCAGAACATGCATTTCGTTTCCTCCTCCACACATATGCTCTACGCCCAACGGCATTCACAATGCAGCCGAACATTTCTATTGTAAGGTTGTCTGATAACCATATATTGCTGTTTTGAAAACAGCGATTTGGCCATATCCATTGAAAATGGCCCCCATGCGTCAATTAACGACGCGGGACGTCGTAACCGCAATCGAAAGGCAGGACCATGAGCGCAGATGTCGGGAATTCAGTCGCGCATCGCCAAGCCTCTTTGTCTGCGGCATTGGGCCACGATGTGGTGCTCGTTGATCCAGAGGAAATGTTGCGGTTCTGCCGGGACTGGCATGGAGATGTGACAAGCGGTGCGATCGCTGTTCTGCGCCCGCGCTCGACGCAAGACATCTGTGCGGCGGTCAAGCTATGCCGTGAATTGGGAATTTCCATTGTTCCGCAGGGCGGCAACACGGGTCTCGTCCTCGGCGGGATTCCCGATCAGCCGGACGCGCAGGTTATTCTGAGCCTCGAGCGCATGAACTCGGTGCGCAGAATTGATGCCGACGATTTTTCCGCCGTGGTAGAAGCAGGCTGTGTACTTTCGGAGTTAAAAGATCGAATTGCCGAAAAGGGCATGTTCTTTCCTTTGGCGCTTGGCGCACAAGGCTCTTGTCGCATTGGTGGCAATGTTGCGACGAATGCTGGCGGTATCAACGTGCTTCGCTATGGCATGACCCGTGAACTGGTTCTGGGGCTGGAGGTCGTGCTGCCGGATGGCACCATCTTTAACTGTCTTTCGACCCTGCGCAAAGACAATCGCGGCATTGATCTCAAGCAGCTTTTCATCGGCTCTGAGGGCACTCTTGGCATTATTACCGCCGTTTCACTCAAGCTGACGCCTTTACCCGACCAGATTGCAACGGCTTTGCTGGGGTTGAATTCCCTTGAGGATGTCATGACCCTTTATCGCCGTGCACGGCGAGAATGCTGTGATCTCATGTCGGCATTCGAATTTATGCCACCGCTGGCATTCACTTTGGCCAAGGAAGCGATACCTGACCTGCCGATGCCAATGGCGGCTGATTATCCGGCCTATGTGCTGATGGAAATTTCCGGCTCGGGGTTGATTGATATCTCCGATTTGATGCAGCGCTTTCTGGCTGGTGTCATGGAAGACGGTCTGGTCGTTGACGGCGTCATCGCAGCGTCGGAGGCTCAGACCCGAAACCTCTGGAAAATACGAGAGGGAATGAACGAGGGGCAGGCCAAACGTGGTCAGCACATGCGCACAGACATTTCTGTTCCCCTTTCCCGTCTCGCCGAGTTCGTGAAGGAAGCCGAAAAAGCCGTGAGTGAGGCGCTCCCAACATGCTTGAACGTGTCTTACGGCCATGTCGGTGATGGCAATGTTCATCTGAACGTCCTGCCGCCGCAAGGCTCCTCCAAAGAGGAGGCTGCTGCGATGATTTATCAGGCCAAGACAGTCGTGAATGTTGTCGTAGACCGCTTCAGCGGCAGCATCAGCGCCGAACACGGCATTGGTCGTCTGAAGCGTGCAGACTTCGAGGAGCGCTTGGAGCCTGCGCATCGCAACTTGCTGGCGGCGTTGAAGCGGGCCATCGATCCATCCATGCTGATGAATCCCGGATGCCAATTGAATTTTCCGGACAGATCATAGAATAATCCGGCACCATGAAAGGTGGGCAGAGTGAATGGTGGCGGATTTTGGCCAGATAAAGCGTAATGAGCATCTCCCGGCGCGCATAGCGGGACATATTGGCAAGGAAATTGCCGACGGTCGAATCATGCCTGGAGAAAAACTGCCGACGGAACACATCCTGGCCAAAACCTTTGGTGTGAGCCGTTCCGTTGTGCGTGAGGCAATTGCAGAGTTGCGCAATGAGGGGCTGGTCGAAACGCGGCAGGGCATCGGCGCTTTTGTGACTGAAGCGAAAACACGCGGCTCCATTCGGATCGAGCATGCGGCTCTTCATGACCGCGAAAGCTTCCGTAGCCTTTTCCAGCTTCGTATTCCGCTGGAAATTGAGGCGGCAGGGCTCGCCGCGATCCACCGTGACGCTGATGATCTGGCGCAACTAGACAAGGCGCTGGTCCTTATGACCGGTGCCGCGAAATGGACGGAAGAGGGAATTGTTGCGGATCTTGCCTTTCACAGGGCATTGGCTGCGGCCACCCACAATGAATATTTTCCGCTTTTTATCGGCTTCATCGCTGAGCGGATCAGTCTGACCATTAACGCCGCCCGGGCCACAGCCGTTCTTGAGGAGATTGTGGAAATCACAATTGCCGAGCACGTGGCCATCAGGGATGCTGTCGCAACGCGTGATCCCGTCAAATCGCGTGCCGCGATGCGCCGCCATCTGATTGGTGCGGCCGAGCGCCTCGATCTCACCCTCGAGGTTTACTGAAGCTGCTGCCATGTGGGCAACAATCATTTGCATCGCCTTGCTGCTTCTTACCTGCTGGACATGATGCAAAAGTCATACTAGAGAACGTTTAGGAGTATTGTCAGACATCCTGACAAGAAGGCAAGCACGTGCTGGAGGGCATGGCTTGCTTGGAAATGGGAGGAGCACCTGTGAAAAGCGATCGTGTACTACGCGCAGAGTCCATTTTGCCGGATGATGCTACCAGCGCTCTTCTTGTCGGCCGCGTTTGGTCTAATGCCAGCGGTGGCCCATGCCCGGTTCTCATATCGAACGAACGTGTGCTTGATCTGACCAATATTGCCGCGACAATGACGGGCCTGCTTGAGAAGGCTGATATCGTTGCCCACTTGCGCCAAGCGCGTGATCTGCCGGACCTTGGCGATCTCCAGAGTTTCCTGTCGAAAGAAGCAGGTTACCTCCTAGCGCCCATCGATCTTCAAGCCATAAAGGCCGCCGGTGTGACCTTTGCCGATAGCATGCTGGAGCGGGTCATCGAAGAGCAGGCGAAGGGCGATCCGCGCCGCGCTCAGGATATTCGCGCCAAGCTCGCGCCGGTTCTCGGCGATAGTCTTCGTGGCCTTGTTGCCGGTTCCGAACAGGCCGCAGCGGTAAAGGCCTTGTTGCAGGATATGGGCCTCTGGTCGCAATACCTTGAGGTCGGGATTGGCCCTGACGCTGAGATCTTTACCAAGTCCCAGCCTATGTCATCTGTTGGCTGTGGGGATCTTGTCGGCATTCATCCCATCTCGCAATGGAATAATCCCGAGCCCGAGGTCGTTCTAGTGCTGCGGTCGGATGGCACCATTCTTGGCGCCACCCTCGGCAATGACGTCAACCTGCGGGATGTCGAGGGGCGGTCGGCTCTGCTGCTGGGTAAGGCGAAAGACAATAATGCTTCCTGCTCTATCGGCCCTTTCATCAGGCTGTTTGACGAGGGCTTCACGATGGAAGACCTGCGTCGGGTTCGGGTTGGGCTGAAGGTGCAGGGTGATGATGGGTTCGAGATGACAGGCGAAAGCCCGATGGAAGCCATTAGTCGCTCGCCAGAAAGCCTTGCGGCGCAGTTGCGCAACCGCAACCACCAATATCCCGATGGCGCGGTCCTGTTTCTCGGTACGATGTTCGCGCCCGTCAAGGATCGTAGGGGCGCGGGGCAGGGGTTTACGCACGAAGTCGGAGACCGGGTGGAAATCTCCACCGCCAGGCTTGGGCGGCTCGTGAACTGGGTTGAACGCACCGACGCGTGCCCGGAATGGACTTTTGGCGTTCGCTCGCTCATTCGCAATCTGGCAGAGCGCGGCCTTCTGGAGAAGGTGTGACCTATGCAAAGAGCCATTGATCTCTTCTTTCGTTTCCTTGAACTCCTGCTGATCCTGCTGCTGTCCGGCATGGCGATCATGGTGTTTGTCAATGTCGTCATGCGGTACGGCTTCAACTCCGGCCTCAACGTATCAGAAGAAATGTCTCGGTATTTCTTCGTCTGGCTTACCTTCATAGGTGCAGTCGTGGCCTTCAGAGAGCATGGCCATCTCGGCATCGAGACGCTCGTCATGTTCTTGTCCCGCCGGGGACGCATCATCTGCATGTCCCTTGCCAACGTCGTCATCATTGCCTGTTCCGGCATATTTTTCTGGGGAACGTGGAAGCAGTTCCCGATCAATGCCAGCATGTCTGCTCCCGTAACCGGCATGTCGATGATCTGGGTCTATGGCGTCGGTCTCTTCACTGGCGCCGGAATGGTACTGATCGCCTGCGAGCGGTTGTTCCGATTGCTGACAGGGCGCGTGACGGACGAGGAGATTGCTGTCTTCGCCGGTGAAAATCTGACGATTGAGCAGCTGGCGGAGCGTACCTGATGACCCTTCTTGTCTTCATCGCATCGCTTTTGGGCGCCATGGTTATTGGCGTGCCCGTTGCCTTTGCATTGATGTTCTGCGGCGTCATGCTCATGTGGTTTATGGGCATGTTCAATACGCAAATCATCGCGCAGAACATGATTGCGGGTGCCGACACCTTCACGCTGCTGGCGATTCCCTTTTTCATTCTGGCCGGTGAATTGATGAATTCCGGCGGCTTGTCGCGCCGCATCATCGATTTTGCCATTGCCTGTGTCGGGCATATTCGTGGTGGCCTCGGTATCGTTGCCATTCTGGCCGCGATCATCATGGCGAGTATTTCGGGTTCCGCTGCAGCCGACACCGCCGCTCTTGCCGCTATTCTGCTGCCAATGATGGCAAAGGCTGGCTACAACGTGCCGCGCGCTGGTGGCTTGATTGCTGCCGGTGGCATCATCGCACCCGTCATTCCTCCGTCGATGGCGTTCATCGTCTTCGGCGTCTCTGCAAACGTTTCCATTACGCAGCTTTTCATGGCCGGTATTGTCCCCGGTTTGCTGATGGCGCTCGCGCTCGTCGTCGCATGGTTGATCGTCGTGCGCAAAGACAAGGTTGAGCCTCTGCCAAAGGCGCCGATGTCGGAGCGTTTGACGGCAACGGGACGTGCGGCCTGGGCGCTGGGTATGCCTGTCATCATTCTCGGTGGCATCAAAGCTGGTGTGGTCACTCCGACTGAGGCAGCCGTGATCGCCGCTGCCTATGCGATGTTTGTTGGCATGGTCATCTACCGCGAATTGAAACCGCGAGATTTGGCTGGTGTCATTCTACGGGCTGCCAAGACCACCTCGGTCATCATGTTTCTGGTTTGTGCAGCGCTGGTTTCGGCATGGCTCATAACGGCTGCCAATATACCGGCGGAGATTGCTGGCTATATCGAGCCATTGATTGACCGGCCGATGTTGTTGATGTTCGTTATCATGGCGCTTGTGCTGGTTGTCGGCACTGCTCTTGATCTGACGCCAACCATCCTCATCCTGACACCGGTTCTGATGCCGATCATCAAACAGGCCGGCATCGATCCCGTCTATTTCGGTGTCATGTTCATCATGAACAATTGTATTGGTCTCATCACGCCGCCGGTTGGCGTGGTGTTGAATGTCGTCAGCGGCGTTGGCAAGATCCCGCTGGGCAAGGTGACGATCGGCGTTTGGCCGTTCTTGCTCGCCCAGACGATTGTTCTGTTCCTGCTGGTCATATTCCCTGACATCGTGCTCGTGCCTGCCCGCTGGCTGCGCTAGCGCTTCGCAATCTACACGTCGTTTTCAATCAATCCTGGGAGGATAAAATGAGAAAACTGCTTCTAGCCACCACAGCAATTGCCTTCAGCATGGTGTCGGCATTGCCGGCCTTTGCCGAATACAACGCTCGCAATATCCGTATTTCCAACGGCATCAATGCCGATCACCCCGTAGGTGATGGCATCAAGGCCATGCAGGCCTGCCTCGACGGAAAGTCAGGCGGCAAGCTGAAGATTACAGCATTCTGGGGCGGTGCCCTTGGTGGTGACTTGCAGGCCACGCAAGCCCTGCGCTCCGGCGTTCAGGAAGGAGTTGTTACATCCTCATCGCCGCTCGTTGGCATCATTCCTGAGCTTGGTGTTTTCGATTTGCCATTCCTGTTTGCCACACCGCAGGAAGCCTACACCGTGCTTGACGGCAAGTTCGGCGACATGATGAACGAGAAGCTGGCGGCAGCGGGACTGGTTAATCTTGCCTATTGGGAAAACGGTTTCCGCAACCTCTCGAACTCCGTCAGACCCGTGACCAAGTGGGAAGACTTTTCCGGGATGAAGGTTCGCGTCATGCAGAACAACATTTTCCTGGATACCTTCAAGAATTTGGGTGCGAACCCAACGCCGATGGCATTTGGCGAAGTCTTCTCGGCTCTGGAAACCAACGCGATCGATGCGCAGGAAAATCCTTATGTGACGATCGACACTTCGAAGTTCTTCGAAGTTCAGAAGTACATCACCGAGACCAATCACGCCTATACGCCGTTCCTGCTGCTCTTCTCGAAGGCGATTTTCGATACCTACACGCCAGAAGAACAGGCAGCTCTTCGCGAGTGCGCCGTGGTCGGACGTGATAAGGAGCGGATGGTCATTCAGGAGCTGAACAAGAAATCCCTCGAAAAGATCAAGGAAGCCGGATTGAAGGTGAATACGCTGTCACCGGAAGAGCAGGCCCGCATTCGCGAAAAGTCGATGGTCGTCTACCAGAAGCACAAGGACCAAATCGGTGCTGGTGTGGTTGATTCCATCGTTGCGGAACTTGCGGAAATCCGGAAGTAACAATTGATATCGAGCGCGAGAGAAGGGGCCTGGGTCGCTGACCCAGCCCCTTTTCTATTGGCGATATGGCCGTCACTGGCGTGCTATTTTTCCCGCCAACCGGAATGGGCTTGAGACGACGGCACCCGCTGCATCAAACACGAAAGCGCCGATGTTTGTGCCATTTGTTTGCATCCGTTTTTCCGCTGCGGCGAGATCTCCCGAAAACTGAGCGAGCGCTGCATAGCGATCGTGGCCCAATCCGTCGGATGACTTCAGGGAGGAAATGTCGATAACGGTCAGGCGCTCTGCTTTTGCCGTTTGTTGGATCAGCGGGTCATTGATGTCGAGCATACCAACCCGTGGCCGTTCGCCGCTGACGAAGCTGGAAATTTTCAAGGCGCTATCGCTGTTTGATACCAACAGCGTGACGGGTGTGGGGATGTGGCCGATATCCCTGAGTTGCGATTTGAACACGTCGGCATCAATATCGGGAGCTGCCAGAACGATTTGAAGTTTCCCAAGAACATTATCTTGTCCCTGAAGTCTTAATTGTCTTGCGACCTCCATGGAAAGGAAGCCGCCCATGCTGTGGCCAAACAGGATGACGCGCTTGACCTTGGGCGCCTTCGCCAATGCTTGGAGGAGAGAGTCGAGTTGCGAGCGAGAATATAGGACGGCGTCCCGGTCTGCTACATAGCCTGTCACGCTGGCGGCAGATGGCCAGGAGAACATGATTGGCGAGCCAATGGCAGTGGCATCAGCAGCCATCTGCGCCGTTCGGTACAGCGCTTCCTGATAGGAGTAATTGTAGCCATGCACAAAGACTGAAACTGTGCCGTCAAATCTGGCTAAATGCGTTGCATCCTTCACGAGGGAATCCAGCGTCAGCTTCTCCCGCTTTGTTACGATATATTGCTGCTTCGGGTCGGGCTTTGCAGAGGGATATGCAATCGAAATGTCCTTTCTGTCGGGTGGGACTGAAAAAACAAAACGATCATATTGAACGCCGCTCCCCCATCTGTTGCCAAACGTGTTGTCCTTTGGCTCGAAAACGCGATTCGTAACAGCAAGTACATCAACTGTTTGCGCGGGGGTGGTGCGCAGGGCGACGGGTTTGAGAACCTCGGTGCCCGGGCGGGAAACGCAGCCGGACAATGCCAAGGCAAGAGCGGATAGGATGAGAATGCGGCGTGGGAGTTCGCCCATGCAGAAGTGAAGAATCGTCACGCTCAATATCGCCTTGCTGAATGGATGGAAAAAGAGGGCGCTTGCGCGCCCCCCTGCAGATCAAGCCGTTACCGGTTCGTGCGGTTTCTGGTTCTCGTCTTCACGCGGAATTCGGAACCAGGCGACGTAGAGTGCCGGCAGGAACAGAAGGGTCAAGACCGTTCCGACGACAATGCCGCCCATCATGGCGTAAGCCATTGGTCCCCAGAAAATCTCGCGCGAGATTGGTATCAGCGCAAGTGTCGCGGCAGCTGCAGTCAGCAGGATAGGCCGCATACGGTGCTCGGTCGCCTCGATGACGGCACGCCAAGGGCTGACACCTTCTTCCCGCAGTTGCTCGATTTGCACGACAAGGATCACCGAGTTTCTGATCAGAATTCCGATGAGCGCGAGAACACCGAGGATCGCTACGAAGCCCATCGGAGCATTGCTGAGCATGAGGGCCGCGACCACCCCGATCAGGGCCAGCGGAGCAACAGCAAAGACAAGGAATAGTCGGCTGAAACTTTGCAGTTGGAACATGAGAATCGTCGCCATCACCAGCAGCATGATCGGGGCTACGGCTGCGATTGGTCCCTGCGAGTCTGCACTCGACTCGACAGATCCACCGATTTCGACCTTGTAGTCTGTTGGCAAGGATGCGCTGAATTTCTCGACTTCAGGCTTCAATTGTTCAACAATCGTCGCGGGCTGGGTGGGGCCGACGACAGCTGCTTTGACGATGATCGTCGGCATCCGGTCACGGCGACCAATCAGTGGCTGTTCCAGTTCATAGCGGAACTTGGCAACAGCCGAGAGTGGAACCGCCTTCCCGTTCGACGCAGCCAGCTGAAGGTTTCTGAGTGTATCGATGGAACCCCGTTCGATATCTTCAGCTCTGCCCACGACGTCCACCAGATAAATATCATCTCTGACCTGGGTAACCGTGGTTCCCTTGACGACATCGTTCAGCACAGTCGCGATATCTTGAGACGATACACCTAGCTGTCGGGCCTTATCCTGAAGCACATCGACCTTCACAACGCGGGACGGTTCGTTCCAGTCATAGGCCATATTGGACAGGAGTGGGTTCGCCTGAACGATAGATCCGAACTGTTGTGCGATTTGACGAACCTTTTGGATGTCAGGTCCGCTGATTCTATACTGAACCGGCTTTCCAACCGGCGGGCCGATATCGAGAAGCTTCACAAACGCATCCGTGCCGGGAAATGTTGTTGAGAGGTAAGCCTGAAGGTCGGTCCGGAGCTTGTTCCTGGCTTCGATATCCTTCGCCACGATCACAGTCTGGCCAAACCATGCCGCAGGGCTCTGCACATCGTACGACAGAATTAAGCGGGGTGCTCCTTCGCCAACATAGGTAGACCAGTGGTCGATATCACCATTGCCGACGAGTTTTTCCGTCTCGAACTTTGTCATCTGCCTGTTGGTTTCAGCGATTGTACTGTTCTGTGGCAAACCCCAGTCAATGACAAGCTCGGTGCGGTCGGAGGCCGGGAAGAATTGCTGCTGCACAAGGCCCAGTCCGCCGATCGACAGGGCAAAAATAACGACCGTCAAAACGATTGTGACCCACCGCCAGCGCATGGCGAGCCTGAGCGTCCAGGCAAAGGCTCTCGTGAAGCGACCTTTGTTATCGTGGTGCGACTTCATTGTTTTCGGCAAAATGACGACGCCGAGCAGCGGTGTGAAGACCACCGCGACGATCCAAGATACAACGAGCGAAACAGCAATGACGACAAAGAGTGTGAATGTGAACTCGCCAGCCGCGCTGCTATTCAGGCCAATTGGAATAAAGCCCGCAACAGTGACGAGAGTCCCTGTCAGCATCGGAAATGCCGTTGATGTGTAGACGTAAGTGGCTGCCTTTCTCAGGTTGTCGCCGGCTTCCAGCCGCGAAACCATCATTTCCACGGCAATCATGGCATCGTCTACCAGAAGGCCTAGGGCAATGATCAGCGCCCCGAGCGAGATTCGCTGAAGCGAGATGCCCGTATATTCCATAAACACAAAAGTGATGGCCAGAACGAGTGGAATCGACACGGCAACGACTAGGCCAGCACGTACGCCCAGGCTTATGAAACTGATAGCCAGAACGATGGCGATGGCTTCGAAAAGGGCGGTAGTGAACCCGGACACGGCTTCCTCTACCACTGCAGGCTGATCGGATACACGCTCCACGGTCACACCGATGGGGAGGTCCGCCACAACGCGTTTCAGCTCATCATCAAGGTCCTTGCCGAATGTCAAAAGGTTAGCACCCGGTTTCATGCCAATGGCCAAGCCAATGGCGGGCTTTCCCTTGAAGCGAAATAGTGCGGATGGAGGGTCTACATAGCCGCGCTTGATGGTTGCGATGTCGGTCAACGGAAAATAGCGATCATTGACCCTCAGATTGATTGTCTTCAGGCTGTCCTCAGACAGGAAAGCTCCACCAACCCGCAAGGCGATGCTTTCCGGTCCCGCATCCACAAAGCCGGACTGGGTAACCGCGTTCTGTGCCTGCAACGTGCTTATGATGGCCTGTCGGTCTATTCCCAGTGCTGCGATCTTGCGCGTCGAGAACTCAAGATAAATCACTTCATCCTGCTCTCCCACAACATCGATCTTACCGGAATTGGGAACTGTCAGCAGCTTTTCTCGCGCGTTCTCAACGAGGTCGCGCAATTGGCGTTGGGACAGGCCATCGGACGTGAAGGCAAAAATATTGCCGTAAACGTCTCCGAACGTGTCGTTGAAAAACGGGCCAACGACACCGCTTGGAAGGTCTCCCTTGATATCGCTCACCATGTTGCGAACCTTGACCCAGTTTCCGGCCACGTCTTTCGCCTTGGTGGTTGGCAGCAGTTCAACGTAAATCGTTGTTTGACCGGCCTTGGTCTCGCTGCGGGTAAAGTCGAGCGCATCAAGCTCCTGAAGCTTTTTCTCGATCCGGTCGGTAACCTGTTTAGCGACCTCTTCGGCAGATGCTCCCGGCCACTGCGCGTTGACGATCATCGTCTTGATCGTGAACGCAGGGTCTTCTTCGCGGCCAAGATTGATGTAGGAGAACGCGCCGGCGATCAGGAAGATGATCATGAAATACCAGACGAGCGAACGGTGATCGAGCGCCCAGTCAGAAAGATTGAACGGTTTCACTGGGCATTCTCCTGCGCGATGCGTACGGCTTGGCCGTCCTTTAGTTGGTTGACGCCGGCAACCACCACGCGGTCGCCCGAATTGAGACCCGCCGATATGACAACCGGGCCGCCTGGAGCGGAGCCTGGCGCGACGGTTACTTCACGGGATGAAACTTTTCCCGCCTTGTCGTCGACGATCCAGACGATAGATTTGGAGCCATCCACTTTGATTGCCGATGCAGGCAGGCGAATGATGGATTGAGTATTCGTAATTGCAGTCGCTGTGATGACCGCGCCGAGACGGAGCGCCTCAGGCGGGTTTACCAATGCCAGCTTTGTCCTGAAAGTGCGTGTCGCATCGTCAGCATCGGGCGCGATTTCACGAACTACGCCTTTGGCATGATAGCTGGGGTCAAGTTGGAGGGCCACGTCGAACGCGGTACCTGGCTTGACCAATGTCCCTGCCGTTTCAGGGACGTCGATGACGGCGTCCCGCTCTTCCGGCCGAGCAACAGTTACAACGCTTTGTCCGGCGGAGACGACCTGCCCAACCTCGGCAGAGGTGCTGGTAACGACGCCGTTGAACTCGGCCAGGAGGCGTGAGTATCCCAACTGCTCGTTCGCCTTATCCAAGTTGGCCTGCGCCTTGTTTACGTTTGCCGCAGCGGTCTCGCGTTCCTGTTGCGCGCTTTCGAACGTCGCTTTTGCCGCAGACTGCCGTTCAAACAATGTTTGCTGGCGCTGCTCATTTGTGATGGCGTTTGCAAGCTGGGCTTGCGCATTGGAAAGATCGGACTGCGAACTTCTGACAGCTAACTCCAGAGACAGCGGATCAATAGCAGCAAGGACATCGTCCTTTTTCACGGTGTCACCGACCTGAACATTCCGGGCAACGATTCGCCCGAGAATGCGGAAGCCGAATTGCGTTTCAATCCTTGCGTTAACGGTGCCCGGCAGTGTCAGCGTTGCCTCAGGCGCAGGCTTAACGACCACGGAGAGCACGGGCCTTGGCTTTTCTACCGCTTCTTCCTGCTTCTCACAGGACACAAGAAACGTTGTGGCTGCCAAAAGCACCACAGCAGTCAAAGACGTCTTCATTGGGCGGCTCCTTCGTACGTCACGATTTCGCCTAGAGCCAGAAATTTCGTGCCGTTCACGACAACCGTTTCATTTTCGGAAAGACCTGACAGGACCGAGAAGCGGCCATTCGCGTATTTTCCGACTTCGATTTTGCGCATGGATACTACATGGTTTTTGGGGTCAACAATCCAAACGGCTGGATTGCCTGACAGGGACGCCATCGCCGACGATGGAAGCTCGATCGTGTCGATGGGTTTGTAGTGAGCAATGGCGACGACTGGACTGCCAAGACGCACATCTGCTTTTGCATCTAGCGTAAGTTTGACGCGTATCGTGCCGGTCGAGGTGTCAAGAGTGGGCGAAATTTCTCGCACCGATGCCTTCATGTCATTGCCACCGGACAGCAGCTTGACGACGATATCGTTTTGAATTTCTCCGCCCAACAGGGTCGTTTCGTCCGCGTCGATCACGGCATCTCGCGGGCCGTCATGGGCGAGGGTGAAAATGAGCTGCGCCGCCTGGGCCACCTGGCCGACCTCCGCATTGCGGGCGGTGATGATGCCGTCGGCGTCTGCTTTCAGTTCGGTCTGCTCCAGCGCATCACGCGCAGTGTCAACCTGCGCCTGTGCGGACTGAACGGTGCCCTGTCCGGTCAGAAGCGTTTCCTGCGCCTGATCGAGTGCGGCTCTGGTGGTGACGCCGGTGTTGAAAAGGCTTTGCTGCCGCTCGAAAGCCTGCTGGGCCTGAGTTTGCTGTGCCTGCGCCGATTGTAGCGTCGCCAATGCTACCTGCAGGTCCGCCTTCTGTTCTTGTGGGTCTATCCGGGCGAGGATCTGACCATTGGTAACGTGTTCGCCTATGTCCACCAACCGTTCAACAATGCGGCCGCTGACGCGAAACGACAGATCGGATTGTACCCGGGCGCTGATTTCGCCGGTTGTCGAAACGACATCGGCGACGGGGAGCGATTTGACATGGACCACTTCTACATGACGTAGCGGTTTTTTCGGCGCTTCTTTTTCAGGCTCGCAGGCGGAAAGGCCTGGCAGTGCTGCCGCCAGCAAGGCGATTGTTGCGTACCGTCTCATATATTGCCTCTTGAACCATGATGAATACGTGATACATTTGACTTACTGGGTAGTCAATGAAATTATTGTGTTTCGAGTTGATCGAGCGCAGATGGTTAAGGATAGTTATGAAAAGGCTGACACGCGCCGAACAGAAGGCACTTCGGCCAACGCAAATCTTGGAAGCGGCATTTCAAGAGTTTGTAGATCACGGCTTTACAGCGGCACGGGTAGAAGACATCGCCGAGCGGGTGGGTGTTACCAAGGGCACAGTGTATGTCTATTTCCCAACGAAGGAAGAACTTTTTTCGGCGATGATCCTGCATATTGCCGCGCCGCTGGAAACTGTCATCGCCGATATTGGAGAGATTGAAGGCAAGCCAGCTGTTCGTCTGGAGATACTCATCAAGGGGCTCTATGATCGTTTGCTCCGGGAAAAGCGGCTGAGGCAATTGTTGCGGTTTGTCGTAGCGGAAGGTGCGCGTTTTCCCCATGTCATCGATACACACCGCGATGAACTCATCGAGCCCATTCACGCCCGCATTCAGGCCATACTGGATGAGGGCGTTGAGACGGGAGAATTTGTGGGAGGGCCAAGGGTAAACGCTTGCCTTCTCTTTGCGCCCATCGTTGCGATAGCGATTGAAACGCTCATCCATGAAGACCGCCGAGTTTTGGATCTTCCGGCCTACATCGATGCGCATCTCGATCTGGTAATGGGTGCGCTTCTGGTTGATCGAAATCACCGCTCGCAGCCGTAGATATTGGTTGTAGAGCGGCACGATCCTGCATGATCTTCGCTACCCCCAAAACACTGCCTGAGCGACGGCAGTGAAGGCTTGACTCTGCGCTGCAGCAAACGTTAAAACGTTGCAACTGGTAAGACCAATTGACCAGATGGGATCTGGGAGGATTTCATGTTTGTGGCACTGGAACCACGCCGTCTGCACAGGCAGGTGGCGGACCAAATCCGTTCGCTGATCGAAACGGGCGAGTTGAGCTTGGGCGCGAAGCTTCCAGCTGAGCGGGATCTTGCCGAACGGTTCGCAGTTTCCAGGCCGACGGTTCGGGAAGCGCTGATTGTTCTGGAAGTGGAAGGGTATATCCATATCCGGATGGGCTCCGGCGTTTACGTCAGTCAGCGCACGAACCACGCTCCCAAGGCCTTGCCGGTTGACGACAATGACAGCCCGTTTGAAATACTTCAGGCGCGCAGCATTATCGAAAGTGCAATTGCGGAGGAGGCCGCGCGGGTTGCAAATGCTGAAGGTATTCAGCGTTTGGACGATTGTCTTGGGCAGATGGAAAAAGCCATTGGCGATCCCGTCAACATGCTGGTTCAGGACCGCGCATTTCACACTGCCATAACGGATATCATCGGCAACGCTACTCTGCATCGGTTTACCGGCCAGATCTTTGACCGGCGCATGACACCGTATTTCGAGAGGCTGGCCAGCCATTTCGAAGGGCCGCAGACATGGCGTCTGGCGCTTGATGAACATCGGGTCATTCGAAATGCGATTGCCCAAAACGACGCGACAGGTGCGCGCGATGCCATGCGCCGCCATCTGATGCTGTCGCAGAAAAGGTTTTCCGAAAGCTTCGGGGAGGAGCCGTAGGCGAAGCATGATCCTTCCAAGAGGGAGGAGCATGAAAACAGAAAATCTGACATCAATCCGGGAGGGAAAACAATGTCATTTAGAATCATCAGCTTGCTGGGTGCAACGGCAATCGTCGCTGTATCCGCATTTGCAGCCCAGGCGCAGACCGCGCTCAAATGGGCCCATGTTTACGAAACAAGTGAGCCTTTCCACACCGAATCCGTCTGGGCTTCGAAGGAAATCGAAAAGCGTACGGAAGGCCGTTACAAGATCGACGTGTTTCCTGCATCGCAGCTCGGCAAGGAGGTTGATATTAACCAGGGCCTGAAACTGGGAACGGTCGATATGATCATTTCGGGTTCCAGCTTCGCCGCCCGTGACTACAAGCCTATCGGCGTCACGTACTTCCCTTACATCTTCCGCAGCCCCGAGCATCTGATTGCTTACACCAAGAGCGACGTCTTCAAGCGCCTTGCGAAAGGGTATGAGGACAAGAGCGGCAATGTCATCGCAGCCGTCAGCTATTACGGCACTCGCCACACCACAGCAAACAAGCCGATTGCGACATGTGCTGATCTGGCCGGCGTGAAAATGCGCGTTCCTGATGTTCCGGCCTATCTGGCCATGCCGCGCGCATGCGGCGCCAACACCACGCCGATTGCTTTCGCCGAGGTCTATCTGGCGCTTCAGAACGGAACTGTCGATGCGCAGGAAAATCCGCTGACGACGATTGAGGCGAAGAAATTCTTCGAGGTGCAGAAGAACATCGTGCTGACCGGCCACATTGTCGATCATCTCAATACGGTCATTTCCAAGAGCCGGTGGGCGAGCCTTTCGGAGCAGGACAAGAAAATCTTTGTCGATGTGATGCAGGAAGCAGCAACACGCACGACAAAGATCATCGAGGAGCGCGAGAACAAACTGGTCGACGATTTCAAGTCGCGTGGCTTGACGGTGACTGAGGTTGATAAGGCCGACTTTGAAAAGAACGTGATCGAGAAGGTCAAATTCGAGGACTTTGGTTACGAAAAGGCCGACTGGGAAGCCATTCGCGCCATCAAGTAAGCCCGTGCCCGGCGCGGTTTTTCGAGCCGCGCCGCCTTTTCTTCTCAGTCGGGATAAATCAATGTCGCAGGAAATTCATACTCAGGTCACGCCTGAGGAACTTGCCCATACATTCGATGAGCCACCACCCAATGCCGATCTCTCTGTCTATGCTTTCGAGGATTGGCTGACGCTCGCTCTTTTCTGGATCATGACAGGCTGCGTCTTCCTGCAGTTCTTTACCCGCTATGTGCTGAACGACAGTTACGCCTGGACAGAAGAGATTGCCGTCAACTGCCTGATTGCCGTCGTGTTCATGGGCTCCGTCATGTGCGTGCGCATGTCTCGCCATATTCAGGTTGATGTTCTCTACCACTACCTGCCGCCGCATCTGACACGCGTCATGTCTCTGGCTGTAGATGTGCTGCGCATCGGATTTTTCGCTTACACATCATGGCTGATGTGGCGCTATCTGGAAATTGTTGAGGGTGAGGAAATGGTCACCGTGGCGCTGCCGCGCAGCATTGTTTTCTACACGGTCTTTGCGGCATTTGTGCTGATGTTCCTCCGCTCCATACAGGTGTTCATCGCCAATATCAGGCGTGGCTATTCCGTTCTTGAGAGACCGGAAGAGTTCCAGAGCGTGGAGGAGGTTTGATATGCTGGTATTGATTGGCTCGTTCCTCCTTCTGATGCTCATCGGCCTGCCGGTTGCCATCTCCATGGCATCAGCATCGCTTCTTTACATTCTCGCCTTCAATGTCGCACCTGACATCATCGCCGCACAGCGCATGATTGCGGGTATCGAGAGCTTTCCGCTTCTGGCCGTCCCGTTCTTCATTCTAGCGGGCAACCTCATGAACTCCGCTGGCGTAACCGGGCGCATCTATTCCTTCGCCGTTGCCCTGGTGGGGTGGATGAAGGGTGGTCTCGCCCAGGTCAACATTATCGGCTCGGTCATCTTCTCTGGCATGTCTGGAACGGCCCTTGCAGATGCGGCCGGCATTGGCACCATCGAAATCAAGGCCATGAAGGATCACGGTTATCCTATCGAAGCGGCAGTTGGTGTTACAGCAGCCTCTGCAACGCTTGGACCGATCTTTCCGCCATCCCTGCCTTTCGTGATCTATGGAATGATGGCCAATGTCTCGATTGGCGCTCTTTTCATGGCGGGAATCGTTCCTGGCGTGGTCATGACCTTGCTGATGATGATTACGGTGACGGTTTTTGCCTATATCAAGAACTGGGGTTCCGATACGCCATTCAGCCTGCGCACCATCTTCGGCGCATCGCTGGAAGTTCTTATAGTTATGCTTGTCCCGGTCAGCGTCTATGTGATGACGTCGCTCGGACTGTCGCTCAACTGGGCCATTGTCATTGCGCTTGTCGTGTTGATTGCCTGTGACTGGTACTTCGACTTCTCAGCCGTCATGGCGCTGATGACGCCGGTCATTCTGATTGGCGGCATGACCATGGGCTGGTTCACGCCCACCGAAGCAGCCGTTGCCGCTGTGTTGTGGTCGCTGTTTCTCGGCCTTGTGCGCTATCGCACCATGACCTTCAAAACACTGGCCAAAGCAACGTTTGATACCATTGAGACTTCGGCGTCCGTCCTCTTCATTGTGGCGGCGGCATCGGTGTTTGCGTGGTTGTTGACGGTCTCTCAGGCCGCGCAAGTTCTGTCAGCGGCAATTCTGACTCTCACGGACAGCAAGTGGATATTCCTTATCCTCGTCAACCTGTTGATGCTGTTTGTTGGCTGTTTTCTTGATACGATTGCGGCCATCACCATCCTCGTTCCGATCCTGTTACCGCTGGTTTTGCAGTTCGATATCGATCCGGTGCATTTCGGTATCATCATGACGCTCAATCTGATGATCGGCCTCCTGCATCCGCCGCTCGGTATGGTGCTGTTCGTTCTGTCGCGGGTGGCGAGACTGTCGGTGGAGCGCACAACGATGGCGATCCTTCCGTGGCTGGTGCCCCTGTTCATCGCCCTCATCCTCATCACCTTCATTCCTGCTGTCACCTTGTGGTTGCCAACGGAGATGGGATTAATCCGTTAAACCTAGAACCCGCGCGGCTCTCCGCGCGGGCTCACCTCATCACGAAACGAAAGTAGACATTCATGTCGACACGCGTCGCGCGTCTTTATGGCAGGCAGGACCTCAAGGTCGAAACGCAGGATTTCGCGCAACCGGGCGCGGGCGAGGTGCTGCTTCGTATGGCTGCGGGCGGCATCTGCGGGTCTGACCTCCACTACTACCAGGATGGTGGCTTCGGGCCTGTTCAGGTGCGAGAGCCGATCATTTCAGGCCATGAAGCATCGGGTTATGTCGAAGCTTTGGGCGATGGTGTAACGGGTCTTGAGGTCGGCGCGCTCGTCGCGGTCAACCCTTCACAACCCTGTGGCGCGTGCCCCCACTGCGCCATCGGCCAACCCATTCATTGCCATGACATGCGCTTCATGGGGAGCGCCATGCGTCTTCCCCATGAGCAGGGCATGTTTCGCGACTGGTTTGTCGTTCCGGCAAAGCAGTGCTTTTCTTTCGAAGGGAATACCACTCCTGCTGAGGCGGCGTGCGCAGAGCCGCTCGCGGTTTGCCTTCATGCGGTGGCGCAGGCTGGTGATCTCCAAGGCAAACGTGTTCTTGTGACCGGCGCTGGCCCCATCGGACTGCTGACGGTTGCGGCAGCAAGACATGCCGGTGCGGCGGAGATTGTCGTCACGGATCTTGCCGATGCGGCACTTTCCCGAGCGCCGTCCATGGGTGCCCGCCGGACGATCAATGTCGCCAAAGACCCACAAGGGCTCTTACCTTATCAGGAGGGTAAAGGCACATTCGATGTCGTCTTTGATTGTTCAGCCGCCGGTCCAGCATTGCGCTCGGCATTTTCAGCCATCAAACCGCGCGGCACCATCGTTCAGGTCGGCGTGACAGGCGATATTACAATCCCACTGAACAGCCTCGTCGGCAAAGAGATCGTCTGGCGAGGCTCGCAGCGTTTCGATCAGGAGTTTGCCGTTGCCGTGCAGCTCATTTCGTCGCGCATGATCGATGTTCGCCCGATCATTTCGCATGAATTTCCGCTTGAAAAGGCTGTCGAAGCATTCGAGCAGGCCGGTGATCGCTCCGTTGCCTGCAAGGTGCAGATCACCTTTGGCGGCACTCACTAAGTTCTGAAGGATAAAGATATGAAGCACACATGGCGCTGGTTCGGCCCCGTGGATAAGGTTTCGGTGCGGGATGCCGCGCAGGCGGGTGCTGAGGGCATTGTCAGCGCGCTGCATCACATCGAAACCGGCGCGGTCTGGCCTGTCGATGACATTGTAAAGCGGCACGAAGCCATCAAGGCCGGTGGCCTCTATTGGGACGTGGTCGAGAGCGTTCCTGTCTCTGAGGACATCAAGACCCAGACCGGGGACTGGAAACACCATACTGCCAATTGGCAAGAGAACCTGCGACGTTTGGCGTCTAGCGGCATTCGCACTGTTTGCTACAATTTCATGCCTGTTCTGGATTGGACCCGCACGGATCTGCGTTGGGAAACGCGCCACGGTGCGAAGGCCATGCGGTTCGACCTGGTGGATTTCGCCGCTTTCGACATTCACATTCTCAAACGGCCCGACGCAAAATCCGATTATCCAGAATGGCTTATTGATGACGCTGCCAGACGGTTTTCCGAAATGCCGGATAGCAAAATCATCTCCTTGGGGCGGAACATCGGGGCGGGCCTGCCGGGATCTGCTGATGGCTACACGCTTGACCAGCTTCTCGAGAAGCTAAGGTCATATCAGGGCGTAGACCGTTTGCGGCTGCAATCCAATTTGGTGGATTTCTTGTCTGAGGTCGTGCCGGTGGCGCAAGAGGTCGGCATCAATCTTTGCGCCCATGGCGATGATCCGCCCTGGCCGTTGCTGGGACTGCCACGAATCCTTTCTACGCAAGCCGACTACGCGCATATGTTGGGACAGGTCGACAGTCTGGCAAATGGGGTGACGCTCTGCACTGGGTCTTTGGGTGCCCACAAGGATAATGATCTGCCGATGATCGCGAAGGCCTTTGCGGACCGTATCCATTTCGTGCACCTGCGCAACGTTACACGCGACACCGACACGGCTCCATGTTCCTTCTTCGAGGACGAGCATCTGGAAGGCGCAACCGATATGGTGGCCGTCATAGCTGCGTTGCTGGGAGAAGAAAAGCGCCGCCGCACAGTTGGCCGCGAAGACCATCGCATCGCCATGCGGCCAGATCACGGGCAGGAAATTCTTGACGACATCAAGCGCGGCGCGCAGCCCGGCTACCCCGCCATCGGTCGCCTCAAGGGATTGGCCGAGTTGCGTGGCATCGAGCGCACGCTTCTTCATCCACAGTTCGGTAGAGTATAGCATTATGAACAGATTAACTGCCTCCACCTCGTTGCCCCAAACCGTTACCGTCCCTGCCTTTGATCGCATGGCATTGAAGCCCGGCATCGTGCATTTCGGTTTGGGTGCTTTCCACCGGGCCCATCAAGCTGTCTTTACGCAAAAAGCACTGGAGAGCAGCTTCGGCCCCTGGGGCATCGTCGCCGTAAACTTGCGCTCGAACGAGCCTGTCCAGGCGCTGGCAGAACAGGATGGCGTATACTCCGTCATCGTTCGAAGTGCTGAGGGTGATCGCGCTGAAATCATCGGTGCAACGGTGAATTGGCTTTGCGCAGCCGAACAGAGAGAGGCTGTTCTTGGCCATCTGGCCAATCCGAATATCCGCATCGTCACCCTGACCGTTAGCGAAAAGGCTTACGGCCTACACCCCGTGACAGGCGGGTTAGACCTGAAGCACCCATCAATCGCCTCAGACCTCGCCAATCCGCATGCTCCTGTAGGTGCAATAGGCTATCTTGTTGAAGGTCTTGCCAGACGACACGCGCAAGGTCTCAAGCCATTTACGGTGCTGTGCTGCGACAATCTTCCGTCCAACGGCCATGTCGTTCGCCGTCTCGTTCTGGAACTGGCAGAGCGACGTGACCCCGAACTGGCACGCTGGATTAACGAGAACGGCAAATTTCCATGCAGCATGGTGGACCGCATCGTGCCAGCGGCGACGGATGAAACGCGGCAACGTGCGGCACAGTTGCTGGGTGTTGAGGACCGCCTCGCCATCGAAACGGAACCCTTTCTGCAATGGGTGATCGAGGATGATTTCGTTTCTGGGCGTCCAGCGTGGGAGGCGGCGGGTGCCGTCTTTACGCAGGCGGTTGAGCCTTATGAAAACATGAAGCTTAGGCTTCTGAACGGCTCGCATACGCTCATCGCGCATTTGGGCATTCTCCACGATCTGGAGTTCGTGCGCGATGTCATGGCGGTGCCGGAGTTTGTGGAAAAGGTGAAGCGGCACATGAAGGCAGCCGCTGCCACGCTCGAACCCGTGCCGGGCATTGATCTTCCTTACTACCAAAACGAATTGCTTGAACGCTTCGCCAACCCGACGATTGCCCACCGCAACGAGCAGATTGCGATGGATACAAGTCAGAAGCTACCGCAGCGGATCATGGCTGCCGCGGTTGAGGCGTTGGCTGCGGGGCACGATGCCGCCGAGTTTGCTTATGTGGTCGCCCTGTGGATCGCGTCTGTTCACAAGCGTGGCATCCCGAATGATCCTCGCAAGGACGAAATCCTCTCTGCGGCAAACCAAGTGGATCATGCCGATCCATCGGCTGCATTTTTCGCCGTCGAAGGCCTGTTTCTCGCCGATCTGGTGCAGAACCGTGCATGGCGCGATCTGGTCAATCAGGAACTGGCCGCTCTTTCATTCTGACCTCTTCCAGACTCCCAAAAAGAAAACCCGGCGATGATCTCGCCGGGTTCTTGTTTTTTGGGTGATGGTGCAACCTATTCCATCTTGTGGATGTCGCGGTCCTTGGTTTCGGGCAGGAACAGGAGGCCGACGACCAGTGTGATACCTGCGAAAATGATAGGGTACCAAAGGCCGTAGTAGATATCACCCTTGGCAGCACTCATGGCGAATGCAGTTGCGGGCAGAAGACCACCGAACCAGCCGTTACCAATGTGGTAGGGCAGGGACATGCCGGAATAGCGGATGCGGGTTGGGAACATTTCCACCAGCAGAGCGGCAATCGGGCCGTAGACCATCGTCACATAGATGACGAGGATGGTCAGAACCGCAATGATGGCGATCCAGTTCACAGCGGCTGGGTCGGCGACCATGGCAAATGCACCACCGCCTGCAACCGTATAGACGGCCATCTCAGTCGCGCCGTTCAATTCGGGCGCTGTCATCAGCTTGTCAGCCACCAGCTTTTCGGCAGGCACTGTTTTAGCAGGTGTTGCGCGGACGGTATCGGCATTCAGCGCGAGTTCCGGGTTTGCAGCAATGAAGGCATCAAGCTTTGATGCGGGAACCTGAGCGGCGCTGCGCACCAGTGGATATCCACCTTCCTGCAGAGCCATATTGATCTGCTTCTGGAATGCACGGTCGTTTGCTGCGGCATTTGCACCGGCGGCGGCTGCATCATAGCTTGTGATGGTCTTTTCGCCGATCTTGACCGTTGCTGGCTGGCCCGCCGGTCCTCCGACAACATCGTAAGGCACGGAGTTTCTGGTCAGGAATGAGGTCGCGATATCGCAGGATGTGGTGAATTTGGCCGTGCCGGTTGGGTTGAACTGGAAGCGGCAATCGCCAGGTGCGGCAGTAACTGTTGCACGAACCGAGGCTTGAGCCTGTGCGAGTGCAGGGTTACCTGCCCATGTCAGTGCCTTGAACAGCGGGAAGTAGGTCAGCATGGCCAGAACCAGACCTGCCATGATGATGGGTTTGCGCCCGATCTTGTCGGAGAGCCAACCGAACAGCACGAAGAAGCCGGTGCCGAGAAGAAGAGCGCAGGCAACCATGATGTTGGCGGACTGTCCGTCTACCTTCAAAATGCTCTGCAGGAAGAAGAGCGCGTAGAACTGACCTGTGTACCAGACAACGGCCTGTCCGATGACGGCACCCACAAGCGCGATGATCGCGATCTTGGCGTTTTTCCACTGGCCGAAGGCTTCGCTGAGTGGAGCCTTCGAGGTTTTTCCCTCTTCCTTCATCTTCTTGAAGGCAGGCGATTCGCTCATCTTCAAGCGAATCCAGACGGAGACGCCAAGCAGAATGACGGACAGCAGAAACGGAATGCGCCAGCCCCAATCGGCGAATGCTTCACGGCCGACGGCAAATTGCACGCCGAGAATGACCATGAGCGACAGGAACAGACCGAGTGTCGCCGTGGTCTGAATCCAGGATGTGTAATAGCCGCGACGGCCATTCGGCGCGTGCTCGGCCACATAGGTGGCAGCACCACCATATTCACCACCAAGCGCCAGACCTTGCAGCATGCGCAGGATAATGAGGATGATCGGTGCCGCAATGCCGATTTGCGATGCATTGGGCAGAACGCCGACCAGAAAGGTCGAGAAGCCCATGATCAGGATGGTGACAAGAAAGGTGTATTTGCGGCCGACGAGGTCGCCAAGGCGTCCAAACACCAGCGCACCGAACGGACGAACGAGGAAGCCTGCGGCAAATGCCAGCAGCGCGAAGATGTTGCGCGTTGTTTCAGGATATTGGCTGAAGAAGTTCGCGCCAATGTAGATGGCTAGTGAGCCATAGAGATAAAAGTCGTACCACTCGAAGACCGTTCCCAAAGAAGAGGCGAAAATCACCTTCTTCTCTTCACCCGTCATGGGGCGGGCCTTTTCGTTGCCCGCGGCTACTACGTTCGCCATTTTCTGTCCTCCACAGATCGATGAGTGACACATCGCAACAGTCCGACTCCCACGGACTGCCCTTGCGGCACGATGCACCTGCACACAGAGTGGCAGAAAATGAACGAAAGGAAGAGCGATCCTTTTGGCTTATGACTTTAGTCTAATTCAGTAGGGTCAGAAATCTTACGCGGCATGGCGGCGCTACGCATAGGCAGACCAAATTGCGGCGTGTTTGCGCTTGACAGGAAATGCAAACACCATAATAGCTTTGCCGAGAAAAGGAGCACGATTTTGATGAGACATGTCTCAGACATGACTGTCATGCATAACCCGGCAGATTTTGCCGGTGATCGGTCGCGCCTTGCCTACTCCATCCGAATTACGGCCAAAACGACGATTAAAACCGTCTGACGTCTCTGGCCCACCGCTCTCTCCCCGGTTTGGTCGGGGAAGAAGGAAGCCGCTGAATTGCGGGTTCCCCCTCACCAAAAACGAGGAGAGGTAGAAAGAGAGCTTGATCATGGGTTTCAAAGTTGCAATCGCAGGCGCTACCGGCAATGTCGGTCGTGAAATGCTCAATATTCTCGCTGAGCGCGGGTTTCCGGCAGATGAAGTTGTCGCGCTGGCGTCGGCTCGCAGCCAGGGCACGGAAGTGTCCTACGGTGACCGCACGCTGAAGGTCTCCAATATGGAGAACTACGACTTTTCCGATACCGATATTTGCCTGATGTCTGCTGGTGGAGACGTATCCAAGAAGTGGTCCCCCAAAATCGGCGCCCAGGGCTGCGTCGTCATCGATAACTCTTCCGCATGGCGCTATGATCAGGACGTTCCACTGATCGTTCCAGAGGTGAATGCTGACGCTATCGAAGGCTTCCGCAAGCGCAATATCATTGCAAACCCGAATTGCTCCACGGCCCAGCTCGTTGTTGCCCTGAAGCCTTTGCATGATGCGGCGACGATCAAGCGCGTCGTCATTTCGACCTATCAGTCCGTGTCCGGTGCAGGCAAGGAAGGTATGGACGAGCTTTTCCAGCAGACACGTGCGGTATTTGTTGCCGATCCTGTCGAAACGAAGAAGTTCACCAAGCGTATCGCCTTCAACGTCATTCCGCACATCGATGTCTTCATGGAAGATGGATACACGAAGGAAGAGTGGAAGGTTCTGGCTGAGACGAAGAAGATGCTGGACCCGAAGATTAAGGTTACATGCACAGCCGTGCGCGTTCCTGTCTTCATCGGCCATTCGGAATCCGTGAACATCGAGTTCGAAAACGAAATCACAGCCGATCAGGCGCGTGATATTCTGCGTGAAGCGCCCGGCTGCCAGGTCATCGACAAGCATGAGAATGGCGGCTACATCACGCCGGTCGAGTGCGCTGGCGAAGACGCGACGTTCATTTCGCGCATTCGCGAAGACGCGACTGTTGAAAACGGTCTTAACATCTGGGTCGTATCCGACAACTTGCGCAAGGGCGCGGCTCTGAATGCTATCCAGATCGCCGAGCTTCTCGTCAATCGTGGCCTCATCAAGCCACGCAGTGCGGCTTGATACTATTTTTTAACAATTGTTAACTATAACCCGCCCATTCCACTGTGGGAATGGACGGGTTTTCAGACAAACTGTTCATCACGGGCTGTTTATTTGCCGGTTTTGATGTCAGCAGGCAGGCTGAAAGCCATACATCTCAGTCAAGTGGTGACCGAGTTAGGGCGCGAACCCAAAAACTTTGAAGGCAAATTCTGATGCGGGCACTAAAAGCTTTTTCCGTTGGCGTAGTTATGGTTTCCGCAATGGCGGCAACGTCGGCTATGGCGGCGCAGTGCGGTAATACTTCGGCGGGCTTTGATGCCTGGGTCGGCGCATTCAAGCAGGAAGCTGCGGGCAGGGGCGTCAGCCCATCAGTTCTGGATCGTGCATTTTCGAGTGTCTCATACAATCAGGCAACGATCCGTGCAGACCGTGGTCAGCACAGTTTCAAGCTTTCCTTCGATCAGTTCATGCAGAAGCGCGGTGGTCAGGCGATCATTTCGCGTGGCAAGGCCATGAAGAAGAACAACGCAGCGCTTTTTGCCAATATCGAACGCGCCTATGGCGTTCCGGCTGGCCCGCTGCTCGCCATTTGGGGCATGGAAACCGGCTTCGGCGCTTTCCTTGGAAACCAGCACACCATGTCCGCAGTTGCGACGCTGTCCTATGATTGCCGTCGTTCCGAATATTTCACCGAACAGCTTTATGCTGCGTTGAAACTGGTCGGAAGCGGTAATCTGAGCGTTACTGCCAAGGGCGCGGCACATGGCGAAATCGGCCAGACTCAGTTCCTTCCTCTCAACGTCGTGCGTTATGGCGTCGATTTCGACCGCAATGGCCACATTGATCTGGTCGGTTCTCGCGCCGACGCACTTGCTTCGACCGCCAACTTTCTGGTCGGTCACGGCTGGCAGCGCGGTGCTGGATATCAGCAGGGCCAGACAAATTACGGTGCCATTCAGGGATGGAACGCTGCAAGCGTCTATCAGCAGTCCATCGCCTTCATCGGCAAGGCCATCGACGGCCAATAATCCACTGAGATATTAAGGCGATCTCGTCGCCTCCGAGAAAGGAATGACCGCGCATGTGTGCGGTCATTCTTTTTTGGGGTGCCTTCAAGGCTTAAAGTCCGAGAGTGCCTCGGACTTTTGCTCATGGACGGCGGAAATCGCCAGTCTTGCTGTCCATAATCCACAGTTCCCCAGTTGAAATATCAAACCATGCACCGTGCAACCTGACCTTTCCCGCGGTTTCCTGAGCCTTGACGAAAGGAAATGCGCGCAGGTTGCTGATGGAATTGCGAATGGAAACCCGCTCCATTGCAGTTTGTCTTTCACCCGAGGTCATAACGTCGTTGCTTTGGATCTGCTCGGCAGCGGACTTGACCATGTTCATCCACTTGCCAATGAAATCGCCGGGCGACAGAGGTTCCAGGTTCGGATCGAGTGCCGCCTGTATGCCGCCGCAACGGCCATGGCCCATGACGACAATGTCTTTTACCTTGAGGACCTGCACCGCATATTCAACGGCGGCAGACGTCGAGTGGTATTGACCGTCAGGCTCATAGGGCGGAACCATGTTGGCGACATTTCGCACCACAAACAGCTCTCCCGGGCCGCAGTCAAAAATGGTTTCCGGCGCTGAACGGGAGTCACAACAGGCAATGATCAACGTTTGCGGCTTTTGCCCGGTGTCTGCCAATGCGCGGTAACGTTCACGCTCATCGGTGTAGCGACCGCTCATGAAGTTCTTGTAGCCATTGAGGAGGTAGTCAGGAAAATCTTTCATGATGACGCAGTACCGTTTTGCTGGGCCAGGCTCGCAGAGAAGCGCGGCGTGTTGAAAATCCTACGTGACGATCCGTTATTTGCGCTTGCTGCGGGATGGATGCAAGAGATGGCGCATCTGCACCATGGCCATAGGTGTGGAAAGACTGGACGCATCGGTCTCCAGCGTCAGTTCGTTCGATCCTCTTTTCATCGTGCGGGCGAGAACTTCAAAAACGCTTGCAGTTGCCAGTTGCAGCGCCTTTTCATCGTCTAGTCCTTGCAGCAGCCGAGCCAGAAAAAGCGCCGAAAGAAGATCGCCCAGACCGTTCGGCACGTTCTCAATTGCACGATGTTCGGCAAGAAGCGCATGACGACCGCTGAGGAAAAGGTTGCCTATCCCGCCCACCGTCATCGGAACAGCCGATGTGACAAGCATTTTAGGCGGACCAAGCGCCAAAGCCGCATCGATGATCTCATTGTTTGTCTCAAGCTCTGCGCCACTCATCCACGCCAGCTCATATCGGTTTGGCGTGGAAACCGTTGCGAGGGGTATGAGTTCATCGCGGATGGCCTGTGCGGTTTCCTGCGGTATGTATAGCCCACCCTGGTCGCCCATAACAGGATCGCAAACATAGATGAGATCAGGGTTTGCTCGTTTCATGTCGCGGATCAGCCGCGCGACGGAGCGCACCTGATCGGCGCTTCCGAAATAACCGGTGAGTATTGCGCGCACTTCACCGGACCATTTCGATGTCGCCAAATCCTGCATCGCGGAATCAAATTCGGCATTGTCGAACCGCAGACGGGTCGATGGTCCATGGCCGGGGTGCCAGGGCATGACGATGGTGGGAACGGCCCAGACTGGAAAGCCTAAAGTCTCGAGCCCAAACACGACTGCACGGTTGCCGACAGAACCACGCATCACGTGGCTGGAAATGACGATGACGGAGCCGTTGGTATTGTCCTGCATAATGCACTCATTCCACATGGCAGCGGTCATGACGCATGATTTGGCGCCTTCGGCCGCGTAATTGGTTTCGTCATGGCACAATGCTGCGCGGCTTTCCACTGTTAGTGTGGTATCCACGTGCAGTTTTTATCCGGTCACTTTCCGGCGCGTTCCAGTGCCTTCAGCACAGTGCGCTCGGAAAGGTTCAGGTAAAGGTCCATTTGTGTGGCCGCGTCCTCCACTTTTCCTTTGATCACCAGGCCCAGTATCTGCTCGTTCATATCCACGAAGGGAGAATGCAGTTGTTCCGGGTCGTTCAACAGCCCAAAGCTAAGGCGAAGTTCGGCGGCAACGCGCGCATAGAAATCGCTCAGCCTGCTGCTATCGGAAAGATCAATGACGGCTGCATGAAATTTCATGTTGGCACTGCCAACTTCCCGCCACTCCTGCCGCTCGCGGTGGATCTTCGCAGCCTCGACCGCATCACGCATCGTGGTGGTCGCAGGATGTTTTGGCCATGCCTGACGCAGCGCCCCGCATTCCAGCATGCGTCTGACGCGGTAGATATCGATGATCTGGTCCGTGCTAGGCGTCGAAACGAAAACACCGCGATTGGCTTCATGCCGCAACAGGCCGTCTTTTGTCAGCAGCCGGAAGGCTTCGCGCAGCGAATTTCGGGAGACGTCGAGGCGTTCGCTGAAGGCTGCTTCGGAAAGCCTCTGCCCTGGCACCAATGCCCCCGTGATCAAGAGATCGCGGATATCCCGCGCTACCCGATCCGCTAGCGGCAGTGATTCCATCACGGTGTTGTCTTGGTGGCCGTTCATTCGCAGTCGATTGTCCCGATGGCGGTGTTGCTGATGCCGGCTGCAATATCACAAAAACATGGCAACGGAGATAAAAATGATGCTTAGTTTCGCGCCAATGGTGCCAAAAATTGCGCAGAATGAAAGAACGATATAATTTTATTGTTCAACAATGTTGACAATTTTGTAGATGCCGCCAAAGTTGCTTTAAAGTATCCGCGAGGGGCGGATGCGCTAAGGAGAAAATCCATGGAGCCTACAAAAATAGCTCAAAGTGCCGAGTTCGTTAAATCCCGACGAGCGTCTCTGACCGCAGCTGTCTTTCTGATGGCGACCTCGGCCATCGGTCCCGGTTTCATCACACAGACCGCAACATTCACAACCAAGCTCGGCGCTGCTTTTGCCTTTGCCATTCTGGCCTCCATCGTGATTGATTTCGTTGTTCAGCTGAACATCTGGCGCATCGTCACACTGACGCGGATGCGCGCTTCCGACATCGCGAACGCTGCGATACCGGGTTCGGGATATGTGCTCGCTGTTCTCGTCATCGTTGGTGGCTTGTTCTTTAATATCGGCAATATCGGCGGTTCGGGCCTTGGCCTTAATGCCATGCTTGGTCTGGATCCGAAGCTGGGCGGTGCGCTGAGCGCGCTTCTGGCGATTGGCATCTTCCTATCGAAACGCGCCGGAATGGCCGTAGACAGGTTCATCATTTTCGCAGGCATCCTGATGATCGTTCTGACGGTTTATGTTGCCTTTGTTTCCGGCCCGCCTGTTGGCGATGCCCTGTTCCAGACATTCCTGCCATCGACCATCGATTTCGCGACCATCACGACGATTGTTGGCGGCACTGTCGGTGGTTACATCACCTATTCCGGTGCTCATCGCCTGCTTGATAAGGGCATGGTCGGCGTTGAAAATCTCGGTGCCGTCAACCGTGCGGCACTCACGGGTATCGCGGTCACCGGCATCATGCGTTACGTTCTGTTCCTTGCCATTCTGGGTGTGGTCGCCAGCGGCGTTGTCATTGATGTATCGGGCAAGGGTGCAAACCCCGCAGCTCAGGCTTTCCAGGCCGCTGCGGGCGATATCGGCTTGCGGATCTTTGGCGTCGTTCTGTGGGCTGCGGCCATCACGTCGGTCATCGGTGCCGCTTATACGTCGGTCTCTTTCATCACCGTTTTCAAACAGGACATCAGTGAACGGGCTCGCAACATTGCGACTGTCATCTTCATCGCAGTCTCCCTGTTCTTCTACGTCATCATCACCACGCCTCCAGCGCAGATGCTGGTCTTCGTTGGCGGACTGAACGGTCTCATCCTGCCCATCGGCCTGTCGATCTTTGTCTATGCTGCCTGGGCGCGCTCTGATCTTATGGCCGGTTATCGCTATCCGCGCTGGCTTCTTGCGCTCGGCGTTATCGTCTGCGCACTGACTTGGTATATGGGCTACAAGTCGATCGGGCCGATTTTCGCTCTGCTCTTCTCAGCCGCATAAGGAGAACACAAACATGGCTTCCATCGATTTGAACAGCGATCTTGGCGAGGGCTACGGCGCGTGGGCCATGGGGGATGATGCAGCCATGCTGGCAGTCGTTTCCAGTGCCAACATTGCCTGCGGTTTTCATGCGGGCGATCCGGCGGGCATTTTCCGCACGGTGAAGGCCGCTGCCGAGAAAAATGTCGTCGTGGGAGCCCATGTTTCCTATCCGGACCGCGTCGGCTTCGGCCGCCGCGATCTGGATGTTACGCGCGAAGACCTGATGGCCGACGTTATCTATCAGATCGGTGCGTTGAAGGGGCTGGCGCAATCGGCGGGCACATCCGTTCGTTACGTCAAGCCGCATGGCGCGCTTTACAACCGCATTGCCAATGATGCTGTGCAGGGTCAGGCCGTGATTGATGCCATCAAGGCCGTTGATCCATCCCTCGTCCTGATGGGTCTCGCCAATGCTCCCATTTTAGAACTTGCGCGTCAGTCAGGCCTTACGGTTGTTGCCGAGGCTTTCGCGGATCGTGCCTACACGCCAGATGGCCAACTCGTGTCCCGCCGTGAAGCGGGCGCCGTTCTGCATGATGCTGACAAGATCGCGCAGCGCATGGTGCAGCTTGCCCGGGACGGCACATTGGAAGCCATTGATGGCAGCGTTATCAGGATCGAAGCGCAATCGATCTGCGTTCACGGCGATAGCCCGGGGGCGGTCGCCATCACCCAACAGATCCGGCAGCGTTTCGAAGCCGAGGGCATCGTCATTCGTTCTTTCATCTCAAAGCCGTAAAGGGCCAGCGATGACCATTCCGACATCTTATCTTCAGCATACCAATGCGGATACGGCGCGCGCTGCCCGCGCCCAGTATCGCAACGGTCTGGTTGCGCCGACATCCGGCATCGCACCGGGCTTCACACAGGCCAACATGATCGTTTTGCCTCGAGACTGGGCTTTTGATTTTCTGCTCTATGCGCAGCGCAACCCCAAAGCGTGTCCGGTATTGGATGTGTCCGATCCGGGCTCTCCAACAACTCTGCTGGCGCCGGATGCCGATCTGCGCAGGGATCTGCCGCTCTATCGCATCTGGCGGGATGGCAAACTGGCAGAAGAAACCGCCGATGCCACTGCGGCCTGGGCTGAGCACGAGGATCTCGTCGCCTTCCTCATCGGCTGCAGCTTTACGTTCGAGACACCCATGGTGGAGGCTGGCATCGAAATCCGCCACATGACCGACAAGTCCAATGTGCCAATGTATCTGACCAACCAGCCCTGCCGTCCGGCAGGACGGTTGAAGGGCAATATGGTCGTTTCCATGCGTCCTATTCCTGCTGCTCGAGTTGCCGATGCGGCGACGATTTCGGGCCGGTTTCCCGCCGTTCATGGATCACCCGTTCACGTCGGCTCCCCGGCAGAGATTGGCATTGCTGATCTGGCTAAGCCTGATTTCGGCGATGCCGTGCGCATTGAGCCCGGCGAAGTGCCAGTATTCTGGGCCTGTGGCGTCACGCCTCAGGCGGCCGTGATGGCGTCAGGCGTGCCATTTGCGATTACCCATTCTCCGGGGCACATGTTCATTACCGACATTCCGGATTCGGCCTATCATGCGTGAGGACAAGATGCGTTTTTTACCGGTCAGTCTCACGACGATCCTCGTTGAACTTGCTGATCTCGATCAGACGCTGGCCCTGTTTGCCTCGCTTCATGCCGATCCCGTTCATGGCATTGAAGAAACAGTGCCAGCAGCGCGAACGCTGATGATCCGTTTCCGGCCCGAGATCATCTCCGCGCAGGCACTGGCGGCTGACATCGCGACCCGCGATCTCTCCGCAAAGATAGCGCCTTCCGACCAGCTGGTAGAAATTCCGGTGCGTTATAATGGTGAAGATTTGGCTGATGTTGCGGAATTGACTGGCCTCAGCGTTGATGAGGTCATCAAGCGGCATACGCAGAGCGAATTCACCGTTGCCTTTAGCGGTTTTGCGCCCGGCTTCGGTTATCTTGTTGGTGGTGATCCGGCCCTGCATGTGCCGCGCAGGCAAAGCCCGCGCACGCGCATTCCGGCGGGATCGGTTGCGCTTGCAGGGGCTTTCAGCGGTGTCTACCCGCAAAACAGTCCCGGGGGGTGGCAGATTATTGGTACAACACCCCTGAAAATGTGGGATATTGAGCGTGAACCCGGCGCGCTGTTTCAGCCCGGTTACCGCGTGCGCTTTTTTGATATGGATAAGGAAAGCGGCAAGGTCGATATTGCCCAATCAAAGCCTGCTGCAGCCAAGGCCACCGCGAAACCAGAGGCGGCCCGGTTCGAGGTTCTGGCCGCACCCATGCCGGTGCTGTTTCAAGACCGGGGACGTTTCGGGCAGACGGGGCAGGGTGTCTCCGCCTCCGGCGCGCTGGATCAATCCGCTTTCAACACGGCGAACCGCATTGTCGGCAATCGTGTTAATACGCCCTGTCTGGAAATCACGCTGGGCGGCTTTTCATTCAAGGCAACCAGCCGCGCCGTTGTCGGCATTGCCGGTGCCGCTGGCGTCATTACCGTTAAATCGGATGCTTATAGCTTTGAGAGCTCTGCCTATGTGCCGATCGCGCTGGAACCGGGCGACGTGGTGACCTTTGGACATCCCGTAAAAGGCATGCGCTGTTATCTCAGCGTCCGTGGCGGCTTTGACGTTGCGGCTGTTCTCGGAAGTGCTGCAACCGACACCCTGGCCATGGTTGGGCCTGAGGCTGTAACCGCTGGTTCGGTCATTCACCTGCGCAACGAGACGTCAGGCCTTTCCAGCGTCTCGATCAATGAAGCACCTGCATTTGACCTTCCGGGTAAAGACGATGTTGTGACGCTGGATGTCGTTATGGGTCCCCGCAGTGACTGGTTTACGCAGATTGGCTTAGACATACTGACGAGTCAGCTTTGGCAAGTTACGCCGCAATCCAGCCGCGTGGGCATTCGCCTTGCCGGTGACACACCGCTTGAACGCAGGGACAGCGCTGAGCTTCCCAGTGAAGGCACGGCAACAGGTGCAATCCAGATACCCCACAGCGGTCAGCCGGTTCTATTTCTGGCCGATCACCCGCTGACGGGCGGTTATCCGGTTGTCGCTGCCGTTGCCGAGCATCACCTTGATCTCACGGGGCAAATTCCGGTGAACGCCAAAATCCAGTTTCGCCCGCTTGGGCCTTTCGCCGAGATATCGGCGAGCAAGAACACAGAGCTTTCGGGAGACAAGCCATGAAAAAAGTGCTGATTGCCAATCGTGGCGAGATCGCCGTGCGCATCATCCGTGCATGCCGTGATTACGGTGTCGGTTCGGTCGCCGTTTATGCGGACCCTGATCAGGATGCGCTATTCGTAAAGCTGGCAGATGAAGCCTATGGGCTGGAGGGCGTGCGTCCTTCGGAAACCTATCTCGATATCAACAAACTGATTGCCATCGCCAAGCGTTCCGGCGCGGATGCTGTCCATCCGGGCTATGGGTTTCTGTCCGAGCGAGCAGAGTTCGCGCAGGCCGTTATCGATGCAGGCCTGATCTGGATCGGGCCTGATCCTCATGTCATTACAGTGCTGGGCGACAAGGTCGAGGCGCGACGCATTGCCAAGAGCGTCGGGGCTCCCCTGGTTGCGGGTAGTGACGGCCCCGTCGCAACGGCTGCCGAAGTGACCGCCTTTGCGCAAGTGCATGGCTTGCCTGTTGCCATCAAGGCGGCGCATGGCGGTGGTGGGCGCGGCATCAAGGTTGCATGGAAGATGGAAGAGATTGCCGATCTCTATGATTCCGCCGTGCGTGAGGCCACAGCCGCCTTTGGCCGTGGCGAATGTTTCCTCGAGCGGTTCCTGGATCGCCCGCGCCATATCGAAGCGCAGGTCATTGCTGACAAGCACGGCAATGTTGTTGTGCTGGGTACACGCGATTGTTCGCTGCAACGTCGAAATCAGAAGCTGATTGAAGAGGCGCCAGCGCCGTTCCTGCAGCCTGAGCAGCGTCAGAAAATCCACGATTCTGCCAAGGCTATTTGCGCTGCGGCGGGTTATTCCGGCGCGGGAACGGTTGAGTTCCTGCTCGGCGTGGATGGCACGATTTCGTTTCTTGAGGTCAATACGCGCCTTCAGGTCGAGCATCCGGTGACGGAAGAGACCACGGGCATCGATCTGGTCGTCGAGCAGTTTCGTGTGGCTGAGGGGCATCCGCTCCAGATCCTCGAAACGCCTGAGCCACGTGGACACTCCATGGAATTTCGCATCAACGCAGAAGATCCCGGTCGCGGGTTTCTGCCAACGCCCGGCGCAATCTCCGTGTTCGATCCGCCATCCGGCCCCGGCATCCGTCTGGATAGCGGTGTCGTCACCGGATCGACAATCCCGGGCGTGTTCGATTCCCTCATGGCAAAGCTGATTGTGACTGGCACGGACCGGGAGCAGGTGCTGCGCCGTGCACGCCGTGCGCTGCAGGAATTCCGCATTGAGGGCGTGGCGACCGTTCTGCCCTTTCACCGGGCAGCGATTGATACGCAAGATTTTATCGGGACTGATGGTTTCAAGGTTCATACCCGCTGGATCGAGACGGATTTTGCCGACATGCCGGATGCGATGGAGCGGCAAAAGCCTGTCGACGACATTGCGATGACACGCACATGGCTGGAGATAGACGGAAAGCGTGTCGCCGTTGGCCTTCCGCATCTGTTGTTGGCTGGCCTCGGTTCCGCAGGCGGTGCGGGTAAGCCCGCATCGGAAACGCATTCCGAAAACGCCGGTATCGTCGCGCCCGTTTCGGGAACACTTCAGTCTTTCAAGGTGGAAGATGGATCTGCGGTCTCAGAGGGCGATCTGGTTGCCGTGATGGAGGCCATGAAAATGGAAACGCAGGTAACAGCACCCAAGGCAGGCACGGTTCGTCTGCGTGTCAAGGAAGGTGACTATCTGCAGGCGGGAGATACGCTGTTCGTGTTCGAATAGGCGTCTTTCAACCCAAGCGGATGTCATGGCAATGGAACCTTGCGTCGATTGTGAGCCGTCAATGACGGCCCCTGTCGGCGCAAGTGGCTATAATATCGCCCAATTGTTTGGGATAGGGTGGCGAACTTATCATGGACGCCGGACAGCATTTTGGATACCGAGAATCAGATATGGAATGGGCAGGGTCTTGTCCCTCAAAGACCACTGCCCGACGATGTTGAAGACATTCAGCGACGTACCTTCGATTATTTCTGGCTCGGCAGTCATCCGGTTTCTGGATTGGCACGAGACCGCCTGCGCTCTGATGGCTCGGTCATCAACGAAATTGCGTCCGTTTCAGGCACTGGCTTTTCGTTTCTCGCAATCGTCGTGGGTGCAGAACGGCACTGGATAACCCGTGACGAGGCGCTGGATCGTGTCACACGGATGGTCGCAGCCTTGCACAAGGCCAAGCGTTTTCACGGTGCATTTGCTCATTTCATTCATGGTGAAACCAGCGAGGTCATTGCCTTTGGGCCGAAAGATGATGGCGGTGATCTGGTCGAAACAGCCTTTCTGCTACAAGGACTGATATGCGCCCGGCAGTATTTCTACCGTTCCACATTGGCTGAAACCCGCTTTCGCGCCCTTGCAAATGACCTGATAGGATCCGTCGAGTGGGACTGGTACACGCGGGCAACGGATGGCCCGCTGTGGTGGCACTGGAGCCCCGGACGGCGATGGTCGCTGGATCTGACCATCACCGGTTGGAATGAAGCCCTGGTTAGCTATGTGCTGGCCGCAGGCGCTGAGAAACACGCGATTGATCCGGTCCATTACCACAAGGGATGGGCACGGTCGGGGGACATGGTGAATGGCAACTCCTATTTGGGAACGGTCTTGCCGCTGGGCGAACCCTATGGCGGGCCATTGTTTCTCTCGCAATATTCCTTCTGTACGCTGGACCCGAGGGGCCTTTCCGATACCTATGCGGATTATTGGCAACAGGTGGAGGCGCACACGCGGATCAACTACGCGCATTGTCAGTCAAAATATCCCGGATCGGATCTTTGGGGAATGACCGCCAGCGATGGCCCGAAGGGCTACCGCGTTCATTCTCCAACGCAGGATAATGACATCATCTCCCCGACCGCTGCGCTCTCCAGTTTTCCTGTGTGCCCTGACGAAGCGACTGCCGCGGCTCGCGCATTCCTCAGTTACGACGGCGGCAAGCTGATGGCGCGCTACGGCTTTGTCGATGCCTTCTCGCCGGTTACCGGTTGGATGGCAGAAACGCATCTGGCGATTGACCAGGGCCCCATCGTGGCCATGATGGAGAACTATCGTTCCGGCCTGTTATGGGCGCTGTTCATGGGTGCGCCAGAAGTCCAGCGCGGCCTTGACCGCCTCGGCTTTCGGGTCGGCGATCCAAATGCCTGACCACATCTGACGCTTAGTCTCGGGGTATTCCCGCCGGGCGGAGCAACCGACGCTGTGCGCCGATGCGGAATGGCGCGTTCATGGCGCCGTACCCCGCATAATTCTCCCGCCTTTCTACAATCTCGAAGAAGAAGCCTTCGCCAAATGTTTGGCTGTAGATCTGGAAATATTCCCCGTGGTCGTCACGGTCGTAAAGAATGCTGGAAGCGCGTAGCGCGTCGGAAAACTCTGGCTCCAACCCGAAACGTGCCTCTAGGTCATCATAATAGTTGCGGGAGATAGGCAGGGCTTGAAAGCCGCGTGCGTGCAGTGCCTGCGCCGTTGCAAATATATCGTCGGTCGAGAAAGCAATGTGCTGGATGCTGGTGCCGAACCCTTCCGCTAGAAACTTTCCAGCAAACGTCTTGCGGTTGTCGGCACCGTTCATCGTGAGACGGAAGTCGGGCTTGGGAAGGCTTTCGATTGCCTGGCTGCGAACAAGGCCGCCCGGTTCCACCACATCGACCATGGGCGTGCGGCGCATGGAGAAAGTCGACGTGTAAAACAGCAGCCATGTCAGCATTTCATCGTAGCGCGTTGTCTGAGCCAGATGATCAATGCGGGTCAGTCCGGCATCTCCAGTGGTTTGCGAAGGAAGCTGCGAAAACTCTTTGTCCCAGATGGAAGCAAGGTCGGGCGAGCCGTCCAGGAAGTAGATCACGCCATTTCCGACGCCCTGAATGGCTGGAATTGAGGCTTCGCCACTCTTGCGCGGCTCAAAAAAGGTGGGTGCACCGAGTGCGGCCGCCCGCTGCAGTGCTGCCTTCGCATCATCGACCTTCAGGCCGAAGGCATAGGCGTTCGTGCCATGCACCGAATAGGACGCGCCGGCAAAGCTGTCGCCGGTGCTGTCGGTATTGATGACGATGCGAATATCGCCCTGCGTGTAGAGCTCAACCTCGCGATTGCAGTGGCGAGCAGATTTCGAGAAGCCGAGTGTGGTCAATAAAGTTTCGAGCTCGGCCTTCTCGTTCTGCCCCGTCGTGAACTCCACGAATTCCACGCCACTTGTTTCCACCGGCGCGGGCATATTGGGCACGTCAATACGAATATCGGGCTCGAGACGGTGGACTTTGTCCATGAGATTGATGAGCGAACGGTGGCCATCTTCTGCGAGCAGGCGGGCGGAGCCGCCACGGAACTGGTCGTTGAAGATTTCTAGAGATAATGGCCCGGCATAACCGGTTGCGGCGACGGCCCGCATAAAGTCAACGACCGGGAGATCCCCTTCGCCCGGCATGTTTCTAAAATGGCGGCTCCAATAGAGGAGGTCCATGTCAAACAGCGGGGCGTCCGCCAGTTGCACGATGAATATCTTGTCGCCGGGAATGGAGCGGATCGAGTTCGGGTCGATCTTGCGCGACAGCGTGTGAAAACTGTCCAGAATGATGCCGACATTGCTATGATCGGCTCGGCGCACGACTTCCCAGGCATCGCGGTGGTCGTTGACGTGACGCCCCCAAGCCAAAGCCTCGTAACCGACGCGCAGACCGTGCTTTGCGGCACGTTCTCCCAACTCATGGAAATCGGCAGCGGCCCGGTCTATTCCACCCAGCGAAATCTGCGATACATTCGAGCAGATCAGCATAAGTTCCGTGCCCAACTCTCCCATGATGTCGAACTTGCGCTCTGCGCGCTCAAATGCGCGCTGGCGGTGGTGGTCCGGCATGCCTTCGAAATCACGAAAGGGCTGGAAGAGGGTAATTTCCAGGCCGTGGTCTTTCACCATCGCACGCACTTCACGGGGGGAGGCGTCATAGGTCAGGAAATCGTTCTCGAAGATTTCGACCCCTGAAAACCCCGCCTTGGCTATTGCCGCAAGCTTTTCGGGAAACTCGCCGCTGATGGAAACGGTCGCGATGGAGGTCCGCATGGGGTGCTTCTGCGTCTCGATGCCGGAGATGACCATATTGCCTTCCTTTCCGTGATTATGTACTAATTAGTTAATAGTGACGGTTTCAGTTCGGGCCGATTGGACTATTGATAGGTGTATGATGACGAAAGCGGAGACCTCGAACAGCACCCTTGCGCCCCGGCAAGCCAAACGCGATCCGGAGGGTGTGCGGCGCGATATTCTTTGCGTTGCCATGGATGAGTTTGCGCAAAACGGACTGTCTGGCGCGCGCATTGACGAAATTGCTGCGCGTACCCGCACATCCAAGCGCATGATTTATTACTACTACGGAGACAAGGAAGGCCTCTACCAACAGGCGCTTGAAGCTGCTTATGCGCAGGTGCGCGGCGGTGAAAGCGGACTTGAACTGGACGAGATGGAACCGGTTGCCGCGCTCGAAAAACTCTGTCGGTTTACCTTCGATCACCATCGTCGCCATCCTGCTTTCATACGAATGGTCATGATCGAGAACGTTCACCATGGCCGTCACATGCAGGCTTCTGAAACGATCCGGGAGCTCAACCGCCCCGCGATCGATGCCTTGGAGAATGTTCTCGTGCGTGGCCAAAAAAAGGGCGTCTTTCGTGAGGGCGTCGGCGCGCTTGAACTGCACTGGCAGATTAGCGCGCTGTCGTTCTTCAACGTTTCGAATGCTGCGACCTTCTCGTTCATTTTCGGTGGCAACCTGTTTACCGACGATGGTCAGGAAACCCTTTCGAAGCATGTCGCGGAAATGGTGCTGCGCTATGTGCTTCGGGTTGAGCATATCCGGGCTACCGAAAAAGCCGGTCAGTAGGGTCGTTCCAAGTCTTGTGGTCCCCATGCTTTGGATATGTCATCCTGTGGCCTCATCCATGCAAAGTTCTCTGAAATGCGCACTCATGCGTTCCGGATCGGGCTCTTCACCGGAAAACAGCCTGAAGGCGTCCACTGCCTGAAACACTGCCATCCCGCCGCCCGGCAGAACCTGACAGCCTTTGCGTGTCGCTTCGGCCAGCAGCTCGGTGACCAACGGCATGTAGACAATATCCGCGATCCAATGGCGCTCCTCAATCAAGGCTGATGGTACCGGCATTCCGGGATGTGCCGGCATCCCGGTGGGGGTTGCGTGGATTAACCCATCTGCATGCGGCAAGGACTCTTCCGGCTTTGCGACCGCAAACGCCCGGCCTTTGCCAAACCGGCCATTCAGATTATCTGCAAGTTGTTCTGCGCGGGCGATATCCTGATCGAGAATATCCAGGCGTTGAATATCCAGTTTCAAAGCGGCGTGAGCGACAGCGACACCAGCCCCGCCAGCACCAATGAGCAGAACCCGGTCGCGCTTTGCATTCGGCAGCCCTCTCTTGAAGCTCTCATAAAAGCCGTACCAGTCCGTGTTGTGACCGGTTCTCTTGCCATCGCGAAATACGACGGTGTTAACGGCGCCCAGCATATGCGCATCGTCAGACAATTCGTGTAGCAGCGGTATCACGCGCTGCTTGAAGGGGTGGGTAATATTGACCCCTGCAAACCCGAGACTTTCCGCCTCTTCAAGAAGCTCCGGCAGCGCAGTTTCCGGTACGTTTCTGGCGATGATGTCAATCAATTCATAGGCGTAGTCGATGCCATGCGCAGCACCCTCTCGCATATGCATTGCTGGTGTTTTTGAAAGCTGGATGTCGGCACCGATCAGCCCGACCTTCAATGTTTTTCTGTCTGTCATGTCGGTATTCTCATCAGGGAAAGGCTGCTTGGAAGAGGGGAACGCGCACTAATGGTGCGCAAGAATTTCACCAAGGAATGTGCGGGTCCGCTGATGCTGAGGGTTCTTGAAGAACTCTTCCGGCGGCGCTTCTTCAATGATTTCACCGGAAGCCATGAATACAACGCGGTCTGCCACCTGCCGGGCAAATCCCATTTCATGGGTCACGCAGATCATCGTCATGCCATCCTTGGCAAGTCCGATCATGGTGTCGAGGACTTCCTTGACCATTTCTGGATCAAGAGCCGATGTCGGTTCATCAAACAGCATGGCCTTTGGCTCCATGCAAAGCGCGCGCGCAATGGCTGCGCGTTGCTGCTGGCCACCGGATAATTGAGCCGGATATTTGTCTGCCTGATCAAGGATTCGGACACGTTCGAGATATTTGCGCGCTGTCTGCTCGGCGTCCGCCTTCGACAGGCCCTTCGCGCGCATGGGCGCAAGGGTGCAGTTTTCTAGAATGGTCTTGTGCGGAAACAGGTTGAAGTTCTGAAACACCATGCCGACTTCACGCCGGACCGTGTCGATGGCACTTGCGGACGACGTCAGCTTGGTTCCCTCGACAGTGATCGTGCCCTGTTGAATGTCTTCAAGGTGATTGATGCAACGGATCAACGTTGATTTGCCTGAGCCTGACGGCCCGCAAAGCACGATTTTCTCGCCTTTGCGAACCGTCAGATTGATATTCTTCAGGGCATGAAAGGATCCATACCACTTTTCCACCGCTTCAAGAGCGATCAACGGAACTTGTGTATCGGTGGTTTGCAGCATGGGAGCCTCCAGCTTACTTTACGGTGAAGGGGATATCAGGGAGGGATTCCGGGAAGGCCGGAACGTCCCGCTTCATCCACTTCGTGTAGATCTTCGCCAGTTCGCCATTGCCCTTGATCTTCACCAGGAACTCATTGACGGATGCGTTCCAGTCTTTTTCGCCCGGACGAGTGCCTGCGCCGTTATAGAGCGTGGTGAGGTCAAACTTGGATTCGTATTTTCCAGCCGCCGCAGCATTGAGGCGATCACCGTAAAACTGGTTGCCACCGACCACTTCGACCTGACCTGAGATGAGAGCCTGAATATTGGCAGCATCATCATCGAAGCGAAGGATATTGGCTTTGGAGCCAGCGCCAGCGGTAATGGACGTATCCATTGCGCTCGACTTCGGAACGCCAACCGAAACACCTGTCAGGTCATCGTAGCCAGCAATCTTCTTGTCCTTCGGTCCATAAACCGAGAGAACGTTGCCCGCGTAAGGCTGGGAATACTGGATGGTCTTTGCACGTTCTGCTGTCATGCCCATGGTGGCAAATAGCACGTCAACCTTGCCTGTCATGAGAGCAGGAATGCGGTTTGCGACCGCCAGCGGTACGAACTCAACCTTGACGCCGAGGTGGTCGGCAAATGCCTTGCCGATGTCGGCGTCGAGACCATCCTGAACGCCGCTGGAATTGACGAAGCCCCATGGGGAATTATCTCCCTGGATACCGATGACGACGGTGCCTTTGGTCTTTGCTTCTTCAAGCGTGCCGGCAAAAGCGTTGTTCGACGCCATAAGTGGCAGGGTTACGGTGGCTGCGGCGAGCGCAAGCACCATTCGGCGATTGATTGTCTTGCTCATGAACTTCATATTTTGCTCCTCCTTACAAAGCAGATGATATGTTTTAGCGTGATGCGGTTTGAAGCCGCTTTTCCACCCCAGCGCCCCATAGAGACAGAGGCCAGCAGATCAGAAAATAGATGAGGCCAACGATGGCAAAGACCGTCAGAGGCTTGAATGTCTGGTTGGAAACGATCTGTCCGGCGCGCGACAGCTCAACGAAACCGACGATTGCGGCAAGCGACGTGCCTTTGATGAGTTGGACGAGAAAGCCGATGGTCGCAGGCAGCGAGATCTTGAAAGCCTGCGGCAGGACGACGTCTTTCATGCGCGAAACATAGTGCAGACCGAGTGCCTTGGCGGCCTCTGTCTGGCCTTTCGGCACGGCCTGAATGCCGCCGCGCCAGATTTCGCCCAGAAACGCGCTGGCGTGCAGCGTGAATGCAATGGCCACCGCAAGCCACGCATCGATATCAAGGCCCACCAGTGCCACGCCATAATAGACGACGAAGAGCTGCATCAGCAGCGGCGTTCCCTGGAAGATGGCGATGTAAGCGGCGGTCACACGCTGGCCGATCTTGCTGTCGACTGTTCTGGCCATGGCAACGCAAAGGCCGAATACCCCGCCGCCGATAAAGCCGATGAGCGCCAATGCCACGGTCCATTTCAGACCCTGCATCAGGAAGAACAATTCGTTGGTGCCGATAGGTGTCATCGCCTTTGCCTCACTTGACCGGGTAGCTGAATGACAGGCGCGAAATCAAAGCGAAAACGGCCATCATCAGAGACGAAATGACGAGGTAGAGAAGCGTGATGGAAAAATAGACCTCGAACGAACGGAATGTTTCAGCCTCAATCCGCTGGGCAACGGACGTCAACTCATAGGCCGCAATCGATGTGCAAACCGATGTTGTCAGCGTCAGCATGATGAACTGGCTGGTCAGAGAGGGATAGACCGCGCGCAGCGCAGGCTTCAGAATGATGTGACGGAAGATCTGCGAGCGGCGCAATCCGAGCGCCAGCCCTGCTTCGATCTGCCCCTTTGGAACCGCATCTACACCGCCACGAATGATCTCGATCGCATAGGCGCCGCCGTTCAAGGCCAGAGCAACAATGGCGGTTGTCGTGGGGTTCAACCGCAGGCCCATCTGGGGGAGCGCAAAGAAGATGAAGAAAATCTGGACCAGAAACGGTGTGTTACGGATGATCTCGACAAAGGCAATGACGAGTGCGCGCAGCGGCTTGAAGGAAGATCCACGGGCGACAACACCCAGTACGCCGATAATCGTTGCCAGAAACATGCCTGCAAGCGCGAGGCCGATTGTTGCGAGGCACGCCAAAAGCAATTCCGGCAGGCGGTCGTAAACTGCCGAGAAATCCAGCGTATATGACATCTGTCCTCCCAATCTCGCAAAGCGTCGATTTGCTCTGCTCCTGCCATTTTGCGGGACGTTTTGCACCGTCCTTGTATCTTGCCGAAACCAGCGCCTCCCGCGCATCAATCCATCGGCAACACAATGTTTGTACCAGTTAGTTCAAATCTGTCAAGCGAGACGGATTTCGATACGTCAACGTCTTTCTCACTGTGGTCAAGGCGGGTTTGTTGCGCAATTCGATGACCGCAAATCGTGTGTGAAAAGCGATGATGACGCTCACATGCAAGCAAATGCGCTAAGGACTCATATTCGACCCGCCGGCGTCATCCTTTTGCTGATTCTGATCGTAATATCCCTACAACATGAGGAAATTTCTGCATGACGCATTGTCGGAACCTTGTCTTTATTCTGGGGGATCAGCTCTCTCCGTCGATGTCCAGCCTTCGCGGGGCGGACCCAGCAAGCGACGTGATCCTGATGTGCGAGGTTGCTGAGGAAACCACCTATGTCCGGCACCACCGCAAGAAAATTATCTTCATTCTCTCGGCCATGCGCCATTTTGCGGAAGAGCTAGCCGGTCTCGGTTTCACGGTCCGGTATGTGCGACTGGATGATGAAGACAACACGGGATCGTTCACAGGCGAGTTGAAAAGAGCGGTCGACGATCTGCATCCTCAGACAATTGTGGTGACCGAACCCGGTGAGTGGCGCGTCCTGACCGAGATGAAACGCTGGGAAGCAGAAACCAATGTCCATGTCGACATTCGCGCGGACGACCGGTTCCTCTGCTCGCATGAGGAGTTTGCCCGTTGGGCCGATGACCGCAAGCAACTCACCATGGAGTTTTTCTATCGCGATATGCGCCGCAAAACCCGGCTGTTGGTGGAGGGCGATGTTCCCACGGGCGGGCGCTGGAATTTCGATAGCGAAAACCGATCCCCGGGCAAGCCCGATCTATTTCGCCACCGTCATCCGCGGTTTGCACCAGACGAAACGACCCGTGCCGTGATGGACCTCATCGAAGCGCGCTTTCCAGATCACATGGGATCAGCCAATGGATTTGCCTTTGCCGTGACGCGGGCTGATGCGCAGGCGTCTGCTGACGCATTCATTTCTGACTTTCTTCCCAAATTTGGGGAAACACAGGACGCCATGGTCACCGGCGATCCGTTCCTCAATCATTCCCTGCTGTCGTTTTACATCAATATTGGCTTGCTGGACCCACTGTCGGTTTGCCAGGCCGCTGAACGTGCCTATTTGCAAGGCGATGCGCCGATCAACGCCGTCGAGGGCTTCATTCGCCAGATTATCGGATGGCGGGAATATATGCGGGGTATCTATTGGCGCTTCATGCCTGAATATGCGCAGCGCAATTTCTTCGCCGCAAAGCGGCCGCTGCCGGATTTCTTCTGGACGGCAAAAACCGACATGGCCTGTTTGGCGACGGTGATTGGTGAGACCATTGAAAATGCCTATGCCCATCACATTCAGCGCCTGATGATCACCGGCAACTTCGCCATGCTGGCGGGGCTCGATCCCCATGCGCTTCATGAGTGGTATCTGGAAGTCTATGCCGATGCCTATGAATGGGTTGAAATGCCAAATGTCATAGGCATGAGTCAGTTTGCCGATGGTGGTCTGCTGGGCTCGAAACCCTATGCCGCCAGCGGCGCTTATATTTCCCGCATGTCGGATTATTGTGAAAACTGTCAATATGATGTGAAGCGCAAAACCGGTGAGGGCGCTTGTCCCTTCAATGCGCTCTACTGGGATTTTCTGGATCGGAATGCTGAAAAACTGTTCGGCAATCGCAGGCTTGCTCAGCCTTACGCCACGTGGCGGCGTATGAGCGAGGAAAAACGGAAAGACTATACCGACAGCGCGCAAGCCTTTCTGCAAAAGCTGGATGATGGTGTCCCGGTCTGATCGCAGCTGTAAGGAATCTTTATTTTTTCCTTATGTAGCGGGCCTGCATTCCCAATCGAACCCTGACGTGGTCAGGGCGTAGGGTGGGTTTCTCAACAAATGGAGAGACCCACATGTCTGACCTTTTCTTCATCCTCGGAGGCAGTGCCTTGCTGATCGGCTTTGCCGTTTATGCACGTGCGCTGAACAAGCTGTGAGGGCGACATGATTGAAGCTTTGCTCGCGCTGGCCGTTGCCGGCGCTCTTGTCGTCTACCTCGTCGTGACGCTTTTGCGTCCCGAACGCTTCTGACCTTACGGGAGAACGTCCATGACCATTCTCGGGTGGCTGCAGATCAGCCTCCTTTTCCTCGCCGTGCTCTGCGTTGTCAAACCGCTGGGACTTTACATGGCGAAGGTGTTTTCAGGTGAACGAACCATTCTGTCGCCGGTCTTAAGCCCCATCGAGCGTGGTATTTATCGCGCCGCTGGCGCCAGCCCGGAAAAAGAACAGAACTGGCTTACCTATACGCTGTCGATGCTTGCCTTTTCACTGGCGAGCTTTCTCGTTCTTTACGCGATCCTGCGCCTCCAGGCCTATCTGCCGCTCAATCCGCAGGGCTTTGCAAACGTACCGGCGGATCTGGCCTTCAACACCTCTGTCAGCTTCATTACCAACACGAACTGGCAAAACTACGCCGGTGAAGCGACCATGAGCCATTTGAGCCAGATGGTTGGGTTGACCGTTCAGAACTTCCTGTCGGCTGCCGTCGGCATCTCGCTTGCCATGGCATTCACGCGTGCTTTCATGCGTTCGCAGGCCACAACCCTAGGAAACTTCTGGGTCGATATGACCCGCGCCACGCTCTACGTTCTCGTGCCGCTCGCCATCGTTATCGCGCTTGTTTTCGTGTGGACGGGTGTGCCGCAGACGCTGGATGCCAGTGTTACGGCAACCACGCTTGAGGGTGCACAGCAGGTGATTTCTCTTGGGCCTGTCGCAAGCCAGGAGGCTATCAAGCAACTGGGCACGAATGGCGGCGGTTTCTTCAACGCCAATGCGGCTCATCCATTTGAAAATCCAACGGCATTTGCAAACTACGTCAACATATTTGCCATGCTGTGCGTTTCATCCGCGCTCGTCTACACTTTCGGCCAAATGGTGGGCAACCGCCGCCAGGGCTGGGTGCTGTTGTCGGCCATGGCCACTCTCTTGATTTCGGGTGTGGCAGTAATCTACTGGGCGGAAGCCTCGGGCAACTCCATCCTGACATCGCTGGGCGTGGATGCGCTTCAGGGCAATATGGAAGGCAAGGAAGTGCGCTTCGGTCAGGCCATGACCGCTCTTTATGCAGCCGTGACGACGGGCCTTTCCAACGGTGGCGTCAACGGCATGCACGGCTCTTTCACAGGCCTTGGCGGCTTGGTGCCCATGTTCCTCATCCAGCTCGGTGAAATTCTGCCCGGCGGTGTTGGTTCTGGTCTTTACGGCATGCTCGTCTTTGCGCTTCTGGCCGTTTTCGTGGCTGGCCTGATGGTGGGGAGAACGCCCGAATTTTTGGGCAAGAAGATCGAAGGCCGGGAAATGAAATGCGCCATGCTGGCGGTTCTCATCCTGCCGGTTGCTATCCTCGGTTTTTCAGCGGTGTCGGCCATGCTGCCCATGGCGGTTGCCAGCATCGGCACAGCGGGTCCGCACGGGCTTTCTGAAATTCTCTACGCCTATACGTCGGCCGCTGGCAATAACGGCTCGGCGTTCGGGGGCCTCTCCGGCAATACGCCCTGGTACAACACAACGCTTGGCATTGCCATGCTTCTGGGTCGCTTTGCCTATGTCATTCCTGTCATGGCTATTGCTGGCTCGCTTGCTGCAAAGGTCAAGGTTCCCGCCTCCAATGGTACGTTCCCGACGGATGGCCCGCTGTTTGTCGGCCTCCTGATCGGCATCATCATCATTCTCGGCGGGCTGCAATATTTCCCGGCTCTGGCACTTGGCCCGATCGTTGAACATTTCGCGATGCTCGCTGGCCAGACCTTCTAAAGGAAAACACTCATGTTACAAAAGCCAGCACAATCTGGTCTTTTCGATCCTGCAATCGTCGTCCCCGCCATTCGGCAGGCCTTCGTGAAGCTCGATCCCAGACAACTCTACCGCACACCTGTCATCTTCGTAACCGAAGTCGTGGCCGCCATGGTGACCGTCATCTTCATTCGCGACCTGCTAACCGGCAACGGCACAGCTGGGTTCTCCGGTCAGATCGCCGCATGGCTCTGGTTTACGGTTCTGTTTGCAACCTTTGCCGAGGCCGTGGCCGAAGGCAGAGGTCGTGCACAGGCCGAAAGCCTGAAGCGCAGCCGCTCGGATCTCAACGCGCGTCGGCTGGATGCCAATGGTGTGGCGCAGTCTGTTCCCGCCACCATGCTTGCCGTGGGCGATATCGTTGTCGTTGATGCCGGGGAGCTCATACCCGGCGATGGCGAGGTGATCGAAGGCGTCGCGTCTGTCAATGAAAGCGCCATCACCGGCGAATCTGCTCCGGTTATCCGCGAGTCCGGCGGTGACCGTTCGGCTGTAACGGGCGGAACGCAGGTTCTGTCCGACCAGCTCAAAATCCGCATCACCACCCCGCAGGGCGCAAGCTTCGTGGACCGGATGATCGCGCTCATCGAAGGTGCCGAACGACAGAAGACACCGAATGAGATAGCCCTGTCCATTCTCCTGTCCGGCCTGACGCTGATATTCCTGATCGTCGTTATTACGATCTGGGGCCTTGCTGGCTACTCCGGCACTGTCCTCTCCGTAACCGTTCTGGCAGCTCTCCTCGTCACCCTCATTCCTACCACGATTGGCGGATTGCTGTCGGCGATAGGTATTGCGGGTATGGATCGCCTCGTTCGCTTCAACGTCATTGCCACGTCCGGCCGTGCGGTCGAAGCGGCTGGCGATGTTGACACGCTACTGTTGGACAAGACCGGTACGATCACCTTCGGCAACCGCATGGCGGCGGATTTCATTCCGGCTCCGGGCGTGACCCAGCACCAGCTGGCAGAAGCCGCCCTTCTTGCCAGCCTGTCTGACGAAACACCGGAAGGCCGCTCCATTGCAGCACTTGCCACTGGAGAGTTCGGCCTTGCTGCACCAAAGGCTGTGGTTGACAACACGATTGCATTCAGCGCCCAGACCCGGCTTTCCGGCGTGGATATGGGCACCCATCAATTGCGCAAGGGTGCCATCGATGCCGTCTTGAAGTTTACCGGCATGACCGACAAGGACGCTCCGCGTGAATTCCTGCAGGCGGTTGAAAGCGTGGCTCGGTCTGGCGGCACGCCTCTGGGTGTGGCAGACGGCAAACGCCTGCTCGGCGTTATCCACCTGAAGGACGTGGTGAAACCCGGCATCAAGGAACGGTTTGCAGCCCTTCGCGCCATGGGTATTCGCACCGTCATGGTCACAGGCGATAATCCAGTCACCGCCGCAGCAATCGCTTCCGAAGCCGGTGTCGATGACTTCCTGGCCGAGGCAACGCCCGAAGACAAGCTGGCCTATATCCGCCGCGAACAGCAGGGCGGTCGCCTGATTGCCATGTGTGGTGATGGCACCAACGACGCGCCAGCTCTGGCCCAGGCCGATGTGGGCGTGGCCATGCAGAGCGGCACGCAGGCCGCACGCGAAGCCGCCAACATGGTCGATCTCGATTCCAGCCCAACCAAGCTCATCGAGATCGTCGAAATCGGTAAGCAGCTTTTGATGACGCGTGGATCGCTGACGACATTTTCCATCTCCAATGATGTCGCCAAATATTTTGCGATCATCCCGGCCTTGTTCGTCACCACCTATCCAGCACTTGCCGCCTTCAACATCATGGGCCTGTCCTCGCCGCAATCGGCAATTCTGTCTGCGGTCATTTTCAACGCCCTGATCATAATCGCGCTCATTCCTCTGGCGCTCAAGGGCATCGCATACCGGCCATCCAGCGCGGCCGCCCTGTTGCGCCGTAACCTCCTGATTTATGGCCTAGGCGGTTTGCTTCTGCCCTTTGCCGGAATCAAGATTGTCGATCTCGCCGTTTCGGCCCTGCACCTGGTGTAATCATGCTTAAATTTCTTCGACCCGCATTTGTCGTTCTTGTTCTCCTGACGCTGGTGACCGGCGTTGCCTATCCGCTGGCGGTCACCGGCATTGCTCAGCTTGTCATGCCGCAGCAGGCGAATGGCAGCGTCATTCGTCAGGGTGATGCTGTTGTCGGCTCTGCCCTGATTGGCCAGAATTTCACGTCCGAGCGCTATTTCTGGCCGCGCCCTTCGGCAACTTCGCCTGACCCCTATAATGCTGCTGCGTCTTCCGGCTCAAACCTTGGCACGACGTCCGCCAAGCTGAAGGACCGTGTGGCCTCTGATATCGAACGGCTGAAAACAGCAGGCATCACGGGCGCTGTTCCTGCCGATAGCGTCACCGCATCCGGCTCGGGTCTTGATCCGCATATTTCGCCGGAATTTGCGCAGGCGCAGGTCGCCCGCGTGGCTGCTTCGCGCCAATTGACTCCCGAACAAGTGCAAAATCTGCTTCTTGAACATACCGAGAAAGCGGCTCTTGAAATTGTCGGTGAGCCGCGCGTGAATGTGCTAGAACTCAATCTCGCGCTGGATGCGCTCAAGAGCTGATACGAATGCCGACACACGAGCCTTACGAGACAAACCGTCCCGATCCTGATGCATTGCTTGCCCTGGCGGAGAAAGACCGCCGGGGCAAGCTGACGATTTTTCTAGGCGCTGCCCCCGGTGTCGGCAAGACCTATGCGATGTTGAACCGGGCGCAGCGATTGCGTGGCGATGGGGCAGACATCGTCGTCGGGCTTGCCGAAACCCATGGTCGCACCGAAACATCCGCCCTTCTGGACGGGCTTGAAATCTTGCCGCGGCTATCGGTGTCCTACCACGGCAAGGATTTGCAGGAATTTGATCTTGATGGAGCGCTTTTGCGAAAGCCCGCCATCATCATCGTCGATGAACTTGCCCATTCCAACCCGGAAGGCTTCCGGCATCCTAAACGCTATCAGGACATAGACGAGCTGATCGAAGCGGGTATCGATGTGTGGACCGCGCTGAACATCCAGCATCTGGAAAGCCTGTCCGATCTCGTGGCACAGATCACGGGCGTGAATGTGCGCGAGAGAATTCCCGACACCGTGCTGAAAAAGGCAGATGACGTCCTGCTCGTTGATCTACCGCCCGCAGAACTGATCACGCGCCTCCAAGACGGCAAGGTCTACCTTCCAGCGAGTGCCAGACGTGCTGCCGACCGCTTCTTTCGCCTGGGAAATCTGACGGCGCTTCGGGAGCTGGCGCTTCGGCGTACCGCTGACCGGGTGGACGACCAGATGATCGATTATCTCAGGCAGAACGCCATCGAAGGCCCATGGGCTACCGCCGAGCGGTTACTGGTCTGCATCGGTGCGGATGGGCTTTCCGAGAAGGTCGTGCGTGTGGCGAGCCGCCTTGCTTCGGGCTTGAATGCCCCGTGGCTGGTCGTCAATATTTCTCATTCTGACCGGGAGACGATGGACGACGACGATTTACGGCGCATCGATGACACCTTCCGTCTTGCTGAGAAGCTGGGGGCTGAAACGCGCCGGGTGACGGGTACTGATTTCGTGACCGAGATCATGAAGCTTGCCAAACGCGAGCACGCCACGCAGATCGTGATCGGTTCGCATTGCCGACGGTGGTTGCGAAATCCGTTGCGCACAAGCCTCGCCGATGCTCTCTCGCAGGAAACGAGCGGCATTGGTCTGCACCTTGTGACTGCGGATGACAATACGTCGCGTAAAACCGGTCGAAAATTCGTACTTCCGCCTTTGCCGACCCTCGCAAGGCCTTTCGGCATCGCCTTTACATGCGTGCTGCCAGCGGTGCTGCTTGGCGCGCTGATTGACCGCATTGTCTATCTTCCCAATATCTCGCTGCTATTCCTGATCGCGGTGCTGGCTGCTGCCACCTATGCCGGTTTTGCCGCAGCCCTGATGGCGGCGATGCTTTCGGCGTTGGCCTATAATTTCTTTTTCATACCGCCGCTTTACACCTTCACCATCGCGTCTCCCCATGAGGTGTTTGCGCTCTTTATCTTCGTTGTGGCTGCCGTACTTGCGGGTAGTCTTGGCTCGCGCATTCGCGATCAGGCAAAAACGGCGCGGGCACGGGCAGCGGCCATGCAGGCGCTCTATGATTTTGCGCGAAAGCTTTCCGGCACGGCCGATGTCGATGAGGTACTGTGGGCTTCCGTCAGCCAGTTGCATGCGGGCATCAATCGCAACATCGTGCTTCTGCGACCCAACGGCGATATGCTGGAAACGGCAGCCGCATGGCCACCCGATACCGAACTTGGCATTTCCGAGATAGCCGCTGCACGATGGGCCAACTCCAGGAAGGAAGCGGCGGGGGCTGGCACGGGCACCTTGCCAAATTGCCGATTTCAGTTCAGGCCGCTCACCAGCCCGCATGGTGTTGTCGGTGTCTGTGGTTATGAGATTGGCAGCGAACCGCTTGATTCCAATGCCGAGCGCATGTTCTCCGCCATCATAGACCAGACCGCAACGGCAATCGACCGTGCGCGCCTGTCATCGGAAAGCGCAAAACAGGCGGTGCGGCTGGAAAGCGAGCGTTATCGCGAGGCCCTTTTATCCTCCATATCCCACGATTTGCGCACACCGCTTGCCACCATAACCGGTGCCGTGACGAGCCTTCGGGAACTGGGCGAACGGATGACGCCGGAGAGCCGCGACGATCTCTTGCAATCAATTGAGGAGGAAGGCGCACGTCTGAGCCGTTTCGTTGCCAATCTGCTCGATATGACGAGAATTTCCACCGGGACACTTCAGGCCAAGCGCGAATGGGTTGATGTCAGCGATGTTGTGCGCTCCGCAGCAGAGCGTGCGCGCAAATACTTCCCCGCACAGAGTTTCGAAACCGGCATCGCGACGGATTTGCCGCTGTTGCGCGGCGACAGCGTGCTTCTGGAACAGGTTCTGTTCAACCTTCTGGATAATTCAGCGAAATATGGTGGGGGGGAACCCGTCAATATCTATGCGCGCCGGGATGGCAAAGAGCTGGTGTTATCAGTCACGGATCAGGGCAAGGGCATTCCCGCCGTTGATCTCGACCGGATCTTCGAGAAGTTCTACCGCCGCTCGAAAACGGATGGGCGCTCACCCGGAACGGGCCTCGGCCTCTCCATTGCCCGTGGCTTCGTGGAGGCGCTTGGCGGACGCATCCATGCTGAAAGCCCGGCTGTGAGAAAGAGGGGCACTCGTATTGTCATGCGTTTCCCGATAGAGGAAAAAGAACAGACTTTGGGATCATCATGACACTTGCCCGTATTCTCGTCGTAGATGACGAACCACAGATCCGGCGATTTCTGCGGCCAGCGCTGGTTGCCGCCGGTTATGATGTCATTGAGGCCGAGAATGGTGCCGAAGCGCTGAAAGCAGTGGCGACCGCTGCGCCCGATGCCGTGATCCTGGACCTTGGCTTGCCGGATATGGATGGCAAGGACGTGATATCAAGTCTTCGCGGCTGGTCTGACATTCCCATTATTATTCTCTCCGCACGTGACCGCGAGGTGGAGAAAATTGCTGCCCTTGACCTGGGCGCTGATGACTACATCGAAAAGCCGTTTGGAATTGGCGAACTGACTGCCCGCATCAGAACGGCGATGCGTCACCGGGCAAATGCCGGTAAGGCTCCTTCCATCGTGCACGCGGACGGTCTTGTCGTCGATGTCGTGCAGCGCATCGTGTCGCGAGACGGTCAATCCATTCGGCTGACGCCCAAGGAATACGATCTGCTGACACTGCTTTCGCAGCATGCTGGTCGCGTCGTCACGCACAGAACACTTCTGACATCGGTATGGGGACCTGCCCATGAAGAAGACCTGCATTATCTGCGTGTCTTCATTGGCCAGCTTCGTCAGAAAATCGAGCGCGATCCGACGCAGCCAAAGATTGTTCAGACGGAACCCGGTGTCGGATACCGCCTGATCAGCGATTAGAGCGCGAAAGCATCGACGCGCTTGCCCAGGCGATTGAAGTGATCTTCCAGCGCAGCGAGGTCAGGTGCCGCGGGGATATTGCCCATAGCGGCTTTAGCCTGGTCTCCCGTAGGCAGGGCCAGAGCTGCCGTAATCAAAACGGTTTCGCCTGCGGCTATCGCACCGCGCAACTGCGGCACCAGCGTGCGGGGATGGATGAGATTGGTGTTGGCAATCGCCAAATGAGCCAAGCCATCGCGCAGCGATCCAGGCGATAGATCGACAATTGCGCTGATATCTTGCTGACCAAAGCAGATGGCTTTGCCGTTGCTAATCTCAGACGTATCGCGGTTGAAGTCGGCGCGTTCGATAGCAAAACCGCCTTCGGATGTTTCTAGGCCGTAGGGAGTTTTGATCCGGTGAACTCTCACATGCCACGGGTTTTGCGGTATGAGCCATGTTTCGACCACCACATCCCGCCACGGTCGCCAGCGGGAATACAGCTTATCGCCCGAAATAAGCGCCTCTTCCATCGTCTCGCGTGTACGGAAATGAATGCCATCGTCCGATAGACCCAGCATGCCATCGAAGCTCGCTGCTGCAAAATGGCGGTCGTCTGCCTCGATGTTGAAGGCATAGCGTGTTGAATAGACAAATTTCGAATATTTCTCCTGCGCGCCGCGCATCTTGTCATGCTGCTGGCCGGAAGAGAGGACAACCACATTGCCTGATGTGTGGAACGCGACCATGCCGGGCTTCGACAAAGGGATCGGTTCGGCAAATGTTCCAGGCGCGGCTTCTTCCGCTGTCCAGAATGGATGGTCGGCGGTAAGTGCCAGAGGTAGAAAGAACTTGAGCGCCCAGTAAGGCGAGCAGGGGGAATTATAGCTCTCGCTCATCAACAGGTTGGGATAGCCATAACCGATGGATAGTACGCCATCGCGATCACAGATCGGCAGCTTTGACCACCATCTGATGTGGCGCATGTAATAGCCTTTGACCTCAGACCACGGCAGCGCCTCCAGATTGGCAAAGGCAAGGCCGCCCCAGAAACCGCCTGCCGCGAAACGATAGGTCTGGCTGCGCCCAAAGGCGAGCGAGGCGCCGTCTGGCCCGAACCAATGGCGTATATCGGCTGAAAAACTTCTGGAGCGCTGAAGCAATCTTGCTTTTCGCTCATCATCGCCAGTGGCGAGAACGCTATAGATCAAGCCGTAAAAGTGCATGGCGAAGGGGACGTAGTGGTCAACCCGACGCACTGGCCCATCGCGGTACCAGCCATCGCCGATGTCAAACGCTTCCAGCTCATCGAGATAGGCGTCCGTCTTAGACGTGTCGAAAGTGACCCCGACCCTGGTGAGACCGAGATCGATCAGCACGCGGAAGAATTTCCAGTTATTGTCAACGAATTCGCGGTCACGCGCAGCCAGAAGATAGTCGGCGACGACCTGTTTGTCGGTCTCGCTCAATGGCTCCCAGATGTGCTGCGGCACCAAGGCCAGCGCAAAACCAATGGCTGCCAGTTCCACCAATCGTTGGTTTCTGTCCGAGACATCGCCCCAATATTCGTCGTGGTGAGGATTGGTGCCGTTTGCTAATCCGCGCCGGTACAGGTCCCAATGCGGAAAGTCATATCCGCCCGCGGCCAAGGGAACGATACCCCAAAGCGGCCGTGCAAAACCCTCAAGCTCGGCAGCAGGAAAATCGAATATTGCCCCCGTTGCACTCAGCCGCACTCTTGCGCCACCTTCAGAGAAATACGGCAGAAGCGGATTGAAAAGATCCATCACCGCTTTTGCAAGATCGTCCCGCGTCTGTAGCGGATTGTGAAAAAGCGGGTTGGCCTTGGCGCTATCGTGATGCACGGCAAATCTTCCAATTGGGATCATGAAAACGGCGGTCGCGAGGTGCCCCCGCGACCGCCTGTTGTTTATTTGATGGCTTTTACGCCATCGTCCATGTCCTTGATGCCATCTTCGATAGAGATATTGTCGGTCATCAGCGCATCATGGACGCGGTTCAGAACAACCTCGATCTTTGCGGCATTCGGGTTGACGGCCATTTCCAGATAGGCCTTGCCAGCTTTCAGCGCATCCTTGCTGTTCTGGTCTTGTGGGAAGCCAGGGAGGGCTGCGATGGTCTGCGCGACAGTGTCAGAGCGTAGCGCCGGGAATGTGCCTGTCGAGGCCACGATGGCGGCACCTTCTGGGCCGGTCACGAACTTGATGAAATCAAGTGCTGCTTCCTTATGCGCGGAGTTGGAATTGACCGAGAGGCCTGAAATCTGCGCAGCGGTCGTGCCTGCTACCACACCATCGGGATGCGGGAACTTCACGATGCCCCAATTGGCGCTTTTGGATTCGCCCGATTTTACCTTGGCGATCTGCGTTCCCATGAACCATGTTCCCATGGGAAGCATGCCAATGGTGCCGTTGAAGAACAGGGCAGAATAGTGTGTGTTGGAGGTCTTCAGCGATGCGTAGGAGGGGATTGCGCCGCTCTTTTGTAGCGCAAGCGCACGCTCGTACCAGGGCTTCAGAAACGTGTAATTTCCATCCACCAGCGTCTGCTTGCCATCCTGAATACCGGGCAGTTGAACGGTTGAGCGCCATGTGTGAAGCAGCGCGCCGTAGACGCGGTTTGCCCCCATGCCGCCCTTGAGCTTGGTGGCGATCTCATCAAACTGTGCCCATGTCATATCATTGGTGGGGTAGGGGACGCTTGCCTTGTCGAAGATGTCCTTGTTGTAATAGACGATCCAGAAATCCGAGCGGAACGGCAAGGCGTAGATCTTGCCTTCGACCGTCATTTCCTCAATTAGACCGCCATATCCTTTCGGGTCGATCTTCTGGTCTTTCATATAGCTGCTGAGATCGGTGATGTTTCCGGCACGCACAAGGTTGGCATAGCCGGGAACATCCTTGATGGTGACGATGTCGATGTCTTTGGAGCCGCCGGTCAGCTGCGTTGAGATCATCTGTGTGTAGTCCTGCGAACCGAGATCGACAGGCTCAAAGCTTACATTGGGGTGCTTGGCTTTATAGGCATCCATCAGCGGCTTGAAATAGGCGCCTTTATCAAGATCCCAGAGCGCCCATTTGAGCGTGACAGGCGCATCGCTCTGCGCAAAGGCCGCGCCGCCCATGCTCATGGCGATGCTGATACCTGCGGTGGCCAAAGCGAATGCACGTCGTGTTGTGTTGAATTCCATAGTCGGTTTCCTCCCGGACTGTGTTCGATTTTTAGTGATCTTGTGAATAACGTGTCCCTGTAAGGCGAGAGTTCTGCGCCTGCGCTGCGGCAAAGCAGATCGCAAATATGCCAAGCGAAAAATTGATCGTGGCGGGCATGAAGACCGACACCGGATAAAGCAGGATATGCGCCAGCCAGAGTGCGGCCGCGAATGCCAGAGCTGCAAACATCGGCAAAGGTTTTACCAATGCGAGAAGAGCGGCCCGCCGAAAAAGGGTTGCAAGCGAAAGCTCGTGCGTGACGGTCAGCACGATGGCATAGGCCGAACCTAAGGCGACAAAAACGGTCATGACGAGGCTGACCGCCAATGGCAGGCTGTAGATCAGCGCATCCTGAACCAATCTTGCATAGGTCATGACGGCGCATATGCCAGCAGCCATCACCAACGCGCAGACAGCAACAAGAAGGGTGCCGCGAAATGCGTAGCGCCGAAATGCTTCTGTAAAATCGCTTAGCAAATAGGTGTTTTCATCCGCAACGATGGAGCGTGAAACCCGTGCCATGGCCAGCGTTGCCGCCGGGATCGTTACCACAAGCAGGCTGGCTATCAGGAAGAGCAGATTGAGCTTCACCAGTTCCCACCATTCCCGTTTGAGAATGTCGAAGAACAGGGCAAGGCCAGTGGCGCGCGGGGCATCCTTGTCGATCCCGGCTCCCTCCCTTGTCCACAGCCCTTCAAGCCATTGCATCGTGCGCCTCCCAGCGGTTTAGTAGAGAATGGAACGTTCCGTTTGTGGGTCGAACAGCTGCGCGCCGGTCAGGTCGGCCACGAGTGTGATGTCATCGCCAATTTTGCCTTTGAAGCGCGGAGACACACGCGCAATAAGCGCCTTCCCGCTAGCCACGAGATTAAGATGAACCTCCGATCCCATCGGCTCGGCGAGTTCCAGTGATGCGTTGAACGGCACGGTATTGGCCGCATCGATATCTGCTGGCGCAAACTCGTGAAAATTCTCCGGGCGAATGCCAAGGATTACATTCTTGTTTTCATAAGGCCGCAGCCGTTCCACATCGATATTGGCGGGCAGAGGCATGGGCTTTCCGTCGAAGACTACAGTGAAACCTCCACCGTCACGCTTTAACGTTACCGGCAGCATGTTCATCTGTGGCGCGCCAATGAAACCGGCGACGAACATGTTGATGGGGCGGTCATACAGCTGCTGCGGTGTGTCTACCTGCTGAATGTGCCCGTCTTTCATCACCACGATGCGATCTGCCATCGTCATCGCTTCGATCTGGTCATGCGTCACATATATGAAAGTCGCATTCAGCCGTTTGTGTAGTTTGCTGATTTCGGCGCGCATCGTGCCACGCAACTTGGCGTCCAGGTTGGATAGCGGTTCGTCCAGAAGAAAGACTTCCGGGTTGCGCACCATCGCACGGCCCAGCGCCACGCGTTGGCGCTGCCCGCCGGACAGAGCTTTTGGTTTGCGGTTCAAGAGATGGGTAATATCGAGAATATTGGCTGCTTCCTTGACCTTTTCGTCAATGAAATCGCGTGGAGCTTTGCGCAGTTGCAGACCAAACGCCATGTTTTTGTAGACCGTCATATGCGGATAAAGCGCATAATTCTGGAACACCATGGCAATGTCGCGGTCCTTGGACGGCACGTCGTTCATCACATCATCGCCAATGCGAAGCTCACCGCCGGAGATCTCCTCCAGCCCGGCAATCATGCGCAGGGTTGTGGACTTGCCGCAGCCAGAGGGGCCGACCAGAATGATGAATTCCTTATCGGCAATTTCCAGATCGATATCGTGAACGACCTTGAGCGCGCCAAAGGTCTTGTTCAGTTTTTTCAGCGAAATGCTTGCCATTGTTCCCTCACGCGCTCACCAGTAGGATGCCCACTTGCGCGAAAGACGCGTCAGTGCTTCCAGATAATAATAATCACCCCAGGACACGCATTCATCGACACCTTCACCGCGACAGGTGTTGTGCGGTGTCTTCTTCGAATAGGTGCCATGGAGAAGCTGCCCGTTGGATATGCCAGGGTCTTTTACTGAATAGCCATCGACAAGGCTTTTCATCATCCGCCGCGCCAGATCGCGATATTGTTCCGCCTTTTCAGGCTCTTCTAGATCGGCCATTTCCAGCAGGCCGCAGGCAACAATGGCCGCTGCCGAGCTGTCACGCGGCTCATTGTCCCCGTCTAAAAAGACCAGATCCCAATAGGGCACAAGATCGTCTGGCAGACGCTTCAGGTAAAAGGCGAGCAGCCGCTCGAAAGCATCTCGATAGGCAGGAAGTCGCTCATAGCGATAGGAAAACGCCATACCGGCTATGCCCCAGGCTTGGCCCCGCGCCCAGTAGCTCTCGTCGCTATATCCCTGCTTCGTCACACCCCGTACCGGCGCTCCGGTTTCAGGGTCCATGTAAAATGTGTGGTAGGTGGAATCGTCTGGACGGACAGAATGCGCAAGGGTCGTGCGGGCATGTGCCAAGGCAACGTCGCGATAGTCTTCGCGACCCGTCTGCTCCGCTGCCCAGTAGAGAAGGGGCAGGTTGAGCAGGCAATCGATGATGTACCGATATTCATTGGGGTTGCCCTTGGCTCCCCACGCCTGGATGAACTGGCCAACAGGCTGAAACCGTTCCATCAACTGGTCGGCCGCCATCAGGGCTGCGCGTGCGCCATCCTCATCGCCCACGAGTTTCCACGCGGCGATGCAGGAGGGCGAGTAGAGAAACCCCATATCGTGGTGGTCTGTTTCGATGCGATGTTCGATACGGTGAAGGAAACTCTGGACCTGTATCTGCGCTGCGTATTGGAAGACCTTGTCGCCGGTATGCTCGAAGGCAAGCCAAATCTGGCCGGGCCAGAAGCCCGCAGTCCACTGGTTGTTGGCCACGGCTGGATAGACGTTGCCAACGCTCGAATGGTTCTGCGCCTTGTAAGTAAACTCCGGCAGATTGCGGCGCACCTGCTCCACAGCGGTCGCCATCGCGGCACTGATTTCGGCGTCGCTGATCGGGTTGGGTTGCGTGGTTGGAACTTGCAGCATGATATCAGCCCTTGATCCCGGAAGAGGCGACGCCTTCGACGAAGAAACGTTGCAGCGCCAGGAAAACGATCAGCACCGGGATGAGCGCCACGACCGATGCGGCCATGATCAGCCCGTATTCGGCTGAATACTGTGAGATGAACATGCGAAGCCCGATCTGGATCGTCTTCAGCTCGGTTTTCGTCAGGTAGATCATCGGCCCGAGAAAGTCGTTCCAGGTGGTGACGAAGGTGAAGATGGTCAGCGTCGATAACGCAGGCTTGGAAAGCGGCAGCATGATCTTCGCCCAAATCTGGTACTCGTTCATACCATCGATACGCGCCGCTTCGCACAGTTCGTTGGGTATCGACATGTAAAATTGCCGCATGAGGAACACGCCGAAGGCCGTGAAGGCTTGCAGCAAAATCAGCGCAAGGTGCGTGTTGTTGAGACCGAACTCCCGCATCAATAGAAACTGCGGCACCATATAGACCTGCCAAGGCATGGCGATTGTGGCGATGTAACCCAGAAACAGCGTGTTTTTGTAGGGAAAGTTCAGCTTCGCAAAGGCATAGGCCGCAAAACTTGACGTCAGCAGCTGCATGATCGTGACGATGATTGTCAGTTTCGACGTGTTGTAGATGAACAGCGCCAGCGGGATCTTCGTCCAGATCTCGGTGTAGTTTTCCCAGCGCGGCTGCGACGGTATCCACTCGATGGGAAAGGCGAAAACATCGCGGCTGAGCTTGAGCGATGCAGACAGCATCCACACGAAAGGCAGCAGCATTACGATGGTAATGGCGATGATAGTGGCGTAGACGGCTATGGTTCCTAGCGTGACTTTTTTGCCCATGATGCGCATCGCTTCAGTCCTCCCGCTGTCTTTTGAACTGGATGACGGTGACGGCAAGCACGAGGAAGAACAGCACCAACGCAATCATGCTGGAATAGCCGAGATCCCAGGAGATGAAGGCCTCGTTATAGATGTGGTAGACGAGAACGAGCGTCGACGTGCCGGGTCCGCCCTGAGTGATCATGTAGACCTGATCGAACACCTTGAAAGACTGGATCGTGAGCATCACGGTCACAAAAAATGTGGTCGGTGCCAGCTGTGGCAAGGTGACGTGGATGAACTTCTGCCATGCATTGGCACCATCTAGCCCCGCCGCTTCATACAGTTCGGAATTGATACCCTGCAATCCGGCCAGATAGATCACCATGTAGTAACCCATGCTCTTCCAGATGCCGAAGAGGATCACCGTGACCATGGCCCAATGCCTGTCCGCCGCCCAGCCCGGCATATCGGCAGGGTCCATGCCAAGGGTGTAAAGCAGCATGTTGACCGGACCCATTTCCGGATTGAAAATCATGTTCCAGACAACGGCCACGGCGACCAGTGAAGCGACATAGGGAAAGAACATCGCCGTGCGGAAGAAATCACGTCCGAGGATTTTCTGGTTGAGGAGAACGGCAAGGCCCAGCGCGCAGGCCAGCGTCGCAGGCACGGAAACCACGGTGTAAACAATCGTGTTCCAGAATGCGGAGATGAAGGCCTTGTCTTCGAACAAGCGCCAGAAGTTGTCTAGCCCTGCAAAGCTCATCGCATTTGAGCCGTCCCAATGCATGAACGCCAGCGCAAAAGCAAAGAGGATAGGGCCGAGCGTGAAGATGGCAAAGCCAAGGAAATTGGGGGCGATGAAGGAATAGGCGATCAACGCATTTTCGAATCTGCGTCGTTTTTTTGAAACGATACGCACCTTCTTTTTGCGGTATGGGGCCGCCTGCGTGTCAGACGCGGTCGTAGTGGCCACGGCACTTCTCCCATTGTCGGCCAACCGTCATCATGATCGGCGTAGACCGGCTGCAACATCTCCTGCGATCAGCTTTTCAGCCTGACGCCTCCTGCCGTTTTGATAACACAGAATCCGCATTGGTCAAACAACTTCACATAACATCAGACAAATTCTCTGGAGATTTGAAAAGACGTATGATAGGAGCGGACATCTGACATCGGATGCGCGGGAGGTTCAGGGCGTGTTTGCAGAAATGATACCGCTCTTGCCAGAAAGGCTCGGAGACTTTGCCGCGGATGTCACCGTTGACCGCATTCGCGCTTGTGCGTCTGAGGAAAGCCGTGCGCAGCTTGTCGATCTGGCTGTGAAGGCATTGGATGAGCAATGGTCTGTCATCCTCGCAAGCGATTATCTGGAATATACGTCCAACGGAAATCGCTCGCGCTTCGAGGCGCTTTATTTCGCCCGTCGACTCAAGCTCAATGCGTTGGTTCTGGGCGAATGTATCAAAGGCGAAGGCCGTTTTTTGGCCTCTATAACGGATGGCCTATGGCTCATATGCGAAGAGAGTGGCTGGCAGTTGCCAGCGCACAATGCCCATGTGAGGGGTGGCCCGCGAACGCCACTTCCTGATCCGCAAAACCCTGTCATTGATCTTTTCGCAGCGGAAACAGCGGCCAATCTGGCGCTCGTGTCGCATCTGCTCCACACAATGCTCGATCCAACGCTGGTTGCGCGGATATCCGCCGAAATCGACCGGCGCATAGCCGATCCATACCTTTCGCGGCACTTCTGGTGGATGGGAAATGGTGCGGAGCGCATGAACAACTGGACGGCGTGGATCACGCAGAATGTGCTGCTCGCCACATATTTGCGCCCCACCGGGCAGGCTACGCGCCGCGCCGTTGCGGAGCAATCGCTCAAAAGCCTCGATGCATTTCAAAAGGACTATGCGGCTGACGGAGCCTGCGAGGAGGGCGCGTTGTATTATGGGCATGCAACCCTGTGCATGTTCGGCGCCATCGCGGTTCTCAACGAGGCGGCACCCGGCGTCATGTCGCCCCTTCTCGGCAACGACAAGCTTCGCAATATGGCGGAATTCATCAGGCATATGCACGTTGCTGAAAACAGGTTCTTCAACTTTGCAGATGCTCCGGCACGGTTTGAAACCTGTGGCCTGCGTGAATACTGGGTCGGCAAAGCCATCGCATCCCCCCAGCTTCACGCCTTCGCCGCAGAGCGGTGGCGGACGTCATCCAAGCGGCTGATGCAGGATGAGTGGAACCTCTGGTATCGGGTGCAGGCAGTCCTGCTCGGCACGGAATTAACAGAGAAGTCTCTGCCGCCGCCCGAAAAGGGTGACATTTTTTATCCCGGCATTGAACTCGCGATTGCCCGCGACGACATCTTCGATCTTGCCGTAAAGGGCGGCAATAATGGTGAGAGCCATAACCACAATGATGTCGGTAGCATAACGCTCTACAAGAATGAGCGACCGCTTCTCATCGATGTTGGAGTGGAGACCTACACGGCGAAGACTTTCTCGCAGCAGCGCTATGACATCTGGACGATGCAGTCAGCCTTTCACAACGTTCCCACCTTCGGCTGTGTCATGCAGGCCGATGGCGCGGTTTTTGCGGCTCGAAATTTTCAGGTCGATTTTGGCGATGATTGCGCAGAGATATCGCTCGATCTTGCTGCGGCCTATCCGCCTGAGGCTGGCGTGCAAAGCTACACCAGAACGGTTCGGCTTGTTCGTGGCCAGCACGTGGAGATCATTGAGGAGCAGAACGGTGGGCGCGATGCCGTTTTGTCGCTCATGACAGCAGAAATGCCCATTGTTGATGGAGATGCTTTGGTCATTGGTGACCTCGCATCTGTTGATGTCGAGGGGGGAGGTATCCCGACCGTCGAAGCGATCAAGATCGATGATCAGCGTCTGCGCCAGTCCTGGCCCGAGACCATATACCGCACACTCATTCCACTCAAAGGCAATCGCCTTCGCCTTGTCATCCGCTAAGGGAGAATGCCGATGAAGCTAACATTGAAAGTCGTTGAAGCTACGGGAAGGGTCCTGGCCCAAACGAGCGCGGACGATGAAGCCATTCTGGTTTATCGCTGCGAATATGCACAAGGTGACAGGATCGTTATTGAGACAACAGAGCCGTGCCATCTGGATGTCAGCCTTGATGCGGGAATGCCGTCAGCACGTGTTTTCATGGCTGGAACCGATTTTTCGCTACCTGTTCCCTTCGGGGCGACCCGCAAGACCTATCCACCCCATGCATTTCTGGGAAAATTGCACCGGATCTCGGTCTGTGTGGTTGATCAACAAGAGGCGAAAACACGCCGTAACCTGGCCCTCAACCCGTTTGACCACCACGAAAACAACACGCTCTTTCCACATTCAAGCGCCAATGTGGAAACGCGCGGAGAGGCTGTTTTTGCAGCCCGCAATGCCATCGATGGCGAAAAAGCCAATACGGACCACGGCTTCTGGCCCTATACGAGCTGGGGCATCAATCAGGATCCGATGGCGGCATTGACGCTTGATTTCGCAAGGCCCGTCCAGATAGATCAGGTCATCTTGTATCTCCGCGCTGACTTCCCCCATGATGCATGGTGGAGTGAGGCCAGCCTGACATTTTCTGATGGCCATACACTGACCGTTCCATTGCTCAAATCCGGCTTTGCGCAGGTCTTTGCGATTTCACCCCGAATTGTGGAATGGGTGCGGGTCCACGACCTCAAAAAAGCAGATGATCCGTCACCTTTTCCGGCGCTCACGCAGCTGGAAATATGGGGCGCAGATGTCGCTTGAATTGTGAGCTTTTAGTTGGCGGAAATCCCGCGCAGATCGCGCATCATCTCGCGATAGCGGAGCTGGCTTCCACGCAAGTGCTCTTGCATGGCAAGCTTCGCGGCCTGTTCGTCGCGGTCTGAAATTGCAACAATGATAGCCTCGTGCTCCCTGTGGATCAGGCGTCGATAGGCGGTTTGGTCGACTTCCTCTAGTTTCGGAACAAACCTGGATTGCGGAATGGCCGCTGGGCCATGCAGTTCGAGAAACTGCGTGAACAGGGGATTGTTCGTTGCTGCCGCAATTGCGAAATGCAGCGCTAGATCGGCTTCGCGGATGGACTGGTTTTTTTCGATACAATCCAGTACACGGGCATGGCAATCGAAGATTATTTCTTCCTGAGAGGGGGAGCGGCGAAGAGCGGCAAGGCCGGCGGCTTCAATTTCAAGCGGGGTCCTGATTTCCAGTACCTCCAGATCCGAAGAAAGCCTCGCCTTATCTACGTTGACGGGCGGTCGGACGTCCTTTTCCGTTTTCAAAACGAATATGCCCGCCCCTTGCCGAACTTCGACTAGACCGTCGTGGCGCAGCGCAGCGATGGCCTCACGGACAACAGTGCGGCTCACGCCGTGCTCCTCTGTCAGTTCCACCTCACTGGGCAACCGGTCTCCCGGTCTGTATCGACCGGATGCGATAACGTCCCGCAGAATGCCGCTGAGCTGGCTGACGAGCGAAGCCCCGTTTTTAGGACGCTCTTTTCGATTGAGGTGCATTTCGGAGACTCATGGATGAGAACGACATCGATATCATCACATACATATGATGATTTACCCGATTTGCCAATCAATTCATTATTTGTCTGATGTTTTGCTAATAGCTTATACAGAGTGGGAAGCAATCACCTTCGATATTTCGCTTGCGAGCTGGTCTTGCGTGTAGGGTTTACCCAGTCGGTTGATTTCCAGATCGGTGCCTTCCGGCAGCTCTGCGTAGCCGGTGGCGATCAAGATAGGAAGGCTGGGGATCAACTCGCGCGCCCTGCGGGATAGCTCCGCACCATTCATGCCTGGCATCGAAAAATCCGTCACCAGCAGATCGAACTGGCGTTCGCTGGCCAGCAATTCAAGCGCCTGCTTCCCGGAATTTGCCTCGACGACGTCATGCCCAAGATCTTCCAGCATGTCGACCGAGCTCATAGCAATCAGCGGATCATCATCGACCATCAGAATCCTCAATGGCCTGTCGATGGACGAGTTGTCCACCTGAGCGGGCAGGGCCGGTTCCGTGGGGCAGCCCGCATCATCGGCATAGACCGGCACCCACAACTCAGCTCTTGTGCCTAGTCCCTTCGTGCTGTGGAGAGTAAGTGCGCCTTTCAGCTGCAACGCCAGTCCGTGGATCATGGAAAGGCCAAGCCCCGTGCCCTTGCCGAGTTCTTTGGTCGAGAAGAAGGGATCAATCGCCTTTTTCAAGGTGTCTGCGTCCATGCCAACGCCTGTATCTGCAACGGAGAGAACGATATAGTCTCCTACAGAAAGCTCTGGCGTCGAGTGCTCAATGGTGTCTTCGCGCAGGCTGATCGTCACGGTGCCGCTATCAGGCGTGGCGTCTCGTGCATTCACGACGAGATTGAGGAGAGCCAGCTCGATCTGGTTCGCATCGCCCAAAGCGAAACGCAGATCCGCATCAATCGCGCGCTCAATCGAAATACGCGAGCCGGCGGAGCGGCGGAGCAATTCATCCATGTCCTCAACAAGCTTGGGCATATCGACCGGTTTGACCTGCAGGTCCTGCCTGCGGGCGAATGCCAGAAGCCGCTGGGTCAGCGACGCGCCACGCTTTGCACCCTTCAGCGCGCCATCAATAAGCCGGGTGGCTTTCTCATCCCCGGAGACGTGCTTTGCCAGCAATTCCAGATTGCCCATGACGGCCATGAGCAGATTGTTGAAATCATGAGCCACACCGCCGGTCAGCTGGCCGATGGCTTCCATCTTCAGCGCTTGCCGCAGCTGCTCTTCGGCTTTCTGCCTGTGATCCACCTCGGCCATGACAGTTTCATGGGCCTTCAGCAATTCCGCCGTTCTCTCGGCTACGCGTAGCTCCAGCGTTTCGTTCACGCGGCGCTGTCGCTCAACGATTTCCTTGCGCTCCGTTATATCAGCCGCGACGCCGACCAGCTTGCTCGGTAGGCCCCGCCTGTCACGATAAAGCTGTGCTTTCGTTTCCACCCAACGCGCAGAGCTATCGGGCCGGATAATCCGGTACTCAATGGCATATTCACTACTATTTTCGACGGTATCGTGAACCGCAGCTTCCACGCGCAAGCGGTCGTCTGGGTGGACCCTAGCTAGAAGGTCCTGATAGGTCCAAGCCGCACCCGCCTCAAATCCGAATATGGTCTTGCACGCTACAGAGCTGATAAGGCGCATCGACGACAGTTCAAGCTGCCACGAGCCGAGCCTGCCCGCGCTTAACGCGGTTTGGAGCCACAATTCGCTATCTGCTAATGCTTCGATCTTGGCTCTGGCATCGAACTGGCGAAGACGGTTTCGGTATGCGGTTCTGGAGACGCTGATGAAGGTGGTGACATGGAACGGTCGTTCCAGAAAGCTGACATTGCCGAGAATCTCCGAGAGCCGCAAAGCTATCGGGTTGCGATCTGGCCCTCCACCGCGATGGGTCAGAACGATGAAGGGCAGGTCGGACCACGCGGCTTGCGCGCCGATCCAGTCGGAAAGGCCCCGCAAGTCTGCAGAGCGCAACGTGTCCTCAGTCACGACGACAAATGCCACATCCTCGCCCAGCGCCGATACCATGCCGGGCAAAGAGGAGACCGATCGTGAGTCTATACCTGCTTCTGCGAGGATAGATTTTGCTATGTCACCATCTCTGCCATTTGGCGTGTAGATGAGAGCGAAGTGTCCGGGATCAATAATTTTCCGAGCTTTCTTAATCTGGAGAATCGATAGACTTTTCGGGCATCAGAAACGGGACACCCCTCAGCACGCCCTGGAAGGACGAAATCGGTTCTCCGAGCGTCAAGCCGCTCTCGTTGATCTTGTATTCACGTATCGTATCTTCGTGCATGCCAGTTCGTTTCTTGATCACCGACACAGCCCGTCTGACGCGGCCGACAGCCTCGAAATAACGAAGCAGGATAACCGTATCTGCTAGGTAAGTTACATCGACAGGAGATTTCATGTCGCCGACAAGGCCGTGCTGCGCAACCGTCAGGAAGGTGTTTGCTCCTTGCCTATTCAAGAACTGTAGCAGCTCGTGCATATGCAGGATAAGCGCATTTTCCTCGGGCATTGATGCCTGATACCCGTTGATACTGTCGATCAGAACGGTTTTCGCATCATATTTTGCGACCTGTTCTCTCACGCGTTGGGCAAACTCACCCGGAGACAGTTCGGCCGCATCGAGTTGCTCAATGTAGAGGCTGCCTTCGTCGCGCATTGCCTCCAGATCGATGCCAATATGTTTCATTCGATTGAAGAGCAGGCCTAGTTCTTCATCGAAGATAAACATCGCTGCCTTTTCCCCACGCGCCAAGGCGGCGGCAACGAAATGGATGCCGAAAATGCTTTTCCCTGTGCCAGCAGGCCCAATGAGGAGCGTGCTAGATCCGCGATCAATGCCGCCACCGAGGAGCCCATCAAGACTCTCAATGCCGCTGCTTAGCGTATCTCGCATAAACGTCGTCTTGTGTTCGACAGCACGGAGGCGCGGAAATACCTCGACGCCACCGGTGCGAATGACGAAGTCATGATAGCCCCCACGGTAGGATTGTCCACGATACTTCAAAACCCTCACGCGCCGACGTTCCGAACCATAGTTCGGGGAGAGTTCTTCAAGGTGAATAACGCCATGCACGACGCTATGAACCGTTTTGTCGAGAGTATCAGCGGTCATGTCATCCAGTAGTAGAACCGTCGCACCCGACTTCGAGAAAAAGTGCTTCAGTGCCAATATCTGGCGCCGATAGCGTAGGGAACTTTGGGCAAGCAATCGAATTTCCGAAAGGCTATCGATGACGACTCGTTCAGGTTTTATCCTCTCGAAGGCGTCAAATATCAGCTTCGTCGTTTCACCCAGCTCCAGATCGGAGGAATAGAGCAGACTTTGCTGCTGGTCCGCATCTAGCAGGCTTTCCGGCGGCACCAGTTCGAAAATTTCAATGTTCTCGTGCAGGACCATATTGTGAGACGCCGCACTGTCGCGCAACTCCTCTTCAGACTCCGAGAGACTTATATAGAGACAGCTTTCGCCTCTCTTAGCTCCTTCAATCAGAAACTGAAGCGATATGGTTGTTTTGCCGGTGCCGGGAGATCCCTCAAGCAAAAACACGTGACGCCGTGTCAGACCTCCAGATAAAACGTCATCCAGTCCTTCAACGCCAGTCATTGCTTTGCTGTCGGTTTCTCGCATGGTTATTCCTGTTTTGGCCGCGTTATCGTTGACGTCATCATCAGTGATATTGAGGGAAATAATTCGTATGATTTGCGACAGAAATGATCTCGGGGCAGATTCTGTTCCAATTCGGCCGATAAGCCGTCTTTGATGAGCGGTATGCCGCATCCGGCAGGCGTTTGCGGATAATGCGCGGTTTTGCGTAGCGACTGGCAGCTTTGCATGAGCCCAGGCAGTTAACCCTTTGTTATCCATACAGTTAAAGTTTTAGGCAAATTCTAACGGAATTGCGGAACGTGCCTTACCTTTGTGCCATTCTTAGTCAAAACCGCAATCAGACGCACAGTCCAGGATGTGTTTTAGAATTTAGTGGCCAGCTTGGGCCACAGTGTGAGAACAAAGTGTGGAGTAAACCTATGTCGAAGACCCTGAAATCTGTTGCAGCTGCAGCCCTTGTTTCCTTTGCGGCAGCACCGGCGTTGGCCGCAGATCTATCATCCTACGAGGCGCCGCCGCCTGCTTATTCCGAGGAACCAAAGACCTCCTGGACTGGTGCCTATGTCGGCGGCCACATCGGTGCGGCTATGCCAAGCGCCAACCCTTTCAAGGGCGGCAAGGGCTTGGCGCTCGGCGCGCAGGCGGGTTACGACTATGATCTCGGATCTGCCGTCGTTGGTGGTGAAGTTGAAGCCACGCATCTGGGCGACACCCGTGCCAAGGTGCCAAATGGTAACCTCAAGGAACGCTGGCGCGCAGCCGCGAAAGTTCGCGCCGGTGTTAAGCTCGACGACACGCTCGTCTACGGCACAGCCGGTCTGACCGTCACCAGCCTGCGTGATAGCGGCGGTGTAACCGGCCCAGACGGCATGAAGGAAGGCTATTTGCTCGGCGCAGGTGCAGAGCACCGCTTTACGCCGCAGGTATCTGCCAAGGTTGAATACAACTATGTAGCCACAGACGATGTTCGCACCTTCTCCAACGGCGTCGCCTCGCACACGGATTTGACCGACCACGTTGTTAAGGGCGGCGTGAACTACCGCTTCTAATTTTGAGACAGGCGGCGGACCAGTTTCCGCCGCCTGCTAGCTGCCTAGCCAAGCAGTATCGACAGGCATGCGCAGCGGTAGCCTTGAGGCCGCATCCGTCGGTTATGAGGGGTGAATTTTAAGGGTCTGAGCTCGCCAGTTGAGCTGTGCATCGCCAAGTGTCATAAAATTCAATGCCTTACGTTACGTAAGTGGTTGCTGAAAGGCAACAGCGCGCTTGTTACCGTTCTCATCTTTTCAATTTTCAGCTTCACTGTTGTTGCCCATCATCGCTTTGATGCTATTCCTGCGTGTATGTGATTCTGTTGCGGGGATGTCGGATGAAGAAGGTTGCGTCGGTACTTCTTTTGGCTTTGTTGGCCGGTTGTGCAAAGCCCTCGGATGGTCCGACTGCCGGAAATATCCGGTCAGCAACTCTTCCTAAAACCAACGAAAAAATTCGTGTTATCGAATTGGCGGATGCACCTGCTGCGCCATTGTTGCAGTCTTCGCTGGAAAGCGCTAACGGCCCCGGCCTGACTGCCTTGCGCAATACTGGTTATAATTCTCAGCGTCTGCGTCGCGGCGATGTTATTGACATCACTGTATTTGATACGGGCGAAGATGGACTTTTTTCTTCTACGCAGAGCAAGACACTCAACCTCGGACGCTTTACGGTTGATCAGAGCGGCAGCGTCAATCTGCCCTTCATAGGCAAAAAGCGCGTGATCGACTCGACACCCGAGGGACTGCAGTCGCAGGTCGTGACGGGTCTCAAGGGGTCTGCGGTCAATCCCCAGGCTGTTGTAACAGTTGTCGATAAGCCGACCAGCGCGGTTATGCTGAGCGGAGCAGTCAAGACGCCCGGCAAGATTGCCCTGACTGCCCGACAGGAACGCGTGCTTGATGTTATCAACCAGTCTGGTGGGCCGACGGTCGCACCGGCTGCAGCGCAGGTGACCGTTGTTCGCGGAAGCCAACGCGCCAGCGCCTCTCTGGATCGCATCATGCGGGAAGATCGCCAGAATATTCGTGTGTCACCAGATGACCAGATCATGATCGATGGCGATGCCTCTAGCTTCACTGCGCTGGGCGCATTTAAAAGCGCTGGCGAGTTTCAATTCGAAACTGGCAAGATGACACTTGCGCAGGCTGTTGGTCGGTCCGGTGGTTTGCTGGATGACCGTGCTGACGCCCGCAACGTGTATGTTTTCCGCAATGAGATTGTGAATGTACCGACCAGGGCACCTGCTGGCTCGAAGGATCCGATCGCTTTTACATCAACAATGAAGCCGGTGATTTACCACGTCAACATGCGTGATGCGTCCAGCATCGCCTTGATGCAGCTCTTCCAGATGCAGAAGGGCGATGTTCTCTATGCCAGCAATGCGCCACTCGTGGATTCTGCAAAGCTGCTGACGGTCTTCCAGAAGAGCGTGCCAACCGCAGCAGCGCCTCAGCCGGGCGGTTAAAACTGACTTTTGCCGAGGCGGCGGTGATGTAACGTCATTCGCCGCTGAGAAGAAGAGCCGCATCGGTAGCAGAACGAGGGCGCTTTGATGCATCTGATAAGGTGCATAGTTGCACAAATCTCATGAGCTTTTTATCCGCCTCTCCATCGAGGGTACTCAGCATCCGCTCTGCGAGCCTTCCGACCGAATAGATATCGTGCTTCGGATGTGCCGCTTCGCCCGCCATTTGCTCCGGCGCTGAAAACGCGGGTGAACCCGCTTGCTTGATGCCGTGCATATGGTGGCATTCGCCTGTTTTCAACGTGATCCCGAAATCCCCAAGCCTCGCCTTATCGAGTTCCCCGTCTGGAACCAAAAGATTTGTGGGCGTGATATCGCCATGGACGAAATTCGCAGCGTGAAGAGCAGCTACAGCGCCAAGGAGCCGATGCAAGGAGGCGTTGATCTCATGCGGCGTCACTTTCCTGCTGTTCAGTAGAGACGCCAACGTAAAAGGCGTCCACGGCTGCAATAGGCCCGGCCGCCCGTCGGTCAGCCGCAGCAGGGCCGAAACTTCCTGAAGGCAGGGATGCCGCATGGAAAGGCCGATCTCAGCTTCTCTTCGCAGGGTCTGAACAAGAAAGGCGTCATCACGCGCTTTTTCCGGCACCGTCTTGATGGCGAATGAGGTGCCCAGGTCGCGATGCATTACCTGCAGGATTTGTGTGGTTTCCGTTTCGTGGGCCACAGCCTCGACAGTGAAACTGTTCTCGATATAGTCAGGCTTTTGACGAGCCAGCGCCGTCGCCTTGCGGTCAAGCGCATCACGAACACGATCTATCACGTCGTTCGGTGCGTCGGACTGTCGTATCGCCGTCCACAAATCGGCAAAACGCCTAACAACCTCGTCATTGCTGCTCAAGCCGGTTTCCAATCACGATCGCGCTGGTATTCTCTCTGATATTTTCGATAAGTGCTTCCTGTATCAGAGCATTGGCGCAATCATCGATCCTCGTTTCTTGCAGTATCTCAGCAACGACGCGCTCTTTCAGTGCCTGTATCAGTGGAAAACTGCAAAGCAGCAGGCGGTCGTGTAAGCCCCATTCTTCGCTTAGTGTATCTGGACGGAACTGTTGGGAAAGCCCAAGGCATTGCGACAGCTGCTTCCTTATGCCGACGATGACGTGATCACGCGAGAGCATATGCATTGTGCCATCACGCATCAGGTAGGCGCGCGCATCGCCTGACCATAAAACTCTGAGAGTGTTTTCAACAACAGATGCCAGAACCACGCTTGCCATTGGCCTTGGCGCTTCTGGGCCAATCTGGCGTGACAGTAACAGGCTGTTGACGGTCCCGAGTTTGCCTTTGATATCCTGCGCGACAAATTCAGCATGGTCGTTGCTGGGAATATCTGTCAGCGCATTCATCGTCAGCCTTGCAGCCTCGACTGCTGCATTGCTGTCTCCCACACCGTCGGCAATGGCAAAGAGAGCAGGGCTCTTTGAGACGAACAGCGCATCCGCGTTAACGCTGAGGCGCGTGCCCGGATGGGTGGCATAACTGTAAACAAGTGAAGCCGCGGGTGCAGCTTGCGGCGGCGGAGCTGGCGCAGCGGCGGGTTTTGGTGGGACAGCCGGTTTGGTTTCGGTCGTCGCTTTCTGAGGCGGTGTTGAGGCAGGGGCTGCATCCGTGGCCGCCTCATCCGTGGCAATCTGCTCACGAAAAAGCTTCACGAAATCCGTTGCCTTCGGCTTTCCTTCGAATTTCATGCCGCGGGCGCGGCGCGTGTCGGCGTCGATGTACCACCACAGGCTTATCGGCTCCCCGGAGCGGGCTGAAAACCTGATATCTTCATCTTCGCCTTTGGGCTTGGGCATTCGCAAACGTTTGATCGCGCTGGTGAAACGCTGCATGTCGAAGTCTTGTGTCATGGATGTTTCGGCCACCGCCTCTGCGGCCATGAACCACGTATCATCAAGATAGATCGTTCTTGGGTGATAGTTGAAATCCGCCATTTGAGCCAAGACGACCAACGGATATTTACGGCCAACCCTGTCCCGGCTGGGAAGAAGAACACCCGCATAGGCATTGGGCCCCCAAATTCCGCGCTCGGTAATGAAGCGCAATGGCGGGGACGCGGAAAACACGGAATTCCAGCGCGACGCAAATGCATCGGAACAGGCGTGCATTCCTGCCTGTACCCAGCCATCGATGGCGCCGATAAGATCGCGGTCCAGACCCTCGGAGAGGAAATCTCCGTGGCTCTGGATTTTCCCGAAAAAGCCGATCCGATCGCTTTCGACTGCGGCTTTAACGGGAGTGCTGACTTGCTTTGCCATCAGACTGACAAGTCAGCTCTGCGGCATCGGTCTAGTTTCATTGTCATCATCCCCTCCGTTAAAGGTGACATCTGTCGCTCAGAATTGAGCAGGGCAGCTAAACTTCGCAAGCGCGTCCAGCCTGAAAGGATTGAGCACCGATCCAAATTGAATATCGAACTCTGCCACCTGACCGCTATTTTCAAACCTCGCTCGCAACAGATCACCGGCCTGATTATCGATTTTAGCATCATCGAGCAGGCGGAAAGGAGACCAGTCTCCGTTTTCTGTTTTCGCCTGCTGCCAACCTCCTGGCTGGAAGGCGATGCGCGAAAGATTGGCGGAATTGGCCTCCGATGGCCACGTGATGGACTTCGCCTGAACCGGACCATGATAATAGACGACCCGCTCGCCTTCGATTTCCAGCATCACCGCGCTGGATGCCTGAGACAGCGAAACCGGCTTTACGTTGATGGAAACGGCTGGCACGTCACTTCCATTGGGAAAGAATGCGCGGAAGATCTTGTCGGCATTTTCGAACTGCGCAATGGCGTCGCTCGGTATGCTCGTCGCGCCAAATGTGCCCTTCCAACCCCACGGGTTTGTCGTCTTGTCCACGAATGGCTCCATGCGCTGTTTGAAGAACGTCTGGAAGGTGCCGGTCGGCCCGAAAAGCCTCGTGAAATCCGCCATCGCAACATCTCTCGGCGACGCCCGATCAAATGGGTAGCGTCCGGAAACGATGGATGAGCATAGTGACGCAGCCTCTGCCGCCCAAAGATCGGCAATCCGGCCCCGGGCGGATTTGACGGCAAGCGAGCCAACGTCGGCTGCAAGGCCAGCAACCCATATATCGAGCGGTGCGGGAAGCTGACGGGCCTCTTGCAACAGATCCTGATTGGCTTTCGTCAGTTGGCTGTCCACATCGAACACCTTCGCGACCTCGTCCGATGCCGTCGAGGAGCGTGCCAATTGCTCATGCAACTCTTTGATATTTGCGAGCAGCTGTTCGGAAGGTGAACCAGCGTCCTTGCTGCCAGTTTGCTGGTTGGCGCTGCCTGAACCTTTCACCGCCAGCATGTCGCGCAGAGGGCCGTAGGGGTCGGAGGCATCGACGGTCGCCGACAAAATCGCAGCCGTATTGTCGCCGTCTGCGGTTGAGGCAAGCGTCGTCAAACTTGCCCCCGCATTGGGGCGCAGGTCTGTGGCATCGGCAATGGATCTCGCGGCTTCAATGACGATGTTGCGATCATTGGCCAGAATGCGAGTGGTTTCAACCGCGTCACCAAGGCTTTGCGAAGGCTTGATGCGGACATCCGTGAGAAGGTCGTTCCAGCGTTTTTCAAACCGGTCGAAGTAAATCTGAAGCGCAGCCTGCGCCACGGTTTCCACCGTTGCACCACGAATTGCATCGTCAGACCCGCGAACCCAGGCCTCAGACAATGCGACGCGAGAGGCGTACGACACCTGTGGAATGACGACGCTGCGGTATCCATTGGCGGTAAATAGCCCTTCGATACCATCCACTAGCGGTGCCTTGCTTTCACGTTCTACGGCACGTTCTCCAAGTGGGCCGAAAGCGCCAGATGGACTCCACTCCGCAAGCTCCCGTGCCTGCGGCAGGCCCGCCAGGATATCATAGGCACGCGCTCCTATCGCCTGATTCCGGATCGTGTCTCGCGCTTTGGATATCAGCCTCGCATCAAGTTCAATCGGTGCAAGTGCACCAGTGGCCAGAGCGCGAGCGTGTCGATTGAGTGCATCGCGGGCAGCAGCGCGCCCATCCCCCGGATAGAGTGAGGCAAACATATCCTGCGACTGCACAGTCATGAATTCTCGGTCCAGATTACCAAGACCACCCAGCATGCCGTAAAGCTTGAGTGAGTTGAACGTGCGGGCAACATCGTTTTCATCTTGCAACTGTTTCTGCAATTGGACGATCATGCGTGGCAGGAGCAATGCATTCAGCGCGCGCTGGTAGGCGTCCCGCTGCCGTCCCGCGATCTTTTCTTCCTGATCCAGGCCGAAGCCAACGTTCCAGACGCGATCCTTCTGAAAACCGGAATTGACGTCGCGCAGATTGTCGAGCGCTGGCAGGATGCGGAGAAAATCTGCATCCGAGACGTTGCGGACCGGAATGCCCTGTACCAGCTGCTGATAGGCGTTGAGCTTGCGGTCTGCTTCCGCCAGCGCCTGCGTGTTGGCGAAATAGGTGAAGATCCAGCCAGCAAAGACGATGGCGACGACAGCCGTACATACGCCGTATGCTATGCGCCGGACCAGCAACTGTCTGCCGGAAAGGCGCTTGTCACGCATGACGAGTGCGGCTTCCGGAAATATGACGTCCTTGAAAAGGCGTACCAGAAAGTAACTGCGGTGGGCGCGAGGCGCTGTTGTGCCAGCTTCCGCTTGTGTGCCTGAGGCGAAGTAGACACCCCGGAGCAACGGCGATTCGATGAGAGGCGAACTGGCGCAAAGCTCGCTCAGTGCCTCATGCAGTCTGTCCTTGAGCTTGGAAAGTTCTGCCGGGAAGCGGAAAATGCGGCCCCTAATCTCGGCATTCTGCTCCTGTTGCAACCGTTCGATCAGCATCGCATCGACACGCTGCTGCAACAGTTCAAACTCTTCGAGGAAGCGTTGCGGAAGATCCTGCCCAGAATAGCTTTCGTCCAGCTTGAATGTCGTGCCCCAGACCTGATGGCGATCCGTCTTGTTGAAGCCATCGAAGAATTCGATGAAGCCATCCAAAAGGTCGGCCTTTGTCAACACGACATAAACAGGCACGCGGGCGTGCAGGTACTCGTCCAGTTCCGACAGACGCTGCCGGATGGAGCGAAGCTCTTGCCGCTGCTCTTCCGGGTCGCGCGTCAGAAGGTCGTGGATGGATAGAGTGACGAGCGCACCATTGATTGGCTGGGAGCGACGATAGCGGCGCAAGAGGTTAAGGAAGCCCTCCCATCCGGCCTTCGATGAGCCGTCTAGGTCGTCCTGTGTGGTGTAGCGACCCGCGGTATCGATGAGGATTGCCTCATCCGTGAACCACCAATTGCAGTTTCGCGTGCCGCCGATACCCTTCACGGCGCTTTCGCCCAGAGCGTCACCCAAGGGAAATTGCAGGCCGGAATTGGTCAGCGCCGTGGTCTTACCGGAACCGGGTGCCCCGAAGATCACATACCAAGGCAGATCGTAGATATAGCCAAACCGCTTCTTTGTAACGCGGCGCAAGAGGGCAAGCGCCTCTTTCAGGCGGGTTTGTATTTCCCCGACCTCTGCATTCCTGTTGTTCAAGGCCTCCTGCTCGATGCTATCAACAAGTTCCTTGTCCTGCTTTCGCGCGCGGAACAGCGTGACAGCGATATAGATGATCCAGATCAGCAGGATGATGCCGATGGCGATCAACCGCGCTTGGGTTGTTCCGAACGGCTTGAACGTGCCGAAGCTGACGAGATAGCCGTAGAACCAGATGACGACGCAGATCGCCACAGCCCACAGCAACGAGATGAACCGTCTGCCGATGAGGGAAGCGTAGCTATCGACATATGACCGGATCGTATAAAAATAACTCAGCGGATTCATTGCTGGGCCTCACCTGGTTGCTGTCCGGTTGTCGTTGTTATCGAGGGGGAAAGAATACCAGCTTCGCTCAGTTGCTCGCCGGGATTGGTCAGCACCATGATTTCTGTTCTGCGGTTCTTCTCGCGCCCCTCGGCGGTATTGTTGTCCGCAATCGGGTCACTATCGGCGCGGCCCTCAGTCAGGATGGCGTCGGGACCGGTGAAGGTGGAGAGAATATCGCCCACCGCCTTGGCGCGTGCTTCCGAAAGATGCCAGTTTGATGGGAACTGGATGGTCTTGATCGGCACATTGTCCGTGTAGCCGATAACAACCGCACGGAACTTGTCGGCCGCAAGTGCGCCGCCAATGCGCTGGATCAGATCACGAAATTGCGGGCTGACGTCTGCGCTTCCCACATTGAAGAGGCCGGAATTGTTGATGCGCACGCGAAGGCGCCCATTCACATTTGCCAGCGTTACCAGATTTCTTTGAACCTCTGGCTGGAGGAAAGCCATCAGATTATCCAGCCGCGTCGGTTTTGGCGGCACGACAGTCCTTGGTGGCTCGGCTCTCGGTTGCTGCGCGGCGATTGTGGGTGTTTCGGGTGGGGCTGGTGGTGTTGTGATCAGCACACTCGGCGTATCCGTTGGCGGCAACGATGCCAGCCGCTCGAAGGTTGTGTCGGAGGCGCTGTTCAGAGACAGGGTGAAGAACAGATAGCCAAAGGCAAATGCCAGTGCGATCAGTGAGAGCAGCGTCCAGAGTGCTGCCATGGTGCGCAGCGGCGTGTGGCGGGCTTGGACACCCTGCCAGTGCGGAGACAGTTCACGCTCAAAGACGCCATATTGGCCAATCAGCGTTTTATAGAGGCTGTCGCGGATGCGGGAAAGCTCGAGCGCTCCCTTGGCGGAAACGCGTGTGCGCCCCTCAAACGCCAAAGAAAGGCTGAGATAGAGGAGCAGCAGAAGGTCCTTGTTGGCACCCGGCGACTGGTGAAAATGGTCGAGAATGTCGAATACGCGGTCACCGCCCGTTACATCATTATGGAAGGTGGAAACGAGGCCGGAGCGCGCCCAGCCCGCACGCACGCCCCAAGGCTTGCTCAGGATGACATCGTCCACGGTCGCGCAGACCACGTAATGAGCGGCTCTGGCGCGTTCCGGGCTTATACGCGCCGACCCCAGGTCGCGCTCGTAACGCGTGATGGCTTCCATGCAAGCGCGGCGCAGATGTTCCGGGTCCGGCTCAACATCGCTGAAGCGCAGCACATGCGCGAGGTTGAGCAACGGCGCTGCCGATTGCACCAGCGTTGGCACCTCTTCTCCGCCGAAACGGAAATTGGAAAGCAGCGCATCGATCGGCAGCGAACTGTCGCCGCGTCCCGCGCGCGAGGGCACGATGTCAGTCTCGATGATGTCATCAAGAATGGCAGCCATGTTGCGGGCATTCTTGTTTCGAAGCCGGCTCTCGTCGGTAATTTCCACCACTGTCGGCAAATCCTGCCATGAAGAAGGCTTGTCGTTGCTCATTCGCGTAAGGCCCACATTTCCATCTCAAGGCCAGGGAACTCACCCGCGAGATGCAGCGCAATGGCGCCAGAGGTTTCAAGCTGCTTCCAAAGAGGTGACTTGGTGTCGATCTCGAAGTAAATCGTGCCCGAGCGATAGGGGAGCTGGCGCGGCAACACTGGCAGAGACCGGACGGGAATACCCGGAAGCGCCACATTGACCAGTTCGGAAATACGCTCGACCGGACCGACCTTGATCTGCGCTGGCAGTTTGCGGCGAATATCCTCGGCGGACATGTCTGCGCGTACCGCGAGCACAAAACCGGCATCGCGCAGGAGGGTGCGATCGTGAATGGTTCCGACGCGCACGCCGTGCCTGCGCTCTACCAGTTCGATCGCGACAGCGGCTTGCTCCAGAACCGCTGAGAGCGATGTGCGCAGATCATCGAATACCGCGGCAAAACTGGTCTTTAGATCGTCATGCCGATAGGGCGGAAAATCCGTTGCACGCTTTTTATCCGTCGTGAAGGTGGCAAGTTCACCGGCCAGCTGAATGCAGTCCTCGTAAAAGCGAATGGGGTGGAAGCGCGTTGCATTGGCGGAACGGTGAGCAAGCAGCGGATCGGCGCGATTGAGGATCTGCAGAAGGAAATAATCCCCCACTTCCGCCGTGCCTCTGATAGTCGGATCACCGATCCGCTCCGAAATGGCCTGTGCCCTGTGCCTGACGATGCCAAGCAGTTCGGTCAAAAGTTCGCTCAGCCGCGATGACGCGGCGCAGTTCAGCACGGGCGGGATGAAATCGGGATCCAGGATTACGGCGCGGTCAGACCTAACTTCAACAACGCGAGCCAAACCGATGAGGTCATAGCCGGAAAGATCATCGCCGGTTTTCAGGAACTTCAGGCTCAGCCGTCCAACTTCGATGGGTGCCACGAAATCGGTATCGACATTGGCGTCCGTGGCCTCATAGGTCGTGGCAACAATCCGCACGCTGTTGATATCGGCTTTTCCACCGGTGGACATGTCAGCCTTGCCCGGCTGGCGGGCCGGAAGTGCCAGATACACAATGGCATTCTTGACGCTTTCATCCAGATCGAGCGGCAACGGAAGGTCGGTATCTTCGGGGGCTTCAAACGGCGTGCCATCCGGCAGGATGCCGCGCAGATTGGACAGGGCGAACTGCCCGATTGCCAGTGCACTGCGGTCTATGCCGATCTCTGCCACACCCCATGGATATGGCGAGAGATTGCGCGTCGTGTTGCGCACAAGTCGTTCCGTCCAGCGGTCGGATTGCTGAAAATGTTGAACGCGAAGGAACATGCCCTCGCTCCACGCGACACGGTTTTCATGCCTCATCTTGGTTGCTTACCCCCTTGGTGTCTGTTTGGCGTGGGTTGAGAGCCTCTTCAGGTGCGGCGTCTCCACGCGCTGCCCGTTGAAGAAACTCCCTGACCGATAAAGCTCGGCCACCCTCGTCGAATTGCTTTTTGAATGTGGACCAGTAATCCGTCCTGCTGATCATCTGCCGCCATTGCTTGCGGGCAAGCAGGGTGCGCCAATCGTTTTGCGCATCTGCCTTCGCTTCAATTAGCCTTGGCTCCAGCTTGAGCGTGGAGGTACGGATCAGCGTTTCGAGCGATGACGCAAGGAGCCGTTGCTGGCGAATGAGGCCTTCAAGTCGCGCCCTGTCGGTCGTTGCATCGGTCTCATGCGCGAGGTCGGCCGGGTCGATATCCAGAACGGCCAAACATTCTGCCGTTTCTCTTTCCAGTTGCGTCAAAAGATCATCGACCGGGTCATGACCCGGCGTGCTGTTCAAAGCCTCCGGCTCCTTTTCCTGCGTTTCCGATTCCGGTGTGAAGATCGCGTCGAAATCCTGAGCGTCCGGCTTCGGCTTTGCAGGGCGGGACACGAGTACGGGAATGTTCATTGCATCCGTATGTTCGTGTTTGCTGCTTTCAACCGGCTCCTCGTTCCAGTCATTTGGCAGCACGGTCCCAACGCCACTGGTAGAGGGCGGGGCATCCCAGCCCACCTCCACATTGCGCGAAATGGTCTTTGTCTTCTTCCCCGATGGGCTTGGTGCAGCATCAGGCCAGCCATCATTGGAAGCGCCTGCGGCGATCGGCCCACGTGAGGCACGACCGCTCGGGGCAATGTCTGAGAGGATTGCCGAGATTGTCATTGTCTCGTCGCTGATGCGCAGTGACTGATCGGGATCACTAAAATCCGCCTCTGCCTCACCGGTAATCACGACCTCGAAAGTGCGCGTGCCGATGCCGATGCGTGAGCCACTTTGCAGGCGGCTCGTCTCTCCCTCCAGCAGCAGCCGCCCATCGACCTGCGTGCCATTGGCGCTTTGGTCGACAATGAAGAACCCGGCCTGATCCCGGGAAATAGTGCAATGATGCTTGGAGACTCGCCTTGCATCATCGTTCATCTGCCAGTCGCTGTCGCTGGAACGCCCAATCATGCGACTGCCGTGTTCGAGGCTCCATTGGTTAGGCTTGGTTGCGCCGTTCGTTTGTGTGTCCTTCAGCACAAGTTTCACGATAGCGCCCTCACGCTTGAGACCGCCGAGCCTTCGCGCTCGGTTACGATCGCATCCATGCTATCCTTGCCTGCCGGTGCCACCCGCGCCCAGCTGTTCCAACCAAGCCTTGCCGGGGAAGCGTCCTGGCCAAGGCGGCAAAACGGAATGTCCTCTTTCTTCAAAATGACCTGAACATCGAAATCGAAACCGCTGCCGACGAAAAGGCGTGCCACTGCGAAGATTTCGGCAAGCCGTTTCGAGCCGGGCGTCAGCGCGAGATAGTCCGAATAGCCAACCGGACCGAGAACGATGCGAAAGCGGCTGCTGAAATCCTCGATGGCGCTGCCCGCTGTCACGTTCTGGCCCAGACGTAAGCCACCGGCCTGCCCAAGCTGGCTTTGCTCGTGGACAGGTAGCGGCACCCAGCGTCTGCAGAACTGCTCGATCGTGACCGGTAGGCCAGTGAATTCCTGCAGCATCGAAGTCAGCGCCGTCGTGTTGCGATTGCGATTTGCCAACAGGCCGCTGAACCGAAGGAGAACGTCGTCCTTGACGCCAGCATTATCACTCAAACCTGCAGTGCCAAAGCCGGTCAGGGCCAGCAAGGTCTTGCGAAAAGCATTGTTTTCGCGGTCGTGCGACCAGCGCAGGCCACGCGCCATCCGGTATTTTTCGGTCGCCGAAACAAAGAGTTCGCTGAAACGGGCGGCAAACAGGTTGAAGAAGCTCGTCAACGCCTTGGAGCGATTGCGCTCCTCGCGTTGCTGCAATTCCGAATAGCTCGGCGGCAAGGAACCAAGCGGCCCGATGATAGGGGCAAAGGCAGAGCGCAGTTCGAGCGTGCCATTCTTCCTGCGATAGCCGCTGATAACAACGGGGGTAGGGCGGGCACCGTTATGCGATCCGATCGTCAGCTCATCATTGGAGGACAGATGCTGCGCAACCCGGAACGCCGTTGCAGGCTCGAAGCCACCTGGGTTGGTTGCCAGAAGCTCTGCTTGCTGTTTCTCAATGTCGAGCATCTCACGCTGCATCGTCTTCCTCCTACAACAGGGGTCGGTCCGCCGCACGGGCAGGCCAACGGGCAAGAGGTTCGGAGTGGCCGCGCATCGTTGCGGTCAGGCGTGTGAAACTGTTGATCGACGTATAGAGCCCGAAGAAATGGTTTAGCACACTGGCGAAGATGTAGGCCGCCGGCCTGTCGATCATTGCCGGGTCGAATTCAAGCGTGATGTCAGTGCCGGGAACCATGGCAGAGCCGATACGCGCATGGGAATTGCGGGCTTCGACTGATGTAATCGCTTCCACCAGCTGCCGCGTTTCAGGCGAGTCGCGGAAGGCATAAAGGGAGAGAATATCCTTCAGCGGAGCGCCACCATTATCGAATAGTGAAAGGTGGTTGAGCAGCAGATGCGAGACCAACCGCCATTCCCGCGCCGAACGTTCATTCATGCGGATGGCGGGCGTTGGCGGCATCAAAGCCTGGATCGAGCCCACGGCCTCGTTGCCTGCCGAAAGCTGCAGAAAGGGATGCCCGCCGCCAAAGGGAAGCTGGCTTGGCAGCTCGCGGTTGATGCACAGCGTATCGACGCTGGCGACGACATCAAGCGGGCCCAAAGGACCACGCTGCTGATCGATGAACGCAATATCCGTATCGGAGGAACCGTCATCATCATCAAAACGGCGATAGGTCTGCCAGAACACATTGGAGCCGTTGCTGCGTTGCGTGCGACCGAAGAAGGGGGATGTCTTCTCAATCTGGCCTGAACGGGTGGTCAATTGCACGTTTTCCACGCCGTAGATTTCGCGGGTCCGCTGCCGTCTTGCGTCCGGCAGCAAGCGATATTCCGTGCGGGTGCCATCAAGCGTCAACGGTTCGCAGCTCTGCTTGAAAAGATTGATGACGGGCGACGCGTTGAGCACTAAATCCTTCGCTGCAATCATTCTCTCGAGGCGAGAGTCGGCGGCATCAAGATAGATGTAAAGCTCGCAGTCGCTCCCGCCCCATTGATCGAGCCCTGCGATATCGAAACACAGGAACTTTTGCGGAAGCGCGAAGAACTCTGTCAGCAGGCGGTAGCCATCAAAGCTGTTTGCCGGGTAGGGCAGCATCGCCTCGTCTTTCGAGAAGCCCGATGGCTTCAGGCTCGACGGCGGTAGAAATACGGCGTTGCGGTCTTCGGAATGCTGCGCAAGCGCAAGCCCGATGCAATGGTTGGTCAGTAGTTCATGAAGTGCCGTTGCCTGTTGCCACGCCGAGGAAATAAAGATCTGCAATGAATTCAGACCCATTTCGCCAAAGCTTGTGGGCCGGGGCGAGGTGGTGCGCAATGAAATCCGCAGACACGATGCGGCTCCAGCGGATGAGGGCGAAAAGGGCGCATCGATCGGCTGGCTGGCAAGCGTTGCGGATGCGATTTCCAGCGGTACGATATGGACGTCCTGTGTGGTGCGGAACCGGCAGCTTTCACCGCCAATCGGCTCGGCCAGAATTTCACTATGTCGGGGCAGGGTCTGCACGGTTGCGAGCGCGGGGCTCGGCGAAAAATGCACGACGCTCATGGAGGGCAGCGGTGCAAGATAATGCGGGTACAGCGTCTCCAACAGGCTGTCGGAAAGCTCCGGAAACTCGTCATCCAGCTTTTGGCGAACGCGGGCTGCGGAATAGGCAAAGCTTTGTATCAACCGTTCGACATGCGGATCATCGGCAACCTCGCCGGTCATGCGGAGGCGGCCAGCAATCTTCGGGAAAGCGGCAGCGAAGCGCGACGCGCGCTTTCGCAATGCGAAGAGCTCGTCATTGTATTTTTCGAGAAAGCCCTCAGCCATGACCCGCCTCCACAAGGAAACGCTGCGTCGATGGATCAATCTTGGACTCAAAGCTGATCGGCGGCATACCTTCATGAAGGCGGAAGGTCGCGTTGATCCGCATCCGCAAAGCCCGGTCTCCATCAATGCGGTTTTTTACGATCGTCACTGTCACGTCCGACAGGCGCGTTTCGAACATCGAAATCCGCCTTTCGATTGTCTGCGCCAGCTTTGCCTTAGATTGGTCGGTGACCAGATTTGCCGAGAGAATGCCGTCCACGCCATAGCTCACCAGCGCGTCCGTCAGCTCCTTCAATACAGCGGGCGGACCTGCCGGATTGCGCCGGGTGTTGAGCAACTGCTCTAGATCGCGCCTGATGACTTCGCGCATCTCCCGCACTTGGTCGGAAAGACTTGTCGGCGGATCGCTCTCCATATCCGGCGCGTCGTCCAGCAGCCGGTCGAGAACCGAGCGAGCCAAAGTTCTTTGCTTGGGGCGGTACTGTTCCAGCGGATCAACCAAGGGCAGACTGCCTTTCTTGTTCATGCGCCGGTGCCGACATGCTGGAGATTTCATGGAAAGGCACGAGATCATCGCCAACAATCAGGCAGCGTTGACCCCTGCCAGTCACAAGCGCCGCGTCCTCGTCCCAGACTGTTTCGCGCGCCAGCAGCAGTGATGTGCTGGAGTCATTGCTATGGTAGAGCGCGGGCAGCAGGACCGAGGCGATAGCGCCATCGCGAAGGGTCAATTCCGCTTGCCGGTAGGCGAGATCACGCGGACGGCTCATGGGCTCGATGGCGAGGCTTTCGATCCGATCATAATCGATCCAGAGATATTTTCCGCCGTTGGTCAGCACTTCAAGCGCGTGAGGTACACGGTCGTCGAGGTCGCGGATGTAGCCCGCCTTGCCCTCGTTCACGGTGAGGGAAATTTCAGCACGCTTCTCATCCAGCTCGGCCAACGCCTTGCGAGCGGCTTCCAGCTGACCTTCACGGGCGGCAATATTGGCCTGAATGGCCAGCTGGTCCAGCTCGGATGGTCCATGTGTGAAGTCGGGAACGGCACCTTTCTCGAACCATGCTACCCTCGCCGCCATGGCCCGCAAATGCTGCCGGAAAAGGGAAAAGCCGACGGCATCCTGAGGGGAGAAGGTTGAGGCCACGTTGCATTGGGCGTCCGCCTTTTCAAGTTCACCCGCCAGTATCAGGAGATCGATGTAGAGATAGCGACCCTCTTTCTCGGAGGCGTTTTTCTTCACATGGTCCCGGGCGTGGGCAATCGCTTCCTGCAATTGGTCGGCATCGATGAGGCGGGTGATGTCGTCGCGAAGTGTCATGCTTGTATCCTTTGTGGCTCAGGCGAAGACCGCGTAATCGATGCGGTTGGCGTGGTTGTCTCGGCAATGAGGTGAAAGCTGGTGGATACGTCGTCCAGCTGGAAATGCGGCTGCAGCCGCACCGTGCAGGAAAAGCTGCCCGGCTTTCCGGGAATTTCGTAAACCTTGATGCCAGCTGAGCGCAGCGGGTAGCGGATGCGAAGCGAAGCTTCGGCATCGTCGTTGCCCAAAGTGTAGGACGACAACCAGTTTTCCAATTTGCGCTCAATCGTCAGCGCATCGCTCAACTGGCCGATATCGTCGCGCATGATGACCTTGAGGTAATGCGAGAAGCGGGAAGCGCAGAGCACGTATTGCAGCATGGCGGCCAGCCGCGCGTTCTGGCGGGCGCTTTCCTTGGAATAGTGGCCGGGGGCGTGAAGGGACTGATTGGCATTGAAAATCGCCATGCTCGACAGATACGTCGTTGAAACGGGCACGATGCCGAGATCGGAAAATTGCTGCTCCTGTCCCATGGTCAGCTGCATTTCCACCGGCGGCTGGGCGGAAAGGCCGTTGCTCTCGATGCCCAGATCAAGCGGCGGCAGCTGCCAGGAAGACAGCATTCCGCCGTCGATCTCATCCTGCGTTACGCCGCGAATATCGGCAAACCAGCCTGAATCGATGAAGTTGCGCACCACCACGGAGGCAAAGGCAAAAGCCGGGTTGCCCCACAGCAGTGTATCTCCATCTTCGCCAATGTGTTCGCGAAACGGAAAGGGGTCTTCGCGTCGGCGGGAGAAGGGTTTGTGGGGCGAGCGAAGAAGGATGCGCGGCGCAACGAGGCCGATGAAGCGGCTGTCATCGCGGGCGCGCAAGGTATTCCAGCGCAGGCGCGATTTCTCCTGCTTCAGCCATGAGAAATCCTGCACGCGGGCCAGTTCCGAAAAATCTTGCAATCCGATTGTGGACGGAGAGGCACCGGCAATGAACGGGCAGAACGCGGCAGCAGCCACCATGCCGATCTGCGACAATGTCGTGATGCCGTCTACACCATCTATATCCTCAGGGGAAAATGCGTAATCGCCCAACATCAGGCCGATGGGTTCTCCACCGGGCATGCCAAATTCGCGGTTGTAGACGATTTCGAAAAGATGGCTCTGATCGAAGTCGGTCGCTCTTTCCATGCTGCGCGCCAGTTCACGCCAGCTCGCATTCAAAAGCTTGATCTTGACCTCGGGGCTACGGCTCGCCTCGCGCACGACCATGGCAAGGCCACGCCACCGTGCTTCCATGGCCTGAAAATCGGCATGGTGCAGAATAGCGTTAACCTGGCGATTCAGCGCGTCGTCGATCAGCGCGATGAGCTGATCGGCCTGACTGCGAATGTCCGAAACGGACCGTGGCGGCATGAATGGGCTCCGGGCAAGAAGGCCGGGATGGGGGCCGAAAAGCCCCCATCTCCTGTTTGGTTCAGTTCTTGGTAGGAATACGAGCGACCATGCGCAGCGATGTGGTCAGCTCTTCCATCTGCAACCACGGACGCATCCATGCGACTGCGTTATAGGCACCCGGCTTCCCCGGAATTTCCTGAACGGTCACTTTCGCATCCCGCAAAGGATACTTCGCTCGCGACTCTTCGCCCGCTTCGTCATTGGCGTTGACGTAGTTGGAGATCCAGCGGTTGAGCCAGACTTCGCAATCGGATGCTTCCATGAAGGAGCCGATCTTGTCGCGACCCATGACTTTCAGGTAATGCGCGAAACGAGACGTCGCCATCATATAAGGCAGGCGAGCCGAAACCGCGGCATTGGCAGTTGCCTCCGGGCGGTCGTAGAGTTTCGGCTTATGGGCCGTTTGCGCGCCGAAGAAGACGGCATAATCCGTGTTCTTGTAATGGCACAGCGGCAGGAAGCCGAGCTTGCCAAGTTCGGCATCCCGACGGTCGGTAATGCCAACTTCAGTGGGGCATTTCAGATCCAGATCGCCGTCATCGCTGGAGAAGACATGCATAGGCAGGTTTTCAACCTTGCCGCCGTTTTCCGCGCCGCGAATGGCCGTGCACCAGCCATATTTGGCAAAGGCGTCGGTCAGCTTCGTTCCCATGACGTAGGACGCGTTCATCCAGCAATACTGATCATGCGGCAGGTCACCATTAGGGGAACCATTCGTCTCATCATAGGCAAACTCGTCCACAGGATTTGTCTTCGGGCCATAGGGCATGCGTGCCAGAACCCGCGGAAGGGCCAGTGTTACGAAGCGTGAGTCGTCGCTCTCGCGGAAGCTACGCCATTTCGCATATTCCACAGTGTCGAAGATCTTTTCGAGATCGCGCGGCCGTGCCAGGTCGCGGTAATCGTCAAAGCCGAACATGTGCGGGCTCGCAGCCGAAATGAAAGGCGCAAAGGCGGCAGCGGCAATCGATGACGCGCCCTGGAGCAGCTGGATATCATCGAACGAATTGTCGAATTCGTAGTCTCCGATGATGGCACCCATAGGCTCGCCACCGGGTGTTCCGAACTCGTCTTCGTAGATGGATTTGAACAGCCGTGACTGATCGAATTCCACAGCCTTTTCAAGATCGCGGCCCAACTCACGCTTGGATGCGTTGAGAACGCGGATCTTCAGATTGACGCTGGTTTCCGAGTTTTTGACGAGATAGTTCAGTCCGCGCCATGTGCCTTCGAGCTTGGTGAATTCCGGGGATTGCATGATGGCCGAAAGCTGGCTGGATATAGCCTTGTCGATTTCAGCAATGGCCTGGTTCAACGTAACGGTCAGGTTGCGATCGTATTTGACGGTGCCTTTCAGCGCCTGGTCGGTCAGCGTGCGCAGCAGGTTCTGGGCGCGATCGGGTTCGGTTTGGCGAGTGGCAGCGACAACCTTGGACAGCAGACCGCCGTCCTGTTCGGTTGTTGCCTGTGTCTCATTCTTCAGCAGGCTCTCAGCGCTCATTTTTCAATCCTTCCAAATGCGGCTTCTTTCGCCGCTAGAACATGTGAAGCCCCGTGCGCCGGGGCCATCAATGCAGGTTGAACCGCAGCGAATTACTGTGGTGCGCCATTCTTCTCTTTCAGTTCGGATACGAGCTTGCCGAGATCCGTCTTGTTCTGAAGGATATCCTCCAGTAGGCGTTCAAGGTCTTCCGACCGGTCCGCCTTGGACAGCAGGTCACGCAATTCATTGCGGGCATCGAGCAGCGCTTTCAGCGCAGGCACCTGGTCGACAACCGACGCCGGAAGGAAATCGTCCATGCTTTCGAACTTCAGGTTCACCTGAATATCGGTGCCATCGTTATGCAGCGTGTTGGGGACGGCAATGTTCAGACCGGGAGTCATGCGGCGCATGACTTCATCGAAATTATCGCGGTCGATCTGAACGAATTTTCGCTCACCGAATGGCTTTAGCGGCTGCGTTGGGTTGCCGGAAAAATCGCCCAGAACACCAACCACAAACGGCAGCTCTTTCACCACCATCGCGCCTTCGGTTTCTACTTCGTATTTGATGTGAACGCGGGGCTTGCGAACCCGCTCCAGCTTTTCGTGCACACTTGCCATTCAAACCTCCTTGATGCCTTTTGGGCATTGCTGACTGAAGAGAGCGCTCAAGCTCCCGTGGTTTCACTATTTTCCGTTGTTCTCGCCGCCGGGCTTTATGCCTGCAGCAGTCAGCACGGCGTTGCGTGCCTGCGCCTCGGGTAAAAGCTCCGCGAGCAATTCTGAAAAATCCATGCGCCCCCTGCGAACCAGTGTTTCAATGGCCAGCGATATCGGAGAATGTGGCTCCATTCGGCGGAAATAACGCGCAACTGTAAGAAGAGTTTCAAACGCTTCGTCACGTGAAGCGATTTCTTCGGGATTTTTTATCGCTGTTTTCTGAACCTCTGGCTGTGATGGCGCGCCACCATTCTCCGCTATCCGTGCAATCTCGCCGACGGCAGCAGGTATTTCGTCGCGCCCGCCAAGTGCGCGGATAGCGGCTGCGACCTCGATCAGGGCGTTGCGAATGTTGGAACTGGCAGGCGCATTCGCCCCGCATTTCTGCGACAGGATCGTGCTGATCTCATCAAACAGCGACAGACACGCATTGACCTGCGCAAGATGGGCCGACATGGCCGCAATGCCTGCTTCGGACGCCGCATTATACAGCTCTTCCTTGCGTTTGGTTTCGGAGGATCTTTGCGCCAGCTGGAAATCCCACAGCGTGTTTTCACCGAATTTGCCGCCAGGAATGAGAGAGCTGAGGCGCAGAGGCTGAATGAGCGTTCCCTCGCTGCCAATGCCGTTCAAACCGGCAAAGGGTGCAAATCTTTCATCATCATCCTCGTCGCTGATAGAGCGAACCGAGTCCCACTGGTTGCAAAATATATCATATGTAACGCGGTAAACTTCACGCAGCCCGAGAAAGCCCTTTAAGCGTAGTTCTGCTTCAGCAAGCCATGCTAATATTTCAACGTCGCGGCTTTCCGAATATATAATTTGCAATCCGAGATTGCTGACCTCTGTCCATTTATTAGAAACCCGAAGAACTTCTTGTGGTGAGACAGTGCGCTCTTCTGCTCTTGCTTGGTTTCTTTCGTCTTTAATTTTGTAATATAGTTCGCGAGTTCTTTGGTTGGAGCGAATATTTTCTCCACAATCTCCAAGGTATTCTTTAACTGAAATGTCTTCATTGAGATCCAAAGCCAGTTTATCCCCCGTAAAAAATGATAGTTCTGTGACAGTTACTTCCGTTACGTAATGTTATTCACTGAACAGACTTATGGAAAATGAGGCATAATTGTGACCACCCCTTTTTAAACTCTCCAAATAAAAATGCAACTTTCGGCTAGACAAGCGAGTTTTAGCAACCTAACTATGCCACGTCACGTTGTGGAATGATCCAAACTGGAGGCTCGCTGCATGTCGCAAATTGATCTCAATCGCCTTGTAGAAGCGCTTGAGCCGGGGTTGCGTGTGTCACTTGAAAGCGCTGCATCGATTGCTGCGCGGCGCGGACATCAATTTGTAGATATTTCCCACTGGTTGTGTGCAGTTGTAGAATCGGACACCAACGCTGACCTTTTCCAACAACTTCAGATACCGACAGACAAGCTTCAATCCGAGATTGATCGCGCCCTTGATGAGGCAGCGATTGGTGACGGCGAGGCGCTGGCGCTCTCCCAAAACGTGTTGACTGCGGGTCGAGAAGCCTGGCTTCTGGCATCCCTGCAGGATGGCCGGCCGAAAATTTCGTTGCTGCATCTTTTGCTGGCTCTGGACGAAGACGCATCCCTGCGCAGCATGGTCCGCGCCGCTTTTCCCTCGCTGAAACTCATGGATCGCGGCGCTTTAGAGCGTTTGCGCACTGAAGACGCTTCCCAACCGACAGAAAATCGAACGGATCCGGTGCTCGGCGGTGCGGGCAAAGAGCAGAATGATTTCTTGCGCCTCTACACGCAGGACATGACGGACGATGCGCGGACGGGAAAGCTGGATCCTGTCATTGGCCGTGACGATGAACTTCGCCAGATGGTTGATATCCTGACGCGCCGTCGGCAGAACAACCCTATTCTGGTGGGAGAGGCTGGCGTTGGCAAAACTGCCGTTGCCGAAGCCTTGGCGCTGGAAATTGTGTCAGGCAATGTGCCCGAAAAATTGCGAAATGTTCGGCTTTTAAGCCTTGATCTTTCGCTGCTCCAGGCTGGGGCTGGTGTGAAGGGAGAGTTTGAGAGGCGGTTGCACGGGGTGATTGACGCGGTAAAGCGTTCAACCGATCCCATCATTCTTTTCATTGACGAGGCACATGGTCTGGTTGGTGCCGGTGGCGCCAGCGGGCAGGGTGATGCAGCAAATATATTAAAGCCTGCACTTGCCAGAGGTGAAGTTCGGACTGTCGCCGCCACCACCTGGGCTGAATACAAGAAATACTTCGAAAAGGACGCGGCTCTGACCCGCCGGTTCCAACCTGTGCATGTGCGCGAGCCGGATGAAGCGACGGCTATTCGCATGTTGCGTGGTGTTGCGGATAGTTTTGTGAAGCATCACGACGTGATTATCCGTGATGAGGCGATTGTCGCTGCAGTGCAACTGTCTGCGCGTTACATGCCAGCCCGCCAATTGCCCGACAAGGCCGTCAGTCTGCTGGACACGGCATCTGCCGCTGTTTCGCTGGCGCGCCAGACGCTTCCTGAAAAGCTGCGATCCATGGAGAATGAACGCACGCTCCTTTCCACCGAATTTGAATGGCTTACGCGTGAACCGGCCAGTGAAGACATCACCGCCCGCATCGATGCCATAAAGGCTGAGATCGGCAATCTGGACACAGCGATTGAGGGATTGCATTCGCGCTACGACGCGGAAATCGCCGCGCTGAGTGTGCAAGACGACGGCAAGGGCGGCGCTGATGCTGCCAAAAAGAAGCGCAAAGCTTTGGCGATAGCCCCTGACAACAGTGACGAGAGGTTGGTCCCGACAGTTGTTGACCGGGAAATGATTGCTGCTGTTGTCTCGCGCTGGACTGGTATCCCCCTTGGTAAATTGCTAGCGGACCAGATTGAGAGTGCGAGATCGCTTGACCAGCGCATGAAGCAACGGGTTGTGGGTCAGGACTGGGCGATTGATCGCATTGCCGATGCCATGCGCGCTGCCCGCGCGGGTTTGTCCGATCCGCGTCGTCCGCCTGCAGTGTTCCTGCTGGTTGGCATGTCGGGCACAGGCAAGACGGAAACCGCGCTTTCGCTAGCTGACATGCTCTATGGCGGTAACAGCCACCTGACGACGATCAACATGTCCGAGTTCAAGGAAGAGCATAAGGTCTCCCTCCTTCTCGGCTCGCCACCCGGTTATGTGGGGTATGGTGAGGGTGGCGTTCTGACAGAGGCCGTTCGCCGCCGCCCGTTTGGCGTGCTGTTGCTGGACGAAATCGACAAAGCGCATCCGGGCGTCCAGGATATATTTTATCAGGTTTTCGACAAGGGCATGTTGAAGGACGGCGAGGGCCGGGACATCGACTTCAAGAACACCACCATTTTCATGACGGCCAATACAGGTTCGGAAATGCTGACGGCACTCGCTGCCGACCCGGATACGATGCCCGATGGAGAGGCTCTGGAAGCGCTGCTGATGCCGGAACTGACGAAACAGTTCAAACCTGCATTCCTCGGCCGAACGGTCATTCTGCCGTTCATGCCTTTAGGGCCGGAGCAACTTTCCCGTATTGTCGATATGCAGATCGCAAAGGTCAGCGGGCGCGTCCATGACGCTTACGGCACGGAGTTGGCTCTGTCAGATCGCGCCCGTGACGCGCTGGTCGGACGGGCGGGCTCGAGCGAAATTGGCGCACGCGCCATCGAAATCATGATTGGCAGGGATTTGTTGCCGCCACTCTCCAGCTTTTTCCTCGAAAAGGTCATCGCTGGCGAAAAGGTGAAGCGAGTGACTGTCGATTTTGGTGAAAGCGGTTTCGACATCATTGTCGAAGCGGCTGGGGAAAGTGATGAATTCGCAGCAGCCAAAAAGGGTGCAGTGGATAAAGTTGCCGCGTCGGATGGGAAGTCCCGGCGCATGCGGCAGTAGTTGAGAGGCAAACACGACCTCGGAGCAAGAGGTCTTTCATTAGCTACAGGAGCATTAAGCATGCCAATTTATTTGCAGATCGACGGTATTCAGGGTGATGCGACTCACGAAGAACACCGCAAGTGGATGGATATCGAGGCCATTCACTGGAATGTATCCCGCAACATGAACACCTCTGCTGGTTCTGCTGCAAACCGCGAAGCCTCCGAGCCCACCATTTCGGAAGTTATTCTCACCAAGGTGAGCGACTCGTCCTCCACAAAGCTTTTCAGTGAAGCGTGCTCTGGCCGCCAGGGCAAGCTTGCGACGATCCATCTCGTAACGACAGGTGACCCAGGCAACACCTACATCCAGTACCTGCTGACGAACACACTGATCGCCAGCTACTCCGTCGATTCCAGCGGTGATCGTCCGGTAGAAACCATCAAGCTCAACTTCACCAAGATGGAAGTTAAGTACACGCCTGCCGATGAAAACAACACGCAGCAGGCGCCAATGATCGCTTCTTACGATCTGGCAACAACTAAGGCCGGCTAACAAATCGGTCCGGCCCGGCGCTTCCATGGGGCGCCGGGCCAGCTCTTGCGTCATCGCAGTTCCGACAGTTCGGATACGCGCAGGTTCCATTTGTGCCAGGTGTTTACCGTCCGCTCTCGGACGCTGCTGGGAGAAGTTATCAATGCCAAATTTTGCTGTTTCAACGGACTCTTTCGTCGTGCGCCCGGTGCGCGAGGATGAAGTCGTACCGGTTCAACGCATGGGGAAGGGTCCTGACTCATCCTATATGTCTCTGCCGGATGGGCCTCGCCAATTTAATTCGCGGATGGCCGCTGGAGGTGCTGTCGCTGCCGTCTTCAGTCAGATTTCGGGCGGGGTCAATGAATACTCGCTGTCGGTCTGGCTCAAGAAGTGGCTGAAGGCGAACGATGCCAAAATCAAGCAAGCCCTTCTCCAGAAAGGCCACGGCGCATTCGCCTTGCAGGTCAACTACGCCATCGGCAATTCCTTCGGCAATCAGGTGTTTATGTCGCGAGACATCTACCTGCTGGGAACTGCACAATCGGGAAAAGAGATCGGCACCGTTTTGACGCCTGAGCTGATGTTTGGTCCGAAAATCGATGACGTCCCGAACAACGCGACGAAGTTCAAATATGCATATCTTGTCGGAGAGCGTCTCTAATTGCGTTGAGCTCGAGATTTTTGCGTATGTATAGCGGAGATAGACTGTGACCGAACAACCATCGTCGTCCGATTTCATCCAGGCCAGTCGTGTTTTGAAGGTCAAGTCGCCGCTCGGCGAAGACCAGCTGCTGCCGGAGCGGATGGTGATCAGCGAAGGTGTGTCGCAGCTCTTCGAGATACAGCTGAATGTCCGTGCCAAGCAGGAAGCAGTGAAACCGGAAGAGCTGATCGGTCGATTGGTCGATGTTTCCATCGAGGTGCAACAGGGCGACGGCGAAGAGGGCAGCGGCATCCGCCGCCCCTTTAATGGTCTGGTGACGGATCTTCATGAAGGACCACCCATCACCCGTGGCCTGCGCTCCTACGCCATGACCATCCGCCCGCAAATGTGGCTTCTATCCCGCCGCTCCGATTGCCGTATCTGGATGGACAAGACATCGGTGGATATCGTTGAGACGTTGTTTTCCGAGCACGGCATTCCCGCCCCGGATACTTCAGGCATCATCAAAGTCCTGCCAGTGCAGCACTATAGCGTGCAGTTTAACGAAGATGATCTGTCTTATTTACTGAGACGTTTCGAAGAAGATGGGCTTTTTTACTGGTTCAGCCACGAAGATGGCTCTCACAAACTGCATGTGGCCGATACCGCCAATGGCTGGCTTGGACCGTCGCCTTCAGCACAGGGTGAAGGCAAGGTGAGACTGGCACAGGGTTCGTCGGACCGCAACCATATTAACGAATGGGCTCGTCGCTTTTCCTATGTGTCGGGCCAACGTGCCGGTGCCGACTGGAATTTCGAGACACCCGGCATGGTGCCAAGCAATATGACGCCATCGCTGGTGCAGATGCCGGATGCGACCAAGCGCGAGCTCTACGAATATCCTGCCCGCATCAAAACGGTGGAAGAGGCAGAGCGTGCGCAGAAACTGCGAGCACAATCCATCGAGGCCGACCATGACCGCGTCTTCGGCGGATCGACCTCCCGCATTCTCGAAGCCGGTCGGCGCTTTACCCCATACGAAGTTGCGCACCCCGAGCACGAATACGAAGAACACGTCATCATAAAAGCAAGCCACACGATAGTGGACCGCTCCTATGAGACCAACAGCAACGAGCCGGAATACCGCAACACCTTCGAGGCCATACCCGCCCGCGTACCGCTGACCCCTCACCGCACCACGAAACGTCCGAAGATTGAAGGCACACAGGTAGCCATCGTTGCCGGTCCCGAAGGCGAAGAAATCCACCCGGATCAATACGGTCGCATCAAGCTATGGTTCCCATGGGACCGCAAGGCCAAGAAAGACGGCACAGATACCTGCTGGGTCCGCGTCGCTCAAAACTGGGCCGGCTCCACGTGGGGCGGCCAGATCATCCCGCGCATTGGCATGGAGGTGATGGTTGCGTTTGTCGATGGCGATCCGGATCGGCCACTGGTGACGGGAGTGGTGCCAAATGCGCGGCAGACGGTGCCGTATGAACTGCCTGCGAACAAGACTAAGAGCACGTTTCGGACCCAGACGCATAAGGGGGAAGGCTTCAATGAGTTGAGCTTCGAAGACGAAAACGGGCTGGAAGAAATTTTTCTTCATGCGCAGAAAGACCTAACGCTGAAAGTACTTAACCACGCGACTGAGAGGGTGGATGCCAACAAAATTACATCTGTGGGTGGTGCATCTCTAACGGAGGTTCAATCCAGTCAAGTGACACATATCGGGCAAAATGCTACGCTTAACATAGGGACAGGTATAGGTGGTGGTGTCGTGCGTGGTCTGCTTGCTTCAAGTCCCTTTGGGGTAAGAGATGCGGGGTATTTCCTTGCTAAAACCATGTCATCAATGAGTGGTAGTGGGCACTATACTGTCAACGCTGCAGGCGCGATTTCGATCAACGCACTCGGTGCTTCAACGCTTACAGTTGGAGGAGCAAATATCGTGACTGTAGGAGGTATCCATACTCTTAATGTTGGTGGTGCTATCTACGAGAGCGCCGTCACTACATCAAGTGAGGTCGTGGGCGGCATAAAGACGATTGATGCTCATGAGGAAATCGTCTTTCGTTGCGGTAAATCAGAGTTACGCATGCTTTCAGACGGTACGGTGAGGATAAAAGGAAAAAATCTCATTATCGAAAAGGAGGAAAATATAAAGATGACCGCTAGCCGCATAGATTTAAATTAAGCACATGTCTTCAGGAGGGTTTTTGAGGAAATATATAATTTCGTTGTCCGTTTTGCTTGTTGTAACTTTTTCTGCATTCACAATTAACCAGGCAAAGGAGCCAAATTTGTCGACTCGCTTGATTATTAATGTTGATATGCCGATACTTGAAAGAGGTGGAGCAGTTATAGTATCTGGACGTCCCATTGCTGATGAAGAATGGCGTCTTCTGCCCGGCTCCGTGCCCAATAAAAGTCAACAAGAAAAAGAGTTTCATGTCCGGGTTTCATCGCCTGCGACAATCATCGAATTCTTTTACCCGGAAGGCGGTACCTACAGTTTCAAGTTAGAGTCTGTTCCGCAGAATCGGGAAGCACCGTTACAAAGTCGTGAAATTCTAGTCGGCAGTGCTGAGGTCACAGATCCTGAGACGAGACAACAGGTGGATTGGCCTTCGTTTAGTGTCATTCATATTCAAGGATCTCATTATGATGAGGGGTGGGCACGAATACTCACGTCAACATTCGCAACTGCATTCCGTTTTGCAAATCCAGAGCAAATACTTGTGGATCGATTTCCGGCAGGCCGGGTAATTGCCTTATCCGATGCTGCGATAGATGCTTATGTGAGGGATACAAAATGACTTATTTTACTCTCATCACACGCTCATTCCACCCTGATCGAAATTTTGGGGTTGGCGGCCTGGGTTTCCATGGTGACGCGCGCGGGTTCTCATCTAGCACGAGAGTAACGTCTCGAATATTTCACCAAGTCACAATTGATCTTAAGGCTTCGGAGTTTGTCGATCAGATATGCACTTCCGATCCTTCGTCTAATGAAGTTATACCTCGAATCCTTGAGTTGCGTGGACATCGTGCTGTCGAGACAATGGCTAGGGACGAGGTTGGGGACCGTGGAGTAGATCTGCCACAAAATGACTGGACTAAAAGTGGCGATATTTTGCCGAAGATGGCAAATGATTATTCGCAAGTAAGAAAGCATCCAAGAAAGAATATTTCAGGAAAAATTACGCCATATCGTGAAGACGGAGATCAGAGTGTTAATGGGCGCTTATCCTATGCTGGCAAAAACTTTGCGTTTTACGGAGCAGATACTGACGCAGGCCACTTCATATTAGGGGGCAATATTTCTGACGGTGGTTCTGATACGCGAGGAGGCAGCGCGAAAGTGTGGGAGCGTTGGGGCGGAATGGTTCCAGACTTGGATGTCACTCACGAGTTCAGTTTTCGAATCAATCGCTCTAGCAAAAGGATTCAAGTTTCCTCTGCGATATCGGGCGATGGTTTTCCAAACTGCGAAAGCTTCCTATTAGACTCTTCTAAAAAAGTTATATTTTTGGGGACTCACATTCGTATAGGCACAGCTGCCACCCAGCTTCCGAGCGGCAGATCATTGCCGATGACACGTACGTTGCTGACTGTGGATTGGCTGCCTGGCGATCTTTTAGGCCCCAAGGTTCATGTCGATCTTGCAAATGATTATACGGGCAACGGTTCACCTCAGCAGATTGTCGCTGCTGGCGAAATGGATTTATCGGATTGGAATAAGGCTCATACTGGACGAGATGCCAGCGGCGATTGGCTGCGTGGGATAGAAGACCATGTTCCACTGCCTCGACAATCTTGGCGGCAATTGAAAGAGCAAATTCGGAGCGCATTTTAACTAATAAACTGAACGAGAAATTACCTCTGCTGTGATGCAGGTGCCTCTTTTTTACTCGAATTGGAGTGTCAGTTATGCCCCCAGGCCACCGCCGCACCGACATAGGCTCCGGCCACGCCTGCCACTTCCCGCCAACCCTCGCGACTGGCGGAAGCTCCAACGTCTTCGTCAACAATAAGCCCTTGATGCGCGTTGGTGATGCCTATGTGCCGCATGGTTGCCCGGTGTGCCCGGAGCCAGTCCATGGGCGGAAGTTAGCTGCTGGCTCATCCACCGTCTTCATCAACGGCAAGCCTGCCGGGCGCATCGGTGATGCTATCGATTGCGGAGGGCAGGCGCAGACGGGTTCGTCTAACGTCTTCATCGGTGATGAGGGCGGTTCAGGGTCGGGTGGAGCGGGCGGGACCGAGTGTCAGAAAAGCATGGCGTCCCAGTCGATGCCGATGGTGCGAGGATAGACTTTATGACACCTGATGCCATTGACGAGACCCAACTGTCTTCAGTCGCTCAGGCTTTGCTGAAAAGCGTTTCAGACCTTGTCTCCGATCCCGACAAGCGCGTTTTTGCCGTCATGGATGGCTCCCAATTTGATGATCTTCCCAAACTATTGAAAGCGGCCAATGTCTCTCACAGACCGCTCTATCGTTACGCCGGCGGCGACTACGCGGTCATCCTCGGCGGGCCTTGGCTGATCAACCCGTATCAGCCGGCGCTGCCCGCAACGACTGACCAGACCTTGGCCGAGGAAGGCGCGGACGACATTTCTGATGAGCAGCTTGAGGCGCGCTCCACCGCTCTCTCGGCACAAATGGTCGCCTCTTTGCAGGCGGGTGATCCGACCGGCGGCGGAATGCTGCCCGCACATGTTAATGATGACCCGGCATTGGTCATCGAGCGCCTTCGGCAAGTCGTTATGCTCAGCGATGGAAAGCCCGCAGCCGTGTTCTGGACGGGCGAAAACGGCTTGAATTCCGAGCACCTCTATAAACACCTGCGGGGCCTCAACCGCATATCCGTGCCGAAAAACTGGAAAGATAACCAGTCTCCAAACGAAGTGTCGCGCGTCCGGAATGACGAGGAGGTTGCCACTGCAGGCGAGGTGTGGCCGTCAGAACACCTGACATCCGCCGGGCAGGAAATGGTCATCTTCAGACATGCGGACGCAAATGTCATGATGCAGATGATCCCGGCTCTGGATGAGGCTCAACTCGCGCGTCTATTCGGCCCCGCGACGCAGATTATCTTCGCGCCGGATAAGGTTTGGGGCGGCGGCGTCAAGAGGGCAAGACAAGCGTCGTCTGCGCAACATCACGGCAAAGACGTACTGACGCTTTCCCCAGTTCAGATTAAGAACATCTCTCTGTTGCGAGATGACGTATCCTCCCAACGCATTTCACACTATCTGGAGCGGAATGCTTCAAGCAACCTGCGTCACCTCAAGCAGCAAGATCGTGACCGCTGGATAGCATCGCATATGACAGAAGCGAGATCGCTCGGCGTGCGGTCTGAAGCGGATCTCGGTCGTTGGTGTTATTTGCAGGCCATCACCAAGGGCCAGCTCTTGCGCCAGCCCGGTGTCGTCGAGTACATGAGAAATGGCGGTGAACACACGCCCGACACCAAGCTTCGCTTGTTATTCAGGTCGGTGCAAACTGCAGCAAGCAACAGCGAGGTGTCTTCATGACGTCACTTGCGCTAGGCGCTCCACTTCTGGCAGGTGGGCCACCAGGCTGGGTTGCTTATGGTCTTCTTGCCGTCGTCACCATTGGCGGCATCTATATCGTCAGCGAAATGTCAGAGGCTGATAGTGACGCGAGCAACACGTTGAATAGCAGTGATGCATCTGAATGCACGGGAGATTGCACCGAGGAGAAAGCAAAGAAAGAAGAAGAAAAAATCGCTGAGATGGATGCAGATTCGGTTCAAAAGCCCGGAGATAAGGACTTCAACAAGGACCGGCCCGGCACGTTCGATGATGCAAATAAAGACTTCGATGACCTCGTAAAAGGCAACGAGGTTGACAAGGGCAACGGTGTACGAATTGGTAAGCTCTCTGATGGCCGCACGGTGACGGTCAGGCCCAATAGTAAAAGCAACGGCCCTACACTGGATATCATAAAGCCGAACGGAAGACCCTTCCGGAAATATAGATATCCCGGCAGCCCGTCGAGTTGAGGTTTACGATGAAATTTGATCGCTTTGGTATCGATGAAGAGTTCTGCGTGGAGAACGATTGCAAGATTTTTTTCGGCGTCGATTGGTTGAGCGATGAAGAATATGAGTCTTTCGATGAGTTCTTTGCGGGTCGCGACCTGTTCATCACGGTCGCTGGAAAGCCGGACGACCACGTAAAAATACAATCCTTTTCAGAAGCCGTAAAAACTGAAAGCGAATTTGTAGATCAGGACAAATTCATTTTCTCTCCCGGATACGCGTGCATCTACGTCAGTGACGACAGGGATATATTCGTCGTCGCCTCATCTGCAGAGAGAATTGGTAATCTAATCTCGAGTATATCGGATAAGGGCGGTGTAACGTATTCAGCATTGGTGAAAAGCGGAACTACCTCGCCCAAAAAACAGGTTAAAGAATTTTTCGATCATTGGCGCACCTTCAATATTGAATTCTCTTGATGTTGAATATTTCACTGGTTTTGTGATGATTCAAAGTATTATCGCGATTTCTGAGGCGCGGCTTGTTTGAGGAACGCGCCAGCCTGACCGAGAAAGGCTTTAGTTTTCCGGTAAAAACACTCTGGAAAAACTTGAGGCCGGTGCGCAGGATGATGACAATCACGGAAATTACTCCTCTTTTTATAAGCCACCAGCAACTGGCAGTTTTCAATCACGGTCTCTATAACCCTTTTAATGATTGGAAGCCGCGACACGTCTCGCAAGGCTTTTCCTGGCGCGCCGAAAGCGTTTCCTTCAGAGTGCCGGACGGTGAGAATTACATTGTGGAAGTGCTTCAGAATTCGGAGGCGTCAGCCTTCGTTGGTGAACCGACGCGGATCATCCTGACGCCGTTTGTTCGGATCAAAGACAATTCCGTTACCGTGGGCTCTATCACAGAAGAAAAAAGGGTCTCGATTGGAGAGGCCGCGAAATATCAATTGTTTTTTGAACTGCTGCCTCATGGCGTTTACGCGGACAAGCAGTTCGAGCACGGCATTCGGCTCAGGTTTGTAAAAGACGATAATCCTGTCTTTGAAATCCGCAAAGCAGATGATGAAATGGATGTATCGTCTGACTTGGAGTTGGTGGCTCAGCCAGCGGAATAGTTGTCTCTGGCTGATCTACACAATTCATGTTTCCATGTTCTGAATATAATTTCTAGCAGTGAGATTTTTGCTGTGCTTACGGAATTTGATTTAACGATACTGTATACCCAACTTGTCGTTCAACACGCTAATCTGCAACTGCCGGGCTTGCTGTGGGATGATGATCACGTAGATCAAGGCTTTGCCTGGTCGGAAGGTATTGTAGGTTTCGGAGTGCCGGATCACGATGGGCAGTGCGTTCTCCGAATTGATGTCTGTGACGAACTAAAACTGGATGCTGGCGCTGAGTGGGCGGTTCAGGTTCCTTTCGAGGTCGACTCACTTTTAAAGATTGGCACGGTCACAAATATGCGTGACGTCTTCGTGCCAAAAGGCCTTTATGGCCTAGTGTTTCAAGCTCTGCCCGGCTCTGCAATGGAGGGCGCGGGATATACCTATGTTCTCGTGCTAACGTTTATAAAGTTTGCCGATCGATCCTTTGCAATTCTAAAGCAGGGCAGACTTGCGACGGACCAGGTGTTGCGTATGGATGCGCAGTGCACCTGACAAGTCGTATCTGCTTTTGCATCTCTGGTCCGATCGGATCGAGTATGTGCGCTTGCTCAGTCGGTTTCCACCACACTCTTTTCCCGCCATTTTCTAAACCGTGGCATGAGCAGCGGTGTGAGCAGGACAGCAGCAGCCATGACCCACAGTGCGATGGAGATTGGGCTGGACCAGAGGATCGCCACGTCACCCGCAGAGAGGGAGAGTGCCCGCCTCAAGCTCTGTTCCAGTATTTTTCCAAGAACGAGCCCGAGAATGAGCGGCGCCATGGGTACGCCGAACCGTCTTAGGAAATAGGCTCCCACGCCAAGCACGACCATCAGCACCAGATCAAACGTTGTCGATTTGCCGGAATAAACACCGATAGTGCTGATGACCACGATGAAGGGCACAAGCACCCAGGCTGGCACGGACAGCATTTTTGCAAACAGGCCGACCAGGGGAATGTTGATTGCCAACAGGATGACGTTGCCGATGAACAGTGATGCAATCAGGCCCCATACAAGATCGGGCTGCGACCGAAAAAGGGCAGGTCCCGGTGTGATATTGTAGAGGGTGAGCACACCGAGCATGATGGCGGTAGTCCCCGAACTTGGAATACCTAGCGTCAGCATAGGGATGAAATTGCTGTTCGAAGCGCTATTATTGGCGGCTTCAACGGATGCGAGACCGCGCATATCACCGTTACCAAAACGGCTGCCCTCTGGATCACTGCGCTCAACCACGCGCTTTTCGGTCGTGTAGGAGAGTGCAGAGGCAACCGTTCCTCCAGCACCGGGAAGGATTCCCACGAAGAACCCAATCAGAGATCCACGCAGTGTTGCAGCATTGGTGAACTTCATCTCTGCACGGTTGAAAAGCGGTCGCCCAAGCTGCTTGATGCGCGGAGCGGCTCCACCTTTCATGCTCTCAAGCATGATCAGGAGTTCGCTGATGGCGAAGAGCCCGATGACGACGGTTGCGAACTGGACGCCATCCACGAGATTGGGGGAGCCGAATGTATAGCGATAGACGCCGGAATTTGCGTCAATGCCCACTGTCGAAATTGCAAGGCCAAGCATGATGGCAAGCAGTGCCTTGACCGGCTGGTCAGTCAGCAGGCCTGTCAGGCATGCGAAGGCAAACACCATCAGCGCAACATATTCGATAGGGCCAAAGGCGAGCGCCCAACGCGCCAGAACGGGAGCCGCCAGTACGATACCAACGGTCGCGATCGCCGAGCCGACGAAGGACGTCCATGCAGATAGCGACAGAGCAATACCCGCCTTGCCCTGCCGTGCTAGCGGATATCCTTCGATGGCGGTCATGACCGCCGAAGCTTCGCCGGGAACGTTCAGAAGGATTGCACTGATTCTGCCTCCATATTCCGAGCCGATATAGATGGCGGCCATCAGGATCAGCGATGACTCCGGTGTGAGGCCGAGTGCAAAGACAACGGGTACCAGCATGGCAACAGCGTTGATCGGTCCAAGTCCGGGCAATACGCCGACCATGGTGCCGACAACGGCCCCAATCGCTGCCAGGAAAAGATTTGTGGGCTGCAGCGCAATGCCAAAGCCATGGCCCAAATAAGAAAGGGTTTCCATCAGATCATTCCCCCCAGGGGTCCAACAGGCAAGATAACGTCAAGAACTTTGTCGAAGAGGAGGTAGGATGAAACGGCAAGCAGCACACCTGTGATTGCGCCCTGCCACCACAGCGCTCCAAACACCATCGCAATCGGAACCATCATCACCGTTGTCGATAGGACAAAGCCGAGTGGCTGGAAAAGGAGAGCGTAGGCCATAAGGCAAACAGCAAGAACGAGGATCGGGCGGCTGATGCCCGATCCTTCTGTCGTATCCGCTTGCCCGGGTTTCAGCACTAGCAGCAATCCGCATATCGTAATGGCGCCTGCGGCCATCAATGGAAATGCGCGTGGTCCTACCGGTTCGTAGGCAAATGGCGCTTGCAGATTGTAGCCATAGGCTATCATGAAAGCGGCCAACGCTAGCGCTGCGACGCCGAGGAAGCGATCCTGTGTCATCGTTGCAATCCTACTTTGTCGTCAGGCCAAAGTCGGCTGCGAGAGTTTTATATGCGGCGACCTGTTTGTTGACGAATGCAGTGGTTTCGTCCGCCGTCATCGGCAATGGAAACAGATTGCGTTCCTCAAGCAGCTTTGCATATTCTGGAGACTTCATGGTCGCGGCAAAAGCATCGCCCCACCATTTGTAATCCGCATCGCTAACCTCTGGTCCGACATAGAACCCGCGTGCGATGGGCCATTTGATGTCGAAACCCTGCTCGACAGCGGTCGGCACATTTGCCAGCTTCCCGGTAAGGCGTTGCTCGGAGAATATGGCGAGAAGTTTCAGCGGTGCGCCGCCATCGATTGCCGCCTGGCTGTCACCAACATCGTTCATGCAGACGTGGACATGGCCGCCTTGAAGAGCCGTCGCGCAATCACCGCCACCTTCGAACGCTACGAACCGCATGGCTTTGTAATCAACGCCCGCAGCCCGTGCTGCCATTGCCGCCTTCATCCAGTCCTGGCTACCGATGGTGCCACCTGCACCGATTATGACAGAAGTCGGATCGGCTTTGATGGCAGCCATCAGCTCGGTGAGGGATTTGTGCGGGCTGTCCTGTTGCACGACGACTGCGCCGTAGTCGGTTCCAATATTGGCAACCCAGCGAACATCTTTTTCAGAATATGCGCCGAATTTGCCTTGGGCAATATTGAGAAGCGAGCCGGCAGAGAAGGCAACGATCGTGCCGGGTTCTGCGCGGCGCTGGCCAACGATGGCATTATACGCAACTGCGCCAATACCGCCGGGCATATATGAGACGCGCAATGGTGCCTTGAGTGCGCCAGACTTCTGCAGGGATGCCTGGGCAAGCTTGCAGGTGATGTCGAAGCCGCCGCCAGGCTGGGCCGGTGCGATGCATTCGGGTTTTGCGGGTTCCGCAAGCGCGATAGTTGGAACAGTGAAAACAGCAGATAGAATAGCGGCCGCGGACGCTGCGCGAATATAGGCGCTCATAAAAATCTCCTCCGGAAATCAAGAATGCGGACCTCCATCCGCATTGCTTCCGCTATATCTGATCGCAGCTTTCAATCAGCTTTCAAAGCGGGGACGAGTCAAGATTTGGCAAGGAGATGCAGACGATGAGCCCGCTTTTGTCTGCGCGATTGCGCACCTCCATCGTTCCGCCGGATGCACGCGCCACGGTCAAGGCAATTGCCAGACCAAGGCCGCTGCCATCGCCAGACCTCTTTGTGGAACCCCGTCTAAAACGGGTGCCCGCATGGGAAATCTCTTCTGCGCTCATACCAGGACCCTCGTCCGTGATCTCGATGATGGCATGTTGCTCGTCGGTCAGAAGTCGAATGGAAATGACGGATTTAGGTGGCGCATAAGCAATCGCATTATCGATGATATTAACGAGTGCCTCCTGCAAAAGCCCGGCATTGGCGCGAACATGCACAGTGTAGGGCGGCGGGTCGAAGACACATTCCATGCGCCGCGCACGGATGCGAGACCACAACATTCGGACAGTGTCGGCTATGGTCTCTTCAAGCGATATTCGCTCCTGCGGATATGTGTCATAGCCATGGGATGTTCGCGCGCGGGCAAGTGCCAGAAGCTGGTTCGTCGTGCGGACAGAGCGGTCAAGCACATCGCGTGATGATGTCAGCGTCTTTCGAACCTCGTCCAGTTCCGTCTGATGAAGCGCAACATCGATCTGTGTTCTTAAGATTGCCATTGGGGTTCTGAGTTGGTGCGAGGCATCGTCCAGAAAGTGCCGTTGCTGATCGGCCTGCTCGACATTGCGCTGCATCAGCCGATTGACCGCCTCCACCAATGGGCGCACTTCAAGCGGCAGAGACGCCACTTCAATGGATGTCAGATCATCAGGTTGCCGCTTGTCGATTGCTTCACGCAGCCGGTTAAGTGGCTTAACTGCCGCATAAACACCGGCAGCCAGCAGAACGGATAGAGCCACAATGACCAGAAGGTCACGAAGAATGGCGCGCGTGATCAATTCATTCTGAAAGCCGAGGCGCGATCCTTTCGTTTCTGCAACCTGAATGATGATCTGCGTTCCGTCCGGCAGCTTTGGCGAAAGAGGGCGCTTCAGTGAGCCGAGCCGGATTTCCTGACCAAGATAGGTTTCATCCTGAAACCGCAGCTCGCCTTTCGCAAGGGCTGGAGCAGGTGGAAGCAGGACATCGCCGATTTGAACCAGGCCATCATCGGTATAGACGTTGAAATAGACAGCGCCCTGAGCCGTCAGCTCGAAAAATTTGAAAAGCTGGTAAGGCTGTTCAACGCCCACGCCCCCGCTTTCGGTGGAAATATTGGCGTCGATGGCCCGTATTGCACCGGCCAGAGAGCGATCATAGGCACTGTCTGCAAGTTCGTTGATTGTGGTGGCGCTGAACCAGAGCGTAGACACCATGCCAAGCATCAAAGCGGGCAGAGTCCACATGACGAGCGTGACAATCAGTCGGCGACCTGCTTGCCCTCTCACGTCGGGTCGACCTCGAGAACATAACCGAGGCCCCTCAGAGTGCGGATGTGAACATCATCGCCCAGCTTCTTGCGAAGACGGTGGGCGATGACTTCCACAGCGTCCAATTGGATGTCCACGTCATAGGAAAACATCCGGTCGATGATTTTCTGTTTCGACATGGGCTCTCCCGCATGTTGCAGGAGAATACGCAGCATCGAATGCTCCCTCGGTGTCAGTTCCAGTGGCTCTCCATGAAGGGAAAAACGCTGTTCGGAAGAATGGTAGCTCAGCGGACCGGATGAAAACGTGCCAGCGTTCTTGCCATGCGAGCGGCGCACGAGAGCCACCAATCGCGCCTCCAACTCCTCGACAGCGAAAGGCTTTGCAAGAAAATCATCGGCGCCCTGATGGAGGCTTTCTATTCGTTCAGCCAATGTGTCTCTTGCTGTGAGGATAAGCGTTGGCGTGGCATCTCCACGCGCTCGCATGGTCGATAGCAGCGACCGACCGTCCATTTCCGGAAGCCCCAGATCGAGTACGACCGCGTCAAATTCCTCTGTCTGGAGGCGCTGGTTGGCGATGGCCCCATCTTCCGTCCACTCAGTCATGAAGTTATAGCGAGCCAATGCTTTCAGAAGCCACTCCGCAAGCTCGGTATCGTCCTCAATCAGCAATATCTTCATCAACAGCTCCGCTTGAACGGGATGATAGTGCCTAAGCTTTTCGCGTTCTAAACAACGGATTTATTCGAGCAATAGTGCTGAGAGATTACAATCGCTTTCCTGCCCACAGTTCGGCGTTTGCCGCGCGCGATCTACCGTTGGCGGCGATCAATTGCAGGCGCTCAGTATTTCTTTTTTTTGATCGTTTTATTGCCCTTCGGCCCGCTGGCAACGGGTGTCCTGTCGCGATTTTCGGATAAAAGGCTGCGCCAGCGTTTCACACGGTCGCCGTCGATTTCGCCACGCGCCACCGCGGCTTGCACGGCACATCCCGGCTCATGGGCGTGGGTGCAATCGCGAAATCGGCATGATGGGGCAAGTTCCGTTATTTCCGCAAACAGGGTATCGATACCGTCGCTGGCATCACTGACAAAAAGTGTTCTAATGCCTGGCGTATCTATGATCCAGCCGCCATTGGACATGGCATGGAGTGATCGTGCCGTTGTGGTATGGCGTCCTTTCGCATCCTGCTCGCGAATGGTCCCGGTCTTCTGCATTGCGTCCGGTCCAAGGCCTGAAAGCGTGTTGACAAGCGTTGACTTGCCGACTCCCGACGAGCCAACCAAAGCCAAAGTCTGACCTTCACCACACCACGGCCGTAACGCGGAGACCGCATCGGCTGAACGTGCATTCAGGACGATGACGGGCAGATCGCGCTGAAGCGCTTCTGCCTGTTGTTGAAACGTTGCTGCGTCGTCAGTGGTGTCAGCCTTGGTCAACACAATGACGGGGGTTGTCTCAGCCTGATTGGCCATGACGAGATAACGCTCCAGCCGTGTGAGGTTGAAATCTGCGTTGCACGATGTGACGATCAACAGTGTATCGATGTTGGCTGCGGCAAGCTGATGGCCGTGACCGCCCTCCAACCGACGTTGAAACACGGATTTTCTTTGCAGCCGCAGAACGAACATGCCCGTTGCAGGGTCAGTCAGCACCCAGTCTCCCACCGCAAAATCTGCGGTGTTGGAATTGGGAGGCAGATCAAGTTCGACTTGCCCGTTGACATTGACAGCTTCAATACGGGCGCGGTGAACAGAGGCAATGCGCGCGGGTATCAGGTCCATCTCATCTGGCTTGACCTGATCTGCGAAGAAATCTGACCATCCCAGCGTGTCCAGTGAGAGTGGCGGGTTGGAAAGGGCCAAATCGTGATCCTTGTTATCGAGCGCGCAGGGCATACGGCATGATTGAGCTGTTGATGCTGCGTTCTATACTGAAAACAGAGCAACTGCCACAGACACAGCACCGTTCTCATCATCTAGCAAGATGTTTGCGCAGGAGATCAGGTTGTCGCCGTCGGACACTCCGCTGTACAGCTTACTGAATGTCCAGTAGGCGCTCGAGATATCGACGCTCGATCTCGCCGGGCGGGTTGTTCCCCAGCTTCTCTCGGATGGCTTCCAGTATTTCGCGGGCGCGCTGAACGTCGATTTCATCGGGAACCCGGACCTGATTATCACCGAAATCCGAGCCGTTGCTTTCGCGCGGCCTTCCAAGCGGATCGCGACCGTTCTGGCCGCCCTGTCCCATCATGCCTTCCTGGCCTTGGCCGGGCTGCTGGCCCTGCTGGCGCATCGCCTGCATGATTTGGCCCATCATATCCTGCGCGCCTTGGCGCAGGGCATTCATGGCGTTACCCTGTCCTTCGACTGCCTGTTCGCCTTGTCCATCGCCAAGCGCCTGGCCTGCACCCTTCATTTCCTGCTCGGCCTTGCCGAAGTTCTGGCCGGGCTCCATACCCAGATCGCGCAGACCCTGCTGCAATTCACCGAGTTGCTTTCCAAGTCCGTCCTGCTGCTGGCGCAGCTTCTTCAAGGCTTCACGCAACTGCTCGGCCGTCATCTGGTCGGTCGGGTTCTGCTGTTGCTGGCCCTGTTGGCCGTTCTCACCCATTTGCGGCTCGCCACCTTCTTGCGCCCCAGGCTGATCGCCTCGCTGCATGCGATCACGCAGTGCCTGATCCAGCTTGAAGGTCTCGTCCATCAACTTCTGCTGTTGCTGCATGATCTCGCCAAGCTTGTCTATTTGCTGGCGCAACTGGCTGTTCTGTTGCTGCTGTTGGCCTTGCTGCCCACGCTGGGGACGACCGGCCTGAAGATTGTTCATCATGCGCTGCAATTGCGAGAGCATTTCCTGTGCTGCTTCGCGGTTACCAGAACGGGCCAAATTTTCTATCTGGTTCATCATATTTTCCAGATCGCGCTGACGCAGAACATTTTGCGCCTGCTGGTTCATGTTGTTCTGTGGAGCGTTCTGCATGCGTTGCGCAAGTTCACGCATGAACTCGTTCATGGCGTCGCGAAGCTCCTGCATCAGCTTAGCGATCTCTTCGTCGCCCGCTTTGCGATCCATGGCATCCGCGAGGGCATCCTGTGCATCGCGCAGTCGCTTCTCGGCTTGTGAAAGATCACCGTCTTCAATGCCGAGTGCGATTTCCCACAGGTAATCGGCGGTGTTTTTCAGCATCTCCTCATTATAGGCAAGCTTCATGCGTGTCTGTGCAGACTGCAGCAGAAGGTAATGCGTGGAGTTTGGAATTGTCTCGGCAGGTCTCATGCCCACGGCTTCGTTGAAGGCGACGGCTTTGGGCATCTGGCGTGTGTCGAGTGAAAAGATCTGGCGCTGCTCCACAATGGATGCGGCCAGAGGCTCTGAAAAATTCCTGCCGGGAAGCGTCAATTCCTGTGGAGGGCTACGACCGATTTGTCCGGCGCCATCGGTCGCGACAAGGGTTATCCGCACCCTTTTGCCAGCCATCGGGTGTTCTGTCAGGTTGCGACTGGTCACACCCTTCATGTCACGGGGATTTTGGCGTGGCAGGTCCAATTTGAATTCTGGCGGGGGATATAGCGGCGTGGCGCCTGTTTCGACGCCAATGGGTTCAATCACCGCATGGGCCTCACGAATGCCGTAGTCATCCTTGGCGGTAAAGCCGATTTCCAGTGCACCATTCACCGCACGGCGCGGCAGATTGTCAAACGCGATCGTCGGAGTTTGATCAGGGATGATATTGAACCGCCAACGCTGGCCATTCGCTTCCACCAAGCCGCTTTCTGACACATCCATGCCATAGGTCCGTGGTGCGCGTGGCGCAGAAGCGTCCTTGGTTTCAGCTGTCGCGACGGTCTGCGCATCGGCCTTTTCAGCGCCTTCGGGGATAAGCGTTTTCACCTCTCCACCCACATCCGGCTCAAAGGTAATGACCTCTTCGCCACTCCCGCCTGTCATGCGAATGGTGAGTCTTGAGCCCTGCGGAAGAGACACTACATCATTTGTTGCGGCATTGCTGCCTGTGAGGAAAATGGGCGCGCGTCCGGTGTAGGAGGGCGGAGTGGCCCAGGCGTCGAGGCGAATATCCGGATTGGTCAGCCCGCCTGAGGGACGGTTCCGGAAGGCATCGATAAAGTCCCCGGCACCATTCGAGAACGAGAAGCCGAAAGCCGCAAACAGTACAAGCGCTGGAATGGCGCGCAGCGCCATAGGGTCTTGGCGGGCGATGTCAGGCCTAGGCGGCCCCGCATCAAGCTCCGCAATCCGCTTTGCCATGCGCAGTTGGTGCTCTTTCCAAAGTGCGCGGGCAAAAGGCGTATCGAAGGCGGGTTCGTCTTCCTGGACGCCGACCGGTTGGTGAGCCAAACCATTGCGCTCTTCCAGCAGGCGGGAGGCCTCGTCCTTCGTTGGCCATTTAAGGCGAGCAATTGGCAGAAGCGAACTGATGAAGGCAAAGATGAGAATGAAAATGATGGCGAGGCGCAGCACATCTGGCATTTGCCGGTAAAGGCCGAACCATGACAGGGAGACGAACAGTGCGGCAATGGAAAGCGGGAACAGGGTTTTGGGTGCGATCCGCTCTGAAACAATAACCAGCTTTGCGATCAGACGTTTGGATGCCACGCGCCGCGCAAGGTCAGGCCTGTCTTGGAAAGCCCCTTTTCCGCCCTTAACCGATGTGGTCATTAATCCGCTCTCCCGGTTCTGGCCACCCGATTTCACCATCCCGAGACAGCAAAACAATTCCGTGCAACGAGCGTCAGGATAACACTCTTTATGGCGAAGACGAGGGGAAGCCGACGCTAACCCCCGTTTTTAAGGCCTATTCGCTCAATTGTGATCACTCAAGCCAGGCGGGCACAGAATCCAGAGCGATCAGTTCGTCATAAGTTCCGCGAGGGCGCACGACGTGAAACTCGCTGCCTTTGACCAGAACTTCCGGCACCAGCAGGCGAGAATTATAGGTTCCGGCCTGAACGGCGCCGTAGGCACCGGCGGAGCTAACTGCAATCAGATCACCGGGCTGTGGTGCTGCCATATCTCTGTCGAGCGCCAGATAATCGCCTGTCTCGCAGACAGGGCCGACAATATCCGCCTTGATTCGCGGTGCGTCGGGCATGGGCTGCACAACAGGCCGGATACCGTGATAGGCTTCATACAAAGTTGGGCGGATGAGGTCGTTCATAGCACCATCGACGATGACGAATGTCTTTTCGCCGCTATCCTTCACATAGATGACTTCCGTCACCAGAATTCCCGCATTGCCGACAATCAGGCGGCCGGGCTCTGTCACGATCTTGCAGTTCAGGCTCTTCAGCTCGTTCTTGACGATGTCGGCATAGGCGTCCGGCAGGGGTGGTGGATTGTTATCGTCTCGGTAGGGAATACCAAGGCCACCGCCAATATCCACATGGCTGATCGTGTGGCCATCGCCGCGAAGTGCTTCCACAAGCGCACGCAGCAATCGGAATGCAGCCTCGAACGGCTGCAATTCAGTAATCTGGCTGCCGATATGCATATCGATGCCGCTGACCTCGATGCCGGGCAGGGTGGCTGCGTGGGCATAGACCGCGCGGGCGCGCTCATAGGGGATGCCGAATTTGTTTTCCTTCTTGCCCGTCGAAATCTTGGCATGGGTACCAGCATCGACATCGGGGTTGATGCGGAAGGAAACGTGAGCCTTCTTGCCGGCCTTGACGGCGCGCAGGTTCAGCACCTCCAGCTCTGGTTCGGACTCGATGTTGAAGCAGTAGATGCCAGCACTCAGCGCGAAATCCATTTCAGCAACGGTCTTGCCAACGCCTGAGAACATGATGCGGCTTGCCGGAACACCTGCCGCCAGCGCGCGGCGCAACTCCCCACCAGACACGACATCGATACCAGCGCCAAGCTTTGCCAGCGTTTTGAGAACGGCCTGGTTTGAGTTTGCCTTCATGGCATAGCAAACCATCGCATCCACATCGGCAAATGCGTCAGAAAACACTTTATAATGCCGCTCCAGCGTCGCTGTGGAATACACGTAGAACGGTGTGCCGACAGCCTTGGCGATTTCAGGCACAGCAACGTTTTCGGCGTGGAGCACGCCGTCGATATAGTGAAAATGGTTCACAGCGATTGACCTTAAAGAAGCTTGTCGAGAATAAACGGCCGCTCTGGTGTTGGCTGCACCTTGTCATCCGTCGAGCGGATGTTGCGCTGTTCCCGGGGCGTGCTCGGCGGATCGATATCGCCTTTGCGGCCGCAACCTGAAAGAACGAGGCCGACGGCAAGCGTCATGCCGACTGGAACAATGAAACTACGCAAGGTTTTTAAAAACATGGGCCTATCCAAAGGAAATCTCTGCATTCCTGATAACGAAAAACAGGGCACTTGTGCACCCTGTTTCTTTTGATGCTGGCATAACGTTGCCGTGCGGGGCATCTGCGGCTGAACGGTGCCCTGCACGTTGGCCAAGATCAGTTCTTGGTCCGCCACCAGGCGATCTGTTTGCGCACTTCCGATGGTGCTGTACCGCCGAAGCTGGTGCGGCTGGCGACAGAGGCCTCAACCGACAAAACATCGAAGATGCCAGCCGTTATCGCCGGATTGATGGACTGTAAGTCTTCCAGCGAAAGGTCGCTCAAATCGCATCCCTTCTTTTCCGCAAGGGCGACGGCATGGCCGGTAGCGTGGTGGGCATCGCGGAAGGGTAGACCTGCCTCACGCACCAGCCAGTCGGCCAGATCTGTGGCGGTCGAGTAGCCGGAACCGGCCGCTTGGCGCATCTTGTCGGCACGCACCTCCAAGTCGCGAACCATGCCCGTCATGGCCGCGATGGCAAGCTCCAGGCTTTCCGCGGAATCAAAGACCTGTTCCTTGTCTTCCTGCATATCCTTGGAATAGGCCAGCGGCAGGCCTTTCATGATGGTGAGAAGAGCGATCAGCGACCCGTTGATACGACCGGTCTTGGCGCGAACAAGCTCTGCAGCATCAGGGTTTTTCTTCTGCGGCATGATCGAGGAGCCGGTTGAGAAGGCATCCGACAGACGGATGAACCCGAATTGCGGTGTCGACCAGATGACGATTTCTTCGGCCAGACGCGACAGATGCGTGGCGCAGATCGACGCAATTGATAGGAACTCCAGCGCAAAGTCGCGGTCCGATACAGTATCGATTGAGTTGCGCGTCGGTTCACGGAAACCGAGCGCCTTTGCCGTCATGTGGCGGTCGATAGGGTATCCAGTGCCGGCAAGTGCGGCAGCGCCAATCGGGCTTTCGTCCATATGTTCGATGGCGTGGCGAACACGGGCGCGGTCCCGGCCGATCATTTCCACATAGGCCATGCAGTGGTGACCAAAGGTCACCGGCTGGGCGGTCTGGAGATGGGTAAAGCCCGGCATGACGGTATCGGCATGTTCTTCGGCGCGATCCAAGAAGGCCGCGATCAGTCCCGTCAGCATGGCTTCGGTCTTTTGCAGTTCTTCTTTCACCCAAAGGCGGAAATCGAGCGCGACCTGATCGTTGCGCGAACGTGCCGTGTGAAGACGTCCAGCTGCCGGGCCGATGAGATCGGCGAGGCGCGCCTCGATGTTCATGTGAATGTCTTCGAGCTTGCGCGAGAAAACGAACGAGCCCGCCTCAATTTCTGACAGGATCGTGTTCAGGCCGTGAATGATCTTGTCTTTATCTTCCTCAGAAATAATGGCTTTTGCGGCAAGCATGGTGGCATGCGCTATTGAGCCGCGGATGTCCTGCGCATAAAGCTTCTTGTCGAAGCCGATTGAGGCATTTATCTCTTCCATAATGGCAGAGGGACCGGAAGCGAAACGTCCGCCCCACATCTGGTTGGAGGATTTCTGTTCGGTGCCATCAGCCATGTTTGCCTGCCCTGGAGTATTCAATGACAGAAAAAAGGCCTTTCAGGCTTCCTTCCGCCAGACTTGTTGCAATTGCTGCCCTGGCCGGCATCGTCTGCGGCGCGGGCGTCGTGATGTTCAGGCTTATTGGGTCTGAAGATCAGGTTCAAGGGGAAGTCGCGGCACAATCGGGTTTATGTGAGGGTGCGGCACAGCGGATTGCATCCTTGAAGCCATTTCTGAAGGGCGATGTCGCGGCCATGTCGGCAAGCGAGCGGCCACGCGTCGTTCCGCTGTCCTTTAAGGGACCGGATGGGGCGGCGATGTCCCAGGCAGACTTCAAGGGCAAGACCGTTGTTCTCAATCTCTGGGCCACGTGGTGCGTTCCATGCCGCGAGGAAATGCCTGCGCTGAACGCTCTGGAAAAGGAAAAGGGCGCGGATAATTTCGAAGTCGTCACGATCAACATCGATACGGGTGACGATGAGAAGCCGAGAACATTTATGAGCGAATATGGGATCGATTCGCTCAAGCTCTACCGCGACAGTTCCATGGGCGTGTTCAACGCCTTGAAAAAGGAAGGCCTTGCATTCGGCCTTCCTGCAACATTGCTGATCGATGACAGTGGATGCTTGCTCGGCTCCATGAACGGCCCGGCGGCTTGGGACAGCCAGGACGCCAAGGCACTCGTGGAGTTTGCAAAAGCGAAATAAGGCTGGTGTTGATTACCGTGTCGGGACCGGTGTCTCGCCACGGTAATCGTAAAAGCCGCGACCGGATTTGCGGCCAAGCCAGCCCGCTTCGACATATTTAACCAGCAGCGGGCAGGGGCGATATTTGCTGTCGGCCAAGCCATCATGCAGAACCTGCATGATCGACAAACAGGTGTCGAGGCCGATGAAGTCTGCCAGTTGCAGCGGTCCCATCGGGTGGTTTGCGCCGAGCTTCATGGCCGTGTCGATGGCTTCGACCGAGCCGACGCCTTCGTAAAGCGTATAGATCGCTTCGTTGATCATCGGCAGAAGAATACGGTTCACGATGAAGGCAGGGAAATCTTCCGCCACCGTAATCGCCTTATCGAGCGAGCGAACAAAGTTCTTGGCTGTCTCAAAGGTCTGTTCGCCGGTGGCGATGCCGCGCACAAGTTCCACCAGCTTCATTACCGGAACGGGGTTCATGAAGTGGATGCCCATGAATTGCTCAGGGCGGTCGGTGGCAGAGGCAAGGCGTGTGATGGAGAGCGAGGACGTGTTGGTTGCCAACAGCGCCTCGGGCTTCAGCACGGGGCAGATCTGAGCGTAGATCTTGCGCTTGGTTTCTTCATGCTCCGTTGCAGCTTCAATCACCAGATCCATCGCCGCAAGGTCGTTGACGTCGGAAGAGCCGGAAATCAGCGCGAGGGCTGCCTTGCGCTCCTCATCCTGCATCTTGCCGTTGCTGACCTGCCGGGCCAAATTGCCGTTGATGGTTGCAAGACCTGCCTCGATACGATCCTTGGCAAGATCATAAATGTGAACCTTGTAACCGGCCAGTGCCGAAACATGCGCAATGCCGCACCCCATCTGACCGGCTCCAATGATACCGACATTCTTGATAGGGGCTGTCATGGTGTAGTTCTCCTGTAGGGCATGGTCTGGGCACTGCGGCTCGGCGGTGATGTTACGCATATTGCCGAAAAACGAAAGCGGCGCGTTGGAAAAACGCGCCGCTTTCAAAATTAGACTGGATCAGAGTGCTTTTTCAAGCTCAGGCAGGGCGTCGAAGAGGTCCGCGACAAGGCCGTAATCCGCGACCTGGAAGATCGGCGCTTCTTCATCCTTGTTGATGGCAACGATAACCTTGCTGTCCTTCATGCCCGCGAGGTGCTGGATGGCACCGGAAATGCCTGCCGCAATGTAAAGCTGCGGAGCGACGACCTTGCCGGTCTGGCCCACCTGCCAGTCATTGGGTGCATAGCCTGCGTCAACCGCTGCACGGGATGCGCCGACGGCAGCACCTAGCTTGTCGGCAACTGGAAGCACCAATTCCTTGAACTTTTCTGCCGAACCCAAGGCGCGGCCGCCGGAAATGATGATCTTTGCAGATGTCAGTTCCGGGCGGTCAGAGGACGCTAGCGCATCCGATACGAAAGAGGAAACGCCAGGGTTTTCCGCAGCGGCTGCTGCTTCGACCGGGGCAGAACCGCCGGTAGAGGCGGGGGCAAATGTTGCCGTGCGCACAGTGATGACCTTTTTCGCGTCCGTCGACTGAACGGTCTGGATGGCATTGCCAGCATAAATCGGGCGCTTGAATGTATCAGCCGAGATGACTTCGATGATTTCAGACACCTGCGCCACATCAAGATGGGCAGCCACGCGGGGCAGGACGTTCTTTGCCGATGCTGTCGCTGGCGCGATGATGACGTCGTAAGATGGGGCCAGCGAAACGATCAGCGCAGCCAGCGGCTCCGCCAGCGCGTTGCCGTAGGATGCGTCATCGGCAAGCAGGACTTTTGAAACACCGGCGAGCTTGGCAGCTTCATCGGCGATAGCCTGTGCACCGGAGCCGGCAACGAGAATTGTCACGTCGCCGCCGATCTGCGTTGCCGCCGTCAGCGTCTTTGCTGTCTGGTCGGAAAGGGTCGCGTTGTCGTGTTCTGCCAGAAGAAGAATGGCCATGGTATAATCTCCCTTTCGCTTATCCTTAGATGACGCCGTCAGCTTTGAGCTTCGACACCAGTTCAGCAACAGAGCCAACTTTCACGCCAGCCTTGCGGCCTGCGGGCTCTTCGGTCTTCAAAACCTTGAGGCGTGGGGCAATATCGACGCCGAAATCAGCCGGTGCCTTCTTGTCCAAAGGCTTTTTCTTGGCCTTCATGATGTTCGGCAGCGATGCGTAACGCGGCTCGTTCAAACGAAGATCAGTGGTCACAACTGCGGGAAGCTTCAGCTCAACCGTCTGCAAACCACCGTCGACTTCGCGGGTAACGGCGACCTTGCCGTCCGATGGTTCGACCTTGGAGGCGAAGGTGCCCTGGCCCCAGCCCAGAAGAGCGGCCAGCATCTGGCCCGTCTGGTTGCTGTCATCGTCGATGGCCTGTTTGCCCACGATCACAAGACCAGGAGCTTCCGCTTCAACGACGCCCTTGAGGAGTTTGGCAACGGCCAGCGGCTCGACTGCTTCGTCTGTCTCGATCAGGATGGCGCGATCTGCCCCCATGGCAAGCGCGGTGCGAAGGGTTTCTTCTGCCTTGGCCGGGCCAATCGAAACGACGACGACTTCCTCTGCCTTGCCAGCTTCTTTCAAGCGAAGCGCTTCTTCAACGGAAATCTCGTCAAACGGGTTCATCGACATTTTGACGTTGGCAAGCTCTACGCCCGATCCATCCGACTTGACCCGGATTTTCACGTTATAGTCCACGACACGCTTCACAGGGACAAGGATCTTCATCGATAACCTTCCTTCAACTCCTGACCACAGGCGCAAACACCACATGGTCCTCCTGACAATCAAGTTGCGACATGGATACGCATTTTTTCCGTGAATTCAACGGAGCAATGCTCATGATCTCATGCGCTGTGGAGATATCTTACGTTAACGTGAACGTAAATATCAATCCTCGTCTCAATCTTCATGGATTACCTTCGCAACGTCGTCCCGTTTGCGACACGATATAGACCTAGGGCCGCTTAATTACATGCTCGACAGCGCGGGGCGTGACAATTTTGCGGTCGAACAGCGGAACGTCAGGCCTGCGCAGAAAAAGTACGAGAACAGCGCCCGCCAGAATGCCACCCACATGCGCGCCCCAGGACACCTGCTCCTGCAAGCCGAAGGCCAGCATGAAGAATTGCTGGCCGGTCCAAAGCGCAAGCGGAATGTATGCGGGCAGGGGAATCGGAATGCGCATGAACACCAAAATCCACACACGCACCTTGGGGTGCAGCAAAAGATAGGCGGCGACAACGCCAGAGACCGCTCCTGAGGCACCAATCAGCGGACCTTGCGAAGAGGGTGAAACAACTCCGTGGAACAGCGCGCCCGCAGCCGCGCAGGCAAGGTAAAAGACCAGAAAGCGAAAATGGCCCAGCGCGTCTTCCACATTATCCCCAAAGACCCAGAGGAAAAGCATGTTGGAGGCCAGATGCCAGAAGCTCAAATGCATGAAAGCATAGGTGACGGCCGTCATCTGATCTGGAATGATTTGAAGTGCGGGATCGAGTTGCGCGCCGTCAAAAATCACAGCGGGAATGAAACCGAACCCCAGGATCGCAGCGTTCCCGTCCTGGATGCTGGCAAATACACCTACCAGCACCCAGACGAGCGCGTTTGCTGCAATCAGCGACAGGGTTACCCACTGCAATTTGATATGCTTGAGCGAATTCGCATCGTGCAATGGAATGAACATGCGAATAGGCCCCGTCGTGGATCAGCGGTTCTTGCCCGGAACCCACAATATGTCAGGCACATCCGAATTGGTCGCGTTATTGGCATATCGCGCCGCAACGAACAGAAAGTCGGAGAGCCGGTTGATGTATTTCAGCGCGGCAGGGCTGACGACCTCACCATCCATCCGTGAAAGCTCCACCATCTGGCGCTCTGCGCGTCTCGACATGGTGCGGGCAAGATGCAGGTAGGCCGCTGCTGGCGTGCCGCCGGGCAGAACGAAAGATTTGAGCGGCGAAAGATCCGCATTCAATGCATCGATCTCATTTTCCAGACGCGTGACCTGCGTTTCTACGGCTCGCAAAGGCTCATAGGAAAGAACCTCACCGGTTTCCGGTGTTGCGAGGTCAGCACCGAGATCAAACAGATCGTTCTGAATGCGAAACAGCATGTCATGAAGTTCAGGCAGGCCTGATGTGTGGAGGCGCGCAACGCCGATGGCAGAATTCGTCTCGTCCACGGTGCCGTAGCTTTCAACGCGCATGTCATATTTTGTGCGTCTCGGACCGGAAACCAGAGCCGTCGTGCCGTCATCACCGGTGCGGGTGTAGATTTTGTTCAGCTTGACCATGTTTTACTCCTGCGATCTTATCGTCCGCCGCCTGTCAGCCACAGCACGAACATGATCAGTATGATGGCAATCGCCTGCAACAGCAGTCGCAACTGCATAAGCTTGTTGGATTTGTTGGCATCGGTACCTTTGAGCATGTTGAACAGCCCGCGTATCAACACAAGCACAACCAGACCCATCACGATGACTGCAAGAACCGTTGCGAAACTGGACATGCTCTACCTTCCCGAAAATGCCACCTGTGCCTATTACGTGCGTTGTAGCTGATTGGATTACGCGAATGCTAGTCGAACTTGCGCAGCAGACGGTAAAACAATCCGGCAGGCAAAAGCCGTTTCAGGATCATGGCTTGCTTGGCTGGTGTGGTGACCAGATAGTGCGGCTTGGGGTTGGTCGCAGTCAAAGCATGTTTCAGTTGGCTGTACACGGCATCCGGTCCAAGCTTGTGCTTGTTCGGCGGCCCGCTGCCATCCAGCCGCGCGAGTTGTCGCTTGTATTCCTCGGCGTGGGCAGAATTTTCGAGATCGATATTGCCTCTGATATGGGCCAGCGCCGTTGCCGTGAATTTCGAGGCAATGGGGCCCGGTTCGATCAGGCTGACATGAATGCCGCTGCCTTGCAGTTCCATGCGCAATGTCACGCCCAAGCCCTCAAGCGCAAATTTCGACGCCGTATAGGCACCGCGAAAACGGTAGGGTACGAGACCGAGAATGGACGAGCAATGAACGATACGGCCCATCTTGCGCTGGCGCATGAAGGGAATGACCCGGCATGTCAGGTCGTGCCAACCAAAGACATTGGTTTCAAACTGCTGGCGCAGCACATCGACCGATAAATCCTCGACAGCACCCGGTTGGCCATAGGCTCCGTTGTTGAACAGCGCGTCGATCCTCCCGCCGGTCTTTGCAACTACCTCGTCGACCAATGCGGCAATGGTTTCCGGCTTTGTATAGTCCATCAGCACGGTTTCGATGCCCTGCTGCTCAAGCGCTCGCGCATCTTCCCGCCGCCGCACGGTGGCAAAAACCCGCCAGCCATCATGGTGAAGCGCTTGCGCGCAAAATGCACCAATCCCAGATGAGCAGCCGGTGATGATGATGACCGGTTTTTCAGTCATGGAAGGTCTTTCCTCAGAACGAACATCGTATAAAGCTTAAGTAATATCTGCGGGCAAAATTCAGTAGTGCGCAATTCTTTTTCGGAATCTTTGGAACCGCCGCACGGTTTCACGCGCTGTACAAGCGATGCTTGCCTTCCCATATATTGCCGTGGGTTACAATTGAAATGTCGATTTAGGAGGTGACATGGTCGCCGCATTGGACATCGTCCGTAAGGTCGCCTGGGACGCCTATATCCACTTCGCAGAGGACGACGGCTGGGCAATGGCGAGCCATGTGGCACTTTCCATCCTCCTCGCCTTGTTTCCCTTTCTGATCTTCGGAACGGCGCTGGCCAGTTTTCTGGGTGCCGATCAGTTTGCCGAAACGGCAGTGCATATCATTTTCGATACCTGGCCGGAGGCGATTGCAGCCCCTCTTGCCGCACAAGTACAACAGGTCCTGACCATCCCGCGTGGTGGATTGCTGACGATTTCTGTGCTGGCAGCCGCCTATTTTGCATCCAACGGCGTAGAGGCCATCCGAATCTCGCTCAATCGCGCCTACCGGGTCAGCGAGACCCGCTGGTGGTACGTTACGCGTCTGCTCAGCCTGTTCTATGTCGTCATTGCCGTGACCATATTCGCCGTTATCAGCATTGTTCTCGTTGCGGTTCCGGTCGCGCTGTCTTTCGCCGAAACCCGCTTTCCGCTTTTGAAAGACTTTCTGGAAACGGTTTCGAATCTTGGGCTTTACGGTACCATCATCGTGCTGGCTGTCGGGCTGGCGGCTGCGCATTTGTGGCTTCCAGCGGGAAGACGGCGGATATGGGATGTGTTGCCAGGCATTGTGTTGACGCTGCTCTTTTGGGTCATCGGTGCAGCCATATTCGCCTATTATCTGGCCACCTTCGCCAATTACGCCGCGACCTATGCCGGTCTGGCATCGGTCATGATCGTGCTGGTCTTTCTCTACATGGTCGGTGTCATCTTCATGCTGGGGGCCGAAGTTAACGCCGCTTTGATGAAGTACCGCGTCCGCCACATCATCAAGGCGGGTTACCACAGCGGCAGCCTGAGAGAGGCATTAGATGCTGAGGAGGCTGCGGATATCTGACGGCCGCAGGCCGCGATCCCGAAGCGCGCTCAGCGCGGTGCTAGCAATGCTCTTGGAAAGCTTCTTGCCCTCATCATCAAGGATGAGGCGGTGATGATGGTAGCGAGGTGCCGGCAGTGAAAGCAATTCCTGCAGCAACCGGTGAACGGATGTTGCATGGTATAAATCAATGCCGCGAACCACGTGGGAAACACCCTGCAACGCATCATCCAGCACGACAGAGAGATGATAGCTTGACGGTGCATCCGAGCGAGAGAGCACGACGTCGCCCCAGGAAGCCGGTTGAGCTTGGACAGTCATCTTCGTTCTGGTGCCGTTTTCCTCCCAGGCGATTGAATACTGGAGCGTCGATACCGCCTTCTCCATGTCGAGCCGCCAGGCGTGTTTGACCCCTGAAGACAGAAGGCTTGCGACGTTTGCGGGTGATCTTTGCTTATCCAGCGGTGGATATAAGGGCGCCCCGTCGGGATCGCGTGGCCACGTTTTTCCATCGGCCTGATAGCTCGCCACAAAGGCTTTCGTTTCCTGGCGGCTCATGAAAGAGGGATAGGCCAGTCCCGCCTCGATCAAATGTTCCAGCCCTTTTTTGTAATGCTCGAAATGTTGCGATTGCCTGCGCACAGGCATTTCCCATCCAAGACCAAGCCATTCAAGGTCCTTATAGATCTCTTGTTCAAATTCAGCCGTGCAGCGTGTCAGATCAATGTCCTCGATCCGCAGCAAAAACCGCCCGCCTGTGGCGTTTGCCATCTCGTGATTGAGGATCGCAGAAAACGCATGGCCAAGGTGAAGCCGCCCGTTGGGGCTGGGGGCGAAGCGAAAAACCGGCTTTTGACCTGAAAGCAAAGACATGGTTTCTTCTGCCATGGTTTCTGGTGCTTCGCCAAGATGAAGTCCTATGTGGTGAGCCGCCTTGGTCAACATCATTCGAAATGCTGATGATATCGAAGAGGGGATTGGCGGCCCTTTTGAAAATAGATCCCCGCCTAGAGAGCGTCGCTGCGATAGCGAGGCCGTTGCCATTGCGGTTGAGCGAACCAGGATTTTCCGGTCTGGCACACATCATCGTCTCGCAGGTCGTCTCCCGCGCCAGCGCGGATGCCATATGGCGCCGGATGTTGGACGAGATGAAGGTGGTGAGCGCGGAGAATTACCTTGCGGCAGTAACAGGCATCGAGCCGCAATTCGGGCTCTCACGGGCGAAAGCGAAAACCTTGCATGGCGTAGCCAGCGCCATAGCCAGCGGTTCACTGGATCTTGGCAGGCTGAATGGTCTGGATGAGGCGGAAGCGCTTCGTCTGCTCACTGCGCTTAATGGCATCGGCCCGTGGACGGCTCAGGTCTATCTGATGTTTTGTGGCGGCCATGCCGATATCTTTCCATCCGGCGATGTTGCGTTACAGGCTGCGGTTGCTGGAGCGTTTCAGATGGATGCCCGCCCCAGCCCTAAAGTGCTGGCAGAAATCGCGATGCGCTGGTCGCCCTACAGGTCCATAGCTGCCCGGCTTTTCTGGGCCTACTACGCATCCAAGACGCGCCGAGAAGCGGTTCCAATCGCCTGAAATAAGCCTTTCTTTGAGAGCTTCATTTATGGGCTTCACAATCCTGTAACAACAGACCTAATATACAAGATGTAGATGCAGAATCGGTCAGGAGACGCCCTTGACGATTGCCGTTTCACCACAGGCTTTGCCTGCGCTCGTGTTGAACGCAGACTACCGGCCACTGAGTTATTACCCCTTGTCGTTGTGGTCCTGGCAGGACGCGATCAAGGCCGTTTTTCTTGACCGCGTGAACATCATTGCAGAATATGATCACTCGGTATGTTCACCAAGCTTCTCCATGCGGTTGCCGAGTGTCGTCAGCCTCAAGACCTATGTGCAGCCCACACGAAATCCCGCATTCACACGTTTCAACGTGTTTCTGCGGGATAAATTCGAGTGCCAATATTGTGGATCGCATGATGATCTGACGTTCGATCACGTCATTCCTCGCGCGCATGGTGGCGAGACTACCTGGCAAAACGTTGTTGCGGCCTGCTCGCCCTGCAATCTCAAAAAAGGCAGCAAGCTGCCCAAGATTGCAGGCATGATACCGCATCAGAAGCCATACCAGCCAACGGTGCAGGACCTGCACAATAATGGCCGGTCATTCCCGCCCAACTACCTGCACGAAAGCTGGGTGGATTATCTCTATTGGGATACCGAATTGCAGCCGTGATCGGCTTAAGCAGCCTTGCGGGTCGCGCCGAAGAAGGCGATGCCCGCAAGCACAGCGCTTGCAATCACGTTCCAACCGGCAAAGGAAAGTCCAAGCACCCGAAGCGCCGCGTCATTGCATGATGGTGGTTTGACAGCGTTGAGGTCGCTCAGCAAGCTGCCGGCATTGGTGGTGATCGATGGCGCCCCGGTGGCGCAGGTAATCGGCCCCGCCCAGAAGCCCCATTCCACGCCCGAATGATAAACACCAAGTCCTGCACCAATCACCATGGCAATGCCAACGAGGATGAGTGCCGCGCGCATGATCCAGACAGGCATTTTGAACAGACTGGCCGCAATGGCCAAAATGCCGACTGGAATGGCGTAATAATAGGGATCTCGCTGCAAAAGGCAGAGCGCACAGGGCGTGTAGCCGCCAATATGCTGAAAGCCGAGCGCCGATCCCACGGTAAAGATCATCCCCGCTGTCACCGCAATCGCAGACATACTGCGGTTTCTCTCAGGTGAGACTGAACGTGCCATGATCTTTTCCTCAATATTCGACGCGAGATTTAAAAGCACCTGATCAGGTGGAAAACAAGGCGGGAAACGGTATTTTCGATTCACCCATTAAAGCCTCTATTGGACTCTTACCCCGCTTGCAAACCAGCCGTGGCCGAAACCTCCCAACAAAGTTTCGCCAAACCAAGATTTTCGGAAAAATCTGTTGACCTGACACCATCGGTTCGTATAGTCCCGCCGCATACCAAGGAATGAGATTTCCAAAGTTGCCCCTTTGGCGGAATTGGTAGACGCGCCTGACTCAAAATCAGGTTCCGCGAGGAGTGCTGGTTCGATTCCGGCAAGGGGCACCACTAACCTACCATCACCATTGAATTCATTCGGCTTTCATGCCGTTTGTCTCATCATTCGGTAACCCCTCAGGCTGTGAGACATTTTCTGTGCTCTTTTGTTCCGGCATGACCTTCTCAACGGCGTTTGTTGCGATCCGTCTTCGGTTAGCATTCTTGGTGTAAGTCGTGGTCTGTGCCTTCGTCACCTATCCATAGATGGCCATAAGCTCTTCGTCGGTCGCGCCATTCTCAGCCGCGATTGAAGCACCTGCCTTTCGCAGGCCGTGGGTTGAGCAATGGAACAGTTGCGCCTGATCGCACCAGTCCCTCATCTTGTTGCCAAGACCGTTGACTGTGAAGGGCTTGTTGAAGTCCGTTATGAGGAACGTCATGTTCCCGGTAGGGCTCTCATCAATTGTTTTCTGAAGTGCGGGAAGCACGGGTAGCTCCACAAGAACGCCCCTCGATTTCCGGGTTTTGCCTGGGCGAATTGAAAGCCATCCGTTCTTCATGTGCTGGCGGCCGACCATAGCGAGTTCCGCTAACCGCAAGTTTGGCAGTGTCTTTGACAGTTCGCGGGCAAGACGCTCCACGCGTTCCACCGGCAGTTCCAGTTCCTGCTCTTCAAAGAAAGCGATTGCAGCGGCGACAGCAACTTTGCAATGATCGAAGTTGTGAATTCCTCATTTTCTTTTGCAGCGAGCCGCAGTGCTTCCATCATACCTTCGTGAGATGAGAGGGTGGGGCACTCACAAAATCATCGGCGGCAATCAGTATGGAGTTGGCGCGCACCATCTTACTATAGGACAAAACGGCATCACCATATCAACGGCAATGACAGAGCAGCAAGAAACCATTCTCGAGCGTTTGATCGAGGCTTTCGAAACAGACATCGCGTTGCCGGTGCGCGTCAGTCCACAATTCTTCGGCAGCTCAATGCCGGATTACATCCACACGCCGGCAGAGAACTTCGCCATGGCGCGGGAAGACACTGCCGGTGGGCGCCGCTGGAAGAAGGATATGGAAGCTGAGGAGCGCCGCCGCACCATGCGCCGCGCCAAGTGTTCGCGAGAACGCATTAGCCGGATGGAAGAGGCCTTTGACTGGATCCGGAAATACATCTGGGATGAAGATGCCCGCCAGGTTCTGCTTGCATATGCCGAGGTAAAGCCCGCGGATGGGAGTGGAGCCGCTACATCAATACGCGAAACCGGAAAGACCCGAAGAAGAGCAGCATGGGTTAAACGAACCGTTCAGCGCTGGAAGTTCGGTCTTTGCAGATAATTGAGGTCCACGTTCGCCAGAGCGGAACAATCTGGCCTCTTGAGGGAGGTTTGCAGGTGTCCCACGAGAGGGCAAAACACACGGGCAAATCGATACATCCGGTTTGCGTTCGTGGACAGCACCTGAAAAGGAGCCCGCCGATTCGCGGATGTAAAGCCGGGGTCCACGAAGGTAGTTTTATTTTTTGGGGTGAACCATATTGCTTCGTTGAAAGCAATGTATCAAGATGGCTGTCAGGAGATGATCGGGTACCAGCCCAACCATCTCCATACGCGGTTGCAGTCAAGCTGCTTAGCCGTACCAAGGCCGAGGAACGACACCAAGTGTTTGTGAGACACATCGTTTTCTCGGCCTTTGAACATTACGCCCTGCTTTTGTTTTGATCGCAACAGAGATTTTCGCTTAGCTTTGCGTTTGCGGATTGACCACGTGTCCGTATGTTGCATCGTCAAAAGAGCTGTTTGGAGTATCTCTAATGAATCAATGACATTCTATTTCATGACTTTTTGCCAGCCAATGTTGACCCCAAAATAAAATTTCTTTTGACACATATTTCGAAAGCCCGGGACGTACTAGTCCGCTGATTTTGCAGAAGGAACGGCCGAAATTTCCCAGTGATGACTCGGCGGTATTCGAAAAAGTCGATCAGTTCGCATGATGACGCGGTAATTCGCCACGGCCGTCCTCCCCGAAAGGGTGTAGAGTAATCCGAGTGGTTGGCGCTGGGCATGCGATTACATCAGGCGGAAGCCTTTGAGGGGGGCAATGGAAGTCTAGGCTTCTAACGCCCGGTCCTCATGAAATCAGGAAGGCCTCGAAAGAGGTGAGGTGCTAGGGCGTCAGATGGGCCTAGCAGGCGTGCCGGAAGCGCGGGATGGGCGGTCAACCTTGCGACAGCGATTAGGGACGCAGGATCAACACGCGGGAGGCATGAACTTCCTGAATGATATTCGCGGGCTTCTTCGAGGTGAGGCAACAGCCTTCCAAGCTGCCAAGGTGGGTTCGCCTCCCACAGCCCGCTCCAGTTCAACAGCCCCGCCCGTAACAAGGTGGGGTTTTCGTTTATGGAAATTAGAGATGCGCAACGTTCAGCGGGGCCATGAGTCGAAGGGCTACTTCATCCCCGCTGCTTTTAGCGCTTCCGACGCATCTTTGACGTCGACAAGAAATAAAGCGGTTTTAGTGTCAAGTAGTCCAGCCGCCAGTTCGGGTCTGGATGCTATGGTGGAAATAGCAACCCTTTCAGCGGCAGCCTGGTGGATTTTCCGCATGGTCGTAGTGCCGGTTTCTAGGGCCACATAGGCACTTCTGCTTAAGCCAATATGCCTTGCCATTTCCAGCTGCGTGAGCTTGATTGCCTTGCGAAGTGTCACAAGTTCTTTTGCGCCCATAACTGTTGAGAAATCGATATCGTCGCTCATGAACCTTTGCCTTTGTGATGATATGATCTTGGGAACCGGAGAGGTTGCAGCCCTGCGGCCCCCAGTTAGCGGCAAATGAACGGATGGCGCAAGGCTTCGCCAGAGGGCTGCCGGACGGTTACCAATAGCGGGTATGCGTGCCGCCGCCCGATCAAATGAACAGAACGAACGCAGACAGAAATAGAAGCGATAGGCTGCAAGCGATGCTAGGAGTGCTCATCATGTGCTTTCCTCCGATAGAGCGTTGGTGACGGCTTCAACGGCGCTTCGACCATTCGGTTGCTGCTGCACTGCGTCAATTCGGCGGTGTGCCCACACAGCATAGTACACGCGATCAGTACATTGCCTTCCAGGAGGCAGGGTGTTTAGCGTGTGAGAGCGTACACAACGGCCTCAATGTCTTCGTTGACCGTGAATTCAAGCCCGTGGGCGTTAACACTGGGCGCTCTCATGAAGATCTTCGTCTTCTCACCGGCTTTGGACACTGCCGCAACGGCCTCTGGGTTGATCGAGACCGGAGACGCCGATTCTGCGGACTGCGTAAAGCTCACTAGCTTGACCATTCCATTTCCTCCCAAGGGTTGACCCATGCCAGTGATGAAGAATGCACAGGACGAGGCTGGAGCACAATGGCCAAGCTGAGGAGCCTTAAGCCCCAGATATCCATGATTAAGCCGCTCATTGGCAGATTAGTAGGGGGACGAGAAGGCAAGGCTTCGGCGGCGTAATCAAGAGATAGAGTGGCGCCAATGGTACGGCACCGAGCGCTGGAAGCAGATGCGCAAACGAATCTGGGCCCGAGACGCTGGAGTGCACCCCATTTCACCGGACAGGTCGGCTAGGTTGATTTAGCTCTGATGAACTGCCGAGGGGAAGCCATCTTGAGCGCGGAATGGGGATGGATTTCGTTGTAGTCCTTGATCCATCCGTCGATGAGCTGGAGCGCTGTTTGGGCGTCCGGAACTTGGATATGCGGATATAGTCGCGCTTCAACGGTTTGACGAAAGCTTCCGACATGCCGTTCGACTGCGGGCTGGCGACCGGCGTGAAGCACGGTATGAGATTGAGTGCCTGGGCAAATATCCTCGTGTCCCGCGTTGTGTAAGCCAAACCAATGTCCGAGAGGTGCTCGATAGCCTTGGGGGCTCGGGTTGCGCGGAAGCGTTTCTCGACTGCCTCCAACATTAGCGCAGGTTAGAGCGCATGACCATGACCTTGCCATCATGGATGCGGCCTTTGCGAACGGCCGTATGTTTCTGCAGCAGCATGGCATGGTTGCCCATGATGCGATGAACCCGTTTGGCGTTGACGACAGGCTGATCGGCGGCTCGCCTTTCACGATTGAGGAGCGCGGCGATCCGCCGATAGCCATAGGTTGGCCTTTGATCCACCAGCCTGCGAATGGCGGGCAGAAGCTCTGCATCCTCGGCCTTGTTATAAGGTCCGCGTGGCTTTGATCTGCCTTTCAACCGCTCGACAAGGTTCGAGCGAGAGACGCCCAGCGTGTCTGCGACGGTCTTCATCGGGAACCATCCTTCGGCAACAAGATCGGCCGCGATATCCGTTTTTTTTAGTCCGCTTTGGAAAGGGCTTCGCGGAGGATTTCGACCTCCATCGTCTTGCGACCGAGCATGCGCTCCAGCTCCCGAACACGATCCTCCAGTTTCTTCACTTCAGAATTCCCGACAACCGGCTCGTCAGAATCCACGGCTGCAGCACCTCCCTCACTCAAAAGCCTGCACCACCGATAAAGCAGATTGGGCGCAACACCATGGCGGCGAGCGGTCGATGATACCGTCTCGCCTGGTTCAAAACTCTGCTCAATAATTGTCAGCTTCTGCTCGGTTGTCCACCGCCTGCGGCGCACATCTCCCGTCAGCAATTCAACGTGTCGATACTCGTCAGACATAAGCCTATACCCAAGCCTGTGCTTGAGCCTTTCTGCTTATGCCGACTTTCCGGTCGAAACGGGGTGCAGTTCACTTGCCCACGCGACGATATGTGTTTGAAAAGAAAACACCCGCCCGGAGTTTATTCCAAAGTTCAGTAGAGTCTTGAGAAGCAACATAGTTCTGTTCACAGAACAGCCTATGCTTTTGTCCGATGATTTCACTGCGCTCGTAGCCCATTACTTTGCAGAACGCGGAGTTGGCTTCGACGACTACCCCTTCGGGGTCGAACTCGATCATTCCGACAGAACGCTCCAGCGCTCTCAGAATGTTCTCATTGTGAAGTGCCGCGATTTTGGTGGCGGTAATGTCTGCAGCGATCTTGACAACGCCGACCACTTTGCCGTTCTCGACGATCGGATCATCGGATGCCTCGATCCAGACATCATCACCGTTTTTTGAAATGCGGCGGAACTGGCCGCGATTGTACTTTCCGGCTGCAAGGCGACGCCAAAAGGAAACATATTCATTAGAGTCTTTGATTGCTGCCTAAACAAACAACCGATGATGCTGAACGATTTCTTTGAGGTCATATCCGAGCGTCTTGCAAATATTGGCGTTAGCGCCGCGTATAACTCCCTCTGGAGTGAACCAAATCACTGAATGTGACTGTGATATAGCATTATAGTGCGAGACTGCTGAGCGGTCAGAAGAAGCAAACCCAAAGATGTTCATTACTCAGGCGTTGTTTATAAATGATAATATCTTAAGGTTGTTAATAATCAATTTTCAGCGTCACAGACCTCGAGTACGCCTTTAGTATAAGACCGTTTGTTGGGGCTATCCATCGCTAATGTGCTTGGTCATTGTCGGTGTCCACTTGGAAATATTTCAGTGATCATCCGCTTCTGTTGTAATGTGGGGAGAGTGAAAAACCCGTCGCTTTTCCCTCTGAAAGTAGCGTTTATTGCTCACTTTATCAGCAAAAACACCGTCATTCCCGAGGCAATTGCCCAGGCAAAAAGCGTCTTCTAAAAAGAGCGCTACGCCTATGAAAAGAGGCTTTACAAATGATATAAAGTGATAACAATAGAAATAATAAAGCGATGCCTTTGCTGAGGAAGCGACCTGTGTTTCGGTCGTGTGAAGGGTCGTCATGCACTGGAGGTCGTCATGGAAATGTCATCGCTTACCGCGCGTCAGATTTACGAGAACGCCAAGCGAAATCCCACTCGCAGGCGTTTTGGATTCGGTCGCAAGCCAATGCTGATCAACATAGATTTGCAGTGTGCCTACACCTCGTTGGGCGAGTTCGTATCCGCTTATGAAACGGATCCTCGGCAGCTCGAATACGTCAACACGCTGTCAAATCTTGCCCGCAGTAATGGCCTTCCGGTGACGTGGACCTATGTGGCTTACATGGAATCGGGTGAGGACTGTGGTGTGTGGGGTACGCGAACCAACACGCCGGACTCGCTACAAAACATCAAGGTCGGTTCGCGCAGGGCCGAGTTCGATCCGCGCTTGGAAATTGATCATGTCAAAGACATTGTCATGAACAAGCGCATGGCATCGCCATTTCACGAGACCAATCTCCAGTCGCTGATGGTCTGGCACCAGTGCGATACGGTTGTCTTGACCGGTGGTTCGACATCGGGCTGTGTTCGCGCCTGCGTGGTGGATGCAATCTCGCGCGGCTACCGCGTCATCGTTCCCGAGGAGTGTGTGGCGGACAAGCATGAGAGCCCGCATTTCGCCAATCTATACGATATCTCGGTCAAGTATGGCGATGTGATCCCCGTTGCGGATGCCATTGCCTGGTACGAGGCCTATCAGCCGGAGGTTCGCTGAGATGGCCGCTGAAGATGCCGCGATGAAGTCTGATCTGGGGCTGTACGATTACCTGCCCTGGCCCAACCGCCCCAAGATCGTCTGGCCCGGCAACAAGAAGATCGCCGTCTGGATTGCACCGAATATCGAGTTTTACGAATACAATCCGCCCAACAATCCAACCCGCACACCGTGGGCGCGGCCAAACCCAGATGTTCTGCAATATTCCCATCGTGATTATGGCAATCGCGCCGGTTGGCAACGAATGATGGCGGCGATGGACAAAGCCGGTTTTCGCGGGTCTATCTCTCTGAATGTCGCCCTGTGCGATCACCATCCTGAGATCATTAAGGCCTGTGCGGATCGCGGATGGGAGTTCTTTTCTCACGGCATCTACAATACGCGTTATGTCTATAATCTCGACATCGAGCAGGAGCGCGCCATCATCCGCGATGCTTTTGACACGGTGCGCAAACACACGGGTCAGGAACTGGCTGGTTGGCTCTCGCCGGCGCTGTCCAACAATTTCTGGACGATGGATATTCTGTCTGAAGCGGGCATCCAATACACCTGCGACATGTTCCACGATGACCAGCCGATGCCGGTCAAGGTCAACACAGGTAAGCTCATCTCCATGCCGTACTCGCTCGAGATGAACGACGTCATCGTTTATAACAGCCAGAAGGTCACGCCGCGGCATTACGGCGAAATCATCAAGCGGCAGTTTGATCAGTTGTACAAAGAAGGCGATGAAAGCGGCACCGTTATGTGCATTCCGCTGCATCCCTATCTCGTCGGGCAACCGCATCGCATCGACGCTTTTGCAGAAGCCATCGAATACATCGCGGGGCACGACGGCGTGTGGCAGACGACTGGCCGCGAAATCGCCGCTGCCTATCACGCCACCGGCGCTTATGACGCCATGAGTGCCGCGATGGCGACCCACAATTCCGGGAAGGGTGCGCGCTGATGTCTATGCCTGAAGACTATCTCAACTATCCCGCCCGTCGTTACGGCATGGACCATGACCGCTATGAGTGGAGCGATTTGTTCTCTCGCAAGCCGATTGCCTGGCCAGATGACGCGCGCATTGCGCTGTCCATCGTCACCCATGTCCAGCATTTCCCGCTTGATATGCCGTCCAAGCCATTCAAGGCGCCGGGCGCTCTATCCATGCCTTACCCGGATTTTCGCTACTACACGAACCGCGATTATGGCAATCGCATCGGCATTTTCCGTGTCCTCAAGCTTCTTGCCGAGAAAGAGCTTGAAACCAGCTTCGCGATCAATGGCGTAATTACTGCGCGGTATCCGGCGCTGATCGACGCTGTTGTCAGAGGCGGGCATGAAATCATTGCCCACGGTCTGGATATGGGCAAAGTGCATCACTCCGGGCTGGGTGAAGACGAAGAAAACGCCATCATTGCCGAGGCTCTGACGCTGCTTCGCGAAGCAAGCGGGCAGAAGGTCGAGGGCTGGCTCTCGCCTGGTCGCGCGGAGGGTTTTAATACCCCTGATCTGCTGGCCAAGAACGGCGTTGCCTACAGCCTTGATTGGGCGAATGACGACCTTCCTTACGAGATGCAAACGCGCAACGGTTCATTGCTGGCCATGCCAATGGCTTACGAGACGGATGACCGTGTGGTTGCAGACGAGTATTTCCACTCGGAAGCGGAATGGGTGCAGCAGGTCAAGGACCGCTTCGACGTTCTCTACCGCGAAAGTGCGCAATATGGCGGTCGCGTCATGAGCCTACCGCTACACAGTTGGGTTTCGGGCATGCCGTATCGCGTTGAGTATCTGCGCGAGGCGCTGGATTACATTCTGTCACATGAAGGTGTGTGGAATGCACCCGCAGGTGACATTTGTGCGGCATTCCGCGCCGCTGGCTAAAGCCAAACGTCGAACTGATAACAGAAAGACAACGTCATGGCGCAAGCTTTTGCACCGCGCACAATGTTGGGCAAGATTTGGGATGAGCATGAAATATTGCGCCATCCAGCAGGCCCGTCGCTGCTCTATATTGATCGGGACATGATCCACGAAGGCAGCTTCCATGCCTTTGCGGATCTGAAGCGACGCAGCCTTAAGCCACGGCGACCGCAACAGATTTTCGGTGTGGCCGATCATTACGTGCCGACGCTTGGTCGTACGTCGAGCGATGCGGCAAGTCCTGCCATCGCCCACATGATTGATACTTTCGATGAAAACATGGAATGGGGCGGCATGCGCCATTTCGGTCTGTCCAGCCGTGAGCAGGGTATCGTCCATGTGGTGGCACCGGAACAGGGTATCACGCTGCCGGGGCTGACAATCGTTTGTTCGGACAGTCATACGTCGACGCAGGGCGCGCTAGGCGCGATAGCGTTCGGTATTGGCCAATCCGAAAATGCCCATGTTCTGGCAACCCAGACGCTATGGCAGTCTCGCCCCAAGACTATGCGGGTCGTGATTGATGGTGTGCTGGGGCAGGGCGTGACTGCCAAGGATGTCATGCTGGCGTTGATTGCGAAAATCGGGGCAGCCGGTGCCGGTGGTCATGCCATTGAATTTTCAGGCCAGGTGGTGCGCGATCTTTCTATCGAAGCGCGGCTGACGCTGTGCAATATGTCGATTGAAGCCGCAGCCCGCTTCGGGATGGTAGCAGCCGATGAAACGACCTTCACCTATGTCAGAGGTCGCCATTTTGCACCATCGGAGCAGGAATGGGACGGTGCGGTTGCCCACTGGCGCACGCTCGCGAGCGATAATGACGCGTTCTTCGACGCGGAAGTGAGTATAGACGGTGCGGATATAGCGCCCATGGTAACATGGGGTACCAGCCCGGAAGATGCCATTTCCATCAACGGGCGCGTTCCCGATCCGGCAAGTTTCGAAAGCTCCGACAGGCGCAAAGCCGCGACGAAATCACTTGAATATATGGAGCTTGCCCCCGGCATCCCTTTGGAGGGCTTGAAGCTGGACAAGGTCTTCATCGGGTCCTGCACCAACAGCCGGATCGAAGATTTGCGGGCTGCTGCTTCCATACTTAAGGGCCGCAAGGCAATGATCCCTGCCATCGTCGTGCCAGGGTCGACACAGGTAAAGGAACAGGCGGAAGCCGAGGGCATTGCCCAGACGTTCCGCGAGGCGGGTTTCGAGTGGCGCGCGTCTGGCTGTTCCATGTGTGCGGCCATGAACGGTGATGTGGTTGGCCCCGGTGAGCGTTGCGCCTCCACCTCAAACCGCAATTTCGTCGGCCGTCAGGGCCCCGGCGCACGCACCCATCTAGTCAGCCCCGCTATGGCGGCCGCCGCTGCCATCAGCGGCTGTCTGACCGACGTCAGAAAAATGTGAGGGCGGTATGATGAGAGCATTCACACGCGAAACGTCCAAGGCAATCGCGATCCCCGGCGTCAACTGCGACACAGACCAGATTATTCCCGGACGCTTCCTCAAAGCTGATCGTGCGCAGGGCTACGGCCAGTTCCTGTTTCATGACATCCGTCGCGATGAGCAGGGGGAAATCGATCCGGCATTTCCGCTTAACAAGCCCGGTGCCGATGCCGCGACTATTATTCTCGTCGAGGACAATTTCGGCTGCGGTTCATCTCGCGAGGGTGCCGTATACGCTCTGGTGGATCATGGCATAAGGGCGCTTATTGGCCCTAGCTTCGGCGACATCTTCTTCAACAATGCTCTCAAAAACGGGTTGGTGCCAGTCCGTTTGGCTGCGGAACACTGTGAGGCGCTGGCGGATCATCTCGCTCGTTATCCTGAGGCTGAGGTCACAGTTGATCTGGAGGCTGCAGAGCTTGTCTTGCCGGGTAATCTCGGCATTCACCCCATTGCCATCGATCCCTTCGCTCGGGACTGTATTTTACGCGGCCTTGATGAGATCGAGATGACATTCACTTTCATGGAGCAGATCACCGCCTTCGAAACGGATCGAATGGCGTCGCATTCCTGGCTGGGCCGTTGACGGGCGGACCAGCGAGTTTCTTTAGCCGTCTCATAAAAAAACTGGGAGCATAAAAATGACATTCAAAATCGAAAGACGCGACCTTTTAAAAGTATCGGGAGCGCTGGCTGTAGGCCTGGCCGCACCCTCCATCCTGCGTGCACAGACGCCAACCGTAAAGGTCGGCGTTATCGAGCCACTGACCGGCAATCTTGCCTATAACGGTACGCAAAGTGCGGCCGGAGCAAAGTTCGCCGCAGAAGCGATCAATGCAACTGGCGGCATCAAGAGCATGGGCGGCGCCAAGATCGAACTCGTGGTGGTCGACGCACAAAGCCGCCCGGAAGCGGCCGCTTCAGCCGTCGATACGCTTATTCAGGCCGATGCCTGTGCTTTCACCGGCGCGACAGCATCTGCGCTTGGCCTCGCGTCCTCTCAGGCTGCGGCAAAATACAATCTTGCTCAGGTCTTCTCCATCGGCACAGCCGAAACCGTTGTCCAGCGCGGCCTGCCCAACGTTTTCCGCTTCACGCCGGGCGTCAACAAATGCACCAGCGTCGCGCTGGAAAACCTGAAGCTTCTCAATGAAGGAACAGGCAACACGGTCAAGACCGCAGCCATTGTTCATGAAGACGGGCCTTTCGGCTCCAACATGGCAAAAATCCTTGCCGAGCAGCTCCCTAAGCAGGGGATTGAGGTTGTCGAGACCATCTCGCATCCAACGCCCCAGCGCGACTTTTCCAACATCGCGCTGCGTGTGAAAGCATCGAAGGCCGATATCCTCATTCCGTCCAACTACATCAATGAATACACCCTGATGGCACGTGCACTGAACCAGCAGCGTGTGGAGTTGAAAGCAATCTATTCCATCCTGGGCGGTGCCGCATCCAACATCAAATTCGTACGCGAAAACAATGCAGTCGCGCAATATGTGATGGACTGCAATCATTGGTACGATCCGTCCAAGGATCTGTCCAAAGCGCTTGCCGCCAGCGTTGCCGCTGCAAAGCTAGACATGACCTATGACGTTATGGTGTCCTATGCGACGATACAGGTCATCGCGGATGCGCTGGAGCGCAGCGGCTCTGCAGATCGTCAGAAGATGATCGAAGCCTTGTCGGCCTCCACCTTCGACCAGTCGATCATGCCCTATGGACCGACGAAGTTCGTCAATGGCGACAATGTCAATTCACGGCCTGTGAACACCCAGATCCGTGGAGAAAAGATCGAACTGGTCTTCCCCAAAGAATACGCCACCGCAGAAGCGGTCTTCCCGATCCCTGCCAAGAACTGACACGGTCTCGCCCCCATGACCCCATGGTCATGGGGGCGCTCTTCAAACGACAGAGAGGCGAGCCCTGATGTCAAGTCTGATCTTACCTGCCGTGTTGAGCGGCCTGATGATGGGAGCCATCTATGCGCTTGTGGCGCTAGGACTGACCCTCATCTACGGCGTGCTCCACATCATCAACTTTGCGCATGGCAGCCTGTTGATGCTGGCGCTCTACGCCGTCTATTTTCTGTATTTTTATTTGGGGGCTGATCCGTATCTGGCCATTCCCCTCGTTCTTCCGGCCTTCTTCGCGCTCGGCTACGTCTTGCAGCGTTTTCTGATTGCGCCGATGAGCAGCGGCTCGGAACAGAACGTGCTTCTCATTACCCTTGCGGTATCGATGATTATTGACAATCTGGCACTCTACTTCTGGACATCGAATACGCGCACGGCAGATATTGCCTATGCCTATGACACTGTCGAAGTGCTGGGTGCCTATCTGCCGCTTGGTCGCGTCATCGCGTTTGGTGCAGCCCTTGCCGTCGCGCCTCTGCTCTGGTGCTTCATGGCCTATACCCGCACGGGCTCAGCCATTCGCGCCGTTGCCATCGAAAAGCGCGGGGCCGAACTGGTGGGGATCGATGTCAACCACACCTATGCCGTCTGTTTCGGCATCGGAACCGCTTGTGTAGCGCTTGCCGCCTGCCTGTTGTTGCCAACCTTCTACATCACCCCGCAGGTCGGCTACACCTTCGTGCTGGTCGCCTTCACCACGGTAGTGTTGGGCGGAATGGGCAGTCTTCTGGGTGCCTTGGTCGCCGGTCTGCTGCTCGGTGTCATCGAGTCGATGTGCGGCCTGTTCCTTGGCGAAAGCCTCGGACAGATCGGCATCTTTCTCGCCTTCATCCTCATCCTTCTCTTCAAACCGTCAGGGCTTCTTGGGAGGGCAAAGACATGAGACCTCAATCCATTGGGCAGATTGCCCTTATTTCTGCTGCTCTTGCCTATCTCTTCGGGGTCTATTTTGCGTCGTCGCCAGTCTGGATGGGCTTTACCATAAACGCGCTGATCGTGGCGGTCGTCGCCCTTTCCTGGAACATCACGGGTGGTTTCGGCGGCCTTTCGTCCTTCGGTCATGCAGCACTTTACGGAACCGGGGCCTATGCGTCGGCCATCCTTCAGGTCCAATACGGTGTTAACGCCTGGGTTGGCTTCGGTGCCGGCATTCTGGCCGGTGCCGTCATGGGTGCCTTCATCGGCGCTCTTGCGTTTCGGTATGGCCTGAAGGGTTCCTATTTCGCGCTTGTTACTTTGGCCTTTGCCGAAGTGCTGCGGATCTGTGCATCGTCCTTTGATTTCACGGGGGGCGGCAGCGGACTGCAGTTGAAGCTGGACCCCGGCGTTGCCAACCTGCAGTTTAACGACCGCGCCATTGGCTACACCGCTCTTCTGGTCGTGGTTGCATTGGTCATGGCGCTGACGGCGCTCATCAAATATTCCCGCTTCGGTGCCTATCTCATTGCGGTCAGGGAAAATGAAGACGCGGCACGAGCACTGGGTATCGACACCTACAAGATCAAAGTGCAGGCAATGGCGATATCAGGTGCCTTCGGTGGTCTGGCCGGTGTGCTTTACCTCCAGCTTTGGCTCTTCATCGACAGCAGCGTGGTCTATGGCAGCGCCGTTTCCATCGAAGCGCTGATCGGCCCCATCATCGGCGGTGCCGGAACCATCTGGGGTCCGCTTCTTGGCACACTCGGTCTGCATCTTCTTGGCGAAGGTGCGAAACACCTGCTGCCCAATGCGCCCGGCCTGAACTTCGTACTTTACGCGATTGTGCTGATCTGCGCCCTGCGCTTCCTGCCAAACGGTCTTGTCGGCCTTGCTGGCAAGCTCGGCACCTTCAAGAAGAAGGAAGACGACAATGCTTGAGGTTCGTAATCTTTCCAAAAGCTTCGGCGGCTTGAAAGCCGTCACAGACGCCTCGCTCGATGTGCCCGAGGGCTCAATCGTTGGCCTACTGGGACCGAACGGTGCGGGCAAGACGACCTGCTTCACCATGATTGCTGGTTTTACGAAGGCGGATGAAGGAACTGTTCGCTTTCAGGGCAAGGACATTGTCGGCCTTGCCCCACACAGCATCTGCGCGCTGGGCATGATCCGGACGTTCCAGATCGTCCAGCCCTTTGCGGGGCTCACGGTCCAGGAGAACATCGCGGTGGGAGCCTATCTTCACCACCACGATCGGCGCGAAGCCATGGCCGTGGCGCGAGATGTCGGCAAGCGGCTGGGCATGGGCGCGATGCTGGATCGGCCCGCCTCTTCGCTCACCATTGCAGGACGCAAGCGACTGGAGCTTGCGCGCGCGCTGGCAACGGGTGCGAAGCTGCTGCTGCTCGATGAGGTCATGGCCGGGCTTATCCCGTCCGAGATTACCGAGATCGTCGGAATCATTAGAAAGATCCGCGAGGAGGGGCATACGTTCCTGATGATCGAGCACGTCATGCAGGCAGTCATGCAGCTTGCCGAAACGGCTTATGTGCTGAACCAGGGCAAGATGATTGCCCACGGAACACCGCGTGAACTCGTCAAGGACCCATCCGTGGTGGAAGCCTATCTCGGCCACGGTGCGGCCGCTCGCCTGCAGGAGGAAAACCATGCTTGAGATTTCCGGTATCCGCGCAGGCTATGGCTCTATGAGCGTCCTTCAAGGCATCGACATGAGCGTCAACAATGGTGAGATTGTCGCTCTCCTTGGATCGAACGGTGTGGGCAAGACCACGCTCAACAATGTCATTTCCGGCTTCATCAAGCCCAGCGACGGGTCGATCTCCTTCAAGGGCGTGACCATCACCGGCAAGAATGCACGCGATATCGTCGCGCTCGGCATTGCCCATGTGCCCGAGGGGCGAAAGGTTTTCCCAAACCTCTCGGTGGGCGAAAATCTCAAACTCGGCGCGTTTCGCCGTGCGAGCAAAAACACCAAGCAGAACTTCGAGAAGATCTGTGAAATCTTCCCGAGATTGCGCGAAAGAATGAACCAGTTGGCCGGCACACTATCTGGCGGCGAACAGCAGATGCTGGCGATTGGTCGCGGGATGATGTCGGAGCCGGAACTGCTCATTCTGGATGAGCCGTCTCTCGGCCTTTCCCCCATCATGGTGGAGGAGATGTTTGGACTGATCACCAAGATCAATGCAGATGGCGTGGCCGTGCTGCTGGTCGAGCAAAACGTCATGCAGTCATTGAGTGTCGCCAAGCGCGCCTATGTCATCGAGCAGGGCCGCTTCGTCATGCAGGGAGAAGCCGCAACCCTGCTGGCCGATCCGCAACTGCGCCAGGCCTATCTCGGAATGTGAAAAGTCGCCCCGGAGAACATGCGCCGGGGCGCAACCAATTTACGGAGAATGGAGAATATAATGTCCCTAACACGTACCCAACGTCTGCGGCAGTTGCTCGCAGGCGAACGAGCCCTCATGGCTCCCGGTGTCGTTGATGCCATGTACGCCCGCCTTGTCACGGAAGCCGGTTTCGACGCCATGTATATGACGGGCGCTGGCACCTCTGCCACCCGGCTTGGCTATCCCGATGTTGGCCTTTTGACCATGACCGAGATGGTTGATAATGCCACACGCATTGCCGATGCCTCCGATATCCCCCTGATTGCTGATGCCGATAATGGCTTTGGTGGCCCGCTCAATGTGCGGCGTGCCATCCAGCTTTACGAGCGCGGTGGTGTGGCAGCTGTTCATCTTGAAGATCAGGTGCTGCCGAAGCGCTGCGGGCACCTCGCGGGCAAACAGATTGTTCCAGTCGAAGATATGGTGGCGAAGGTCAAGGCGGCAGTCGATGCCCGTGTTGACGAGAATTTCGTCGTCATTGCCCGCACGGATGCGCTGGCACTGCATGGCAGAAACGCCGCATTCGACCGTGCAGAAATGTACCGTGAGGCCGGCGCCGACGTCATCTTCATCGAAAGTCCCGGCCCGGATGACTTGGCCTATATCGCACCGCGCTTTCCCGGCATTCCGCTGCTCTACAACATGGCAACCTCTGGCAAGACGCCTTTCCTGACCCGCACGGAAATCGAAGCGTTGGGCTTCAAGCTTATCATCTACCCCAACTGGCTGCTGCTTTCGGCCTGCGAAGCGGCGCGCAAGACGCTTCAGGTTCTGAAGACCGAAGAGACCATCGCGTCTGTCGCGCCCAACGTGATGAATTTCAAGGAATTCTTCGACATGGCGCGCATGCCTGAAATTCAGGAGCTGGAAGCGCGCTACGGCACACCGGATGCAAACCGCACAACCTATTGAGCAGGAGATTTGAGCCATGGCAGTGCTACAAGCCGAAGGCGTGACGTTCGATTTTGAAGTGCCTGTCGTGGTCGTCGGGGCAGGGGCCTGCGGTCTGGTTGCAGCCCTTGCCGCTCATGATGCGGGGCAGGAGGTCATGGTGCTGGAGCGAGATGAAAGCCCCACGGGCTCAACTTCGCTCTCTGCCGGTCTAATTCCCGCACCCTGCACAAGGTTGCAGAAAGAAGCTGGCATCGAAGACAGTCCAGAACTTTTCGCTCAAGACCTCGTCGCCAAGACCCATGACCATACGCCGCACGACATGGCGCTGGTAGCAGCGAAGACCGCAGGGCCGATGATCGACTGGTTGATGGACACGCATAAGGTGGAGTTCGAACTGGTCACGGGCTTCATGTATCCCGGCCACTCGCGTCTTCGTATGCATGGCCCGAAAAGTCGGACCGGCGCTGATCTGGAGCAATCGCTTCTCGCAGCGGTGTCCAGTGCCAATATCGATCTTGTCACCGAAGCGTCGGTTGAAGACCTTTATGTGGATAGCGCCGGTCGCGTCACTGGTGTTCGCTTCCGCAGGCCTGATGGCGCGCTGGAAATGCTTGGCTGCAAGGCGCTTGTTCTGGCTTCCTGCGGTTTTGCGGGTGATGTCGCGCTGGTGCAGACATACATCCCGGAGATCGCTGAAGCCGAATGTTGCGGCCACCTCTCCAACACCGGAGACGCCGTAAAGTGGGGGCTGGAGATCGGCGCTGCCGTGGCCGATATGGCAGCCTATCAGGGCCATGGGTCCGTCGCTCACCCGCACGCATTGCCGTTGACATGGGCTGTCATTACCAAAGGCGGCATTCTTTTGAATGTGGAGGGACACCGCTTTTCCAATGAGATGCGCGGTTATTCCGAACACGCCGCTGAAGTCGCCGCCCAGCCCGACAACATTGCCTGGGACATCTATGATGCCAAGGGTGAAGAGGCGGCAATCGGCTTTTACGACTACCGCGAGATTCGCAAGCTGGGCGCCGTCAAAACCGCAAACAGTTTGGAGGAACTTGCTTCGGTAACGGGTCTTCCGCTTCCCGCCATCCGCGAAGAGTTCGAAGTCATCGAAACGTCCGCACGGTCCGGAGAGCCAGACCGTTTTGGTCGCAGCTTTACGCAGGATCAGGTGCTGGTTGCGCCTTACTACGCGGTAAAGGTCAACGGCGCGCTGTTCCACACTCAAGGTGGCCTGGTCATCGACGCCGAGGCCCGTGTGCTGCGCGAAGATGGAACGGCCTTGCCAAACCTGCTTGCGGGAGGCGGTGCTGCGCGCGGCGTCTCAGGCGATTCCAACTACGGCTATCTTTCCGGCAATGGTCTTTTGACTGCGACCAGCTTTGGCCGCTTGGCTGGCATCACGGCCGCCCGCATTGCCACTGAAAGCTGAAGAACCAGAGGAGGACGTCATGAAGAAGGTTATGGTCATCGTACCGTTTCCCATGGGCAAAGACGATATCGCACGCCGACAAGCGCAGATGAAGGCCGTGGATCTCGGTCCCGGCATTGAGTTTCACTATCGCTCCGTGCGGGTTGGGCCCAAGAATTATTCCAGCCAGCACGACATGGCGCTTGCCGACTTCTCTATCCTCGATGCCGGGCTTGATGCTGAGAAGGAAGGCTTTGATGCCGTCTGCATCGACACAATGTCCGATAGCGGCATGTCGATGCTACGCTCCGTCCTGACCATACCCGTCATCGCGCCGGGGCGTCATTCCATGCTGCTTGCACAGATGCTGGGCGAAAAGTTCTCGATCCTGATGATGTGGGACCGCTGGAAAATGCTCTACACCAAGACGCTGGGTGAGCTGGGCATGGAGCATAAATGCGCCTCGATGCGTTCGATTGGTGTGACGCCAGATAATAAGAGCCTGCTTTCCGGCAAGGAAGACGAGGTATTTCCACTTCTGCTAGACGCTGCGGAAAGATGCGTTGAGGAAGATGGCGCGCAGGTTCTGATCCTTGGATCAACGACAATGCATGAAGCCCATTCCTGGCTCGCCGCTCGCATTGCCGTTCCCGTCATCAACCCCGGCCCACTGACTTACAAACTGGCGTCTATTGCGCTCGATCTGAACCTCACCCACAGCAAGGCGACATGGCCCACGCCGCTTTCGCCCAAGCATGACATGATCCGTGCCATCGGCGCTGCCGGTGCGGCCTATCTGGAGGGCAGCCAATGACCCGCATTCTCGTCATCGTTCCCTTCGCGCTGGACGCCGAGGGCGTGCGCAATCGTGAAGCGCAGTCGCACTACGTGCCGTTGCCTGCGGATTGGGAACTGACCTATCGCCCCGTCACCTGCGGCCCGACGTCTTTCATGTCGCCGCATGACTGGGGCCTGATGGACCTCGCCATTTTCGAGGCAGGATGCAACGCGCAAGACGAGGGGTTTGATGCTGTCTGCATCGATACCATGTCTGACAGCGGCATGGTCATGCTCCGCTCGGTGCTCTCCATTCCCGTCATCGGCGCAGGCAAGGCATCGATGCTCTATGCGCTTACACTCGGTGGCAAGTTCTCGGTACTCGCGCAATGGGCACCCGCGCTGCCGAGATACCGCAAGGCCATCCGAGAATATGGTTTCGACCGGCAATGCGCCTCGGTGCGCAGTTTCGATCAGCCACCGGATTTTTCAAACCTGCTGGGCGGCAAAGAAGATAGCGTGTTCCCCCGCATGCGCGATGTCGCGATGCGCTGCATCGAAGAGGATGGCGCGGAAGTCATCTGCCTGGGTTCAACCACTATGCACCAGGCAGGCGAATATCTCGCCGCGAACCTGCCGGTACCCGTCGTCAATCCTGGTCCGCTCACTTACAAACTGGTCGAGACGTTTTTAGCCCTTGGTCTAACCCACGGCAGAGATGTCTATCCGCCCCCGGTTGAGCCAAGACTGGATATGCTTCACGCCATGATGAAGGCGGGAGCAGAGGCCGAGCGTAAGGTGAAAGAGTGAGAATGCCGCAAAGCGCTGAGACTGGGACGCAACAGCGATGGTCTGATAACTTAAACGAAATGGCCTCCGGCAAGCCCGGTTCCGTTCACGAGACTCCCGTTATCGAGTGCTCGCTGTGTTGAAATTATCGATGCCCGGGTATCCACTTCCATACAGTGCTGCGACGCCATAGATTATCGTGGCCCACATGATGGTGGAGATCGACAACACCGTGACAAAAGCCTTTGCTCGTGTGGACATGATACCTCCAATTGCTCATTCTTGTTGATAAGCGGAAACAACCTAAAAATGGGTAAAGTTGTTTCCGAACCGACATGAAGCATCAGATGAGTCTACCGAAGAAGGCGGATGGGCTTCCTTTTCTTGTAGAAGTCTAATGTAATGGTTTATGGCATGCTGCCGGGTTTTTTGACGCCGAGTTAAGATGTCACGCTCCGCCCTCAGCTGGGCCACTTGTCTCTGAAGCCTGTCGATCCCAATCTCTGCGCGGCCTTCATTTTTCAGTGCCCAGAAAAAGCCTGCATAGGGCAGAGCCGTATCCTTTGACCCATTTGCGCAGCGCATTTTCATGAACATCAAGATCGCAGGCAGCCCGCGCAAAGCTGACCCTCAGTCTTGTCCCGTCACCGCCGCAATATGTGGCGGACAACTGGACACACATACATGCGAGGTTAAATCGCTCCATGAAATCCGTCGCATATCTTCCCAAAGCCTTAAGACGAATCTGTCAACTATTGTGTATGCGTATCGCGGCGGTTCAAACACTGCTTTCAACAAGGCGCACGGTGAGGCAATAAGCGGTCATCCATGATTAAGAAGTTCTGGAGTTTTTTCCGAAGATCGAATGCTAATTCGTTCGTCGTACCCGCGCGTCGGCGCCTTGATCTCGGAGATAGTGATCCTGTTTACCCCATCTATGTCATAGGTGATATCCATGGCTGCATGGACCTGCTTGAGGCAGGGGAAGAAAAGATCATCAACGATATCAGAAATACTGGCCGTAAGGGGTTGGTTGTTACACTTGGTGACTACGTTGACCGAGGAAGAAAATCTTCGGCAGTAATTTCCCATCTATCATCGCCAGACGTTAAGCCGTTTCGGCGTATCGCACTTTGCGGTAACCATGATCAGGCGTTCCTCTATGCGATTGAGCATCCGGAAACCATTGAAGAATGGCTTCGCTTTGGCGGCAAGGAAACCCTGCTGTCCTACGGCATAGATATCGATCATATGCGTCAGCGCCGGCAGCACATGCCCCAAATGATTGGTAGGCTTTTGCGGGAGGCTGTGCCCGATGAGCACATTAATTTTTTGCGGAATCTGCCTGTGAGCCTGAAAATCGGGCGGTACTTTTTCGTCCATGCAGGCATTCGTCCAGGCATCGCACTTGAAGACCAGAGCGACGAAGACCTAATGTGGATTCGGGAGCCATTCCTATCGAAGGGTTCTGGGCTGCCATTGACAGTCATTCATGGCCACACTCCGAGCCCAGCGCCGTTCATGTCACCAAGTCGAATTGGGATCGATACCCAAGCTTATTCAACCGGTAATCTGACCATCCTTAAAATCGACGGCCAGAACGTGTGTTTGTTGTGATTAACACATATCGATATTGGAATTACTCGCCTTGGGCGTCAGGTTTTTCTGCGTTCTGAGTAGCGTTAATGATAAATCAATTATATCATTGAATGCGTAGAGCATAAGCTTCATACGTCCGAGGTCTTATAACGGTAAAGATACCTGGATATGAATAAGAAACCTGTGAAGATGGATCTGCTTGGTCCAGCCTCTGCTTTAGCCGTTTTCACTGTTCTGACCAATGTGCTTCTGCTCGTCATGCCGCTTTACATGACCCAGGTCTACGATCGTATTCTGCCGACACACAGTGTGGAAACGCTGGTTTATCTCAGTATCATGGCTGGCGCAGCGCTTGGTCTTTTCGGTCTTATCGAAACGGTTCGGCAGACGCTGGCCCGGAAGCTTGCTGCACGGTACGAGTTGACTGTCCTGCCATATTTAATCAGCGGTTCAGATAGTTGGGTCTCCGCTATTGATCCGCAACTGGCAAGCAAAGTTGGAGCGGTCAAGCGCTTCGTGGCTTCAAGCGCCTACATCAATCTCTATGACTTGCCATTTGCTCCATTGTTTCTGCTCTTGATGTTTCTCGTCCACCCGCTGCTGGGCGCTCTCACGGCTGGAGGCATGGTTCTGCTTGCATTGGTCACTCTGATGAACGAGTGGCTTTCCCGTCGGGCGTCGGCTGCAGCATCGGCGCAGCAATCCATTGCGGCACGATACGCTGAGGAAGCGCTTGGTGCGCATGAAGATTTGAGGGCCATGGGAATGGGGCCAGCAATGGTAACCCGCTGGATGGGCAGCGCGCTTTACGCTGCAGATGCTACAGACCGTGCAGGCGCGGTGCAGGCTAGATTTTATGGCTTATCTCGCTTTATCCGCCAAACTCTACAAATGGCCACACTTGGTTTTGGCGCCTGGCTAGTTATCCGCGGTAATATGTCTCCAGGTCTTATCTTTGCATCTTCCATCGTCTCAGCACGCGCCCTGATGCCAATCGAGCAACTTGTATGGGCGTCAAAGGTTATTTCGGAAGCTCGCAAGGCCAAGCGCGACATTGACACGGTCATCAATCAGGTTGGCGCGACAACAGATGCTCGAGTCGATCTGCCCTCACCGACCGGGCATGTATCAGCGCGCAATGTCAAACTGGCCCTCGGAGCAGGGGCCGACGCCCCGCTCATTGTGAACGATGTTTCCATTGATTTCGCTCCAGGTCAGATCAGCGTTATCGTCGGCCCTTCCGGCTCAGGAAAATCGACACTTTTGCGGTTGCTGTGCGGCGCAGGACTTCCAACTGGTGGTGAAATCAGGTTGGACGGGTTCCGGCTTTCGGAGTGGCCTACCAAAGCTCGAGGGCAAGCATTTGGATACATGGCTCAGCAGACCACGTTGTTCGAAGGAAGCGTAGCGCAAAACATAGCTCGCTTTGATTTGGCAGCCAGCGATAGTTCCATTGTAGAGGCTGCGCGCCGTGCTCAAGCCCATGAATTCATCTCCACGCTTCCGCAAGGTTACAACACCCGCATCGGGTCGCGCGGCGTCAGGCTTTCTGGTGGCCAGGCCCAGCGAATTGCATTGGCTCGCGCTTTACATACGCAACCCGCGGTTCTGGTGCTGGATGAGCCGAACTCTAATCTGGACAGTGCGGGTGAAGACGCACTGATTCAGGTTCTGGTAAGGGAAAGGGCTGCTGGGCGTACGATCATCGCGGTCACACATCGCTCAAGCCTACTTGCCATAGCCAATACGGTTTACCTGATGGAAAAGGGCAAGGTCCGCCTCGCAAACTCGCCAGTCATTGCGCGTGGTCAGATGCTAACGGTTTCCGCCACCACAAGTGGCGGAGCGCAAGCAGGAACGTAACATGGACCAAAGAGATCTCATCAAAATCCGGCACCGTGTAACGTCCATCAATGGTACAATGTTGATTGGCGCGTTGATGACGGCAATCTTTCTTGGCGGCTTTGCTGCATGGGCGTTCACTGTTCCACTTTCTGGTGCAATCATAGCCCGGGGCTCCGTTATCACAGATGGCAATGTTCAGGTCGTAAGGCACGAGCGCGGCGGTGTTCTTGCCAGTCTGTCCGTTCGTGAGGGAGAACAAGTCAAGCAGGGCGACGTTATAGCAGTCCTTTCGCGTGCAGAAGATGAGGCTGCGGTAAAGGAACTGGAAACGCGAAAGGTGGGCTTGCGTCTGAAACAGGCTCGACTGGATGCGGAAATGCGTCAGGAGCAGAGGCTCGATCTGGACATCAAATCCTTGATGGACGCTGAGCCTACAATCAATCCAGCAGAGATTGCGCAGTTGCTGGAGGATCAAACACGGGAGTTCACCACCAGACGGACGCAGTTAAACGATATGCTGGAGATATTCCAGTCGCAGCGGCGGGCGTTGACGGGTCAGCTAACTGGCTTGTCAGGTGAGCTTGAATCCCTTCGTAAGCAGCGGGAAAGCATGGCAACGGACATTGCTCTCAGGCAACAAGCCATTCGTAACGGCCTTGGCCGTGAAAGCCTGCTGCGTGAAATTGAGCGCCAGTCCGATTCATTGTCCGGCAATGTCTTTAAGACAGAAGCGGCAATTGAGGCGATCAATCACCAGATTAGTGAAACTGATAACCGCATGGCAGCAGAGCGCTCGGTTTTCTATCAGAAGATCAGCGATGAAATGTCAAAAACCCGCTCCGACTATCTGGAAATCAGCGAGGGCCTCAAGGGCAAACTGGATGCGACTGCTCGCATAGAAATTCGTTCGCCAGTGACCGGCGTTGTCAACAAATTGCATGTCAATACAATCGGAAGTGCGGTTGAGCCATTCAGTCCGCTCTTCGAAATCGTTCCAGTGGACCAGCCCTTGCTCATTGAGGCCAAGCTTGATCCTTCCGATGTTGACGATGTTTATCTTCGCCAGAACGCACGTGTCGTGATTTCTGCATTCAACCGGCATCTTTACGATCAGATTTCTGCGCATATTACCTTTGTCGGTGCCGATGTACGTCAGGATCGTGCCGATTTGCCGCCTTACTATACGATACGGTTGGCAGTGGATGATGGGGAACGGGCCAAGATTCCTGAAATTGTGCCAGGAATGCCAAGTGAAGTGTTTTTGGCCACTCATCAAAGGACGTTTTTTGAGTATCTAGCCGAGCCCTTCGTGCAAAGCTTCCGCAGGGCCTTCCGGCAGTAAAAAAATCAGTGCAGAGGCATATCCGATAAATCATAATTGAGACACGTGACGGGAAACTTGTTATCAGGACACGATGCTGATCGTAGTGGAGAAGCTAGAATACTGTACCTCCGGTCTGATTACTTATTCTGAATGATAAAAAAGATACTCTTGAGAAAGCCAGTTGGATTTCGAGAGCCTAACCATTGAGGGCGACCGTGGTGAATGAAATGCCGACGTTTCAGCAAAGGCCTGCTTTCAACGACAACACAGATGTCGAGGGTGACGGGGTGATCGATCTCGAACGGTTGTTCAAGGCCGTGATGAGACAGCGGATCATTGTCGCGGCAGTAGCCGCTTTTATGATGGTTGTTTCGGGCATATACGCAATTACAGCCGTCCCCATGTTTACGGCCACTTCCAGTGTCATGATCGACAAGGGACGGAGTATGGTTCTTCAGCAACTCACCGACCTTGGGGGCAGTTCTGATGATGAAACAACCGTTCTTAGCCAGATTGAAGTCTTTCGCTCACAAGCAGTTGGCTACGAGGTGGTCGATCGGCTGAAACTCGTCGATAATGCCGAATTCATGGCTGAAGACCGTTCGGTGATCGACGTGCTGAAAAGCGGGTTAGGGGGCATTTTTGGCGCGGATGAGACAGAAGACTCGCCGGATGCGGATCAGCTTCGGGATTCAGCACTTTCCCGGCTACAGGCAGGCATGGATGTAGAGCGCGTTGGGCAGACATACATCATCAACATTTCCTACACGTCGCCCTCGTCCGAACTTTCCGCAAAAATTGCGACAGGTATAGCGGAAGCCTATCTGAGGGATTCGCTGAACTCCAAATATGAGGCGACCCGCCGTGCAAGCAAGTGGCTGCAGGAACGCATAGCCGAATTGGAGCAAAAAGCCCTACAATCTGATCTCGCGGTTGAGCGCTTCCGGGCATCAAATGGCTTGCTCAGCACGGGCAATGGTCTCGTCACGGACCAGAACCTGGCGCAGATAAACAGTGCTTTGGGCACTGCGCAGTCCCAAGCTGCCACAGCGAGGGCACGTTACGAGGAGATCACGAAAAACATCGAAGCAAACGACGTCGATGCGGTGGTCAAGGAAGTTCTGGACAGCCCGATAGCCAATAATCTCCGCGAACAATATTTGCTGTCTGCAAAAAGCGAGGCGGAAATTTCGGCTCGACTTGGCCCAAACCATGAGCAGGCAGTTCGACACCGCCGAAACATGGCGGAATACAAGGCGCTTCTTTTTGGTGAACTTGGTCGTATCGCGCAAAGTTATAACAACGAAGCGCAGGTGGCCGACGGACGCGTACGAAGCCTGCTGGCCAGTCTTGCAACATCGAGCTCGCAAAGCGCCGTCGCAGATCAAAGTCAAGTGGAACTCCGTGAACTGCAGCGCGAAGCGGAGACATATCGTAACCTCTACCAATCATTCCTGCAGCGTTACCAGCAAGCTATCCAGCAGCAGTCATTTTCAGCGACCGGCGCTCGCATTATTTCGCGCGCTGCCCCTCCGTTGATTCCGTCTTCTCCGAAATTGATGCTGAGCATTGTCGGAGGCCTCCTTCTTGGCGGTATTCTCGGCGGCGCGATAGGCGCATTGCGTGAATTTCAAGAGCGCTTCTATCGGACAGGCGATGGTCTCAGAGAGGACTTGGGTAAAGAGTTCCTCGGCATGCTGCCGTTGGTTGATGATCGCGATAATACCGCTCTGCCAGTGGTTTCTGAACAAGCGACGGAACGAAGCGTTCGTGCAGGAAGCCTGACGTCTCGATATTCGCTCAGCAATCCATTGTCCTCGTTTGCAGAGACACTGAGAAGCGCAAAAATTGCCGTCGACTTCAGCACGAGCCCAAATGCAAACCGCATAGTAGGCATCGCTTCCACATTGCCAGATGAAGGAAAATCCACTGTTGCCGTCAATTTCGCACGTCTTCTGGCGAGCCAGGGTCATCAGTGCGTGTTGATAGATGCAGACCTTCGGAGCCCGGGAGCAACGCGGATGATTGCTCCACATGCCAAGGCCGGTTTGGTTGAAGTACTTCTGGGCGAGGTATCTGTGGAAGATGCGTTGATGACAGATCCCCTGAGCGGCATGAAGTTTATGCCAACGGTCCTGCGCGAGCGACTTCCATTTTCTGCCGAACTTCTGGTTTCGCCAGCAATGCGCGGTGTATTTGCCAATCTTCTTGTCAAATATGAATATATCGTGCTCGATCTTCCGCCTGTTGGTGCAGTGGTGGATGCCAGAGCGCTCTCATCCACAATCGATAGCTTTGTCTATGTCGTTGAATGGGGCAGAACAGCGCGACGTGCTGTTAGGAATGCATTTCAGAACGAAGAACAGATCTCTCGTAAATGTGCAGGCGTTATTTTGAGCAAGGTCGACCAGAAAAAAATGCGCCTTTACAGCTTACACGGGGATACGGAATACTACGCTTCCCGTTATTCGAGTTACTACGAGGAGGCCAGTTGATGACTATGCCTATCTTCTTTCTTAAGAATTCATTAAGCAATATTGTTTAATATTCGGTAACCATCCGGAGGTTATCGATGCGACACTTGGGGTTGACCCTGGCGCCTGTTCTGCTGCTGGCACTGATGCTGATGACCGGCTGCTCTCAGACGACCTCACAGGCGTCGTGTCCGGCTCCAGACAGGACGTGCGCTAGTGCCGTTCCAGCTCAAAATCGAGATCCGGCGAACCTTGGGCCTCTTTCTCAATCGGCCGGGAACACCGCCGAGGTTCGAGCATCTCGTGCACGTCAGGGAGCGGCAAGCAGTGAAATTGAATCAGCCAAAGCGATGTCACGTCCGAGCGTCTCTCTCGAAGCAAATTACAAACTGACGCCATTACAAAACGGAACACGTAATCTGAGCGGAAACGAGCAGAGTACGGCGCTTGTCATGGACATCCCGATTTATCAAGGTGGCAGGGACACCGCCGCATTAGCGCTCGCTTACTCGAACTATCGTGCGTCCAGCGCAACGACCGCGACTACATTTCTCTCAGTTTCGGTAGCCATATTATCGTCTGACCTTGAACTTCGTCGCCAGGATCGCACGAAGGCTATTCTGACGCAGCACGGCAAGGCTTTAACGCAATTGCGCCGCGCCGTTGCTTCGGAGCAGACCGAAGGATCCGCAACACGCGTGGATATTACAGATGTAGACCGGCAATTACTTCAGATCGAACTGAACCAACGCCAATCCAGTTTGCAGCGGCTTGAGGCAGAACGGACCTTGGTAAGGCTGCGCGCGCCGACTTCGATTGAAGCCAGCATGATGTTGGCAAAGCTGGAGTCCCGTTTCCCAAAAGCGATAGCGGAACTGCAATCGCTTGCGGCCGCGAACAACCCTCGTATTGCTGCAAGGCAAGCCGAGATAGAGGTAGCATATGCTCGTCTCAGTCAGGCCGATGCAGCTTATAAGCCGCGCCTCGGTCTTCGACTTTCTGCGGGTTTGGAACGTGAAAACTACGGCCAATCGGACAATTCCACGGATGCCAGTGCAACCTTAAACTTCTCGATGCCTCTCTATACCGGAGGTGCACGAGAGGCGTCCCTTCGCAGCCGCGAAAAGGAAATTGAGGCGGCTACTTTCGATAAACACGCTATTTTACAAGATGTCGGAACCACACTGACCGCTTCCATGCAACGTCTCGAGACCGCTCGTGCGATACTTGCGCTTGCGCAAAAGCAAGAAAATGGTGCGCGAATGAGATCGGTCGGCGTGAAAACCGAGAGAGAACTGGGTGAGCGGAGCGTTTTTGACGAAATCCGTGCCATTTCTGATATTGCGGACGCGCAACTAGCGGTGAATAATGCACGTTATGAGGCAGACATGGCGCGTCTGACCATCGCTGCGGAATGCGGCCTCCTGAATGACGATTCTATCGGCACAGCCGTTCAAATTTCCGGGCTCTGATTGGGAGCTTGTGGATTTATTTGAGATTGCGGTCCTCTCCGTCTGCATCAGCCCGTGTGTTTGTGAATACAGCTAGACACGTCAAGCTTGCTGAAAACCCTTTTAAAATCGGAGCGCGCACGATGCCCCGTTCGGGCTACACCTGCCCTCGGGTTCACGCGCACGCCCTAGATGGCCGCTTTTAAGCCGCAGCGCGGCTGATTTTAGGCCGCCGTAGACCCAGCTGGCGCTGTCGCTTTATCGGCGCCGCATCTTATTCGGCGGCAGGGCGCACAATGCTGCGAGGAGCCCGGATGCTGATGCAAACCAGACCGCAAATCCAGGTATCTGTAATGAGAAGTCTAGGGCGCTGTGCAGCATGACCAGAAGCAGAACTGAAAGCCCCAGAATGCCAGCGAAACGGAATCTGCGACGTTTGCGGATTCCATTTACGAATACTGATGCAAGAGCGGCAATCGTAACGACGATCATTGCCAACCCCATCGCGCCGAAACCCACGATGGCCTCCAGATAAACGTTGTGCGCGCGGTCAAAAACGCCACCCAAGCCGCAGGCTGGATCGCGATAGGCGGGAAACACATCTCGAAAGCTCGTTAATCCAGCACCCATTGGCCAGGTGTCAGACAGCATCTTCATGATGCCGGGCAATATACAAAAGCGTGAATCGGTGAGACCACTCTCCTTGGCGCGCAACACTGCTTGCCCTGAAAACGTGCCGAAGACAGCGCCGACGATCAGAAGCATCAACGCGGCTACCAACGAGCGTTTCATCCAGGTGTTCAATGGAGCTTTGGTTTCCGGAGTTTTTCTTTTACGCGTATCAACCAGCGCTGAAATGACAAGAAAGAACGATACTGCAATTGCGGTAGCGCCAACCCCAGCTCGTGATCGCGTCAGAAGCAAGGCTGTGAGCACGACGAGTGTCAGAAATGCGATTAGCCATGTTCGCCGCACGATAAAGCTGTGCTGAAGGTCGAAAATTGTCGCCAGCACCCGACCGCGGCTGAGGTCAAGTGAGCGCCAGCATTTCAGTAGCAAAGCTGTGAGAATGAGTAGTAGGACTCCGTAGAATGTTGCTGCCGTATTTCGATTCACGAAAGGTGCCGTCAAACTGTCGAAATAAAAGGCCTTCTGTCCGAACAGAAGCGACCTCGGCGCTATCGTGAATTGTAGGACTGCAAATATAGCCACGGCTCCGCCACCGAACGCCAGCATTCTCAATCCATGGCTCGCGCGGTCATCATTGTTGAAGAGCAGCAAAGTCAGAATGAATACAGCAAAAGGAAGTGCGAGTTTCATTATGCCCGTTTGTGCATCGCCGGGAGTAAGGCTTACTGTGCGCTGAATGTCATTGGCCAGAAGCCCGCCGGTTTGATTCCACACTAGGTCTGCAAAGGCGGAGCTGTAGCTGGGCAAAGCTTGGAAATGAGCCCATGCTACGCCAGTTGCAAGGGTCAGGGTCGTGAGGAAGAACAGACCACGGATATGCTCCGGTATGCCTCGATTGCCGACAACAACAACTGGGAGGTACAGGAAGGCGAAAATGGTGACTGCAGCGACCGCAGTGGTATCGACTGCGCCATAAGTCAGAAGCGAAAAACTTATGATCAGCCAGTAACCGACCTCCATAACGCGGAATAGAAGGTCTTTCGATCGCTGCGTCGCCGCGGATTCAACGTCGTTAGTCCGCTGCAAAGATAGCGGCTCTAGCAGCGCGGACGGGCCTGTCGACTGACGATCTTTCAACATACCTACTCCTCACCGCCTCTGCTCTGTCAATTCAACTGCAGCGATTTAAGCAAGGGCGAGGTTGTTAAAATTTAATTGCGCAAATGTCGGAAGATAAATCTCTTCACTGGTCTCACATCAATCGACATGGCTGCCGCGAAACTAGTTAAAGTAAGATTTGTACCAATCCACAAATCTACCAACACCGGTTTTTACATCGATTTGCGGTACGAAGCCGGTAAGTGACTGTAGCAACTCCGTTGCAGCAAAAGTTCGAGGAACGTCGCCCTGCTGCATTGGCAACATGTTGCGAATGGCTTTCTTGCCCAACGCCTCCTCGATCGTGTCGACAAAATCGAGTAAGGCAACAGGCTGGCCGCCGCCGATATTCACGATCCGGAAAGGTCCTTGAGCCGAAAGCGTGTCTCCTTCGACGCGGTTTTCAGGGGAGGGCGGGATATTGGACAGCCTGACGATGGCTTCTACCAAGTCATCGATATACGTAAAGTCCCGGCTCATCTGGCCTTCACCATAGATATCGATTGGCCTGCCGTTCTCGATGGCATCGACAAACTTGAACAGGGCCATATCCGGCCGGCCCCATGGTCCGTAAACAGTGAAGAACCGGAAACACGTCGTAGGAATTTTATAAAGGTGGGCATAGCTATGCCCCATGACTTCCATCGACTTTTTGGTGGCAGCATAAAGCGTCATGGGCTCATCTGCGCGATCGGTTTCCGCAAACGGGATCTGCTCGTTGGCACCATAAATAGAAGACGTTGACGCCATCAGAAGATGCTTGGCGCCAACCGTTTTTGCAAGCTCAAGGATGTTCCAGGAACCTATCAAATTACTGTCGACATATGCCTTGGGATTTTCCAGGCTATATCGAACGCCAGCCTGAGCAGCCAGATGAATGATGACATCTGGCTCCCCAGCGTCCGCGGCCTCAGCAAGTGTCTCCTTGCTTTCGAGCATCCCAATAACGGGTCGGAAACCGTTAGAGCGCGCAAGTATCGAATGGCGAGCCTCTTTGAGCCTGACGTCGTAATACGGCGTCATCCCATCGAGACCGGTCACAAAATGACCTTCATCCAGCAACCGCTTTGCAACATTAAAACCGATAAATCCGGCCGTTCCAGTTATCAGATATCTCATGTTACTGCCTTTCGCATTCGCCATTCGCACCGTTAATCCCTACTCAGGGCGACCGATACTGCTGTAGGTGAAGCCATGTTTGGTGACTTCATCGCTGCGATAGATGTTACGCAGATCCACAAGCACGGGTTGGTTCATAATTGTCTTGAGGCGATCAAAATCCAGCGCACGGAACTGGTTCCACTCTGTCACGATGACCAGCGCATCCGCGCCTTCCGCAGCGGCATAGGGGCTCGATGCATAGGAGATGTCGTTCATCATGCTACGCGCGTTTTCCATGCCTTCGGGATCATAACCAACAACCTTGGCACCGGCATCTTGCAGCGTCTGGATGATGGTGATGGCGGGACTATCGCGCATATCGTCCGTATTCGGCTTAAATGTAAGCCCGAGGATAGCAACAGTCTTGTCACGTACATCTCCGCCGGCGGCTGCGATGATTTTACGACCCATGGCTCGTTTACGGTTGTCATTGATTGCGACCGTGGTCTCGATCAGACGTACCGGGCTGTCGTTGTCCTGAGCCGTCTTGACCAGCGCCAGAGTGTCCTTGGGAAAGCACGAACCGCCGTAGCCAGGTCCAGCATTGAGGAACTTAGAGCCGATGCGGCCGTCTATACCGATACCACGCGCAACTTCCTGAACATTCGCGCCGACCTTTTCGCACAGATCGGCCATCTCGTTGATGAACGTGATCTTCATAGCCAGGAATGCGTTGCCGGCATACTTGATCAACTCGGATGTACGGCGAGTTGTAAACAGCAGCGGAGACTGGTTGAGATAAAGCGGACGATAGACTTCCGTCATGACCGGACGAGCTCGCTCGTCATTCATGCCGACCACAATTCGGTCAGGGCGCTTGAAATCTTCGATAGCGGCGCCCTCGCGCAGAAATTCGGGGTTTGAAACCACCGCTACATCCGCATTCGGATTGGTTTCTTTCACGATACGTTCTACTTCGTCGCCGGTCCCGACCGGAACCGTTGACTTGGTTACAATGACGGTAAAGCCGGTTACGTTCTGCGCGATATCACGCGCTGCAGCATAGACGTAGGAAAGGTCTGCATGTCCGTCGCCGCGGCGTGAAGGCGTGCCCACTGCGATAAACACCACGTCTGCTCCGCTGACACTGGCTGCCAGATCCGTAGAGAAACTCAGCCGTCCCGCAGCAACGTTTTCCGCGACCAGTTGCTCCAGGCCCGGCTCAAAAATCGGAATCTTGCCGTTCCGTAAGGCTTCAACCTTACTTTCGTCTCGATCCAAACAAATGACGTCATGTCCAAAATCTGCAAAGCAAACACCGGACACCAGGCCAACGTAGCCTGCACCAATCATCGTAATCTTCATAGCGGGTCTCTGCCTCTTAAAACCATACGGGTCATTGTTTCTGCAATGCAGCAATTGTCGCCTATCATTGCAAGTTTTAATTTAGTGCCAACAAGATATGAGCTTGTCGATTTCAGATTAGGGACGGGCATTTGTTCTGTTGACAATCCGCGACATCACTTCGCGCGTCGCCCCTATAGTCGCAAATGTCAGCATTTTGAATAGGGGCTTCAATCCACCGTCGTACCTATAAGCCTTGAAAAATAGCGGATTGACGTGCGACTTGGCACCTGCCGAGTAACGCGCATACTGCATAAGTTCAAGATTTATAAGCTGCTTTAGCAGCTTAAGCGAAGGGTCCTGAGCATCCTTGATCAGTTCGAGTGCACTCGTAACAACGATAGGCACAGCCCCATGCCGTGTCGTACGCGTGACGCGGTTTACCGTATCCTGACGGAACTCTGCAGTTTCCTTGCCGCTAAATGCAGTGCGCGTGCGCGCGGTCGCCCGCAACCACATATCCTTGTCACCGCCGCGTCGTGCCTTGCCTGCAGGAAATAAGCCAGCCTCGATCAGCACAGAGCGGCGGAATGCCGATGCGCCCGTCCATATGGGGCAGAGACCCGTCTGGAGCCAAGGCCGCAATATGTCATGGAGTGCGAGTGCCTTCCCCACAGGAATCGGCGCAAGAGTACCGGCATAGCTGCGCTGCTTGCCGCCCTCTACTATCTTGACCCCTGAAAAGCCACAGCCAACATCTGGCCCCGCCGCCACAATGGCAGCCGAGAGACTTTGCAAATGATCGTTATGCCATACGTCGTCCGCATCAAGAAAAGCGATCCAGTCGGCGGTTGATGCCTCGATCCCGAAGTTGCGCGCTGCATATCCGCCTGGCCCGGGAGGTGAACGATGCAGCAGCCGGATACGATTATCCCGCGCTACGAAGCTTTCGACAATCGAAGGCCCTTCATCTGAAGATCCATCGTCGATCACGATGATTTCCCTAGGGGCGAGTGTCTGTTGCAGCACGCTCTCCAAGGTTTCCGCGATATGAGGCCCCTTGTTGAATAGCGGAATGACGACTGCGATATCCCTCAAGCTGAAAATCCTTTGCCGCAGTTAAAAAAACCGCAAACACACACGCCCTGCAATATAGCAACGCCGGAAACCTCGGAAGATTCGCGTCTCACTTTCGTATCAACCCTCAAGCGCATGGCGTGTAATCTCCTTCTTCAAGATTGTCACCGTCGTCAACAAGATTGTACCGTAATGGACAACAAGGAGAAGACTATAAAACGCAATGACGTATTTTGCGTCCATAGCATAGTAAAGGGCAAAGACAAATGGGATGACTGAGAGACAGCAGCGCTCGAAGCTTATACGCAGGTTATATTTGTTTTTGTTGAGCACTGAAATGACGGAGGCGGTAGGAGATACGAGCAACTGCGCAAAAAGGAGTGGTGCCAGATATTGAGCGAAGGTGCCGGCCTGAGACCACTGTTCTCCGAAAGCAAACTCGAAAAGCGGCCTGCCGCCAATAAGAAGCACAAGAACGGGACCGGCAGATATGATTGCGGATTTCTTGCAGGTACTGATCAACAGCGAGAGAATTTCCTTTGGACGGTGCCTCCCGATTTTGGAAAGGATACCGATAAAGGCCTTGCTTGTTGTCTGTCCTATGAGATTTACGGTCGCAAAAAGAATCGAGAATGCAAGGCTTAGCTGTCCAACTGTTTCCGAGCCATACGCAAAGGCGATCATCAAAATTGGGATTTGCGTCGCGAGCCCCGCCAGAATTTGGGCAGGCAAGCGAAATGTTGGCATCTCCCGGAAATAACGGAAAAAGAAGAACAAACGGCCGAGGCTCGCACGGGTAAACAAAGACGGGATATCCATCTTGGTCATTCCGCGCAGCAAGGACAGAATTCCCATGGTACGTTCTGCCACGCCGCCGATAAGCAAGTTCAATGCAGCAGGGTGCCACCAACCCAATGCTATCTTGATGACTGCGCCCGAGATGCTTTGATTGAACTGAGAGCCTGCGATATTCTTGAACCTGCGACCGCGGATGGCCCACTGAAGGGCGACCTCATAAAGACCCGCTCCAGTGGTTCCGAGTACCAGAATCCACCAGTATGTGCCGATCTGCGGCGCCCCTAGCGCATTCCCCAGATGTTCACCAAAAATCAGCAGTCCCACAGAAATGATTGGCGCAGATAGCAGCGTCATTGCGAGACAAAGCACGAGAAGCAGAAATGCTGATCTTTCGCGCCTGGGCAGCGGGATGGCCAAAACGTATCTCAGGGTCACAAAGGGATAAAGAAAGTTTACGACAGTGTTGAAGATTGCGTAAAGACCGAAATCTTCTGGCGTGTACATGCGCGTCAGAATTGGCATCACAAGGATAGTGATGAGCTTGGCAGATGTCGCACCCAACAAAAGTACAATAAATCCTTTTTGCATTCCGTGGGCGTCATTGCCCAGCAAGCCGCTCAACCGCCTTTTGACGGCACTAAACAATGTTCGTGACATGGGATTTCCGGAAAATCGGTGATGTTTGGGTGAGGTATGGCAGCAATTTTTTGCAGATTTCGGGTGAAATCATCGTGAGGAGTAGAAGTTGTGCTTCAAACTTATACTCCTCACGTTGTTAAGGCATGAAGAACTTTGGTAACCCCACGATTTACGAGAACAGGAAGTCATCGTGGCCGGGTGCGTTAAGCGATGTCACATTGATTATCAGATCCGCAGTTCTGTCGCCGTTTACATCGGCACTGACTTCGAAATAACTTGATTTGGCTTGGACCATCACCTCTCCCAGATGGCCGGAAAATGCTGCGTTGTTTATAAATGTCAGGCTTTCCCCCGCCTGCTGCAACGTTGTGTTGATGTCCCGGAGATCTATCTTGTCCAGACCTTTCTCAAAGTCGGTAATCAGATCGATGCCTGTTGCTGCGCTGCTGTCAGCAACGGAGTTGTATACAAAGATGTCGGCTCCCTTACCGCCGGTGAGTGTATCAAGCCCCACCTTGCCAGCAATGATGTCATTCCCATCGCCACCGATGATTCCGTTGTCTTGACCATTTCCAATCACCGTATCGTTGCCAGCGCCAGCATCGATCGCGCGTGTGATCCTATCGAAAGAGACCGATGAGAAGTCAAGGTAATCTGCATCGGCCGACCCCTTGATCTGTATGCCAGCTTTGCCGCCGCTCGAAATCCGCTCGATGTTGGAAATAGAGGTGAGGCCGATCGTGGCATTGTTCATATTGGTCATGATCGTGTCGAAACCCTCGCCTCCGTCTACGCGGTCGAAACCATTGTTCTGGAACGTGTAGTAGATAAAGTCGTCGCCACCCCCCGTGTTGATGATGTCCTGACCTCTGCCACCACTGATCTTGTCATTTCCTCCAAGCGTGGTGATCGTATCGTCCCCGTCGCCGCCATCAATCGTCCAGTGATCGGAGGAGGGCACCTGGATAACGTCATTGAAAGCACTGCCGACAAGATTCTGGTTTTCGACAACGTTGCTTAGGTTGACGACCAGCTCTAACGGTGCGGAGCGCCCCTGATCGTTCGATGCCACAACTGAGAGCGTGTAGCTTTGCTGGGCCTCGAAATCCAGCACTGCGCCTGCTGCCACGCTGATGACGCCGGTTGCGCTATTAAGAGTGAACCGCCCGCTAGGGTCAATCATTTCATAGCCGGTCGCGCCATAGCCGGAGAGTGTGGCTACCACGGTACCCGCAGCTGAGTTTTCTGCGACACTACCTCCAATGAAACCAACTGCACTTGGAGCCTCGACAACGTCATCGACGCCTATCGAGAAGGCCTTGTCGATGAAGCTACCGGCGGTATCGGTTATCCTGACAACAATGTCGTGGGACGCTGATGTTTCATAATTTAGTCGATCAACTCCCGCCACAGTGATGAGGCCCGTTGCCGCGTCTATCGCGAAGCGTCCGCCAGCATCGTCAACCATGGTGTACGACAAGGTATCACCGGCATCCGGGTCCGCGGCAACAATGACACCGGCCACGGTTCCAATTTCGGAATTTTCCGCCACATGGCCGCTAACGAGGGAAGCCGAGCTTGGGGCCTCGTTGATGTTGCTGACCTCAACGGTAATGGTGCGCTCCACAAATTGGCCCGCCGGGTCTGTCGCTCTGATGATGATCGCGTGGCTCGGCGAGGTCTCGTAATCGAGAAGCGTGCTGTCCTTGACCGTCAAGGCACCAGTCGTCGGATCGATTGAAAAGCGTCCACCAGCATCGTCGCTCAGGCTATAGGTGAGGATATCGTTTGGATTTGGATCTTGTCCAAGTGCAGTGCCGACGAGTGTGCCGTTGACGCTGTTCTCCGCGATGACTGTGGGAAACAGCTGAACATCGGTCGGGGGCAGTTCCAATCCGCCCACCACATTTGCCACGGTAAGATCACCATCAGCGAAGCGGACCGTTTCGAATCCTACGATGATGTCGGCTCCGTCAGGCGAATCCTGCCGCATGTCATTGATCTGCAATTGCCCATCGACAATGGCAAAGCCGTAATCTGAAAAGGCTCCGCCCAGAACGAAGGTATCGTTGCCGCTTCCACCGTCAGCAAAGTCATTGCCGCCGCCGCCAGTGATAACGTCGTCTCCACCGCCACCGTACACAGCATTATCGGAAGCGTTTCCGATGATTCTGTCCGCATATCTGGTGCCAACGATATTCTCGATGGCAATCAATTCATCGCCTTGCGCATCGCCGCCGACGCCCTTGCCGCCAGCCAGATTGACGGAAATCCCGTACAGACTGTCAGAATAATCGACGGTGTCGATTCCCTGTCCGCCATCAAGAATGTCGGCCCCACCACCACCGATCAGGCGGTCATTACCATCCATACCCATCAGGTGGTCAGCGGCTGCGCCGCCGGTTATGATATTATCGAGACTATTACCGGTGCCAGTAAAGGTTCTGGTGCTGGTATGGGTAAGGTTTTCGACATTGCTTGTCAGGCTGTAGTTATCAAGGTTTGTCTTGATCGAGTCGGTGCCTTCATCCGCCAACTCATTCACGACATCGCCTGCATCATCGATGATATATGTATCATCGCCAGTTCCGCCGACCAGCGTATCTGCGCCGGCGCCACCGTCCAGCACATCGTTGCCATCCATGCCATAAATGGTATCCGCTCCACCCCGTCCATAAATGGTATTCGCAAACTCGTTGCCAGTCAGCATGTCGGCGTAGTTGCTGGCACCCATGTTTTCAATGCTGTAGAGCAGATCTCCTGCGGCCGTATCGCCGAGATTGATGTTCGTGGTCAGGTTAACCGTGATTGCTGTCGCGGCCTTAGAGTAATCGACGTAATCGTTACCTTCGCCACCGTAATAGGTGTCAGCTCCCAAAGAACCGTTGAACTTGTCAGCCCCGTCGTAACCGTAGAAAGTTTCCGAGCCGCTGCCGCCGGAAAACGTATTCTTGTCGCTATTCCCGTACCCGACAAAGGCTTGTGTGCCGGTATAGGAAATGCCTTCCACATTCGCACCGAGCGTATAGCTCTCGAGCGAGGTTGAGATGAGGTCAGTTCCACCGCCGATTTGCTCTGCAACGACATCTTCGTAGGAATCGATAATATAAGTATCATTCCCCAGACCACCGATCAGCAGGTCCGCGCCTGCGCCGCCATCGAGCGTGTCGTTGCCATCCCCGCCCTCCAGCCGGTTATCCGCACCGTTGCCGGTAATGACATCGTTGAACGCGGTGCCAATCACATTGTCTATCGAAATGAACACGTCGCCCGTTGCATCGCCGCCTGTCGCGACGCCGCTTGCCAGATTGACGGTAATGGCCAGACTGCTGCTGCGATAGTCTGCGGTGTCATTTCCGGCCCCGCCATCCAGCCTGTCAGCGCCGGCGCCTCCTGCGAAGATGTTGTCGCCATCATCGCCAGTCAGGCTATCGTCATAACGCGTGCCGATAATTTTCTCGATGCTGATGAGTTGATCGCCCTCTGCATCCCCTCCGAGACCTGTGCCGAGAGCAAGGTCCACCGTTATAGCGGCCGCACTGGCGCTGTAATCCACGGTATCAATCTGATTGCCGCCATCAAGAGTGTCCGCCCCTGCGCTGCCGACAAATATGTTGGCTTCGTCATCACCGGTCAGGTTATCTGAAAACGCCGAACCAATAACCCGCTCGATGCCGCTTAACGTATCGCCTTCGGCATCGCCACCGGAACCTACACCCAGGAGCAGGTTGACCGTGACGCCCGAAGCGCTGTCCGCGTAGGAGGCTGTGTCGAGGCCTTCTGCTCCTTCAAGAACGTCAGCACCTGCTCCACCGCTGAAAGTTTCATCGCCGCTACTACCAATCAACGAATCGTTGCCTGCGCCGCCACGAGCTTCGATAATGCTGCCGCCAAGCCGGATCGTGTCATCATAATTTGATCCGGAAACAATTTCGATGCCCTGCAATGTGTCGCCAGCAGCCTCTCCCGCTGTGCCTGCTCCAAGCATGCCATCGATTGCAATGCCAGACTCTGCCGTCGAATAGTCTGCCGTATCAATGCCTTCACCGCCTATGAGAGTATCTGCGCCAATACCCCCCGACAGCAGATCGTTGCCGCGTCCGCCTTCCAGGGCATTGTCGGCAGCATCACCGATCAGGACATCATCCAGTGCAGTGCCGATGACGCGCTCTATCTGCGAAAGCACGTCACCCTGTGCGTCGCCCCCCAGACCTGTTCCAAGCGCGAGATTGATGACGACCGCCGCGTTGCTTGACGAATAGTCGGAGGTATCAAGGCCTTCGCCGCCATTCAGGCTATCTGCGCCTTCTCCGCCGACAATGACGTCGTCACCGTTGCCGCCGTCTAAAATGTCCCCGCCCAATCCACCGTCCAGACGGTTGGCGCTGTCGTCACCTGTCAAATTGTCAGCAAAGTTCGAACCGCGAAGATTTTCGATACCCGCCAGAATGTCCCCCTCGGCGTCTCCACCAAGATTGACATTGGTTTCCAGATTTACAGTTACGGCAGACTGGCTGGAGGTGTAGTCGGCATAATCCACGCCACCTCCGCCCTCGATGGAATCTGCGCCTGCGCCGCCAATAAAGGTTTCGTTGGCGTTGCCGCCAATGAGCGTATCATTGCCACCAGAGCCGATGACGATTTCTATGCCGGTCAGCAGATCGCCTTCCGCATCGCCGCCGCTGCCGGTTCCTTGTCCAAGGTTCACGGTGACCGGAGTCGCACTCCCCGTATAATCTGCGGTGTCGATTCCTTCGCCGCCGTTCAGAACATCTGCACCCTCGCCACCGCTCAGGGTGTCATCACCACCACGGCCTTCGAGAACGTCATTGCCCGCACCACCGATCAAATAATTGGTGTTGTCCGATCCAAAAAGTTGGTCATCGTAACTGGAGCCGACAAGCCCCTCTATATCGACGAGAAAGTCGCCCGCCGCGGCACCGCCAGGGGCTCCACCGGCCAGATCAACCGTAACGCCGGATGTGGCCGAAGCGTAGCTTGCCAGATCGAAACCCTTGCCTCCGATCAGCACATCTGCGCCGGCCCCACCATCCAGAACATCGTTTCCGGCCCCACCGATCAGAAGGTCGTCGCCTTGCCCTCCCTCAAGAAGGTCATTGCCATCGGAGCCGCGCAGGACGTCTTCCCCATGGCCGCCGACCAGGATCGCATTACCGGCGTTGCTGTAGAGGTAAACGTCTTTCGTAGAACCTGAATAGATATAGGGGTCAGACAGTGTCGCAGCATTGATGCCACTGTCCTGGCCGTTTACGGTCAGGACCGAACCGGACCCTTTTCGCAGCCATGAACTGGTTGAACTGACCGAAGAAGTCAGGTCCGTTACCGTCAAGGCCGCGTTTTTTTCAGTCAGGTTGAAAACAATGGTCGCCGGATCGGTATCTGAAATATGGGCGCTGTTAATCGTCGCCTTTGCGCCCTTGGCCAGCCAGAAATGGTTCTGGTTGCTTGCTCCGCCCTGAAGGTTAGGGTCGAGACTGACCACATCCTCCAGCACGGTATCAGTTGCCCAGAGGCGGTAATTGCGGCCATTGCCTTCCGATATCGTTCTGGTCAGCGTGGTGGATTGCGACTTGATATCATATCCGCCATCCGAATTGTTTGCCGAAACGGTATCAATGAAATGAACGTTGTAGACGCCCCGTTCCGTCGCGAACCCGTCTCCATTCCAATAGGTGTTGATGGTATCAAGCGTGTTTGAAACTTCGACGCGACGGACAATGATATCATGCGCGGTTCCATCAATGTGAACGCCGACCGCGAAGTTGTCGCCGTCCTGGAATTGGCTGTCGGCCTTTACGTCCTCAATCACCACGTCATGCGTGTCGTATTGAAGCTTGATAGCGGCTTTAGAGAATCCATTAATATCGACATCGCGGATGGTCAGTCCTGAAATCGTCGCAGATGTTGCGTCGCCGGAAGCATTGTTTTCGAAGAACCGCTGCACATTGGTCGCGGTGATATGTTCGATTGTCAGGTTCTTGATATCGTCGCCAACGCGGATCGCGCCATAGCCGATATTGGTAAAGCCCAGGTCGGAAAATGTTAGGTTATCGGCGCCAGCGATCAGGCGAAAGCCTTGTTCGCCTGCAAAGCCAGCGGGATCGTAAGGGTCGGACCGTGTGCCGACTATGTTGGCTTCAATCGCGTTGCCGTTGCTGTCAACGCCGTGAATCCAGACGGGTTGTCCGTCCTCGCCGCCGTTTGTGATCACAATCGGGGTCGAGTCGATCTTGTAGTCGCCCTGGTCCGCAATCATGCGCACCTCGCCGCCTGGGCCTGCGGCTGCTACAAATGCAGGGATATCATAAAGGCTGCCCGCGTTTTCGATGCTTGACCCATCCATAAGTCCCGCTCCAGTCGGGGAAACATAAAATGAAGCCATGGTCAGAAATCCTCGACGATCCGGTTTATCTTGCACTGCGGTGAATGAGCATTCCATTAATAATTCGTTAAGCAAATAACGCAAGTAAACCTTGACTGTCATTGCACCGTACCCCGTGTTTTTTAGAGACATGGTAAAATTCGAAATATATTGGGAGCAATTCATTTGGATGTTCATGGGATATTTGTCCCAGATCCAAAAGGAAGCCCCAATGACCGATTTCTATATTTCTCCGACAGGTTGCGGCGACAAAAGCGGAAGCAGCATTGAGAACGCGGCATCGATCAACAGCATAAATACTGTGGTGACGCAGGCATCCGGCGGCGACCGGGTTGTGCTGATCGCTGACCAGGGTGACTATAACATTGCGAAATCGATCAATATTTACAGCGGTGGTGACGAGGGTAAGCCCATAACCATTGTCGGGATGTCATCGACCGGTCAGGAAATGGACGCGACTTTCGTCAGCAATCGGGCTGAAGTCTATTCTCCGACTGCCCAACAGGGCATCGAGATATTTCGGCTCAACGAAGGTTCCAACAACCTCGTCTTCGACAATGTTAACTTCAAAAATGTAGCAACCGCATTCCGCCTGGGCGGAAATCTGGAAAACATTACGATCCAGGACTCTTCTGCAGAGAATGTGAGCAGATATGTTGAAAACCTGGCCACAGGCAAGAATGTCGCTGCGTCCGTGGACGGGCTTACCATTCGCAATGTCGAGGTTGATGGCTTCGCCAAGGGTGTTGTGCGTCTGCAGTATGACAGCCAGAATGTCGTGATCGACAATGTCAAAGGTGACAGCCAGCATATCGACGGAGCAAGTTTCGCAATCGGCGTCCACATCGATGGAACTGCACATGACATCGTTGTGCGCAACACCGAGATTGGCAACATCACCGACACAACGAGCAGCTACTATAATGGCGATGGCTTTGCCACAGAGCGCGGAGTCTATAACGTCGTCTTTGAAAATACACGGGCGTACAACAATACCGACGCAGGCTACGATATCAAATCGACGTCAACGCAATTGATCGGTGCCGTTGCCGACGGTAACAGCAGAAACTTCCGTATCTGGGCAACAGACACAGTGGCCGACGGCATTGTCGGGTTGAACCCCACTTATCACGGCGGTAGCAGCACCAAACCCGCCAATGTTTGGCTTGCTGCCGGTGCGCATGCAGATATCACAAACTCTCAATTCCTGGATGATGACGGTCTCGGTTTTCTGTTCGATCTTGCTGAAAACGGTGCGTCACTTGTCATCGGCGGCGTCGAGAGCAACCAGTCGACAACCGGCAACTCGAAGCTGACAAATCCGGTCATCATGGGCAAGACCGCATCGCTGATCGGAAGCGTGGAGCAAATGCTGGCCAAGCCAGCGGAACTTCATGCCGCAAAGAATGCTATCCTCGAAAACACTGCGGCTGGCACATCAGTTGCCAAGGTCACTTCCGACGGGGCAAGCTCTTTCAAGCTTTCTGATGACGCTGGCGGCATGTTCAGAATCAATTCCCTTACCGGCGAAATATTCGTGGCGAATTCGGCTGGTCTCGATTACGAAAAGGCACACTCTTTCTCGGTGTCTGTCGTTGCATCCAATGCTCATGGTGCATCGACAACTGCCTCCTTTGTGCTGGAGTTGACGAACGTCGTCGAGAACCAGAGCGTGATCGGTACCGGTGCCAACGACCGTATGATTTTCACTTCGGCGGACAATTGGACGATCGATGGTGGTGATGGCAATGATTTGATCGTGACATCGGATGGCGCTGACCGTGTTCAAGGCGGGCGCGGTGACGACATCATCAACACGGGCGGCGGTGACGACACAATCACGTTTAGCCTACAGAGCAACGGGTTCGATACTATCGACGGCGGTGCAGGGCGCGACACCATTCTCGCGGACAAGAACAACGCCACTATCGGCCTGCATTCCTTCACAGGTATTGAGGTTATCTCCGGCGGCGGTAAGGCTGGTATTCGTATCATGGGCTCTGCCGATGCGGATTATCTTGATTTCTCCAATACGGTCATAGACCGGATTACTCGCCCGATTGATCTTGGTGCCGGAGATGACGTTGCAATCGGAAATGTCCAGAACAACAGTTTTGCTGGCGCCGCAGGCCACGATATTATCATCGGGGCAGGTGGGAGTGATGTGATCGATGGCGGAGCGGGCAATGACTGGCTCTACGGCGACATGAAGGATGGATCGCCGCTGGCTGCCGGAGGCAATGATACGATTACCGGTGGTGCTGGAGACGATCATCTGTTCGGGGGACGTGGCGATGATACCTTTGTCTATTCAGGCAAGGGCTTTGGCCATGACACAATTTATGACTTCGGTCAGGCAAACGGCAATAACGACCATATCGATATCTCGGGAACGGGCCTCCACTACAGCGATCTTTCCATCAGCTATGGAGCCGCTGGAGCGCTTGTTCAGTTCAATTCTGGAGACAGCATTCTCCTGAAGAACGTCGCTTCTCTATCCGCTAGCGATTTTATCGCCTGATTTATACTGTCTCGGCGCGATCAAGCATCGCGCCGCAGAACATTCTCCTGGGATACGAAATCGTCCCGAAATCCGGGTAGGCGTGGGCCGATGGGAACAGAGGGTCTTTTCTGTGCAGGAACACGGACGGCTTCACTGAAGGAAAGTCCGACGAGTAATGAATAGAAAATAAGCCCTTCGATGCTCCATATGGGCATGGTGGACATGTTGAGAACGAAAAACCCCACATATGCCAGCAGTATGAGAATGCTGTGTCTACCCTGAAGACTTCTTATGGACATCACGAGAAACAGCGACAAGAAGGACAGCGATGCAAGGAAACCGAAAATCCCTGTGTCGTAAAGCGCCGATACCAGGGTATTATGTGCATATACCTTGAAGCTCCCCTCCCAGGATGAAGGCCCGAAGCCAAACAGCAATTGCATATTGCTTCCCTGCAAATACGCGCTGAGATATTGACTCCAGATATAGGGGCGACCACTCATCAGGCGCCTTGCGTCAGTTGTATAATGATCGGGAATGACGAAAAGGCGGTCGAACTCTCCTGCTGACGCAAACAAATCCACGAAGCGGTCCTGGAAATGGATGCCTGCAAGTATCACAAGAACGATCATCGGCAGCATGATGACTGACAGTAAGATCTTCTGCTCGTTTCGGATTCCGCGTGAAGTGGTGACAAGAACAATTGCCGCAACGATTGGTAAAGCTGCGATCAAGGCTGTGCGATAGTTCGCCAGCACGATTGATGCAACGCCGATAGCGAGAAGACCCAGTCCACGCGCTTTCCAGTTGGCTGCGAAGATTCCCGCCACGAGAATGAATGTCAGTGAAACCATTGAGAAGCCGGATTCGTGATTGAAGCCGCCAATGACGCTGGCCGAACCATCAGTTTCATTGGCCTTGGCAACACCGAACACGAATCCAATAAACTGGAAAGCGACTGGCACTGCAAGTGCCAGCATCAGAACGCGTGCGACGCGATAGGTTCCCACCTCCAGATATGCTCTCATTGCTGCCGTGGCGATGACAAGGAAGTAAACGGCTTTGATCGAGCCATCTATTGCTCCTCCCATGAACCCGTTGAGAATGCCGCTGCTTAGATTTGCGAAAATCAACGCGTAACAGGGGATTGCCATCGGCGACCGAAAGGCCCGGAAACCGACCAGCAAAATTCCAATGCCGATGGTGGCTAGCGAAACCAGGGATATTATGGAAGCGCCGCCAACCGAGCGAAAGGTGTAGATCGGGAATTCTGCGGAAATGAATCGAGCCCACAGGGCGAGTGCGAGAAAACGAAGCATCACGCTTCGCTCCGTCCGAATGATTAAAAAGAAGCAAACCAATGCCACGCAGAGCCCAAGCAATGCAACGTGGGGGGGCAGCACACGCATAACGCCGACTTCCATAGCTCTACTTTCTCGCCATAAATCATCGGCACTAGCAATGAGTAAGGTTTGCCTGTCTGGCAATCAGAATATTATCACCGGAAACGGGGAGGGTAATCAGCTACTGGTCCGGCCTTGTTATTAATATAGCCTTCGCTACCTTGAGAAGAAAGAAGTTTGGCGGGTATGCCGCCGACTACCGAGTCATCCGGAAAATCCTTGGTGACAACAGCATTGGCACCGACCGCGCTACGTTTGCCCAGACGGATGTGTCCAATAACCTTAGCCCCAGATCCGAGGAAGCTCTCATCTCCCACGATCGGCGCGCCTTGGCGCTCGCCTCTGTTCATATATCCCAAGACAACGCCATGCGTAAAATTCACGTTCGAACCGATTACTGAATCGCCGTGAACGTAGATGCCGCCAAATCGGTTAATAAATAAGCCCGGTCCGATGACTGTATATTCCGGAATCGCAATCCCGAATTTATAACGGCAACGCAAAAGCATATACTTTACAAAATAGTAAAGCCAATGACGTGTCACTGGGTTTACCTTCAAATATCCACAAAGGCGCATCCATACTGTATATTTGAAACCTGGTGTCGCAATAAAATGTTTAAGGAATGACTTTGTATCGGCGCGACCAGAATAACGTGTAAGATCGGCAGCCAGCAGATTTTTCAGCTGCGTAAAGGATCTTGCACATCCTTCAGTATGTGCTTTACCCCAGACCTTTTCCGGTTCGTCCATAGGTATGGAAGAGCTATTCTCGGAACCGGTAGCTGTGGTAATCTGCATATCGGACATTCTTGTTCTCCGGTCTCTCTATAGCATTAGCAAACAAATCAAATTCCATAGGGCTTTGCCCCCAGAAATCAAAGCGCCAGCGTAGTGATTTCATATCCGTTTAGTTTATATTTCTATTAAGCTTCCTGAATGCTTGACGAAATCGCAGGCACAACTTATCAGCTTTAACGATATAAAAAGATTCCAATCGACGCAATTATTAAATCCGAATATAACCACTCCCATCTCAATCCTGGTCTGCGGGTTCGGCAGGAGCGTAATTCGGCCAGTGCGTAGATAATAACACGCGATCAACGGTCGGATTTGCCCGTGCGTTCTGCATCGCAGCCACCTTACCGCAGGAATGGCTCTGAATGAACCGACCCGAAAATTCCAGTATATCAGTTCATCAGCCGATGTGCGTATGCGTGGTAGGCTTGCGTGGCATTCCAAATGTCATGGGCGGTGTTGAAACGCACTGCGAAGAGCTCTACCCACGTCTCAAGCAAATTCTAGGAGATAAACTCCGAGTTAAGATTCTGGCACGGCGTGGTTACGTCAGCGCACCTATGATTTATAAAGGTGTAGAGGTCGTTCCGATCTACTCCCCGGCCAACAAATATCTGGAAACGATCGTGCATACCGCTTTGGCGATCATCCATGCGAAATTCCGCCACAAGGCAAATGCTGTGCACATCCACGCCATAGGCCCCGCATTGATGGCTCCGCTTGCCCGACTTCTAGGTATGAAGGTGGTGGTCACACACCATGGTGAGGATTACCGCAGGGCAAAGTGGAACTGGTTTGCCAAGACAATGTTGATGAAGGGCGAGGCGATGGCCGTACGATTCGCTTCAAGGCTTATCGTCATCACGCACAACATAAAGGATCGGCTGAAATCCGAGTACGGAATAAAGGATCAGCGGATATCTTACGTTCCCAACGGCGTTTCCATCGGTGGTGATGTGACCGTTGATGAAAGTATTCTCCATGAATTCGGCCTGGTTCCTGGCGAATACGTGCTCGGCGTTGCGAGACTCGTACCGGAGAAAGGCTTTCAGGATCTGGTCAAAGCCTGGGCCAACGGGCGAGGTCAGAACCACGCGAGGAAACTGGTCATAGCTGGTGACGCTGATCATCAGGACAAGTTTGCTTTGGAACTGCTGTCTCACGCCAGCGAGGACATTATTTTTACCGGACGGCAGCCGCGCTCAAAGGTGCTGGCGCTCTTCAAATCTGCATCGCTGTTCGTTCTTCCTTCTTATCATGAGGGTCTTCCCTTTGTCGCACTGGAAGCCATTGCCTGCGGTGCGCCTATTGCGTTGAGCGATATACCTGGAAATCGCGAATTGGGGTTGGCAGAGCACGCCTATTTTCTCCCAGGGGATATGGACGCGATGACGGCCCGCTTGAGTGACGACCCCAAAATATACGAGGCTGACAAACGTATACTTGACAACTACAGCTGGGAATTTATCGCGAGCCGGACAGCTGCCCTTTATGCTGATCTGTTGAGTATGGAGCCGCCACCTGCAATCTATGCAACGACAGCTGCCAACCCGTGACCATTCACTGCCCCTGCCTCGCGTCTCCAGCCATTCCAGTTCGATCGAGAAGAAGATGACGACTATCGCCAGATCGCCAAAGCTGATGTTTGTTATTAATTCTTTGGAGGGTGGCGGCGCCGAGCGCGTTCTGTGCACGATTGCGCGCGAATTTGCAGCCTCTAACCCCGGTGTCGATGTCCATATTGCAACGCTGGATGAGGTAGAAGACAAATACAGCGTACCTGACAGCATAAAACGACACCGTCTGGATTCCAAAGGTGCGATGCTGGCTAGCCTGACAAATTTGCGCCGCGTGCTGAAGTCGGAAAGACCGGATGCGGTCGTTGCGTTCCTGACACGATCCAACCTTGTTGCCGCCCTTCTCAGCAAGACAATGGGTATCCCCACATTGATCAGTGAGCGCGTCAATACGACGAGCCATTTCTCGACGAGACGCGCTGCGGGTATCTATAAGTTTCTCATTCGCCTTATCTATCCGCTCTCCCGGCGCATCATCTGTGTCTCGGATGGAGTGAGCGAGGATTTAGCAATCAATTTCGGCATATCCCGCAGTAAGCTGGTAACCGCTTTCAATCCCTTGGATATTGAAAGAATAAAGTTGCTGGGTTCGCAAGAGCCCGCCATTGCTCTTCCATCAAATTACCTAGTGTCCGTCGGTCGGCTTATGCCCAACAAGAACCACGCGCTGACAATCAGCGCACTTGCCAGGTCCAACACCGACTTCAACCTTGTGATCCTGGGCGAGGGGCCGGAGCGTTCCTCCCTCGAGGCACATGCTCGTAACCTTGGTCTGGCCAGTCGTGTACAATTCGCCGGTCATCTTGCGAATCCCTATTCTGTTGTCGCGAATGCGCAGGCTTATGTTTCTTCCTCGCTTGCAGAAGGCTTTCCCAATGCCCTTGTGGAAGCAATGTGTCTTGGGCGGCCCATTCTTTCGACCGACTGCGACTCTGGACCGTCGGAAATTCTCGACGGCCGCGCCACTTTAAAGGTGACCAGCTGTACCGAGGCTTCCCACGGACTTCTCGTGCCTGTCCTGAACGAGGAGGCGCTGTCCGATGGTATCCGGAAACTGTCCGATCAGTCATTGAGAGCAGATTATGGCCTGCGTGCAACAAAGCGCGCGCAGGATTTTTCCATGGAGAAAGCTGTAGAGGCTTACTCCAACATTATCCGGTCAGTCGCGGACTGGGAACCGCAAGGCGTCGCCTAGCGTCTAAGTGCAGCAAAACGATCGATTGAAATATTTCTGTCAGATTCATTCTCTAAGAAATTTTTTTTTATCAATAATAATAAAGTGTTGAATATGCAGGACGCCGCCAGAATTTCTTCGCCCAACAAGCGGATAGCTTATCTTGATATCTTCCGCTACTCGGCAGTAACATTCGCGATAATTTCCCACATCGTGATACATCACCAGATCTATGACGAAACGGCGTCGGACGAAGCCGCGATGATGAAAGCCGTCACACGAGCGGCAACGCCTGCCTTACTTGTTTTGTTCGGGATGATGATCGAGCTGGTGTATTACCGTAAATACAAGACGTCCTTCAAAGGAGCCATGGCCAGCTTAATCCAGAGAGCGATTATGTGCTATCTCGCTCTCGTCGCCCTCGCGACTGCCTTCTTTGTGAGTGGAGCCATGACCGCGAAGGGTCTAGTAGGGGGCATCACTCTTCTCGGCCAGGTGCATAACAACGATATCTTCAAGCTATACATGATTCTACTTGTTCTGACCCTGCCGCTGCTCTTCATCCGCCACCGATGGGGCGCTATTGGTGTTGGCGCGTTTGTGGTCACTTTGTGGGTGGGTCACCATCTTCTTCTTAGCAGCTTGTCCCCGCTGCCCTATCCGCTGGGTCATATAGGCTCTTTGACGATGGGCATTGGATCAGGGTTTGGCCCCAGTATTCTTCACAGCAGCGTACTGCTTGTGTTCGGCATGGCGGTAGCGGCGGCGCTCTTGACGGAACGTAACAGCAGCGCAAGGCGATCCTGGCTGGTGCTTTCAACTGTCATCATTGCCGGGGCTTTGATAGTCATTCTCCACCAAATGATCACATACGGACCAATGGGCGTTGTCCGAAAGATCGCTGTGATCAGGGAGTGGCGAAACTCTCATCACCTTGGCTATTATGCGTATGGAATATTAGCCGCTTCGCTGCTTCTCCTCTTTGCTGTAGTGGGTGATCGTCTCCTTCCTGCGCGAGCTAAGGCCGCTATCTCGAAAGCAGGAGGCGTCACTCTCATGTACTTTTTCCTAGCCAATCTTCTGTTGGCCCTTATTCCTACATTCGCAATGCCAGCGTCTGCTATTTCTGCAGCACTTGTGCTTGTCTATGTTGCGGTTTTCACAGCCCTTGCACTTTGGTGGGCGAGAACCGGCAAGAATATGCCGATGGCCAATATCTACATGAATGCCATCGGCGCTTTGTCCAGATCGGTCGCCGAGAAGCTTTCGCCTTCAGTCACATTCATGAGTGCCACCGGCAATTCCGATATAGAACGTGCTTCCGGCGGCGCAAGCAATGCGCGATAACGAGTAAAAGCTTGAGGTGGACTTGCGTCGCAAAGGTAAGGCGGCATTTTCAGATCAAGCGGCTATTTTCTCGAACTGTGCTGGGCTTAGAGTGTCAAACGCAGGGCCTTCGCTTCGGCATTCCGGTTTCCTTTTAACTCAAGAAAACCGCTCCACTTTTCCGATGCAAGTCCATCATGGTCCTGCTGCGGTTTACTGACGAAACGCGCGTTGGAAGCTTTGCACGAAGGGTTCAGCTATATATTCAGCGAATGTCCGGTCACCGGTGACCAGATAAGCCTCCGCTGGCATGCCGGGTACAATTGGTGGAAGCGGCTTGTCGTTCGTTGCATCTACTGCCAGACGGACGACGAAATAGCTCTGCCCCGTCGCCTCGTCTTTTGTCGCGTCGGCTGCCACAAACTCGACATGCGCGTCGGCGGGATCGAACAAATGGCGATTGAAAGCAGACAGTACAACCTTCGCTTTTTGTTGCGGAAACACATTGTCCACATCGGTCGGCTGTATATGCGCCTCGATGAGGAGGGGACGACCTTCCGGCACGATCTCAAGCAGAGGACGATAAGGCTCTACGGCGCTGCCTATAGTGTTCACATGCAGTGTCTTCACGACACCGGTAACCGGCGCTCGGATATCGACACGGGCAGCGGTCTCCGCTTTGCCGGCGAGTGTTTCAATCGCTTCGATCAATTCCGAACGCGTCTTGGATAGTTCATTGCTGACCTTCTCCTTGAATTGCGAACGTGTAGAGCCGATGCGCTGATCTATCTCATTAATCTGGTGGCGCAATGCCGCGAGCGTTGAGTTCATTTTTGCGATTTCGCCGCGAGCCGAACCCTCCTGCCGCTCCATCTCGCGCAAGCCGCTTTCACGCCCGAAGCCCTCCTTTATCGCTGTGCGCCGCAATTCAACATCGGTGGAAAGACTTGAAAGCTGGCCGTTGAGGGCATCAAGTTGACCCTGAGATCCGAGCATTTGCTCCTCGAAAGCCCGTCGCTGCGCCAAAAGAACCCCAAGCGTATCCGAAAGCTGTGTGCGACGGTCGCGGAATTCGGTCATCTGGTCATTGATGAGATAATCGATCAGGGTTGCTTCGAGACCCTCTACAGATTTTGGAAGGGTATCTATCGATATGGCGAGATCGTTGCGATCAAGCTGCTCAGCGGTGAGGCGCTGCTGTCGTGCAGCCAAGCCTGCAATCCTCGCCCGTAGTTCCTGAAGCGCGGATTGTTCCTGAGCGCGCTGCAACGTCGCCACAATATCGCCTTCCCGAACATGGCTACCCTCACGGACGAGCAACGCCGCCAGGACACCGCCTCGCTCATGCCGGACAATCTGGGCATTGCTGTCCGTAACAATCTCCCCGGTGGCAATTATAGCCCCCGACAAAGGTGCGCTGAAAGCCCAGGCGGAAAAACCGCCTAGAAGGAGCGCGATAACCCCAAGACCTGCCATTGCAGGTCCGCGGATAGAGGTTATTGCGTCAATGGAGCCCGGCGAGCGGTTCGCTCCGCGAAATTCAGTACCACTCTTCTTCATCAAAGCGCACCGCTAGCTGGCAAAACCTTCGCCCGCACCATATGCACATCCGCCACTCTGCCCGGTGTCGGCCGAGGTGCAATAGCCGTCAATTTGCCCTTTTCCATCATGTAGACTTGGTCCGCCACGGAGAGAATCCGATTCCGGTGGGTCACCATCAAAATCGCGCAACCTCTAGCGCGCTGCTTTACCAGCGCCTCGGTCAACACAGTTTCACCCATGCTATCCAGGTGGCTGTTCGGTTCATCCAGCACCAGAACCTTGGGACTACCAAAAAATGCGCGTGCCAAAGCAATGCGTTGGATTTGCCCGCCAGACAACCGCAAACCTCCGGCCCCTACGCGTGTACTATAACCGTCAGGCAATGTTGCGATAAAACTATGGGCCCCTGCCGCCATGGCCGCCTCCAGAATGGCTTCATCGGGCACAGACTGCCCAAAGCGACCAATGTTTTCGGCCACCGTTCCCTCATGCAGTATGCTTTCTTGTCCCATATAGCCAAAACTTGCGCCGCGCTGGGCACTTGGCCAATGACGTAGTGGAAATCCGTCAAGCAGTATTTCTCCTGCCGTTGGCAGCATCGTGGCTGCGGCGATCCTCGCCAACGTGGATTTCCCCGAGCCACTTGGGCCGACAAGCGCGGCAATCTGGCCCGGTTGAAGAACAAGACTTACATCTTGAAAGAGAGCGGGGCTCGACGCGTCGCGGCTGAACGAAAATGTGGCCTGGCGAATTTCAAGACGGCCAATTGGCTCAGGCAGTGTCATGAGGGGCCGCGAATTTTCCGTCGTTTCGAGTTTTGTAAACGAGCGGTCGACTTCCCGAAACGCCATCAGCGCCTCGTTAATCTGGCGCCATGACCCGACAACTTGTTCGACGGGCATGAGCGCACGAGAAGAAACCAGCGACGCTGCGAAGATCAGGCTAGCAGACATTTTGCCTGTGATCACCAACCATGCACCGGCGCCCAGCACCAGTACCTGGATACTTTGTCTCACAAATCGGGACAGACCATAGAAGTTGGCGTTTGTCTTGGCCAAAGAGTCGATCGGCCTCGATGCGGCCAAGGCAGCGTTGCTCCAACGCTGAACCATGTTGAAGCCCATTCCCATAGCTCGGATTTCTTCGCTCTGGCGCAGGGCATCCCCTGCATGGCGCATGGCCTTGCCTTGCAGGAACGAGAGGTTGCGCGAGCCTCTGTCTGCAATGCGCTGATTGGCGAAGGTCACAAGAACCAGCAGAACGATACCGCCGACTGTCGCCCAACCAATGACAGGATGAGCGAGAAACATCAGGCCCAAAAATAATGGTGCGAAAGGGAGATCGAACAAACCGGTGAAACTGCCACTCGCAATGAAACGCTTGACGACTCCCACCTTGCTGATCGATCCGGAGGTCTCCGACAGGATTTGAGCGCCATGCCCATCCGACGCGGCCATGATCAGCTTGGGCATGACTGAGAATTCGTAAAGGGAACTCAATCTCTGGGCAATGATTTGTCTGACTGATTCAATGCAGCCAAAAACAAAAAGCCCTCCGCAGGCGATGATAGTCAGGAAAACGAGCGTCTCCACGCTACTGCTTGGCAATACACGATCGTATACCTGCGTCATGTAAAGCGGCATGACGAGAAGCAGTAGATTTGTGAAGGTCGTAAACAGCAGCATCCAGAAAACGCCACCCTTCATCCCCTTCGAATGGGAGATTGAGGTGAGTAAGGACCGATCTCCGACTGACATTTCGCACGCTCCAGACAGGCATAATACACCAATACAAGAGCACAATATCGCTGTTCAAGGTTTAGAAAGTATTCACAGTCTCAGAAAAAAATGAGACGCTGGATTAATAAGATGTCCAACTTGGGCTGGCGGCAAGAAGTCTGATACGTCTCCTAAAAGGTTACATCGTATACCACAGATGCGGGTTCGAGCCCGACTGTATCTTGACCCAACGTAGATCCGCATTTCTCCACGACTTTATAACGTTCGTCCGGTTGTCCAAAACCAGGTCGCCAGTCGCGGTCTTTGCAATAAGAACTGCATGACCTTCGCCAGAAGATGTGTAGGCAACGGCAATACGCAGTGCTGCAGCCGGATAGCCTTTGGACATCAGAATGCGGCGTTTGGTCAAAGCGTAATCTTCGCAATCGCCCGATTTGGCGCCGACCTGCCAGATGTCAACCGACTTTCCGTTCTTCTTGTCGTTTCGACCTATGATGGACGAATTCACCTGGGCGTTCACCTGCTGCAACATCAGCCGTGCTGCTTTATCTTCGGGAGCGGCTGGTACGACGTCGCTTTTCTCGCAGTCAACGGGATTGCTGAGGCAAAAGCGAACCTGCGCAAATGGAGCTAATGTCGGGCGCCCTTCGGAAACGAAAGCACCTTCAATTGCGGTACCAACACTGCGCATGGCATTTGGTGAGGCCGCATTGGCAGAACTCAAACTCGCTATTACAGCGCCGACTGTCAATGCAGTTTTAATAGAAAGCTTGCCCATTTCTACTTGCCCTTCCCGTAACGATCTATAAGCGTTGGCTCGGTGTTTTGCTTTGGGACAAGCTAGCAGGGCTGAATTGCTCAGAAGCTAAGGATTTAGATCGAATTTTATGAATATCCGCTTTTCCAACTTATCCGCGAGATGATCGCGTACATAAGCGTTGTTGCTTCAAAACAACAACTAAAGAGCAGGATGTGTACAATGCCATATAGCCCGCTTGCCATGTGGCGCAATTGCGGTTAGAGACTGTACCAAGTAACGTGCTGATGAGGGGTCTCAGCCTGAAACAAGCTAAACACTCAGTTAACGTTATTGCAATTAGAATTTCTTAATCAAGTTCTGCCGTACTTGGCGAACACTTATTGTATGGACTCGTGAATAATGCGCTCAGCTTTGACGGGAACTCTTGTACTTGCCCTGCTGTCGGGGTGTACATCTACACCAAGTTCCGGTCCCACCTTTCGAGATATCGAGAGTGGCGCTTCACTGAAGGTTTCCAGCAAAGATTCAGCCAATAAGGTGGTTGGAGTAGACTATGCTCTGATAGACCTAGACCAGCGTGTGCTGAATTATTTTGAGGAAAAAGGCGTTACTTCTCTCGCTGGTGGCTTTGGTGGTGGACGCGGCACCGCGCCTGGTATCCCGCTTGGTGCAGGAGATGTGGTTCAGGTCGCTATCTTTGAATCTCAGGCTGGTGGCCTGTTCATTCCGGCGGATGCTGGTAGCCGTCCCGGTAATTTCATCACGCTACCAGAGCAAACCATCGACCGGAACGGGCAGATCAATGTCCCCTATGCAGGGCGAATCAAGGTTTCGGGCCGATCTGTCGATCAAGTTCAATCCGAAATCCAGGATGCTCTTGCCAACCGTGCAATCGAGCCGCAGGTCGTTGTGACGAAAGTTCGTAATCGTTCGGCTCAGGTAGCAGTTGTCGGTGACGTTAATACGCCAGCAAAAATTGAGCTTACCGAGGCGGGTGATCGGGTTCTGGATGCTATATCCCAAGCGGGCGGACTGAATGCTCCAGGGGTGGAAACTTACATTACACTACAGCGTGGCGGTCGTTCGGCGACAATCCTCTACGATCACCTTATCAACACGCCTGCTGAAAACATTTATCTCGCGCCAAATGACACCTTGATCGTGAACCGTGAACGCCGGACCTTTATTGCTCTTGGAGCGTCGGGGATCAATGGTCGTATGGACTTCGAGGATGCCAATCTCACGCTTGGTGAAGCAATGGGTAAGGCTGGCGGTCTTCTTGATGGTCGCGCCAACCCGTCTCAGGTCCTTGTGTATCGCGAAGTTGACCGCAAGTCATTGTCGGGCCTTGGCATAGATACGGCCAAATTCAGAGGCGACTCCGTTCCTGTCATTTTCCGTGCCAATGTTCGTGATCCGTCTGGCTTCTTTGCAATGCAGAAGTTCCCGATGCAGGACAAGGATATCCTTTACACGACGAACTCCGATTCTGTTGAACTTCTCAAGTTCCTGAACGTTGTGAACTCTGTGTCGACGACTGTATCAGGTGTGCCGATCGATGCCGCCAATGCGAAGGATGCAGTGCGCTCATTCTAATTGCTGTTTACCAGGTGCGCGGGCAAATTAACGAAATTTCAACATTGAGATTTAAGTATTTGTCCGGCAGGTTAGGCGATGATATGTAGTGTCCAATTCAACGAACTGGAAGATAAGACATGCGCCCGAACGTATTATATTTAAGTGTGAGCATTGGTCTTTGCCTTGCAGCGGGAAGCGCCTTCTCTGCTCCAGCGGTCACTGACTCTACTCAACCGGTCTCCTCCGGTCCTGCAGGTGCCGTGAGCTGCCTTGTTTCTCCGGCCCGGGTGTCCGATGAGAGTATTGTTGCGTTTCTAGCTGCACCAGAGGATATATACCGTGACGTTGCCGGTGATCGGGACGTGAATGCACTTGTTTTATCTTCACGCATCAGATCGCTGGCGGCATCTTCTTCGGATACCCTGACCCCGTTGCTTGAATTGGCAAAAACCGCAACCGCGAGCCAGCAGGCTGCAATTGGTGCAGGGCTTGCGCGCGCGGCAACGTCGTGTGTTTCAGCGAATGCCGAATATGCTTCGAAAATTCAGGTTGCTGTTGCTGAACTTAACAGTCCGGTTCTTGCTGAGGCATTCGCCTCAGGTCTTGACGACGTCCAGACGTCTGCTCTTGCCGGTGCTTCTGGTGCGGGCCCCTCTGCATCATCAATCGGCGGCGGCGGAGATGCCGGGGGTGGAACCCGAGGAATTGTTCCAGATGATGTCTATACGAACGGTGATGATCCGTTTTCGTTCACATCTCGCAAATATTCCGGCAGTGTTGTAACCACTTCTTCTGTCAGCCCGAGCGATGTGACTCCATAACTGATTTTTTGCTCCTTCGAACATATTGAAGGCCGCGTTGACGCGCGACCTTCTTTTTCATTAAGCACCGAGGGCTGGTGGCCTCCAGAGAGGTTCAAAATTGAATATCCAGAGGCACAGCGATACGACGCGTCACCAGTTGGATCAGAAGGCAATTTTGCCGGAAATGCCGGTCATCGACTTCGAGAAACTGGTTCAAATCGCGACGCGACGCTGGAAAATCTTCGGTGTGGCATGTTGCGCTGGTCTGGCATTAGGGTTGATTTACCTTTTCTCCGCGCAGCAACTTTACACATCTGAAGTCACCATCTTGATGGATGATGGCAACGCAAGCGTGATAAACGAGCTGCGAACGGTGCAGGATGCGGTAGACAACGAGAATTCTATATTAAGTCAGGTTGAGCTGCTGCAATCGGATGCCGTTATTGGCGGCGCAGTTGATCGCCTGAAACTGGCAGATAACGATAAGTTTTTAAAATCGGATGGCTTTCTATCTGACGCAATCAAGACGGTGCGGAAGCTCGTTGATGTAAAAAATTGGTTTGTGCCTGATGAATTGACCGGTGACACCGCTACAGCACGCCGGAGGGCAGCAATTAATCAGATTGTTGCGAATCTTGATGTGGTACGCGTGCCTCGCACCTATGTCTTGAACGTAAGCTTTACTTGGGCAGATCCTGTTCTAGCAGCACAGATTACGAACGAAATAGGGCAAGGCTACTTGCTCGATAAGCTCAATTCGAACTTCGAGACGACAGAACGCGCCAGCAGCTGGCTCAATAGCCGTATTGCAGAACTGCGCGAGCAGTCACGCGCTTCCGATACGGCCGTCCAGAAATTTCGGAGCGATAACAATCTCCTTTCTGCAGGCAGTGTTCTGGTCTCAGATCAGCAACTCGATGAGTTGACCCGGGCTCTAGTCGTTGCCCAGGATGCTGCAGCAAAAGCAGAGGCGCGTTACAGCCGTATCATGGAAGTTCTGGATAAAGGCGATGTCAATGCTGTCGTTGCCGATTCATTGGACAGCAATATATCCAACGATTTGCAGAAGAAATACCTGGAGGCTTCCAAACGCGAGAGTGAGATATCCAATCGCCTCGGGCCCGACCACATTCAGGCCATACGCCTTCGGGCGGAAATGGAGCAATACAAACTCCAAATGTTCGGTGAACTTCGCCGCATTTCGAACTCATACCGAAATGAACTCGAAGTCGCAAAGGCGCAGGAGCGGATAACAACAGAAAACCTGGATAAAGCCAAGGTTGTGACAGCTGTGGCTGGCGAAAAGCAGGTGGAACTACGCCAACTCGAACGGACCGCAGAAACTGACAGCAACCTACTGAAGCTTTTCCTTGAGCGCTATCAGCAAGCTCTTCAGCAGCAGTCCTTTCCCGTCACAGATGCACGCATTATTGCCAAGGCGAAAGTGTCTGACGTTCCAAGCCATCCACGCAAGCCACTCCTGCTGGCGCTTTTCCTGATGGCCGGAGCTGCGATTGGTTTGTGTCTTGCTGCATTTAAGGAGTTCCGCGACCGTTATTTCCGCACTGGTGAGCAGGTGACGGCTGAACTGGGACTGCAGTTTCTGGGCGCTGCGCCCTTGCTGACACCGGCCAAGGGCGAGAAAGCACTAGCTAACCCGTCCGCAAACGAGATTGAAAAAGTCAGTTCAGTCACAAACTACGTCGTTGAGCATCCCCTGTCAGGTTTCGCCGAAACCCTTCGCCGTGCGAAGATTGCTGCTGACCTCGCTATTCCGGGGGACGGCTGTAAAACGATTGGGATAATCTCCACTCTTCCAGGAGAAGGCAAATCGACCATTGCAGCAAACTTTGCTGAATTGCTGGCAAAGCAGGGGAGCCGGACGGTACTTGTTGACTGCGATCTCCGCAATCCAGGCTCAACCCGGTCCTTGGCACGCAACGCTCGCTATGGCCTGTTGGAAGTAATCCTGGGCAAGATGCCGATTCAGCAGGTTTTGGTTCGCAATAGGAAAACCAATCTAGGATTTATCCCTGCAGTTATTTCGCAGCGGGTGCTCCATTCGTCGGATCTTCTTACATCTGCAGGAATGTCTGAAGCATTGTCCGTGCTCGCCGCCGATCACGACTATATCATACTCGATCTACCACCGCTTGGCCCAGTCGTGGATGCGCGAGCGATGGCGCGCAAAATCGATGCATTTGTATATGTTGCCGAGTGGGGCAAAACATCACGGCGAGTCGTCCGCCATACATTGGAAACTGAGAATCTCATAGCTTCCAAATGCCTAGGTGTCATACTTAACAAGGTCGATGAGCAGAAACTGCGCCTTTACAGGTCGTTTGGCTCACTGGAATTTTATAATTCACGCTATCAAAAGTATTACATTGAGCAAGCTTAGGCTGAATATATTCACCGTCTTCGGGTCTGCCTTACTAAGTGTAACGGCATTTTATATCATCATTTTAGCGTCAAATTCCTTGATGCTAGACAGTGACTATAGCGGGGTAAAGTTTTACTCGCGTACAGTGCTGTCGGGCGAACCGCGCACGCGCAAAGACGTGGTAAAGCTAAGCACTATCTCTAATGAGATTGTGTCTGAAAATGTCTGTCGATCTGATATTCTGAAGGCTGGTCTTGTCCTTGTGCTGAGCCGGATAGAGATCAATCTTGCTCCGCAGGATTATGATTCCTGGCTTGAAGCGGTTTCCAAAGCGAACGGCTATATCGCTCACGCAATCCGGTGCACACCGACAGACGGAAATTTATGGCTACGGATGGCAATGGTAACCCGTGCGGGTGCAGAAGACCCGGAACGCATTGCCGAGTTAATGACACGGTCCCAGAACTTGGCACCAGCAGAAATTTCGGTGGTGATGGACAGGGTCAGGTTCTACAACGCACTCGGTGCCAACACATTGAAGAAGACTTCATTTGTGGTGCAAAAGGATCTTGCTGTTTCACTCCAGCAGGAGCCCAAGCTGCTGCGTGAGATCCTCGAGAAGCCGAGCAAAGCACTGACGCCGTATCTACGTGAAGCAATCCGTAAGGCTGATTTTGTTTGCAGAACGGACTGGCCGCCCTGTCAAAACGCGGAGAGCACGCTCTAAATAGCAACGGGTGTAACCGTTGTATCAATGCAATTAGTATTTGTGATCATTAATGAACGATAAGCAGGGGATTGGGATCGCTCAAGTTAATCAGACTTGTTGTTGGGTTGAGTGTACGCAATCTTGATATTCTTTCGCATTAAACAACGAACGAAGGTGGCGGTGGATATGAATAAACTGCTTCGGCGTGATTTTCTGGGAGTTCTCGCGGCTGCGGTCTTACCCTATGGTTCGGCGCTGGCTACAGACGAGCAAGCGGAGCAGGCTCCGCCCTCCGCACCTAATCTACCAAGATCCGCACAGCCGCAAAGTAGCAAAGGAATTGCAGCGAAACCTGCGCAGAGGATTGCGTCCAAAAAGTTTGCCGACAGCCCCGTGATCCTGAAGGTCCGTCCTGGTAGCGTCGTCGAAGGTGTTAATATAACCGATATTGAAATGCTTCGCTCCGGCCGCTTGGTAAGCTGTGATGGCGATAAGGGGCATGACATAATGAGCAGTGCCCCGGGCCTTCGAGTCAACCGGGTGCGGTCTATGGATGCAAGATCCGGCGGACTCATTCGTTTGCGCGGACGCTCGGACGATGTAATTATCCGGGATGTGCACTATCAATCCAGCGCAATAAATACTGACCGAAAGAAGATCAGCGCAGTTATACAGTTGGGTGGAAAGTCGGATCAGGATGTCGGCGATAACATCCTGATAGAACGCGTCTATGCCGAAGGCATGATCTCCGACTATGACGGATTTCTTAATGGCGATATATTCTCAGACGAAGCGGGTTGGAGTGGCGTAGTCTATCGAAATTGTTACGGAAAGAGAGCATCCGACTCCATCTTCGACCTTAAAAGCCAAGATACCGTGCTTGATCGCTGCACAGCGGAAGGTGCGCGGCGTAATTTCAAAATGTGGTACGACAAGCGCTCCACTCACCTCATCAGCATCAATCCGGGCCAAACCGGAAACGGTCGCGCCGCACACTATTTCGCCAAAGGCAGCGAGAAAAAATTGTCCGTTCAAGTGATCGAACATATCGACTTCATTGCCGATATGCCTGTCCCACTCATAGTGGTCGAAGAAGCTCCCGTAGAAATTCGAATTCGGAGCTACACCTGCCAGGTTCCGGGCGGGACGCTGATCATCGGAGGAAACAAGGATCTTGCCAAGGTGATATGGGAAACAGGGGCTCCCCGAATCTGATTTCGTTATGGACGATTTAAGGCGACAGACTCCGTAGAAAGCGTGAGCTCCGGATGTGATACCGCAGACGACGTTTACATCGCCGCAACCGACCTGTTTACCGGCGCCGATTTTTTCCCTGACTCTTAGGAGCCCGTCCACATCTAGAAGTGGTTCTTTTTGAACCGTTGTTTATGAGCCAAAGAAAGCCATTGAAATGGCAGTGTAAACGCAAAAGGCGGAAGAGATCGGGTAAAGCGCTTAAATGAATTGGAGACCGCGAACGCTCGCCTCCGTCGCGCGGTCTGCGATCTGACCGTGGAAAAAGGATACTTGCAGGTTCTGTAAGGGACACTTCTAAGCCCGGCCTGCATTCGTCTTCGCGGATATCGAGATTTTCATTGCAGCATCAAGGCTAAGGTCATTGATGTTCGCGCGCCCGTTGGGACGTACTGAGCAGGAAGGCCTACCGGAGCACGTGGGCAAGACGGAAATTCTGATCAGTAGAGGAGGGCATATCGAACGGCCTAACCTCGTAGCCGTGAAGTTTGATCGTTAGTCGCCGCCCAATAGATGGATTAGAAACCGGGGACGGCGTCATACTGGCTGCAACCCCGGCCCATATCATTTAATGCACTGGTAAAGCTGGAGAGTGCTTGTGTAAGATCGGCGTGTTTAAAATTGCCGATATCTTGTTACTTTGCGTCCAGAAGGCGATCTACACCCGCTATAATATGGTGTTCAACGTAGATTAAACGGCTTATTGGTTGGGAAGCGCTGTCTCGACCACGACGGTCATGCTGAATATACCTTAGTCGAATTCAGGAGTTTGGAGGAATATATAACAGTCAGACGCCCCTCCCATGCTTTCGTGTAGGCGGACCAGCGTGGCTAAGAGCATATACGACGGATGGCTGACAGTTTTAAGCAAACCGTCCGAATAGTCACCGGCCGTTTCAAAGACAGTCGAGCAATTATTGCGTGGCAAGGCAATCAGCGACAATAGCGGTATGCTAAAAGTCAGCGGATAAGGGGTCACTAAACACCCAAAACGGCGTCAAAAACCTTTGCCACCCTTTATTTCCGACATCACGGTGCCGAACATGATCCAAAGATCGAGACGAATGGAAAAGTTTTCGATGTAATACAAGTCGCTGGCAATACGCGCACGAGCTTTCCCAGGCCTATCGGTTGGTCCCCTCAAGCCTCGCATCTGAGCTAAACCCGTCAGCCCTGGCTTCACTGCGTGCCGATCGTGATAATGAGGAACAAGCTCCTCATACCGAACTCCGGCAGCTAGCATTCCAATCGCATGGCACCGGGGCCCGACAAGCGACATGTCGCCGCGCAATACATTCAGAAGTTGCGGCAGTTCATCGATATTGGTCTTTCGAATAAATGCGCCAATCCGGGTCAGTCGCGGATCATTCTCCACGGTTTGGGCGACACCGCTCGCATCTCCTGCGTCAGCACGCATCGATCGGAATTTATATATTCGAATCCTGCGACAATTCTGCCCCCAGCGCGCTTGGGTGAATAGAGCAGGCCCGGGGCTATCAAGCCTAATAAGCAAGGCTATGAGCAGCAGGACTGGAGCAAGTGCAAGCAGAACAGATGCAGCGATAAAAATATCTATTGAGCGCTTCGTCACCACCTGAGCTGGCGAATAAGAAGTCTGTGACCCATCCGCTCCCACAACTCTAGAGGACTGGGACAGGTGCCGCTCTAATGCGCTAGTATTTGCATACTCCACGTTGGATCCTAGCTCCGATATCCTCATCTAGATCAACCTTTGAATATACTTTGACGAATTACCTTATCTCATTAGTACAACTCAGAGCCTGAGTCATTAAGAATGTTAACGAAAGGTTAATGATAGTGATATTCCTAGTGGAGTGATAACATAAATTCAAATATTCACATTCGATGATTGTAAAATCCATAATTTGCTTGCGAATGGTTGCGCCAAAAAATGTGAGCATAACTGGAGCAGTGAGCATACTTCGCTGTTCCTGAGTTTGGTGGGGTTACACTTTCCAGCTTTTTTTGTTTGAGGGGATAGGTTGCACCGATGTAGCAGATCGCGGCTGGTCATCGAATGGTTGATGATCTTACGTTCGGCCACTTTGATGAACTGATGGGGTGGATGCCCCCTCCGGTCGGCATCGAGTATGATGCCTGCCCAGCGCCATGGTGCCGCTTACGCAGGAAAGGCAGATGACACAAGTGCATATTCTTGCAATCAACCTCGCAAAGCGGTGTTTCCAAGTCTGTGCGACGGATCGCGGCGGTGCGGTTCTATTCAACCGGGTGCTTTCACGGGCTCGATTGCTGCAGCTTTTGAGTGAGTAATCACTTGCGTCGTCGCGATGGAGGCTTGCGCCACCAGTCATTTCTGGGGTCGCTTTGCTCAAGGCTGCGGCCACGAGCCACGACTGATCCCGCCCATTCGCGTTAAGCCCTTCGTCAAGCGGCAGAAGAATGATGCAGCTGATGCAGCGGCAATTGCAGATGCCGCTCTACGGCCGAACATGCACTATGTTGCAGTCAAGAGCGCTGAACATCAGGCGCGTGCGGTGGCGTTCCGAACGCACCATTGCTTCGTGCGCCAGCGCACCCAGCCCATCAATGCGTTGCGCGGGCACCTCGGTTAATTCGGAATCGTCGTTGCTCAAGGACCAACCAATCTCGCTGCGGTGGTGTGCATTCTGGCTGATCAAACAAATGATCTCCCTGATTGAGTTAGAGAGATTGGTGAGCTTCACCTGGACCAGATCAGGCTGCTGACTGAGAAGATCGATGGGCTGATGCTGAAGCTTCGAGAAGCTACCAAGGCGAATGAAGATATGCGTCGACTTTGCACCGTTCCCGGCGTCGGCCCCGCTACCGCCGGCGCGATCCCCGCGTTTGCCCCCGATCTTCGTGCATTCAAGAGCGGCCGGAACTTTGCTGCCTGGCTGGGCCTTGTGCCCAGGCAGCACTGAACGGGTGGCAAGACACGACTGGGCGGTGTCAGCAAGGTGGGGCAGACCGACATCCGAAAACTTCTCATCGTCGGAGCCATGAGCCTAATCCAATGGATTGTGCGCAAGGGCGTCTTACCGGACAACTGGCTTGGAGCAAATCTTGGGCGAAAGCCTCGGATGGTGGCAGCTGTCGCGCTCGCGAACAAGATGGTGGGCATCATATGGGCAATGATGACAAGGGAGCAGAATTACATAATGGCGTAATCCGCTGCCTTTCGCGAACGCGGTGATGCCGGGGGCGACAAGCCCCGGTGGGAAGATCGACTGACGGAACGATGCGGAAAGTACCTCAATGTTCAGAATGGGGTAAACCAGTCCCGGCGCTCGAGCACAAGGCTCTCTGAACGGATGTGGTTCCTGTTCTTCGAACCGCATCCCGGCCCGTGGCTAATCAGGCCACATCAAGAGGCCTGCCACACGACCGATAGAATTCCTCGTTCGCGGACTGCCGTCAAAAAAATCTTCTTGCCAAACCGGGGGGCATCCACACACGCACCGCCGCGATCCGTCGCACAGACTTGGAAACTCCGCTTTGCGAGGTCGATCGCAAGGACATACACCTGTGTCATCTGCCTTTCCTCCGTAAGCGCCACCATGGCGCTGGGCAGGCATCATACTCGATGCCGACCGGAGGGGGCATCCTCCCCATCAGTTTAAGACGAAAAGGTCTGACTTTATCTATCGAAGGCGAATCCAGACCGAATTGCGATTACCTAGATTTTAAACAGCGAGGCTTCAAGAGTCGCCATGCCCGCGGTATTGCCTCTACGCCTACCCTTCGCTCTGTCAGAAAAGTGGTCGCGTGCTATTGACCAGCTTCGCCACGTTCTAGACCGAAGAACGTCGACTGCACTGACCACTGTGCGCGGTAGGCTGATCACCTCACTTATCCACAGGCCAGTGCACCATCCCGGGGCACTTTCTCATATTGATGCAGAATGAGCTCAAGAGATTTAGCAAAGCGTAAGGTATGCTTTTTATTGGCTGTTTAACCAGTGGCAATGCTGAGGCATAATAACCTTTATGACGAAGCGATTTAAAAATTATGTGGTTGTTTTATGCGTGTCGCTCATAATGTGGGTGATTATCGTCGGAGCGATTGTTTGGCTGGTTTAGTCACACAAAGTTGGCTTGGGAAACCCGCACGGCTAAGATAAGTGCAATTTTCACCTGACATCAGCTTTAATTCCGGGAACACGTCAATTGCCGAGTGAAAAATCCTTGCCATCTTCGCGCTTTAGCGAGACTCGGTATTCGTAGCGGTCAGCCCGGTAGAATATTTCGGCGGCATAGAACGGCTTCAGCTCCGCGTTAAAAAACAGCCTGTTCACCAGCATCAGCGGTGCGCCGATAGGTATTTCGAGGTGTTTTGCGGCATAATCGTCTGCCAATGTAGCGGTCAGCGTCTGTTCAACTTGTTCCACAACAGCGCCAGCTTTTTGAACCAGATCAATCATATTGGTCGTCGCAAGATCCTGCCGTTCCAACGTCTTGCCAATTTCCGGTAACAGATAGGCTGTCGATAGTGAGTAGGGACGGCGGTCGAGCGAGCGTACACGAACGGCGCGAACCAATTCCGTGGTCGGTGATACTCCCATCTGCTCGCAAATGCGCGGAGGTGCTTCGCCGAGATCGAGGCTGATAACTTTCAGGCGCGTGCTTTTCCCCACCGTATTCAAGTAGCTGAACAGGCTGTTTATGTTTGAAACGACGACACGGTTAAGCTTATTGTCCTTTGTACGATCGGTAACATAAGTACCGCGCCCCCGCGTGCGCGTTACCAAACCCTCCGCTGTCAACATCTCCATGGCTTTGCGAATGGTGATGCGGCTTACCGAAAAGCTCTCGGAAAGCTCGGCCTCGCTCGGAACCGCTATGTCAGCTGGGTAATAGCCCTTGACAATACGCTCGCGCATGACCGCGTAAACTCGATGGTAGAGCGGGGTCGGGGAGTGTCGATCAGCCATCTATTATGAAATCCAGAAAACAAGAGCGTTTAAGACAATAACTTGAGAAGTTCGGCCTCTATCGATGCTGCCGACTTTCCATCTTCCTTCATGTCGTTCATTCGCGCAGTGGGATTAAGTTGTGTTTTTCCTCGAAATAATCTCACAGGAGAGAGGGCAGTGCAATTTAAAAGATTATAAGGTTATGTCATTTATATCATTTGATGTTCGACGCTGCAGTTACCAAATCTGGATACTGTGACCGCCCGCAATTCATCTAAACCTAATTCGCAAATTTCTGAACTGAGATTCAAGCTTGTCAGTGACTAACCGATTCAGGAGACTCGTTTTCTTTATTTCTGCTGAGGTCCAATGATCGATCTCGTATGAACTCGTAGAATTACTTTTTCGAGCGCATTTTAAGCGGCAGGTAATCCGCAAATTCTTGAATTCAGCTACCCGGCCCAATCAGGTATGGGCGTTGGAGCTGACCTATATCCCGATGGCGCGTGGTTTTGTCTACCTCTGCGCCGTCGTGGACTGGTCCAGCGGTAGGGTTTTGTCGTGGCGATTATCGATCACGATGGAGGCGGACTTCTTCTCGACGCGGTCGAGGAAGCGCGGGCTCTTTGGAAAGCCGGACGTATTCAATACCGTTCAGGGATCGCAGTTTACATCCACCGACTTCACGGTAGTGCTGAAGAAAGCTGAGATTTTCGTCTCGATGCACAGCAAGGGCGCGTGGCGGGACAATGTCTTCGTCGAACGGCTTTGACGGTCGATCAAATACGAAGAGGTCTACCTCCACGCCTACAATAACCGTGTCCGAGGCCCGCGCGTGGATTGGTCGTTGTCTGAACCTTTAGAATACTCGACGTCCACACATTCATCACTTGACCGGCAGACGCAGGATCAGGATTACTTTAACGCGCTGGCACCGATGATGGTGGCGGCATAATCGAGGCGGAATCCACTTAACCAAACACCCGCAACTGTTCAAACAAACCGAGCCTCCTTTCAGTTTCCTTGCGCAAAGCGCCCAGAGGTTCGGGAGCGAAAAGTTGGAAAAATGCTGCGGTCGATAGCGCCGTGTCGAAAAGTTGCATTTGGGACGAAGCGTTAAAGACAATTGGCGACCCCGTCCAAGAATCTCAAAATCTGCCCTGAGCCGGAAGCGCACGAGCAAAAAGGTGGCGTCAGAGAAGAGCCTGATAGCCATCGTAACTACGACAGGCGCAAAATGCGACAACATGGAACGTCATCGGCTAGAGTTTGAAGTTCTTTCGGTCGTAAGCTCGCTCGAACCGCATTTTTCGCAGGTTGTCATAGGAAATATTGGGCTTGTCCATGGAGGGAGCCTCTGTCTCTACGACAAATGTAGATACGCCGCATGCAAGCCCGTGGTTGATGCGGCTGTTAATGAGCGACTTCTGGACACCGCGATTCCGGAACTCAGGAAGTGTGGTACCACCACCCAACCAGGCATATTTGCCCGCCACGTAAACGGCGCCCGAACCGACAGGTGTTTCACCGTCCAAAGCGAAGAAACATGACCATCCATCTTTGCTGACTATCGCGGCCCATAGAGACATCAAGACCGGCGGCAAATTGAAGCCCTGACACATCAATGATCCGAAGAGCTGGGCTTCCTCTGTTCGCACTTTGCGTGTGAGGAAACCGCCGCGCCGCTCAAGGCTTGTGACGGGCGCTTTAAGTTTAAGCTTAGACCAGCCATTACCGTGTTCGGACAGCCCTCTGGTTTGAACCCAGCGTCTCACCTCGTCAGAGGCCGCGTCGATATTCAATTGCAGAAATCGATTGCCTGCCTTTTGACGCATCCAGTTATATGCGGTGTCCAAATCTTGGATAGAACCGAGCCCCAGAACACGATTTAGGCCGATCACAGGCGCACTAGGCAGGGAGATCGCGCATCCACCGCTGATGGGCAGGCATTCAAACTGCTCCCTATCCCGCAAGTCCGCAGGTGCGAGCCTATGAAGGTCCATGAAGGCCTTTGCCTCAATGGCGTCTTCCCTCGTCGGGGATATGCGTTCTGAAATCTGAAAATCCAAGACATGCTCCTGAACTGCCGTTTTTGCGGGCCAATGATAGACGACATGATAGCCGATTAAAAACCGAAGTCGCTCAGTCCGGGATGATCATCCGGCCTGCGTCCAAGCGGCCATCGGAAGCAGCGCTCGTCTGGGTGGATGGGCAGGTCGTTGATGCAGGCATAGCGCTTCCGCATCAGGCCACTCTCATCGAATTTCCAGTTTTCGTTCCCGAACGATCTGAACCAGTTTCCACTGTCGTCATGCCACTCATAGGCAAACCGCACGGCAATCCGATCATCCCCGAATGCCCATATCTCCTTGATCAAACGGTAATCCAGTTCGCGGCGCCATTTCATCGAGAGAAACGCTACAATGGCGTCACGTCCCGTGACGAACTCAGCTCGGTTGCGCCACTCACTGTCTACAGTGTACGCCAAGGCCACCTTGGCTGGGTCGCGGCTGTTCCATCCGTCTTCAGCAAGGCGAACTTTTTCGATCGCGCTTTCGAGTGTGAAGTGAGGAAGTGGTGGTCGTTGAGGCTCGTCCATCTTCAAACTCCTTCCAACTGGGATCGCAAGCTTGCGTTTTCGGCTTCCAGTTGCTGCAGTCGCTCGCGAAGCGGCGCGACGGCGCGTTCAATCTGCTGCTCGGTGTATCTTGGGGTGATGTGCTGAGGACAGTTCCAGTCGTACGCTTCGAGCCGAAGCCTGAAAACGGCCTCTGCCCGGCCCTTAAAGGTAGGATCGGATACCAGCCCGGTCAGTTTTGGATCGGCATCAAGTGTCACCCGCTCAACATGAACGTAGATTTTAAGCCGGGCCCGTTGCACATAGTCCATCAGAAAAAGACAGGCCCGATCGTTGGCTGCCAAATTGCCCGCGCTGATGTATTGCCGGTTTCCCCGATAATCGGCGAATGCCAAAGTTCGTTGATCAACGACCTTCAGAAAACCGGCTTTGCCTCCACGATGCTGGACATAAGGCCAGCTCGTTTCAGAGACAGACGCCATATAGAAGCTGTCGCGTGCGGCAATGAAGGCGATCTCGTTTTCTGTGAGCGTGTCGGACGGGCGGTTGTGAGAACCAAACCAAATCTGGTCCGCACCCATGGCCGCCTGAGCGGCCCTGACGCTTGGCGTTACCGCAACCTCAAGGAAATGATACGGCAATCTCTGATCCCCATGTTTACGCAGGCTCGCACCGTTGTCTCACGGTGCGAGCATTATTCATATTTGGCAAGCCTGATTTATAGTGGGGCCGTAGCCTTCAGGCCTGGGCGCACATCAGTCCTGCAGAGCCCAGTCTGCGACCTGCCAACGCATATCGCCTCGGTCGGCGACAATTCGTCCAAGACCTGGGAAAGGCATGTGCGTAGCAGCAATAAGCGCTCCCTCTGCTGCAGCTTGCGGAAAGAAGCGATCGCGCATTGCTTTCGCAGCGGTGCGGTCCTGCTCAAAGAGGAAGTACACATCGGTTGCGGCGGGATGCACCACCGGAAAAACCATGTCCGACACCATGATCAGACTATCTCCGCCATCTTCGATCCGCACGCCGATGTGGCCCGGTGTGTGGCCGGTCAGGTCAACGATCGAAACGCCCCGCATGATCTCACGCTCTCCATCCATCGCCTGCAGCCTCGGATACAAGCGCACGACCTCCTCCGCCATCTTGAAGCTGGTCTGGAGGTAATCCGGTGCGCCGCTGCGCTTGGCTGGATCAGTCCAGTGCTTGACGTCGCGACGATCGATGTAGAGCTCGGCCTCGGGATAGTTGTTCTTGCCCCCCAGAACCAGTCCACCCATGTGGTCCTGATGCATATGGGTTACGATGACCGCATCGATCTGGTTGGGCCGCAGACCAAGGGCTGCGAGCGCTTGAGGCAAGTGTCCAGTTTGCCCGATCGAACCGGCGGCGCCTGCGTCTATCAGAATGCGGCGCTCGCCATCCTCGATGAGGTACTGATTAAAGAGAAAACGGACGCCACTCGACCGGGCGGTAAACTGCTCTGTTGCAGCCTTCTCGACCTCGGGGATCGAGCGTCCCGGAAAATAGTCATAGGGCATATCGGCATAGCCATCGGTCAATGCCGTCACGGTGAACCGGCCAATGTGGATCTGGGCGAACGGCGGCGGCGCCTTTGCCGGCTCTGGTGTCGCGGCATAGGTGCGGGAAAAGTCCAGCAGACCGCCTCCGAGGAGGCTTCCCCCGACAAGGCCGAGCGGCAAGGCGCTTGCAAAGGCGCGGCGTGAAAGTTGAGGCATGCCTTCGTCCTCACGATCCGGCGAAGATGACAGAGGCGTTGGTGAACGTTTCGACATGAACAGATTACGCATTTGACTTCCCCATTTGATAATTTGCGTGATGAATGCAGCGGTTTCCAGGCTTCAGTTTTCTCTCGCTTCAGCTTCCGCCGCGGTCTTGATGAACGCCGCGACTGCGGCAGGCTGCGACAGCATCACCGCATGGCTGCTTCGCACTTCCACGACCTTTGCGCCTGCTCGTGCCGCCATCATCGACTGTGCTGCAGGCGGTATCATTCGATCCTCGGTGGCAAGAAGATAAAAGGAGTGCTTGATTCTCCACGCGGGAGACGTGATCTTGCCCTGAACCGCCTCCAACCCCCAAGGTCGCTGGGCGACAGCCATGAAACGTGCTTGTGCTGGATCGATATCGGCAGCAAAGGCCATCGGAAACTTGACGGGATCAACCGTCACAAACCCATTGGCTGGCGGTAGGAGGGGAGCTGCTTCAACGCCTGGAATATCCGTAGAGGCAAGATCAAACACGGACTCTCCAACGTCTGGTGCGAATGCCGCCAAATAAACTAGGCAACGAACCCTTTCGTCGGTTCCAACCTCGGTGATCACCGCGCCACCGTAGGAATGTCCAACGAGGATCACCGGATAAGTCGCGGCGGCAAGCGCATGTCGCGTGCGCTCGACATCGGCGCTGAAACTGATGGCCGAGTTCTGCACGACGAGAACTTCATAATCCTGTGACAGAAGCTCGAAAACCGCCTGCCATCCGGATGCATCTACAAATGCTCCGTGCACGAGCACGATCGTGACGGGTTCGTTTGGGCTGGCTGCAACGGTGTGCTCCTGAAGTGTCATGCGTCAAACTCCACGGTTGCTTTTTATTCGGTCGGTACCGATTGGGGGGGATGCTGAGTAACTTACCTGCTATCAATAAGTGCGTTTTAGCAGCGTCTCAATTGCGATCTAGGTCACCTGAAGCTAGCCAAAGGAACTGCGGAAATAGACCATCGTCTATCAATCTTGCCTAACGCAACGCCGGTAAAAGGGGTAGCTTCTGACCAAATATTATGGCTTGAGGGAACCGACTTGGATACGCAGAGAGACTCAGCCGGTATTATCGATCTGATCCCGGCGATGGCATGGTCTACGACATCCGATGGAATGCTCGATTTCGCCAATCAGCATTTTCTTGAATATATCGGCCTGCCACTTTCAGACATTGCCGGAGAAAATTTCTATCGGCTATTCCACCAGGATGAAGTGGATCACCTGGGATCGGAGTGGCAGGTCATCATGGCCTCCAAAAAGGGAAAGGAAGTCGAAGGGAGGATCAGACGCGCAGATGGCCACTTTCGCTGGTGCAGTCTTCGGCAGAAGCCTCATCTTGATTCCGACGGCAACGTCATCAAGTGGTACGGTGTCGTTCTTGATATCGAAGATCGAAAGCAGGCAGAAAATGCTCTCAAAGAAACGAAATCGGCACTTGCGGCCAGCGAGGACAATCTCAGGCTCATCATCAATTCGCTGCCAGTGCTCGTATGGTCAGCACGACCGGATGGAAGTGCGGATTTCGTCAACAAGAGTTGGCTTGACTATGCAGGGCTGCCCGCCGAGCAGATCCTCGAATGGGGTTTTCTGAAACTTTATCATCCCGATGACATCGCCGAGATGGTCGAGATCTGGAAGCGGGACCTCGAATTTTCCGACCACACACAATTAAAGGGTCGCATTCGTGGTGCGGATGGACAGTACCGCTGGTTCTACTTCTCCGGTCGGAGGCTGATGGATGCGCACGGCAACATGCGCTGGTTCGGTGTCAATATCGATATCGAGAATCTGCAATATGCAGAGAACGCTTTGCGAGCAAGCGAGGCTGCGCTCAGGGAAAGCGAACGTAAGCTCAACCTCATCATCAATACGATTCCTGCCATGGCGTGGTCGTGCACGCCGGACGGGCAACTTGAGTACTGGAACAAGAATTTTATCGATTTCGTAGGGCTTTCGATTGAAGACCTTCAAGGCTTTGGCTTCTACCGTGTGTTTCATCCTGAGGACGTAGAACGCATGCGGATAACCTGGGAGGAAATCGTCGTCACAAGGCAGCCCAATCCCGTAGACGCCCGCATCAGGCGGTTCGATGGCGAGTACCGGTGGTTTAACCTGCAACAAAGTCCGCTTCTCGATGCCGATGGAAATGTCATCCGGTGGTACGGAGTCGTGGTTGATATTGAAGACCGCAAGCGCGCAGAGGAATCTTTGCGTCAAAGTCAAAGCCACCTTGCGCAGGTCACTCGCGTCACGACGATCGGCGAACTTGCGATCTCCATCGCCCATGAGATCAACCAGCCACTCATGGCAATCGTAACCAATGCAGGAACATGCCTGCGATGGCTGCAAGATGGGCATACAGATCTCGATCAGGCTCGTTTAGCCGCAGAGAGGGTCGTTTATGATGGGCATCGCGCTGGCGAAATTGTCGCGAGCATCCGCGCGATGGCGCAGAGATCCCCCGCACGGATGGAAAAAACTGACTTCAAGAGGGCACTCAGTGACGTGCTTTTGCTGCTGCAGGAAGAGCTGCAATCCAAAGGCCTGCAGGTGGTGACGGATCTGACGATTGAACCCCTCACGATCCTGGGCGATCGAACCCAGCTCCAGCAGGTTCTTCTAAATCTGATTATGAATAGCGCTGAGGCGACGCACCATAGTGAGGAAGCAGTAATCAAGGTCACGTGCAAGCAGGCCGAGGAGGGCGAGATTGAGGTCAGTGTCTCCGACACGGGCCAAGGGATATCGCAAGAACAGCTCGATCGGGTATTTGAACCATTCTATACCACGAAATCCGAAGGAATAGGCATGGGCCTGTCTATCTGTCGCTCCATCGTTGAAGCGCACGGCGGGCGAATCTGGGCTACGCCGAACCATCCTGTCGGAAGCGTTTTCAAATTCACGCTTTCCAAGTTTGAGGATAAGACTGTTGATCGATGACAGGAAAAACAGGCGGCCCACTGTTATCGTCATTGATGACGATCAAAGCGTTCGTGAAGCCCTCAAGGGGTTGTTCGAGTCTGTTGGCCTGAGCGCTGAAACCCATGGCTCGGTCAAAGAGTTTATAGCTGCTGACGATCCAGAAAAAGCCGGGTGTATCGTGCTCGACATCCGCCTACCAGGGCAAAGCGGGCTTGAGTTTCAAGAGGCGTTGGCCACAAGCGGTCTTCCCAGGTCCGTCGTTCTGATTAGTGCGCATGTCGATGTGCCCATGGCAGTGCGGGCGATGAAGGCGGGGGCTATCGACGTTCTGAGCAAACCCGTACGGGAGCAGGATCTGTTAGAAGCCGTTAACCGCGCAATTGCCGATGACGCAGCGCGCCGCGAGGACAGAACAGTCAAAGCTGCGATCCAATCGAGATACCTGACGCTCACGGAACGTGAACGACAGATCATGGCACTAGTGATCGCTGGTAAACTGAACAAGCAAATTGCGGCAGAGCTCCTCATCGCTGAACCAACCGTTAAGTTGCACAGGGGCCACATGATGCAAAAAATGAAGGCAACATCAGTCGCCCATCTCGTCAAGATTGCCGGGGATCTCTTGTAATAACGTCTTGCGCTGAAAGTTTTCAGGTCAGTGGATCTAGAGATCCGTCTGCACTAATAAAATTTACAATCTGTCATGTGCAAATCGGGCCTAATTCCGCTGTGGGCAGAAACGTTACAGCTATTGGTGGGTTTTCAGCTCCGAAAACCAAGGAGCGTCTGGAGTGTTCTTGACCAGATATCGGTTGAAGTCCGGCGCGCCGTCATCCCACCAGACCGGACCGCGTTCTCCAAGCGCAACTTTCGCTGCATCCACTTTCTTTCGAGCTTCGATCATCGCTGGTGAGCCTGCCGATGCATCGCGAACTGCCCGGCGTGCAGCCATCAAATCCTTGACCAGTGCCGCACAAGTGAGCTCATCGATCGCAGGATTGCTGCGACGCCACAGCCGTCCTTTTACGACGAAGTATCGACCAACGGGCGTGTCCGGATACGTCTTGCTCATTCGAATCCAAGCATCCCTTGTGCCGGTCGCATTCTGAGATGGCTTGTTCTCATGACGCCGGGCCAGTTCTGTCTGTGCGCTGAAGCGCACGTCCACATCCCGATCTGCTATATCGCTGGCCGACAATCGATCTATCGTTGATATTGCAACTTTTTTAGTTTTGATGGCTCAAATCTGTTCGGGATTGTGTGGGGATGCGGATAAAAACTTGGACTGATTTATACGTTAAGCGTGATCCCAGCGATATCTTGATACGATTGCACGTGTTCGTCGAGCCTTTCAATTGTCACACCTGCGCTGCGCCACCGTCGGCGAAGACTTCGCTGCCGGTCATGAAGCTACTGTCCTCCGAAGCAAGGAACAGTGCTACAGCCGCGATCTCGTCGGGATTTGCGACCCGGTCGAGCGGAATCTGCGCTGCTAGACCTTCAAGCAAAGCAGCCTCCTCTGCAGGTGTTACAAGACCCTTCAGGCCGGGCGTTTCCGTGGCCCCAGGAGACAGCACGTTGACCCGAATGCCTGACCCCTTTAAATCCAAGGCCCAGCTACGGGCAAAGTTGCGGATCGCTGCCTTCGTCGCGCTATAGACGCTGAACGCTGCTGTTCCCATGGAGCCCGTTGTCGATCCGGTGAGGATGATCGATCCACCCGCCTGCATCAGCGGCAGTGCTTTCTGCACCGTGAACACAGTACCTTTGACGTTGACGCTGAACGTCTGATCGAATGACGTCTCGTCAATCGCACCAAGTGGGGCAAACGTACCCAAGCCCGCATTGGCGAAGAGGATGTCTATCCGACCGCTCCTGTCTCGCACCGTTTCGAACAGTTGGTCGAGATCGTCCATCCGCGACACGTCGCCCTGTACTGCTGTCACTCCAGCGCCAATTGTTTCGACCGCCCTATCAAGTTCCTCATGACGGCGTCCGGTGATAAAAATCTCAGCCCCCTCCGCAACGAACCGCTTTGCAGTCGCTAGACCTATCCCACTGCTTCCGCCGGTGATGACAGCGATTTTCCCTTGAAGTTTGCCCATCGAAATCTCCTTTAACGTATGTGCGAGATCAATATAGACACTTGGTTTCTAAGCGACTAGTATGCACCTTTTGGTAAGTACGTGGAGCATACTGAATGGCTTCATCCAGTTTTGTCTGCGGGCTCGACGCCTCACTCGCTGTCATTGGCGGTAAATGGAAGCCTTTGATCCTGTTTCACCTAGCTCACGAAGCTCGACGTTATGGCGATCTCAGACGTGCTATCGGCCATGTCAGCGATAAGATGCTCATCCAGCAGCTCAAAGAACTAGAGGCCGACGGGATTGTTGATCGGCAGGACTTCAAGGAAATTCCTCCAAAAGTCGAATATTCGCTTACTCCATTTGGCAAAACGCTTGCTGAGGCGCTGAAGCCTCTTTGTGCTTGGGGAACGCGGCACATGTCGGAGGTTGAGAGACTCATGTCACGACGAGAGCCTGTCTAGTTGAGTAAGATTGCCTGATATCTTTCTCTGGACGACCGCTTCTCTAATCGGGCATTGGGGTCAAGCTCTTTCTTTTTATCCTAGATGGCCTGATCGTCCACGCGGGTCACGCTTGTCTTCGCAGTCTGGTGGCTCAGTTTCGTTTGGAGCCGCTGCACGCATGCATGGGATCAGGGTCTGGAGAGCCTCGCTTAGAGACGAGCTCGAAGCGCAGCACTCATATTCGGCTTAATCCATCCCGTCGTCCGCATGGGGCGATCCGGCCAGGATCGGAATTTTTGACTTTCTTAGTACATGCCGCAGCCTCCGATCCGAACTGGAATTCTGTGCCGTCAATCCACATGCGGTGGAGCAAGACAGCAATTTTGCGGGCAACAGCCACGATAGCTCGCCGCCTCCCTTTGGTTTTCATGAGACGCACACCCCATGCTTTCAGGCTACTCCACGCAATCGATCGCATGAGCATCGCGTTGGCCGCAGCGTAAAGCGTCGCGCGGACATCGGCATCACCGGCGTGTGAGATGCGGCCGGGATTATCTTTTTCACCAGATTGGAACGTCGAGGTGTTAATCCGAAGTGAGCTCCGACCGTTCGTGAGCTCTTGAAACGGGCTGGGTCGTCGACTGCGGCCTTGAAGCTCGGGGCTGTGACATATCCGACGCCCGGAACACTCATGGAACGAGTGGTTACGGCATCTTGACTGGCGGCCTTTCGGACACGTCGATCCAGCTCGAGGAACGTCTCCAAGAGCATCTGCCTGGCGTCCAGCATTGGCAAAAGCGCATGACTGAGCGCTGGATCGTTTTCGATTGTGCCGCGGACGGCCTCCTCGAATGCACCGCCCCTGAGACGTACCGGCAGCTTCACGCCGAAGACCTTGAGCAGTCCCCGAATCTCGTTTTCGAGGTCAAGGCATTTTCGCTGTATTACCTTTCGGCTGCTAAGAAGCGCCCTGGTGTAGTGGCTTTCGACGCTCTTCACATGGACCCGGCTGTACCAACCTGACCGAAGCAGTTGAGCTATACCGCGGGCATCGTTTTTGTCCGTTTTATTCCGCATGGCCGAAAGAGCAGCACTGACTTGGCGAGCCTCCATACACACGACATCGAAGCCAGCTTCCGTGAGGCCGTAAGTCAGGTGTTGCGTCAACGTGCCAGCTTCCAGTCCGACTTGATGGATAGGTTCGCCGAACTCGTGGAAGCAGCGGACAATATCAGGTACGTCTGATGGCCCAGAGCGTTCGAGCCTGACTTTCCCGAACTCGTCGATGATGTAAATTGCCACTGAGCGCAGTGACACGTCTAAAGCAGCGTAGAACATCGTCATCTCCCTTCATCTCGGTTGCACCGGGATTATACTAGGAGCTTGCCTCTTGTGGGACCGCCCGATTACGCATGCTTAGGGCCAAAAGCGAGCAACAGCAACAAATGCTTAGATTTCAGCATTAGCTTTCACTCGCACATTATCCGACAGCCAGATTCCGGCCCCGGTGCGGTCGTTGCTTGCGGGTCCCCAGCCAATTTTCCTGACGATCTTCGAACGCGACGGATGGCTCAAGGAACCTGCGGTCTAGATCGCTCAAGTTATTGAGATGATGCCACTTTTCCGAGAGGGAGATGATCGCCATTTTAGATCGAAAAAATCGGTCAAAAATGACTTCCGTTGGGACCGAAGATTCTCACATGATTTCAATAGTTTATCGGAAGTTTTTTAAAATTCCTTCTGTTTTCCCATCGCGAGCGACCGTGTGCCCTGGCTTTGGGGCATCGGTCAACTGGTCAACCGATTGGAAATAATTTCCGTTTTCGGATGTCAGTTGGAGCCCCTTTTCAGGGCGTATTTGCCCGACCCGCAATACGCCGGACTTCGCCAGCCGCTGACTTCAAGATGCCCTGAGACAGGGGCTCATCTTGCGAAAGACGAGACAGCGTGACCGCACCCACCATAAGGGACAGGATCGCCATGGCCTTGTTGCGAGCTTCCAACTCCTCTCCTCCACCCATCAAGTTTTCCAACACCTCGAAATGGGCGAGAATCCCGTCCTCGAATGGTTGCTTGACCTCTGTGTTCTGGCGAGCTGCGTCCGATCCCAACGCGACCAAAGGACAACCTTCTGCCTTTTCTCGCCGGTGGTCGGTCGACAGGTAGAAGTCCATGATAGCTTCGAGCGGATCCGAGCTGTTTGCAGAGGCTTCGGACCATCTCATTGTGGCGCTCTCCATGGCTCTCGCCGATGCGAGTGCCGCGAGGTCGTCCTTGGACGTGAACTGTTTGTAGAAAGCACCCTGGGTGAGACCAGCACCTTTCATCAAGTCCTTCAGTCCTATGCCATCGAAGCCATGCTCTCGAAATAGACGGCTTGCGACATCAATGACCCTGTCCCGGTTCTCCTCTGCCTGCGCTCGGCTCACTCTCATGATGACCTCCAATTAGATTTCGATTGACATCTATATTGTAAATAGAGTTAGGTCGCAATCTAATTCGTTTGGATCGCTCGTCAAGAAGAGAACTGAAAATGAAACGCAAACATGTCCTGATCCTATTCGGCCTCGCAGTCGCAGCAGGCGCTGGTGCCTTTGTAGTGATGTCGCAAACGTCTGCGCAAACGGCGGTAGTTGCAGATCCAAGAACAGCGTCACCACTGGTACGTGCCGCGCAGGTAACGAAAACGCATGCGGTCGAGCGATCATTTACTGGAACCGTCGCTTCAAGGGTGCAAAGTAACCTCGGCTTTCGGATTCCGGGCGAGATCGTCGAGCGCATGGTCAATGTCGGCCAGCGGGTGAATATTGGACAGCCGTTAATGCGGATTGACGAAGCTGACCTGCAACTGGCGCTAACAGCCAGACGAAATGCGGTCACCGCAGCACGCGCTGTCCTGATCCAGGCACAGGCGGACGAAAAACGCTATGCGGCGCTGGTGAAGAATGGCCTTGCGGCCACGCCCCAGCGATACGAGCAGGCAAAGGCGGCTCTGGATACGGCCACAGCGCAGCTCGCTGCAGCGCAAGCGGAGGAAGAGCTTGCTGAAAACGCAACACACTACACCACACTTGTTGCTGACTCGGATGGAACTGTCGTTGAGACCCTTGGCGATCCGGGACAGGTTGTTACGGCGGGCCAGACGGTGGTGCGATTGGCAAAGGCAGACCCACGTGAGGCGGTGGTCTGGTTGCCTGAGACATTACGTCCCGAGGTTGGCTCCGAAGCGCAAGCCAGTGTCTATGGTGGTAACGGGCTCAGTGTAAACGCTCGACTGAGACAGATATCCGATTCCGCAGACCCTCAAACCCGCACCTACGAAGCCCGCTATGTGCTCGATGGTGATGCAGGCTCTGCGCCGCTTGGTTCGACTGTTACAATCAGAATTCAAGACGTCGACCGGCAGTCGGAAGTCTCTGTCCCGGTCGGTGCTATCCTTGATGACGGCAGCCGCACAGGCGTTTGGGTTATCGATGGGACGTCATCGTCCGTGAAATTCGCCTCGATTACCGTAAAGAGAATTGGCGAAGAGAACGCTTTTGTCACTGGCATCGACGTTGGCGAGCAGGTCGTGGCACTTGGTGCTCACCTTCTCGAAAATGGCACCGCCGTTAGAGTCGCTGCGCAGCAGGAAGGTTCAAAATAATGAGCTTTAATCTTTCCGCGATCGCGGTTCGCGAACGCGCTATCACCCTTTTCTTCATCGTGCTGCTGGCCGCTGCGGGCGTCTACGCCTTTATCAAGCTTGGACGCGCCGAGGATCCTTCCTTCACCATCAAGACGCTGACGGTCACATCGGTCTGGCCGGGTGCCACTGCCCGCGAAATGCAGGACCTCGTGGCTGAGCCGCTCGAAAAGCGTATTCAGGAACTGACATGGTACGACCGTGTCGAGACGACCACACGGCCCGGTTATGCATTTCTCACGGTCACGCTGAAAGACAATACGCCAGCGGCTGCCGTTGGAGAGGAGTTCTATCAGGCGCGCAAGAAGCTTGGCGATGAAGCTCGAAACCTGCCTCCGGGCGTGATGGGACCGTTTGTCAATGACGAGTATTCCGACGTCAGCTTCGGTCTCTACGCTTTGAAAGCTAAGGGTATGCGGATGCGAGACCTGGTGCGGCAGGCGGAAGTCATCCGTCAGGATCTGCTTCACGTCCCAGGTATCAAGAAAATCAACATCGTTGGAGAACGCCAAGAGCAGATTTTCGTAGAGTTCTCCTTCGCGAAGCTCGCTACGCTCGGCATCTCCGCTCTGGATATTGCCACAGCTTTGCAGAGACAAAACACCGTCACGCCTGCAGGGTCGATCGACACGAAAGGGCCGCAAGTCTTCATAAGGTTCGACGGTGCTTATAACAGTGAGCAGGCAATAGCCGACACGCCGATTGCGGTCGGTGGAAGGACACTGAAGCTGTCCGATTTGGCGGAGGTGCGGCGCGGCTATCAAGATCCAGCGACCTATATCGTTCGCCATGAGGGCGAGCCGACGATCATGCTGGGTGCTGTGATGCAGGCAGGATGGAACGGTCTCGATCTCGGCAAGGCGCTTGAAGCACGATCGGCCGCGATCGCGCAGACGCTGCCGCTGGGTATGACGCTCACCAAAGTCAGCGATCAGGCGGTCAATATTGATGAGGCCGTTGGCGAGTTCATGCTCAAGTTCGCAATGGCACTTGGCGTGGTCCTGTTCGTAAGCCTGGTCGCATTGGGCTGGCGTGTCGGGATCGTCGTCGCGCTGGCCGTGCCGCTTACTCTTGCCGTCGTCTTTCTCATTATGCTGGAAACCGGGCGGTTTTTCGACCGCATAACGCTCGGAGCACTGATCCTGGCGCTCGGACTTCTGGTTGACGATGCAATCATCGCCATCGAAGTCATGGTCGTGAAAATGGAAGAAGGCATGGACCGCATCAAGGCCGCCGCCTATGCCTGGAGCCATACTGCAGCCCCTATGCTATCTGGTACACTCGTCACGATCATCGGATTGATGCCCGTTGGTTTCGCGAAATCGGCGGCTGGCGAATACGCCGGAAACATCTTCTGGGTCGTGGGTTTTGCCCTCATTGTTTCATGGCTGGTCGCCGTGACCTTCACACCTTACCTCGGCGTCAAGATGCTGCCGGACATCAGGCCTGTCGAGGGCGGCCATGAGGCCATCTATAATACACCGAACTACCGACGCCTGCGATCAACAATCGCGTTTGCGGTTCGCCACAAGTTCATGACCTGCACAATCGTTGGCATCACAATGGCTGTCTCTGTTGTTGGAATGGGTGGCGTGAAGCAGCAATTCTTCCCGACATCGGATCGGCCGGAGGTGCTTGTCGAGGTGCGCATGCCGGAGGGAACGAGCATCGAAGCGACGACATCTGCGGTCAAGAAGGTCGAGGACTGGCTGCAAACGCAGCCCGAGACCAATATCGTTACCAGCTATGTGGGTCAGGGCGCTCCAAGGTTCTTCTTCGCCATGTCACCGGAATTGCCGGATCCCGCCTTCGCCAAGGTCGTCGCACTCACCCCAGATGCTCATGCACGAGAAGATTTGAAGCACCGTCTTCGTGCCGCCATATCGGAAGGTCTGGTTCCCGAGGCGTCGGTGCGCGTGACCCAGCTTGTGTTCGGTCCTTACACACCGTTCCCGGTCGAGTTCCGCATTATGGGACCTGATCAGGATGAGCTTTACAAGATCTCCGAACAGGCTTTAGCCATCATGAAAACCGTTCCCGATGTCCGTCAGGCAAACAGGGATTGGGGCAACCGAACCCCTGTCCTGCGGTTCGTGTCCGATCAGGAGCGGCTCAATCTGATAGGCCTCTCGCCTTCGGAGGCAGCACAGCAGATGCAGTTGCTGCTGAGCGGCATCCTGGTGACACAGGTACGCGATAACATCCGCAACGTACCAGTCGTGGCGCGCAGCGCAGGTGAAAATCGGCTCGACCCATCACGCCTGGCGGACTTCTCACTGATGAGCAGGGACGGCCGTCAGGTTCCGCTGGATCAACTTGGGCACTCCGAGATCCGGTTCGAGGAGCCGATACTGAAGCGTCGCGACCGGACACCGGTCATCACGATCAGGTCTGATATCAACGAGGCGACCCAGCCTCCGGAAGTGTCTCAACAGGTGATAAAGGCCCTACAGCCGCTGATCGCTTCGCTTCCTGTCGGATACCGGATCGAGATGGGCGGCAACATCGAAGAGTCGCTCAAGGCCAACACGGCGCTGGTTCAAGTCTTCCCGCTTATGATCGCGGCCACATTGATTGTCATCATCTTGCAGGTTCGAAGCTTATCAACGATGACGATGGTGGTGTTGACGGCACCTCTCGGTCTCGCCGGAGTGGTTCCAACCTTGCTTCTGTTCAATCAGCCGTTCGGCTTCAACGCGATTCTCGGACTGATTGGACTGGCGGGTATCCTCATGCGCAACACGTTGATCCTGACGGAGCAGATCAAGGAAAACCAGGCGGCGGGGCTCGATGACTATCACGCCGTTATCGAAGCAACAGTGCAGCGAACACGACCTGTGATCCTGACGGCGCTTGCGGCGATCCTGGCGTTCATTCCTTTGACCCATTCGGTGTTCTGGGGATCTATGGCTTATACGCTGATCGGTGGAACAGCGGCTGGGACAGCGATGATCCTGCTTTTCCTGCCAGCGCTCTACGCCGTTTGGTTCCGCATTAAGCCCCCGAAAGCTGAAGCTTCTCAGCAGACTGATATTCAGCGGGAGCCGGGCCATGGGCATGCTATGGCGGCGGAGTAGGCCAACCGATCCAGCGAAAATAACCCGCCATTTAACGGATGCTGCCAGAAGTTGGCAGCATCCAGAAGCGGCCATAGCTCGGTCGATGGTCAGAGGCTCGTGGTGTGGCAACCATCAAACCGGGAAACGACGCCGCCCTGCAAATACGTCTTGCTAGTTTGAGGTCGGCATGACGCCCTTGATAGGGCGCGATCCAATGGGTGCACCCGTTCTTTGGTCTATGGTCACTGGATCGATTTCCTCGCCCGTTTCTTCATCGTAGAATCTCGTATACTCGCCCCCGCCACGATGTTTTCCTCCCCATGCTCCAAGAGCGAAGAGAACTGGCAAAAAGTCGCGGCCCGAAGCCGTGAGCTGATATTCGTCCCTGGGCGGACGTTCGGAGTATCGTCGCTTTTCAAGAATTCCTTCTTCGGCCAGAGCGGTAAGCCTTGTCGTCAGCATCGTTGGCGCGATGCCCAGGTTTTTGCGAAATTCCTCAAAGCGTGTCGATCCTGCATGGGCATCGCGGAGGATCAACATGCTCCAAGCGTCGCCGATCAGGGCGAGGCTTCGAGCGATAAGGCAGGGTTGGTCTGCAAGATTCTTCATGTCCATCTCAAATTAGTAGTGACACAGTATCAAAACAATAGTATCCTATTGGTCATCGACATTCCAGCGCCAGTTTCAAGGAATTTTAGAAGTCGCTGACACCCATTCGATCAGGACCCGATCATGAAATACTACCTTTGCAAATACATACCCCCACGCACCGATTTCCTGGCTACGATGAGTGCGGAAGAGAAAAACTGGATGGGCCAACATGGCGCATATCTCGACAATCTCCTCGGCGAAGGAAAGATCGTGGCCCATGGACCTGTCATGGATCCTGCGGGCGGCTACGGTGTTTCGCTTTATGAGATCGCCGACGAGGAAGAGATCCAAACGCTGACCTCCAAAGACCCGATCGTGCAGAACGGTGCTGGCCACTACGAGCACCATCCCATGCTTCACCTGAAGTTCCGCGGCTGAGGCCGTAGATATCATAATTTCATCCTAACCAACTGGCAGGCAAGAGCCGCCTGAAGGAACCTTCATGCCCATCGCACTCATAACTGGCGCTTCCAGCGGCATCGGCGCAGTCTACGCACGTCGCCTTGCTGCTCGTGGCCACGATCTCGTCCTTGTTGCCCGCGCCACCGATCGACTGGAGGTGCTCGCCGCTGAGCTTCAGCAGGCGCATGGTGTCGCTGTCGAAACCATTACGGCGGACCTGACGGACGAAAACCAGATTGACCGTGTCATAACGCGCCTCAAGGCTGCGCCGCATATCGATATCCTTGTCAACAATGCGGGGGCAGGCCTGCTCGGTGGCTTCACGTCAACCGATCCCGCCGCGATGAACAAGCTGCTGCGGCTGAATGTCCTGGCTCCGACCTTGCTCACATCTGCCGCTATCGCGGGAATGGTGGAGCGTGGCAGTGGATCGATCGTAAATATTGCGTCGGTACTGGCACTTCTTCCGGAGCACTCCCATGGAATCTACGCGGCGACGAAGTCCTATGTGCTGACGATGTCGCAGAGCCTTGCCGCCGAGGTATCTTCCAAGGGAATCTATGTGCAGGCGGTCCTGCCCGCCGCAACCCGTACGGAAATCTTCGAACGGGCCGGGGGCGACATCAGCCGCGTTCCGAACGTCATGGAAGTCGAAGACCTTGTCGATGCCGCGCTGATCGGTTTCGACCGCAAGGAACTCGTAACGATCCCGCCTGTGCCTGACGTCGCAGTATGGGAAGCATTCGAGCAGGCCAGAGGTGTTCTGGCCACAGGCTTTGGAAATTCCGAGCCAGCCGCTCGATACCGCAAATAAGTGTTCGTCACATGTGCCCTGCCCAGCGGCGCTCACCCACTCAACTGCCTCGTTAGCAAATGGAAGTTATCGAAATGGATACAAATAATCGCAGCGTAGCAGTCGTTACTGGTGCGGCATCAGGCATCGGCCTCGCTACTGCCAAAGCGCTCCAGTCGGCGGGGTATCGGGTCTTCGGAACCAGCCGGAAAGCAAGGGCGGGGTCACCAGCGGGCATCACCATGCTCGAATGTGATGTGACCGACAGCGCGTCGGTTGCCAGCATGGTCGCGGAAGTCGTCAATCAGGCGGGTCGCATCGATGTGTTTGTGAACAACGCAGGTGGTGCCTTGATCGGCGGAGCCGAGGAGTCGTCGGTTGAGCAGGCGCAGGCGCTTTTCGACCTCAACGTTTTTGGTATCATCCGGGTCACTAATGAAGTGCTGCCCATCATGCGCCAGCAGCGCAGCGGGCGCATCATCAATATCAGCTCGGTTGTTGGCTTTATCCCAAGTCCGTTCAGCGCGCTTTACGCAGCCACCAAACACGCCGTCGAAGGCTATTCGGAATCTCTCGACCATGAAGTCAGATCACTTGGTATCCGGGTGCTTCTGGTGGAGCCTGCGTTCACAAACACAGCCCTGGACCATAACGCGACACGGCCCGACCGCATGACAAGTGTTTACGATCAGGGGCGCAAAACGATTGAAGCCTTATGGAACAGCGCCATCAAGGCAGGCGATGCGCCGGAGCTTGTTGCGGAAGCTGTCGTGAGAGCGGCGACAGCCAAGTCGCCGAAGCTGCGGCACCCCGCCACGAAAGCCGCTCGCCAACTGCATTTTCTGCGCCGTTTCGTGCCAGCGAGCGCGTTTGACAAGAGCCTGCGCAAGCAGATGAAGCTTCCTGCCTGACAGTGTTGCTTATGGACAAGCGTCTCCCAAAAAAAGGGACGCTTTCTTTACGCAGGCAACGATCACAGGTATCGCTTCAACTTGGCAATGACGCTCCCCTCATGGGCGCAAATGGTAGTTACGGAGGACAGTCTCATGGTCATGAATCTTAAAGAAGCCACGTGGCTGAACGAGCCGGCAGTGTGGGAGGCCACAGAAACTGCCCTCACCTTGACGACGGATGCGAACACCGATTTCTGGCGTAAAACCCATTATGGATTTACGCGCGATAGCGGTCATTTCCTCGGGTCCTCCGTTGACGACGGGTTCACGGCGTGTGTCCGCATACAAGGGGAATTCCGGTCTCTCTATGATCAGGCAGGCCTCATGGTTCGCATTGATGAGAACCGATGGGTGAAGACCGGAGTAGAGTTCACAGACGGGGAGCGCTTCCTCAGCACCGTTGTCACCGACGGAAGATCTGACTGGTCGGTGTCCCAGCCTTTCAAGGAGCTCGAGGATTTCTATATTCGGGTTACCTTAAAGGAAGGTGCGATGCGTATTCAGGCGTCGTCCGATGGCAGGATTTGGCCACTGCTGCGACTGGCACCGTTTCCGGAGGCACTTCGTTATCTGGTCGGGCCGACAGCGTGCACACCGGAGCGAGGGGGACTGGATGTTCGTTTTTCGGAGTTCACAATAGGTGCAGCGATCACCACCGATCTTCATGACCTTACAGCGTAGCGGTGCCACTCAGTGTTCAATTTGATAGATCCAAAACCGATCTTGGACGCGTGAAAATGGGTGCTGCGTGGCATCTCAGAAGATCGCGCAAATGTTAATGGCGAAAATGCAAATCCGTTTGGGTTTGCATGCGTCACTCAGTCCGTAGCCCCGAGCCTTACGGTGACAGGTCCTGGGCGGTCGAAGACCGAAACATCTCCCGTCACCTGCCCGAGGATAATAATGCCCGGAGAGGGAACACGTCCACTGCGATAATAGATCACGAAATGATCGGCACTCCACAGACCAAGCGTGCCGACCGAGAAGTCTCGCTGTCGTGTAAGCTCAGGCAGGGCAGAGGGCAGGTTTCCCGTCTTTTCTTGGCGGAGATGGTCGGACATCTCGATTGTCAATGGCAGCATCCGCGCCAGCGATCTGGCGGCTTCGTTGTCGGCGAGGGTAGCGGTGACTTCTCCCCACGCTGAGGAAATCCGGATGCTTCCTTGAGCCATGACAGGTCCTGTCAATCCTAGTGCGACGACAGCAGAGGCCAATATTATCTTGGGCACGTGTTCGTCTCCGTTTCGATTTTGCATGTAAGCTCGGAGTGGACATCCACCCCGCAGGCGATAGTTTTGGTTCTACTCTGCGGCGCCCTTGGCGTAGTCCTCGTCGGAGACCTTCTCCATCCAGGTGACAGCGCTTCCGTCGAGCGCCTCGGCCACGGCGAAATGGCTCATCGGCTCACTAGCCGAGGCGCCATGCCAATGCCGGATCAGCGGGGGAATCCAGACAACGTCTCCTGGGCCGACCTGCTGAACTGGCTCACCTTCCTTCTGCACCCAGCCGTGCCCGCTCACGATGAACAGAGTTTGCCCGAGAGGATGTGTATGCCAAGCAGTGCGAGCACCAGCCGAGAAGGAAACCGTGGCGCCGCCAATGCGCGCAGGAGCGTCGGCGTGATAACGGCCTGAGATATGGACGCTGCCTGTGAAGTACTCAGCAGGCGCTGGCGCAGCACTGCTTCCTGCGGGAGTGATCGTAATGTTTGCCTGTGGAGCGCTCATTTCAATTCCATTCCTGTTTTCAAAAACCTGTTTGAGGACAGGTACCGCGGACATGGCTCTGGGCCAGCCAGAGTAGAATGCAACATGTGTCAGTATTTCGGAAGCTTCTGACTGCGTTAAGCCGTTATCCATCGCGCGGTTGGCATGGAACGGCAATTGCTCCGGCTGACCAACCGCGATCAGCGCGGCCATCGTCACGAGGCTCCGGTCTCGCGCTGAAAGATCTGGTCGCTGCCACAAGTCTCCGAACAACACACGGTTGGTAAGGTCGGCTAGGGCCGCCGCTGTCGGCGCAACGGCAGCATCGACCGTCCCCTTTCGAGTGGCCTCGGCTGCGATTTCCAATTCAATGCGTGTCGCTTCGCTGTTGCTTAAAGGTGCAATCTGGCGCTCATCGAAGACCTTCTTTGTTTCTGTGACAGCAGAGATTGCATTCGGCCATCCCGAGTAGAACGCTAGATGCGTGATGAGCTCACCGATCTCGCCGGGCTTTAAGTCGTTATCCAGGGCGCGGCTCACATGTGCAGCGATCTGCTCGTTTTTCCCGGTAGACACAATTGCCGAGAGGGTGACGAGGCTACGGTCGCGAGGCGCAAGGTCGGTTCTTACCCAAACCTCACCGAAGAGGACGTCATCCGTGAAATGGCCAAGCCCCGGTGCGACCGTGTAGACGGCTGGAGGAGCAACCCTTCTTCGCTCTTCCTGGGCTTCCACTCCTGTTGCGGCGAGAGCCGAGAAGGCAATGCTTGCGGCAATGTTCTTCATCTGGGTATCCTTCAATTACTGGCATGAACTTCGGGGCCGTCGTGAATGCGGCCCTTAGGACGGTCTGCGGCTCAAGGTTTAAAGTTCCTGAGCTGTGGGACGGAAAAGAATCTCATTGATCGCAACATCCTCGGGCTCGTTGATCGCGAAGGCGACCATCCGGGCGAAGGTTTCGGCTGGCACGCCGACTTGGCCAACATAGTCCTGGTTCGCTTTCTGCACATCTTTCTCAGTGATATGTTCGAGGAGTTCCGTTCTGACAGCGCCCGGAGATATGATCGTGGTGCGAATGTTGTACGGAGCCATTTCCTGCCTTAGTCCCTCGGACACCGCCCGCACGGCGAACTTGGTCGCTGAATACACAGCCGAGCCGCCGAAAAGCTTGTGGCCTGCCACGGAGGACAGGTTAATGATGTGGCCGGATCTCTTGGCTTTCATGTGCGGGAGTGCTGCGGCGATGCCGTAGAGAACACCCTTTAGATTGACGTCGATCATCTGGTCCCACTCATCAACCCTCAACCTCTCCAGCGGAGAGAGTGGCATGATGCCCGCATTATTGATGAGCACGTCGATCCGTCCGTAGGTTTCCACGCCAGTGTCCACCAGCGTCCGCAGGTCATCCTTCCTCGTCACATCGGTCGTGACAGAAGTGGCGTGGCCACCAGCATCGATGATTTCGGCGGCAAGTGCATTGATGCGGTCGGCACGACGCGCACCGAGGACAACATTTGCGCCCTTGGCGGCTAGGTGAAGGGCGGCCGCCGCTCCCATCCCGCTTGAGGCTCCGGTGATGACAATGGTTTTGCCGGCGATGTTGTCGGTCATTTCAGGTCTCCTTTAGAGAGGGAGGCAGATACGGGGCAGTGGCAGCGGCAAGCCCCGCTGCAAATAGCCACTTCCTGCGATGGATTTGCCTACGCCAGATGCTGTTCAAAGAATTGGGCAATCCGGTCGAACGGGATGAGGTCGACACGATCATATAGATCGACGTGGCCGGCTCCCTTGACCCAGACCAGTTCCTTTGGCTCGGACGCCCGGTTGTAAGCATCCTGGCTGAATTCCTTCGAATGGGCTTGGTCTCCGGAAATGAACAGCATCGGGCGCGAGATCGTCTCGATGTCGTTGAACGGATAGAAATTCATGAATTTGACACTGCTGCTCAGGGTCGGCTTGGTCGTCGTCTCCCTTGCCACGCCTGCAGGCGTGAATTCACCGCGAGGCGTCCGGTAAAAGTCATAGAACTCACGCTGGATTGGATCCGTATCGGCCGTCAGTTGCAATGTGGTGCCACCGATGTACTGGATATTGGAGCCATCTGCCTCGGCCCAGCGCTGTTCTGCTGCAGTGGCGATGAACTTCTTGCGCTGCTCGACCGTCTGCGATTTGTTCAATGCATCGCGAAAAGCAGCGCCCATGTCGTACATGCTGACGGTTGCGACCGCCTTGATGCGCGGATCGATCTTGGCCGCACTGATAACGAAGCTGCCACTGCCGCAGACGCCGATGGCACCGATATTGGTGCGGTCAACGAAGGCATGCGAGCCGATGAAATCGACGCCGGCGCTGAAGGCTTCGGCATAGGCTTCCGGAGAAACCAGATTGCGCGATTGTCCTTCGCTTTCGCCCCAGAAAGGCAGATCGATGGACATCGCGACAAAACCCTGTTCGGCCATCTTGGTGGCGTAAAGATTGGCGCTCTGTTCCTTGACCGCACCCATTGGGTGGCCAACGATGATCGCCGGGTTCCTCGACGCCTGGTCGAGGTTCTTGGGCAGGAAAAGATTGCCGGCGACATTTGTCTGATACTGGGTTTTGAATGCGACCTTCTGCAGCGTCACCTTATCGCTGGTGTAGAAATTGGAGGCGCCGTTGGACATGTCTTGAGCCTTTGCAATTTTTGCGTCGAAAATAGACATCGCCCCTAGGGCAGCGACGCCAGCGCCTGTCATCTTGAGCAGGCTGCGACGGTCCATGGCGGTTTTCTGTGTTGTCGTGTCGTCTTGATCTTGATTGAACATCTGCATGTTTCCGTGAATGGTGATGAGCTGGAATTCACTTGGGTGCATTGCCTGGAAGGACCGCCGTGACGGTTCATGGGCGTGTCGAGAAACGCGATGCGGCGATGGAGAGCAGGAAGGAATTGACAAGCAGCGCTGCTGCGAAGAGGAAAGCGGTCCACCAGCCGTAGCCATCAAACAGCACGCCGCCGATCGAAGCGCCCAGCGTGATGGCAAGCTGGATGGTTGCGACTTGCAGCCCGCCGCCGGCCTCCGCATCGTCAGGCATGGTGCGGCTGAGCCACGTGCCCCAGCCGACGGGAGCGGCCGTGCTGAACAGGCCCCAGCCGATGAGAAGAATGGCCGTCACGACGGGAGACGATCCGAACGCGATCAATCCCACGGCAAGGGTCGCCATGATGAGAGGGATCGTGCCCAGAATGAGGAAGAGGTGTTTGTGCAGCAGTTGGCTGACGATTGTGGTGCCCGCGACGCCTGCCAGACCCATCAAAAGAAGCAGGAGCGAGAGCGTCGATATCGAGACCGCGGTGACGGTTTCCAGAAATGGGCGCAGATATGTAAACAGGGCGAATTGACCCATGAAAAGCAGCATGATCGCGGCCATGCCAATGGCAACCTGAGGCCGGGCGAGCAGCCTGAAGACATTCGACGAACCCTCGTGGCGGCGGGGTGGAAGCGACGGCAGGCTCATCCACTGCCAAACCAGTGCGACAAGGGCCAGAGGGACGACTGTAAAGAATGCGCCGCGCCAGCCTACATAGCTCCCGAGCAGACTTCCCAGCGGCGCGGATATCGTCGCTGCAATGGCATTGCCTGCGTTTAGCATGGCAATGCCCTTGGGAACGGAATCCTCCGGTACCAGCCGCATGACGATCGAGGTCGACATGGACCAGAACCCGCCGATAGCGACACCGAGCATAGCCCGCCCAACCATCAGGACGGTATAGTCAGGGGCGAACGTGACGATCGCTCCCGAGAGCACCAGCATCAACGAAAATGTCGCGAGCACGATCCGCCTGTCGAACCTGCGCACCAGTGCCGCAACGAAAATGCTGGTCAAGACAGCAAAGACCCCGGAGATCGAGATTGCCTGGCCGGCACGACCTTCCGTCACGCCCAGCTCGGTTGCAATCGGTGAGAGGAGGCTTACCGGCATGAACTCAGACGCAATAAGGACGGCCACGCACAATGCCATTGAAAAGACAGCTCCCCAAGAGGCTGCCCTGGGTCCATGCGACGTCTGTGTCAAAGGGGTTGCAGCGCTATTGTCACCGTTGTCGAGGTCGGATGATGTTAAAGCTTGATGTGTCATGGCGCCACTATATGTCGGGCTCAATATTGAGATTAGCCATTGCAATTCGCTTGGACTTATCGACCTATGACATCAATAAATGATGGCGGAGGCGACCATGAAACGGGAAGATCTTAATGACATGCTGTGGTTTCTGGCAGTCGCAGAGGAGCGAAGCTTTACCAAGGCGGCGGCGAAACTTGGCACCTCGCAATCAACCATCAGCCACACAATCAAAAAACTTGAAGCTCGGATGGGTCTTCGCCTGCTGACGCGGACAACGCGCAATGTCGCTCCAACGGAAGCGGGTGAGAGATTGATTAGATCACTGGCACCGCGAATCCAGGAAATCGAAACCGAGATCGACGCGCTCATGGAAATCAGGGACAAACCATCCGGTTCGGTCAGGATAACCCTCTCCGATCACGCGCTTGAAAGCGTCGTGTGGCCTAAACTGCGATCGGTGCTGCACGAGTTTCCCGATATCAAGGTTGAGCTGAACAGTGATAATGGGTTTCGAAATATCGTTGAAGAGAAGTTCGATGCAGGTGTCCGCTTGGGTGAAAGCCTGGATAAGGACATGATCGCTGTTCGCATCGGCCCAGACTGGCGGTTGGTCGCAGTCGCGTCTCCCCGGTATCTGGAGACCCGGACAACGCCCTCGACGCCGCAAGAACTGGTGGGTCACGATTGCATCAATCACCGGCAATCGCGAGCGGGTGGGCTTTATGCATGGGAGTTCGAAAAGGACGGCAGAGAAGTCCGGGTTCGTGTCGAGGGGCAACTGACGTTCAACTCGTCATACGCGATGATTGATGCAGCAGTTGCCGGATATGGCATTGCCTATGTGCCGGAAAGTCTCGTTGAAAAAGAGCGGGCATCGGGGCAATTGATACAGATACTCGATGAATGGTGTCCCATGTTTACAGGCTACTATCTGTTTTATCCAAGCAGACGGCAAAACTCGCCCGCTTTCAAGGTCATCGTCGATGCATTAAAGGCTTGACGCTTCCACTTGCACTGGACACCCCGTAAGACGTGCCGTGCAGGCTACCTCAAAACGCCATCGGCGAATGTGAAGACTTCGACCGGTGAAAGCAAGTTTCGGATCGGATGGACCCCAAGGCTTGTCAGGGCGAGATCATGACCTGCCTGACGCGCTGTTGTTTCACAAATTAGGCAATCAGTTTTCGTCTGTTTGCTCAACTCTTGGAGCCTCTGCGCCAGATTGACCGCGTCTCCGTACACCGTGTAGGTTTGGCGATCGTCAGCACCCAGCGTTCCGGCTGCAACAAGCCCGGTGGCTACTCCAATCCTCACACCGATAGAAATCCCATCGAACTGCCGATTCTGCGTTGCCTTCAAAATGTCCCCAGACGCGGCGAGTGCGCGCTTGGCATGGTCTGAAACGGGAAGTGGCGCATTGAACGATATCAGCACCGCATCACCGATATAGTTCACCACGACTCCACCATTTTCGTCGGCGATATCAGTGACAGCGCTGAAGAACGCATTCAGAAAACGGACGAGCCGCAAGGGCGGCAAACCCTCGGAAAGGCTGGTAAATCCCCTGATATCGACGAAGAGAAGCGTTGCCAGCCTGGTCTGGGGAGCCAGATGTCCTTCATCGAGGAGCTCGCGAAGGACTGGGGCCGGAACATACCGGCCAAAGATCTTTTGAACGCGCCGCTCACTCGCTCTGGCCTCGGCATGATCGCTCACAACCCGTCGTGCTCTGTGAACCGCCAGCGCCGCAATGGCGGTGACCAGAAGGACAAGCAGCATTTCCTGAACCCGTGACGCCAGACCAAGAAAATCTGGGTTGAGCACGGTCTTGAGATAAACATCCCGCGTTGGGGAAATGGGAAGGCTCGCATAGGTGATAACTTGCGCCATGCCGGACATGATCCACCATGTTGCAAAGAGAAGTCCGCCTGCTGCCCAGGCTCCTGTCCACAGAACAAGCGGGGGTGAAAGCGTAAGAACGGCGGCGGCAACGACCAGATAGTAGTGCTGCACCGAGCTTGTCAGGAAGACAAGGTTCTGGGGTATGTCGCCGCCGCTGCTCAAGGGTACGAATGCGAGCAAGACGGTCACGGATGACGCATCGAAGGCGAAGAGCGCAAATCTGGCAGGCTTCTCATAGCGCGTGCGGATCGCCGCAAGCGACGTGAGGCCTGCGAGGGCGATGAACGTTGTTATGCCGAAAATTCCCAGATTGATGGGGTAGTAGTAACTGAGCAAGAAGCTGGTCGCGAGCGCCATAACGGCCACGGTGCGGCCTAACACGGCGAACCTGAAGCCTGCACGCTCGGCCTTTCGCAGCGCATTAGCGGTCGTTTCGGCAAAGTCGAGTGCGGGGCGTTTTTCAACCATCTTGTTCCAATCGTCCAGTCCCGTTGCAGACCAAGGCGGGCGAACAAGCTGGGATAGGACAGGATCGGTTTTCAGGCTTGTCGAACCGTAGTCCACCATACGTCAATCGATCATTCGGGATTAGCCGGAGAATGCCGCATGGACTTATGGATTTCCAACATCAATGGAGTGCTCTTCAAGTCGAGGTATTTATGTCGAGACCCGATAAGTACAAGCGACTGAACGCCCCTAATCATTTTCCAATGCACCGTTACTTTGTAGTGTGGCGTGGTTCATCCGCGCTCGACAAAACCGAAAACGAAGCGGAGCCGGATATGCAAAGCCCCATTCAACTTGAGATATCGCGTCGAAACCTGCTCATATCCTCAGCCGCGACAGTTGCAGTGACCGGTGTGGCCGGGGACGCGATTGCACAGTCGCCACCTGAGGAAGGAAAACTGACCTCTAAGGTTTCCCTGACCGTCAACGGCGAGAGCAGGACTCTCGACGTCGACAACCGCACGACGTTGCTCGATGGGCTGCGCGAGCACCTTCATCTTACGGGAACCAAGAAAGGATGCGACCACGGGCAATGCGGTGCCTGTACCGTGATGGTAGACGGCCGCCGCATTAACGCCTGCCTCACGCTGACGGTGATGCACGAAGGTGACAACGTGGTCACGATCGAGGGACTTGGAAAGCCGGGCGATCTGCATCCCATGCAGGCAACCTTCGTCAAGCACGACGGTTTCCAGTGCGGGTACTGTACCCCCGGCCAAATCTGTTCCTCCGTAGCATTGCTGGAGGAGTTCAAGGCCAACATTCCAAGCCACGTCACCAGCGATCTGACCGCACAGGTGAGCGTTACGCCTGAAGAAATTCGGGAGCGCATGAGCGGTAACATCTGTCGGTGCGGCGCCTATTCTAACATCGTTGAGGCCATTGCCGAAGCTGCGGGGATAAAAACATGAAAGCCTTTACATACGAGCGCGCCACATCCATCGACATCGCCGTCAAGGCCGCGGTCTCAAATCCAGACTCTAAGTTCATCGCAGGTGGTACGAACCTGCTCGATCTGATGAAGCTTGAGATCGAGGCGCCAACGCATCTGATCGACGTCAACGGCCTCGGCCTGGACAAGATCGAAGCCACGCCGGAGGGCGGCCTGCGCATCGGGGCGATGGTGCGCAACACCGAACTTGCCGCTCATGAAACGGTCCGTCGCGACTACGGGGTTCTGTCGCGCGCGCTCCTAGCCGGGGCATCGGGACAGTTGCGTAACAAGGCAACCACTGCCGGAAACCTGCTGCAGCGGACTCGCTGTCCGTATTTTTACGATACCAATCAGCCGTGCAACAAGCGCCAGCCGGGTAGCGGCTGTTCGGCTATCGGCGGCTTTAGCCGCCTCCATGCCATCGTCGGCACCAGTGATACCTGCATCGCGACCCATCCAAGTGACATGGCAATCGCCATGCGGGTTCTCGACGCGGTCGTGGAAACCGTCAAGCCGGATGGCAGCCGAAATGTCATACCCATCGCTCAACTCCACAAACTGCCAGGCGAAACGCCGCATATCGAGACCAGTCTGGAACGGGGCGAATTTGTCACCGCCGTCAGCCTCCCCAAGCCTCTTGGTGGACAGCATATCTACCGCAAAGTCCGCGACAGGGCATCCTACGCTTTTGCCATTATTTCGGTAGGCGCCGTCATCCAGCCAGACGGTACCGGGCGCGTTGCGGTTGGGGGCGTTGCGCATAAGCCATGGCGCATCGAAGAAGCAGATGCTCAGTTGCCAAAGGGGGCTGCGCCAACATCGGCTGTGCTTTTTGCGGATGCAAAACCAACCGAACATAATCGGTTCAAGATCAAATTGGTCGAACGCGCTTTGAGTGCCGTCATTGCCCAAGCAAGGAGCTAATCATGCAGTTCGATAAACCAGCGGGCACAAATCCGATTGATAGATTGAAGGTTGTGGGCCAGCCAATTCTTCGCATTGACGGGCAACTTAAAGCGACCGGCCAAGCTATCTACGCATATGAATGGCACGATCCAAATACTCGATACGCATACGGCTATCCTGTCGGTTCAGCGATAGCCAAGGGTTCGATCAAATCCATCGATACGAGCATCGCCCAAAAGGCGCCGGGTGTCATCGCAGTGGTCACTGCCCTTGATGTCGGTGAGCGGACTAAGGGCAAGTTCAACACGGTGAGGCTCTTTGGCGGTCGTCAGATTCAGCATTATCATCAGGCGGTCGCGGTCGTTGTAGCCGAGACGTTCGAGCAGGCGCGCGCGGCGGCAGCTCTCGTTAAGGTCGATTACAGCGAGGAGCAGGGGAGCTTCGAGCTAGGCAAGGCCATGGATGCAGCGACGAAACCCGAAACAGGTGATCCCGATTCCAGTGCCGGCGACTTCGACGCTGCTTTCAAGGCAGCCGCTGTGACCTGCGAAGAGACCTACACCACGCCTGATCAGTCCCACGCCATGATGGAACCGCATGCGTCCATCGCTGCGTGGGATGGCGATGATCTGTCACTTTGGACATCGAGCCAGATGATCGACTGGTGGCGCTCCGACCTTGCGACGACGCTCGATATCGACAAGGAGAGGATCCACCTGATGTCGCCATTCATTGGTGGAGGTTTTGGCGGCAAGCTGTTCCTGCGCGCAGATGCGGTACTCGCAGCCTTTGGTGCAAAGGCTGCCAGACGGCCGGTCAAGGTTGCATTGCCGCGCCCGTTTGTCATCAACAACACGACCCATCGTCCGGCTACTATTCAGCGCGTCCGCATTGGTGCACAGAGCGATGGACGAATAACAGCCATCGGGCATGAGAGCTGGTCTGGTGATCAGGCTGGCGGGCAGCTAGAGGCGGCCGTGCTACAGACACGGCTGCTTTATGCTGGCGAAAATCGCATGACCGCGATGCGGTTGGCAACGCTTGATCTGCCAGAGGGTAATGCCATGCGAGCGCCAGGTGAAGCGCCGGGTCTTATGGCTCTTGAGGTTGCGATGGATGAGATGGCGGAAAAGCTCGGGATCGATCCGATCGAGTTCAGGATCATCAATGACACGCAGGTCGATCCGGAAAATCCCGAGCGGCCCTTTTCCCATCGCGACCTTGTCGGCTGTCTGAAGCTTGGCGCCGAGCGCTTCGGTTGGGACAAACGCGGCGCGCCCGGATCGCGGCGCGAAGGCAACTGGCTGATCGGCATGGGTGTCGCCGCTGCCTTTCGCAACAATATGGTACTGCCATCCGGTGCACGGGTCCGGCTTGACAATCAGGGCATTGTGACGGTCGAGACCGACATGACAGACATTGGAACCGGCAGTTACACCATCATTGCGCAGACTGCAGCCGAGATGATGGGCGTCACCATCGACAAGGTGGGTGTGCAACTGGGCGACTCCCGCTTTCCCGTGTCGGCTGGTTCTGGTGGACAGTTTGGTGCCAACTCTTCGACGTCTGGTGTCTACGCCGCATGCGTGAAGCTGCGCGACGCCATCATTCAGAAGCTCGGCTTGAAGGCTGAAGACGTGGTCTTCGAAAATGGTCAGGTTCGGTCGGGGAGCCGGTCGGTGTCGCTTGCCGAGGCTGCTGGTCCCGAGGGACTTGTGGCAGAGGATACGATGCAGTGGGGCAACCTTACCGAGACGCATCAGCAATCGACATTTGGCGCGCATTTCGTCGAGGTCGGCGTAGATGTCGCAACTGGTGAGACCAGGATCCGCCGTATGCTGGCGGTTTGTGCTGCCGGGCGAATTCTCAATCCGGTCACTGCCCGCAGCCAGGTCATCGGTGCGATGACCATGGGCGTAGGCGGAGCGCTGTCGGAGGAGCTTGCAGTTGATGCGCGCCGCGGCTTCTTCGTCAACCATGATCTTGCCGGTTACGAAGTCGCAGTTCATGCCGATGTGCCTCATCAAGAGGTTATATTCCTTAACGAGACCGATCCGATGTCATCGCCGATGAAGGCGAAGGGCATCGGCGAACTCGGCTTGTGCGGTGTCTCAGCAGCGATAGCCAATGCCATCCACAATGCAAGCGGTGTTAGAGTTCGCCATTATCCTGTCACGCTCGAGAAGCTGCTCGATGGCCTTCCGGATGTGGCGTAGCGCATCTGACGGCAGGCCTTGGGGGTCTGCCGTCTTCCCTGAAGGGATTCTTTCGTGGTCGATGTTTTTAGGAAATTGCTTCCAACCCCCGTGAGGGCGATGTCGAGTGACGATCCTCGCGACATTCTTCGGTTCGCCGTCCAAGCTTACCGAGAAGGACAAGTTGCGCTTGCCACACTCGTTGACATCAGAGGGGGAGCAGCTCGCGCGCTTGGATCGCACGTGGTGGTAGCCGCAAATGGTCGTTTCTCCGGTTATGTGTCAGGCGGATGTGTCGAAGCGGCGGTTGCCGCCGAAGCCCTTTTAGCCATGGAGACGCGATCTGACCGCATGGTGTCCTTCGGCGACGGTTCCCCATTTCTCGATATCGTGCTCCCGTGCGGGGGTGGCATCACGATCGCTATTCATGTGTTGCGATCGGTCGATATTATCGAGCATGTGCTTCAAAGCCTGGCGCAGCGCAAATCTGCGGGATTGAAATATGAGCCCGAACGACAGGCGCTGATATCCGTTGAGCCGCCTGAACGTGCAGGAGTGAAAGACGGGAATGTCTATCTTCTCTATCGACCAGTCACCCGCATCATTGCTTCTGGGCAAAAGAGCGAAACGCAAAGCGTACAAAAAATCGCAGTCGCTTCAGGCTATGAGGTGCTTCTATGTGAGCAAAATGAGCACACGGCTGAGTTGGCTCAACACATAGATGCTTACACTGCATTTATTCTCCTTCATCACGACCTTGATCAAGAAACCAAAGTTCTAGATATTGCTTTGAAATCTTCCGCTTTTTACATCGGCGCTTTGGGCAGCTTGAATACACATCGCCGGCGCATCGAACGTCTTTCCGAGTCCGGCTACACTGCTTGTGAGATTGACCGTATCAATGCGCCGATTGGAATTTTCGGGCCAGCCCGAGATTCAGCGACACTCGGACTTTCTGTGCTAGCTGACGTCGCGAAGAAGCGTTCACAGAGATATCCATGAGATTTTCGGAATGTAGTCAGTCGCGCCTGATGTACGGTCTTCCAAATGGCGATAAACTCGTGGTCAAGTAGATCTCTGGTGTTCTTGCGTTTCATTGACTGCTTAACAGTGCGCCTTCTTTTGATATCCTTGCAGAGCAGAGTTATTGAAAAGACATTGATCAAAAAAAGTGCCTCGCACTCAAGGTTGAAGCCGCCTGGAGTCAATTGCGGTGTTCCGCTGGGCGCCAATAAGAGACATTCCGGGTGTCGCAGAACTGCCAATTCTGCGGCTTTGTAAAAGTCAGGAAAAGAACTCCCGCATAAATCGGGATTTTCGCGACAACAAGCTTGTCGCAACGGCGTTTGTGGCCTTGGCTTTATGCCTTAAAATCAGCCGTTTCCCTTTAAGGTGTTTTTGGGAGTTACAGTCAGATGTCGTTCTATAAGTTCGGCAGCATAGCCAGCATGCGTCCGCGCCAGATCGTGATCCGCACCGGGAATGACGTGAAGGTCTGCGTCTGGAAGGAGAGCTTGTAATCGCTTGCCTACAGCAACCGGGCTAATTGGATCAATGTCGCCCCAGAGTAAGAGCGTCGGCGCTTCAATTGAGGTTATCTGATGAGAAAGGTCGGCCACCGGCTCTGCGATCCAACGCGCCGTGTTTGGGAATGCTTGAAAATAATCAGAACGCCAGTCCGATCCGCCAAGGTCCGTAACAGGCACGCCAGCGGAGGTGACTGTCAATACGAGACGGACTATCTTTTGAGGTGCCGCCAATGCTGCTTTGATGGCAACGAGGCCGCCCATCGATTGAGCGACGATGTTGACCGGTTCGTTCATGCGATCCAATACTATCGTTACAAGATCATCGATATTGCCGACATCAGTTCGGGCCGGTTCATCACCAAGTCCAGGCCAATCGAAAAATAGACCATCCAGCTCCATGTGCCTGGCCACCGGCTTCCAAAATGCCGCGCTGCCGACTGCCCCCGGAAGAAAAAGTGTTCTAGTCATTTTCCACCGTGTGTCCGGCGATTTCGAGGAAACGCTTTGCGCTGTCCGTCTCGCTTGCAGGGATCAACACATGTTCTCCGTCGAACGTGCAAATAACGAACACACCAATTCCGTTGTCAGAAAGCGGAGTGATGAGGGACTTAACGATGCCAGCCGCGTCGAACGGGAAAGGGCCAATAGTGCGTAGGCAAGCCCAGCCCGTCTCGGCTGTGATCCCCCTCGGCACGCGTTCCTCAAGGCAGACGAGAGTTAACTCGTCATCTGAATCTATGACGGCCTTGAAACCTGGGCCGCTTAGCCAAGCGGGAACATCCTCTTTTGCCTCTATACGCGAAACGGCATAGCGACCTGGGACAAAACGAATTCTCAAATTTAGGCTCACAAGAGTCCCTCCACAGTTTGACTGAAGAAGGACATTCCCGAATTACAAGTATTTGCGTCTGGCGGGAGCTTCATCTTCCAAGATGATATGCAGGCGAGAGTACATCACGCTTTTGGTGAAGCCAAGAGAACCTATGCCCGAACAGATCGAAAAACTCGCCATAGCGTTTGAACGCTTTACCCGTCGCTTCAAGGTCGCTGAGGCAGCGACAGTCATGCAGAACTCGCTCAACGCCCTCGACATTCAGGCGCTTCTTTTCATCGATGAACATCAGAAGTGTGACCTGGGGAATGTCGCCCGGCACCTTCAGATCGCCCTGACGACAATGTCCTGTTCGGCCGACCGGCAGGTGCGTTGGGAAATGATCGAACGGACTGCTTTGGGCCAACTACTGCCTTGGCGGCGTTGCCAACCCTTCTAGCGTTCACTTTTTCCAATCCACTTTGTTTCGGAGGGAACAACGAACGTTTCAAGTCTTGCTAGCAGAGACATAGGATCATTTTCGACAAGCAACATATCGCGGTGAACAGACTTCATGAACGACTCATTCACGACGTGATCTAGAAAGCCCAACAACTGATCGTAGAAGCCTCCGACGTTGAGCAATGCGCACGGCTTGGCGTGACTCCCAAGTTGCGTCCATGTCCAGACCTCGAAAATCTCTTCAAATGTTCCTATGCCACCGGGCATCGCGATGAATGCGTCTGACAGCTCAGCCATCAATGCTTTTCGCTCGTGCATAGAGCTAACGACGCGTAAGTCCTTTAGCCCCGTATGAGCAACTTCTCTATCAACCAAAGCCTTGGGTATTACCCCGATTACCTCGCCGCCTGCCTTCATCGCTGCATCAGCCACAGCTCCCATCAAACCCACAGCCGCGCCGCCGTATACAAGTCCAATGCCCTTGTCTGCGAGCAGAGTGCCAAGGCCCGTGGCTGCGGCAAGATACTGATCTGTGGGTCCAGAGCTTGAACCACAAAACACACAAATTCGTTGCACGTCGTCCCCCTAGCCTTGTTCAAGGCATGAAAACTGGGTCCTAACACGATGTCGAACCTGACGATAGGATTGAATGGCAGTGAGTGTGTGTGCATGAGGACCGCTTCGGGCCCAACTGCGGACATTGTGCCCTTGATGGATTCCTTTAGCCAGCGAGCGTCTGCCCGAGGTAGGTTCCCGCGAAAGCTCCGCATCCCGCCGCAATGCATAAAACCCAAAATGGGGCGTCGAAAGCGCCTGCAAACGACGATGATCGGCCAGCGGCGATGCCGCCTATAACACTTGGCAGATGTTTTTTCATTTGATCACCAAATTTAAATGCCAGTTGACTTGGAAGAGCTCAGCTCAACTTTTGCTTGAAACAACTCATATGTCCACAATGGGCCACACAGCGACAAGCGTGCTATAGTCCGGCCGCCTGACGGAGGCGACGTGGTGGGAGGAGGGGCGGAGGCTTTGGCATGGACACCGCCGTACTGCATAATCGATATCTATGGAACAAGGGAATCCTGGTGGGACAGAAGCGCCCACTGCAGCCGAAATACGTGTGGTCGATCCCCGTTCGACTGGAGATGAGCGGCGCGATCCGGGAACTGGCGCTCTTCAACCTCGCCATCGACAGCAAGCTTCGCGCTTGTGACCTCGTCAAGCTGAAGGTTGAGGACTTATGGTCCGGTAGTTCGATCCGATACCGAGCCATCATTATCCAAAAGAAGACGAAGCGGCCTGTGCAGTTCAAGGTCACCGAACAGACCAAGATCGCGCTCTTGGCGTGGCTCCCTTTCGTTCGGAGGAATGGCGGCAGCTATCTGTTTCCAAGCCGTCGGAAGATGTCGCATCATTTGTCCACGAGGCAATATGCCCGGATTGTCCACCGCTGGGTCGCGTCCGTCGGGCTTGACGCCAACGCCTATGGCACCCACCCCATGAGGCGAACCAAGGCAGCGCAGATTTACAAGAAGACGGGCAACCTTCGAGCCGTCCAGATTTTGCTCGGCCATACCAAGCTGGAAAGCACCGTCCGTTACCTTGGCGTCGAAGTCGACGACGCCCTTAGAATTGCGGAGCAGATTGAGCTATAGCTATCGGCTCGTGGCCATCGGCACGAGCCGATAGCCTCTTTCGCGCCATTAGCGGTCATCGCATAAATTCAAGGAATGCCTATTCCAGGCTATATGACTTACGTCTTCCGAGCAGAAATGCTTAATACCAGGAATGATAGAACCTACGCCCGAACAGATAGAAAAACTGGCTACCGCCTTTGAGCGCTTTACCCGTCGTTTCAAGGTTGCGGAGGCAGCGGCAGTCATGCAAAACTCGCTCAACCCCCTCGACATTCAGGCGCTACTTTTTATCGATGAGCATCCCGAGTGTAACCTGGGGGATGTTGCCCGGCACCTTAAGGTCGCGCTGACGACAATGTCGTCTTCGGCCGACCGGCTGGTCCGTCGGGACATGATTGAACGGCAGCGGCCAGAGGCAAACCGCAGGTCGGTGGCTCTCACGATCACAAGCAAGGGAAAGGAAGCGGTTGCAGGCTATGTCGACGGATATCGAGCCTCCTGCAAAGCAATGCTTCAAGCCCTCGATCCCGTTGACCAAACCGAATTTCTGAGGCTAACCCAACAAATCGCAAAATACGAAGGTTGAATAATACGAATTTCGTAGTATGCCTTTGGCATCGAAATGGTCAGGGACTTTATCATGACTCACACATCGCCCACTGCGCTCGTCACGGGAGCAAACAAGGGAATTGGGTTCGCCATCGCGCGGCAGCTTGGCGTAGCCGGACACACGGTCTGGCTGGGTTGCCGAGATATCTCACGGGGGGAGTTAGCAGCTCGCGAACTGCGAGGAGACGGGATCGACGCCCGTGCATTGCAACTCGATGTCACAGACGATGCGAGCGTTTCCAGCGCCGCCAAAACCGTCGAGAGTGAGGTGGGGCGCCTCGACGTTTTGGTCAACAATGCCGGGCTCATGTTCGGTCCGCCTCCCTCTCTTGCCGAGGAGTCAATCGATGAGATGCAGCGGATGTTCAACACGAACGTATTCGGGGTAATGCGCGTCACTCAAGGCTTCTTGCCGTTGTTGCGCAAATCGAAAGCGGCCCGGATTGTCATGATGAGCAGCGGACTGAGTTCGCTGACAGACGCCCTGGACATGCGCAGCGAAACATGGGCGGTCGGTTTTGGCGGATACTGCGCCTCCAAGACTGCGCTGAACATGTTGACCGTAAAGCTCGCGAAGGAACTGGATCGGGAAGGGATCAAAGTCAACGCGGTGGACCCCGGCCTGACATCGACCGATATGACAGGCAACGGAGCGGGGCACTCACCCGAAGATGGCGCGCGTCCTGCATTCGCTCTAGCAACGACCCACGCATATGGACCCACAGCAGGTTTCTACGCTTGCGCTCCATCAGGCGAACTTTTGCAAAAGAGTTGGTGATACGCATTCAGCGATTATGGGATGAGGGCCCACCGGTTTCGCATCTCGATGTCTCCTCCGGATCGCACGCTGGCTTCCGCATCGCGCCACAAGCGGTCGTGCTTGACGATGGAGCCACAGGAAGCTAGCTTGGTTCTGTCTAAAACAGGTTAGGCTCGGGAAGGTTGGCCCGACCCCCACGATGTGGGTCCTTCCGCTCCTATCTAGCGGCCCAAGACTACGACGGCATGAGCATGGTGCGCGCGCCGAGAGTAGGAGTATGGGTATGAAAGCTAGAATATCAGTGTTGACGCTAGGCGTTTCCGACCTGGAAAAATCGGTTTCATTCTACCGCGATGGTCTCGGGCTGCCGACTGAAGGGATCATCGGACAAGAGTTCGAACATGGCACGGTTGCGTTCTTTGATCTGGGTGGAGGTTTAAAGCTGGCGCTTTGGTCGCAGAGCGACGTTGCTCACGACACTGGGTTGCCCTTACAGCCGCCTAGCTCCACGTCCTTCACCATTGGCCACAATGTGTCAACGATGGAAGAGGTCGAGGAGGTGATGGCTGCCGCTGAGCGGGCCGGAGCCGAGATCGTGAAACGCCCCGTGTCCACCTTCTACGGCGGCTACGCTGGCTACTTCCGTGATCCCGACGGACATTTGTGGGATGTGGTTTGGAATCCTCATCTGCTCCCTCCAGCAGACTGAGCTTTTTGAACGGTGCGCCAACACCGGAAGTTGGACGCTTGAACCTGCTTCGGCTTGTCCGCTTCAGGCCGACAGCCGCCATACTCCAATTTCCTAATCAGTCTGCCAGCTTGAACAGCAACGTTGTTATCAGCTTGCTTGGATCAGTTTCAACTGAAGGATTGTTATCGTGGACCTCGAGCCGGCACGCGAACAGCTCTCCAGCCTCTGTGCTCGATGAGTCCCATACTAAGCCCTTCTCCTTTGCCCATCCGACGAGCATGGCAGTAGCATCATATAGTCCTTTATAGGGGCCATTGTAGGTCATTCGGACATATCGTCCTCCAGGCAGGACGCCTTCGACCAGACGGCCCGAAAGTGGAATTGACCCATCTGTGGTCATACCTGTTTCAATCTCGAGACGCGGCATATCAATTAGGTTGAACTTGATGAACTCGACACCGTCTGGTGCAACTCCCGCTCGCGCGAAAGCATCGAAAAGTTCATCGAAAGCTGGATCGACGTCTTCGTCGAAAGGGATCACAACTGGCAGACGAACAGCGACATAACGCTGTGGTTCGCGTTCGACCATTTCGGGCATCGTTAGCATTGGCCTCTCCTGTTGTTCTTGTTTAAGACGTACAGAATACAACGACTTCGACAGGCCTGCTCCTTAGTTTTTGTTGGGGCACCACTTACGGCATTTTCGAGGTCCGTTTCGGGCCGACGGCCGTCATGGCGCAGAAGCGCCAAGAGCGGACATCGCGCTTTCGAGACACCAATCGTTCATTCCCTCAGAGGGTAAGCTCACAGCATCCGCCTGATTTCGCTGTATGCGCCTTTGGTCTTCAGAGTCACGGTGACCGGAGCGCTCTTGCGATTGCGCCAGAACCATCCATTGTTTCCGGCAACGGCGGCTTCGAACTTTGCAGCGGTCCAGGACGTGACGGTCGTAGGCGTTCTTTTCGCCGTCGCGATCACGGTTGGGATCGGGATCACGTTGTCCGTGGTCGCCCTGCTATCCGTCGTCTATCGCGAGCGATTGGTGGCACTGATGAATGGGAGACCCGGACTGCTGGAGACAATCTCCCGAGGGCCCGAAGTTACGGTCGGACCCGTCCTGATGGTGGTCGCCATCGCTCAGGTCATCGGATGATCCGAATAAGCCACGACGCGGAATCAAAAAAGGCCCCGAACAAGTCCGGAGCCTTTTTGAGAATTAGACGTGACCATTATGCACGGTCGACAACGTCTTTCACTTTTTCTTTCGCTTCGCCCTTGGCCTGCTGTGTGTGGCCCTTGGCTTCCTGGGCTGCGCCCTTGGCTTCCATCTCGTGGTTGTCGGTAGCGTCGCCTACTGCCTGACGCGCTTCGCCAGCAACTTCGTTGGCCGTGCCTTTAACCTTGTCCATGGTGCTACCCATTATCGTTCTCCTTATATGAGCTGCATTGCTCGATTGGTAAAACAACGGGTTATGGCGCGTTATGGTTCCTCGGAAACTTTGTTGACGTCTTCGACTTTGCCAATCCTGACCTTGTCGATGGTATGCCCGTCAAGCGCCATCACTTCGTAGACGAGCCCTCCGAATGCCACCTTTTCTCCGACAGCAGGCATGTGTCCAAGCCGCCAGAGGATCAGACCTGCAAGCGTGGAGTAGCGATCCGTGTCATCGACAAGATCGATATCCAGGAGCTTCGAAACATGGCGGATATCGATCCAGCCATCGACCAGAAGCGAGCCGTCCTCGCCTCGTTCGACGGCCAACTGATCTTCGTCATCATCGGCAAATTCGCCTGCGATGGCTTCCAGCAGATCGGTGGGTGTGACCATACCCTCTACCGAACCGAACTCGTCGAGCACCATGGCTACCTGCAGGGGTGATTTGCGAAGCTGCTCAAGCAATCTTAGCGCGTTGATGCTTTCGTGGACGACAAGCGGCTGGCGCAACGACTTGGTGAAATCGAACTTGCCGTCTTCGATAAAGTCGCGAAGCAGGTCTTTGGTAAGTGCCACGCCGAGGAATTCGTCGAGGCTGCCACGGGCAACCGGGAAGCGGGAATGCCCCATCTCGATCACTTTGCGCCGAAGCTCTTCGTCACTGTCGTCTATGTCAAGCCAGTCGATATCCAGTCGCGGTGTCATGACGGATTTGGCCGGGCGGTCCGCCAGCGTGAGAACGCTTTCGATCATTTCATGTTCGACCGTGGTGAACAGCTCGCCCTCGGTCGCACGCTCGGCGATCAGGTCTGCCGTTTCACCGAGCTGCGGCTCTCCACGACGGCGGCCGAGCAATGACAGCACTGCGTTTGCCGTCCGCTCTCTCATGTCGCCCGTGGTCACGAACCGCTCGCGGTTGCGACGTCCGACCTGGTTGAATGCTTCGATCAGGACAGAGAAACCGATGGCCGCGTAGAGGTAGCCCTTTGGTATATGGAAACCGAGGCCTTCAACGATCAGCGAGAAGCCGATCATCATCAGGAAGCCCAGGCACAGAATGACGACGGTCGGATGTTTCGACACGAAGGCCATCAATGGCTTGGAGGCTGCCACCATCACGCCCATGGCGACAATGACACCGATCATCATGACGGAAAGATGCTGGACCATGCCGACGGCGGTGATGACGCTGTCGAGCGAAAAGACGGCGTCGAGAACCACGATCTGCACGAGAACCTGCCAGAAAATGGCGTGCTCAATCGGGCCATCCTTGCGCTCGGTATGGCCTTCCAGACGCTCGTGCAGTTCCATCGTTCCCTTGAACAATAGGAAGACACCGCCGAAGATGAGAATGAGGTCACGTCCTGAGATTTCGACGCCCAGCACGGTGAACAAGGGCGCGGTCAGCGAGACGATCCAGGCAATGGAGGCCAGCAGGATAAGCCGCATGCCGAGGGCGAGACCGAGACCGATCAGGCGGGCTTTCTCGCGCTGATGTTCCGGAAGCTTGTCTGCGAGGATGGCAATGAAGACGAGGTTGTCGATCCCCAACACGATTTCGAGGACGATCAGGGTGGCAAGGCCCGCCCAAGCGGCTGGGTCGGACATCCATTCAAATATCATCATTGTCAAAAGCCGACCGTTTCAGGCGGCATTTCCTTCTACTGGAAAAATCAAGGACACCGCCAGGAGCGGCGGCGCGTTACATGCTGGAAGGGCGCAGAAAGGGTGACGGCCGCCTCCGTCGAGGCGACCGTCAATGCTAGAGTTCAAAGACTAGAATTCCATGTCATCCATGCCGAGATCACCGCCGTCATCGACATCCTCGGCGGGGGCTTCGGCAGGAGCTTCAGGCGCTGGCGTTGCTGCCTGTGCTTCATCTGCGCCGAACATGCCCATGAGGGCATTGCCGAGCATCATGCCGCCAGCAACGCCCACCGCTGTCTGCGCGGCTCCAGCCAGAAATCCACCGCCACCGCCGCCACGCTGCTGGGCAGGCTGTGCGTTGGATCGTTGACCCCAGGGAGAAGGACGCTCCGCAGCCGATGCACCAGTCGTTCTGTCTGGCGCAGCGTTGCTGCCAAACATGGAGGAAAACACGCCGCCGCGCTGAGACGGGGCAGCTTGTGGGCTTTGAGTACCCTGAGTTCCCTGAGTACTATGTGCTTCCAGTTCAGCAATGCGCTGCTGCGCCTTTTCCAGAGCCTGCTCCTGAACAACAATGGTCTGTGCCATGTAGTAGGGAGCGCCAGGCTGGGAGTTGATCCGATCCCTGATAAAGCGCTCGGCGTCTCCGTCCCGCTCGGGCACCTGGCTTTCAACCTTTGCCAGTTTGCCAAAAAGGTTCTCGATAGCCTGTTGATCGTTTCTATCCATGTCATGCACTCCTATACGGTCGATATTACTCTTCACGATCTCCGGTGAAGTTCAGCAGAAGCTGGAAGATGTTGATGAAGTTCAGGTAGAGTGAGAGAGCACCGAAGACCGCCATTTTCTGCTGGGATTCGTGATCGGCATGTTCGCCATACTGCTCCTTGATATTCTGCGTATCGTAAGCCGTCAGACCGACGAACACCACGATACCGATGAGCGAAATCGCAAACTGCAGGGCGCTGGAGCCAAGGAAAATGTTGACGACCGAGGCGATGACGACCCCGATCAGACCCATCATCAGGAATGACCCGAACTTGGAAAGATCACGTTTCGTCACGTAACCATAGAGGCTGGTGGCTCCGAACATCGTGGCCGTAATGAAGAAGGTCCGGGCAATGCTGGCCCCTGTGAAAACCAGGAACACCGATGCCAGTGAAAGCCCCATGACGGCGCAAAACGCCCAGAAGGTCATCTGTGCCGCAGACGCCGACATGGTCTGCATCTTGAAAGTGAAGAAGAGGACGAATGCCAGTGGTGCCAGCATCACGACCCACTTGAGAGGCGTGGAGAAAATCGGCACGTAGAGCGCAGGCGTGCTGCCGACGATGAGTGCGACAAGGCCGGTAACCACAAGGCCAAGACCCATGTAGTTGTAGATGCGCAGCATGTGCTGGCGCAGGCCCTCGTCAAAGGCTGCTCCGGATTGGAGCGTGGTTGCGCCGAAGCGCCGTTCGTTGTTGTACATGAATGCTCCTGTGTCTGTTTTAGAAGTACGATTTCGTGAGAAGTTCGGCCTCGTCTGCCAGCCCCGTATCCGGTGCGCTTGCGACGAGAGCATAGGCGATCTCGCCGATCTGCCAGTAGGCGGCCTCGGAACTGGCGATGTTGACGTTGATGACGGGCTTGACCGTGAATGTCCCCGGTCGCACGGCAAACAGGGACATGCGCGTGCCCTCCTGCGTCACGATGCTCATCTCGACACTGGGGCCAAAGTCGGATGGGAAAACCTGAACATCCACGACCTCCCAGTCGTCTGGTAATTTTGGCATGGTGATAGCCGTCGCTGACCGGATGTCTTCCGGGTCGAAGTCTTTGACTTCTGGCTGTGACGGCATGGCAGCACGAATGAGCGTTGTCTGGTGCGCCTTGATAGCCTGTTCGACGAAAGCAGGCGGATGAACCGATGCGACAACATCCGTTGCGGCGAACGGACCTATGATGGAATTGGCGATCCATCCCGTGGTCACCAGAATACCGATGGCCGCAACGCGCTGAAGGTTCGACCACATGCGCTTACGTGAAAGCCCATCGGACAGACGATGAGCAGCATCCTTCAGAGGCCGCGGTGCTTGTTCTTCTCGCTGAAGAGCCAATCGCAGTGCGCCTCGCGTCGCAAGATCGGCCATAACTTTCGCGGCTGCTGAAGGATCATTGGCCAAGTGTTTTTCGACACGCAAACGACCTGCCGGATCGAGCTGGTTGTCGACATAGGCCTCGAGATCGAAGTCTTGTACGGGGTCGTGCTCAGTCATGGCCGCCTCCTACGATTTTAAGATGGTTGCGGGGCTGGTTTGGCATCTCGCCGGAACGCAACGCTGCTCGGGCGCGAGATACTCGTGACATCAAGGTGCCAACTGGAATGCCGAGCGTCTCGGCAGCTTCCTGGTAAGACAGGTCTTCGATGGCCACCAGATGGAGAGCTTCACGCTGTTCGTCAGGCAGGCGCATGAAAGCATCCTTGACCTGTGATAGGTACGCGCTCTGTTCCTGGGGCGCTGGATAGGAGAGTGCGGCATCTGACGAAACGATATCATCACTGCGCTGGCGTGCGGAGGCTGATCTGTGGCGGTCGATATGCGTGTTGTGCAGGATGGAAAGAAGCCAATGACGCAGGTTTCCATCGCTTTTGAAGGTGCGCTGGCGTTCGTATGCTTTGACAAGCGCGTCCTGAACGAGGTCGTCGGCATCGCTGGTGCTCCGTACAAGCGAACGCGCATAGCGCCTCAAGCTCGAAAGCTGTCCAATAACGTCAAACGGTCGGTTCTTCGGGTCCATGATTTAGTATACGGAACTCAAGGCGCTTTTATTCCAAAAGTACTGAAGAAAATTGGATGGCCTTGTTTTGATGATGTCCGCTTAGGGCCAGACGCTGTCACGACGACGATGCGCCAATTGCAGTCATCCCAATTTTATGGATTCTACGCTCATCCGTCGCCTTTATGAGGGTATCTTGGAAATTAAACTTCACCCAGCAAGCGAAGCTGAGAAACCTCAGGTTTGGGAAATGCTCTCTGCTTATCTTGGCGAGCTAAGCCAGTATGGCGAGGTGGACCGCGAATACCGTTTCTTTGATACCTACTGGGTAGACCGGGACCGCTGGCCCTACATCATTGCCATTGGCGAACGCACCGCTGGGTTTGCGCTCGTAAACACTTGGTCGCCTTCAGGTAACGGTACTGATTTCGCTGTTGCTGAGTTCTATGTGCTGCCGGAGTTTCGGGGCGCGGGGGTCGGAAAACAAGCTTTTGCCAGCCTCCTTCGCAACCGTTCCGGCATCTGGGAGCTTAGTGTGATGTCGAAAAACGAAGCAGGAACGGCATTTTGGGAGAATGCGTTGGCAAGCGCTGGCGTGGCGGAGAGTGAAAAAATCGTTTTGGACGGCGAAATAGTTCACCGCCTCTCTCACAAATCGTAGCAGTGTGACGTCTTTGGGCCACACAGCGACAAGCGTGCTATAGTCCGGCTGCCTAACGGAGGCGACGCGGTGGGAGGAGTGGCGGAGGCTTTGGCATGGACACCGCCGTACTGCGTAACCGATATCTATGCAACAAGGGAATCCTGGTGGGACAGAAGCGCCCACTGCAGCCGAAATACGTGTGGTCGATCCCCGTTCGACTGGAGATGAGCGGCGCGATCCGGGAACTGGCGCTCTTCAACCTCGCCATCGACAGCAAGCTTCGCGCTTGTGACCTCGTCAAGCTGAAGGTTGAGGACTTATGGTCCGGTAGTTCGATCCGAGATCGAGCCACCATCATCCAAAAGAAGACGAAGCGGCCCGTGCAGTTCGAGGTCACCGAACAGACCAAGATCGCGCTCGTGGCGTGGCTCCCTTTCGTTCGGAGGAATGGCGGCAGCTATCTATTTCCAAGCGGTAGGAAGATGTCACATCATTTGTCCACGAGGCAATATGCTCGGATTGTCCACCGCTGGGTCGCGTCCGTCGGGCTTGACGCTAGTGCCTATGGCACCCACTCCATGAGGCGAACCAAGGCAGCGCAGATTTACAAGAAGACAGGTAACCTGCGAGCCGTCCAAATTCTCCTCGGTCACACGAAGCTCGAAAGCACGGTTCGCTACCTTGGCGTCGAGGTGGATGACGCCCTTAGAATTGCGGAGCAGATTGAGCTGTAGAATTCTGACCATCGGCGCTCGCCGATGGTCTCCCTCGCGCCAACACCGGACATCCGAGTCAGCCGGTCAATGAAGCGCTGTCGAACTTGGCCCTGGACTCGTTATGGCGGAGGATCACACGTACGCAAGCCAGTTCAGTCACAGCAAGAAACGTCATACTCAACTTGTCATAGCGAGTTGTGATCCGTCGGTAACATTTTAGCTTACTAAAGAAGCGTTCGAACAGGTTCCGCTTTCTATATCGCTAAGGGCTAAACACCAGTGGTCTTCTTCGGAAAAGGCTCAACTCCATCCAAACTCAAAACTATAATTTTAGGTTCAGGTTGAACGACCAACTCTCTGCCATGAATTCAAGCGTCTCGTCGCGAAAATAATAGAGAAAATGTCTTGAGTTAGCAGCGTCCGCCCGGATTGTTTCCCAAGGCACGGCATCGCGGGTGGGGTCGGGGCCAGTTATCTCATAGAATTTACCCCAGTGGGGAGCGATGCGACTGTAGCGACCGTGGCCATCCGCCTTATACCATTCGTGATCGTTGGTGCTGTCCCATCGCCATCGGGTGCAACCAATGAAGCTTAGCGTGCCCCATGTCTCATCAAGCTGCGGAGCGGCCTTCGAAAGTGGGGTCACCCAACCGGTAGTAATCGACCGCTTCTTTTCTTTGACGAGCCTATGGGCGCGGAAACAGACGTTAACCGAGGAGTCCGCGACCAAGACCTGAGGCTCTGGCGCATTGGGCTCGTCCACCCAGCCTTCACCGAGCTGTTGTTCTCCAAATTTTAGCATTCAAGAAGAATAGTCGAATTGCATGACGATTTTTACCTTACGCAATGATCAACCTTTTATGGGTTCACGGCCTAGCTCTTCTTGTCTAGCTATCGCTTTTTCAAGAAGCCAACCATCCTCCGAGCGTGTCCGAAGGCTCACGGATAGGAGCAACGACCGTGTTTGCTCGCTGAGCAGCCAGGAACGCGTTTCGTTCACAGTCGTCTGGGGCACATTCTCCCAATAGGCTCGCTCGGATGGATCGCTGGCAAAAAGGTTGTCTGATAGCAGTAGGTCAGCGATTTGGAGGGCGCAACAGTCATCATTTGATGCGAGGACGTCGGTCCGCAAGCGACCAAGGTCGATGTTCAGTATCGCAAGGCTCACGAGCCACTTACCCGCAAGGTAATCATCCGTATGCTGCTTGAAAGCATCCACGCAGGCGAGGACGAAAATCTCTTCGAGGGATTGCTGCTCGTTTTTCGGCCAAGCCCGCCATTCTGCCGACTTCAGCTTCAGAGCAATCATTTCAGGCTCAACGACACCAGACTCCGTTGCAAGGTCAAGGAGCCGTGGCAGGAAGTGCTTGTAATCCTCGACGGTACCGACGGTCGTTAATGCTGCAGATGCATATTCTTGAACATCTCCAAGGTCGAGAAGCCTTATAGGCTTGGCGGTCAGTTGCTTCAGGAGCATTTCTGGATCGCGCAGCGGCAAAGCGTTAAGAACCAGTGGACGGCGGTATCGAGCAAACGCATCGTACGCAACGTCAAGCTTTTGACGTAAATTGAGGGTGTCAGGCACAGGCAATCCTATTTATCAGTTTCGCTTTGAACAGCGTTGGTGGTCACCAGCCATGGTCAATCCCGCTTTGCGTCAAGGGCGCTAGGCCCGTCGAGGGCAGAAGGAAATCAACTTCTGCTTCGCATCCGCTAACGCATCGGAAAACGTCTCGAAATCGATGACGAGAGGAGCAGTGGCGGGATCGCTGTCCCGATAGCGAGAATAAATGCTCACCTCAAACTGATCCGAAGATCGCTCCTGGCTCACCACCACCAGTTCGCCATTGTCGAAGAGGATTTCAGCAACTAATTCTTCATATGCCGTGTCTGAGGTTATCGCAATTTTGTAGCTCAATTGAATCGCTCCGGTCTATTGTCTTCCTCGGAAGACGACGATAATCAGCCACCGGGATGGCTGCAATGGGCCAAATGCAGCCTTGGCGGCAATGCGCTATGAGCGGATACTCTTGAAGTTTGGTGTCATTTACCTATTGTCTTTCAACCATCTTGGGACAAAGGCGCTCTACGAAAAATAGATTTTGCTGCGCTCGATAAGAAGCTACTCATTCACTTCCCGGCTACCTCATTACGGAGGACCTCATCTTGGCCGATCCGACAGGCCCGACATTGCGGCACATTTTTAAACTTCACTTTTCCTCATATGCACTTTGCCTCGCGTTTTGTTTGCCAAATCTTGCAATGGGTTCGGAATCCGCACACAGCAGACAGCCAGCCGGTTCTGTCATAGAGGGGCAAGCTCTAGCCACAACAGCAGGAGGAAGTAGTGGGGTTTTGATCCTGGGTATCGATCCCGACAACATTCCTGTGCTCAAGGCTCTTTCAAGTTCCATCATCGATGGAGCGCTGGATAAGTTCAGGCTCGGCGAAGGCGGGTTCGTCAGTGCGAACCTGTCACAACACCTGTCAATCAATCCGGGCGACTTCATCACGCTTGTCCACCCGACCGGTCAAAGCTCTCCGATTATGGGGCCCACACCACTCGTCATTCGCTACCATGTGCTGGGGGTGGTGGACAGCGCTCTTTTAGCGGCGGCTGGTGAGACTGTGTATATTCGTAGAACAGACGCGGAGAAATTCTCGAAAACAGAAAAATGAAAAAGCAACCTTCACATCGATCCGCTCCAAGGCCGACTCACGTCTTCAACTCCGCGGCGCTTCTATCGGAGTGGAACCAATGCCTAAGGAACGCACATGAGAAGAACCAAAGCGGCCCAGATTTACAAGAAGACAGGCAATCTCCGTGCGGTGCAAATCTTGCTCGGACACACCAAGCTCGAAAGCACCGTGCGATACCTTGGCGTCGAGGTGGATGACGCGTTACGGATTGCAGAGCAGAACGAAGTAAAGCTTCCAGACCAACGGCGCGAGCCGGTGGCCGCCCTGCGCCAGAAGCGGTTACGGCAACCAAGCCGCAGCATCATGGGTTTATTCACCAGTCAGGCGGTTCTTCCACTTTCCTTCACGTACTACGCCAAAGAGGCTTCCCCCCGTGTCAACCACTTGCATCTCAGCCGCGCCGTCGGCTGCTCCTAGGCGACAGTATGAGGCCAGGGCTATACTAGACTGATGATTGGCCGAGATTCCCAACCACTGCCTCCGATTCACAGTGAGGGTCGGTGGCTTTCTCTCAAGCTCAACCGCCCAGATCACGTTCTGATTTTGCCAAATCGCTACGACGTGGTCTTGCTCCGCACATAGATACTCTAGTGGGGCAGGATGCAACGCGGTTTTAGTTTCCGATGCTGAAGCGGGCTGAACTGACGTTGCTGCTGCCAGGATGATAAAGTAACGAAGCATGTCCAACAGCTACCCCATTTGGCTGAGCAACTTCACAGTCCGGTCAGGGCTAAATGCAGCCTTGGCGGCAATGCGCCAACACCGGACACTGCCGATGCAATCGTGTCCGCGTAGTGTCGCTACGTCACGCATTTCTCGTCTCAGGTGGATTTTCGTACGTAGGCAGAATGGGGTCGAGACGAACTCTAACACCTAGGCAAAATTTCGGAGATACAAACGTGTCTGAAAAACTCCCGGTGATGGTACCCGAGCTTCAATCCATTCTTCGATTAGAAGTAGCACGAGGAAACGAAATCGTAGAGGTCGCCAATTGGCCGCCAAAATGCAGGTTGTTTGTGATGTTGTCACTTCCGTTCATAACGACACATGCACTTTCATCAGGCTTAACTTACAATGAGTTGAATGATCCGCATTATTGGAAAGCGGAATATCTTTACCAAGAAGGATTGGAGTGCCTCGCTTGTCGTTTTTGATCCAGCAAGGCCCTCTTCTGACCACTTCTGCTGAGGGCTGTTTTGGGCCGACTTGCCTTGGCAGCGTTGCGCCAACAGCGGTCATTGCCCCTTGGCGGATTCCCTTTCAATCAATGACGTACTGACCAGAGGCAGAACGGTATACAAATATTTCAGGGCTATTTTTGGCCGGAGTGCGAGAAATGCTAACGAGGGAATTCGGTGAAAATATCAGTTCAAATCTTTCCTCAAATTCTTGAAAACTAGAAAACATCAGCGGCTTCCCGGTGAATTTTATGTCAACGGTTACGTTGGAATAGATGGTCATTCCGGAATTATCATCAAACGCAAGGGATATGGAATCTTCGTTGAACTCAACGTTTTTTAATTCTGATCCTTCAAGGTAGTTCTCCAGTCGCATGATGTTCTCCGTTAGTTTGGTATTTGTCTAAGGTAAAAATGCGTAAAAAAGAATCAGCACGCAATTCAAAGCAAGCGGGATCGGAAATGTTAGCTACCATTTCAATACAGATTAGGTTCGGACCTGAATGACCGCTGAGGGCCAAAGGCAACCTTGGCAGTAATGCGCCAACTGCCGCCCTGGCTGCGTTGCGCCAACCGCGGTCATTGCGGCTGTCGCAAAACTCCCTATTCTGCGACGTCGCAGAAGTCAGTAAAACAAGTGCCGCGTTAATCGGGATTTTCGCAACAAGGAGGACGACGGAGAATGCAACTGACGTTACCAGCCGAACTTCAGAGCCTCCTTGAGAAACCAGACGAGATGGGACGGCCGGAAAAACCTATCACCCAGACCGATCTGGAAGAATTCGAGCGGTCACAGGGAGTAGTTCTGCCGCCAAGCTACAAGGATTATTGCCTTCGATATGGCTCCAGAGCCTTACAGAACAGGAAGATATATGCTTTCAAGACGAAGGTGATGTTCACCGACAGAAAATCAAAAAAAGCTGATGTAGGATCGATCTCAGGGCCGCCCTACATTCTGGAGACCTATCAGCGCTATATGGATCCGATCTACAACAATTCGGGGCCACGTCTGCCGGAGCATGTCTACCCTTTCACATTCGATGACGGTTATGGTCATTGCCTAGTCGATCTGAACAAGGAGACCTATGGCCGGGTGCTCTACATTGTCATCAGGGCGAAGACCTTTGGCGATACGGGATACGGCTGGGATCAGATTGGTGTAGTGGCCGATGACTTTCAGGGGTTTCTGGACGGGCTGACGCCGGATTTCCTCTAGGATGTCGCACAAATCCTAACTTTCACGACAGATTGGCCGCCGCTGAAATCAAAAGGGAATTTCTGTCGCAGAACTCAGTCGCAAAAGTCAGAGTTTCGCGGCCAATTTTTGCGACGGCCTACGTCCGCTTTGGGCCAAAAGCGCCAAGTGCGGTCGTTGGCCGCATGCACATTGATGATGTCTTCGATCCGTGTTGGCTGCTCGGCGCGGTGAGCGGCTTGGCACGCTCTGTCTGGCGTGCAATGTTCGCACGCGAAGCCAGTTCAGTTGAAGATGGGTCTCATGCGCCTCGACAAGCTTTCGCCTAAAGATAAGCCCTACAAAATCGATGGTTTACCTACGCTCTACGGCGGCAAGGGGGCTTGGGTCACAGCGCTACCAATGCCTTTGACTTCAACGTTTCAACACTCGCTTGTCGCTCTACCCCATCTCGGACGTGGCAACGCCGAGTTCGCTGAGCCGGGAGAAGTGCCGGTCATCTTGGAGAACGGCGACGGTACGGGTGACGTGCCCAGTTCGAACATGATCGCAGCAGCGCGGTGGCTGATCGATAACGACGCAGAAGTGGAACAGGCGATCATCGCTACTATTCGATCCTCGCTTGATGAGCTTATCAACATTCAGAAGGGGATTGACGGCGTGACCGACGAGGCCATTAATGAGACATGGGAAGAAGCACAGTTGCGCCCTAGAGTCAGCCTTCTCCACATCGCGCTACCAGACGTGGTAGGAAAGCCTCCTTATTTTGGTGTCGAGCTTGCCTGCAGTTGGGATACGGAGAACGGCTATGGCATAATGTTCCACGGCACGGATGTCGTGGAGTGGGGCGCTGGAGACGTACCAAACCTGCCTTGGATTGCCCTTCGCCATGCCGAAGGGCGGAGTTAGCTTTGAACGTACAGCACCCAACTTGTTTGCATTGCGGTTGACCCTGTCCTGGGCCCTTCAAAGCGGATGGGCTGAAAAACCAGTTCAAGGCGTTGTTGCGAAATTTGGGATTACGGCGACAGCGCGCCAACAGCGGACATAACATTCCCAAATGAAGGGTAGCTGTTTACCAGCTTCTCGTGAGCTATTGGACCTTTCTGTGTGCCTTATCGCATCACCGCGTGAGCCTTATCTAGGTGGTCGTCTGCAGTCCAAGCCCCTCCAGCTTACTCTGAAATTGTCGGGCTTCGACCATCCGATTGCCCAGTACCCGCCCTCCGCTAAACCAAGATCGTCTCGAAGGTACTCGAATACTTCGCAGGGGCTCCACTCCTTTCCCTCGGAAAAAGGTACGCCGTGATCTCGTAAAACCATTAGCTGTGACGCTTTCATTGCATCATCTGAAACAGGGAGGATGAAGTAATGGCCTTCAACTTTTTCCGCCTCGTAAGGCGGCGATGGCAACGGTCGAAATACGTAATCCAGGGCAATAAGAAATTCGGTGGCTGCTGACAGACGTCGACAAACAATGTTAATCTCATCACCTGCACAGAGCGCTACAAATAAATTGCCTGCCTGTATTGCTTGCCTAAGTCCATTAGTCGTCGAGCATGTAGTCATGAGTCTCTCCGATAGCGCCACCTAATGCAGAAGACTACTTGGTTTGAGGTATGTCCAGAAGTCGGCAACGACCGCTCGGGCCAAAAGCAGCCGAGACGGTTCGTCGGATTTCGAGATGTGGCCGTCGATGGTGACAATGCTTCCGGTCGTGTTATCCTTGGCCCCTGGTGTTCTGGAGGAGTGACATGGCAACAGATTCTGTAAGGGGTCCTGCTACTTATTTTCCGTCTATCGAGACCAAGTACGGTCATCCAATTGGATATTGGAAAGACCTCATTCGCGGACAAAGCGGAAAAAAGCACATGGAACTCGTCACTTGGTTAAAGCAAGAGCATGGCATGGGCCATGGTCATGCCAACGCGCTGGTGGCTGATACGCTGCGCGAGTAGTCACGAAAATATTGACCGCTTCGGGCCAATGGCTTTCATGGCGCAGATGCGCCAACTGCGGACATTGTGCCCTTGATGGATTCCTTTAGCCAGCGAGCTTCTGCCCGAGGTATGTTCCCGCGAAAGCTCCGCATCCGGCCGCAATGCATAGCACCCAAAATGGGGAGTCGAAAGCACCTGCAAACGACGATGATAGGCCAGCGGCGATGCCGCCTAAAACACTTGGCAGATGTTTTTTCATTTGGTCTCCAAATTTAAATGCCAGTTGACTTGGAAGACCTTAGCTCAACTTTTGCTTGAAACAACTCATATGTCCACAATGGGCCACACAGCGACAAGCGTGCTATAGTCCGGCCGCCTGACGGAGGCGACGCGGTGGGAGGAGTGGCGGAGGCTTTGGCATGGACACCGCCGTACTGCATAATCGATATCCATGGAACAAGGGAATTTTGGTGGGACAGAAGCGCCCACTGCAGCCGAAGAACGTGTGGTCGATCCGCGTTCGACTGGAGATGAGCGGCGCGATACGGGAATTGGCGCTCTTCGACCTCGCCGTCGACAGCAAGCTTCGCGCTTGTGACCTCGTCAAGCTGGAGGTTGAAGACTTATGGTCCGGTAGTTCGATCCGAGATCGAGCCAGCCACCATTATCCAAAAGAAAACGAAGCGGCCCGTGCAGTTCGAGGTCACCGAACAGACCAAGATCGCGCTCCTGGCGTGGCTCCCCTTCGTTCGGAGGAATGGCGGCAGCTATCTGTTTCCAAGCCGTCGGAAGATGTCGCATCATTTGTCCACGGGGCAATATGCCCGGATTGTCCACCGCTGGGTCGCGTCGGTCGGGCTTGACGCTAATGCCTATGGCACCCACTCCATGAGGCGAACCAAGGCAGCGCAGATTTACAAAAAGATAGGTAACCTGCGAGCCGTCCAAATTCTCCTCGGTCACACGAAGCTCGAAAGCACAGTTCGCTACCTTGGCGTCGAGGTGGATGACGCTCTGAGAATCGCTGAGTAGATTGAGCTGTAGACGTCTGACCATCGGCGTTCGCCGATGGTCTCCCTCGCGCCATTAGCAGTCAATGCGGGTTGTCAGTTCGCCGCCTTGAATTTTTGTAAAAAAGACGGCCAAGAACCCAGCTAATCTGTGTCGCCTTTATCCCCGCATAGATGGCGACGATAACTATCACGTAAAAGATAACTGGGCTGTCAGTGGCTCGCACGAGAGTACTGTGCCTGCGGGTAATTTCTCCCTCGAAAAGCCATCTGACCGGTAAGCCCAATAAGGCTGGGCCAAACATACTCACCCCGATTATGAGGCACCACGTCTGTAGCTTGTCCTTCATACGATCCACCTCCTGCAAACAGACCGTAATACACCTGAGTAGCCGATAGCTATACTGTGACGGTAAGATTCTAGCGATCAAGAGAGGTCCGCAATGGGTCAATTGCTGCCTTGGCCGCGTTGCGCCGATACCGTTGAAAAACTCCCCTGGGCATCGGTAAAGGCGCGCCTTGTCCGGATCGTCAGGTATAGTTTTCTGACGGTGCGGCAGAGATGAAACCACATTGCGCCTGACGTGCTGGGAAGCGTGGCATGCGCAATATTATTTCAGTGGGCCCGAAGGAAAAACCGCCTGCTGGAGTTTTTCAACAGTATCCGCCAGAAGCGGTCGTTGCGTTAAACCGTGTCTCTGCTTACCATGGGCGACGGTTCGAGCGTCGAGAGGGGACCCACAATTACCGGTATTACATTAGCCGCCTTTGATGTCGATGGCACACTGCTACGCGGCGAAAACATCTGCGGATGTATCGCTCGGAATATTGGTCGCTCAAACGAGATGGACGCCTTCGAACTGCTGCGATCTCGCGAGGAGATTATCGCTGGTCGCGATACAATGCTTCAATGGTATCTGCCTTTCGGTAAGGAGAATCTGACCAGGCATCTGATGGAGCTGCGGCTCGCGCCCGGCGTAAAAGACGGATTTGCCCGTCTGAAGAAAGCTGGGATCAAAACAGCTCTCGTTTCCATAACTTGGGCATTCGCGGTCGATTGGCTCGCTGCCGAACTGGAGGCGGATTACGCTGTTGGTACCGGATGGCAGGCCGACGACACGGTCCAGCATTTTTGGCCTGAGGACAAAGCGAGCTATCTTGAGGCTCTTTTGTCTGAACTGAACCTCGGCCCGAATGCGCTCGCGGCCACAGGTGATTCTTGGGGCGATATCCCCATGCTCAACCTAGCGTCCAAAAGCTATTTCGTCGGGTACGATCTGCCGCCTGGGCTAAGCCACGCTGAGCATTGGCCCGACGCGAATATCGACAGGGTCGTCTCAAGCATCCTCGCCTGAGGTGCTCTGATGACCGCTTAGAAAGACGTGACTCGATCCAGAGGCAAGTTAGTCCACTGAGGCGTGTGCCTCTCTAAGAGCTGACGAATCAGTGCATCGGTCACAGGCAGATCATCTTGGTGCATCACGACGGTTGTAAAGCACGGCCCCGTTGCGGCTATATGACATTTATTGTCAGTTACGGCCCAATGACCGCCATCCGCTTCGCGCAAATCGCGTCATTGCGGTGATGGGGAGATGCTCTATTATATTTTCTCTTCACGCCGGAGATGCTGATGCGGAAGCCACAGATCGACACCGCAATTCGTAAAGAGATTGACAATTTGCTGGAGCGATCCGGCAAGTTATTTGCATCTGGAGCGTTGCAGTCATCTCTTTCAGTTGCTCTAG